>CAZCUX010000020.1:0-121746 GCA_964502005.1 uncultured Enterobacterales bacterium
CTCGCTACAGCCAACGGAAACCAACATAAAGCCCCAAGACAACACAGAAGCCCACGGAAACCCGCAAGAAGCCCTCAAAAAAGATCAAAAAAAAACCCACGCCAAACAAACCCACGAAATGAATCGCCATTCAGTCCCGTCGAAGCAACGTCCAGCGGGCCAACGCCACCACCCCAATCACGACTGCCCACCACAGCGTGACGCCGCGAACAATCGCCGTCACCGCACTTCCTTGCGCGAGGGTCGCGTCACCAAATTGGGAGACCATCGTCGCCATGGTGGCTTCGGCGACGCCAACACCGCCGGGAACCAATGCTGCGGCGCCGGCCAAGAGGGGGGCAACATAGCACAGCACACTTTCAACGAATGTCAAATGAAACAACGTTTGGGCGACCAGCCACAAGCTGATGCATTGGCAGGTCCATGCGAGGACTGACAAACCCAATGCAGGCGCCAACGCCGCGGGCTGCGAGAGCGTGCGCAGACTGCGTAGGATGCCTTCCACGATTCCAGCGACACGCGAGCCGAATGGGAGCCGCAATACAATGCCCAACGCCACTTGGGCCAATCCAGGCGAAACGACCAGCGCGAGGCCAAAAGAGAGGATTCCCAATACCAACCCCGCCACGGGGGTCCACGAAGGGTCGGTGGTGGCACCGATTGCCAGAAGCAATGCGACACCCACAAGGTCGGTGAAGCGCTCGGCGACCACCGCCGAGCTGACATCTGCGACGGACGTGCCATAGCGGTCGTGCAGCAGCGCGGGCTTGAGCAGCTCGCCAAGCTTTCCCGGCGTCAGAGACATCGAAAAACCAGCGAGAAAGACCGTCCACCGGTCGACGAGCGGTACCTGCACGCCCACACGGCGTAGGTAGAGGTCCCAGCGCAGGCCGCGAAAGAAAAAGTTGCCCGTCGAACTCAACAGCGCCAACCCAACCGTTGCAGGTGGCACTTGTCGTGCCGCTTCTGCGACCGATGCGCCGTCGGCAAGCATCGCCAGCAGCGCATATGCGGCGAGCACCAACACCCCGCCCACCGCAGCGGGACGGACGAGGCGTCGCAAAGAGTTCGTTGGGGTCACGAGGGGGCCGTGTGCGGGGTGGGTGGGTTGTCGTTGCCCCCTACTGTTTCCGGGCGGGAGATGCACGGCTGTTCGTCGGCGCCGGGAACGGATACGCGCGCGGTCTGGAGGTGTGCGTGCGGCTTTGCTTCTTCATCGTGTGCGCGGGGGTCGCTGCTTGTGGGGGGGAGGCGACCGTTTCGAAGTCCGCGCCAGCCCCCGTCGATGCAGATGGCGACGGTGTGGCCGCCGACCTCGATTGTGACGATGAAAACCCACTTGTGTTCCCAGGTCAAGTGGAGCATTGTGATGGCGTAGATGAAGATTGCGACGGCATGATTGACGACGATGCCGTCGATTCGGTGGCCTATTTTCCTGATGAGGATAGCGACGGGTTCGGGGGAGACGCCGGAGCCGTGGCCTCCTGCACAACGGTGCCGGATTGGTTGACGACGGGCGGCGATTGCGACGACGCCGATCCATTTGTGCACCCCGACATGCCGGAAGTTCCCTGCAATGGAATTCCGGAATCATGTAGCGGGGATGGCGGTGTTCGGGTGCCCGAAGACGTGGCTTCGCTCCAGCTCGCGGTCGATGCGGCCCCCGAAGGCGGCTTCGTGTGTGTCGGCCCCGGCACCTGGGACGGCGCATTCATCGCGCGTTCGGTGCAGTTGGTGGCGGTCGACGGACCCGACGTGACGTTCCTGGACGGGGGCGGTCGCGCGAATGTGCTCGATGTAGACGGCGCTTCGGGAACGACCATCGACGGTTTTTCTATCCGAAATGGCGACGCGACCGTAGGTGGGGGCGTTCGGATTCGGAACGCGACGGATGTTACCGTGCGTTCGTGTCGCTTTGATGACAACGTCGCGCGGGCCCATGGAGGCGCCGTCTCTATCGAGTCGTCCTCGAATGTCCTCGTCACTACGTCATTTTTCGATGACAATGCCGCAGACGGCGCAGGTGGTGCGGTGTATGTCGACCAGTCGACAGATGTGCGCATCTCGGAGTGCCAGTTCAACCGCAATCTGTCCCAAGACGACGGTGGTTCGGTCGCCCTGTCTGCAAGCCAAGACATTCGGATAGCCGGTGGCGCGATGGCGCGGGGGGCTGCGCAACATGGCGGCTGCTTGGCGAGCCAGGATGTTTCCGGCCTCACGGTGGAGGTAGTGTCGTTTTCTTCGTGCTCTGCGAGTGTCTCGGGCGGTGCGGTCTGGCTGACGCAGAATGAAGATGTGGTGGTCTCGGAGGTCCAGTTCTCGGGCAATACGTCCGAAAATGGCGCCGCAATGACGGTTTGGGATAGCGGGTCCGTCGCCATCGACGCCTCTCGCTTTCTGGCCCACCGCGTCGACCAGTTTGGCGCTTGCTTGTTGTTGCGTGCGGGTGCGTTCGTGGACGTATCCAACACCACGTTTGACTCCTGCTCTGCGGGAATCGCTGGCGGTGCCATCGCCGTGCGCGAAACTTCGTCTTTGACTGTTTCGGATGGTCTCTTCGATTCCGGCTTTGGTGGTGTCGGAGGTGGCATCGCTCTCGTGGATGCCGGCGTGGTGTCGGTTTCGGGCGCGTCGTTTGTGGACAATCGCGCCGACACCGAAGGTGCGGGCTTGTATGCCGCTTCGGGTTCCCTCCATGCCGTCGGCGTCACGTTTTCGGGCAATCTTCCCGATGATTGGGCGTGCGCGGGGGCCGCGGCTTGTTCGGTGGCCGAAGCGCCGTAGGACTGCGCTTCGCGTTCACGTCACACCTGCCGCGACGGCGTGGCCTCGCAGCAAGGGCAAGGGGCGGCGAATCCGTTTGTGCGCGGCGCTTTGGGGGCCAGCGCCAACCACGCGGCGATGTTGCAGTACACGCTTTGCGCCCCGGCGAAGCGCGATTGCGCGCCTGTTGCACACCCAATTCCGGGTGCTCCCGCGGGCGCGTTGGCCCAAAATCGTCACAGACCGAAGCCGCGTTCGCCCTCGGTCGGTTATCCTGGGCGTTCGTGTGCTCACGCGTGGAGTCCTATGTCCGTCAAGTTTCGACTCAATGGCCGCGACGTCACGGCGTCCGCTATCACTCCCACCACTACCACCTTGGAGTGGTTGCGGGCGCGGGGCATGTCGGGCACCAAAGAAGGCTGCGCTGAAGGCGATTGCGGCGCTTGCTCGATTGCGATTCGCGCGCCAGCGGGGAGGGGTCGTAGCGCTTGGCGCTCGGTCTGCTCGTGTATTTTGCCGGTCGCGTCGCTGGATGGCCAAGATGTTGTGACGGTAGAAGGGTTGTCCGCAGATGGCTCGTTGCATCCGGCACAAGCGTCGATGGTCGAAGCGCTGGGCTCCCAGTGTGGCTACTGCACGCCCGGCTTCGTCATGAGCCTCTTTGAGGGCACCTATCGCACAGACCTCTCCGACCAAGGCCGAAAAGACGACCAAATCTGCGGCAACTTGTGCCGTTGTACCGGCTATCGGCCCATTCGCGACGCATTGGATGCCGTCGCGGGGACCTGCCCCGTCGATTCGTTTTCGCGTGCGTGCGCGGGTCCGGCGCCGCGTTTGGCATCCGTGCAGGTGGTTGCCGGCGACCAGCGATTTTTGCGGCCCACGTCCTGGGATGCGCTGTGGACGGCGATTTCGGCATCGGACAGCCCACCCCGGTATGTTCACGGTGCCACCGACCTCGGCTTGAATATCACCAAGCGTCGAGAAACTTGGCCGCTTTTGGTCGACCTCGCCGCCCTCCCCGGCATGGACACGCTCGAGCGCGATGAGGATGGGTGTACGATTGGCGCGGGCGTGCGCTTGTCCGACCTCGAAGCATGGTCGGCGGACAACTTGCCCGTTTTGGCTCGTATGCTGCGCTATTTCGCGTCGCGCCAAATCAAAAACCGGGCCACGGTGGGGGGCAACATCTGCAATGCGTCGCCCATTGGCGATTTGCCGCCGGTCTTGCTGGCGCTCGACGCGCAGGTTCGTATTCGGGGGCCCGAGAGCGACCGTATTGTTGCGATGGACGATTTTTATACGGGGTACCGCGCAACCGTTTTGGCGCCTGAAGAGGTGGTGGTCGAGTTTTATATTCCCGCCCTCCCTGCCGGCGCCCGTGCGGGTGCGTTCAAGGTGTCCAAGCGGCGGGAGTTGGACATTAGCGCCGTGAGCGCTGCGATGGTGGTTGCCACCGACGAGCAGGGGTTCGTGCTTCACGCGCGGGTTGCTTATGGCGGAATGGCCGCGACGCCCGCGCGTGCATCGGCCGTTGAGGCGTCATTGCGAAACCGCCGCTGGGAGTCCGGCACCGTGGAAGATGCGTGTCGTGCCCTTGCGCGCGACTTCTCGCCCATCGACGACCATCGCGCGACCGCTTGGTATCGGGCGACGGTCGCTGCAAACTTGCTGCGGGGCTTTTTGTTGGAAACCCTCGCCCCCGAAGACCCCGTGCTGCCCGAGCGACACACGGCAACGGTCGTGGAAGGAGGTCAGCCATGAGCGCCGTTGGTCGTCCCTCGCCCCATGAAAGCGCCCATCTACACGTCACCGGAGCGGCCCGCTATGTAGCCGACGACCCCGGGCCCGTAGGCACCCTCGTGGTGGTGCCGGTTCCGTCTCCCGTCGCCCGTGGTCGAATCGTGCGGCTGGATGGAGCAGCGGCGCTCGCGATGCCGGGCGTGCGTGCTTTCTTGACGGCGGCCGACATTCCAGGGGCTCGGACCTGGGGCCCCATTGCGCATACCGAGCCGTTTTTGGCCGATGGTCGGGTGCATTGCGTGGGGCAGGCGGTCGCGCTGGTGGTGGCGGAGACGGAAGCCATCGCGATGGCGGCGGCGGCGGCGGTCGTGGTGGAGGTCGATGTCGAGGCCCCCGTGCTGACCATCGATGAGGCCATCGCCCACGGCTGGTACCACACCGAGCCCCACGTGATTGAACGCGGCGATATCATAGACGGTTTTTCGCATGCTGACATCGTTTTGGCAGGTGAAGAGCGTATTCCAGGGCAGGACCACTTCTACTTGGAAACACAGGCGGCTGTGGTACTGCCGGAGGAGGACGGCACGTACCGCGTGCGTTCGAGCACCCAACACCCTACGGAAATCCAGCATGTTGTCGCGCGGGTGCTCGGCCTCGCTGACCACCGGGTCGTGTGTGAAGTGCCTCGGTTGGGCGGTGGATTTGGTGGAAAAGAGAGCCAAGCCAGCCCGTATGCGGCGTATGCGGCGCTCGGCGCGTTTGCGACCGGGCAGGCATGTCGGTGTTGGTTGCACCGCGACCAAGACATGCAGTGGACGGGCAAGCGACATCCTTTCCTCGCCCGCTGGCGTGCGGCCTTTTCGCGCGACGGACGGATTCTCGCGTTTGACGTGAAGCTTTGGAGCAACGGCGGTTGGACCCTCGATTTGTCCGGCCCCGTCATGGACCGCGCGCTCTTTCACGCCGACAGCGCGTATTTTGTGCCGGCGTTTCGTGTCGAAGGGCGCGTGTGCGCCACCAATCTTCCGTCCAACACAGCGTTTCGCGGATTTGGTGGTCCCCAAGGGATGGTCGCGATTGAGGCGGCCATTGACCAAGCGGGAGTGGTGCTCGGCCTTGACCCCACCGAAATCCGTACGCGAAATGTATACGGCGACGCTCCCCGCGACCGCGCTCACTTTGACCAAGTGGTGGAAGATTGCCGTCTGGAGCGCATCTCTGCCACTTTGCTCGCGTCGTCTGACTATCGCTCCCGAAAAGAGGCCATCGCACGGCACAATGCGAAGGGCGGCCTCACCCGACGCGGCATCGCGTACCAGCCACTCAAATTCGGCATCTCGTTTACGGCCAGCTTGTTGAACCAAGCGGGCGCGTTGGTGCTGGTCTACAAAGATGGGAGCGTGCAAATCAACCATGGCGGCACCGAAATGGGGCAAGGACTCCACACCAAGATGCGCGCGATTGCTGCGGATGCGTTTGGTGTGCCTCCTTCCGCCGTGCGCGTGATGACCACCGCTACCGACAAAGTTCCCAATACGTCGGCGACTGCGGCGTCATCGGGAAGCGACCTCAATGGCGCTGCGGTCGCGCGGGCGTGCAGCACCATCGTGGGGCGTATGTCGCAGGTGGCGTGCGAGCTGTTGGGGGTTCGCGATCCCATGCAACTTCGGTTTGACGAAGGTGAGGTGCGGGCACCGGATGGGCGTTCGATGTCGTTTGCGGACCTTGCCCTTGCATGTTGGGTTCGCCAAGTCAGCCTCTCGGCCGCTGGCTTTTATGCGACGCCCGGTATTGCATATGACCCTGTACGGGGACGTGGACGCCCATTCTTTTATTTTGCATTTGGCGGCGCATTGAGCGAAGTCGAAGTGAACCGCCTGACGGGCGAGTATCGTGTTTTGCGGGTCGACATTCTTCACGACGTTGGCGACCCCCTTGTCCCCTCGATTGACCGCGGGCAAATAGAAGGCGCGTTTGTGCAAGGGATGGGCTGGCTGACTTGCGAGGAGCTTCGCCACGACCACCTCGGTCGCTTGCTCACCCACGGCCCGTCTACCTACAAGATTCCGTCGGCGGGCGATGTGCCGCTCGACTTCCGCGTCGACCTCCTCGACCATGCATCCAATCCGCGGGTCGTGCGGGGGAGCAAAGCGGTGGGTGAACCGCCATTCATGTTGGCATTGTCGGTGGTGGGCGCGCTGCGGGCGGCAATTCAGGCCTTTCGCGAGCACCCGGAACCGGTCAACCTCCTTTTGCCAGCCACGCCCGAAGCGGTGCTGCGTGCCATTGAACGCATCGATGATGCCTGGGGCGAAGAAGCCCGCGAGGTGGGCTAGCGGCGGGATATAGTCTCGGCGTTGGTCGAGGAGATGGCATGCGAAGCTGGATGCGGGCCGCGCTGATGGCGGTGGGGTTCGGTGTGCTCGCGGCCGATCTCGGTGACCTGGGCCTGTGGCGCGGCGCGTTGCGGCTTGGGCCAACCAGCGCTGAAGCGGCGGCGCGGGGAGACCGGATTGCAGGCTTGCTTCGCGCGCTCGCGGTCGGCCTGCAGGTGGACCCCGAGACCTCGGCGTGGTTGAAAGACCTTCGCGCGTCGATGTTGGAGCTCGACCTCAAGCGGACGTGGATGCGCCTGCCGGTGGTCGATGGAGAGCGCCGTTACGTCTACGTCTCCGGCAAAAACCTCGATGCTGGTGGGTACGCGCTGCGCTTGGGGGCCCAAGCGGCGTCCCGGCCGACGGGGCTCGGCGACATCGCCGGGCAAGCGGGCCTCCAGCCCCAGTCTTGGCAAAACGACCCCGCGTACGTCACCCAAGGTCGGGTGTCGATGTTGACCGCGCCGCTCGGCCACGCAGAGCTCCGCGCCGTTTTGGCGGAGGTGCTGCGCGCGCTCGGCAGTGCTGGCGACGAGGCGGCGCTCCAGCATCGCCTCCGGGCGGACTTTCCCCACTTGTTCGCGGTGGTTGACCGCTATTTGACGCTGCGCTCTATCGGGCGCCCTGGCCCGGAAGGCACCCTGCTCATCGACCTTTCGGTGGCAGTCGACCCCGACCGCCTCGCGACAGCGGGCTATCCCGCCTTGGGCCGCTTTGTGCGGCGCTTGGGCGATGTCGCGGACCTTTCGGTGTCCGTGGTCCGCCGTACGGGGCACTTGGCGACCATGTGGGTGCGCAGCCCTGGTCAATATGGCGTGCAGATGGCGATTCACGAAGGGCGGGTGGTGCCTGTCCGTGGCCAGTCGGTCGATTGGTCGGGCGCCGTCGACTTCGAGACCTTGTCTTCCTTGGACCTCGCGTTGCGCCCTCGCGGCGTGATTCGACTCAAAGGCACCCGCTTGTCGGTCGAAAACTGGACAGTCCCGCTCTCGGTGCGCGCGTCCTCGTCGTCGTTGGTGGCGCGTACCCGGTTGTCGACGATGCCGAGCGTCGATTTTCGCTCCGATGGCGGCTTTGGTGGCTTTGTGGTGGCCTCGGCGGGAAATGCGTTGGGGTTAGAGCAGCAGGCCACACGGTATTTTCAAAGCATCGCAGAAGGCTCCGATGGCGCGGGAGGCGCATTGTCCGTAACGGTCGACAGCGAGAGCATCTCGGGAGAGTGGGACGTGTTGATGCTCGACAACTTGGTGGTGCGGTTTGCCGCCGAGGTCATGGGACAGCGAGTACTCCCTGATGATACTGTTCTCGACGAGCTTTTGGCACTTGAAGCGAGCATTTCTGGTGCGTTGGCCGCGGACTGGGCCGCGATTCGCCCGCGTATTGTCGCCGCACAATTTCCGCCGGGTTGACATCTGTGCCTTGCGTGGGCGGGTTCGTTGGTGAATGTTGACGGGGGAGTCAGTGACGCCAGAGTTCGTAGGGGCTGGGCGTCCGCGGAGGTCGTGATGGGTAGTCCTTGGCGTAGTTCGCTTGTATTGGCCGTCGGTTGCGCGACGCCTGCCGGGGGCCTTGGGACAAAAGGTGCCATCGACTCTGCTGGGTATTCCTCCGAAGACGAGAGCCAGGCGCCAGCGATAGACGTGCCGCCCTTGGTCGAAACGGGCGAGGGCGAGGGCGAAGGCGAGGGGGAAGCAGAGCCGGAACCTTGCGCGGTAGATGACCGTGGGTGGCTCCCTATGGACGAACGAGAGTTCGTGTTATGGGATTCTCCTATTGTAGAGACACGGGAGCCGTGTACGGGGGTGATTCACGCGGTCGCGGGGCCGGTGGGTGCCACGCTTTCGGTGCAACTGGACTCCTTTTCGGGCCCGGCGTGGGTGCAGGTCGAGGACATTCGAGGGGGTGTGTTGACGGGGCCGCACCGAATGGAGCCGGGCCAATCCGCGCCTGTCACGTTGGTGCAGTCGGGCGAAGTACTCGTGCGGCTCCAGCCAGATCCGCCCAATCGCCAGTTTGAGACGGAGCCTTCCGATGTCGGCTTCACCGTGACCTGCACTGCGGGCTGCGACACCGCATACACCCGCTACCCCCTCGTGCTCATGCACGGGATGGCGGGCGACGATGCCTGGATTGGTGTGTTTGACTACTTCGTTGGCGTCGAGGACTTCTTGGCGGACGCCGGATACCTCGCGATTGCCCCTGGCGTCGATGCCTTCAACACCGTCGACAACCGCGCGCGAGAGTGGCAAGGCCACCTCGATACGCTAGAGGCCGAAGGGCTGGGTCGAAAGTTCGTGCTGGTGGGGCATTCTCAAGGGGGCTTGGACGCACGCTACCTCGCGTCGGTGCTCGGCGACCCTCGTGTGGCCGCCATTGTGACGGTGGGCACGCCCCATCGGGGCACGGCTGTGGCAGACCTCGCTGCGGGTATCATCACCGGCGTTCCCGGCCTTTCGTGGGCCACCGACGCTGCGGTGGACCTCCTCGCGTCTATCTTTGGCCTTGGCGGCGCGGAGTTTACCGAGCAAGTACAAGGCCTGAGCCGACCGGCCGCCGAAGCCTTCAATGAAGACGTCCCCGATGTCCCCGGTTTGTACTATGCAAGCTGGGCGGGTCGTACGTGCTCACGCTTGGACTGGGTCTGTATTTTGTCAAACGACGGCGAAATCGCCGATTCGATGTTCGACCTCACCACCCTGCTGCTCAACACCCTCGAAGGCGACAACGATGGTTTGGTGCCGGTAGAGAGCGCCAAGTGGGGCGACTTCCGCGGTGTCGTCCCCGCGGACCACATCGACCAAGTCGGCATCTCGGACCCCCTGGCGACCGCCCCTTTCGACCACCTCGCCTTCTATCGGGAGGAAGCCGCGCGGCTTGCTGCGCTGGGTTTTTAGCGGTGTGGGAGGCCCCGCGCGGCCCCGCCCCGTTTGGTTGCGAAATTCGACCTCGGTTGTGGGTAGGCAGGGGGGGATGGCCCCATCTTCGTGGGTTTTGGGCGCTTGGTAGCGCACTTGTCGACAATCTGTATTGGTTGCAATGAATTTGAATCGTCATTCAGAAATGGTGCGGCGGTCCGATTTGGGTAGGATTATGGTCGCGCTCGCCCAAGGAGTGAGTTTCAGATGTGGAAAGGTCCGCCCAACGTCAATGCAGAATGGTTGTTGGACCGTGTCGTCCAGCACCAAATGGCGTTTGCGGAAGGCAAGGCTCCCGAACAAGTCCTCGCCGGGGTGCTCGACAGCCTGATTGCCGCGACCCAAAGCGTTTCTGGTTTGTTGTGCCATGTCCATGAAGAAGCAGGCACCTTGCTGGTGCAGGCCTTGGCGGTGCAGGCCATCGAAGGGGAGTCGCCCCTTTGGTCCGTTCGACCCGGCGAGTTCCTCTCGTGCGAGCTGTTTTGTGGCTTGGCGGAGCGCGCAGTAAAGGAGCAAGAGGGCCAACAAATCGACATTCCCGTGCAGGTCTGCGGGACAGAAGCCGTGGCGCCTGCACCGGAGCGAAAGGTCGCGTGCTTTCCCTTGGTGGTTGGCCGTAGAGTGGTGGGTCTCCTTGGCTTGGCCGACCGCCCCGGAGGGTACCCGGCCGAGCTCTCGCGTTCGGTCATGCCGCTCAATGCGATTGCAGCGCAGCTCGTGATTGGCGTAGACGACCGCAGGCAGCGCGACCTCGTCAAAGAGCGGCTGGGTGCCGTGGTGGCGCTTGCGCCGGACGCCATCTTTACGATTGACGACGATGGCCGGGTGCTAGACGCCAATGAAAACGCGCGCCGTTGGTTTGGCGCGGATGTCACGGGCAGCAGCCTCGCTTCGGCGTTGGGCCTCGTCCGACTGCCCGTGCAGGGGCAGGCCCTCAGTTGCACCGTGTTGGACGGCATTCCCAAGGTCTTTGAGCTGTCATTGGGCGAGCGGGTGGATACGTACCCGCCGTTTTCCGTCGTCGTGGTGCGGGATGTGACGGAGCGAGAGGCGGTCAAAGAAGCCTTGCAGGACAGCGAAAACCGGTGGCAGCACGCAATCTCGGCGAGCACCGATGGCGTGTGGGACTGGGACCTCCTCACCGACCATGTGTTTTATTCGCCCCGCTGGCTGGGAATGCTCGGCTATGGTCCCTCCGAGCTCCCCCACCACGTCTCTACCTTTTTCCGATTGATGCACCCCGACGACATTCCCACCGTTGACGTGGAGGTAAAGCGGCACATTCGGGGCGAGTCGGAGCAGTACTCGGTGGAGTTTCGCCTCCAGCACAAAGACGGTACCTGGCGCTGGATTTTGGCCCGCGGGCGCATCCTCAAGTTTACAGAGCAAGGCGCGCCATGGCACTTCATGGGCACCCATGTAGACATCACGGCCCAGCGACACCAAGAAGAGCAGCTTCGGCTTGCACGAGAGACGGCGGAGGCCGCCACACGGGCCAAGGCGGCGTTTTTGGCCAACATGAGCCATGAAATCCGCACGCCGATGAATGCCATCGTGAGCACCTCCCACTTGTTGGAGCGAACGTTGCTCGATGGCGAGCAAAAGGAGTTTTTGCAACTCATTCAGGGCGCATCGCGCGGGCTGCTGGGTATCGTCAACGACGTGCTCGACCTCTCGAAGATTGAGGCCGGCAGCCTGTCGTTGGAGCAAGTCTCCTTTCATTTGCCCGAACTGATGAGCGTCGTCGGGCGTACCCACGGCCTCGATGCCAACCGCCGCGGCCTTGTCCTTTCGGTCAACATCGCGCCCGATGTCCCGCTGCACGTCGTCGGAGACCCTACGCGCTTGCAGCAGGTCATCAACAACCTATTGGCCAATGCGGTCAAGTTTACGCAGGCGGGGCGCATCGACCTGCAAGTGGAGGCAGACCCCTCCGGGCCCTACACCCTGCGGTTCTCGATTCGAGACACCGGCATTGGAATGTCGAACCTTGTCATTGAAAAGGTGTTTTTGCCCTTCCAGCAGGCAGAAGAGTCTACCACGCGTCGTTTTGGTGGCACAGGCTTGGGTTTGTCCATCTCCCGGCATTTGGTGGAGATGATGGGCGGGCATCTCGTCGTTGAATCCGAAGAAGGGCAAGGCAGCTGCTTTTCTTTCACGCTTCCGTTTGGGCAGCCCGCTTCGCCGATTTCTTTGGCGCTGCCGGTTGATGGTCCCTCGCTTCGGGGACGGGTGCTCGTTGTCGAGGACAATCCGGTCAACCGCACCCTCACCGAGCAACTGCTGTGCCGCCTGACCGGGTGTACGGTTGTCACGGCCAACGACGGACAAGAGGCGGTGAACAAGGCAAAGGAGCAGGTGTTCGACGTCATCTTGATGGACTGCCAGATGCCCGTGATGGATGGCTACGCAGCAAGCATGGCCATTCGCCGACTACCGGTGCCCTACAGCAGCGTGCCTATCGTAGCGCTCACCGCCAATGCGTTTACCGAAGACCGCGACCGCTGTATTGCGATGGGCATGGATGACTTTTTGACCAAGCCCGTCGACCTCCGGCGCTTGCTTACGGTGCTCAAGCGGTGGATTGGCGCGCATCACGACGACGCATGAAGCGTGTTGTCGGTCACGACGGCGTTTATTGTACTTCGGTGACGGCGCCATAGCGGCTCACGTCGAGCAAACGTGGGGATTCGCCGCCGGTGAGCGTGACCCGAATCGTGTCTTCGTCGATGCGCGCGAACGTGAGCTCTGCGTCTTTGTTGTCGGGGTTGGTGAGCGCGAGCAAGCCTGATTGGGGAATCGGGTCCACCCAGCGGGCGGCGACCTCGTCGGCGCGCATCGACCAGTCGCGCCCGGACTCGTCGGTCCAGTCGCGCACGCCGTTGACCACGAAGCCGTCCGAGAAATCGGGGCCGGAGAGGGGGCGCCATTCGAGGTCACTTTCGACGGCGAGTGTGCCCGCTGCGCTGGTCCAGTCGGCGGAGACCAAGACATGCCGCGTGAGGACGTCGTCTTCTTGGTTCCAGGTGACATTTGCATCACCAGAGAGCGTCACTTCACCGTCTGTTACCGCGATCCAGCGGTGTTCGAGCACCACCTTGCCTTGGCGGTCGATGCTGGCCAAGCGGATGTCGATTTGGCCGGCGTAAGTGCGACCGTGGAAGGTGCAGGCGTCATCCAAGGTGCCCAGATGGAGGGAGACGACGGGATACCCATCGGGCGGAGCCGTGAGCGCCACGGTCGAGCAAGGAAGCTGGCTTTCGAGCCACTCGCGCAGCTGTTCTGCGGCCGCTTGGTAGCCGTTGCCCAGGGTAAAGGGCGTCGTGACTTCGATGACCTCCCCGGCGAAGGCTTCTGCCTGCTGCACACGGGCCGCTTGGGTCAACGCCTCCAACTGCTCCCAATCGTGCATCGGAGCGGGGGCAGGGGGTTCGCACGCAACCAACGTTAGGGCCAAGTACACGGTTCGTTTCACAGCGCCTCCAGGGTGTTGGGCGAGCGACGGAGCGACCGGGCGCTCCTTCGTGGGCGTAGGCGGTCGCGACAGTGTTGCGCCAGACGCATGCCCGTCGTGTTTGGCCGCGCTACACCTGTCGGTATGTCTTCCAAGCGCCAGCGCCTCCCTTTGGACGAGCGACGGGATCAGTTGCTCGATATTGGCCTCGACCTGTTTACGCAGCAGTCTTATGATGCCGTGTCCATCGACCACATCGCGGAGGCTGCCGGTGTGTCGAAGGGCCTGCTGTACCATTATTTTGGTAGCAAGCGCGGTCTGTATGTTGCGTGTGTACGCGCTGCGGCCGACGGGATGATTGCGGCCACCCGGCCGGCATTGTCGCTCCCCGCGCCGTTGAAAGCATGGACCGCATTGCATGCGTTTCTCGATTTTGTCGAGCGCCGTTCAAGCGTGTTTCTGGGCCTATTACAAGGCGGAGTCGGCGTAGACGCGGAAGTCGCGGCCATCCTCGCCGACACCCGCCAGCGCCTCGCGATGCAGGTGCTCGAAGGTTCGGGCGTTGACCCTTCGCGTCCGGCGTTTCGGTTTGCGGCGCGGACTTATATCGGCGCCGTCGAAACGGCGTCGTTGGCGTGGCTCGAAGCAGGGGGCGGCGACCGGCGAATGTTGCTGCGCATCGTGTTGCCGACCCTGCCCGCGCTGCTCGAAGCGGCCGCCGACCTCGACCCGGACGCGGGCTATGTGGCGCCCGTCTCTGCGGCGGACTTTGACGCGGCGATGCGGTTGCTGCTGGATGGCGTGTAGAGGGGCGGCCGGGCCGCATTTTGGTGGGTGCGCGCGGGTCTTGAACGCGGAGGCCAAGGTGGCGGCGGGTGCGTCCACTCTAAAATAATAAGACCATTCTTCGGAACGCCGAATAGCCATAAATACAGAAAAAAGGCCCAAAATGAATGGGATTCATAAGTTCTGTATTTATGACCGCGGGGGAGGCCTAATCGAGCGCGGCGAGCGTTTCGGTGGACCACGCCCACAGCGCATCGGCGAGGGCGTCGTCGGTGGCGTGCGCAATCGGGGCAAGTTCCGCGCAGTCGCTAAAGTATTTGCCGGAAACATCGGCGACATCGGGGTGCGTGGCCAAGTAGACTTGGGTTGCGGCGCCTTGGGGAATCGTCTTTTCGATGTTTTTCATCCGCGCAAACATCGGGCCGGGGTTGGGGATGTGCCGCGCGAGGTTTGTTTGAATCACGCCGGGGTGGAGGGCGTTGGCGGTGCGGCTGGTGCCGGCGAACTGGCGTGCGAGGCTTCGCGCGAACAAAATATTGGCGAGCTTGGACCGGCCATACAAGCGCCAGGGCTGGTAGTCGTTCTTGCCGTCGATGTTGTCGAGCTCGAGGCCCCGCTCGTTGGCCATTCGATGTGCCTCGCTCGAGACGATGACCACCCGACCATTCTCGGTGAGGTTGGACAAAAGGCCGGTGACCAAAGCGAAGTGGCCGAGGTGGTTCACAAAGAACTGCTTTTCGATGTTGTGAATCTGCTCGGCGGTTTGCAAGGCCATGATGCCGGCGTTGGCGATGATGCCGTCGAGCGGCCGCTGACCGACCGCGTCGACCGCAGCGCGAACCGATGCGAGGTTCGAGAGGTCGCACGAGACGGGGGTGCCGACGATGCCCAGCTCATCGAAGGTGCGGGATGCATCTGCGGCGCTGCGGGCAAGGCCGATGATTGTCGCGCCCCTTAGGGCCAATACGCGCGCGGTTTCGCGACCCAAGCCCGAAGCGACGCCGGTGACCAGGAAAGTGGTGCCGGTGAGGTCGCGGCCGGCGGTGACTTCTTCTGCGGTACTGTGAAACCCAAAGGTAGACATGTTGGCTCCCGCTCGACGTTGAACCATCGCGCGGTGCGACATCCCCCTGCGGGTGCCGCGGCGCCGGATTCATCGTTGAATGCTGGCACCTATATGCACAAAAACGGTCGCGGGAAGACCTGGCCACACATCGACGCCGAGGTTGGTTTGGGCATCTTCGGCGAACATCCACCAGCCGCCGCCGCCGACCATTTCACCAGCGAAGCGGCTCCATTCGCCGTTTGCGTACATTCCGACGCCATCGGGCGCGTAATAGGCGCCACCGCCCACAGAGGGCACGACGGCGGCATTTTGCACAAATGTATTGGCGGTGCCCCAAACGCCCCAATCGTTCGAGGGGGCGTCCCAGGCGGTGTTGACGCGCACATCGCCGCCGAGGCGGTTTCCGCGCGGAAAGGGCGCCAATAGAGTGGGAACGATGGACCAGCGAACGGTTGCATCGGGGTTTCCCGCCCATTTCGCGCCGAGGAGCAAAGGGGTGGACACCAAACCGCCGGAAAACGGCACGACCAAGCTGGGGAGACCAATCCGTACTTCGGTATGGTCGCCGCGCAGGCCGATGCGGCCCGTAAACGCCGGCATCAGCAGGATAGGGGTCTGTCCGAGTACGCCGCCGAGGTGCCCGCCCACTTCAATCATGCTGTGTTGGTGGGGCACGGTGCCTGTGCTGTCGCCTACACCGGGTTGGTCCGGGGCGAAGGCGGTGGCAGCCAAGAAGCTGACCAGGAGGGGAGCGCGCACGCGGACCTTATTCGCGGTTGGGACGCGGCTGGGGGCGCGGAACGGACTTGCCGCGGTTGAAAAGCTGGAGGTAGTTCATCGAAGACGTGACGAGGTCTTTCGACATGAAGCTGTCGCGGCCCTTCACTTCGTCGTTGTCGAAGTTGCGCGCGGCTGCCGCACCCCAGTCGTCGAAGCCGTGTTGGGCGTTTTTGCGGTTGTCGCGGTCGGCGATGAGCTTTTCTTTGGTGACCATTCGGCCGCGGTTGTCGCGCTGTTGGTAGGTGGTGCTGTCCCAGTAGGCGTCGTCGTAGGTGCGCCGGTTGTAGGTGGGACGGACCACGCCGTAGGGGTCGTCGAGCACGAAGCCGTCGTCGCGGGCGGACTGCACGCTCACGATATGGGTGGCGCCGGACTCGCGGGAGCCTTTGTGCTTGAAGCTCAACGCCGCTGCGCCGCCGGCTTCGAGGGTGCTGCGTGTGCGTTCGAGGATGTCTTTCCAGGGAGTGCCGCCCCACAACTTTTCTGCGTCGGGCGGCAGGCCGGTGGGCGACACTTCATCGAGGACGCGCCCTGGCTCGCCGACAAGGCTGTATCGCTCTACGCCCATCTCGTGGGCGAGGAAGTCGAGGAGGTCTTCCATCTGCGCGTTTTCGCGGAGCTTCCCGGCGATGTCGTCGCGGGTAGCGGTTCCGACGGTGCCTTCGCCGCGCACGCGCTGGTAGGGCTTGTCGAGCATTTGGTTGTCGATGTAGGAGCGCGCGGCTTTCTTCCATGCCGCGTCGCGGTCCCAGCCCGGCTCTTCGTTGACCAGCGAGAGGTCTGCAAGCAGTTCGTTGGCGCGCTTCGCCGTGATTTTGCCGGCTCGCTTCTGCTCGTTGACCCACTTTTTCTGAATTCGCTTTTCGAGCGCATCGACGACGTTTTGACGGTTGATGCCGAGGCGCTCCATCACCATCGCCAAGGTGGTGGTGTTGCAAGTGGCTTCGGGCGCGACGAGGTTGTCCGACTGGGTGCGGTATTGGGGCACACCGAGGCGGCTGTTCCAGTCGGTGCCGTTGTGGGCGTTGGACTCTGCGGTGGAGTCCGTGCCGTTGTGGGCACCTGATTCCAGAAGGGTGATGACGGGGCGAACTTCGCCAATCAGCTCTGGTGGAAGCGCGACATTGGCTGCGTTTGTGGGTGCGGCCGTGGGGCTTGTTGGAAGCTGCACGGCATCGGGAGACTCCCCGGAAAGCAACTGGGACCAGGTGCTTTCGAGGGTTCCGAGCACGGCCTCTGCACGCTGGGTGCGGGCTTCTCCCGACAAGCTTCCGATGGCCGCGACCTGCTGCTGCAGCCAAACCCGCATCTTTTCAATCGCGCGGGTGCGCACCGTGCGGTCGTTGAGCACGTCCTGAAGCGCGCCGTTGCCTGCACCGCCTGTGTTTTGCTCCGGGGTCGCGACGTCTTGCTGGGGAGACGGCCGCTGGACAGGGCGTAAGGAGCGTTCGGGAGCAGGCATGGGGGGGAGCTCCGAGATGGGGGCGAGAGTTTCAGTCTCGCATACATCGGAACGCGGGGAAATGTCTCAATGGTTACGTCGACATCAATTTAGGGGGGCGAGTCGAAGCGCTTGGATTGCAACAACAAAAGTACGCCCGGACCAGTGGTCGCAGAAGCGTGGGATTCGCCTGACATCGAGATATTTGCCAAAGGCACGGCAATCGAACCAGCGGGCAAATCCAGGCTAGAGCCGGCGGTGAGGCGAACGCGAAGTACGTCAGTAAATCGCGTTTCGGCGATGATGTCCGCAGCCGCTCCCGGACCCAAGACCCGCCGTTCGGTGGCGCACCAGCGGCGTTCGCGGTGCAGCACCAGCCCCGGAGTCGCGCGCCCGCCCAACAACGCGGGACGGCTCATGCGCAGCGTGACGGCCTCTAGGGGGGCTCTGCTCTCGCCCGGTGCGGGGGGCAGCAACAGGGTGCGGGCGAGTGCGAGCGCCAAGGACTCCAGCATCGACCATTTCCCATAACGAGCGAAAGACTCTATGATTTCGGTAACCTGAAAATAGTCAATCGTATGGGCGAAGTCATCGGTGCGGCCGGCCATTTCGAGATCGAGGTGGAGATCTACGCCGACGACGAGGCGCGTCCGTGGACCCGTCACATTGTGAATGGTAGTGTCCACAGTGAGGTCGGATAGGGAGAGATAGTCGGTGTTCATGCGGACTCCGTAACTTCGGATCAGCGCCAGTGGCCGAGATCCTGGTCATCCTAACTTCGCAGTTCGTGGTTTGCTGCGCATGTCTGCATTTGTAGAGAGCGGCAGCGGAGCCCTGGCGGCGTTTTTACGTTCTGGGGCCAGCCATTGACGGGCAAAGCTGTCGGTGGATGTAGGCGCCCTCGTCGAGATGGCAGTATCGACGGGCTAGGTCGAAGGGCAGTGCCGGGCCTCGTCTGTCTTTTTTGGGGGGGGATATTTGTAAACGAGGGGCGATTCTGTGTAAAACGAAGATTTGGACGGAGTTTTGGTTTGCTGTCCGCGTCGACTACCGCAGGGGTTCCGCCGTTGCGTGGACTTGGAGGATATACATTCCCCCTTGGATGCCATCGCTGGAAATGTCGACATCGACGTAATCCTGGTCGAGCATCAGTCGGTCGAAGACCTCTGGATCGGGGTTTGCATCCAGTGTGCTTTCGGAGAACCATTCGCCATCGATCGCGACGCTCGCATCGAGGGGACTGCCGACGCGCGCAGCTTGCACGAGGATGTGCAGCCAGGGTTTTTCGGCGTCGACGGGAATACGCCACTGGTCGAGTGTTTCGTCGCTGTCGAGCTGGCCGATGATAGCTGCGACGGTCGTGCTGTCGCCGCGGTCAAGGGGGATGACCTCTCGTCGGCCGCTGGGCTCCGGCAGATCGGCCTCGATGACGAACGCATCGGCATACCATCCGGCGAGAATGCCCGCGCAGACGGTTCCATCTGGTTCGGAGCCGTGTTCGACCGTGAGCCAAAAGGTTCCGGGGGGGGCAGCCACAAGCACGCCAATATCGGGCAGGAGCGGCAGACCGGCGCGGGTGAGTTGCCAAAGTGGATCGACGGTGGGGGCCGTATGCTCCGCCAGGAGGTCGCCTGATTCGGACGTGACGCGCCACGTTCCCGGCGCGTTGCAGCCGGGCCATGGCCCCATGCCCCACAGCTCTACGCTCGCCGGCCCGCCCGTTTCGGTGCGGCCATCGACCGTCCACGGCCAGTGGTCGATGTCGTTGGCGGTGTCGCCGCGGGCGGCGAAGGTGATGTGGCCATGCAGGTATGGGTCGCCGACGTAGGCCCAGTTGCCGTCGATATCCATCCACGCGCGGGTGCCGGCGGGGGTGTTGTTGTCGGGTTCGCCTTCGGTGACGCGGGTGGGTTCGATTTGCAGGCTGTACCGGTGGTCGGGGCTACCGATGGTGGGGTCGGCATCCAAGCGAGCGCCACCCGGAGTTGCCGCTTGGATGCCGATCCAGACGGTCGTGTCGCGGTCGGTGGACAGCACGACGGAAGTATCGTCGTCGCCAATATTCGCCGGCATTCGGCGGTGGACGGACGTGCGGCCGTCGTCCCAGCGCAGAGTGAGCAAGGGCGCCAAGGGAGATGCGGGATCGCGAAGATTCGCCAAAACCCCCATCCATACGGATTCCCCGGCGGATAGGTCGAGCTGGTACCAGTCGGTGTCGCCGGGCGGGTCGATGCGATCGGAGACCATGAAGCCGGCGCCGACGGGGGGCAAGACACGCGCTGTATCGGGTGTTTCGCCCGGCTCATCGTCGGGAAGGTCGGTATCATCGGGCGGTGTATAGGGATCGGCGGGGCGGTCGCCGGGAGCTGCGCCCAGGCCGGTGTCGTGGGGGGAGTCGGACGACGCGGCTTTGGGTTCGGACGCACCCTCGTTTGGTCCCGCGCAGCCCGCGATGAACGCAGCCGCCCCGCAACGCAGAGCGCAGGACAAAGCACCCCATCTCGAACGCGGCGCCGTTTTCGCCAATCGACCTCCACGCTCGATGTATACCCAATTTTGATGACGCACGGGTCGCGCGATTCTTCAACTGCGCAGGCGACAGCCAACGGGACGGGCGTTCAAAAAGCCCAGCCACTCGATGCGAACGCCCTGAATGCTCGCGGCGTCCATGCGGGCCATGACGAAGGGCAGGCCATCCTGGGAAAAACAAACGTCGGCGGGGGTTGGCTCATCCAGAGCCAGGCTCAGTTGGCCCCCGCCTCAACCGTAGCCGTCGTGGCGGATTCGAATCGCGCGGCCAGGGTAGCGGCCGACAACCTCGGCGAGAACGGGCAGCGCATCCGGCGCAATATACAAGGTGGGGGTGTGCATCGCGCGCTCACCGCCCCCGCCGAACCCGGATGCGGGCGTCGAGCGCCACGACCCCCTCTCCTGGAACCCGCGCGCTCAGGGGATTGATGTCCATTTCGGCGATATACGGGTGTCGCCCCAAGAGCTGGCTAACGCGCAAGAGCACGTCCTTGACGGCGGGGACATCGGCAGCGGGTCGGTCGCGGTAGCCGGCCAACAAGCGGCGACCCCGGAGGCTCTCGAGCATTTCTTCTGCGTCGATGTCGTGGAGAGGGTAGATGCGAACGGCGACGTCATCGAGTACTTCGACGTTCACACCGCCCAAGCCAACGAGAATCGTCGGACCAAACGCGGGGTCGACGGTGCCACCCACAATCAGCTCGATGCCACCTGACACCATCTCTTGCACCAGCACGCCGCCCATTTGCGCGTCGAGGCCCGCATCGGCGAGACGGCGCTGAATGCCGGCATACGCATCATAGACGGCGCTGGCCGAGGTCAGGCCGAGGCGAACGCCGCCCAGCTCGGACTTGTGGGTGAGCGTGTCGCTGACCAGCTTGACAGCCACGGGGAAACCCAAAGACTCGGCGAGCGCTGATGCTTCGGCCGGGGACCGTGCGACGACCGCGCGGGCCATCGGGATGCCGTATGCACCCAGCACCGCGGCCACTTCTTCGGGAGACAGCCATCCTTCGCTGTGGCGTGCGAGCGCGGCTTCGATAGCAGCGGTCACCGCGGCGTCGTCGACGGCGAACTCCTGCTCGCTTCCGCGCGGTCGGGCGAGCCATTGGCCGTAACGGGTGGCGCGGGCAAGGGAGATCGCGGCGGTCTCGGGGTAGGCATACGATGGAATCGAGCCTTCTTGCAGCGATTGCAGGGACTTTACGAGGCCATGGGTGCCCAAGAAGTTGCACAACACCGGCTTGGGGCTGCCGGCGGCGCCGCGGCGGATGGCATTGGCGACGGCTTCGGGCTGCGTGATGATTGGCGGCACGTAAATCGTGAGAATGCTGTCGATGTCTGGGTCGGCGATGAGCAGCTTGAGGGCTGCCTCGTACATTTCCGGGCTGGCGCTGGCAATCATATCGACGGGATTTTTGGCCGAAGCCTCCGGCGGCAATATGGACTGCAGGGCTTTTTCGGTGGCATCCGAGAAGTTCGGAACCCGTAGGCCATGCGCTTCGAGGGCATCGGCGGCCAAGATGCCGGGTCCACCTGCATTGGTCAGGACCGCCACTCGGTTTCCGCGCGGCACCGGCTGGTTTGCGAGCAGCATACAGGTGTTGAACAACTCTTCGAGGGTATCGACGCGAATGATGCCCGTTTGCCAGGCGATTGCCTCCGCTGCGGCGTCTCCCCCGGCGAGCGACCCTGTGTGCGACGACGCCGCGCGCTGTCCGGCGATGCTCCGGCCGCTCTTGACGGCGATAACTGGCTTCTTTTCGGCAATGCGTCGGGCGATACGGCTGAACCGGCGCGGATTGCCGAAGCTCTCAAGGTAGAGCAATACGATGTCGGTATTGTCGTCGTTTTCCCAGTATTCGAGCAGGTCGTTGACCGAAACATCGGCCCGGTTGCCCACGGAGATGAACGACGACACGCCGATTCCAAGGCGCTTGCTGTGGTCGAGGATCGCGACGCCAAGGGCTCCGCTTTGGGACAAAAACCCGACGCGCCCCAGAGTGGGCCAAGTGGGCGCAAATGTGGCGTTGAGGCGCACATCCGGCGCGGCGTTGATGAGGCCCAGGCAGTTTGGCCCCACGAGGCGCATGCCGGCGCTGCGGGCGATTTCGACGAGGGCTCTTTCGCGGGCCGCCCCTTCTTCGCCGGTTTCGCGAAAGCCAGCGGTAATGACCACCATCGCCTTTACGCCTGCCTCCGCGCACTGGCGGGCGGTATCGACGACCTCGGCAGCGGGAACGACGAGCACGGCGAGGTCCACCGCTTCTGGCAACGCGCCGACGGAGGGCCACGCCTTGACGCCCGCGACCGCGTGGGCGGTGGGATGCACCGGGTAAGCGACGCCCGTAAATCCGCAACGGATGAGGTTGTTGAAGATTTCGTGGCCGATGGTAGCGGGACGGCGGCTGGCACCGATGACCGCAACCGAACGGGGAGAAAACAGGGGGCGGAGGGAGTCCATCGTGCGGTCCGGGTTGGGGGGCCGGCGAGGGATATCCCTGTGTGCGGTTCGGTCGACGGTAAACCGCTGGGCGCCTGATCTGGATTTGTGCCTGCTAGAGAGCGGGGAGGCGCGGTACGCTACGATAAAAACAGATAGCCTACGATACCATTTTATCGTACGGTCACCGCTCCTCTACTACCGCAGCCTCAGCCGCCCAAAAGCTCGGTGGCCAAGCGACGCACGACGGCGCCGTCTACCTCGCCCTTGTGGTCTTTCATCACTTGGCCCATCACTTTGCCCATCTCGCGGGCGGTGGTGGCACCCGTAGCGGCAATCGCAGCCGCAACCCAGCCGCGCACGGTGTCCTCCGAAGGGGCCTTGGGCAAGAACTCCTCGACGACTGCCAACTCCGCGGACTCTTGGTCTGCGAGGTCGGGGCGCTCGGCGGCGGTGTACGCGTCGATGCTGTCTTTGCGCTGCTTGGCCAACCGGCGGAGCACTTCGATGCTGCGCTCATCGGACAAGTCGGTGTCGCCTGCTTCTTTGAGTGCGAGCAAGAAGCCAGCGCGGATGTTGCGAAGTGCGCGGAGGCGGTCGGCTTCGCGGTTTTTCATCGCGGCCTTCATGGCCTCGGTGACATCGTTTTGAATGGACATGGGTACGACTCCTTGCGGTGGGTGTCGATAGATTGTCGATGTAACCGTTAGCAGGCTCATCCGGCGGTGATGGACACGTCTTCGATGCGCAACGTGGGCAAGGTGGTCTGACCGTACAGCGTGAGGGTGTCGGAGCTGACGGCAGAGATGTTCTGGAGACACTGGTACAGGTTTCCAGCGATGGTGGTCTCTTGAATGGGCCGCCGGACGCCTTGGTCGACCAAGAATCCGCCTTTGACGACGCCCGAAAAGTCGCCGGAGATAGCGTCGGCAGTTCCCGAAAAACGGGTGACGACCACACACTTTTGCTGCGCTTCGAGCACGGCGGCGGGGGTCACGCCGGGTGCAATCGAAGTGGCCACCAAGCCGACCGCAGGCGCGCTCGATGAGCCGCCCAGGGCCGAGCCGGTGGAGGTGGCGCCGGCGGCGCGTGCCTCGTAGGTGTCGTAGACAAACGAGGACAGCACACCGTTTTCAATCAAATGACGACGGGCCCGGGGCACACCTTCGCGGTCGAAGGGGGCGAGGGGATGACCGGTCAAGCCCAGGCCCTCTTCGGTGAAGGTGAGGGCGCTCGCGGCGACAGCGGACCCCAGCCGGTCGGTCCACGGGCTCTTTCCGAGCCGCACATTTCGGCCCGATACCGCTGTGCTCAAGGGCCCGAGGAGGAGCTCTGCTATCGCGGAGGGGGGCAGCAGGATGGTGCCGCGGAAGCTCTCGCCGCGACCGGCGGCCAGCGCGCCCAAGGCTTGCTCCACGAAGCGGTCGAAGGATGTGCGCAGCGCAGGTTGCAATTCGTCGAGGGTGGGCGACACATCGCCGTCGTAGGCAAAACTGCCGACTTGGTCGCCGTCGATGGCCATGCCGAAGATAGTGCCTTGGGCGTGGGTGGCGCCCCAAACGCCTTCAATGCCGGTGCTCGACGCGATAGCGCGGGCCGACCGGGACACCGCGACTTCGGCTGAGTCGATGGTCAGGCGGGCGTCCCGGCCGCGTGTTTCTTGCAGGAGTTGAAGCAGGAGGTCGACCATCTCGGCGGGGGTCCACGCGACGAGCGCGGGACACACGGAGCTTCCGCGCAGCAACGGGCCATGGGCTGCGGCAAAGCCGGCCCACGGGTCGGGAGCGGTCGCTTTGGCGATGGCGATGGCGTCCTCGACCGCTTGTTCGAGCAGGCGCGGACTGTTGGCGCTCGCGAAGCCAGGGCGTCCGTCGACGAGCACCCGCACGCCGAGGGTGGTCTCTTCGGCGTTGGACAAACCGTCGAGGTCGTTTTGCTGGACTTTGGCTTCTACCGCGTGTTCCCAGGTGCCGGAGACCTCTGCGGCGTCGGCGCCCATGGCCTTTGCGCGGTCGACGCCTTTTCGGCAGAGGTCGAGGAGGCCGTCCATTCGGGATTCGGGATGGGTTTCCATGGTGTCTCCTCAGGCCTGAACGCCGGCCAATAGGGCCGTGCAGCGAATGTACGGGCCACCGGCGTCCACTTTTGCCGGCTGTCCTTTGCCACAATGGCCAGCGCCGAGGTCCCAGCGGAACTCGCTGCTCACAGCGTCGACGCTTCCAAGCACTTCGAATGCGTTTCCGGTGACCGAGACACCGCGCACGAGTTCGCCGAGCTTGCCATTTTTCACGCGGCGGGCGGTCACGACACCAAATGTGAACTCGCCGGTGGCGTCGGCTTGGCCATTTCGCGCCCCGTCGAGCAGATAGCCGTCGGAGGTGCTGGCGATGATGTCGTCTAGCGCCGTTTCGCCTGGCTCGATGTAGGTGTTTCGCATGCGAATGATGGGCTTGTCGGCGTATTCCCATGCGCGTGCGTTGCCGGTGGGGGCCACGCCGAAGCGGGCGGCCGTTTGCCGGTCGTGGAGGTAGCTGGCGAGCTTGCCGTTTTCGATGATGACGGTGCGTTCGGCCATGACGCCTTCGTCGTCGACCGGAATCGAACCGCCGGCGCCGGCCGAATGCTCGGAGCGCCCGGAATCGCACAAGGTCACGAGGTCGCTGGCGACGCGTTGGCCGAGCTTTCCGCGCGCGACGGAGCCGGAGGTCACAAAGTCGGCTTCGACGGTGTGGCCGATGGCTTCGTGGACCAACAGGCCGACGACCGACGGGGCGAGGATGAGCGTGGACTTGCCGCCCTCGGGGGCCTTTGCACCGAGGAGGTCGACGGCGGTTTGTGCAGCACGCTCGGCCAGCGCGGGTACGGGCGTGCGGAACAAGCAGGACCACGGGCCGGTGACGCCGATAGACTCGGAGACTTGGTTTCGCTCGCCGTCTTTTGTGGCGACGGCCGAGACATAGAGCTCGGGCCGGGCGAGCCGGAAGGAAACATCGGCACCATCGGAGGTGACGATGGATTTGTGGCTGATGATTTCGTTGTAGGTGGCGCTTGCAGACGAAATCATCGACGAGGCGCCACGGGTTTGCCGCTCTGCGTCGAGCACCAAGGCGACGCGGGCGTCGAGGTCGCGCGCGAGCACTTCGTCGACGCCGGGCTCTTCAAAGTCGCCCACGGCGAGCGCTACGGGGGCGAGGGTGATGGCCTCGGCGCGCAGCTTGCCGGTGATGTCGGCGCTGGCGCGGGCGGCGTCGATAGCGCGCAGAAGCCCGCCGAGGGTGAGGTCGTCGGTGGCGGCGAAGCCGAAGGTGCCGTGCCGCAGCACCCGAACGCCAACACCTTCGCGGCGGCGGGTGACAGAGCGCTCCAGCCGGCCGTTTTCGACCGTGAGCGAGCGAAACACCTTGCTATGGTACCGAATCTCGATGTGGTCGCTGCCACCGGCACGGGCCAGCGCCAAGTTCAGGAGGTCGCGCATCCGTTTCCTCGCGGTTGGGAGAACGGAGGCGCTTACCCTGTTTGGGTCGGTGTGGTGTTCGCGTTTGTGCGTTTGCTTATTCATTCGTTCATACGCATGAACAAATGAAGCCGACCCGCGCGAACCCGGTGGTTAGGCCGCGGTGTGCATCGACCCTTCGGTGGCCGACGTATTCTGGCGCCACCGCAGGAGCATTGTCGCGGCAAGCAGCGCGCCCAGCCAGTTCACGGCCACGAGCGCGGACTCGACGTTCATACTGGACCGCACGATGGCTTCGGCGGACGCGGCGGTGGTCGTCGACACACTGCCCGTAGCGGTGAGCCAAACACCGTCTTGCACCAACGTGGGCGAGGGCGCGGCTCCGGCTGCAGCGAAGAGGGCGGCGTCCAGCCAGCTTGCGACGAGGAGGTGCAGACCGGCTTCGTTTGCCCACGCACCGACCAGGATGGCAGCGACTGCGGCCAAGGTGTGGACGGGGGATACCGTGCGGGCGTGGGGGCGGGAGAAGAGGCTTTGGAACATCACAGCACCTTTCGTTGCACCCCTCGGATCGGATCTGTTTCGACGAACCATGAGGGGTGCGGCGAAATCGGATGCAATTTTCGCGCTCGCGCGGCACGGACGCGCTTCGAAACGCAAACAGGCAGCGCGCGTCGCCGCGGCTGCCTGTTGGGGGGTCGAAAGGACCGGCTGAATCTCAGCCGCCCTTCTTACCCTTGCCCTTGCTCTTGCCCTTGCTCTTGCCGGACTTGCCGCCCGACTTGCCGCTGGACTTGCTGCTGCTGCCGGACTTGCCAGCCTTGCCGCGGGTGTTGTACTTGGTGCGCTCGCCGGCCTTGTGCAGGTTCTGCTTGCCGCCGCGCTTGACCACGCGCTGCTCTTCGGGCACGCCGTCCAGGTCTTCGAAGTAAACGATGGTCATGCCTTCGTAGTGGCCGACCGCGAAGCCCATCTCCTGCGAGCCCTTGGTGTAAAGGACTGCGGTGAAGTCAGCTTCGGAGTAGTCGTCTTTCTTCGACCAGCCAAGCTTTTCGATCTGCTGACCGTAGCTGGTGGTGTAGGTGCTGATGGCGCCTTCGTTGTAGGTGACGAGCAGGTGGGTGCTGTCGGAGACAACGACCGTGCCGTTGTTGACGGGAAGGTCCATGCCCTTCCACGGATCGGTCATGGGCACAGCGGCGGGGGCCACGTTGGTGGCTTCTGCCGGCTCGGTGGTGGTGGTGCTGCCGGAGGCGGTCGCGCCGTCGCCAGCTGCTTCTTCTTCGCCGCCACCGCAGGCGAGGATGGTCAAACCAATGGTTGCCAGGGTGGCAAGAGAGATGCGCTTCATGTTGAACCTCGGGGCTCGATGGGTCGCAAAGTGTGGTCACACAACCTGGGTAGACTACTCGAACAGGGCATACCACACGAAGGGGAGCCAACCGCACAGCCAGGAAATCTGGGGTGACCAGCGCGTGGTGACGCTCCAATCATCGGTGCTTTGGCGATTGGGGCCGGGTAATCGTTTTCGTCGCTCGTGCCAGTAGTTGGATGCGTATTTTTCTGTCATCGCGGGCGCGGATGAAGATCACCTACCTTCGTTGGGCCATGGGCGCGGCGCGTTACGGGGGGCGGGCGTGGGCCTCGGCGCCGAGAGCGGTGGTGAGGTCCGGTCCTTTGCTTGGGTGACGTATGACCGGTCCGGCTTCGGGTTCGATTCCACTCGCAGATCTCCTCCAGCAGTTGCCGACCCGCCCGGCGCTGGGGTCGCGGGCACTGTTCCCCACGCTCCAGCCGGCCGTTTACGCGAACCACGCGGCGGTTTCGCCGGCTTCCCTGGGCGTACAGCAGGCGGTGCAGGCGTACCTTTCGGTGCATGCCGCCGTGGGCGTTGGCGTCGTTGCGCCGTTCGCCGCGCAGCGAGAGCGCCTGCGGGGGCGCCTTGCGGGCTTGGTGGGGGCCCAGCCGGCTGACATTGCGCTCACAGCGGGTACTTCGGCTGGTCTGCAGGCTGTCGCGATGAGCCATCCTTGGCGCGCGAACGATGGTGTGGTGGTGTTTCCGGGCGAGTTTCCCGCCAACGTCACCCCTTGGCAAGCAGCCGCCAAACGCTTCGGCCTTCGTATCCATGAGGTGCCCCTCGCGGGCTTTATGGATGGCTCTGGAGATGGCCTCGCGCAAGTGGAAGCGGCGCTGCGTGCCGGGGCGGGCCTTGTCGCGACGAGCCTCGTACAGTTCCAGACCGGCTTTCGTATGCCCGTGAACGAAATGGGCGCGCTGTGCCGGTCCTATGACGCGGCGTTGTCGGTCGACGCGATTCAAGCCTGCGGTGTGGTGCCCGTCGATGTCGCCCACATCGACTATCTGGCGTGCGGCGGTCACAAGTGGTTGATGGGGCTCGAAGGCTGCGGTTTCTTGTACGTAGCGCCCGAGCGGGTGCCTGCGCTGCGGCCCTTGCCGGTGTCGTGGCTGAGTCACGAAGCGCCGCTGGGCTTTTTGTTTGATGGCCCGGGTCATCTTCGCTACGACCGGAACCTCCGACAGCGTGCGGATGTGTTTGAAGGAAGCGCACCCCAAGGCGCGCTGTTCGCGGGCCTCGAAGCGGGGCTGATGCTGATTGAAGACATTGGCATAGACGCAATTTTCGCGCATGTGCAGCGGTGGCACGACGGGCTGGAGCAAGGACTGCTGGCCCGTGGCTTTTCGAGCTTGCGCGCCGCCAATCCGGCCGGCCGCTCGGGTTCATTGTCGGTGCATGTGCCTGTAGACGTAAATCCCGTGCCGTTTCACGCCGCGCTTGGCAGACAGGGGATCTCGGCGTCGTTGCCCGATGGGTGTGTGCGCTTTTCCCCGCACTGGCCGAGCGCCTTGGCCGAAGTGGACACGGTTCTCGCTGCCGTGGACCACGCTCTGCACGCGCAGCGGGCGCAGATGCCCCGATAGTACAACGCCGGTATGGCCGCGGAGCGTTCCGGCGTAAGTGTCGCGTGATTGTGTCGGTAAACTTGGTCGGGTATTTCGGGTTTCCCCTGAGAGATACACGGGAACGGTTGGAGGCCAAATGCTGCTGTGGTGGTTGGGGCTGGCGACCTCGTTTGCTTCGGCAGACGACGCCCCATCGTCGCCCGAAGTAGTGGTGAAAGAGACCGTCATCCACGCGCATATCGAAGCGGGTGGCTACGGCGCGCCGGTGTGGGGCCTCACGCCAACCCATGGTGGGTTGGTCAACGTCTCGGGAGGGCGCGGCGGTGCCATTTTTGACCACAGATTCGTAATCGGTGGTCATGGAAATACATCTACGGCCGTCGATGGCGGGCGGCTGTCCTACGGTGGGCCGTTCATCGAGTGGATGCCATTGTGGGACCGTCGCGTTCATCCCGACTTTGACCTCGCATGGGGCAGCGGACGTTGGCGCCAAGGGAACGGTGCGCGCCTCCCGGTACAGGTGGTGCAGGCGGCCGTTCGCGCCGACGCAGCGCTCACGCCGTGGTGCCATCTCGCCGCAGGTCCGTTGGTGCGCGCAGTGATGGTCCACCAGGACGACCAATACGGAAGCGCCCAGGTCACGGTGGGGGGAGACTTGCAGCTCCGATTTGGCGCGTTCTGAGCATTATCGGAAACGATTGACCAAAAACGTCAACGGCGACCGAATCGAAGCCAGCAGCGACCCCGTGACCGGTTAGGTGGACCTCTTTGGGATTCGTCCCGAGAGTGGGAGCGGTCATGGCAACGTCGCCGTATGTGGTGGATGTCACCGCCGAAACCTTCGCCGTTGAAGTCGTACAACGTTCGGCGTCGGTGCCTGTGGTGGTCGACTTTTGGGCCGAATGGTGCGGACCTTGCCGGATGTTGGGTCCGATTCTGGAGCGCTTGGCCGCGGAAGCGGGCGGCGCGTGGGTGCTCGCCAAGGTCGATACCGATTCGGAGTCGTCGCTGGCGCAGTCGTTTTCGATTCGTGGCATCCCGGCGGTCAAGGCGTTTGTGGGAGGGGTCGAGGTCGCCGAGTTTACGGGCGTGCAGCCGGAGCCGTGGCTTCGGTCTTGGTTGGGCCAGCTCGCCCCCTCCGAGGCCGATGCGCTTGTCGAGAGTGCCCGTGCGGCGCTCGACGCAGGCGAGGTCGACGAAGCCCAGGCGACGGTGCAAGCTGCATTGGGCATTGACCCCACCCATAGCGGTGCGATGGTGCTGGTCGCCCAGCTTGCGGTGGAGTCCGGCAACCTGACCCTCGCGACCGATGCGCTGTCTCGGGTGCGCGACGAAGACCGGGCGCGGTACGCCGCCATTGTGGCGCAGTTGGAGGCGCGAATTCAGGCCGGGGGTGTGTCGGCGGACACATGGTCGGCCCGTTTGGCTGCTACACCCGACGACCTCGATGTTCGGTTTGGGGCTGCGCATGCATTTGCCGCCGAAGGGCGCTTGGAAGACGCCATGCAGCTTCTGCTCGGAATTGTGCGCGAAAACCGCAAGTACCGCGACGATGGCGCACGGGTGGCCTTGTTGGCGTTGCTGGTCCAAGCGGGCGAGCGCACGGAGTTGGCGCGGAAATACCGTCGAAAGCTAGAAATGACGCTCTTTTAGTGGTCTGGATTCGATAATACCGAAACGAACACCGTAGACCGTTCGGTAGTATCGAATCGAGCGCTCCCCGACGGGCGCTGTGCCGAAACACTAGAGCGAGTTTGGGGAGTCCTGGCCGCGAAAACACCCCTTCACGGCGCTTTGGTCGGTTCAGGAGTGTGCCGCGCCTGTTTTGCTGTACGGATTTTCGGGGACCGTCTCCCCGGAGGCCCGTGCGCGTGCGCGGGCTTCGCGTCGCTCTTTGAGCCGTTGGGCCACTTCCGACAGGGGGTCGGTGACGGGGCCCGCGGGTGCTGCGAAGCCAGGCAGCGACGGCGCGGCGGGGCGTGCGGGTGCGCCTTCGGTCACCCCTGACAATGGAGCGGGAACCAAGGTTTGGAGGTGCGCGAGAAGGGTGTCCGTGGTGGGGCCGGGAGCCAGCGGGCGGCAGAGTTGCAGCCCTTGCGCGCGAATCTGGTTGATGTGGAACCCTTCGCAGCGGTCGGTGGCCGGGCAGCGTTTGCAGCGCACAGACTTGGCGCGGTACCAAGTCGAGACATGCGCGCGGGCGAGGCCCTGAATGTCGAGGCGGCCGGTTTGGGGGTCGAACATCGACGGCTGGAGGCGGCGCAAGTCGTTGGCGGGACGGGCATGTCCGAGCGCGCAGACAGGCAGACCCGACACAAGAACGGGCAGGTTGAGCTGTGCGAAAAATGCGGCGGGGTCGGTAATATCGTGGCCGACAGCCTCCCGCATATGCTCAAAGCCAGGCTGGTGAATGCGTATCGTGCCTGCCTCGACCGCCTGGGCGACCGCGTCGCGGTTGGCCAGCATCCACGCCGCGGTTTCGGTGTTGAGGTGCACGGTCACGTTGGTGCCGGGTGGCAAGGAAGGGCCGACCCAGGCCGCCGCGGCGTCGGCCGTGGTGGCGACGAGGGTAGTGGGCGCCGGGAGGGGCGCCAGCACCGGCGTGGGGTTTTGTACCAAAATCTCCAAGCCGACGTCGGCGGGCGTCTCCGGTAGCTGGTTGAGGTGGTCTACCGAAATGCCCAACCGGCGGATGCCGTAAGGGAGGGGCTGCGGCGCGGCGGCCACGGCGTCGAGGTTGTCCCCGCACTCCCAAACATCGAACTGTTCGTGATTCAGCCCATCGATGGTGCGGTCCATCGTGTCGCAAAACGGCGCGATGAAGCAATGGGGGCACCGCTCTTTGTCCCGGCAGTTGAGCGGGGTGCCCGTATCGAGGTAGTTGCGGACCATAAATCGACGCCCGTTGACCTCGTCCAGCATCTTGTGCGGGTCTTGGATGAGGTCTTCCATTCCTTCGAGCCACGGCACGGGGAAGCGGTTGGTCCAGATGACAAACCGGCGGTGGCGGTTGAGTCGGAAGACCTTGTGCAGCGTGGGGAGGTATTCTTCGGGGTCGTAGAAGAGGTTGTCGCGATTGTCGAACGCGTTGGCCTGGGGGATGACGTGCAGGAGGTCAAACTCGGTTACGCCCACCGAAATGGCCAGCTCGACGATTTTATCGAGCACGCCGACGTTCTGCTTGTTGATGACCACGTCGACGTTGACGATAGGACCGGCAGGGTCACGCAGCGCCCGCACCATCGACTTCATCAAGCGATGGAACGCGCCGCGGGTTTGGGTGAGGTGGTCGTGAAGCTCGGCGGTGTGGCCGTGGAGCGAGAAGGTGATTTCCCCCAGCCCGGCGTCGATACACGCCTTGTAGAAGTCGCGGTCGGCGTATCGGTAGCCGTTTGTGACGGTCTGCACGCGGTCGTAGCCAATTTCTTTGGCGTAACGAATGAACTCGACAAAGTTCGGGTGCAGCGACGCTTCGCCGCCCGACAGGATGACCTTGTCGGCATGCAGCTCGTTTCGGCCGCGCAAAAGCTCGGCACGCACTTCGGAGTCGGGCAAGTAGACGTTTCGCGGCGTGTCGGCGTCGAGGCAAAACAAGCACTTGCTATTGCATGCCGTGACCACACGAACCCAGTGTTTGGGCCGGTTGGCGATAGACTCGCGCTCCAGGAGGGCGTCTGTTGCAGGTGCGCGGGTTGGGGCGGACATACGTTACCTCTCGAAGAACAAGGCTGTTCTACCCGAGTGGGCGTAGGATGTCCGCCGCCAAATCGAGAAGGTGCGCGGCGGGTGCTCAGGCGCGCAAGCGGAGGTTGCTGTCGAGTGCGCCCAAGCGCGTGCGCATCCAGGAGTCGCGGTCTTCGGCGATGCGCTGGAGGTGGTGTTCGAGGGCGATGACTTGCCACGCGGTGGTGCGGTCGCCGTGCTCGTGTACGCTCACGGCCAGCTCGCTCACAAATGCGGCAACATTTTCGGCGCCGACTTGTTCGGTGGCCCAGGTGAGCAGGCGCCCGAGGTCGCCACCGGCGGCGACGGTGCTGCCTTCTGCAAAACGGGCGCGCAACTTCTGCTGGGCGTCGCTGTTGGACTCGCCGAGGGCTTCTTCGGTGCGGCGCTTGACCGCCGCGAGGTGGCGCTCCGGGGTGGTGTGGGGGTCGAGTTCGTTCCAAAGGTCGCACAAGACGGTGGCCCAGGTGCGGGCGGCTTGTGCGAAGGCTTCGAAGTCGCTCGGCACGGGAAACGCGATGCGGGAAAACTGCCGCTGGGCCGCGCGCAGGCTGCGCCACGCATCCATCGCGTGCTCGGCGCAGATGGACTCAAGGGAGTGGCCGCCGTAAAAGCGCGCGGTCAGGGGGGCTGCGTCGAACGTGGTGCGCTGGCTGCAGGTGTCGCAGGTGAAGGTCGTGGGGCGCCAAACGGCGCCGACGATGACGGGGCCGCCGCAACCGCGACAGGGACGCGGCTGGTTCCACTCTTTGCTGGCCGCCTCGAACAATGCGCGGGCGATGACGGCTTGTAGGGTGACCAGCAGCGACTCGCCGTCGTCGGCGAGCTGGTCGTCGGTTTGGCGCCACTCGCGGATGGTTTCAGTGCGACGCCAGTCAATCTGCAGCACGGTGTCGGCGTCTTGGCCGGTTGCTGCAGCGTCGGCGGCGGCCAATAGGGCCGTATGGGCGGTGGAGAGGGCGTGACGGATGGCCGACAACGAAGATTCAGCCGATGTAACCGCGGTGTCAACGGCATCATCCGATTCGTCGCGGTTGGCGGCGAGCGGACGAAGCGCGTTTTCGGTGTCCTGCTTCCACGCGCCGAAGTCGTCGCGGGCGCGGGCTAGGGCGTCCTGCCAGGTGGCGAGCGGTCGGGTGAGGTCCGCGGTGGACATTGGGACTCCTTCGTCGGCGGTTGTCGGCACCTTCTATGCCGGAAGTTGGTCCGGCTCCACTACCGGCGATGCGGTATCGGTGAGCGCGGTGTCGATGATGTGGGCGAAGTCGGCGGGAAGGTGGGGCAAGACGCTGCGATAGGCTTCGACATCGGGGGCCTCGATCCAGCCTACGCAAACCGTCGAATGGGGCGGCCAGGCTTCGGTCCACGGCCCGAGGTCGCCGGGGTGCGGGGGCAGCAGCGCGCGCCACGCCACCTGCGCGCCGGTCGCTTGTGCGATGGTGGCGAGGGCGGCTTCGCTGGCGGCGTAGTGGCCTTCGCCGCGGAGGGCGTTGTGGGCTTCGGGGGACGGGGCCCAGAGGTCGGCAAACCAGTGGGTGACTTCTTTGAGGCGGGCGAGGGGACGACGACCGAGCCGCGCAAGATGGGTGAGGTCGCCGGCGACGCTGACGCGCGAAAACCCGACGCGCACGGCTTCCCGTAGGAGCGCATGGGCGTCTTCTCGGTCGAGGGCGAGGGGTTCGTCGACGATGAGGTGTGGGACGCCTTGTTGGGCGGCCCGCACGAGCGCTACCCGCACATTTCGGGAGCTTCCGCGAAAGCGTATGCGCACGGCGGAGAGCGGGACAGGATTGTGTGCAGTTCCGACCAGCGGATCTCCCCCGAGGTTGTCGAGGGCCGCTTGCCGAATGGGCGCGCGGAGGCGGGTGACGGGACCGCGTCCTTGGCGTGCGGGGGGCGGGTGTGGGGCCTCTCCGCGCGGACGGGGTGTGTCGGGAATCGGTGGAGATGCGACAAGGCCGGGGTCGTCGACTTCGAGGCGGCCGAAGCGCGCGACGTACGCCCGGAGGGGGCCGGCACACACGGGGGGACCGGGGCAGCGGGGACAGCCTGCGGCGGTTTCGGGCGCAGACAAGGCCTCGGAGGCCTCTTTGTCGATGCTGGGCGCCCAGAGCCAAGGCGTTTCGGGCACAAAGGCCGCAGCGGGCACCCGTGGGGCCGCGCACCGCGGCAAGCCGTGCATCCACACGGCGACGCCCGCATCGCGACCGCGTGCGTATGCGGCCTCAAGATACGGCTCAGCGAGGCCCAATCGAGGACTGAGTGTCACGAACTGCGCGTCGGCTGCGCCGCGCCGTTGGGGAAAGTGGATGTGGTGGTGCTTTGCGTTCAGCGTGCCGAAAAAGCGCACCACATCGACGATATGTGTGGTGGTTGACCGCGTGACGAGCGTTTCGCCATCGAGGCGCAGCCCCATCGCGGCCACGTTGCTGGCGGCCTTGCGTGCGCGTTTGGCCGCTCCCTCCGTGCCCATCAGCCAGTCGTGCGCCTCGTTGACGAGGCTGTGGACCGACAGGCGGACCGCGCGGATGCCGGCATCTACGAGCGTTTGCAGCGTACTCGCGCGGTAGAGCAGCGCGCCATCGGTCTGCAGACCGACGGTGTGGCCCGCTTCGGTGAGCGCGGTCACGAGCTGGGGCAGGTCTGCGCGGAGGGTGGGCTCGCCACCCCCCAACCACAACACGCCCTCTCGGGGACTTCCTGCGGCAGCCAACAACTCGTTTGTCGTTGGAAGCGCAATCGCACCCCACTGCGGCCAGTCGGTGCGACCGGGTGCGCGGCGGAGGGGGTGAGCCAGTAGGATTCGGTCAGTGGGCGCGTGCATCGCTCCGGTGTAGCCCGCTCGCTGTGTCTTGGGCACAGGAAACCGTCGCGGGCGCTTTGCCGAGCGAAGCGCCGGTGGCCGCGGCCGAAACGGGATACCCCGCCACGGGAATCCGAGGGAGTACGGCATGCTGCGGCACATTTGGATGGTGTTGGCGCTTGGTTGCCACTGGAACGCACCGGTAGACCCCGCGGCCGTGCGCCTGCGGTGCGCCGAATTGGTGGCCCAAGAAGGGCTCCCGCAGTCGGTGGCCGACGTCACCGCGGGGCGCGCGGCGGGCGCCCACTGGACCGACCGGGAAATCCGGCAGATGTACGTGTGCGCCGCGGCGTCGATTGGCGAGGCCAATACGGCGTGGGTGGCCGAAGGGATTGGTGCTGAAGAGCGTGCTCAGCGTGCCTTTGATGCACGTCATTCCGCGCGCTTGGTGGCGCGGGCCATGATGGAAGATGCGGGCGAGGTCGCCGCGCTCCAAGCGCGGGACCAAGAAAAGTACGGAAACCCCGATGGACCGACCTTTGCTTGGTTGGTGGCCCAAAACGAAGCCGCGGGCCTCACGGGCGATGCGGTGTATGAAGCCATCGTCGAAAGCTCCCAGCGCACCGACCCTGCGACCAACCGGCTGTTGGGGATTCGATAGCACCGCCGTGGAGGAGGGGCTGGCAGGGGACATGCTCCGTCGTTTGCGCTATGTCGTGTGTCTGCTGCCCTTGGAGGCCTCGTGACCCGGCCTTTGTCCGTTGACCCCGCCACACGCCCATTGTCCGACCTTCCCCTGCTCGAAAACGACGAAGTCGCGCGGTATTCGCGCCACCTCTTATTGGACGAGGTCGGTGTCGAAGGCCAGCGCCGCCTCAAAGGTGCGTCGGTGTTGTGCGTGGGCACGGGCGGTTTGGGTTCGCCGCTGTTGCTGTACCTCGCCGCTGCCGGCGTAGGGCGCATCGGCATTGTGGACTTTGACGTGGTGGACGTTTCGAATTTGCAGCGACAAGTGCTGCATGGCACCCGGCAGCTCGGGCGGCCCAAAATCGAAAGCGCCAGAGAGCGAATCCTCGACATCAATCCCCACTGCCAAGTCGACCTTTATCCCGTGCCGCTCAAGGCCCACAATGCGTTGGAGATTTTGGCGCCTTACGACGTAGTGGTCGATGGAACCGATAACTTTCCCACGCGCTATTTGGTCAATGATGCGTGCTGTATATTGGGGAAGCCCAATGTATATGGCAGTATCTTCAAATTTGAGGGACAAGCGAGCGTGTTCAACTACCGCGGTGGGCCGAACTACCGCGACCTCTTCCCCCAACCACCACCGCCCGGCGCCGTTCCAAGCTGTGCAGAGGGGGGCGTTCTCGGGGTGCTGCCGGGGGTAATCGGGGCGATTCAGGCCACCGAAACGCTCAAAATCCTCTTGGGCCGCGGGACAAGCCTCTCCGGGCGCCTGCTCTTGTATGACGCATTGCACATGCAGTTTCGCGAGTTTCGGTATGGGATTGACCCCGAAGCGCAGCCCATTACATCGTTGGTGGACTACAACCAGTTTTGTGGCGTGCCGTCGATGGACGAAGGAGCGGAACAAATGCCGAACGACGAAGGTTTTGCGCGTTGGGATTCGGGCGCGGTGGCCGCGCAGCTCGCCGAGGGTTGGCGCCCGGTGTGGATTGACGTTCGCAAACCAAACGAATGGGCAATTGTCAAGTTAGAGGAGGCGGACCGGTTTGTTCCCCATGAAGAGCTAATTGCAAACGGGTTGGGTGATGTGTCGCTGGACCAGCCCATCTTGCTGCAATGCAAAACGGGGCGGCGGTCTGCGGCCGCAGCCGAGGCGCTCGTCGCGCGCGGATTTCGAAATGTCGTGAACCTCGAAGGCGGCATCCTTGGCTGGATTGCCCGCTTCCGGCCGGACCTTCCGTCCTATTAGTCGTTTGGGTGGCAACCGCAGGAGGGGCACAACAATGCGCGCTCCTGATGCTGCAAAGCAGCATTTTGGAAGTACAAACGCCGCATTATTTGCGTAGGCTTGCACAGATATGCGGATGCTGCGGTGCAGCAGATGAAGCGGATAGCGGCGCGGACAACAGAACTGCGCGAGGGACCGGAGCGGGCCGCCGGAGGCGGGTCGGAGGGGCGCGGTACGCGGCCCGACGACCAAGCGGCGCCGCCGGAGACCGGCTCTGCCGGGCTCAGGCGGAAAAACGCCGCGCGCCCGCGGAAGGGCCCGGTGGCCGTAGGCCACGCGCCCAAAAGACGGCCCTGTTTAGACTATATGACCGTATAGATAAACGGCAACACAGGGCTCGACTCGGCAAACAGGATGAATGCGACCATCAATGCGAGTACGAGCACGATGGGCACCATCCACCATGCTGCATTGTATATGATAAAGTCGAAAAACTCCCGCGCAATGCCTCGGCGTTCATTGGGAATGCCATCAAGACTGATGCTTTCCGAGGCTTCGCTTACTTCGACGATTTCGTCCGGCATGGTATTGTCTTCGTTTTCGGGAAGCATGTTTCACCGTGGTGCAGGAGTTGGGGCAGTGTACCACATTGTGTGATGTTTGGCGGGACGGCGGGCGTACGGCGCGGTACGAGGCGGCTTCGCGCAGGACCGCATCGGGGCGGTTCGTAGAGAGGTTCGATGAATCGTGGCTCTTGGCTGTTTGCGTTTTTCGTTGGCTGTGCGGGAAAGTCCGAAAGTGGGCAGTTGTACGATGCTTCGTCGACGCAGATGGACACCGCCGCGGAGGAGGCGGAGTGTACGGATACCACAGGCGACTTGCTTGTGGTAGCAACCCGAAGCGATGGCTCCACGGACTATTCGGGCGTGCGCGTGCAAGTTTCTGACGGTGTGACGACTCCGATCGAGGCGTTGCTTGCGGCGAGCGGAGAGCTGCACCTGTCGTTGCCACCGGCCACGTATACGGTGCAAGCGACGTCCTCTTCGGACGGCGGCTGCTTGGGGGGCGGGTCAGCGCCGGTCGCGGTGGAGGTGTGTACGGAGGTTTCCGTGTCGCTGGTGTTGGAGCCGATGGTCGGCTGCTGAGGGCGGTTAGGGCGCGCGTAGGTCTATATGCACGGCTTGCCCGAGGCTGCGGGACACAACATCGTTTGGCCCCGCCATTTCGATAGGGCGAAACGAGAGTTGAATGCCGGCCGAAGGGTCCTTTTCGTAATAGACGGCGCGTTCGAGGCCCTCCCGCCGCAAGTAAGGCTCGACGTGATGCGGGTAAGGGTGCGTCGTTTGCACGGCACACGGAAGCTCGGGCGCGCCGTCGATAGCGATAGATGCGTGGGGATATATGCGCGCGAGGTCGGCCAGGACGGAAAGACCGAGGTCGTCGGAGTTTGCGGGCCGTAGCCATTGTTGGGGGCAGCGGTCTTCTACGCGCGGGACCCAAGGAAGCGACGAAGGTGGTGTGAGCGATGCCCAGGTCAGCACAGCAGCGCCTGCGCTGGTTGCGGCGACGGGGGCCCACATCGGGCGCCGCCGAAGGCTCGCGGCGCCCAAGCCTGCCGCGAGCGCAAGGGCGGGCGCTACCGGCGCGGCGAGGCGGGGGTACTTCTTCGGAATGCCGGTGAGCACGGCGAGACCGAGCAGCCATGCGAACACGATGCGCGTGCCGCGATGGGCGCGTTTGCCTTGGGTGCGGAGCGCGACGATAACGCCCGCGATACCGGCGATGAGGGCGACGGGTCCTGCCACGGGATAAACAAGGGTGGCGGGGTAATACAAAAGGCTCGCCCAGGCGCTTATTGGCGTGCCGCCTTCGAGGGACTGGCCGATATAGTGACTTTGGTCGCCCAAGTGCGCGACATACCATGGCGCGGCGACGGCGCCGCACACGAGGGCCACGACCAGCCACAACCAGCCAAGGCCCCATGCTGCGACCAAGAGAGGCAATAGCACCAAAGGCGCGAAGGTTTGTTTGACGAGCAGGCCGAGGCCGAGCACGCTGCCAAGGAGCGCGGCGGCGGCGGGCGTGCGGCGGTCGCGGGCGTGGAGGGCCGCCAGCACGGACACGGCCACGAGGGCGACCAATAGGCCCTCGGGCATAAAGTGGCGGCTCAGTCCGTTGGCGAGCGGAAGGGTCAAGGTGAGGGCGAAGGTGGTGGTCGCGGCGCGTGCGCCGGGCCGCAGCGCGGGGGTGCTTTCGGTGCCGGTGGCGCCATGCAGGCGGCGCGCGGTCTCGCTGGTGGCCCATGCGGCGAGCAAGAGGCTGAAAAGGTTGACCATGCGCACCGACCAGTGGCCGGGCTGCCCATGTCCGACCGCCCACCACCATGCCGCGACGAGGCTTGGATAGAGCGGCGGGTATTCCCCAAGGTCGCCGTGGTGTGTGTCTGCGACAAAGGTGAGGAGCTCTCCGCCATCGAGATGAATACGCAGAAGTTCGGCGGCTCCGACATGTCCTTCTTCGTCGCCATCCCGTACGATATGGTCGTGGGACAGCCACAGCAGGCTCGCAGCGAGCCACACGAGGGCGATAAAACCCCGCATCACCAAACCCGGTTTTCGAACAAAAGCGCGGCCACTCCAAGCAAATGTAGAGCGGCCAGCGTATTTCCGCGCCAGGTGGGGCCAACGGCGGCTGCCGCTGCGACGGTGGCTGGCCCCATGAGCGCGACAAGGGGCAAGAAATAGTGGGTGGGGTGGTGGTCCACCGTACACAGAAACAAGCTGTACCCGAACGCGACGGAGAGGAGGGCGCGCAGGGCCGTTCGGGGGCCATTTCGGGTGCCAAACGCTGCGAGCACGCACCACACGAGCGCCCCGCCAGAATAGGCTGTCCACAACCCATAAAAGTGCGGAATGCGGGGAAGAAGCTCTGCGACGCTGTACTCGTCGTGCCAGTGTTCGGGGAAGGTCTCAAAATACAGAATAAACGCGAGGTCTTCGGCGTCACCGGTGATAATGGCGATGGCTGCGATGAGACCGCCCATTCCAACGGCGGCGGCGAGGTGCAACAAGCGTCGGCGAACCGGTTCGCGGAACCAAATGGCCCACGCGCCCAACACGATGAGGGATACGACGGTCCCCGGCCAGCGCAAGGCTTGGGTTGCGGCGCCTTGGAGGCCAAATCGAAGGTCTCCGCCACGCGCGACGGCGGCCACGACGCTCAACACGGATGCGGCATACAGATTGTCGGGAAAGTTGTGGCTGGACGGCTCGAGCATCAGCAAGCCGTGTGCGGCGACGAGGCCGCCAGGTGCCAACCATGCCAAAAGGGGCGCGCCAGGAGCCAAGAGCGATGCTGCCCGCACGCCACACAAGCCGACAAACGCGATGACCCACAAAAACAACACGCCCGCGGCGTCGAGGTCATGGCCGGTGAGGGCGACGGGCACTGCAAGCAACGGGCTCCATCCGGGGGGTTGGTTCCAGGTGAAGCGTCGTGTGGTCAACATTTCGTTGGCCCACACTTGGTTTTCCACTTGATTGAGGATTTGCCAACGGTGGGTGAAGCGAAGGGTGCCGGTGCCGTGCAGCGCCCAAATCGCGTCGGTGGTGGGCATCAGGTAGACGGCGGTGGGCAGCGCGGGGCCATCAAAGGTCAAGGGCAAGGTCTCGCCGCGCTGAAGGTCGACATCTACGGCGATACCGGCCACACCTGCGTCGAGGTAGCGACGCTCGGGGAACTCCGCGTCGACTTCTTGCATCGAGCGCAGCACTGTGTTTTGCACCGTCTTTCCGTGTGCGTCGACGGTGGAGACCTGGGTTCCGATGGCTCCGCGCACTGCCAAGACGAGCGTGCCGGCGGTGTTGTCGCGCGCAACGAGGGTGGGGGTGGCAGACGCGGGCGTAGCGACGGCTGCGCCTGCTTCGGGCCAGCCGACGGCTGCCGTGGCTTGCCAGCCTGTGTCGGGCGCGATGGCGATAGCCGAGAGCTGCTCGTGTTGGTCGGCGCCTTCGAGGTACCAGTGGCCGTCTAAGGGCCGCAAGACATCCGCGGGGCGAAGGGCGAAGGTGAGCAAGGCTGCGAGGACAACGGCGGCGACGCCGAGGCGCGGCCCTTGGCCGATTGGCCGTGCAGGTGGGCGGTTGCGGGCCGCGAGGTGGCCGGCGATACCGACCAAGAGCGGCAATACAAGCAGCAAGAGCGTGGCGGCCGCGTCTGATGCGCTGACTTCTCGCACAATGGCCACGGTGCCAAAGACGGTCAATGTCGAAATCCACACGGCGTCGACCACTTGGCCGAGCGTGGAGTCATCGCTCGAAACACGGCGGGCCCAACCGGCACCAGGTGCCCACATCAACGCAGGCGGCGTCAAAGCGGCAATCAGCCACCAGGGCGCGTGCGTGAACACCGCCGCAGCGAGCGACAGCCAAAGAAGGGCGCCAATCGCGGGAATCATGGAGGCGTCTCGGCGGGGGAGGGCGGTGCGAGGCGATGGGGCAGAGTGACGTCGTCGTCGGGCAAGCGGTCGGCGATTGCGAGCACGAGTGCGGGACCCTCGTCGGCAAAGAGCGCATGGACGATGCCGGGGGGCACAAAGACGCGGACTCCATCGAGGCGCTGGATGCGCCTGTCGCTGCCATCGGGGTTTTCGGTCACAAGCACAGGACGCCCGGCGAGCGCGAGGAACCACTCGCCGCCATGCCGATGAAAGTGATGCCCCCGAGGGTGGCCGGGAAGTAGCTCCACGGCGTACACTTCACCCGCGACGGGGCCTGGCCATGCCTTGATGAGCGCGCCGCGCGCGTCGACGAAGCGCGTGATGGCTTCGGTACGGGTGGTCATCGGGCATCCTCGTACGGTGAATCCATGAGGTCTGCGAGGGCGGCGTCGAGGTCGGGGTGGGGAAGGGGGCCCAAGAGGGCGTCGGTGGCGCTGTGGTCGCCGAAGAAATGGTCTACCTCGCCCGCGCGACGGGGCTGCTCTCCGCACCGAAGGAGGGCAACGTCTGCGCCGGCGGCCGCAAAGAGGCGCTCGACAAATGCGCGAACGGACAATCGCGGGCCACCGCCCAGCGAGACGACGCCGCGCGCGGTGGGGTGGGCGCCGAGAGCGACGATGCCCGTGGCAATGGCGTCAACGTGGTTCCACTCCCGCACTTGCCGCCCATCCGTCATTTCGAAGGGCGCGCGGGCGAGGGCGGCCCGGCGCGCTTCGGCGATGAGCCCGCGCTTCTCGCCGGGGCCCCAGGTGCGGAAGGGGCGCGCGATGCGGGCGTCGAGGTGGTGGCTGTGGGCCATCATCGACACCCATGCTGCTGCTGCAGCTTTGAGGGCCGAATAGGGGGATGTTGGCGCGACGTGGTTCGGGGGAAAAGGGACGGGCCCGCCTGCCAAGACTTCACAGGTGCAAACGTGGACCAGGCGTGCGCCCAAGCGCTGGCTGCCTTGGGCGATGGCGACGGTGGTGTCCAAGATGCCGGTACGCAGCACCGAATAGGTGTCGGGGTGACTGCCGGGTGCAACGGGGCTCGCAAGGTGAAAGACGACCTCGGGCTGGACAAACGAGAGAACGTGTTCGGTATCGTCGGGCAAGAGCGCCGGGTGCCATTCAATCGGCAGGTCACCGGGCCCCGAGCGGGTGGTTCCGTGGACAATCGCGCCCGCTTCGGCCAACAAACGCGCCACCTCGCGGCCGATAAAGCCGCGGGCACCGGTGACCAGCACGCGACGCCCAAGCCAATGGCGCGGTGTGGTCCAAGTCTCGGGAGTGCGTTCGGACATCGGTGTAGCCTACACGCTGGGAGGCGGGGCGGCCCACGACGGACGAGAATCGGGTAACAGTGGCGCCGATTGCCCGTGTAGAAAGCGCCATGAAGGCGTGCATCTGGTGCGCCTCATGGCAATCGGATTGCGCGCGGTCCTGCGGCGCGTCTACTGCGCCGGAGCACCTAAGTCGGAGCATCGCGGGGCGGCGCTGGGGGCTGTTTAGGAGGCGCTGCGTCCTTGCAGGTAGGGCTCAAGCGCCATGGCCAGGGCGCTTTGGGTAATGGGCTTGCCGAGGAAGCCGTCCATGCCGGCCTGGGTACATTGGTGGCGGCGCTCGTCGACAAGGTCCGCGGTCAGCGCGAGAATCGGGACCTGGATACCGCGGGAGCGAATGCGGCGTGTGGCTTCGAACCCATCCATGATGGGCATCTGGCAGTCCATCAGCACGATGTCGAAGTGTTCGGCCATGTCGACGGCAGCGGCACCATTCGATGCTACATCGACGTGCAGCCCCATCTTCTCCAAAAACGTGCGCCCTACGATTTGGTTGACAGGATTGTCCTCCACGAGCAGCACGCGCCCACATAGCGTTGGCGTATTGTTCGGGGGGATTTCTTGGGCGATAGCGTGTTTTACTAGCTTGACCGGAAGCGTAAGCGTAAAGGTGCTGCCTTCTTGGGGCGTACTCTCTACGGTGATGTCGCCCCCCATGAGCCGCGCGAGTTGGCGGCTGATGGCCAGCCCCAAACCCGTTCCACCGAATCGACGGGTGGTAGAGCTGTCGGCCTGGGAAAAGCTCTCGAAAAGGCCCTCTTGTTGGTCGACCGTCATGCCGATGCCGGTGTCTTGAACGGCGAGGACAAAGTTTGCGCCGCCACTATTGTGGTAGTTCATTCGAGCGAAAACGCTCACTTGTCCTTTGCTTGTGAACTTGATTGCGTTCGACAAAAGGTTGAGCAAAATTTGGCGCGTGCGGTGAACGTCGCCGCGTACCGCCTTCGGCAGCGGCGTCTCGACCTGTACATGGAAGGCGAGGCCTTTTTGAATCGCGCTCTGCTCCATCAACAGCGTGGTGGTCTCGACAAACTCTTGGGGAACGTAGTCGATGGGGTCGATGACGAGTTTGCCCGCTTCTAACTTCGAGAAGTCGAGAATATCGTTGATGACGTGAATAAGCGCCGTGCTGGATTCGTGGACAATCGTGAGGCGTTCCCGTTGGTGCGCGGTAAGCTCAGTGTCGAGGAGAAGCTCGACCAAGCCCAGCACGCCGGCGATAGGCGTGCGGATTTCGTGGCTCATGTTGGCCAGGAACATACTCTTGGTGCGCGTCGCCTCTTCTGCTTTCGTCAACGCGAGCTGAAGCGCGCGGGTTTGCTGGTCAACCCGCTCGTGAAGCGTCTGATTGTATTGCTTGAGCGCCGCGTCTTGGACCTGAAGGGCGCTCGACATACGCAAGAGCGCATGCTCAAGCGCGCGGGTCTCGTTTTTGGTGTCGCCGGGCACGTTGGCGTCGAGGTGGGCGTTTGCCGCAGTCCAGCGACCGTCGGCGAGGAGGTCGGCGGCGGTCGCCATCCGCTTGAGGGGAGACGTGAACCGACGGGAAATGGGCACGGCGAGCGCAACACAGCCCAGCAACACCAGACCCATGACGAGGGCGCTGAGCTTGTGGGTGAGGTCGCTTCGTTGCTCCAGATGCTGGAGCGAAAAGCCGAGTTGGAGGGTCGCGGTGCGGCCATCGGAGGCCGAAAACGGCTTTTGGACGTGCAAAACGTCCGTCCCGTAGGTCAACGTGTTGGTGCGGACGGGTGTAAGCTTGGGCGCCCGGTCGCCATCGTGTTGGGCGACGACGTTTCCATCGGCGTCAATGACCAATACATAATCGAGGTCGTCGGTGTGTTCGAGAGATTCGACGGTGCTTTGCAAGAACGCGATGTCATTGAACTCGAACGCGGCGGCCGTTGCTTGGTGCACCATCTGGGCCAATAGCTCGGCGGCATCGGCGCTGTATTGAAGGTTGAGACGATGCGACTGGTAGGGGATGTATACGAGAGAAAACCCACACATGCCAATCACCAAGACCAACATAGCCAGCAGCAGTTCGCTCTGGAACGTCATACGGTCGCGGTAGTTGGCGCCAGTATTTTTCAAAACGACAGCCCCATCCACAACTGGGTTGAGATGACCCACGGACCTTGTGTTTCCTGTACAGCGTTCCCCTCAGCGACAACACGGACAGCCTCGGCGGGCGTCCACGACAGGTTTCCGGTGTGAGAAACGGCAGGGTTTTGGCCTGACACTTGTCCAAAACGATATGCGACGGTCAGCTCATCGAAGCCATGAATGGTGTATGTGCCAACAATATAGCGGGTCTGTACCATCTCTTGATTCATGGTGTGATGTATGGTTTGTTCCGCCCGAAGGAGCAGGTTTGCCGGCAACAAAAGGTTGACGTACGCAACGGCAGAGTGCGCGAGGTTTTCGGTGCTCTCTGCTGCACTTTGGTGTTGGTAGGACGCACCCACGGTATAGAAGCTGTCGTAAACCCAGGCGATATCGATGCCGCCGGCGCTGATGCCGTCGAGGTTTTCGTCCTCACTTTCCGTGCCGCTTTCGCCGTGAATCGACTCTTCGAACGTTGTGTTGAGCCCCGTCCCTTCGGCACCGTTGTGTAGAGTGAGTGTCGTGTTGATGGTGCTTTTGGACAGTTTGAACGTGCGGAAGGCTTCGATGCCCAACGCTTTGTTCGGGACATATTTTCGGTCTTCGTGAAATGGCTTGGCAAGGATTGGGGTCAGGAGTACCCAGTGGGTCGGAATCCGAATGCCGTAAGGAGTATTGAACTTTCCAAATCGAAGCCGACCTGCACCCGATTGGAACTGGATGTAGGCCCGGTCTACCTTGATTTCGCCGTGTTCTTTGCCCGCTTCGAAAACGGGGGCGTGTTCAAACTCGATTTCCGTAAACAAAGACCAATGGTCGTTCGCATGGGCATCGGCCATGAAGTACAGATGCGGCACGTCGAAGACCGGGACCTCTGGATCGTTGAAGGTCTCTGTGATGGTGACATCGCCCCAGCCCATGAACTTGACGTCGGCTGCGCTTGCGGTCGCGAGCAGAGATGTGAGGAGGAGGAGGGCCGTCATGGTGACGCTCCCACATCAGGCGAGGCGTTTGTGGGTGCATTCTCCGACGCCTCGATGGTTGCTACGGTGACAGCACCGCGGGTGCTTTCGACGAGTTCTAGGGCATGGAGGTTGTCTCGCGCCCGCACGGGTCGGAGAATATCTCCGCGCAGCGCTTTTTCCATGAGTCCGCGCACCAACAGATTTTCAGAAACGCGCAGGCTCGCGCATAGCCAGTCCATTTCGGCGCTGCCGTGCGGCGGGAGGACGATGATGACACGGCTGCCGTCGGGCCATTGGGGCGTCGCGCCCAAAAAGAGCTGCCGGATGGTTTGTTCATCGAGCGGTGCGGCGGTGGGTTCATTCAGCACCACGGCGGGGGATGGCTGCTCAACGTGTTTTTCCGCAGATTGGCCCGATGCGTCTGTGTCCGCCGCAAAACTGCCTGTTGTCGTGACGGATATGGTCACGACAAGTGCGAGGCGGAGTTGGCGATTGCGGAGGAAAATAGGCGACCTCTGAAGTACGTCGTCCCCTGTCATCGGTCACTTGGCGGTTACCTGAAGGGATGTGTCAAAGGTCGCGAAGGCGCGATTGGATCCGGTACTGTACGAAAATCCGCGTGCTTTCGTTGTTTTCGGTTGCTCTTATGTCCTCGAACGCACGAATTCGAATTCCGGTGTGTTCTTGAGGCATGGCGTACCGGGGGCAAGTTCTTCGTTTTCGGCGCGCGAATCGAACATTGACAAAGCGACGAACGGGGACTTTATTGCCCATCCTGGCGCCCATTCCCCGTTGGCGCGGGCCTATCCGTCGAGTCGTAAATAGCGAACCGGTGGTATGGGGCCCGCTGCGGGCCGGTCGACGGCGACGATGCAAAGAAACGCACCGTCATTCCATGCTCTTTGGGCGCCGTGTGCGGCCAACGTCCCCGTCAAGTCCACAAAAAAACAGGTGCGTGATTTATGCACAAGGTAACGAAATGAAGCGGGAACGTGTTGGGTCAGCGCACGAGATGGATGCGGTGCTCGGCGTCGAGCAGAAGGCGCGCAGAGCGTAGGCGTCGCGCGGCGCTGAGCCATTGTACGACCCACGAAGGGTCTACGGCGGCTGCCCCGAGTTGTTGTTGCACCGCGAGCCGCGCGGGTTCGCGCTCCGGTGGTCGGCTCGCCCATGCGCGCAGGACCAAGCGCACGGCGTTGGGATCAATGCCGCTGGCTGCCGACCAAACGAGATGGGGTGGGGGCACATCCGGCCGCGCAACGGGACCGGCTACCAAGCGGTCAGGGCTCGCATCGACCATCAACAAGGAGTCGTCGGGGAGGACCGCAACACACGCGCGTCCTGTGGGCGGGGAGCTCGTGAGCGTCAAACGAGCCACGAGGCGGGACAAACGGCCAATTCGATTTCGTCGGGTGTCTGCGCGGCGGGAGCGCGCGAGGCCATGGCGCAAACCAACGAGGTGGACGGCCATCGCGCGCTGAAGCAACACCGCAGCGTCGTCGATAGAAGGGGGTGGGGTGGTGGACCACGCATGCGCCAAGGCCGAGAGGGGGTCGTGGGCGTCGGGGGCGAGCGAAAGGAGCGTGCGGGCGAGGTCCGCGAGGTCATGGAGGGGGTCGACGGTTTTTGCGAATGCGTCGAGGTCGACCAAGCGGGGCCCATCGGTGCCGAGCGTGAGTTGGTCGGCAATGGGGCCTGCGAGACCGCGGCCATGGCGATGCAGCACCAGCAGTCCGTCGATTCCCCGTGCAAACCAGATGGCACGTTCAGGCAAAGAGAACGGGGGGTCCGCGCCTTCTGGCAGGAGCATTCGAAGGGGCACGCCCGGTGCGGACAAGCGGAAAAAGGGCAGCCCATGGGCGCGACCGGATGTCCAAACGCGCAAGCCAGCGATGGGGGACAGCCCGCTGACGAAGCGGCGGTCCATGCCGGGGTGCCCCTGCCATTGCGGGCGCAGAACACGGAGCCACGCCGGCGTGCCTGTGGTGAGGTCCCAGCCGGCCCAGGTGGTCGACAAGGGGTCATAGGCCATCAGATGGGTGCGACGCACGCCGGCGAGGTCAGGGGGCAAGCTATGGCCCGCTGTGGCCACCTCTGCATCGTGCAGCAAGGTCGCGTCGGCTTCCGAGCTCATGACGGCTCCGCGCGACGACGCCGGCGAAGGCGCGCGATGATGCGGTCAGTCACCATCGCGACCTCCGCTACGCCCAACCATCGCGCAGTCACGCCATATGCGCCAAGGGCCACCGTGCCGAGTGTTGCGCCGACGACCAACGACTGACCGGGAAACGCAGGGAGGTTTATCGATTGTATGCCGACCCGCCCGAGCACGGCGACAAGGAGGCCCAGTACAAGCGCCGGGACGATGCGCAGGGCGAATCGGCCATAGCCATCTTCGGTGCCGGGAAAGCGACGGCGCAACACTACGATAAGAGATATGACGTATACGCTGATAGCGACGGTGGTCGCGACGGGCAGCCCCAGTACACCGAAAGTGCTGCGCATCGCGATGTAGAGGGGCAAGGTGACCACCACCGCGAGTGTGCCAAGGACCGTGGGGGGCCATGTTTGTCCCAGTACGTAAAAGCCTCGTGCGACGACCGTTTGTGCCGCCCAGGCCCACAGTCCGAGGCCGAAGAGCGCGAGCGCGTAGCCAATGACGAGGTGTTGCGCGGGGTCCATGCGCGACCCGTAGATAACGGCGGCAATCTCGGGGCCGGCAGCCGTGAGGGCCACTTGTGCGCCAATCGCGAGGACAACGACGGTACGGGTGGAACGCGCAAGGAGAGCGTAGGCCTCGCCTGGCTTTCCTGCGCCGACCAAGCGGGTGAGGGTCGGGTACGCGGCGACGCCTGTTGCGAGGCCAAATACGCCCATAGGCACCTTCATGAGTGACTTGGCGTATGTCAGGGAGGCGATGGCTCCGGGTTCTAAGTACGAGCCTTGGTTGCTCAAGACCCAGTCGTCGACGGCGACAATCGAGAAGCCCAGCATGATGGGCAATGAGCGCACCAACCACGCGCGGAGGTCTGGGTGGGACCACGAGAACACTGGTCTCCAGCGCATTCCTGCGCGGATGCACCCCACCAATGGCAAGCCGAAGGGTCCGAGAACGCTGCCGAGCAGCACGCCCCACGCGAATCCGTCGGCGGTGCCCGTGAACCAGCCACCGGCGATGATACCCAGCGTATAGACGAGCGGCGCGAGCGCAGGGAGGGTGTGTTTGTCGCGTGCTTGGAGCGTAGCGCTCAGCAGTCCGCCGATGACGTGGAACGCCTGTGCGGGCAGCATGATGCGTACCAAGCGGATGACGAGTTCTTGCTGGGGGCCTTCAAAGCCCGGCGTGATGAGGTCGGCGATGGTGGGTGCGCCAAACCACATCGCGGGAATGGCCACCGCAAGCACCAACAGGTTGGCGTTGGCGACGATAGAGAAGCTGGTCCAGGCGTCGTCTTCGCGCTGCTTTGCCCAGTGGGCGTTGAACAGGGGAATAAAGACAATCGACAGCGCGCCGGCGGCGAGCAAGTAGTTCAGGAAGTCGCCGGGGCGAAACGCGGCGAAGTAGGCGTCGGCGTCGGCTCCGCCGCCCAAGACCCGCCCCAGCACGGCTTCCCGTATGAGGCCGATGACGCGCGAAAGCAAGATGCTGCCGCCCCAAATCATCGCGGCGATGCGTACCGCGCGCCCGCTGCTGTCCGTCGACATGGTCAGGGCTCCGATAGAGACGCGCAACGCCACTGGCCCAAGGCTTCGATGGTTGCGGTGGCCGGTTCGAGGCGCAGGCGGACGAGGACGACCGTAGATTCGGACAGCAGCGCTGTTTCGAGGTTTCCGTCGCCGTCGAGGTCGGTAGGTGGCAGCAAGCGTGGGGTGTCGCAGACTTCGGGAACATCGAGCTGTGCGAGTGTTTGGCGCGCATCGGCATCGAGAATCAGCAGGCGCGCTTGGCAATCACGGGAGCCCACGGCGGTATGCACCGGGGGACCGCCGAACCGACGCACCTTGATAACGCTGCCCACCTGGACCCCACGTTGGGCGGCGGGAGCCGCATTGGGGTCGGTGGGTGTGAAGCGGTCGCGCGGGGGCAGCGCTTCGTCCAGGCGCCAAGCGGCGGCTTCTACGCGGGCTGCATCGACGGGCGACGGCCGGGCGGGCGCTTGTCCGACGGTGCCCTCGGGCAGCACCAAGCGCGGGTGCGCGACGTCGGTGGTGAGCTTGAGGCCGCCACATTCGCCCGAAGTGCCCTCTGTGGTGCCCGCGCCGATGCCATACGGACCGACCAGCGTGCTTCCCCCTCCGACCTTCCAAAGGCCGTCGTTGCGTTCAAACACAACCCCCCAGCCGTCCGCCGGGCCGGGCAGTGCGGGGGTAGGGTCGGCGGGTGCGAGGGGGGCTTTGGGCGAAGCCCCGCAACCCACGACCAGCAGCAGACAGGCGAACAGGAGTCTCGTCATGCGCACCCGCTATCCTCCCGGTGCCATCAGTGCCGCAAAACGAAAAACCGGGCTCAGCGATGTGCTGAACCCGGTTTGGAGAGAGGCCGGGCCTCCTGTGTCGCTAGATTAGGGGGGGGGACTCATGCGACAAGTCAGGAGGTCCCGGCGATAGACTCGATAAAGGACCGATTTCGTTTGCTTACAGTAACGGATGCGGCCGAAGAATCAAGAAAAAATCCGGAAACCCAGCGGCATCGTTCGCTGCAACCAAGATCCCATCGCCAGTCTGGCGCGGAATCCGGCTGCCAACGCGCTATTTGCAGTACTCTTCGCCGCCTTCGGAGGAGCGCAGCTCCTCTTGGAGGAGCGAGTAGGCCCAGCGGTCGACCTTGAGGTCGTCGACGGTAAACTCACCGCGGATGACCATGCGGCTGTTGCTCTCGAGGCCGCTCAGGACAATCTGGAAGTCGCCCGAAACTTGGCCGCCTTCTTTGATGTCCGAGCCGTCCTTGATGCGAACCCAGGAGTAGTTCCGCTCGGTCCAGCCGTCGAGGCCGGAGTTGACGGTGTCATTGCCGCGCCAGAGGTTGTCCTCGACCTTGATTTCCATTTCCCAATCTTTCGCGCGGGCCCCCGCAAGCTCGACCCATTCGGCGCGGTCGATGGCCGCGTCGACAAGCTCTTGCTCAATGAAGGCTTCCTGCTCGTCGGGATAGCCGTTGGCGTCAAGGTCGGGGTATTCTTCTTCGACGGAGGCGAGGGCATCCAGGACGACAGGCTGCACGCTCAGGAACTCTTCCCCGATGAACTTCGCGTAGCCGAAGCCGGAGTTCCATACGCTCGGGTAGTACCAGATGGTGTTGCCGTTGTCGGGCGTTTGGTAAGCACCGGCGTTGATGTAGTAGATAGAGTGGCCGTCTTCGTCGATGGACCACTGCTCTACCCAGTCCATGCCATTGACGAAGTCGATGTCGGCGCCGCCGGAGTCGTTGGACACGCAGACCTGGGGCGCGAACTCGGTGTCGATAACCCAGATGAAGTGCCAGTCTTCGCCGTATATCTTCTGGTGGAAGCCGAGCTGGAGGTCGCCTTCGCCCGTGAGGACGGCCTCGGTGCGCCAGCCTTCCAAGCCGCCCTGCATGCCGTAGTAGCCGTCTTCCCCAAGGAAATACGCGGAACCTTCGGCATCCAAGATCGGCTCACAGTCGTGGACGTACTTGGCCATCATTTCCTGGGTGCAGTAGCCTTCTAGGAATGTGGGGTTGTCCGCATCGACCAAGCCGGGGAACAGCTTGTAGGTGTCGTCGGAGGTGTCCTCGGGCGTGCCGCCGTCGTCGTCCACCGTCGCGTGGCAAGGGTTTCCAACGTACTTGGAGTCTTCCCAGTTGTCTTCGGTGGTGGGACCGATGTAGCCGTCGGCCCACCGATCTTTGTCTTGGTCGTAGGTGCGGCTGCATTCGAAGTGCGTGGAGATGGCATCGAGGTCAGGGACCTCTTCGTTCTCCACGGTGTTCGACGAGTTTGCGGCGAGCCAGAGGTGCCAAGAACCTTCGACAACAGCGTTGTTCGGCGCACAGCCCACGGCAGCAAGGGCTGGGGCCAGGACAAGGTAGGACGCGATTCGGCGCATCATCTCTCCCCGCGCTGGGGCGATCTTCGAGAAAACGCACTTCGACCGGGGCCGAAGCGAGGAAGGATCGGTGTTCTCGGTGGGGAAGACGTAGGTCGCCCGTCCACCGAGGCCGGTCCGCAGATAGATGGCAGGTATACGGCAGGCCGGGCATCTGGTCAAGGGGGTGGGGCCAATGGAGTGCTGGTTGGGGGAATGGTTTGTCGAATCTGGGACACGGTTCGTCGGCGAGGGTAGTCCGTAAGATTGTGATGGTCGGCATTCTCGTCGGATATGCGAACGTGGTCGAGGCGCACTTGGATCTCCAGCGCCGGGTAGGTTGGAGGGAGCGCAAGCGTCAGCGAGCGGGACTCCCCTGGGGCAAGCCGGTTGTCGCTCTGGCGTTCCGCGACAGGCCACCACACCCAAACTTGGCCGATGCGATGTTGGCTCGCGGCGACCACCGTGCCATCGGGGGCTTTGGCTTCTAGGAACACTTCGAGGTACCGCTCGGGGTCGCCCGTGGGAACATAATGGCCGGCTTGTGTGTTGGTGACGGTGGCGGTGAGCACGCCATTCTTGCTGTCAACGTGGGTGGTCAGTGTGACTCCGGGGCTCCACCCTTCGGCATTTCGCGTCGCGAGGGCCGCATCGCCCGTCTTCGGAATCAACGAGCCAGGGAAGGTGTGACGGTGGACGGCGCGCGGGGCAGCCCCAAGTGCCGGTGCGCGGGTGGTGGTCGGCATATGGCATTCGGGGCAGGTGGACGGAATGCCGGCATCTTGCCATTCTTGGCCCGTGTTGAAGGCGCAGACGAGGCTGTCTTCGACCCGCGCGACCGCCTGGTGGCACACGGTGCAGGTGGTCTCGCTGCGAAGCTCGGGCGCAGCGACGAGGGGGTGCGGTGCCGGCGTGTCGGCGTGCACGGCTGCGATACCGTCGGGGCGCCAATGGCAGGTGAGGCAGGTGACGCCTTCGGCCTGAAGACCGGCGTCAAATAAGGGGTTCGACTGACGGAGGGGGTGCCGCACGTCTGCGGTGGCGGTGGTGCGCTCGACCTGCTGGTTGGGGAGCGGCGTGTGGCAATTGATACACAGCCACGCCACTTCGGGGTCTTTTTGCAGCTCGGCCTGGAACTGGGCATCGGTCCAGGCGTTTGCGTGGGCGCTCGTTTGCCAGTCGGCGTAATGCTCGGTGTGACAAGCGCCACACGCGGCTGCGTGGAGCCCCGAAGTGCCGGAAACCGGCGTGAGGTCGGGCGTGCGCGGCTGCTGCCAGGAGGGGGCTGGCTGGCGAGCGGGCGCGCGTGCGCAACGCATCGCTCCTCCGAGGAGGACGATGGTACCTGCAACGAAGCGTATTCGACCGACCATTCCAACCCGCTACCAAGTGGCTCCGATGGCTGCCACCGTGGGAGACGAATGAATCATCTTTCGGTCGTCGCCGACAAACACAAGCTCCGGCACGCCGTCGCCGGTCATGTCGGCCAAGGCCGGCGGACTGACGAGAATGCGGTCGGTGTGGAGCACCATCGGCGGAGCGAGGGTGGTGCCGACATTGCGCCACACCATCATCAGTCCGTTTTCGGCATCCCAGCCCATAATGTCGGTCATGCCATCCCCATCCACGTCGCCGGATGACAGGATACCACGCCCCGCAAGCTCGGTTTCGACGCCGAGAATAGTGAGGGTGGTGGCATCGTGGGACCGCACGACATCTTCGATGCCGTCGCCGTCGACGTCGACCATCGCGATGGAGCAGGGGAGGGTCTCGCCCGTGCAGCCGACGACTTCGCCGAATCCATCGCCGTTGATGTCGCCGATGGCGATGTCTTCCGTGACGCCTACATCACCCGAGCCAACTTCCGCGAGGCCGCCGCCGAAGGTGGTCCAGGTGCCGGTCTGGGAGGACACCACGACGCCTGTCTGGCCGTCGTCGATGAGGCCGCAGTCGAGCATAGAGCCGCGGTCAATCGAGCGCTCGGACACTACGAACGCGCCGACGCTGCTTGAAAAGCGCACCAAGGACAAACGAATCGACGAGGAGGTGGTCCCCGTGTCGTCGTCGATGCCTTCGGACAATGCGTAGATGTCGCCGTCGCAGACTGCGATGTCGTGGCCGACGCCGCTCGTGACGAGGTTGGCGCGGCCAAGGGGCTGGATTTCGGGGCTGACGCTATCGAAGGAGAGCGTCCAGGCGACGACGTCGACGTCGCCGGTGTCGGGGTCTTGCTCAAGGCCGACAAAGTCAGCGATGCCATCGTTGTTGAGGTCGGTGACCTTCATGCTCGCTTCGAAGTAGGTGCCGTAAGTGAGCCACTCGAAACGATTGCGGGTCCAGATGCCTTCTTCGTCGAGCTGTCCGACATGAACACGCACTGCGTCGCTCGCGATGATGACATCGGGCACGCCATCGCCGGAGGCATCGCCGCCTGCGACGGGGCCGCGGTCGCCGAGGCCGCTGCTCGTGCGCGACTGGAACTTCTCGCCATCCCAGCCAACGACGGTGAGGTCGCCGTCTTCGCTGATGATGATTTCCGGACGGCCATCGACGTTGAGGTCGGACACTGCGGCTTCGTAAAGACCGTAGGAGTCTGGATAGTTGATGGAGCCGGCACCTTCGGGGTCGATGACGAAAAACACCAGCTCTTGGGTGTTTGCATCTGCGCTGCCCCGGATGATGGTCTCGAGCACGCCGTCGCCGTCGAGGTCGCTCTGGGGCAAAAGATTTCCGCCATCGAGGCTTTCGTAGCCGGGCAGCTCGCTCGTGGGTGCGCCGACCCAGCCTTCTTCGGCCAAGGTGTACCGACGAATGGTGCCCGTGACCGTCGCGAAAATGCTGACATCGGGCGATCCGTCGCCCGCTTCGTCGCCGACCGTGAGGCTGTACATCTCGGTGTTGACGTTGAGCTCGGGGAGAGGGTCGAATCGCCATGCGCCATCGTGCAAAAGAACGGTGACAACGCCGTTTCCGTTGCCCGATGTGCCAATCGAGAGGTCTGTGAGGCGGTCGCCATTGGCATCGCTGATGCTCGCGCCGATGACCTCGCCTTCGGAGGCTTGCCACGCGCCGCCCCAGGTGTAGCCGCCCTCGGCCAAGCCACGGAGGGCGACCAGCTGATTGCCGCTCCACACCGCGAGGTCGAGGATGCCGTCGCGGTCGAGGTGACCGGAAACCATCCCGGCAACGGACTGGGGCATATCGGCGACGACGTACGGCGGTGCGCCGGGGGTGTCGCTGTGCCACCACACTTCGTCGTCCATCGAGACCGCGACGCCGTGGGTCCCCGCAGCCGAGAAGGACGGGGTGCCGGTGGGGTCGCCCAGAAGGCTTGCGGTGCCCGCTCCGAAGGCCGATGGCTCCAGAGAGAACGTCCAACCCACCGCGTTGCCTGCATCGGCTTCGAGGCTTCCGTCGACGCTGCTGATGCTGAAATCGGTGCGGCCCGCGTGGTCGGCCGGCAAGCTGGCACGTGCGACGCCCGTGAGCGATGCGTCGATTTCGAGCGTTGTTGCGCCTGCTTCGAGTGCGGAGCTCGTAAGCGACACGAACAAATTGCCTGCGGGAACCGCAACCCGGTAGCTGTTGACGGTGCGCGCTGCGATTTCGACCGTTCCGATCCCAACCGTAGACAATGCTTCGACGCGCGTGGCGGTGCCCGCTTCGATGGAATCGAGGGTGGGGGTGCCTTTTTGGTCGCCGCCGCACGCTGCGATGCCGACACTGACTGCGCTGAGGGTGAGTAGGGTCAAGCGCATGGGTTCTCCGATGGGCACTGTGGTGCACGAGTCGAAGTAGTGTAGCCGGTGAGAGGGGGTCGCGGCGAGCGCCGACGAAGCCTGAACAATGGGAAAACAACAATCATCGGTAGAACGGGGCCGAAACCGCAGCCTCCGTCGCCGGATTCCAAGCTGGGAAGGCGCGCGCGGCCAGCACCCAAGCCATCGTCAACTTCCCACGTAGCGTGTTCGCCAAGTGCGGTTGCCTTGAGTTTTTTTGCAGCAGCAGCACCGTCGAGATCAGGGTCCTCCCCCATCAACACTGCGAGCGCCCCGGTGACCGCCGGCGTCGCGGCGGACGTGCCATAAAAGCCGATGGGACCGTAGGCGGTGGTGGTGAGACCATTGGGACCCGCGATATCGGGCTTGGGCAGGCCATTGTTGGTGGGGCCTTGGCTAGAAAACGACTCGGGACCGAGATGCAGGTAGTCGGAGGCCCGCACGGCCCCCACCGTAAACACGGCGGGGTGGGTACCGGGGTCCACAATCGATCCTCCGGGCACGCCTTCCCAAACTTCGCCGCTGCGTGCAAAGAGGTCGATTTGAACGTCGGTGTCGCCGGCGACATGGTGGAGGACCACCCAATACCAGCCCTCTTCTGTTGCGTTGACGCTCACGCGTTCGACGGGCTGGCACGCGCGGTCGTCGTCGCGTAGGGCTTGGGGGAGCTGTCGCTCCATGCTTCGACCCGCGAGATTGCCGTCGGGGCCGTACACATACACGTCGAGGTCGGTGGACCCACAGGACTGCCAGTCGTCCCAAACCAGCTCAATTCGCCGCACGCCGGGGTTCCAGTAGACCCACAAGCCATTGTCTCCCGGCTGGAAGTCGTGGCGTCCGTCGTGATCGAGGTCGGCAAAAGGGCCACCCCAGTGCTCTTCTGCGTAGTTTCCGGCGCTCGTGACCAGCAATATGTTGTGCGCGGCCAAGCGGTCGACGGCTGCGTTGACGGGCCCGGTGCCGTCGTATGCGGACTCGTTGAAGAAAGACAAGGACATCGAGATGAGGTCGACTTCTTCGCGAATGGCCCAGTCAACGGCGTTTTCAAACGCGGTCAGGGAGGTGACGGAGACAAGGTGAAGCTCGGCATCGGGGGCAATGTCGTGAATGACCTCGGCGCAGGCGATGCCGTGGCGGCCGGTGCTCGGCAAGCGGTTGTACGAGTCAATGGGGAGATCGCAGGAGCGGTGGGCGAAGCAATCGTGGGTGGTGACGTCGCCAAGCTCGGGCGTGTAGGCCTCCCAATCTGCGAACTGGCTGTCGAAGACCGCCACGCGCACACCTGCGCCACCTTCGCCGGCTGCATGCCAGGGCGCGGCGCGCAAGGCAGCGATGGCCTCCTCCGCGTCGGCTTGGTCGACCTCGGGAATGGCTTCGGGGCGCCACACCCAGCCTGGGACCGCGGGGGGGCCCAAAAATACGCTTCCTTGTGCGCTCGAAGCGATGGCGCCCGGAAGGTCGGGAATGTCGACCCGCACGAGTGTGCTGCTCGAAATGGTACTGGTTTCCGGGGAATCGGGCGGCGGGACCATCCTCGTCTCCAGAGAATCAGGTGGACCGAAGGGGCTACGAACGGGCTATCCGACCGGGGCGACGGTTGTGGGTTTTGTCGCGCAGGAGACGTTCTATGGCCGCTCGGTTGTCCGGACCCGATTTCCCCTGGCGCCTTCGTGTCGAGCACGAGGGCCTGCTATCGCTGCGTCTCGACCGACGTGGTCGATGTGTGCGGGTAGACCCCAAATCACCTCCCGCCGCAGACGACATCGTCATCCTCACCGGATCTTGGCCGGAACAGCTCGACGCCACCCGTGCGGCGGTGCGTGCGGGAACGTGCCCCACCGTCGTGGCCCAACAGGCGGTGCTCGACTGGCTGCGTGAAGAAGGGGCCATCCATGGCCACATTTTGACCGCGCACTTGGATGGGATGTCAATCGAATTGCGTCCGTTCGTGCCGATTCCGTACGCAACGCCCATCGAAGCGCTCTACAAAGTCCAAAGTGCCGTGGTGCGGCCCGACCGTGCGGTGCGTCGCTTGGTGAAGCGGCGCAGCTACCCGCGGTGTGGTCCTGTCGCGTTTCGGATTCAGTTTGCGGACGGTGCCTCGTTTTTCTACGCAGGCTTGGCGCTTCATTCGGGCACGCCACCGGAGTGGATCTCCAATGTTCGGGAAGATTGGGGCACGCCAGAGTGGCTGGTGGCAGGCGTTGACCATGGCCACGGTCCCGATGTCGTGCGCCATGTCACGAATTTCGGTGCCCGTCATATTGTGTTTGTCGACTTGTTGTCGGAGCTTCGTTCGCGCTTGGGGCTGCCGACAGAGCTGCTCACGCCCGTTCGCGATGCAGCCGTCGCACAAGGCCTCCCAGCCGATGTTTTCGCTGCGGGCGCTGGGCTTCGCTACGAATAACGGCATGCCCGTCGAAACTTTTTTCCCCTTTTTCGGGCGCGGGGCGATGACAATGCCACGACTGTGCGTAGGGGATTCTGTCTGTCCGGACCCACGCTGGCAGTGTTAGCCTGAAAGCGTGGTGGTGCGCGTCAACCGGCGGGCGCCGGTGGTTCATCTGTAGGAGTGCCAACGTGAGCATCTGGAATACGCTCAAGACCCATGCGAAGGCCCAGTTTCTCGATGTCATCCAATGGATGGAAGACGACCGGGAAACGGTGGTCTACCGTTACCCGGTATTCAACCAGGCCATTCAAGATGGCGGAAAGCTGGTGGTGCGGCCCGGTCAGTCGGCGGTGTTCGTCAACGAAGGCCAAGCCTCGGATGCCTTCGGTCCCGGCACGTATGAGCTGAACTCGCGCACGAAGGCGATTTGGTCGTTCTTCGAGAGCATCAAGTACCAGCTCAACTACCCCTACAAAGGCGACATCTTCTTCGTCAGCGCGCGGGAGTTCGCCGGCAACAAGTGGGGAACGCCGCAGCCGCTGTCCGTTATGGACGACAACTTCGGCAGCGTCGAGATTCGCGCCCATGGCGTGTACAGCTTCAAGATTGTCGACCCCGTCCGCTTTTTGGAAACGATGGTCGGCAACTTTGGCCTCTTTGAGACCGAAGAAGTCGCGAAGCGCGTGCGCGACGATTTGCTCCAAGCCTTCCTCACTGCGTTCGGTCAGCTCGGCGACATCGACGTTCACAAGCTTCATTCGAGCGCATCGGATGTGGCTGAAGCTGCGCGGGTCCAGATGGACCGCCAGTTCCAAGAACGGCTGGGCATCTCTATCACCCAGTTCACCATGTTCCCGAACATCCCCCAGGAAATCCGGGAATACATGCGCGAGCTCGACAAAGAGCGCGTGCAGATGAACCGCATGGGCATGGGCATTCGCAAGAATGCAGATGTCTTCCAGCAGATGCAGCAGCACCGGATGGTCGACGCCATGCAAACCGCCGCGGCCAACGAAGGCCAAGGCAGCCCGATGATGCAAGCCGGCCTGGGAATGGGCATGGGCAACATGATGGGCAATATGATGGGCGGCATGATGGGGGGAATGGCCCCTGGCGGTCAGATGGGCGGTCAGATGGGCGCGCCGGGTATGGCGCCTCCGCCGCCCCCTCCTGTCGCGACGGTGTACCACTACCATGGCCCGTCGGGACAACGGCAAGGCTCCGCCCAGGACATCGCGCAGCTTGTTGCCGCCGACCGCAACGGCAACCACCAAGTCTGGGCCAACGGCTTTCCTGGCTGGAAGAGCTGGAAAGATGTCGCTGAAATCGTGACCTTGGTGCCGCCGGCCGCCCCGCCGCCGCCGCCGATGGGCCCCGAGTCCACCTTCCACTACCACGGCCCCGACGGCCAAGCGGAGCTTTCGGCCAGCGCCATCCGCGCGCGGGTACAAGCCGCGCCCGGTGCCCGTCACCTCGTGTGGAAGCAAGGAATGGCCGGCTGGGAGTCTGCACAAGACGTAGCAGAAATCATGAATGCGGGTGGTCCGCCCCCGATGCCGGGTGGTGGTCCTCCGCCGCCGCCGATGGGCTGAGCGGCTGCCGCAAACAACGGTCGGGGTTCCCCGGCCGTTTTTTTATCTGCGGCGGGTGTTTCGGACGATTTTGCGAGGACCGCGCGGGACCCCGCGAAGGGGTCAGGCCGGCGAGGACGGCCAGCCATCAACCAAGTGGGCGCGGCCTTCTTCAGGGCTGTCGTAGCGAGGCTGGAGGTTGTGGTCGAGGGTCATGCGCTGGTCGAAGATGAAGCACTCGCCTTGCCATTTGCTTTCGGAGATGGGGGTCTCACGCAAGTAGCGCAGGATGCCGCCTTCGAGGTGGTAGACCTTCTTGAAGCCACGCGCAAGCAGGAGACTGGTGGCTTTTTCGCAGCGAATGCCGCCCGTGCAGAACATCGCGATGGGCTGTTCGGGGTCGAGGTTTTGCTCGACGTAGGCGGGGAACTCGCCGAAGGAGCGGGTCATGGGGTCGATGGCGCCTTGGAAGGTGCCCACGGCGACTTCGTGATGGTTTCGGGTGTCGAGGACCACTACGTTGGGGTCGTCGAGAAGCTCGTTCCAGCGCTTGGGATCGACGTACTCGCCGACTCTGCTTCGCGGGTCGGTCTCGGTGCGAATGGTGACGATTTCGTTCTTGAGGCGTACCCGAAGCTTGAGAAAGGGCCGGTAGCTGGCCTCGGTGGGCTGGTAGGTGAGGCCGGCGAGGCCCGGAAGGGTACGAAACCAAGCAAACACCGCTTCGATATCGTCGAGGGTGCCGGCGATGGTTCCGTTGATGCCTTCGTGGGCCAGCAACACCGTCCCCAAAATATTGTGCTGCACGAGGGTCTCGCGCACGGGCTCGACCAAGCTCTCGACGTCGTCAAGAGGAACAAAGCGATAGAAAGCGGCAATTCGAATGGTCACCCGGGTCTCCAGCACGCGCGGGACGCAGGCACGGCGCGGTGGAGGCCGTGGGTTCCTGGTCCGTGGTTGGGAAGACTTGTATATTCCGTTGGACCCCGCAATTGGAGGATGACGTGGCGCAGTCCTATGGCCACCTGTGGTCCGCTGTGTGCGCTGCTGGACTCAGCGCGGCGTGTGCAGAGCGCGTGGACCACGGTCTTCCGTTGGGGAGCGTCGTCCTCGGGCTAGCCTCCGACGCGCCCTCCCCTTTTGTGGCGACGGGCGATGTGGGTGTGCGTATCGACGTGACCGAGGAGGGTTGGTCGGACGTGGCGGTGCGTGTCGCGTTGGGCGCGCCCGGATTGGTGACGCCGGGTGGTTTGCCGACCCCCGCGGTGGTGTCTCCGGCGCAAGCGGGGGAAGTTTGGCTCGACTTCTCGGTCATGACGGGCGTGGGCGAGGGCCGTGCATCGTTGTGGTGGTCGCCCCGCGCGGGGTTGGCGCGCTTGCCATTGGGGGGGCGCGCGGGCGAGTGGGAGCTGCGCTTGGCCGGCACAGACGCACGTTCCGATGGCGTCTTTTCGGCCGCAGCCGCGACCCTCGGCGCCGAGGTGGCGGCGTGGGACGAAGGGGGCTTTTCGTTGGTGAACGAGCAAGGGGAGGTGGTCGGTGCCATCCAGCTCAATGGGCAGGACCAAGCGGCCCAAGTGGCGGTGTTTGACGCCCTCTGGCTGACAGACGGCTACGTGTCCGCGTTGCGGGCCGATGATGGCGGGGACTTGTTGCTGCAATTCGACGCCGCGCCCAAGCTCGAAGGGGAGACGGCGTTGCTGCGCCTCAATGTGACCACCCGACGGGTGGTGGTCCCGGCTGGCCCGTTTCCGGTTCCCGAAGACCGCTGGCTCGCGGCGGTGCCTGGCTTGCCGACGGACGCCGATGTCGAAGCCGGCCGCGAGCGGGCCATCGCGGTGGCCGATGAAGCGGAGCGCGCGTGGTTGGCGGAGGTCGCGCCGCGGATGCGTCAGGAGCTGGTCGCCGCGGGATGCACCGCGCTCGACGCCCTCGACCCCAACTGGAGCTTGCTGTTTGCCGGCTACCAGCGGGAAATTGTGCCGAGGAGCGACTGTATCGTCGTCATCGAGACCGTGCGGTCCCAACATCGTCGGCGCTTTCGGGGCTGGCTCGATGGACGAGGCTTGCATGGCTTGGCCGAGCCGCTCCCCCCTCCGGCAGACCCATCGTCCCAAGAGCGGTGAGGGAGGGCGTTCTCGGTGGGCATCGGAAGACGGTTTGGGGACGGCGTACGGGCGGTGCGATTTCGGGAACGCGGCCGGGAGGCGATGGCTTCGTTTGATTCCGCGCGGGTTCAGGTGGACAAGACGGAAGGATGTTCGTGTCCTGCTTGGCTGGCGTTGGGGCGCCTCTGGCGGCAAAAAGCAGCGCGGCCCGATTGCGAAATTCCTACCGACGTTGGCGCGCAGGTGGCGCATAGGGAAACTTCGGCCCGGAAACGTTGGGGATCCGAGGTCGGTTGTCCCCGTTCATCAACCAAACCGAGCGGCGCGACGTGCCGCCCCTCGTGACGACCACAAGTCCTCCGCCTTTGCCCGAAAGGTGCCGCATTACAGCGTGTGCACCAAGAAAGAAGAAGCCCCCTCTGGCCAGCGGCGCCCCACCATTCGAGCATTGGAGGCGACTGCGGACCTGGCCCGAGGGGGCGCGGCGAACTGTACGGGTGGCCGTTTGGCGCACCAAAATGTGAAACCGGAACATCAGCCCCAGACGGTGGTTGTCGAACACTCCGAGGGGGTGGTGGACACCGTTCCGACGACGACGTCATTGAGCCAAAGCTCCAACGAAGCGCCATCGTCTGAACACGCAGCCGGGCGGCTCGGGGCGAAGTCCTCGTCCCAGTCCCAACCTTGGGTCCACGCCATCGCGGGCAACGACAGGAGCGAAGCTGCGGCAATCGTGACGCCGGCTCCCATCGAAAGAAGGCGGCGGGCGGTGGAAGGAAGGGACGGCTTGCGGGTCATGGTGGGTTCCGGGTTGATTCGGGACCACTCAAAGCAATGTCCGTGCCAACCATTGTTTGCCGGAATCATTTGTTGAGAATGCAGTAGGCATCGCGAAATGGCCGAAAACTGCGGCTGCGTTGGCCGCCGTGAAAATTTCCGGCAGGAAATTTCAGAGCGATGGAAATTTCTCATGGACCAGAGAAGCGGTGCGACGAATTCCCTTTCGGGTGGATACGGGTTGTCGAGGGGCCCCCCACCCGTCGGATGTTGCTTCCGTTGGGTTGCCTTGGATGAATTCGAGGCGGGAGGGCTGCACACGCGGAGGACGCTTCCTTGAACTTGAGCCAACGATACCGCGCGGTGGGGGGGGCACAGCAAAGTGCCGACCGAAGCTTGGTTGTGGTTCGTGACCGTCTCCTCGGCGGAACGAGCGTTCTCAAGCTCGCGCCCTGGAGTCATACGGAGCGCGCGAACGAATTGCGCGACGAAGGGGCGCTTTTGGCGTCGTTGTCCCACCCCAACCTATTGCGCCTTCAGCATCGCTTTGATGGCGTCATGGGATTGTGGGACGAAGGGCCTGTGGTGGGCTTTGCGTCACCGTGGGTGGATGGCGACCCCCTCATTCGGGGCCTTTCTGCGGCGCCGCTGTCCACGCGACTGGTTGCATTTGCCGAAGTGTTGGAGGCGGTGGGCTATTTGCACCGTCGCGGTGTGTTGCACCTCGACCTCAAGCCGGACAATGTGTGGGTGAGTTGGCGGCACGCCGATGACGCGCCGACGGTCACGGTTCTGGATTTGGGCTCGGCGCGTCCCCTCGATGCGGGGCCAGGCGAAGCGGGCGGCACACTCGGCTACGCGGCGCCCGAGGTGCTGGCGGGTCAAGCAGCGTCGGTCGTGGCCGATGTATTTGGCTTGGGAGCCCTGCTGTACGAGTTGTTGGCGGGCACGCCCCCGTTTGGTGTAGCCGATGGACCCGACCTTCGCCGGGCGGTCATGGCCGGTGACTATGTGCCGGTTCGTGCGATTGCACCGTCGGTGCCCGCGATTTGGGCGCATTTGGCCGAACAGATGCTCGAGCGTCGTCCGTCGCGGCGTCCATCGTCGGTGACGGAGGTGCTCGACGTATTGGTGGGCGAAGGGGTGCCGCGACCGAGCGGAGGGGGGGAGCCGCCGTTTGTGGGACGCAGCGCGGCGGAGCGTGTGCTGGTGGAGCGGCTGAGCGCCACGGGAGGAAGCGAGACGGTGCTCGTGGGGCCGGTCGGTGCGGGGCGCCGGCGGCTGGCGCGGCGGGTTTGGGATGGGCCGCTGGTGGGTGGCGCGCGCTCTGCGATGGACCTCACGCGCGGCTCGGGCGTTTTGTGGGCATTGGACGGCCTCGCGAGCCTCGTGACCGAGTCCTTGCCCGATATCGAAGACGCAGCGCCGTGGGGACGTGCGGTCGACGCGGTCTTTTCGACGTGGTCGGGGCCGCCGCTCTCTCTGTTCTTGGGCAGCCTTGACGTTTCGGTGCCGGAACAAGCACGGGTACTCGGCCGCATTCCGGCGTTGGTGGCGGGCGGAAACCATGTCGTGTGGGCCAGCACCGCTCCGCCATCAGCGTCTGTCGCGTCAATTGAGCTCGCGCCGCTCGATACATCCGAGGTCGCGGTGTTGGGGGCGCAATACGGAATCCTTTCGGCGCGCGTCATCAGCGAGGTGGTGGAGCGCACGGGAGGCTGGCCGGCTGCGGTCGTGGCGGCGCTGCTTCCCCAAGAGCGTGAGCGGTTGCCCCAAGCGGGGGATGGGGGCCCAGTGTGCGGCCTTGCGCCGGGGATTCCCGCAGCCGCCGTAGACCGCTTTCCTCCTTGGCTGCATTCTGCGGTCCTGGCGCTGGTCGACCAAGGCAAGGCGGAGTGGGCGGCCGATGGTCGCTTGTACCTTCCGGCGGATGTTCACGCTCCCAATGCCGACGACCAGCGCATTGTCGCAGAGGTGCTGGCCGATTTGCCATTGTCGCTCGACCCTCTTTGGATTGGCTTGAGCGCCGCCAATGTGGGCATGGTTGACCTTGCGATTGCCGCCTTCGCGGTCATCGACCCTTCCCAGGAGGCCCGGCAGTCGTCGTGGGACGCCCTTGTGCGGTTCCTCGCCGACCACGACCACACACCTGCTCGCATCGCGTTGGCGGGGCTCTACGAGGCCAGCGGCAACCTGGAGCGCGCCATCGAGATGTGGGAACGCGTTGCGCCGTTGTCCGATGCCCACCACATTCGGTATGTCCGCAGCCTGCGCCGCGCCCGTCGGTTGGATGGCGCCGAACGCGCGATTGACGAACGTTTGCAGACCTCTCCTTCCGCTGCGTTGTGGCTCGAACTTGCGCGGGTTTCGTATGCGCGGGGGGACTGGGCAACGGCAGAGCGGGCGTGTGCTGCGGCTGAAGCGCTCGACCCTTCCTTGGCGGACGGCGACGCCCTCGGCTTGCGCATTCAGTTGGCAGGTCGAATGGTCGCCCGTGGACAGCCGCCGGCGGACCTGGACCGATGGCTCGAACGGGTAGAAACCCTTGCGCAGTCGCGGTCGTTGCCGAGCCGCACGCTGTCAGGCGCGGGACGTTTGTTGTCGCGGCGAGGGGAGGTGCAGCGGGGCGTTGTATTGTTGGAAGCGGCGGCGCAACGGGCGGATCAAGAAGGTGACGCGCGCGCGGCGGCGGGGATTCGACTCAACGTAGGAAATGGTCTGCAACGCCTCGGTCGGGGGCGAGATGCCCGCCGGGTTTACCGCGATGCCCTGGTCATCGCCGAGCAAGTCCGCGATCCCGACCTCATCGTGCGGCTGCGCTACTCCTTGGCCGACCTTGAGCTGCAAACGGGGCGCCTTCCATCGGCAGAGCAGCAGATTGCCGCCTTGCTGTCCGACAAAACACCCCCCTTCGATGACGAAACCCGTGCGCGGGTACATCTGCTGCAGGCGCGCTATTTGTTCGCCCGCGACCAGCCCGCCGACGCGCTGACGGCTCTCGCCCAGATTCCCCCCTCGATTGACTCCCCCGACGTGCGTGCGGCGATGTCAATTACCCAGGCACAAGCCTTGCTCGCGCTTTCGCGGGGCGAAGAGGTGTTTCGGGTGCTCGACCAAGTGCCCAAGGCTCCTGTCCCCACCGTGAATGCGCTGGTGGCGTCGCTCCAAGCGCGGGCCCACTTGGCGGTCGCGCGGCGACTGTTGGGCGAAGCGCGGGGCTGGGTCCCCGCGGAGCCCGACCCCCTGTTGCGCTTTGAGACGGGCCATGTGTTGTTGGCGGCTGCCGGTGAAGACCTCGACCCGCAGTCGTTTGTGACCCGTCGGGCCGACCTCGACCGCGCAGCGCAGTTGTTGCGGGGGGCTGCGGCAGCGCAAGCCGCGACCCTACGGGACCGCTTGCTCGACGGTCCTGGCGCGGCGTTGGATGGCATTGTCGCGCTCACGGAGGCGTTTCACGACCCCCAGGCGCTTCCGGCGGCGCTTGCACGCTTGGTGAGCGACGCCCTCGGTGCCTATCGGGTGCTCATCATGGTGCGAATTCCCGGCTTGGGACGGCAGATGACGTGGACGGAGCTTTCCGGCGCAGAGGCTGCGGGCATCGGCAACGAGGTGCTGCGCCGGATTCAGGCGCCCAACGACTTCTGGCTGGCCCACAATGCGTTTGCCGACCCCCATCTTCGGCAAACGTCCCAGACCGTGCGCACCTTCGAGCTCAAGAGCCTCCTTGCCGTCGCGATTCCCCGTGGGGACCGCGCGGTGGGCGCGCTGTACGTCGATGACCTGCACCGGGCCAATCGGTTTGATGAAAAAGACGTGGCGCTCTTGCAGCGGCTCGCGCGTGCTGTGGGGGCGTTGCTACCGGTGTTGCAGTCCGGTGGACAGCGCGCCGAGCTGGACGAGCCGGAAGATGTGCTCGGGATTCTACTGACCCGTCCGTCGCATATTGAAGACATTCGGTACGCGGTGTCGATGCTGTCCCCCCACCACCCCCGAAACCTCCTGCTGACCGGCGCAACCGGCGTGGGCAAGTCCGTGCTCAGTCAGCGGATTGCAACGGAAGTCCTCGGTCTCAAAGGCGTAGAGACGGTGGTTCTGCGGCGGGCCGACCCCCAGATGCTCATCACACAACTTACGGGTGCGCGTCGGGGTGAATTTACAGGAGCGTTCGACCGAGAAGGCGCCATTCAAAAGTGCATTCGTGAGCGGCGGGCGCTCTTTTTGGACGAGGTGCAAAACCTCGATGACGCCGGCCAGCAAATCCTTTTGCCGTTGTTGGAAGTGCGCAATCGCCACTTTGGTGGATTGACGGACACCTCTACGGCCCTCAAAGGGCCGCTTCACATCATGCTGGGAACAAACGTCGACACCTCGGGGGTTCGGTGGAAAGAGCACTTCCGCGAAGACCTTTGGTACCGCATGTCGGCCATTCAAGTAGACCTGCCGCCCTTGGCGGAACGTGGGCCCGAAGCGGTGTATCGCTATCTCGCGGCGATGCTTTGTGAGCATGGTGTCCCCACGCCCGAGGAAGTGTTTTCGACGGCGGCCTTGCACCGCACCACCACCGGTCCATGGCCCGGAAACTTGCGCCAGCTCCAAGTCTTTGCCGACCGCGCCGCGGGGGTGTATCGGGCCAACGGGCGCGCCTTGGGCGTCGACGACTTGCCGCGCTTGGGCTTGGCGCTCGACGCTGCGCCTGCGGGAACCCCGGCGGTCGGCGCGGGGCTCGCGACGGCGATGGTGGACCATGTCCTCGCGGTGCTGGCCGAGGTGGACTGGGTGCAGAAAGAAGCCGCGCGTCGGCTAGACATGACGCCCAGCCGCCTCAACAAGTTTTTGGCTCGCCACGACCTCCTCGATGAGGTCAAGCGGCAACGTGCAGATGGTCGAGGAAAGTACGATGAATAGACGTGGCGCGTGGTTGGGATTGACGCTCGTGGGTCTGTGTATATGGACCCTCGCGTGTATGCATCCAGGGGCTGCTTCGCGAAAGCTCGACCGAATTGACCGAAGGGTCGAACGAATCTTGGCGGGGCAAGAAGAAATCAACGACAAGCTCGACGAGCTGTTGGACCTCGCGCGCGCACAAGGAACGGGCGAAATCACGCTCTTTTATCCATGGGCGAGCAGCCGTCTTCCCCAAAGCGAAGAAGAGCGGCTCATTCGATTCTTGGACTTTTTGGCACACGAGGCCCACGGGAGGACCGTGTTGCTGGTGGCACATGGCGTTGCGACCGATTGGCGCACCGACGGCTGGAACGACCCCCTGTCCATTCGACGTGCAGCCACACCGCGGGCATTGGTGGAGCAGTATCTTCTGCATGTGCCCCATCGGTGGGTGCGCATCGAAGGAGTGGGTGCGACGAGCAGCCCGCCGGGCGCCAATGGGCCTACCCACCGGCATGTCCGCATCATCGCGGTCTACGACGAATCGGATTTGCCCGCGTCCAAATGATACGCGCGTGGGGTCGGTCCGCTCAGGGGCCGGACTTTGTGAACGAGGGGTCGGGCGTGCCCGCAAAGCAGCGCATGACCCAAGGGAATGCGTCTGTCACAAAGTAGGTGTAGACCCCGTTCCAGACCATTCCGTTGCATTCATCGAGGTCACCGTTTCCGGCCCCCCACGCGTAGTCGTCCACAAAAGTGCCGTCGTAGACGCCGCCAGGGAAGGCTCCTTCGCCGGTCTGACTGACCCGGTCGCCCGTCTTTAGGCGATAGCCCGAGGCGACACGCCGCAGGGTGCCCCCGTCGTCAATCCAGGGCCCGCGAATGGGAAAGCCGTCGGCGGCGTACCCGATGACGCCGGACTCGGTCGCGCCGGTCCCATCGTAGAGGGCGAGGGGGTCGCCATGGTAGTGGTAGGCGCCGTCAGGCTGCGTGTGTGCGTGATGAGCGTCGGTGCCGAAGTCGTTTTGGGGTGCCATGGGGTCATAGCGCCATGGGGTGTCGGTGGTGAAGCACCCGATCTTTTCTTCGCCCAACGGTTCACCGCCGACGCCGTAGCAAGCAGCCGCGAGGAGGTCGAGCTTTACGCCATTGAGAAACACGGCGTTGTCGCGCTCCAAGCTCAATGCCGTGGTGGCAGATGCTTGGCTTGGATTTCGGGGAAGCTCGTAGCTCTCGTTGACCTCTGCCGTCGCCGTCGCGAATGCATTGGTGTCATTGAAGTCGTGATTTGGAATTCCGTTTCCGGAAATGACGCACGTGGTGTCGCTTGCGGTGATGGTGAGCGAAGCGGTGAACGTGCGGCTGTTGCCGAGGTCGGTTGCTTGTGCCGTAAACACGCCCGTGTGCGCGCCGCAATCCGGGGCGGTGTCGGCGAAGACGGCGTTGGTGATGTCGGTAGCATCGCCGTTCTCGCCGCCGGAGGTTGCGCCATCGGTGGGTGATGCCGACGACGTGCCGGAACCTGTCTTGGTTGTGCTGCATCCAACCGGAGACAGCCAAAGCAACGCTAGGGTCAATACAAACGGTCGCATGGGCCTTCCGTGTATAAGGAGGGCCTATCGTACCCCAAGCGTTGGAAATTCGGAACCCGGGAAGACTCTCGCGCTCGTCCCATGATTGAACGTTCAAAGGGGGTTGGAAACACCTTCGGAGCTAGACGGGTATTCGGGCTCTTGGGCGCTATGGGTGCAGCTTCGGTGGGTGACGACCCCTACACAACGTCCATCCTCAACCAACGAAACCATGCCACCTGTGCGGTTTGCGAGCAATTCGACAACCAACTTGCCGGAGGTGCGGGGGTTGACCACCTGCCGTACGCGGGTGAGCGCATCGCGGGCACACGGCGTGGTGTTGGTGGTGTGGAGCGGTGGGTTGGCCAACATTTGCTGGCAATCGCGGGCGCGGACAACGCCCACCAAGTAGCCGGCATCATTGGCGACAGGAAGCGCGGTGAGGCCGAATCGGCGCATGCGTGCACAGATTTCGCCCAGTGAGTCATCCAAATGGGCTTCGTGAACTTCTGCATCGACAAGGTCTGCAGCTTGAACGGAAACGTTGGTGGACTCTGGATTGCGCTGGTTCATGGTGTTCTCCCGGTGTGGTCTCCTCTCGTTTTGAGGATAGCGCAAACGGGCTGGACTGCCAACGAAATTGTTGGAAATTTGTCAGGAGCCTCCTCGCAGACGTTTCTGTATTTAGACTTTTATAGGAACGTTTTTGGCGGTTCGGGAATCAAGGGGATGCACTTGCGCTGTGCCGCAAGTAGGTCATTGACTGCCCCGCCGCGGAGGCCCACGGCAAGGCCGACGCACGAGGAGCCGATGCGCGTTGTGGGCGCTTGCGCCGGCGGCACGCGGATACGGGGCGCCCAGGGGCGGTCGCTTATGCGTTCTGTGGGCCTGGCAGCCCGGCTTCCGCCGTCGACAAGGAATGGAGCGTCGCGAGCGTGCGATGAAGGAGGTCAAGCGTGACCGGCTTGAGCAGCACGCGGTCCATTCCGGCTTCGATACACTCGTCTACGTCGGTGCGCAGGGCATTCGCGGTCAGGCCGCAAATCGGGCCACGAAATCCTTGTTGCCGTAGCTGCCGGGCGACCTCGGGGCCTTCCATCCGGGGCATGCGCATATCGAGGAACACAATGTCCCAGGCGCGGTCGGAGAAGCCGGTCAAGACCTCGATGCCATCGCTCACAATCATGGGGTCAATGCCCAGCTTCTCTAGCATCTTGCGGAGCACCATTTGGTTGACCGGGCTGTCCTCGGCCACCAAGACCCGCAGTTGGGACACATCGGTGTGCGTAGGGTCGACTTCGGGCGTTTCTTGTGCTTCGGTGGGAACGAGGGACAAGCGAACGGTGAAGGTGGTGCCCTTTCCCACGGTGCTCGTGCACGAGAGGGTACCGTTCGCCGCTTCGATAATCTCCCGACAAATCGCCAGCCCAAGCCCCGTTCCGCCGTGCGTGCGCGGTTGGTTGCGACTCGATTGAATAAATGGCTCGAAGATACGTTCGATTTCTTCGGCTGGAATCCCAATCCCGGTATCCTGAACCTCGATTTGAACGACATTTTCAGAGGAGTCGGCAGCAACCAGCGAAACAGAACCTTTGTCTGTAAACTTGATGGCATTGGCCAACAGGTTCACAATTATCTGCCGCACTCGCAAATCATCGCCAATTCGCCAGTCCGAGAGTTGCAGCGCCGTTGTGTCAACGTGCAAATTCAAGCCACGGTCGGCCGCGCGGTGTTGCACCATCGCTACCGCTTCATCGATGCCGCGCCGAAGATTGAATGGCTTTTGTTCTAGCTCCAGCTTGCCCGACTCCACCTTCGCTAAGTCCAAAATCTGGTTGATGAGCGACATCAGATGGTCGGCAGACCTCCGGGATTGCCGCGCCAAACGCACTTGTTCCGATGTCAGGTGGCTGTCGAGGAGGAGGTCGGTCAGGCCAATCACGCCGCCCAGCGGTGTGCGCAGTTCGTGGCTCATGTGCGCCAAAAATGTGGACTTGGCTGCACTGGCCCGCTCGGCTTCTACGCGCGCGGCTTCGAGTTCTACGTCGCGCCGTTCTGCTTCTTCGACCAAGGTGCCGATGCGAACTGCGATATTGCCCATTGTGACAGCCACAAACCCAAGGACCATCGGCTGTCCAAAATCATCTGAAATCATAAATGGTGCGTCAACCATGACTCCGCCGGCCGCCACCAATCCGAGCATGAGAAAGTGCCAGGCGATGAGGCGATTGCGCCAAGGGTCGGAGTGGGGAACCATCGCCATAGTGCCCGTCAGCGAAACCGCGAATCCGAGCTCCATATGAACGTGGGGACCGAGGAGAAATGCCGTGGTGGCGATAGCGACGGGTGCCCAGACGCCCGGAACGCGGCGGGCTTTGGCGTGCTTGTGCTGGGCGTTGAACGCAAGCGCGAATGCCGAGGGCGAGAAACAAATGGCGATATAGACTGCCCACCACAGGCTTTGCCCACTCCACGATATCAGCAGCGCAACCAACGTTCCGACGACCAAGTCGCCGAGCGCGATGTTATTGATGGTCCGAATACGCGAACGCTCCCGAACGTCGGAAACACCCTCTGTTCCGGCGTCGAGAACCATTGAAAATGCGTTTCGGATTCGTTGGGGCAAAGGAACGGCCTGTTGGGCGCAGGGGGGGTGGTGTCACGGCATGTAATCGGGGCGCGGATTGCGCGAGGCGTTTTGTTGCAGCTTGTACCAAGTTCGGAAAGTTGATTGTCGCGGTGCGATGGGTGTCTTGCGCGTAGGGAGTACGGGCAATCTTCGTAGCGAAATAAGCGCTTATAGGAGGGTCTTTTATCACCTACCGATGCCAAAAAAAAGGAGGGCGTCGTCGATGCTGCGGGGATGCGTGCAGCAGGGCGTTGGAGTGTCGGGAGGGCATTGACTCTTGGCTTGGTCGGGTCGCGCGCATCCGGAGATCTCCCGCAAATGGGTGAAAAGGACGGACAATGCGTCGTTTGGCATGCCTCGTGCGCGCCTTGAATGCCGCACTCCGCAGGCTTTTTGTGCGTGCGGCCTCATGGAGGATAGTCCGCGAGCCGTTCTCCCTTGTGGTAGTGTATCTGTGTGTGAGTACGGGCTTCCCCCCCCGTACGGATTGTCGGTCTATGCTTGGTCCTGTCCTGGCGAAGCACGAGGCTGTTTGCTGTCCCCCCGGTCGCGGAGCGCGTCTCCGCTCGCAGGTGATGTCGATGCGCGGCGCTGCTTCTGTGTTGTTGTTGTTGGCGACGTTTCCACTCGGTTGCGAAACAAGCTCCAAGTCAGATGCCGTGACGTCCGAGGATGTCTCGGCGTTGAGCGATGACCCCGATGGCGACGGCCTCACCGGCGATGACGACTGCGATGAGACAGACCCCGCTGTGTATGTGGGGGCGGCCGAAGTCTGCGACGGCGTGGACAACGACTGCGACGGCGTCGTCGATGAAGACCTGCTGGAGACCTTTTTCGGCGACCGCGATGAAGACGGCTTCGGCGACGCCGAAGACCCGGTGGAAGGGTGCGCGCCGGGCCCCTTTGAGTCCACCAACGCCAACGACTGCGACGACAGCAACGATGGCGTGTATCCGGGGGCAATCGAAACCTGCGATGGGGTCGATGAAGACTGCGACGGCGAGATTGACGAAGGCATCGGCGGTGTTTACTACGAAGATCGGGATGGCGACGGCTACGGCGATGCCGCGACGGAGTTGGTCACCTGCGATGCGCCTGTTGGCTGGGTGCAAGTCGGCGGCGATTGCGACGATGACGATGCACGCGTGTTTCCCGATGCACCCGAGCTGTGCGACGAAGTGGACAACAACTGCGATGGCGTCGTCGACGAAGGCGTCACCAGTACCTTCTTCCGCGACGAAGATGGCGATGGCTACGGCCAACTCGGCGAGGTCTCCGACGGTTGCTATCCGGGGGTTGGGTATGCGCTCCTGGGCGGTGACTGCGACGACGCCGACCCCTCCACCCATCCCGACGCGCCCGAGCTCGACTGCACCGACCCCCACGACTACAACTGCGATGGGTCCGTCGCGTATGCGGACGCCGATGGCGACGGCTGGCCGGCATGCACCGAATGCAACGACGCAGATGCCTCCATTCGCCCCGATGCCCAAGAAGTGTGCAACGGGATTGACGACGACTGCGACGGCGACGTGGATGACGACGACCTGAGCGTCGACCTTTCTACGGCCTCCACTTGGTTTGAAGACGGCGATAGCGACGGCTTTGGCAACGCCGGGGTCGCGACGCTCTCTTGCCAGGCACCGTCCGGCTACGTCGCCGACGACACCGACTGCAATGACTCCGCCGGCGCCATTCATCCGGCCGCCACCGAGGTGTGCGACAGCCTCGACAACGACTGCGACGGCGCCGTGGACGACGCCGACGCCAGCCTCGACCTCGGCTCCGCGAGCACTTGGTACACCGACGGCGACAGCGACGGCTTCGGCAGCGCCCTTTCGTCGATGCGCTCCTGCATCGCGCCGTCCGGCACCGTCTCCAATGACGCCGACTGCGACGACTCCTCCGCGGCCATTCGTCCCACGGCCGCAGAGATTTGCGACGGCACGGACAACGACTGCGATGGCGACGTAGATGACGCCGACATCGACGTCACTGGCCAGCCCTCGTGGTACGTCGACTTCGACTATGACGGCTACGGCGGCATCCTCTCCGCGGTCGCGTGCTCCCAGCCTTCCGGCACAGTCGGCAACACCGCCGACTGCGACGACGCCAATGGCGCCGTGAATCCCGGTGCTACCGAGGTTTGCAACGGTATCGACGACGACTGCGACTTCTTGGCCGATGACAGCGACCCGAGCGTCACAGGCTTGAGCACTTGGTACGTCGACGGCGACGGGGATGGCTACGGCTCCTCCACCCCCCGCTCTGCCTGCGTGCAGCCTTCGGGAACCTCGACCAACACCTCGGACTGCAACGATGCGTCCTATTCGGTGAACCCAGGCGCCACCGAAACGTGCAACCACGTCGACGACGACTGCGATGGCGCCGTCGACGAAGGACACGATGCTGATGGCGACGGTATTCTCGATTGCGACGAGATTACTTATACCATCAGTTGGTCGGGCACCGGCGACGACGCCTGGACCGCGTACGTCGACGGCACCTCTTTGGGGTCATACTACGGCTGGAACACCGTCAACACCTTCACGCTCACCCTCGATTCGGGACCGCACGTCCTCGCGGCCTACGCTTGGGACACCGGCGCAGCGATTGCGGGCTTCTTGTCGACCGTTTCGGTCAATGGGAGCGTTGTGTCCCGCACGGGCGACGGCTCCTGGCGGTATACCCGCAGCCCCGGCTCGAGTTGGACCGCCGTCTCGTACAGCTCGGCTGGCTGGAGCACGCCACCCCAGTGCAGCAGCAGCCAAGTCTCGTCGTATTGGAGTGGCACGCCCGCGAGCCTCCGGGGGGCTGGCGCCAACTGGATTTGGCATTCTTCGAATTGTACCGCGCTCGGCGACGCATACTTCCGATATGAGTTTACATTGCCCTGAGCCGGCCTATTCCACCCACGGCCGGCGTGCCGGAAGGTGTGCGTGAAGCTGGAGGTCATCCGTCGTTGTTCCGGGGTGTTTCCCCATGCGTTCTCCGGCCCGGTATTGTGGGCCAGCCGGGGAAATGCCGTCTGCACCTCGACAGACCTCGGCGTCACGTGGCGGCGCCGCGCGTCGGTGCACAGTGGCGCCGCGGCGTGGGTCGCGGGCGTGCGGGCGGTGGACCGCTTTGTGCACGTCTCGCCATTCGTGCTGGTGCCACTGGTCGATGGCGGCGCCCTTGCGTGGTCACGAGGCGGCTTGCGTCGGCTGTGGCCAGGCGAGCATACGTTTCGCCCCTTGGACAGTCCCATCACGTTTCGGCCGATGCGACGGGGAATCTGCACGCTCTCGAATGGCGATGTCCTGGTCGGCGAATACCGCGACAATGGCGGTGAAGTGCCGCGCCAGCCCCGAAAACCGGTCACGATTTGGCGGCTGCGGGACGGCTTGTGGTCGGAAGCATGGGTCTTTCCTGCGGGGAGCGTGCGCCATGTCCACGCGCTCGTCCCGGACCCTCGGGTGACGGGCCGGGTCTATGTCCTCACGGGGGATACCGACTCGGAAGCGGCAATCTGGCGTACAGACGATAACTTTGGCAGTCTTGCGCCTTACTACGCCAAAGGACAGCACAGCCGGGCGTGCGACCTCCTGTTTTCGGGGGACGACCTCGTGTGGGGCATCGACAGTCCCCTCCAGACATCCGGGGTTCTGCGGGCGGGGGTGGACCGGGCCCAAGCCGCGTGGCTCTGCACCACGCAGGGTCCGGTGTATTACGGGGGACAAAACGAAGCGGGACACATGTGGTTTGGCACCAGCGTCGAGACCGGGCCTTCGGTCACCACACGCAAGGTGCAGGTCGTCGCAAGCCGCGACGGCTGGGCCTTCTCGGAGGCCTTTTCTCGGTCCGCTGACCGCCTCCCCCAGCTCTCCCAGGTCCACATTCCGGCAGGGACCGCCCCCGGCGACGCCGTGGTCTTTTCCTTGCGCGCGACCTGGCGCTGGGAGAACAGCATGGTCGTCGGGCGATTGGTGGATGACGCCCGGCCAGGGAAGAGCCCGTGAACGCACTGGGCGGCAAGACGGCCCCCCGGGTGTCCGTGCGCGTGGCCCACGACGAGTGGCAGCTCGACGGCGAACAGCTCCTGGATGAAGTCCGCGAAGGGCTCGTGCCGCTGTATGCCGAAGTCCGCAGCACGACCTGGACCCACGGAGAATGGCGCCGCTTGTCCGATGTCCCGGCATTACAACGGGTGTTGAACGAGCCTTCGGCCCGCGCCGTCCAGTGGGTTCGTCGGTCAGGACAATGGCGGGGAACTTTGGGCGTGGCGGTTGCTGTGCTTGTGTGCGCGCTTTGGGGCTGGCTTGGGGGGGAGGCGGCGCGTGTTCCTGCGGGAACGGCCCTCGCGCTCGACGGACACGCCCTCACTCCATGGACCCGCATCGTGTGGGACCTCTCCGCGCCCGCGCTGGTCGCGTTGGTGGGCATCGGTCTTTATGCGGCCCAGGGGCTCGCGCGTCTCGCGGGCAGCGCGGCCGTGGTGGCCGGCGCGGGCCTCGCGCTGGGGGCCACCCACCTCGTGGGTGCGACAACACCCATCGACCACCTCGCCGGTCTGCCTTTTTTGGTGGCGGTTTGGGTCGGTGCGCTCGGCGGTGCGTCCTTGCGCGCGGCGCCGTGGTTGCCGCGGTTGGGGCCTGGTCGCACCGGGGGAATGGCCGTGGGGGCGGCTGTGGTCGGTACGCTGGGAAGCGCCGTGCTGGGGAGTCCTCACGCGGTCGGGTGGGTCTTGGGAGGCTTGGCGCTGGGCGTGGCCTTGGGCCTGGTCCCGGCTCGCGCCGCCGCCTCGGTGGCGGTGGCACACCTGCGGCGGTGGCTGGACCCGCTCGTCGCGGCAACGGTGGTGCTGCTGGCGATTCTGCTGCCGCTGGGGCAGTCCCTCGGCTTGGAATACGCCGTAAACAAGCAATCACGGCCAATTTCCGGCGCTGAGGTGGCGCTGTCTTTGCCCGATGATTGGGTGGTTACGCCGGTCGAAGCGAGCGGCTCTCGTTGGAATGGAAGCGTCGTTATACAGCCGCTTCCCAGCGATGTAGACCTCATCTCGATTCGCACGGTGGACCAATCCGGCGGGGTGCCATCGGCGACGCTCTCGGACGAAGATATGCGAGCACGCGTAATTTCGGAGTGGTCTTGGCGTGCAACTCCCGCTGGCCCACGTTGGAATCCGCCGCAGCTTGTCTCGTTTGTTCGTACGGAGGTGGGAACGGAAACGGTGTTGCTGTGGCCAGCGGGTGTCGAGCAAGCGGCCGAGTGGCTGGTCGAGCACCGCACCTTCCGCGGACAGACCGACGGCGTGTTCGCCTGGACGAGCGGCGCGGCCCCCACGAATACTCTGCGCCAGCGGTTGTTTCGGACGTTGGGGACAGGCGCTACATGGCTGGCGCCCCCGGCCGTGATTGCGGCTGAAGCAGCGTGGTCCCGCGACCCCTCCGATGCCCACCGGCTCATTCTGGCGGGTGCGTTGGCGGAGGCGGGGGCCCGCGACCGCGCCTTGGCGCTGCTCTTGCCGCTCCAGGAAGCCGCCCATCCGTTGGCCGAAGAAGCTGCGGCGGTGGTGTGCGCGGCGTGGTGGTGGAGCGGCGTCCAGGCGCCACCGTCGGCAAACTGTCCGGCGCCGTAGGCGAGCCGGGGAAAACGGAACGACGCGGCCCCGAATCCCCCGAAAAAGAGTGGCCTTTTTTCATTGAACGTGTTCATTGAACGTGTTCAATGGGTGGGGGAGGTCGAATGTCCGAACGCGAACACCAAAAGGCGCGAACCCGCGCGGCTATCCTTTCCGCGGCGCGGTCGAGGTTTGTGGACGTTGGCTATACGGCCACCACCATTCGAGATGTCGCCGATGCCGCGGGCGTTGGCACTGGCACGGTCCTCGCCCATGTGGCGGACAAGCGCGGCCTGTTGCGCGCGTGCTTCGAAGAGCAAGTCGGTTCCGCGGTGGCGCTCGGCGTCGAAAGCATCGACGCTTCGGCCCCGTTGCTGACCCAGCTCACCCATCTCGCGCACGTGTTGTATGCGGCCTACGCCCAGCACCCGGAATTGTCGCGGGTGATGGTCGTCGAGAGCTTGTTCCCGGACGACCCAACGAACGACCCCCTCCTCGATGGCTTGTTGCGCGAGGTCACGGCGTGTTTTCAGCGGGGCTTGTGCCGCAGCGAGATTACACGCTTGCCAGCACAGCCCATTACGGCCGCGCACGGCTGGTTTTCGGCGTATCTGCTGGTGCTGGTCTCCGGGCTATCGGGACGCCTCGGCCCCCCGAATGCGCCCGGCGCTTCGAGCCAATGGGCAGAGGCGTTCTCGCAATTGTTGGCGGTGCAGCTTGTGGGCTGGGGGGCGCCCGCATGTCTTCTCGGTCCCCCTGTGGAGCGAACATGAGCCCATCTGTGTTGATTGTGGGCGGTGGGATTGGCGGACTGACCGCCGCTATCGCATTGCGCTGCGTCGGAATTCCGGCACGCATCGTCGAGCAAGCCCCGTCTATCGCGGTCGTTGGCAGCGGTATCACTATCCAAAGCAATGCCAAAGCGATTCTTGATGTCCTTGGTGTCGAGTTTCCGGCCGAAGATGTGCGACCGATTCGCGGTTTCGCCGTGCGGTCTGCCCGTGGCCCTACGCTGATGGGCGCCACCGTCGAGTTGCCGCCGCATTGGCCCGAATCCGTGGCCATTCACCGTGCCGACCTCCACCGCGCATTGGTCGCGCGACTCGAAGCCCTCGGCGGAACCTTGGAGCTTGGCAAGCCCATCGTCGCCTTGCGGACCCGCGACGATGGCGTCGACGGGGTCCTCGCCAATGGGGAGGTCGTGCCGGCGGACCTTTTGATTGGTGCCGATGGCCTGCGGTCAACCATTCGGCGGCACTTGCTCGGAAAGACGGCAGCCGAGGTGCGTTTCGCGGGGCAGACCTGCTGGAGATTCGCGGAGGTATTCCCCGAGGTGGTGGTCGAATCGCCGGTGGAAATCTGGGCCGGCGCCCGCCGGTGTGGCCTTGTGCCGTTGTCGCGGGACCGTTTGTATGTCTACCTGGTAGAGACCGCATTTATGGGCACGCCCGCCGAAGGAGAGCCATCTGCCGCCGACCTCCAGCGGCGCTTTGCGGGCATCGACCCCACCCTCGACCGTGTCCTTCAGACCCTCGTCGCGCGCACGGAAAGTGGAAATCCGCCAGCACTGCACCATGGCGACTTGTTCGACCAACCGCGCCGCACCTTCGGCTTAGGGCGTGTTGCGCTGCTTGGGGACGCCGGTCACGCAACTACGCCCAATATGGGCCAAGGTGCGGGCATGGCCATTGAAGACGCCGCCTCCCTCGCGATTGCCTTCCGCTCGGGAGCGGTCCCGCTTTCCGGTATCGTCGAGCACCTCGACGCCATCCGGCACGACCGGGTGGCGAAAGTGCAGAAGACCTCGTACCGCATCGGGCAGGTGGCGCATTGGCAGGCAGGCTGGTTGCAAATGCTGCGTGATGGCGTGTTTTCGATGACGCCTGCATCTTCGCAGAAGGCGAGGGTCGAAGACCTCCTCGCTCCCGGAATCGAGCTCTCGGAGACGCTGCGCAGCCTGCTAGACGCGTAGCGCGCGCAGGGGGCAGCGAGGGGCGTGGCATGGTCATACGGGAAAGTTGGCCGTGAAATGACACGAGCACGGCCGATTCTCGTTATTCGCGCCGTTCAGATTGTGCTGGGCCAATATACGGAAAATGTGCGGTGACAGGCTGTTTTCGGTGGCGCGGGTACAAGTGGCCGCGAACGAGAGGGCTGTCCCGAGGGACGGCCGATTCCGCGCCGCGCCGGCGGCAGTTGAATCCTAGCCGGGCCGGCGGCAGCCCACAAAAATATGCACTGCCAACCAAGATGACCACTCACGGCGGATGTTGGCTGAAACGGAATCGCAGTACATTCTCGGGATTGCCGTCGGGCGGACGAAGGGTTTGTGCTTCCCTTTTTGGGACGCTCGGCCGACGTCTGGACCTATTGAGCGGGAATTGGGGGGAGCGGGCGTCGCGGGGGGCAAGAGGCGGGGTTGGCTGCGCGCGACAGACCGCCAAATGGCGCGAGCACGGCCAATTCGCGTCATTTGTGTGGTAAAGCGCGTGCTTGGGTCATGTACGGAAAATGTAGCGTGACAGCACGTTCGCAATGAGGCGGGCCGAGAGAGCCGGCGGAGGGTGCGGTTGGCCGATAGGACTTCGCGCCGCTGCGACGGCAGCCGAACCCTTGTCCGCTTCGCGGCGGCCCACAAACTTTGTCCTTGCTTCCAAAATGGTCACGCACGGCTGATATAGGCGAAAACTGAATGGCGGTTCATTGTCGCGAATCGCCGCCTCGGAGGCCTAACCCGCGTTGAGACCCACGCGAATGGGCTGCCCGTAAATCCACGGATACTCGACCAGCCATTCGTCGGGGGTGGAGCCCATGAACCGGTCGAGGTGGTACGGAATAATACTGTACTCGACGCGGTAGCTGCCCGGGCCATCGGTCGGGTGGTCGCCGCAGCCTTCGGCCCACAGCGCGCCGTCGCGAATCACCTTCACGCGAACTTCGGGTTCGCGCTCACTGCGCGGGGTGCCTTGGGCGAGGGTCGGGCATACTACCGTCAGGGTGCCGCCTGCGTCGCTCTCGCCGCCCATTTCGACGGTATCTCCCGAAGCCGTCGTGAGGTAGACGTCCATATTGCTGGGACTGCCCAACACCTCGAACACCACGAAGAAATGGCCCGCAGTCAGAGCGTCTTGGAGGGCACCGGGGTCTTCGGCGTAGGCGGCGGGCAGGCGAATGTGCTGGTTCATCCAGCGCAGCATACGGCGATAAGAATCTCCGCGCTCACCGTCTGGAAGCTCGATAGGCATTGTGTTTTGGTGCGCATCGGTGCCAGCGGTGCCCACCACCGCGAGGCCACGGGCGGTCAGGCGGTCCCAATGGGCCAACGAGGGGGTGTGGGGGGACAGCACGCCGAGGAAAAAAAGGTCCGGCTCGGCGCCGCCTTCGGCATTGGTGAACGTCGCGATGCGGGCGAGCCAATCGGCCGCGTCGAGACCCAGGTCTTCGGTGCGCTTGCGGGGGTCGAAGGCCGCGTGCAAGTTGAAGCACTCGACGGCGCCGATTCCGGCGTCTGCGACACCATCAAGCCATTCGGCCGTGCGCCCTTCGGTATGCGCAATCGCGACCAAGGCGCCAGTTTGCTGCATTGCAGCAATTGTTGCGGCGTCTTCTGCATTGGCGATGGCCGACTCCACGGCGGGGTCTTCGGACATGCCGTGCTTCATGCCGACGGGCATCAGCTCGTCTTCGTAGCCGGGGCGCACCACCACGGGCGTACCGTCGGCGCACACCCACTTTGCTGCGGCGCGCTCTCCGTCTACGGTGAGCCACGCGTCACTCTCGGGGCGCATGTGCATCCGCTCTTCATAGGGCTGCTCGGCGGCGTGGGACGGGTGGTCGGTCAACCACGCGATGTCGATGCGGCTGGCGCAAAGGCCTTCGCGGAGGTCCGTGACGCAGGCTTCGTCGGGAACACCGTCAATGAGACCCTCGCCGTCGCAGGCATCGTGCGACCACGCGGAGTGGAGGTGTACGATTCCGCGTCGGGTGACGTTTCCACGCACTGTCCCGAGTATATCGGCGGGTACGGGGCCAACCGTCCAGTCTGCGGTGACCGAGACCGCGGAATCGGCGGGTGTTTCGGTGGTGGTGTTCGTCTTGGTGGACGTGTCACACGCCACCAGCAATGCGGGAATTCCGAGAAACAATCGAAACATACAAGCCTCTCGCCCCGATTGTAGTCCACGAAAAGAGCGTTTGCGAAAAAGGGCACCAATCGATGGGCGGGACCGGCGTGGCCCCGGCGATTCGGCCATGTGCGGCGTCCCCGTGGGACCGCATACAAGGGGGCTGGCGTGGGGCAAATCGCAACCGCCGGCAGTGTGTGGCGGAGTATGGCGCGTGCGTCGCGCGTTTCGCGGTTTGCGTTGCGGAGCGCACGCTCATCGGGGGCTTCGGTGCGGCGGTGGGTTAGGGGAGTGGACCGTTGCCGCGCACCCCATTCAAGGTGCTTGTTGGTGTGCGGTGGAGGCGATGGATGCGGGCATTGGTAACGGGCGGGGGCGTTCGTCTGGGACGCCAGATTGCGTTGGCGTTGGCGGACTGTGGCTACGACCTCGTGCTCCATTGTTTCTCGTCGCGGGAGGGCGCGGAGGGCGTGGCCCAAGAAGCGCGAGCACGCGGCGTTTCCGCTGTTGTGGTCCCGGCAGACTTGGGAACCGTAGAGGGTTGCGCGGCATTGTGCGCGGAAGCTGGTGCGGTGGACGTCTTGGTCAACAATGCGGCTTTGTACGAGGCGGTGCCGTTTGGCGAAATGTCGGTCGCTTCTTGGGAGCGAATGCTCGCTGTGAACACCCGCGCACCGGCGCTCTTGGCACAGGGCTTGTTGCCGGGACTGCGCGCGTCTCTCCAAGAGGGCGGCGGCGTCATCATCAACATTTGTGATATCGGCGGCGACCGCCCCGCGCCGGGTTATACGCATTATAGCGTATCCAAGGCGGGCATCCGGATGCTGACCCGCGCGCTCGCGGTCGAGCTTGCGCCCCAAGTACGCGTCAACAGCGTGTCGCCGGGAACGGTGCTGCCGCCGGTCGAGCTTTCGGAAGACACTGCAGCGGCGATTCTTTCGACCATTCCCGCCGGCCGTTTTGGCACCGCAGACGACATCGCCCGCGCTGTTGTTTTTTTGGTCACGCAAGCGCCCTATATCACCGGGCAAGACCTCGCCGTTTGTGGCGGGCGCTCCATCGCGGGCGCTATGTTGGCAGGGTGAGCGCCATGCGCACGCGAATCAGTGTCGAAGACCTGCGGGTGAAGTGTATTGTCGGCTGCCTGCCGGCGGAGCGCTTGGTCGAGCAAGAGGTCCGGGTGGACTTCTGGGTCGAGATGGACGGCGCGGCGGCTGCGCGCTCCGACGCCCTCGACGATACCGCAGACTACGCCGCGCTCTCGCGGGAGGTCGCGTTTATCCTGCGTGCTGGCCGGTTTCGGTTGTTAGAGAGCGCGGGTGAGGTGTTGATTCGGTGGTTGATGACACCGCCGGTGCCCCCCCGTACGCGGCCTTCGGTCCTGGGGGCTTCTATCCAACTCACCAAGTTTGGCGCGCTGGTGGGCCAATCCCTCGCGCGCGTGCGGGTAGATGCGGTGCCGTCCGATGTGTTGCCGCGGGTGGTCGAGACAAAGCCTTGGGGCTCGGTGGATGTCGTCGCGGAGACCGAGCACATGGGGCTATATCGCCTCAACATAGCGGCAGGACATGGAATCCCCAACCACATTCATCGGGTGATGGAGGAAGAAGAGCTCGTACTCACCGATGGCTTGATGGGGTGGGCCGACGCGTCACCGCCGTTGCCGCTTTCCGCCGGCGCCCACCATTCGTGGCGTCTCCAACAACAACACGGCTACCACAACCCCATGTCGACCATCGCGAGCTTGTTGTGCATCGACCGTCCGCGGTTTCAGCCGGCCGATGAAGTCGAAATCGACCCTCCCTGGGCAGGCGTGGCCGCCCCGTTGGCCGGGAGTCTCGGATGAATGCGCTGATTACGGGCGGGGGAACGGGCATTGGGCGGGCGATTGCGCTGGGGCTTCGCGCCGCGGGGCATTCGGTGGTGCTCGTCGGACGGCGCGCCGATATTCTTCGGGAAACAGCCGAAGAGGTCGGAGCACGCGCGATTGTCGCTGATATTACGCGCAGTCCTGCCGCGGTCGTCGCGGAAGCGGGGCCCCTCGACATCCTCGTCAACAACGCCGGCCATGTGTCCGCAGCGCCCGTCGGCGCTTGGACGGCGGAAGACTGGGAGCGCCTGTACGCCGTGCATGTCGTGGCGCCGGCGTTGCTGTCCCAGGCCTTCGTCGCCCAGTGCGCGGGAGCGGGTCGTATTGTCCACATTGCCTCCACCCTCGCAGAGCGCCCTGCTCCGGCTTTGGCTGCGTATTCGGCGGCCAAGGCAGGGATGGTGGCCTTGAGTCGTTCGTTGGCCCTAGAAACGGCTTCACGGGGCATTACGAGCAATGCGCTGCTACCCGGTGTGGTCCCGACCGACATGACAGGAGGACGCGCTGCGCAAATGTTGGACTTGCACCCGGTCGGTCGCTTGGGCACAGGCCGCGATATTGCCGACGCAGTGCTGTGGTTGGTCAACGCGCCCTGGGTGACGGGAGCGGCAATACCGGTCGATGGTGGTCTTCTTGTGCGCGAGTAGGTTCCAACGCCCGCTATTGGGGGTAATCTGCGGGAGAGAGGTGCGGGTTGAACCGTGGAATGTTGCTCGGATGTGTGTTGCTGGCGGGGTGCGGCCTCCAGAACTTTGACGACTTCTACCCGGAGACCGGCCTGGAAAAGACGGGTGGCAACGGGGGAGGCAACGAAACGACGACCACCGACGATTCGGGCGGTCTCGGCGCCGACGATGGTGCGGGTGGCGGCGGAAGTGGCGGAGATTCTACGGGTTCGGGTGGTTCTGGATCGGGCAGCTCGGGGTCGGGCGGCTCGGGGTCGGGGAGCACCGGCGAAGATTGTTTTGATGAAGACGCGGATGGCTTCGACACGTGCGAAGGCGACTGCGATGACGCCGACCCGTTCACCTTTCCGGGTGCCGCCGAAGCGGAGGGCACGTCCGCGTGTATGCGCGATGCAGATGGCGATGGCTGGGGCGATTCATCACCGGGGTCCGGCATTTCGCCGGGGAACGACTGCGACGACTCCGACCCCACCCTCAATCCCGCCGACAGTGACGCGGACGGCGTGAGCACATGCGGTGGCGATTGCGACGACGCCAACGCCGCGCGTAGCCCCGGCCGCTCTGAAGTGCCGTTTGATGGCGTCGACTCCGATTGTGATGGAGATGACGGCGGCTTCGCGACTTCTGCTTCGGGTGGTGGCGGCACTTCGTATGCGATTTCCGACTACTCGTCGGTGGTGTCCACGGCGAATGTCGCGAGCTGCCCTGTCGTGTACAGCGTGAGCGTCAACGTAAACATCATCCACACCTACATTGGCGACCTCACGGTCACGGTCAGCTCGCCCGGTGGAAGCGGCGTCATCCTCCACAACCAGACGGGCTCCGCCACCGACAACATCATCGGAACCTATGCTTCGAGCGGCGGCTCCCTGACGCCCTATGAGAGTTTGTCCCGTCTTTCGGGAGTCTCGGGCACCGGCCTGTGGTCCCTTACGGTCAACGACAGCCTGTCGGGGGATACCGGCTACATTCAGAGCTGGTCGATTGACTTGTTGTGCCTCTGATTGGTTGAACACATTCATTGAACACATTCATTGAACATGTTCATTGAACGTGTTCCGTGCGAAAGGACCCCCGATACCTCTTCGATTGCCGCTGCAGGAATCAGTTGGGCGCGGAGAGCGCCGCCAGCTCGACCAAAAGGTCAGGGAGTGACGGCTCATCGAGGACGCGGCGCGCGTTGTCCAACATCGGGTACATGGTCGATTCGTCGGAAAACGGCACAACACCGTGGTCTTGCAGCCAATCGACCGCACGCTGCACGGGAACGCCGGGCTGCAAGGGTGCCCGAAACACGAGCGCCAAGCGGGCTGCCAAGAGTTCGATAGCCACGACTTTTCGCACGTTTTCCAAGACAGCACCGGCCTTGCGGGCGCCAATCGTACCCATGCTGACGTGGTCTTCGGAGTTGGCGCAGGTCGGAATGGAATCGACGCTCGCGGGATGCGCGAGCACCTTGTTTTCGCTGACAAGGGCCGCGGCGGTGTATTGCGGAATCATAAAGCCGCTGTTGAGGCCACTGTCGTCCACCAAAAAGGGCGGTAGACCGCGCGATTGGCTGGCGTCGACCAGGTGGGCAATCCGGCGCTCGGAGATGCTCGCGATTTCCGCCATGGCGATGGTGAAGTAGTCCATTGCCACCGCTACCGGCTCGCCGTGGAAGTTGCCGCCGCCGATGACACCTGCGCGGCAGGCCGCGATGCTGTGCGTGCGGTCGTTTTCGAGCCACGCGCGGTAGGCTTCGGGTTCGAGCGCTGCCCAGGCCGACGCGGACATTCCGGGGGGCACCGGCGGAAAGAGCAGCGGGTTGTCGGTTGCGGAGTTGACCTCGATGTGTACGATTTCGTGGACATGCTCCAAGGCACGCCAGCCGCACGACGCGACCTGGGGATAGCAGCGGAAGGAGTAATCGTCTTGCACGAGGGGACTCGTGGGAACGGCCTTCCGAAGCTGGTTTTGAACTTCTACAAGCTGTGCCTCTAACTCGGCGGCGCCATCGCCGCGGGGGAAGGTCGCTTGGGTGCAGGCTTGGATGAGCGCGCTCGCCGCTTGCCGCGCGCCTTGCAAATGGCGGTCGAGGGCTTGAATTTGGTGGACCGGCGCCGCTTCGCTCCATCGCGCGATGACTGCGGGGTCGGCGACGGGGCCGTGGGGGCCGGGCACCGTGGGGATGAGCGTCTCGAGCTGCCGCGACAGGCGCGCGATGTCGCGGTCCATCTGGGTCAACGATGCGGGGACCGCTAGGCCGCGGTTGCCGAGGTCGCGGCGGAGGCGCGTGAGCAGGATGCGCGACTTGTCGAGATGCTGCCGTGCGCGCCGAATGTGCGCGGAATTGAGGTAGTTGTCCAGGATTTGGCTGTCGCGACAATATGCGATGACGCGCTGTGCTACGTCTCCTTGGAACTTTTGGGGACGGACGAGGTGGATGGGCGGCAGGTACGCGCCGCGCACGCCGCGGTTGGCTTCGAGGGACATCGCCGCGGCCAGCTCCGACACCCGCAAGGTCATCCAGGCATCGTGGAGCGCCAAGCAGGCCACGGATGTCATCATCTGGGTGCCGTTGTTGAGGGCGAGCCCCTCTTTGGCTTCGAGACGAATGGGCGAGAAATAGTGCCCATCGCTGTTTTCGAGCGCGGCGTCCCGCGCGGCCTCGGCCAAAGACGTGTCGGATGGGCCGATACGGCGGTCGGCCCACGCGGTTGCAAACCACGCGCGAAACGACACGAACTCCTCGCGGCGGGCGCGCTTGCGAATGGGGCCACCGCACAACGGCTTGCCGTTGGAACCTGCGTGCACGCGTGCTTCAGGGTCGCCCATCACCACCAGTACGAGGTGAGAGAGAGGGGCAAGGTCGCCCGAAGCACCGACGCTGCCTTGTTCGGGCACGAGGGGATAAAGGTCGGCATTGAGCATGTCGACCAGCGTTTGCAGCACCACCGGGCGCACGCCCGAGTTTCCGCGACAAAGCGTGTTGATACGAAGAAGAATCGCGGCACGCACGATGTCTTCATCGAAGGCTTCGCCTACTCCCGCGGCGTGGCTGCGGATGAGGTTGTCTTGGAGGTGCCGCGTTTGGCTTGCTTCGATGACGGTGTCCCGCAAGATTCCGAAGCCGGTGGTGAGGCCGTACACCTTCTCGTTTTGGTCGACCAAAAACTCGACCATCTGGCGACAGCGGGCCACACGCCGAATGCACTCGGGATGCAATGCCACGCGGCGCCGATGGCGGGAGACGTCCACAATCTGCGCCAGCGACAGGTCTGTTTCGCCGCCGAGGACGAGGGGCGGCCCCGATGCCCCGAGGGGACGGTGTTCAGCGGCGAGCAGGTCGGGCAAAGGGAGCGTCATGGGCACACCGGCGCGGTTTGGGTGGCAAGCAGCACGGCTTCTGCCTCGTCGAGCGACAAGGTGGTTTGCTGGCGGGTCGCGAGGTCTTTGAGCGCAACGTGTCCTGTTCGCTGCTCGGCAGCGCCGAAGATGAGGGCGTAGCGGGCCCCGCGTCCCCCGGCGTGGCTGGCGGCGCCGAGCTGGGCTTCGAGGCTGCGTACGGTGTAGTCATTGTCGGGAAGCTCCGTCAATACGGAGAGTCCGGCACGGCGTAGGCGCTGGGCTGCGTGGAACGCGGCACCCGAGAAGTCGGCGTCTTGCACGATGATATAAGCATCCGGCTGGCGACGGGGGACCACTTGGTACCGCAGCGCGGCGTCCAGTCGCTCGACGCCAAATGCGAAGCCGACGCCTGTGAGGGCATCTTCGATGCGGGGAGACAGAGTCGGGGCTTCGGAGACCGGCTCGCCCCGACGCAGTGCGGCGGTCCATTCGGCGCGGCGATACAGCCAGCGGTGCAGGCGGTCGTAGCGACCACCGCCGCAGATGTCCGAGTAGGCGGTTCCGGTGGCGGGCGTGTGGATTTCGAAGGTCATGCCCGTGTAGTAGGCGATGCCGCGGGAGGCGGCGGGGGTCGCCACCAGGGGAACGGGCGTGCCGAGGGCGCTCCGAAGCTCCCGGGTGAGGGCGCGGAAGTCGTTGCGCGCGCGTTTGACCTGTTCGAGGACATACGGCGGTGCGCTCGGTGCCAATGCAGCCACGAAGCGGCCGACACCCTCGAAGAAGGACTCCGGCTCCCCCGCGCTGCGCGACAGGGCCAGCAAGGCCTCGGTGCGGTCGGTCGGGATGCCGTGGTTTTCTGTCCAAATTCGACGAAACAGGCGCTCCTGAAGCTCTGGCAGCCTGCTCCGCCACAGGTCGAGGGAGATGCTGTCGGGGGCGACGAGTTCTGGCCATTCCGCTTCGAGCAGGCGGTCGATGCGCGCGGAGTGCGACGATTCACCTGGCACCGTCAAGAAGTCGCGAACCCGCTGCGTGAGGGACTTTCGAGAGCCTTCGAGGTAGCGCGCGAAGCCGTCATCACCGAGGCTCGCGCGGGTGCGCACGCGGCTCGCTTGTACCAAGCCATTCGCCAAAACGTCGCGTGACGCGTCGTTGTTGCCAGAGACCAAATCGACCAGCGCCCGGAACAGCTCCGCGTGGCCGAGGTGCAGACGCCAGTCGGGGACTTGGAGGCGGGTGGTGACGTCGCAGGCGAGTGCGAGCACCTCAAGGTCGGCGTAAGCGTGCCGTGCGCCGAGGAGTTCGACGCCTGCTTGCCGAAACTCTAACAGGCGGAGGGGGCGCGGAGACCGCGCACGAAACACGGAGCCCGCGTAGGACCAGCGCGCGGGAAGCTCGCGCCGAATGTTGTCGTTGCCGAGCATTCGGGTGACCAACATGCGGGCGAGGGGAGCCGTGAAGTCGGGCCGCAAGGCGGCGTCGTGTGTGGTTTGGCCTTCGCCGGGCGACTTGAGCGACGCAAACAGGGGATTGTCAGTGGTCTCCGGCAACTCATCCGGCGGGAACACACTGCTCGCCGGCAACCGCGCCATGACGAGGTGGTGGAAGAGGTCGGGCCCCATGCGAGAGGGGCTGTATAAGTCGCGGTACTCCAGCGTCGGGACATCGACGCGCTGAAAGCCGTAGCACGCGAACGTCTCGAATAATCTTGCCTCGATGTGGTCGCGGCGCGCGGTGGTCTCGGGATCGAGGTCGCGTGTGCCGCCCGCACGGGAATATACGGGGATAGTGCTAGAGTCGTTGACGGGTACGGCCATGAATGCCCCGCGGCTAGAATCGGGCGGGGGGCTAACCTGTGGGCGTGCGTTCGGTTGGCCCGGTTAGGAGCACATCATGCCTTACCTCGAAGGGAATATCTTGAAGGTGCTCCAGGCGACTGGCGGCGCGAATGGCGGGATGACCGCCCAAGAGCTCGCAACAGTCGTGTTTGCGCCGGTTGGACGGGTGCAGATGATGCTGCGCCGAATGCTCGATCGGGGCACGGTGCAAATCACATCGGGAATCGGAAAAGACGCACGGTATTTGCTGACGGGCATGCGTCCCAACCCGACGGAGCCGCCGCCGCGCTCGACGCCCGAAGATTTTGGGTTTGGGGCCGGGGGGAGTGGGTTTGCCGGGAACACCTCGGGGGAGCGCAGCGCTTCCGATGCGGCAAGTAGCGCGTCGCGGGAGGAGAACCGAAGGCTTTGGGAGGACAACCAGCGGTTGCAGCGAGAGGTCGAGTCATTGCGGCGGGAAAACAGCGACCTGCGGCGTGCGTTGGCGCGTCCCCCCCCTGCGCCACCTCCTCGCAGCGACGCCGTCTTTCGTGCGCGCATCGATGAATTGCTTACACTTTGTCATCCCGACCGCCACGGAAATAGTGATCGCGCAAATGAAGTGACACGGTGGCTGATTGGCTTGCGAAAGGGAAAGTAGTGTGTTTTGGTGCGGTGATTGACCCCTGGCGACGGTCCAATACGGGGGACGCTGCGACGGGTTGTACGGCAATTTTTCAACACAATTGGCTTGGATTGTGGCAAGCGTGGTCCGCGTAGGGGACTATGGTGGTCGTCCGTCCTTTGCTCTGGAAGTGCCGATGCTCTCGTTGAACCGTCGTTGGATGGTGTTTGGGTCCTTGGGGGCGCTGGTTGTGGGCGGCGGCGTCGTGGCGGTAAACGGAGACCCCCCCGCGCCGGGAATGGCGGTGCTGGCTCCCGATGAACTGCGGGTTGTGCGCGCGTTGTGTGAGGTCTGGTTTCCGCCGGGTGTGTTCGCGGTCGATGGCCTTGAGGCAGGTGTTCCTGAAGCGGTCGACGAAATCGCCCTTGAAATCATGGAAGACATCTCCCTTGCCGGTTTCTTGTATGTTTTGCGGGTGCTCGAATGGAGTCCCTTGGCGCGGTGGAGCCGCCGCTTTTCGGAGCTCTCCTTGACCGAGCGGGTCGTCGTGCTCGACCGCTGGTCGGAGACAGAAGTAGCGCCCCGGCGCGCGGCGATTGACGCGGTGAAGGCGGTTCTCGGTATCGCGTACTTTCGCCATCCCCAGGTGGTCGAGGCGATGGGGTGGCGAACCGGCTGCGGTGGAGGTGCGGCATGAACGCGGCAGGCGCATTCGCCGTCGGGAGACATGGTGCGGCCCAGTATGGCGACGCCGACTTGGTACTGCACGCCGATGTCGTCATCATTGGGGCGGGCGCCGGTGGGTGCGCTGCAGCGGCTGCTGTCGCAGAGCGCGGCGCGCGGGTCATTGTGTTGGAAGAGGGCCAAAACTGGCGTCCTTCCGACTTTCAGACGTCCACAGCGTTTGCGTTCCGAAACCTCTACCAGTCGCGGGGCAGCCGGGCATTGCGGGGCAACGCGTTCTTGCCGATGCCCGGCGGGCGCGGCGTCGGCGGGTCTACCCTCATCAACTCGGCCATTTGTTTTCGCTGTCCCGATAGTGTGTTGGAAACGTGGCGCGACAAGCATGGATGCGACACTGTCGACCCCAAGGCGTTTTCCGCCTACTTCGACCGCGTTTGGTCTACCCTTGGTGTCACCGTCAATCCGGTGGCCGTACAACGCAACAACAACCTGATTTTTCGGCAAGGCGCCGAAGCCTTGGGCCTCAAAGGCGACTTCTTGCCTCGTTCTGCACCCGGTTGTGTGGGTTGTGGTATTTGCCAATACGGGTGCCCGTCTGGCGGAAAGTTCAGTGCCGACCGCAGTTTCTTGACGGTTGCGGAAAACTCTGGTGAAGTAGGGGTCTACGCGGACTGCAAGGTGGAGGCCGTCGAAACGACGGGCGGCCGCGTCGTGGCCGTCACGGGCTATGTCCTCGATCCAGAGACCCACGGGCGTCGGCAGTCGTTGCGCGTCACAGCAGACCAGTTCATCCTAAGCGCCGGTCCTATCGGAACTCCATTGTTCCTGATGGCAAACGGACTCTCGGATTCTCCCCACTGTGGTGCGCATTTGGTGGTCCACCCTACCTGCGCTGCGTTGGCGCGGTTCACCCAAGAAATCCGGCCATGGTCAGGGGTGACCCAGGGGTATTGGGTCGATTGTTGGGAGGAGGGGTACTTATTACAAACATTTACCTGTACTCCTGACCAGTATTTCGCGACGCTGCAAACGGCGCCCGGCCGCGCAACACTCGAAATCATGCGGGACCTCAAGCACTATGCCTCGGCGGGCGCGCTGGTTCACGATGAGGACTCTGAAGGCCGGGTGCAGCGGACGCCGGCAGGCACGGACCTCAGCTACTTCTTGGGGGATGGCGACCGAAAGCGGCTCATCGCGGGGCTTCGGAAGACCGTAGAGGTGTTCTTTGCTGCGGGAGCCCTTCGCGTTCACCCATTTCGCTTGGGTCTTGCGGCCATCGAGCGACCCGAAGACATCGAAGCGGCGCTGCCCATGGACCTTGCTGCCCATGAGTTGCTGTTGTATGCAAGTCATCCGATGGGTACGTGTCGAATGGGAGGAGACCCCGCCGAGAGCGTGGTCGATCCGCGGGGCAAAGTTTGGGGTTGGGACAACCTGCGGGTCGCGGACGCGAGTATTTTCCCATCGAGCTTGGGCGTAAATCCGCAGGTGACCACAATGGCGATGGCGTTGATGATTGGCCACGAACTGATGGGCTGACCTCTACGGATTTTGAGAAATTCGCAGCGAAAGCACTATTGTTTCGCGCCAACAATTCCGTTTCCCCCGATGTACAGGGCTTGTATTGGAGGGAAAGCATGAATGTCTTGGGAATTTCAGGCCGCGCGCCCTCGTTCGCTTCGTCGCCAGCGCCTTCTCCGCGCGCACTTGCTTCCAAGCCGCGTACCGTTGACCAAGCTGCTATTGTGGCCACGCGCCAGATGTACCAATCGGGGCTTCGGCAAGCGGAAGGCGGCCACGCCATTCAAGAGATGGCCAATAAGGAGGAAGTGCCCGTCTCTTCGCTCCAGCGGATTCGGGCTGTGTTGTCGCAAGGATTTGCGAGCATGCGGGGTGGGCATCGCGTGCAGCAACTCACCCATGAGCCTGTTGTGCCGCCCTCGGAGCTGGTGCAAATTGTCGACAGCATCGCGCGAAACGTAAATGGATTCGCGGGTGGAAGCGCAGTGCAGCACGAAGTCCGCCAGCCGGCCCTCGCGGACTCTTTTGGTCCCCGCGCGCGTATGTTGGCACAAGACATTGCCGCAAAACTCCAATCGCAGCCGTCTGCCGCCGCAGCGGTGCAAAGCCGGGGCATTCGCCGGGCGCGGGTAGGCGCGCTCGTATGAATGCCGATGCGCGATGAAAGAGGACATGGTTGCGGGTGAATCGCAGGCGTGCGTCGTTCCCGCAAGGCGTCCAATGTTGTATGCCTTGTCTCCGTCGCGTGTAACTTGACAGAGCCGTACGCCGATGCGCCACGTCAAGTGGAGGAGGTCCTCGTTGTATGGCCCCGCGATACCGGATGTTCGCGGGGGCCAACGCCACATCGCTGGGGCGTGGATGTCCCGAAATTTTTGTGATCGAAAATTGGGGAGTTTGTGCGCCCGTCACGAACCGGTCCGGTATGATGACGGGGTAGGTGGAGGAGGAGCTCAAGCCGGTCGATGGTCGGGGTGGGTGATTCTGCGCACCGGGTGTCCCCGCAATGGGTACAGGGTTCGATAACGCCGAGAGGCGGGTGTAGAGTGTCGTCAAGGTCGATGGAAAGCGATGCACCGCCACTTCCCGGTGACCGTGTCGGTGGGTACCTCCTGGGGGATGTTCTCGGCGTCGGGGGTATGGCTACGGTGTATTCCGCGACCGCGCCCGACGGGGAGCGAGTGGCGGTAAAGGTGCTGCACCCGGGTCGAACCGACCAAGACGAAGCGCGGCGATTTCGCCGTGAGTTTTTGACGTTGCGTGCATTGCGCCACCCCTCGGTGGTGCAGGTGTTCGAAGCGGGCCGTGCTGGCGTATATCCATGGATTGCGATGGAATACATCGCGGGCACCGACCTCGAATCGCTCATCGAGCGATGGAGTCACAACCCTCCGCCGCAACGAATGGCCCTGGTTTCGCAGATTTTTCGCGACTTGTGTGGTGCCATCGCCTATGTGCACAGCCAGGGCCTCATTCACCGCGACCTCAAGCCATCCAATGTGCTCGTTACGCCGGACCACCGGGCGAAACTTACCGACTTTGGTGTGGTGAAGGCGCCCTTTGGCCAGTTTCATACCCAGCTTACGGCCGTCGGGTCGCTGGTGGGCACGGCGGCCTATATGTCGCCTGAGCAAATCAGTGGTGACGCCGTCGATGGTCGCTCGGATTTGTACAGCTTGGGGGCTGTCCTTTACGTCATGCTGACGGGACGACGGCCTATCGTCGCCGATTCGGTGGCAGGGTACCTCACGCGGCACCTCACCGAGCTGCCCCAAGACCCACGAGAGCTGGACCCACGCATCCCGCCGGCGCTTTCGTCCATTTGTATGCGGCTGCTGACCAAAGACCCCGCCCAACGCTACGCCACTGCAGAGCAAGTCCTGCTCGCGCTGGATGCCGGCCCAGAGCAAGGAAAGACAACCATTCACGGGCGGGATGCCGAAGTAGGCGCGCTGCTGTTGCGGCTCCAACGGCTGCGTTCGGGGGCGGGGGGCTTGATGCTGCTGGTCGGGCCCTCGGGGAGCGGGCGCTCGGTGCTGTTGTCGGCTTGCGTCGACCGGGCCCGCGAAAATGGCTGGGGTGTTTCTTTTGGCGATGGTGCAAAAGAAGGCGTGCTGGATGTTCTTGCTTCACAAATCCCCGCGCTCGGACCATCGGGGCAGGACACCAATGTTGTGCGCCGGATTGCATTGCTCACGCACGGGCGCCCCTGGACGCTCGCTATCGACGACCTCGACCTCGCCCCACCCCAGGTATTGGACGCCATCACCGGCCTTTTGCGGCAGCAGGTCGCCGTAGAGGGCGAGCCACTGCTGATTGTGGGTACTGCCCAAGGCACAGGCGGCACCCTCGCAGGACTCGGGTCGGGCGCCGCGACAGGGCTCGCAACCGAGACCATCGCGCTCGCGCCCATGTCAAATGCAGCCGTGCGCGCGCTTCTTCGCGAACGTGGCGTCGGTGGCGCAGCGTGTACGGCATTGTCGGCGCGCTTGGTTGCCGATGGCGTCGTTTGGCCGGCCGACGTGCTCGAACAGCTCGACGCCTTGGAGCGGGGCGGGTGGTTGCATCGCGACGCCCATGGTGCGTTGGCCGCTACGCGCGATGTCGATTTGTTTCGGCAAGGCGAGCTTCCGTTGCCTATGCGGCTGCGGCGTCAAGAAGAAGAGTCCCTCGCACGCCTCGACACACCCGAGCGGACCTTCCTCGACACATTGGTCGTTTTGGGAGGAGAGGCCGACCCTGCCACGATAGCGGAAATCCATGAAATCGAAGGCCACCATGTTGAGCGCTCTGCGCTGCGTTTGATTCGGTTGGGATTTGTGCGAGAACAAGCGGCAGGGTCCCATGGCTTCTACCAACTCACCGACACGCACTCGCGTAGCTTGTTGTATGAGTTGATAGACGAAGCACCGCGGGCAGACCTTCACCGCCGCGTGGCGGCCGTGCTGCAACGACAACGTGGACGACCCGCTGTGGCGGATATTGCGGGGCATTTGCTGCGCGCTGGACAGCCGGAGGCCGCTTGGCCGTTGTTGCTGAAAGGGGCAAGCGTCGCGATGCGTGCCGGGCGCAGCCTAGAATCGCGCGCATTGCTGGATGATGCGGAACGTGCCGCGTCTCTCGCGACCGGTAATTTGGCGGAAGAAACGGTCTGGGCGCTCAAGCGGCAAGCGGCGACGATTGACGCCGAGCTTCGGGAGCGGGGAGCCGACCCTACCGCCGCGCGAGAGGCATGGGAGCGGGCGGCTGTGGCTGCGCGGCATGAGCAGAACCCCGCCGCAGAGCTGCGTGCACGGGCAGGCGCGTGCGTGCTTCGTGTGGTCGAGGGCGAAGCGGCGGATGCCTTCCCAGAGTTGGCGGGAATTTGGAAGCGGATGGCCAAAGGAGATCCCCTCTGGGGACGTGTCTCCGCTGCGCTGGCCGAATCGTTGCTTGCACGGGGACGTATCGATGACTCCCGCAAGCTCTGGACCGCAATCGGTGGCTTTGGCAAGCGCGTGCAGTCGGATGCTTGGATGGCGGTGTCACGGCTTGGTCTCGCGACCGTCTCGTTGGCGTGTGAGCCCCCAACCACCGCGCGGGCCCACCTCGCGGAGGCCGAGTCTGACCTCCGGGCGATCGGCGACCGCATCGGACTCGCGCGCTGTCTCGTCCTTCAGGCCGACCTTTCGTTGGCCGCAGGCGAGCTACGCCTCGCGCGGGAGCTGGCCGACGAAGCGCGGCGGATTTCGGACCTTCAGCCGTCGGTCGGTTGTATGGCGGGTGCGGTGAGCGCCCTCGCGGACAACGCGCTGGGCGGCACCATCGGTCCATCGGTGGTCAGTGGCCTGCTTGGCCTCGGACGAGACCAGAGCCGCACGGTAGGGGCGGGAATCGAGGCCCGCACAGCGATAGCCCGGGTGTGTGCCATCGTTGGTCAAGACGCCCAAGCACGCGAAATGTTGGTCGACTTGGACCCGACGCGGCCCGTTGGGCTGACCGACCCCGTCGGCCAGTTACAAGCCGTGCGCGCACGCGTGGTAGAAGACTTGGACGAAGCCGCTGCGGACGCATGGAGTGCGATGGGCCGCGAAGTGCCCCTGTTCCCGGTCGCCGCGGCGCGGATTGCGCTCGATGCCGCCCACGGCCTCGCGCGCGTGGATGCCGTCGGCGCCGAGGACGCTATCGCTGAAGCGCTGGACCGCACGTCCAAGCCCGGCCTGGAGCTATTGCGCTTGGAGGCGGTGGTGCTCGGCTGCCGGCTGGGCATCATGCGCACAGAAGATGCCTGCGCCTTGCGTGACGAGCTCGCGGGGCGCATCAAGGGTGACGCCGCCTTCCGCGCGCGCTGGACCCTCGGATGACCGCTGTTTCGGAAGCGGACGGACACGCCGTTCGCTTGTCCGCGCTGCCTTCGGGTGCCATCGTGATGGAGCGCGGCTGGATGCATGGAAACGTCGTCCTGCTCCCCGGTCGGGTGCCGTCGATTGTCGACACGGGCTACCACACCGGCTTCGCAGCATTGTCGAAACACATGGACGAGGTGTTTCTGCACCAGAAGGTGTCGGTCGTCGCGCTGACCCATACGCACTCGGACCATGCCGGGTGTGTGGCCGCGCTGCAGAACCAACTTCCGCTGTCCGTCGTGGCCCATGTGGATACGGCGAGAATGGTGCGTGCGTGGGACACACAGTCGATGTGGCTCGGCGCCTCCGGCCAAGAGCTGCCGCGGTATTCGGTCACCGATAGCGTGAAGGGTGGGGACCAAGTTGAGCTTGGAAACGCGCAGTGGCACGCGATTCACACCCCGGGCCATGCAACCGGTGGCTTGTCTTGGTTTGACCCCCACTCCGGGGTGTTGGTGACGGGCGATGCGCTGTGGGAGTTTGGGTTGGGTATTCTCAACCCGTGGATGGATGGCTGGCATGTGTTCGACGATGCCCATAACGCGCTTGACCGAATTCTCGAAACCAACGCGTGCTGGGTTGTTCCTGGGCATGGTCCCCCCTTCGTGGACCTCCGTGGCGCGGTCGACCGTGCGCGTTCCCGCGTAGACTACTTCGCGCGCAATCCCGAGCGGCTCCAGGTCCAGATTGTGCGGAGCTGCGCGGGCTTCGTCGCTCTCGCGCGTCCTGGCTTGTCGCCGCAGGAAGTCCGCGACATTGCACACCAAATGGTCGTTGAGCTGGGACTTCCAGCGGAGCGGGTGGGTGTGCTCGTGGCCGAGGTGTCGCCCTCCTAGGCCTTTGGCCGCGCCTCGCGTGTCATTTTGGTAGCGCGTCGGCACGCCGTGGTGGCGTTCGGCATGATTTTTGCATGAGCGGAGGCGGGGCGCTGTGGGAGCCGATGTGCTCCGCCGATGCGTGGGCACGCCGGACAGCACGGACGGGTTAGGGGAGGAGGAACGTGGGGAACCTGGAGACGTTATGGCGCGCGGTTCGGAACCGTTTCATCCAAGCGAAATCAACCATCCACCTGGAGTCTACGCCTACGAACTTCCGGGAGGCTGGCATGTGTGGGCGGGGCGCACTGCCGAGGACAACGACAAGCTCTCTATCAAGGTCGCAAAGAACGACGACTGGTGGTTTCACTTGCGGGGGATGCCAGGAAGTCATGTGGTGCTGTTTGTGAGAGACGGTGTGCAGCCGGGCAAAGACACCCTCCAGGCTGCGGCGGCGATTGCGGCCTACCACTCCAAGCAAAAAGAGGGCGGCACGGTCGCCGTCACAGGTACACGCGCGCGCTTTGTGAGCAAGCCACATGGTGCAAAAGCCGGGCTCGTAACCATTCGCAAAGAAACGGTGTTCAAGGTACGTCCGGCGATTCCCGTCGTCGGCTGAACACAGCGACGAGGCCCACGAGTGCGGCAGCGAGGCCCGGAAAGGCTGACAGGGTGCTGCACCCGGACTTGTCGGCGGGGTCGTCGCTGGTCGCGGTCTCCGTCTTTGGTGCTGCGCTATCGTCGTCGGTCGGCGTGTCGGGTGATGCCGAATCGTGGGGCGCGTCGGTGTCGGTGGGGCGGTCGGTTGCTGTCGCGTCGAGGGCCATTCGATATGCGGGATGACCCGTCTCATCAGAGTCATCGCTTTCTGTGGGGGCGCCCAGGAAATGTCCCGCATCGGCGATAAACAGCACCCGCAGCGTGGCCGTGCCGGAAACGGATTGGTCGGCGACCCACCGGGTCGGAATCGACGGTGTGCTGTGGGCGTCGACGGGGCCTGTCAAGCGCGACACCGCCACGGAGAGCGTTGTTTCGTCGGTGTCGGGTAGTTCGAGCCCCGTCCCCGCAGGAGTGGTCTCGGCGGTCCAGCCAGGCGCGTCCGCGAAGACACGGACGCCGTCGGGGTGTGTCAACACGATATGCGCAACGCCGTCGTCGCCGACGTTTTCGAGCGGAATGTCGAGGGTGGCCTCGTCGGTGAACGACCACTCCGCCGCAAGCGCGGCCAAGCGCGGGACGGGTGTGTGGACCGCTGAATCGCCATTCAGATTTCCGCCCGACACCACACGGGTGGCGAGGTCGGCGTGGGGTGTGACACTCGCGAGCAGCACGCGCCGCACTTCGGGCGCGGTGAGGTCCGGGTGGGCCTCCCACAACAAGGCCGCGATGCCGGCGGCGATGGGCGTCGCGTAGCTGGTGCCGCTTGCCGTCAGGACTTCCGACGAAGACGCTACGCCGAGGCTGCAAATGTCCACGCCCGGCGCCGCGAGGTCGACGGTCGTGAATCCATAATGAGAGTACGGGTTGAGGCTCCCGTCCGAACGGCTGCCGGCAACGGCGAGGATGTGGTCGCCTGGCTCGTTGGCAGGGAAGATGGGGTACAGGTCGTTGTTTCCATCGGAGCATTCGGGCACGGAGCAGTTCGCGGCGGCGGCCACCAACAAGATGTCCGCGCTCCCCAACGCGGCGACGGCATCCGACAACGCAGTAGTGGTCGAGCTTCCGCCAAGGGAGTAGCTCACGATGCGGGCACCGGGGCTGCCATCGGCAATGTCAGCGAGTGCATCGACGGCATACGAAAAATAGAGCGCGCCGGAGCGGTCGGCGATTTTGGCGAGGTACAGCGAGCCGTCGGCCATTACACCCGCACGACCTACGCCATTGTCTGGCACCGCGACCAGCTCGCCGGCGATGAACGTGCCGTGGTGGGGGATTCCCGAGCCGGGTGTGACCTCGGGAATGGAGTCGCGGTCGCCATAATCGTATGCACCTGCGACGTTTCCGAAGTCGCGGTGTGTTGTGAGAAAGCCGGAGTCCGCGACAGCGACAACGGGCGCGTGGGTGCCGGTCCAGCCGTCGTCGTGGAGGGAACCCAATCCAATCGCGGGAAGCTCCCACAACGCAGGGCAGTCGGTGGTCCCGACATAGTCGTCGGAGAGGCCCATCGGGAGGGTGTTCATGGGCGCGTCTTGCTCGGTCCAGCGCACACCGGGCCATGTTGCCGCGCGCAATGTCCAGGTGTGGGCGTCGGTTGCCGTCGAAAAGTCTGCCCGACACAGCCTTGCGACCGAATAGCAACGGATCGCGGTCGCTCCGTCGTCTTTCAGCCGTGCTACGATATTTTCGCGGTCAGCGGACGCCTCGTAGCCCACCATGATGGTGCCCGGCCCTGCGAGTGCCACCCCGCTTGTCCACAATCCGGCCGTCGCGCAACCAATGCCGATGATGCGGGTCGCGTTTTGTCGAGCGTTTTGACCCATCGGCCAACGAAAGCACACCATACTGTCCCCTTGTGCGCAGACCGCGGTGCTACGCCACCGTCGTATACCTTTGTAGCGTTCGGGTGTCGTCTGGTTCGGGCCGTGTACGTTGCGAATTGACCCATCCCGTTCGGGGGATGTCGCGGCTGGATGCGTCGTGCAGGCTTCTGGCTAGCGTAGGTGCGTGGGAGAGGGTAGACTGCGGCATCGCTTGGTTCCGTCGGGAGTGGTTGTGTCGCGTACACTTCGTCCTTTGTCTCCTTCGAAGTGGCTTGCACGGCTGGTTCTGGTGGCGTTCGGCCTTTGCTTGGGTATGGTTTTGGCCGAAGGATTCGCGCGGTGGCTGGCCCCCGATGGCGCGGCGGAGTTGCTCTTCCCTTCTACCGACAACACCCCCATCGGATTGTATGTAACATCACCTACTCTTGGGACGCGCCCTGCGGCGGGTTTTGTCGGGACGACGGGTGCGGGCGTGAATGTGCGCATCAATGCGTTGGGATTGCGCGGGCCGGAGATATTGCCCGACAAGCATGCGTGCTGGCTCGTCTTGGGTGACTCCTTTGTGATGGCGCTGCAAGTACAGGAGTCCGAGACCTTTGTTGAGAAAATGTCCCAATCGTCTGGGGTGGATGTCCTGAATGGAGGTGTCGACGGCTATTCTACTGTGCAAGCGACGGCGCGACTGGACGAGCTCGCGCGCGGGATTTCGTTGGACGGCGTGTTCTTGGTTTTCTTTACGGGCAACGACTTTCAAGACAACGAGCGCGTCGACATGCGACTCCGTGAAGCGCGCCAGCTTCCCGATGGGACACCCACCCGCCAACCCGTGCCTTCGACCATGCACCGCTTGTTTTCGGGGTGGTCCCGTTTGTATGGACATCTCGCCGTGTGGCAACGCAGACGCGCGATTCTCGCGGGCGCAGACCCCGTCGTGGCGATGTGGGCCCAAGAGTTGTTGCCGTTTCACCGGTCCGGGGCGGGTGCCCTCAACCGCTCCGTACAGACCACCCGAGAAGCGCTCCGTCGCTTTTACCAGAACGCGCAATCACGCGGAATTCCCGTGATTGTTGCCGTCGCGCCGCCAGCATTTGCCGTGCATACCGAACGCGCAGCGCCGACGTTGTCGCTGGTTGGGTTGGACCCCCAACAAGCAGACCTCGAAGCGCCAGAACGTGCCGTGATGGGCGCATTACAATCGCTTGGCGTCCCATCCTGTCCCCTCGGTCCACCGCTGCGCGCGGCTGCGGCCCGTGGCGAGAAGGTGTATCTCACCTTTGATGGGCATTGGTCGGCGGCCGGACACGCGGTTGTTGCCGATGCACTGTTGGATTGCGCCGTGCGTGCGGGCTGGTCGCCTTCGGCACCCACGAACCATTAGGTCGGTGAAAACGCGCAATCACGCTGAAATGTGGGTGTTTGGTTGTTCTGCATCTTTCCAGATGTGTTTATCTGTTGAAGTGCGAAAACAAAGCGTGACAGCGTATTTGTTGCCGTTCTCGCGATTGTCCTCACCATGACCAGCGGGGATCTTCGACGCTCCCGGTTGCTCCTGAGACCAGGGCAGAACGGCCGCGCGTGGGGTGGACTTTGACCGCCCGGCACCCAATTTCTTTGGGGCATGAACGCAAGCACGTCAATTCTCCACCTGCAAACGGGGGGCAACGCCGGCAGAACACGCTAAACTGCCCGCCCGGAGGAATCCCCATGCGATACGCCTTGATCTGCTTTGGACTCATCGGCTGCGTCGAGAAGACCGAAAGCGAAACGAACTCCCCCAGCAGCAGCTTTACGGATGAAGACGGTGATGGCGTTGCCCTTGGGGTGGACTGCGATGACACCAACGCGTCCGTGAACCCGAGCGCGGACGAGCTGTGCGACGGCATCGACAACAACTGCGATGGTATTGTCGATGAAGACGCCACTGACCGCTTGGAGTGGTTCCTCGACATCGACGCGGACGGCTTCGGCGACGCCGACACCCGCATCTGGGCCTGCGACGCTCCGGAAGCCACCGACGAGAGTGGGCAGCCAGTCGCGGTTCTCGATGTCGCTGGTGACTGCGACGACACCGATGCTTCGGCATACCCCGGCGCGACCGAAGTGTGCGACGGCACCGACAACGACTGCGACGGCGCCACCGACGAAGACGCCTCCGATGCTTCGCGTTTCTACCTCGACGCCGACAGCGACGGCTACGGCGCTGGCACCGCGTTTATGGCGTGCGCCGCCCCGCTTGGCTACGTCGACAACAACGACGACTGCGACGACAGCGAACGCGCCGCGAATCCCGCCGCCCGGGAGGTCACCTGCGACAACATCGACAACGACTGCGACGGCGTGGTTGACGCCAACCTCGTCCCCCGCGACTTCGCGACGCTCCAAGAAGCTGTCGATGGCTTGGGGGACGGAAGCGAAATCTGCGTCAACGGCGGCACTTACCTAGAAAACCTCGACCTCACTGGTCGTTCGCTGCACTTTGTCGGCCAGGACGGCCCCCGCTCCGTCACGCTCGACATGAGCGAGACTTGGCCGACGATTTATGTCGGCCCCGACAGCGACATCGCGTTCTCTGACATCGGCATTCGCGGCGGCACCCACACCGTCTCGGGCGACGTCTTCTATGGCGGTTTCCTGTTTGTGGAGGGTGGCAACGTCGAGCTCAATAATTTCCGCCTCACGGATTTCTCCCTCGAGGTCGACCGCGCCCAGTCTGTGGGTGCGTTTGCGTTTGTCGACGGTGGCGCGTTGACGTTGCGCGATGGCGTGGTCGAAGGCGTGTCCGTCAACCTCACCAAGGTCGAAGACGAAAACCCCTTGGGTGCCGTGGCTTTCGTGTATGGCACCTTGGTCTCCACCGTCCGCGGCATGGTTGACATTGTCGACGTCGATGTCTCCGACTTCAACATCTCGTCCTCGGGTGCGTTGGAAGATTGTTTGGTGGCCGGCGGGCTCGTCGCGAGCCTTGGCGACTCCTCCGTGCACTGGTCGGGCGGCGGCGTCACCAATTCGTCGATGGCGCTCTCGTGCAGCAGCGAGGCTATGCTCGTGGGTGGTGCGGTGTACTCCCAGGGCGCCGACCTCCTCCTCACCGACTTCAGCTTTACGGATACCGTGGTCGACGCCCAGGGCGGTTGCGGCGCGACTACGTGGGGGGCGGTGTCGTTTGCGGGCGACGAGTACATGTTTGGCGTTGACGGCGCCGACATCTCCGGAAACACCTTCTCGGCCACCTCTACCGCACCCGATTGTACGACCTTTACCACGGGCGCGGTGCAGGCATTCTCGAGCGACATCGAAATTTCGCACTTCACCGCGTTTGGCAACACGGTCAACGCCGTGGGCGACCTCTCGTCGGACGTGATGGCGGTGGGTGGCGCGTTGTCGATGGTCGGCGCCGGCTCGATTGACCACGTTGACTTCCGCGCCAACGACGTCTCGTCGAGCAAGCGGGCGTGGGGTGGCGCTGCGTTGCTTCAAACGATGGATTCGATGGACCTAATGGTGTCGAACTACATCGTCGCGGGCAACACCGCGACGGGCCTTGATGTTGCGGGCGCAGGCATCGTGGGCGCGTCCTTCAACGCATCGCTTTGGTTCGTCAACGGCGACTTCGTGAAGAACATCGGCACCGGCGCCAACACTTCGTGGGGTGGCGGCCTCGCGTTGACCGGTGAAAGTGAAGTGGCCATCGTCAACACAAACTTCGTCGAAAACAGCGCGGGCTACTCGGCCGCGTCGCCGTCGGTAGAAGAAGGGGCGGGCATCTACAACGCCTTGGTGGGCACCACCCTGTCGTACTCCAACGACTATATGAATGGCGATTCATTTTTGGGCGGACCCGAAGACGTGACCTTGGGCGACGGCAACCTGTCGCTCAACCCGGGCTACCAGAGCTACACCGGCGCCGATGCGACCGCTTGGAACCTCTTGATTGGCGCGCGCTCGGAGCTGGTCGATATGGGTGACCCCTCCATTCTCGACGAGAACGGTACGGTGAGCGACATCGGCGCTTACGGCGGGCCGACCGGTCGGTCCTGGTAGTGAGGAGGGCTCAGGCGCGGAGGATGCGACTGAGCGCCCCAACGCCGGCCCAGGCGGGGACGCCGGGCTCGGCGGATAGCAGCAAGCGGTCCATGGCAGATGCGGTCTGTGCGAACAGCGCTTCTACTTGGGCCGCTTCTTCATCAGGCTGGTACAGCGGCGGCACAATCGGGGCGCTCACGTGGTGCGTGAGCTGCACGGGCCGCGGCAACAAGGTGGGGCCCCAGCCGCGCACTACGGGCAGCGGCAGGTGCCACTTGTGGTAAACGCTGCGTGTGACGGGGTTGTCATAGACCGAGTATATGTCGTCGCCGGTGCGGCACGCGACGAGGACCATCGGCGTGCCGGTGTGGAGGGCGAGGCGAATGAAGCCGCGTCGGTCGCCCCAACGTGTTTGGTAGCGCTCCGTTTTGCCGCGCAACGCCTCCCACATGCCGCCCGGCGCGACGCCTACGACCTCTCCGGCGGCGAGCATTTGCTGACCTGCATTCGGGGACGCAGGCGAGATGCCCACGGCGGCGGCCATGTCTCGAAGGACGGGGATTTGGAAGATGCGGTCGTCTCCGAGTCCTTTCGAAACGCGCCCGGTATGCTCAAACAGCGCCAGGCCAAACAAAAACGAATCGTAGGTCGCGAAGGTGTGGTGGACCACCAAGAGCACGGGCCCGGTGCGCGGAATGTGGTGCATTCCGGCGACGTGGTGGCGGTGCCAGAGTTGGAGAGGCCGAAATGCCGCGCGCACCCGCCGAAGGACGGCGGGGTCGGGCGCGGGGTCGATGCCCTCGGGGGTGGTCATCACAGTCCCGAGACGCGGCCGTCGGTGAGGAGGGGGTCGAGGTAGGTGCCGCCGCGGGCCCACCATGCGTCGAAGGTGGCGGTGTCGCCGGACAAGCCAAAGAGCGCCGCTGTCGACATTGCCCGCACGACCTCTCCAATTTCGTCGGCGGACAGAGTGGCGGCATAATTATTGCATGCCGCTGTGCAGCCGAGGTCGGTGGGGTTTTCGAAGTCGCAGTGGTCGGCGTCAACGACGCGCCAGCCGACGCCGCCACCGTCAACAAAGTCAAGTCCGTTGTTGCTGGAGTTGCAAAACGAGCTCTCGCCGAACAATGCGTGGAAGGGCCGGGTGAGGGAGCCCGCCTGGTCGGCGCCAGTGGTCAAGAAGTCGACGGGGTCGAGCCCGACGCCACCGAGCGCGCTGCTGTCGGCCGCGGTGGCCAACAACGCCGCCAAGCCCCCGGCGGAGTGGCCGAGGTAAATGACGGGTTGCGAGGCGACGGCATTGGCGAACAGCACCAGCTCTTCGCCATTTGCTTCGTGGTCGGTGTCCCAGATGCTCAGATGGCAAAGGTCAGGGGTGTAGACTTCGAAGCCCCACGATGCGAAATGCCACGCCCAGCCGCCCATCTGGGTGCTGGTGCGGGAAAACCCGTGTGCCGCGATGACCGTAGCGATGGGCGTTCCCGATTCCGGTGCATAGCGGGTGTACGACATCGTGCAGTCGGCGTCGACGCTGACTTCGCCGGTGGTGGTGTCGACGTTGGGGTCGTCGGGGTCGCGGGTGTCGAGGGCGGTGGAGGTGCTGCCGTCGGTGCCATCGGAGCCGGTGCCGCCCGTTTCGCCGCCTGTGCCGCCGCCTGTGCCGTCGGTTCCGCCGCTGGTGTCGCCGCCGCTGGTGTCGCCGCCGTCGCTCGTGCCGCCGTCGCTCGAACCACCGTCCGATGAACCGCCTCCGTCGCCGGAGCCACCGTCGTCGCCGGTGGTGTCGGTGGTGGAGGATTCGGTGGTTTCATCCGTAACTTTACCCGGTGTGGCGCTGCCTTCTTGGAGGTTGAGGCTACATGCGGGTATTATGGTCAAAAGACCGACAAATACGGGTTTTTGCAGGTTCATCGGGACACCTCGTAGGCGCGATTCATAAACTGTGCCAGTGCAATATCGAGCGCGGACAAGCCACCACAATCGTGGGTGCGCAGGGTCACATCTACCCGATTCCATACGTTGAACCATTCGGGATGGTGTTGGATACGCTCCGCCTCCTCCGCGCAGGCGCCCATAAATCTCCATGCCTCCGCAAAGTCCCGAAAACAAAACGAACGAAAAATGGCGTCTTGGTCGGGCAGTTCGGTCCATTCTGTCAAGGTTGACAGGAGGGTGGTCCGGTCTTTCTGGGAGAGGCGGTCGGGCATCAGGAGGGCCTCGAAACGTGGGGGAAGAATGCCTGCCACAGCCGAATTGGGGGCAATTTGGCGTGCACGGGTAGACGTGTCGCGCAGTATGGCCGAAAAGTGCTTGTGTGGTGTGACAGTTGGGGCAAGGATACATTGTCGGGAATCAGGGGAGCCACAATGTCGCAAGACCTACGCCCTACCCAGGGACAACTGCTGGTGGTGGTATCGCCGGGTGGGCGTGTGCCGCCGATGGCTGCTGGTTGGCGAGAAGTGCGGGTGAACGCGACGATGGTGCGCGGTGGCCTGTCCGCGGTGTTGGTCTCGGAGCGGCTGGCGCGTGCATTGTTGCCAACGGATACGCACAGTGGCCCGGCGCACTGGGACCGGGTGCGCCTCGGATTGCGGCGCACTCTGCTGGGAGATGAGCCGGTGGGTGCAGGGGCGGGCCTTGTTGCTGCATTCGACACATTGGCCGCCATCGACCCTCGGCCGTTGGTGTGGGTCATCGAATGTGCGCACAAGGCCGACGCCGACTCGCGCGCGTGGGTGGCGCGGCAGGTGCGGCACATGGGGCACTGGCCGCTGGCGGTGGTCGTCGGCGTTGCACCAGAAGATCCTTGGGGCGAGGGCATTACGGCCTTGGCGCAGCGGTTGGAAGCCCACGGCAAGGTCCTGGACCTCGCGCATGTCGAAGACCCCGAGCCGGACACCACCACCCAGCCACTCGCGGAAACGTGGGGGGAGGCGGGCTGGGCGGCGCTCCCGGTCGAAGTCCGCACGGTGCTGCGGGCGGCGTCGGTGTTTGGCGATGTGTTTGAGATGGAGGTGTTGGCCGAGCTGCTCGAATTGCCTGCGGTGCGCGTGGCGTGGTTGGTGCAATGTGCGGTCGAGGGCGGTGTGGCCGTCATCGACCATGGCGGCGGTGCTCTGTCGCTCGCCCACGCAGACCGTGTGGCGCTGCGGGATGGCATCCTTCCTTCCGTCAAACAGCTTTGGCACAGCCGCTTGGCCGCTTTGATGCAAGCGCGTGCGCCAGCGGCCCATTCGCCGGCGATGGGCGCGACGGCGGACGAACGGCATGCGCGCGTGGCAGAGCAGCACATGGGCGCCGGTGAGCGCAAAAAGGCGGTGTTGGCCCAGTTGGATGCTGCGGAAGCGGCACGGCGAAGTGGTGCCGTCGAACGAGCGGTGCAGCTTCTCGACCAAGCCGACCAACTCGCCGAGGGCCTCGACGCGCCGGTGTGGGCGTCGATTTCTGTGGCCCGCGCGCGCTTGACGTTCTCGTCGGCAGGACAAGGACACTCCCTGCGACGTGCGCTCCGTGGAGCCATCGATAGCATCGACAGCATCGATGTTCACGACGCTCCCCAACAATATGCCGAGGCGCGCCAGCTCGCCGCGGCCATTGCCTACGACATCGGTGACGACGAGCATTTGGAGTTGGCCCTCGGACAGTTGACCGACGGCATCCGCACGCTCCAGGCGGCAGGCCATGCACGCCTCGCGGCGTCGCTGCTGAACGACCAGGCGGCAGTATGGGTGCGCCTTGGCGATTATGTGCGCGCCAGCCACCTCATTGAAGAGTCGCGCAAGGTGTTTGGTGCCGAGGCTTCCGCGCTCGACCGCAGCGAGCAGGCCGAGTCGTGGCTGCTGCTGGCGCGGTTGCCCTTGCATGTCGACGCGCGGCCCGGACGACGTACGGAGGCCGTCGATGTCGCGCTCCAGCATGCCGAGGCGGCACGGCGCTTGTGGATGGAGCTGGGAGACGAACAGCACGCTGCTTTGGCGGTAGAGACGGCTGGTCGCTTGTTGTTGCTCGACAACCGGCCGCGGGACGCCCAACCTTTGTTGGACGCCGCCTACCAAGTCCAGCAGCGATTGCGGGACGTGCTGGGCCTCGCGCGAACCACCGACGCGTTGGCCAACTGCCTGGGTATGCTCGGCCAAGTGGATGTCGCGGTGCGCTTGCTCGGCGAGTCGATGCGCCTCAACTCTGCGTCGGGGGCTGTGCGGGGCTTGGTGTTCAACCGGGAGACTGCAAGCCGGTTGTTGGCGTGGGCGCCCGCCGAAGGACCGCTCCACGAGCGCTTGGTGGAGCTTGGCGCGGAGCGGTTGCAAGAAGGCAAGGGCATGGGCGTCCCGTAGCCGGACGCGCGCTTAGACCACCCGCCATACGCCCGTTTGCCGAAGCCAAGCGACGGCGGCTTTGTGGTCGGCTTCGTCGCCGCGGCGGATCTGGACATGAATGCGGGTGCGGTGGGATGCGTCCAAGTCCGGATGGGCCATACGTTCTACGATTGCGCGCACTTCTCGCAGCGTGACGAGCGTGGACCGGGGAGGGGCGCCGCGGGCGATACCGCGGGGGTCGAGGCTAAGCGCGATGTCGGTGCAGCCGCTCTCGAGGAGCTGCGTGTGGCTGCCGGCGGCGAGGGAATGGACCCACACCCAAACGGTGGGGGTCGTGGCGGCGCGGACTTGGGCGGTGTGTGCGTCGGTCCAACCTGTGCGTGCGTCGATGGTGGTTTGTTCGGGCGGCCCAGGGCCCTCCCACGGCGCGCGGCTATGGGCCGGGGGCGCAATGCCGCTGCCGCCCCGGTGCGTCCAGTAAGCGTGCCAGGCACCCCCGCAGCGGGTTCGCCACACGCAAGTTGCGCAGACGGCGTCTTGGCGCTTGTCTCCCCGATTTTCAATGCCGGGAACCGGGCGCCACCCGCCGCTTTCGGCCTCAATGGCTTCGACGCATCGCTCGGGTGCGTCGTTCCACCCAATACACAGAGGCAGCCCGCAATACGGGTTGAGAAGCTCGATGCCCGCGGCTTCTGCGATAGCGCGAGCCCGTGGAAGCTGCTGCGCGAGCACGGCGTAGTCGGGCAGCAGGTCTTCGGGGTTGCCGCCGCGTCCGGCGCGACCGTGGGGCTGCACCGCGGACACGGAGATGCTGCGCACGGCGGGAAGGCGCGTGGCGACGAACGTGACATAGTCCGCGAAGGTGTGTTGGGTGCGGCGGGCGAGCACGGGGTTGAGCGTGACGCGGATCCCTTCGTGGACAAGGGCGTCGATGCCGGCGACACAACGCGAGAAGGCTTGGGGCAAGCCGGCGAGGTGGTCGTGGTCTGCGGGAATATGGGACAACAACGACACGAACGCCGACGTGACGCCCGCTTCCGCGAGCGCCTGCGCATACGCCGTATCGATCAACACCGCGTTGGTTTGCAGCTCGACGTAGGGAATCCCGCCGTCGCGCGCTCTTCGGACGAGGTCGAGCAGTCGCTTTCGAAGGAGCGTCGGCTCGCCTCCCGAAATGGTGAGAGTGCCGGCCTTCTCGTCGATGAAGCGCTGCAGCTCGCGGTCGGTCTGGGATGCCGGAGGGGTCTTTCGTTCGTAGTCTTCTGCGGGAACATTACAGAATGGGCAGTTTTCGTTGCATGCCATTGTCAGGCGCAACAAGCCCTTGGTGCGATGAGACGACTCGGCTGCTTGGGAAAGGTCCATGGGGCCGCTTTAGCCCACGCCTTGCGCGTGGCCCAGGTGACCGAACGATTCACGCACGGCGACGGCGTGGGTTAGCCGGGAAGCTTCAGCTTTGTGCCGACGGAGAGGCTGCGCGCATCGCGAATGCCGTTGAGACGGGCAATTTCCTGGTGGCGGGAGCCGTTTCCAAGGTAGCGAACCGCGATGGCCCAGAGAGTATCGCCACGCTGAACGGTGACGGTGCGCTCTTTGATGTCGCCGCCTTGTGCGGGTTTCTTGGGCGCGCTGTCGCTGTTGCCGGTGCTCGGCTTCGCGGGCGCGGTCGTACCGGGAAGGCGCAGCACCATTCCCACCGAAATGCGGCTCGGGTCGGAGATGCCGTTGAGCTTGGCCAGTTCGCGGTAGCGTTCGCCGGAGCCCAACGTGCGCGCGGCGATGGCCCACAAGGAATCACCGGGTTTGACGGTGACGGTGGGCCCTCCGGGGCCTTTTTCGACATCTTGGGACGGTTTTTGGGTGGGGGACTTGGGCTTGGTGCCACCAAATCGCTGCCAGCCTTCGAGCTTGAGGCTGCCGTAGTTGGCGACGGTGGTGTTGCCGTCTTTGCCCGAAATGCCCAAGGTAGCCGTGGCCGCGGAGGTGTTCTGCTGAATCATGCCCACGCCGCCTGGGCTCGAGCGGGTGGCAATCGCGACATGGCCAAACTTGCCGCCGGAGAACACCAAGATGTCGCCGGGCTCAGGAAGCTGGGCACCTGGCTCGTTTTTGACCCAAGTGTAGCCAAAGCTTTTGCGCGAGTTCCCGGCGTAGTCGATTGCGTTGCCGGTGCCCTTCATATTGCCGGTGCCATTGGCCTTGGCGCTAAAGCGATTGACGTATTCGACGCACTGGTAGTTGTAGCCAAACTCGCCACGCTGCCAATAGCGACGGTCGGCGCCGTTGTTGAACGCAGGCACACCCTGGAAGGTTGCCATTTGTTCGCCCCATCCGGCAGGACGACCGCTGCTCGCTTCTCCCATGCCGTCGGTGGGCTCTTTTTCGACGCCCTCGGCGCGCATCTGCTCCATGATTTCCGCGTTGCTCTCTCCCATTCCAGGGCGGGAGGAGCGCGGTTTCTTGGGCGGGGGACCGCCGCGAGAGGCGACTTTTTGGCTTTTCAATGGACACCTTCGGTAGCGTGACGGCAGGGTATCCTTTGCGGGTTGGCACCGTCCATCCTTGGATTGTGGAATCATGGACAAGCGCGCAGACCGCAGGCCGAATCACGGGGTAGGCGTGGCTTCCGTCGGGGCGGCGGCGTCGCCGGCTGGGACTTCGACCCCAGGAACTTCTGCTGCCGGGACTTCTGCAGCCGGGACCTCGGCGGCGGGAGCGTCGGTCGCGGCGCCTTCGGGGGGAGGCGGGGGCGCGGGAGCTTCGACCGGCATCACAGGCTCGGTGTCGGGGGCCTTGATGTCGGGCTGGAGATCGAGCACAGCGCGTGTGGCCGAGGCGCGTTTGAAGTTCTCTTTTTCAATTTCTTCAAACTGGTCTTCGATGTCGCCGCCGCTCTGCACCTTGTCGTTGGAAAACCACGCCAAGGTGATGCTGGTGACCATGAACATGCCCGCGACCGTGGTGGTGGCGCGCGTGAGGATGGTGCCTTGGCCGCGAGGACCGTACATTTGGTTGCCGCCACCGCCGCCGCCGAAGGCTGCTGCGCCGTCTTTGCCGGGTTGCAGCAAAATGACGAGAATGAGGGCAATGCACAGCATGATGTGCAAAGTGGTGATGAAGATAGTCATGCTGGTGCTCCAGGCGCCATGGGCAGACGGCGAACCGCGGTTTCCTAACGCCGGATGGCGCTGGCGGCACGAATGATGGCCACGAAGTCGGCAGCGTCCAGGCTGGCTCCACCAACCAATGCGCCATCGATATCGGGCTGGCTCAACAAAGAGCGGGCGTTCCCCGCTTTGACGCTCCCGCCGTACTGGATTCTCACGGAGTCGGCAACAAATGCGGGGAAGGTCGCGCGCAGCCAGCCCCGAATATGGGCGTGCATTTCTTGGGCCATTTCGGGGGTCGCGGCGCGGCCGGTGCCGATGGCCCACACGGGTTCATAAGCGATGGTGCAGGATGCTGCTTGGTCGGGCGGCAGGTGTCCCATCGCGGCGACCAGTTGGCGGGTGGTGGTGGCCTGCGCGGCGCCTGCATCCCGCTCCGTGAGCGTCTCGCCGACGCACACAATCGGCAGCAGGCCCGCGCGGAACGCAGCCGTCACCTTTTGGCCGACCATGCTGTCCGTCTCGCCGTTGTCGGTGCGCCGCTCGCTATGGCCGACGATTGCGTAGGTGCAGCCTGCTTCCCGAAACATTTCCGCCGACACGCAGCCGGTGTGGGCCCCGGATTCATTGGCGTGGATGTCTTGGCAGGCCACATGAATGCCGGTGTGGCGTACGCGCTGCACGACGGTGGGGACGCAAACCGCGGTGGGTGCCACGGCGATGTCGACGTTTCCTTCGTCGACCAAAGCTGCGCGCAGCTCGCGTGCGAGATTGTCGGCCGCCGCGGGGCCTTTGTTCATCTTCCAGTTGCCCGCAATAAACATCCGACGTGCCATTCGAGACTCCATTCGACCCCACCGGTAGGGCCATAACATCGACAATCGTGCGCCTTGTGCTCGGCGCGCGCCCCGCGCGGGGCGGAGTGCACCTGCCACCCAGCGAAGGGATGGCAGGTAGGAGGTGCTTCAGCGGGTAGCGGCGCGAATGGCCTTGATTCCCGGGAGGTCTTTGCCTTCCAAGAACTCCATGGATGCGCCGCCTCCCGTAGAAACGTGGGACACCTTGTCGGCGAGGCCGAACTTTGCCATCGCGGCTGCGCTGTCGCCACCACCGACCACCGTGAAGCCAGTGCTGGCCGCCACGGCTTCAGCAATCGCGCGGGTGCCGCCGGCAAACGCATCTTCTTCGACAAGTCCGAGGGGGCCGTTCCAGAAGATTGTGCGTGCGCTGGCGATGACGTCCTTCCACTCGGCGACCGTCTGGGGGCCAATATCGAGACCCATCATGCCATTGGCGATGTCGATGGTGGGCTGGGCTTGCTCGCCCTTGTCGATGCCAGGTGCGACGATGTGGTCGCTTGGCAGCAACAAGCGCGCCCCCCGCTCGCCGGCGCGCTCCATGACGCGGCGTGCGAGGAGGAGCTTGTCGCCTTCTACGCGGGACGCGCCCACAGGCACGTCTTGGGCAGCAAGCAACGTGTAGGCCATCGCGCCACCGACAAGGAGGGTGTCGCAGCGCTTCGACAAGGAGTCGAGCACGCCCACTTTGTCGGACACCTTTGCGCCACCGAGAATCGCGACGAACGGGCGCTCGGCAGTCTCCACAAGGCGGGAAAGCTCCCGCACTTCGCGCTCGACGAGGAATCCAATCGCGTGCTTGGCCGTGTGCTTCACAACGCCGTCGATGCTCGCGTCGGCGCGGTGCATGGCGCCAAAAGCATCATTGACATAAGTATCTGCCAAACGCGCCAATCCGGCGGCGAAGGTGTCGTCGTTGGCCTTCTCGCCGGGGTCGAAGCGAAGGTTCTCGATGACGAGAATGCCGCCGTGGGGGAGGTCGCGGGCAATCTGCTCGACGCCTGCGCCCACGATGTCCGGGCAGAACAGCACTTCGCCGTCGAGCAGCTCGGCCAGCCGCGCCGCGGCGGGTTCGAGGGAAAGACCGGGCTTCCGCTTGCCACCGGGGCGGCCCAGGTGCGAGCAGATGACCAACCGGACTTTCTTCTCCAGGAGGAACTGGATGGTGGGGAGCGCGGCGAGAATGCGCGTGTCGTCGGAGACGATGCCGTCTTTGAGGGGGACGTTGAAGTCTACCCGCAACAATACGGCTTCGCCGGGAGACAATTCGATGTCGTGAAGAGTAGGGAGACTCATCAGACTGCCTCGCCTGTATTGTCCAAGCTGGCGAGCTTCTTCACGAGGTCGACCATACGGGACGAGAAGCCCCACTCGTTGTCGTACCAGCTCAGCACCTTGCCGGTGTGGGTGCCGATGGTCTGGGTCAACTCCAGGTCGGCCACCGAAGAGTAGGGGTTGCCCACAAGGTCTGTGGAGACGGCGTGGTCGTTCGCGAGGGTCAGGATGCCGGCGAGGGGGCCTTCGGCGGCAGCAGCACGGATAGCCGCGTTGATGGCGTCGACGGTGACGGGCTCGCGGGTGTTGAACACAAGGTCAACCAGCGAGACGTTGGGCGTGGGGACGCGCACCGCCATTCCGTTGAGCTTGCCCTTGAGCTGGGGAAGCACGAGGCCGACGGCCTTTGCCGCACCGGTGGAGGTGGGGACCATGTTGGCGGCGGCTGCGCGGGCCCGCCGGAGGTCTTTGTGGGGGGCGTCGAGCAAGCGCTGGTCCATCGTGTAGCTGTGCACGGTGGTCATCAAGCCGTTGACGATGCCAAAGTTCTCGTCCAACACCTTGGCGATGGGGGCCAAGCAGTTGGTGGTGCAGGATGCGTTCGAGACGATGCGGTGGCTCGCGTTGAGCGTGTGGTCGTTGACGCCCATGACGACGGTGGCATCTGGCTCGGTGGCCGGCGCGCTGATGATGACGCGCTTGGCGCCTGCATCGAGGTGAAGCTGTGCGTCGGCGCGCTTGGTGAACACACCGGTACACTCAAGAACAACGTCGACCTGGCGCTCGCCCCAGGGAAGGGCCTTGGGGTCGCGCTCTTTGGAGGTCGCGACAAAGCGGTCGCCGATCTGCAAGCCGCCCGCGACCGCCTTCACGGACTCGGAAAAACGACCATGCACGGAGTCATGGGCCAACAAGTGGGCCAAGGTTTCGTCGTTGGTGAGGTCGTTGATGTGGACAAACTCGATGTTGGGGTCGTTCCAGGCAGCACGAAGTACGCAGCGACCGATGCGACCGAATCCGTTGAGTGCGACGCGAATGGCCATGGCTTCTTCCTTCTGATGGGTAAGGCAAGGAACTAAGCCCTGCGGATAGTTTGCACGCAGAGCAGAGGGGGGTCGACCGTTGGTGCGGCGACCATTCGGCACCCAGTGCCGGCAGTCGCGGGGGCATAACACACAGGGCGCGCGTCCACCGTGACGGGCGTGTGTCCCCCGTCAGTCGAAGGTTGCAAGCGGGAAATCGTTGGCAAATCCTGCATGCGCGACCGACGCGGGAGGGTGCTCTTTGCCAGGTCGGGCCACCGCGTCACGCCCGTGGGACGACGCCCGCTTGGGGCCCGTCTGAGTTGGAGATTGCTTCATTGCAAATGCATACAAATGTAGTATATTACTGATTTGCGCGGGTGGGGTCATCGTATCCGCGGCACGTTTGGGCAAACGCATGGTCTTCGTATTGTCCCCATGCGCTCCCAAAATTCCGTGTGTGTTTCCGTTGGCGCGACCCAGGGTGTCATGTCCAAAAACGTGGAAAGGGCGTGGTTTCCGCGCGAGGCCAGCGGCGCGTCCTGCAAGTCCAGAGTGTTCGTCGCAGCAGATCTCCCGGCAGGATATGCGCCGCAAATGTCGCTATTGGTTGCAAACATTCCTTGGACCGGCGAGGGGCTCGACCCCTTGCCCACAATTGCCGAGCGCATCGGCGTTTCACCGGACCAGATTGGCGAGATACAGCTCCTCAAACGGTCGGTAGACGGACGACGCCGACCTCCGGTTTGGCTCGCGAACTACAAAGTAGACCTAACGACCGCGGAAGCGGAGCAGCGCTGCCTCCAGGCGGGTCTGCATGGCGTTCGTGCGTACCAATCTCGCGACGAGCAGCGGTATGGCCCACGGGCGGCCGTTCCTGTGCCCGCCTGTTCGTCGGACCTGCGCGTGGTGGTCGTGGGAGCCGGTCCCGCCGGTCTCTTCGCTGCATTGGCCCTCGCTGAAGCGGGTGCGCGACCCGTTCTCCTGGAGCGGGGAGGGGCGGTCGAAGAGCGGCACCACGACGTGCGAAAGTTCTGGCGCCACGCCGAGCTCGACCCCGAGTCCAACGTCGTGTACGGCGAAGGCGGTGCGGGCGCCTTTTCGGACGGCAAAATCTACACCCGGCGCCGGGATGGTGACCTGGGCTGGATTTTCCAGCGATTCGTCGACTTTGGGGCCGACCCCGAGATTCTCGAAGAGGGTTGGGCGCACCTGGGAACCGACCGCATCCGGGCCATCTTGCCGCAGCTTCGCCAGCGCATCCGTGACCTCGGCGGCGAAGTCCACTTTCGCACCTGCGTCTCGGAGCTCTTGGTTCGCAACGGGCGGTGTGTCGGGGTGCAGACCGCGGATGGCCGCGAGTTTTCGAGTACTGCGGTCATCATCGCCACGGGGCACTCTGCTCGGGACATGTGGGAGCTGCTCCTGCGCCATGGCGCCCAAGCGGAGCTACGTCCGATTCATATCGGCGCGCGCGTGGAGCACCCCCAAAAGCTCATTGACGCGGCCCGCTACGGTGGGCCTCGCGGCGAGCTTCCACCTGCGTCGTATCGCCTGACGTCTGCACCGCGTCCACGTCGAGATGGCCCGGCCGCGCGAAAGGCGCACACGTTTTGTATGTGTCCGGGCGGAACGGTGGTCGGTGCGACGAACCACCCGGGACATGTGGTCGTCAACGGGATGAGCTACTCAAAGCGACAGGCCTGGTGGGCCAACAGCGCCGTTATCGCCGAGGTTTTGCCCGACGACTATCCGGGCACCGACCCCTTGGCGGGGATGCGCTTTCAAGACGCCATTGAGCAGCGCGCGTTTGCAGTCGGTGGCGGTGACTTTCGTGCGCCGGCGCAGCTTGTCGTTGACCTCCTCGCGGGTCGTCCGTCCACCGAGCTGCCGCGCACGAGCTACACCCTCGGCACGACGCCCGCCGACCTCCGGGATGTCCTACCGGCGCCGTTGGTCGGCGGAATCATCGCCGCCCTCCAGCATTTCAACCGCCAAATCCCCGGTTTTGCTGGGGAAGAGGCCGTGCTCATCGCGCCGGAAACACGGACCAGCGCCCCCATTCGGTTTTTGCGCGGCGCCGACCTCCATTCGGTTGGTCTTCCGGGCATTCTGCCCGTCGGCGAAGGCGCCGGATATGCGGGCGGCATCGTGAGCGCGGCCCTCGACGGCCTGCGTGCGGTCCAATCTTTGGCCGTGAATCCGGCAGGCGCGTCGTAGACCCCGTGGGGTGGTTGCTCCGGGTGTTCGTGGAACAATCCACCCTGCGGGGCGTCTTCGCGGGCGACGGCAGCGGGTAGCGCGACTCAGCGGAACAGCGCCGTGATGGTGTTGTCCTTTTGAATCGTGAACTCGGCGCGGACTTCGGCGCCGGCATCGCGGCCCGCGCAGTCGGTCTTGTCGACGGTCCACGTCACGATGGCCACCTTTTCGGAGTCGGCGGGGTCCATCTTCCACTTGCCGCTCTCGGTGCATTCCATCTTTTCGTCCTCAAACTCCACCCAGCCCTTTGCGGTCCAGGAGTTGTCGGCGGCAAAGGTCATTTCGTCGTATTGGAACGTTGCGCCGCCCGCGTCGCTTGGCCGAAAGTTCCGCAATGACGAGGTCACGAGGGATGCGCCGAACTTTTGGCTCTTTGCGTCGGCGGGGGTCTCGGGAACGGCAGCGGGTGCGGCGTCTGCGGCGGGGGCTTCCTCGGTCTTTTTGTCCTTTTTGCCCGCCAATACGGTCGAAGGAACAAGCACGGCGAGAGCGACTACCGAAAGAATACGAAAGGACATCGTGTCTCCAAGGTGTGTGCGAACGGAGGAGGTGCGTGGGGACATGCCCACGCAAACAGGGAGCGTGTCCGGCTGTTGAGTGGACGCGCGGCACCTCCCGTTGTACCCGGCGCGGGCTACATCGAACAAGTCGCCGGTCGTCCGGCACCTTTCAAACCCGCGTCAAGCGGACGTGTTCCGGCCGGAAGCAGTTGTGAAGCGGATTTTGTCTCACCCCGCGCTCGCTCCGTTTGTCTACGGTGCATTCGCCGTTTGGCAATTGTGGCCGGCTATCGCCGATTTTGGGGGCACTGTCCCTGGAACGGCCCACTCCGACTTGTGGAATTCGTTGTGGTCCTTTTGGTTGGCCGCGCAATCGCTTCCCCAGGGCCTTCCGCCTTGGCAGGTGCCGCTTCTCGACCATCCGACCGGGGGATCGCTGATGGTCGCCGACATTCCGGGCGCGGTGCTGCTCGCGGGCCCGGTGCGTTGGTGGGGGGTGACCGAAGCCTATTCGCTGCTCGTGGTGGGGCGAATGGTGGCGGTTGCTTGGAGCACACATCTGTTGGCCCGAGAGCTGTGCGGACCAAAAGTGCTTTGGTCACCGTATGTTGCGGGCGTTGCCGCGCTCACCGCGCCCGTCCTCGTGTCGGGGATTCACAACGGCACGTCGGAGGCTTTTGCGCTCGCGCCGGCAGTGATGGCGACATGGTTGGTCGCGCGCGCGGTGCGGGCGCCGGGGTGGGGGGCGTGGGCCTTGGCGGGCGTTGGCTTGACGCTCGCGACCGCCGCCAGCGGGTATTCGGCGGTGGTCGCGTTTTTGTATGCGGGCGCGGTGGCCGTGTTTTCGCAGTCTTCGGCGCCGCTGTGGAAGCGGGTCATGCCCGTGCTCGCTGGCCTGCCGGGCGCCATCGCCGTTTCGGCGTGGGTCGTGCGCGGAGCGACGGCGCCGGGAAACCTCGTGGGTATCAAGCATCCCGCCGAGCTGGCCGGCGTGCGGCGCGGCTCCGGCCCAGCCGACATTTGGGCTTACGTCCGCGGCTTTGACTATCGCAGCCCTGATTTTCGACAGATATCCAGATATGGAGAGGACTTTGTCCATTGTCCTTATTTGGGATGGAGTTTGTTGGCGCTGACCGTATGGGGGCTCCGAACCGCCGAAGACCGGCGCGCGATGCGGCCGTATTGGATTGCCGGCCTCGTGGGCGCCGTCTTGAGCTTGGGTCCGGTCTTGGTTCACAACGGCCATGCGTGGATTTTTTGGGACGAGCGTGTGGTGCCTCTGCCGTACCTCTTGCTCGAACGTTTGCCAGGAACCTCCTCGCTGTCGTTGTTGTGGAGACTGTCTCACGCGCCCGCGCTGCTTGTGGCCCTCGGTGCCGCGTGGGCCTTGCGCCGGCAAAAGGCCGCATGGGCGCTCGTGGCGGCGCTGGTCGTTGCGGCCGAGGCGCGCTTCGTGGCTCCCACAGCCGACTTGCCAGCGTTTACCGAAACACGGGTTCACGCGGCGATCGAAGACTTGGCAGACCTTCCGGCAGGCGCGGTCATCCATCATCCGGTCGCGGGGGGCCAGCCGTATTTGTATGGGCAAACCGTACACCAGCACGCGATTGCGGGCACGCTCAACTTCCCAAACAATGGTGCTGGACGCGCGCTGTGGGAGGAGCTTCGGCGAACGGTAGGGACCCCGCCCGACATCGCGCGAAAGCGGGTGCGCACCAAAGCACAACAGCTCGGAATTCGCTATTTGCTCATTCACCAGGTCACCGACGCGCGTCCAGATATGGCCGATGAAGCGGCAGAGTGGGCGTTGGCGCTGTTTCCGCCCGCGGCCAGCGACGGGCCCCGCGCGACGACCGGTCCCCATTCTGTCCCCGTTTTTCTGGTGTCCTTCTATTGAAGCGTCCGCACGGCGTTGCCGTCTCTGCTGGCGGTCACGTTTGCGAGGACGGTTGGGCGCCAACGGGATAGTTCGATTCGCGCGGGGAGCCCGTCCCCGCGGCCCCGGCGCAATCGTCGGTGGCATCCATTGTCCCTTTTGATTGACCCTCGGGTGGCCACATGTAGGAGCCATCCGATTCGGAGACGGCCTGTGGGTGCTCTGGTTCGACAAGACCTTGGTGCGGTGGGTGGGCGAATGCCCGGCGCGGCGCCGTTGGAGGGCCTCGAAGGGCCAGCGGGCGGCCTTCCGTTTTTGGGCTTGTCCCTCGACGAGCGGCAGCAGCGCGCGTTTTTGGAGGCGGGGTTAGATTTCGTCGCAGACGGTCCTTGGCCTGAAGACCGATGGCGGGTGCTTGTACGCGCAGATGTCGCCGTCAGTCGAGGTGCCATCGAGCGCTTTTTGGTGGCTGCGCGTGCTGCCGGTCGGGATGCGCGCTGGCAAGCTTCGGGTCGCGTGGGCAATTTGGCCGACGAAGTGGGGCTTGGCATCGACGGCTTGCCATGGCTGGTCGCGCTCGCGCCGGGTGGCGAGGTGTCCACGGAGCGCTTGGTGGCCACAGAAGTCTTAGAAGTGACGGTGGACGAGCGATTGGTCGAGTTTCCGTTGCCGCCGGGTCAGTTCGCCGCGGATATTCTCGAGCTTCCCCTCTCGGAGTCCATGGTTTTGCCGTGTGGGCACTGGTCGCAGTTGCTTTGGGCAAACCTGCTCGGTCTCGGTCCATTCCTCTACCGGCAGCTCGGTGGGCGCAATGTCGTCGAGATGGGCATTCGTTTGGTCGGTGCCCTCGCGCGTACGCGCTCGACGGACCCTGCGCGGGTCATGGCGTCTTATGTGCGGGTGGGAGAGAAGTGTTCCGTGCATCCGTCGGCGGTCGTAGAATCGAGCTGGCTGGCCGATGGCGTCGAGATTGGCGCCAACGCGGTCGTGCGCGGGTGTGTGCTCGGCGAAGGGGCCATCGTGGAGCCCCTCGCGATGGTTGAAGGCACCGTCGTTGCGCCCCGCGCGCGGGTGCAGCGGCAAGCGATGGTGAAGTATTCGGTGTTGGGAAATGGGTCGTTGGCCGCCGGTGACATGCAGCTGGGCGTGCTCGACCGGGGCGCGTCCCTCAAGAAGACCGCGGCGCTCCTCGACCAAAGCATCGGCGGCACGGTGCGGGTGCACGCGGGCGGACGTTTGGTCCGGGCACCCTTGGGCCTCGCAGGGGTCGGGGTGGGCGCGCGCACAGTCGTGGGTGCGAACGTGTTCGTGTCGGCCGGCCGCCACCTCCCGCCGGACCTCGTGGTCGTTCCCGCACGCGCTTCGGTTCTGCAGTCGATTCCCGCGGATAGCACCGCGGGTGCCTATGAGGTCGTCGACGGCGCCCTGGTTCGCGTCGTGCGCAGCGGAGAGCCCGCGTGTTGACTTGGGGCGACCCTATGGTCGATGGGCTGCTGATGGGCGGCTATCTTGGCCTCATGACCCTCATGTGGGTGGGGTTGTGGTGGGGCGCGCCGCGTTGGGGAGCTGCCTGGCGCCTGGCCAATCCGGAGGTGGTTCCCACAAGCGGCCCTCGGGTCTCGATTTGTATTCCTGCGCGAAACGAAGCGGAAAACATTCAGGCGTGCGTGGCGGCAGCATTGGCGCAGACCTGGCCCAGCCTCGAAGTCATCGTCGTGGACGACCGTTCCACCGACAACACCTTGTCGTTGGCGAAGGCGGCCAGCGCCAGTGACTCCCGTTTGTTTGTGTTCGAAGGGGCTGAGCCCCCCGCCGACTGGGCCGGGAAACCGTGGGCGTGCGCGCGGGCGGCGGCGGAGTCGGTGGGCGCGGTGCTTGTGTTTGTGGATGCCGATGTGGTGCTGCATCCAAATGCTGTGACAGCGTTGATGGCGGAAATGGACGCCCGCCGCCTCGACTTGTTCAGCGCGTTCGGGCGTTGGCGCCTCGTGACCTTTTGGGAGCACGTCGTCATTCCTCCTGTGGGTTGGCTCGTGCGCGGCTCCGTCAATCTCGATGCGGTCAACTCGCCGGGCCAAGAGGACGCATTTGCGAACGGCCAGCTGATTGCGGTGCGGCGCGAAGCCTACGAAGAAATAGACGGCCACGAGGCCGTGCGCGCCTCCATCTTGGAAGATGTCGCCTTGGCGCGTGCCATCAAGAGGCGCGGGCGCCGCCTTGGCTTGGTCGACGCTCCTTGGCTCTTTGATGTGCGCTTGTACCGCAGCCTCTCCGAAATCATGGCCGGCTACAGCAAGAACCTGTTCGAAGGAATGGGACGGCGCTTGACGACGGGGTTGGGCGCGATGCTCTTTATCGGCGTGGGGACGGTTTTTCCCCTCGCGTTGTTGTGCCTTGGACTCGCGGCGCGCTGGGGCCTTGGCTGGGGCGTTCCCGCCTATGGTTGGCTCGCCTGGACGGCGGCGATTTGTGGCTTGCAGGTTGCGTTTCGGTGGCGCATCGACCGCCGTGACCATCGCGCGGGCACGTTTGCGTGGTCCCATGTCTTGGGCAACCTATTGCTGGTCGCGATTCTGCTGCGTTCGGTGCTGGGCCTCGAAGCAGAGTGGAAAGGCCGCAGGTTCGTCGACGGGCGCCCGGCACCGTGAGAGCATCGGTGGGAGAGACGGCGGGAGCGGAACATGAGGCTTCGAAAGCAAAACACCCCCGGTAAAAACCGAGGGTGTTTGAAGAGCGGGAGACGGGATTCGAACCCGCGACATCCAGCATGGCAAGCTGGTGCTCTACCAGCTGAGCTACTCCCGC
>CAZCUX010000020.1:121846-133785 GCA_964502005.1 uncultured Enterobacterales bacterium
AACCCGCGACATCCAGCATGGCAAGCTGGTGCTCTACCAGCTGAGCTACTCCCGCAAGGGACACGGTGGAGCGGGAGACGGGATTCGAACCCGCGACATCCAGCATGGCAAGCTGGTGCTCTACCAGCTGAGCTACTCCCGCGTACCACCGTGCACTCGTCAGTGTTTGGCCGTTGCCGACCAAAACGCCTGATTGGCGCTCCAACAATGTTGAAGAGCAACTGGCCGGGATGAGGGGCCAGCTTCCCAAACCTCTTATCTCGTTCCGTTTATTCCGCAAGGTATTTTTTGCGGGAGCGGAGGGAGCCGGTGGACTTGGGGAGAAGTGCCTGGGGAGGCGCGTTCCCGCGTGCGAAGCAACCGGTGTTGAGAGAGCGTTGCGTTGGGGCACCGCGCTCAGAACACCGGCCCTTTATTGGAGCTTCGGAGAAGTGCAACCCACAAATTGGGACCCGAAGACAGGGCGGGTGGAGTACCCAATCGTTCCTGCGCTATTTTTGGTGCAGCGGCTCTCCTGTCGAAATTCTCTGGCAGAGAATGGATCGGTGGTTGGATTCCGCGCTATGGTGTTTGCGGCTTCACGGATCAGTGCACGCATTTTGCGCCACGCGGACTTCGCGAGCAGAGCACTTCGGTGCGAAAGCTTCAGGTAGGAATTCGCGGTGAATCGCAGAAAAACGGAGCCCTGTCCCGCCAAATCTCCCAAATTGCGTGACGATCGACGCCCCGCGTGGCATATCCGCATGGTAGCGCGACTTCTGTCGCAACGAATCGATGTCCGCCGACCCCCGCCTCCTTCTCGGACTCTCCTGGAGACCGTCGATGACCCGAACGCAGGCGCTTTTGCTCCTCCTTCCTTCGCTCCTTTTTTCGGCGTGTGACACCGAAAGTGTGACCAAGGAAGACTCTGCTGTCCCCGCTCAGGTAGACGACGAGTCGCGCCAGCAGGACAACGATGGCGACAGTTGGTCCGTAGCAAACGGCGACTGCGACGACTCCAACGACAACGTCTTCCCCGGCGCCGAAGAGCTCTGCAACGGCCTCGACGACAACTGCAATGGTGTCGCCGACGAAGGCTTTAGCGACACCGACGGCGATGGTCTCGTGGACTGTATGGATCGCGAGACTTGCGACGGCGTTGACAACGACGGCGACGGCGAAGTCGACGAAGGCTACCCCGACGACGATGGCGACGGCCGGGCGGACTGTCTCGGTAGCGAAGATGCATGCGATGGCATCGACAACGACGGCGACGGCGAAATCGACGAAGACTTCGACTTCGATGGCGACGGCTACACCCAGTGCGGCTCCGACACCACGCCCGCCGACTGTGATGACACCGACGCTTCGGTCTATCCGGGTGCCACCGAAGCCGACGGCGACCTCATCGACAACGACTGCGACAGCTTGGTCGATGAAGGGGGATGGGTTGGCGACGAGTTGCTCATCACCGAAATCATGACCAACCCGGACAACGTCGACGACACCATGGGCGAATGGTTCGAGGTCTTGAACGTGTCGGATCACACCTTGCTGCTCAATGGCTTGGTGCTTTCCTCTACGGTCGACGGTGACTACCACGTCGTCTCTAGCAAAGACCTCCTCATTGTCGAACCCGGCGAGTTCTTCGTTTTTGCCCGCAGCGACAATCCGTTCGACAACGGTGCGCTCGTCAACGTCGGCTACGCATACGGCGCAGACATCAGCCTCTCCAACGAAGTCGATGGCTTGGTCATCGAGGCCGATGGCACGCTGTTGGACCTCGTCGAATGGGACGACGGCGCAACCTTCCCCGATGCTTATGGGGCGTCGATGTCCCTTGACCCCACGTTCTTCGACACCACGATGAACGATGTGGGCGACTGGTGGTGTCAGGCCACCCAGCAGTGGGACACCGCGACCGACCGTGGCTCGCCGGGTGCCTCGAATCAGTATTGCTGGCCGTCCGCTGTGCCCGCGTACTCCGATACGTCGTCCCTCGTTACCTGCGACACCCTCTACCTCGATGGTTCCGCCTCTTCGGACCCCACGGGTATGCCGCTGACCTTCGAGTGGGAGCTTGCTTCGGCGCCGGCGGGGTCCATCCTGACCACCTCCGACATCGAGGAAACCACCGACGTTAGCCCCGTCTTCGTGCCCGATGTCCCTGGAACCTACGTCTTCACACTCACCGTCGACAACGGCACCGAGTCGTCTCCTGCGGTTCCGCTGGTGGTGGACATCGCGCTGCGTTCGTACAACACGCCGCCCACTGCCGATGCGGGCGACGACCAAACGGCCTCGGTGACCGCATCCTGTACGCCCATCGCCTACGGTGCGGGCGGCTACGACTGCGACAGCTGCTCCGATTACGACTTCGAGCTCGACGGCACCGGCTCTTCCGACCCCGATGGCGATTGGCTGGCCGATCCCCAGTGGACCATCGTGAGCGGTGTAGCCACCATCGTCGACGAAGACACCTGGGAGCCCACGGTCACCGTTACGGGGCCCGCCACGGCTTCTTACGGCGTGCCCGACTCCCAGTCCATCGAAGTGGAGTTGAGCATCACCGACTGTATGGGCGCCACCGACACCGACCTCGTCACGCTGACCTACACCTGCACCGGCGGCTGATCGCGCTACGGTCTGCGGCATCGCCCCGCGCAACTTCGGTTGGCGGGGCGGTTTTGTTTTTTGGGGCGCGCGCGGGCTCGTTTGCACAGCGTTGGTTGCCGCTCGCGCGACCGTGATTTGGGACGGCCCGTGGGGTTTTCGGACATCGCCTCGCCAGAATGCCGTCACGACGGTGTTTCAAAGGGTCGCGCTTCGCTCTACGCGTATCGCGCGTGCGACCGTGCACCACCTGCCCGAAGTGCGCTGATGGTCGGGGGCGTACCTTTGGCTCCCAAACGACGCCTGAAGCACCATGGGGTCATTGGCGAGGGGGTTTGCACACCTTCTGGATTCCCGGCGCCAAGGGAGGCGGGATGTCGGTTGGCGGGCGCGCGCAAATAGAAGCGAGCACTTGCTGCATCGCGTGAACCGCATCTTCGCCCGCTGTGCTGTTCGCCGCGTCCGCCGCGCGCGTGATGTGCAGCGCGGCGACTTCGTTGATGGAGTTTTGTCGTAGCAGCGATAGGGGAACCCGCGCGCCGCGCTCACCGATGAGGATGTCCGCAACGTCGTAATGAACGTCGGTTCCGCGGCCGCGCTCTACTGCGATTGCGAGCTGGTCGAGCACCGTTTTTGCGGCAATGACCCGCCAGGTCCAAGCAAAGGCCTCGACGGGGGGCCCCCAAGCGGACGCCCGCTGCAAGGTTGCCGTGCGGTCGAGGCTCCGGCAGGGAGTGTCGGTGCAGCGCGTCGAAAAGCGGGCCGCTGTCAGTGCCACGAGGGCGAGGCCGGTCGACGTTGGGTCACCGGCGTCGGCGGTGAGCGCGCTGGCCGCTTGGTCCAGCAGGACGGGCAGGGGGTCGGTGCCTTCGGGAAGCGAGAGCTGGGTCGCCCATTCCGCGGCGTCCGAAGCGGCCCGTGCGTGTTCTCCCGGATGGTCGGCTGCGGCGCGGGTGAGCGCGAGGGCAGTCGCAGCGACCAGTCGGTCTGCGCCCTGGGCGCGGGCGCCTTCGTCATGCAGGTCTTGGGCGCGGGCCACGAGCAAGCGGCCCGTCGGCGCGTCGCGCAGGCGGTCGAAGGTGCCTGCCGTCATTGCTGCTTCTACGGGCCCCAAGGGAATCTCGGGCCCGTCGAGCCAGCCGAGCAACACGGAACGTTCAAGGGCGTGCAGGAGGGCGCCCCGGCCGTTTTCGTCCCCCAACCAAGCGAGGGGCGGGCGCACATCACTGGGCCCCGACGATTCGCCCGTCGCCAATGGACCCAGCCACGCGACCAACGCACGATCTCCTTCGGGCGGAGGGTCGGAAGTGGGCATCGCTTGTTCGAGACGGGCGAGCCGTGCGCCGCGCGCGAGCGCCACCGCGGGTGTGCCGGGCCAGTGGGCTTCTAGCTCATGCAGCGCCTCGGCGCCGATGTCGGGCGCTAGTACGGCGGTGGACCAAGCCGCAACCGGCCCGCCATCGGGAGCCGCGAGCCACCACCCCTCGGTATGCGCGTCCGGGCGGCGGACGAGGGGGTCGCCCCACACCAGCTGTGCGACCAAGTCTGTCGCGGTCGTGGGAGGCGCGGTGAACGGCGTTTGGGGCCGAGACTCTACGAGCAGGTGGGCGGGCGTCTTCTGGCAGGCCGTGCCGACGAAAAGCAACGCGCAACCGAATCGGTGTGCCGCACGCTGCCACGCGCGGATGGTCGGCTGGATTGGTCTTTGCATAGTGGGGTTTCGGCCTTTTGCGGGGGCAACGTGCGGCACCCAGTGTCGATGGTCCCATTACCGGCTGTTGCGGGGGGGCGGCAAGGCGGTTGATAGCGTCGCAAACGGCGAGGGGGACGATATGTCCGTTATTGCTACGTTTTCGTTCTGCCCTTGGCCAGCGTCCCGGCGATTCCTGAACCCCAAATGACAATAATGCGCATTTTCAATGGGCACATGTGCCATCCCGTAGGTGTCATGGGGCGCAGGTGACGATATTTCCTTCTGCGAATTCTGGAGGTTACCATGCGTGGTTTGTTGTTTTCGACCTTGTTGCTCATTGGCGCCGCTGGCGCTCCTTCGATGGCGTTGGCCGCCAAGGTCGATGCCATTCACTCGGGCGTCATGTTCAAGGCGCAGCATTTTGGCGCCGGCTACACCTGGGGTCGCTTCAAAGATTTTGATGGCACAGTCGAAATGACCGGCAATAAGCTCGTTTCGATGAACATCGAAGTGAAGACGAATAGCGTCGACACCGAGGTGGAGAAGCGGGACAAGCACCTCATGGGCCCCGACTTCTTTGACGCGGAAAAATACGGCACCATGACCTTCACCTCGTCCAAGGTCACCGAAAAGTCGGATGGCGTCTACGAAGTGATGGGCGACCTCACCCTTCACGGTGTCAAGAAGGCCGTCACGGTCGAAGTGCGGCGCACCGGCGAAGGTGACTTGCCCGTGTTCATGGGCGGGGCCCACGTCACCGGTTGGGAGTGCAACTTCTCGGTCAAGCAGAGCGACCACGGCATGAAGTATGATGGCGTGGGCGATGTGGTGTATTTGTACGTCAACTTGGAAGTCAAGAACTGATGCTCGCGATGGCCGTTGCCTTCGGGCTTTCGGTCTTGTTGCGTCGGTGGCCTGACCCGGCCTATCCAGCAGCTGTTCTGGTGGGCTGGGTCTTGCTTCTTGACGTTCCTGCGCTCGGCGTCGGGGCGCTTTGGCCCCTCGACCGCGGTCTCCCGTTGTGGGTCGCGGTCGTTTTGGGGGCGACGCGGCGCACACCTGTGGGCGTTTGGGCGCTCGCAGGGGTGGGCATCGCGTGGGCTGTCGGCCGCGACCTCCGCGAGTGGGCGGTGATGGCCGTCATTTGGCTTGGGCTGTTGGTCTCGATGCGCGCGGCCCTGCGGGACACCGCGAGGGGCGAGGTGCCTGCCGTTTTGGCGGTTGCGGGGGGCGTTGGTGGCGTTTTGTTGGCCCTCACCGGGAGTGTTCGCCTGGCACAAGAGGCGTGGGTACTGGCGGTGCCCTTGCTCGGAATCGCGGGTCGTCCCGTTTCTGATTCCGCGCTTCCAGGGGTGTTGCTGGTGCTGGTCACAAGCTGGGCGTGGGGGTGGGCGCGGTCGGACCTGGGTGCCTGGATTGCGGTGCCTGTCCTCCTGCTGCAAGCGTTGTGGTTCGTGCGTCGATGGGGGTGGGGTGCGGTTGCCCTTGCTGTGGCGGTGGGGGGATTGGGCGTGGCTCTCGTGCTCCGGGACTGGCTCGAACACCCTCCGTTTTGAGGGGCTGTCGCTGTACGGGTTGCTACGCGTGGCATCGCCGAGGGTGTCCAAAATTTTCAACGATTTTGACCCGTCAACCCTATACTTCGATGCTACATGAACCTTTCGGGAACGTTCGCGAGGTGGTCATGGCCCCCATAGGCTTGTGGATGCTCGGATGGGTGTGGACCCAGGGGTTGGCGGCGGAGCCTCCTGCGTGGATTCATGTGGATAGACGCGCGCGGGTCGTCTACCTGATGGACGCGACGGGACAGGTGCTTCATCAGGAGTCGGTCGGGATTGGTCGCGGTGGCCTGCGCGAAAAAACGGCGATGGCCGATTTGGTGACGCCCACGGGTCGCTTTGTGGTTGACGTCATTTTGGAGCCGTCGGGAGAATTTGTGTCGGTTTCGGATGGTATTCGTCAAAAATATGCAGAAAGCGACATCTACGGTCCTCTGGTGAAGGACAGCGCCGGCTTGGTGGCGCTGTTCACGAATATGTCGGGACTCGACTTTGACGGGGACGGCGCGCCCGATGGTGCGTATGGGCCGGCCTATATTGGGCTTGATGGTCCAGGCAGCGGCCCGAAAATGCGTGGATACAAGGGGACGCCGTACTGGTATTCTATTGCGTTGCATGGCACGCCCGACCCCGCCAACGTGGGTCAGGCAAACTCCGGGGGGTGTATCCACCTCACCGACGCGCTGCTGCACCGGTGGATACGCGGCGGCTTCGTGCAGATTGGAACTGTCGTGGAAATTGCGGACTCACCGCCTCCTCGGTAGCGCCGGGGTCATCGTTTGTAATTCGATGCGATGACATTTCTTCGCATTTATTCCAAAGTGCCCACTATCACGATGTTTTCACCCACTTTTCGGCGGATGACGCGAGGGCGCTGGGGTGGGGAGACGGTGCGTGGCTCGGGCCTGAAGACCCATGCGAAATTCGTGTTCATGCCGGACAGAACGGACATATCGCCGAGAGTCCGGCGGGCGCGCGTAGAAAGTTGAGAAATTGGCGCGAAACCTTAGCAGTCGTGGCCGATATGGGGGAACGTTATTCTGGTTTTGGACGAACCGGACCCCGACACAGGGGAAGGAGCTTCGAATGCGCAGTTGGCTGCTTAGCGCGCTGGTCCTCACCGTCATCGGATGCCGGAAGGATTCGGATGGAGACAGCAAAATCGGCGACATTCAGCTCCCGGATACCGGTGACTTGGTTGTAGACGCCGATGGCGACGGCTTTTCCCTCGCCGATGACTGTGACGACACCAACGCCGATATCAACCCGGATGCCGCAGAGTCGTGCAATGGCATCGACGACAACTGCGATGGCGTCGCTGACGAGGGCGTCGCCATCACCTACTACGCCGACACCGACGGCGATGGCTACGGAGATGCCGACGCGTCCCAGGACGCTTGCGAGCCGCCCTCCGGTTTCGTCGACAATTCGGATGACTGCGAAGACTCCTCCGACGCCGCCTACCCTGGCGCGCCGGAGCAGTGCGATGGCCTCGACAATGACTGCAACGGCGCAGTCGATGACAACGTCATTACGGTGGTCTACCGCGATGCCGATAACGATGGCTTCGGCGATCCCGAGCAAGCAGAAGACCAATGCACCATTCCCGAGGGATATTCGGCCATTGCGGACGACTGCGACGACACCCGCGCCGAGGTCAACCCCGATGCGACCGAGGTCTGCAACGAGATTGACGACAACTGCGACGGCATCGTCGATGTGGTGGACGACGACTTCGACGGCTACATCAGCAGTGCGTGCGGCGGACCCGACTGTGACGATTCGTCCGCCGACATCAATCCGGGCGCCGACGATGTCTGGTATGACGGCATTGATTCCGACTGCGAAGCCAACGACGACTTCGACGCAGACTACGACGGCGTGCAGAGCGATGCATATGGCGGCACTGACTGCAATGACGCCGACGAAGACGTGTATCCGGGCGCTGCCGATTCTTGGTACGACGGCGTAGATGCCGACTGTGCGGGCGATTCCGACTACGACGCCGATGGCGACGGCTTTGACTCACAGGTGTTTGGCGGCGACGACTGCAACGATGTCGATGGCGCCATTTCGCCGGTAGCGGCAGAAGTTTGGTACGATGGAATCGACCAGGACTGCGACGGTGGCACCGACTACGATGCCGATGGTGACGGTTTCTTGAGCGATGCGTACGGCGGGCGCGACTGCGACGACGCCAACGCCGCTGTGGGTCCGTTGGCCACCGAAACGTGGTACGACGGCATCGACGCCAACTGCGACGGCGCGTCAGACTACGACGCCGACCGCGATGGCTACGACTCCGACGCCTTCGGCGGCGCCGACTGCGACGACGCCTCCGCGACCGTATCGCCGGCCGCCACCGAGGTCTGGTACGACGGCGTTGACGCCAACTGCGACGGCGCGTCGGACTACGACGCCGACGCCGATGGCTACACGTCTTTGGCCTATGGCGGCACCGACTGCGACGACTCCTCGGCGTCCGTGTATCCGGGAACCTCGGAAACTTGGTACGACGGCGTGGATGGCAACTGCGACGGCTTGTCCGACTTCGACGCCGACCGCGACGGATACGATTGGTCCGCCTACGGTGGCGACGACTGCGATGATATGGATGGCTCTACCAATCCGGGCGCGACCGAGTCGTGGTACGACGGCACGGACTCCGACTGTTCGGGTGGTTCCGACTACGACGCCGACGGTGACGGTTTCTTGAGCGATGCGTACGGCGGTCGCGACTGTGACGACGAAGACAGCGCGATTCGTCCGGGCGTCGCAGAGGTCTGGTACGACGGCGTAGACGCCGACTGCAACGGCGCGTCCGACTACGACGCCGACGCCGACGGCTACGACAGCGATGCGTACGGCGGCACCGACTGCGACGATGCGCTCGCTTCGACCAATCCGGCCGCCCGCGACACCTGGTACGACGGCGTAGACGCCGACTGCGCGGGCAACGACGACTACGACGCCGACGCCGACGGCTTCACGGCGCTTGCTTACGGCGGCACCGACTGCAACGACGCGGCGGCCACGACCTACCCTGGCGCCGCCGACACCTGGTACGACGGCATCGATGCCGACTGCGCCGGCGACAACGACTACGACGCCGACGGCGACGGATACACCGCCAGCTTCTTTGGCGGCACCGACTGCAACGACGCGTCCTCGGCGATTCGGCCGGGTGCGACCGAAATCTGGTACGACGGCGTCGATAGCAACTGCGACGGCCTGTCCGACTACGATGCCGACAAAGACGGCTTCCTCAGCGATGCTTATGGCGGCACCGACTGCGAAGACAGCGTCGCGACCGCATATCCCGGCGGCACCGAAGTTTGGTACGACGGCGTGGATGGCGACTGCGACGGCCTCTCGGACTACGACTTTGACCAGGACGGCTACGACTCCTACCTCTATGGCGGAGACGACTGCGCCGACCTCAACGCCGCACGAAATCCCGGCGCTACCGAGGTTTGGTACGACGGCACGGACAGCGACTGCGACGGCGCCTCCGACTACGATGCTGATGGCGACGGCGACGACGCCATGGCCTACGGCGGCACCGACTGCTGGGACGCCGAGCCGGGAATGTCGGGAACGGGCACCGAAGTTCCCGACGACGGCCTCGACAACGACTGCGACGGCGTCGCCGTGCGCGGCACGACCGCGGGCGGCTTGTCCGACGACTACGCCGACGCCGCGTTGTTGGGCCACACCACCCTCGACCGCCTGTCCCAAGGCGACCCCGGCTTCGCGTGGGCTGGCGACCTCAACAACGACGGCATTGACGACCTTGTCGTCGGCGCGTTGCAAGAGGACACGGCGGGCACCGGCGCGGGTGCCGTCTATATCATCCCGGGCCCCATATCTGGCACCGCGGATGTCACCACCCTCGCGATGGCGACGTTGACCGGCGAATCGGCGGGCGACCTCGCCGGCCGCGGCGTCACCGGCCTCGGCGACGTCGACGGCGACGGCTTCGACGACCTCGGCATCGCCGCGCTCAACGACGACGATGGAGGCACCGATGCTGGCGCGGTTTACGTCATGTTCGGCCCGGTGACCACCGATGCGTCCTTGTCCACCGCCGACGCCAAGTTCTACGGCGCAGCAGGGGGCGACGTCTTCGCCGAGCTTGCTTACGCTGGCGACATCGACAACGATGGCTTCATGGACATGGTCGTCGGTGCCCAAGGCTGGGACGGCGGCGGCGTGTCGTCGGGCGGCGCGTTCATCTTCTACGGCCCCATGGCGACCGACGGCAAAGCAACGACGGTTGGCGTTCGGCTGGTCGGCGAAGGTGCCGGCGACGAAGCCGGTTCGGCGGTCGGCGCGGGCGGCGACGTCAACGGCGACGGCTTCGCCGACCTACTCATCGGCGCGCTGAAAGAAGACACCGGCGGCACCGACGCGGGCGCGGTCTACTTGGTCCACGGCCCGGTCACCGGAACCACCGACTTGTCCCAGGCCCACGCCAAGCTGCTCGGCGAAGAGGACGACGCCCAAATTGGCTCGGCGGTCAGTGTGTCCAACGCCGGCGACACCAACAACGACGGCTACGACGACATCATCATCGGCGCGCAGTACGACAACGATGGCGGCGAGCTGGCGGGCGGTGCCTATATCGTGCTCGGCCCGGTGAGCGCCGGCAACTGGAGCTTGGCCACCGCCGATGCGAAGTTGCTGGGCGCCACCGAAAAAGACCGTACGGGCGACAGCGTGCACGGTGTCGGTGACGTCGACGGCGACGGCAACGACGATGTCATCGTCGGCTCCGGCTATTCCGACTACTCGTCCACCGATGGCGGCATGGTCTATGTGGTCACAGGCCCGTTCTCGGGCACTTCGACCCTCGACCAAGCCTACTTCTCCGCTTGGACCACCAACAACGGCGCGCGCGTGCGCGGCCACGGTGTCGGCGACCTCGACAACGACGGCCTGATGGACATCGGTATGGGCGGCATGTTGGACGACACCGCGTCCACCGACGCCGGCGCCTTGTTCCTCTTCTTCGGTTCGAGCATGTAGTCCGTCCCTACGACGACCCAACGCCCGGCTTCGGCCGGGCTATTTTTTTTGCTGCGGCATTTCGCTTTGTCGAGACGGATTTCGGAGGCAAAGGGCTGGGGTTTGCTGGCCTTGGGCGTCGTTTCGCGGGTTTTGGGACGGGAGCTTGGCGTGGGGGCAACGGGGCCTGTCGCGGTCATCCGTGACGGACGGCAAGCGACTTGGCGTGATTTCGTGAGGTTTGGGCTCTGTTTCGCCGGTTTTTGGTGTCGTTTCGCGGGGTATGGGACGGATTTCGGGGCAGTTTGCCCTGATTTCGGAGACATGCACCCGTGCTTTGCTGCTGCACCGTCTCTCGACCAGACGGCAGCCGCTTCGACCCCGTCTCGCAGTGTTTGGACTCCTTTTCGGGGGGGGTGGTGGTCATTTCGCGGGGTTTGCACTCTTTCTCGGGGGCTTTGGCTGTCATTTCGCGGTGTTTGGGACGGATTTCGGGCCCGTTTGCCCTGACTTCGGGGACCTGCACCCGTGCTTCACTGCTGCACCGTCTCTCGACCAGACGGAAGTCGCCTCGACCCCGTTTCGCGGTGTTTGGACTTTGTTTCGGGGGGCTTTGTGGTCATTTCGCGGGGATTGGGACAGATTTCGCGGGGTATGGGACGGATTTCGGGCCCGTTTGCCCTGATTTCGGAGACATGCACCCGAGCTTCGCTGCCGCACCGTCCCTAGACCAGACGGCAGCCGCTTCGACCCTGTTTCGCAGTGCTTGCACTCTGTCTCGGGGGCTTTGGTTGTCCTTTCGCGGGGTTTGGGACGGATTTCGCGGTGTTGGGGACGGATTTCGGGCCCGTTTGCCCTGATTTCGGAGACATGCACCCGAGCTTCGCTGCCGCACCGTCTTTCGACCAGACGGAAGCCGCTTCGACCCCGTCTCACAGTGTTTGGACTCCTTTTCGGGGGGCTTGGTGGTCATTTCGCGGGGTTTGCACTCTTTCTCGGGGGCTTTGGCTGTCATTTAGCGGTGTTTGGGACAGATTTCGGGCCCGTTTGCCCTGACTTCGGGGACCTGCACCCGTGCTTCACTGCTG
>CAZCUX010000021.1:0-129029 GCA_964502005.1 uncultured Enterobacterales bacterium
CTGCCGATTCATCTCGGGACCATGACCGGGGTGCCGGGTTGTACTGCCGAATCATCTCGGGACCATGACCGGGGTGCCGGGTTGTACTGCCGAATCATCTCGGGACCATGACCGGGGTGCCCGGATGTACTGCCGATTCATCTCGGGACCACGACCGGGGTGGGAGGGTGCTCGGTGCTCCCAAGGGTCCAGAGCTGCAGACGGCGCGGGTAGGCCGCCTTTGCCTGTAGACGCGACGACGTGCGACCTGCAGCGGCGCAACACACACATCCCCCGAACGCGGGCCCGCCTATCATTGGGCAGCGACAAGACGCGGGCACGCGAGGGGAGGTCCCCCCGCGGGTGCGACGATTCGCGGAGGACGCGCCCCAGCGCTCAGGCGACGTCGGCGAGCTGGAGCCCTTCTACCCGGTTTCGGCCCGCCCGCTTTGCGCGATACAACGCTTGGTCGGCTTGCTCGATGAGGTCGCGCGACGAGAGGTCGGTCGAGTCGGTGAGGGTCGCGGTGGCCCAGCCAATCGAAACGGTAATCGGAATGGGCTGGTCACCGTGAAAAATTTTGGCGCTCTCGACAGCGGCGCGTATCCGCTCGGCCAAAAAGTTCGCGGCGCGGGCGTCTGTGCCCGGCAGGACCACCAAGAACTCCTCCCCGCCGTAGCGCGAGACAATATCGGTGCGTCGCACGCAGCGGGTGATGGTCTCGGCGACGGCGACAATCGCGTGGTCGCCGGCGGTGTGGCCCCATTGGTCGTTGACATGTTTGAAGTGGTCGATGTCCAGCATCAACACGGACGTGGTGCTGGTCTTATGCTCGCGGGGAGCGATGCTGCGCTCCAGATACAGCAAACCTTGGTTTCGGTTGGCCGCGCCGGTCAGGCCATCGACAGTGGCTTGGCGGTATAGCTGGGCGTTGTCGATTGCTTGCTCAATCATCTGGGCAAAGATGGAGCACAGCTCGTTGGGGTCGTCTACTTCTTCGTACATTTCGACGATGAGCGCGCACGCCGCAGTGCTCCGCGGACGCAGCGGAACGACGAGGAGGCGCCCGCGCATCGCCTTCGGACCCGACAAGGCTTGCCCGGCGACGATGGCTTCTAGCATCGCCGCGTTCCACTCCGTGTGGGTCGCGGTGTGTTGGTATTTGCCGAGGCCAAGCTCTACGGTCGGCCCCTTGTCTTCGGGGTAAAGGACCAAGCAGCCGTGTAGCTGGGACTCTTCGTTGTCGCTCGCCCGGATGTTGAGCACTTCGGCCAACGACGCCAGCGCGACTTGGTACAGCGAATGGAGCGACTGAAGGCGGGAAATCGCTGGACCCGCCGACGCCATACGCATGAGGCGTTGGCGATTCCGTTCGACGCGGAAGATAGCGTCGTGGTGCTTGAGCGCGCTGTCGACATGCATCAAGAGGCGGTCAGGGCCGTCGCCTTTGTCGTGGTAGTCCTGGATGTCGAGGTCGGCCAATAGTTTGCGCCCCGGCTGCCGACCGCCCATGCTGGTGATGAGCAAGATTTGCACGATGCGGTCGAAGCTACGAATGGCGCGGATAACGTCGGCGCCGTCGAGCACGGGCATCATGTAGTCGAGCACCACCAAATGGGGCCGAAGCTTGCGCACCAGCTCGATTCCTTCGGTGGGGTCGGTCGTGGCGTGAATTTCATGTCCCTCACGGCGCAGCAGAGCGCCAATCGCACGCAACAACGCCGGGTCATCGTCGATGACCACGATGGGCCGCTTACGGGCGCCGGCGAGTTCGGTTCGGTGGGGCATAGAAGACTCGACATCCAGGAGAGGCTGCACAGAGGTGTCTATCGGACCCGCAGTGCACGATTGGAGGGTGGCACGACCTATCGTTGAATATTCGTGTATTTTATTTCTTTTTGCGTTTTCCCTCGGAAGCCTCAAGGGTCGTCTGGGATTGTGCGGGAGCCACAAGTACCTCCATTACTGGCTTCCCATCGTCAAATGTAACGAGCCACATCCCATCATTGGTGACGAGGTACGTCGCTTGCGCACCCAGGGTGGCTTGTAGTAAAGAGCCCAGCCCTGGGAGATCCTCGGGGAAATCCTTAGACAGCAACGGCAAGCGATGGGCGGCTGGCACCACCAGCGTTGCGTCTCCTTGAACGGTCATCCATGCCGTCTGCAGGCCGGCAGTTGCGGGAATCTGTACGAGATGGAGACCGGGCCGTTTTTGTACGGTCTCGCCCGTTGCGAGGGGCACACCATCGAGCCACGGTGGCGTTGAAAGATGCGGGACAACACGAATCCCCGCAGCCGCGGGCGCGCGGCGCGCGGTCTCGAGGGCGTCGGCGGCGTCCACCGGAAGCTGGGGGTCCCAAACGAGGTCGGGCGCAAACGCGAGCGCCGTTTGAAGCTCTGCTTGGGCCGTTTCGGCCTGCCCAAAGTGGACTTGCAGAGCGCCCCGCACCAAAAACAACCGCGCGGCGACGCGGTGGTCTACGCGCTCTGAAAGGCAGCCGAGCTGCATGGTTGCGAGGTCCAGTTGGTCGAGGGCATCCTGGGGTTGGCCCTCTCGCCATGCGACTTCGGCGCGCAGCACCAGGGTGCGGATGTCGGCGGAGCGAACGGGCTGCGCGGCGCAATGACGGAGCGTTCCGGGGCCGGCCAACGCGGCGGGGCGGTGAACGAGGGCGTCGGCTGCGACGGCCTCCAGTTGGTCGATGGGGACGGCGGTGCGCTCGGACACCCGCTGCAACACGATGCTCGCGTCAATCCCTTCGTAGACCACCGGGGTCGCGGCCTGCGCGACCGAAGCCGCCCAAATCAATCCAAGAATCCCCATCGCTCACCCACCACACGCGGAGTTGCTGTCAAAGGAATAGCAGACTTCGATGCTCTTTCCCGCTCGAATCGTGACGGGCATTCGATGCACCTCGCCGGAAGCAGACGTGAGCTCAATCGTGTGGGTTCCAATCGGAAGCTCGTAGCCACCGTTCTTTCGGGGAGGCACCCGCCCGCCTGCCTTCACGGTGGCGCCCGATGGAATCGTACGAACGACCAATGTGCCGGTCTCGTCGGGAACCTCGGGCGCGGAGGAAGTGCTCGCGGCCGGGTTCGGTGCCGTTTCCGTGATGACTTCGATGACACGGCGACGGGGCTCTTCGGCCGACCGGCGTGTAGAATGTTCTTTCGCGGCGGGCTTGGTAGACGGCTCCGGGGGGACCGGGGTTTGCTGCGCGGCAGCAGGCGTAGTTTCTGGGGCGGGTTCGTCGGGAACGGTGGCAGGTGCCGGCTGGTCTGCCGGGGGAGGGTCCGGCTGCGCAATGGGCGCCTCGATAGCGGACGGCGATTTGTCGGTGGACGTAGAGCGGTCCACAACCAAAATGCCGATGACAGCCAACAACGCAGCGACCACCATCCCACCGCCAGCAAATGCGGCGACGGACAGCCAGGGTGGCGCGGGGGGCGCAGGCGCAGGGGCCTCTGCGGGGGTTTCGACGAGGGACGGGTCGCCATTCCAGGTGTCTCGGCCATCGACCTGACCTTGGGTGTCGACGGGGACCGCGGTGGGGCTCGCGCTCGAAAATCCCACAGGCTCGCTGCTGGCGGCCCCGCTCCAACCTGGACCCGCACCCTCAGGGGTACTTCGCCACTGCACGAGCTCGCGCACCATGTCTTCCATCGAGGCGAAGCGGTCTTCGGGGAACAAGCGCGTGGCCCGCTGCACAATCGTAGCGAGGCCGGCGGGCACCCGCGCATAGGCTTCGGGCCAGGCCTCCCGGTTGTGCAGCATGCTCGTGTTGCCGCCGGTCATCAGTGCGTAGAGGGTGACACCGAAAGCGTAGATGTCGGAGCGATGGTCGACGGTCGAGGAGTCTTCGCGCTGCTCGGGGGGCATAAACGCCCAGGTGCCCATGACCGAGCCGGAGCGCGTGAGCGTGTGGTCAGCGTTTCGGATGCGGGCGATGCCAAAGTCCGCGAGCTTGAGCACGCCGTGCCGGTCGACGAGGATGTTTGCAGGCTTGATGTCGCGGTGGACCAAGCCCGCGCGATGGGCGACGGCCAGCGCGCCGCCGACTTGGATTCCGACATCGGCCGTTTCGCGGGGGGACAGCAGGCCGCGCTCGAGCACGCGGCTCCCCAAGGCGCCTTGTTCGGCCAACTCCATGACCATATACACGCCTTGTTCGTCGTCAATGACGTCGTGAACCATCAAGACGTTTGGGTGTTTGAGGGCGGCTTGGGCGTGGGCTTCGTTCAAAAATCGCGCGCGCGTAGCGGAGCTGCGGGCAAAGGTGGGCGAAAGCACCTTGATGGCCCGCGGCACGTCGATGCGGGTGTCGTGCGCGAGCAGAACCGTTGCGGTTCCGCCGGTTCCGAGCAATTTTTCCACTCGGTAGCGCCCCCGATCGAGGGTCGCCGGCGGGATGTACTGGATTTCCGTGGGGTCGGACAAGACACGCCCTCCGAGTCAAGGTGGGCCTGTTATCCCGCGCAGACATTCGCGCAGCATAGGTGGACAATTTGCGGCGAAGGAGATGGACGGGCGGTAGACCCCTCCACCGGGTCCGTCCTTCCGGTTCTGGCGCGAAAGGGTGGCCAACGCGACCGTCGCGGGGCAAGGTTGCTCCAACCGTGTGTTGGAGGTCCGTGATGAAGTACGCGTGCGCTGGACTACTTTTCGCTTTGACGGCATGTGCTTCGGAAAAGTCCGCTTCCGGCGACTCCAGCGTGGCGGACACCGGGGCATCGTCCTTGCCGGATTGGCGGTCTTGGAGTCCCGACGCGCCTGGTCCGTTTCGTGCGGGTCATACGGTTGTTTCGGTGACGTATACGCCTTCTAGCGGAGAAGGACCGCGCACGATTCCGGTCCACGTTTGGTACCCCACAGAAGCGGAAACGGGGGAAGAAGTCCGCCACGAGGGCTTGTTTGAGGAGCCCAATGCCTTGGGTGAAGCGCCCGCCGCGTCGTCTGTGCACGAGGGGGGGTATCCGATTTTGCTTCATAGCCATGGCTCCCAAGGTTTTGCGGGAAACAGCGCGTTTTTGCATGAGCATTTTGCGAGTCATGGTTGGGTTGTGTTGGTGCCCGACCATATTGGCAATACTATGACGCAAAACGACGACCCACGGACCACCGCCCACTATATTCACCGTCCCGAAGACCTATCGGCCGCACTGGACGCGGGCGCCAGCGGCGCATTTTCGTCGGTGGGGTTGCCTCCGTTGCAGGTAGCGCGGGTTGTATCTTCGGGCCATTCTTTTGGTGTTTATACGGAATGGGCCATTGCAGGGGCAACCTTTGATGCTGCTGCATTGGATATTGCGTGTGGAGACGGAGGCATGTTCGCGTTGGGATGCACAGATGCCGAGCGCGCGGCATTTTTGGCTGGATTGGGCGATTCGCGCGTGATTGCAACGGTGCCAATGGCCGGGTCGATCAATCGGTCCTTGTTTGGAGAGGCGGGACACACTTCCGTGCAAACGCCGATGCTGTCAATGTCGGGCACGAACGACCCTGTGGGAGCCGATGTACAGTTTGCGACCTGTCCCGAAGTTCCCCTCACTTGGGTTGACATTACGGGTGCGTGCCACCAAACCTTTGGTTTGGGAACCTGCGATACCTTGGAAATGAACGAGGGCTTTCAGCTCGTGAATGCGTGGGTGTTGTCGTTTGCGCGGTATACCCTCCTCGCGGACACAACGGACGAAGTCGTCCGCCGCGTGAAGGGGGAAATCGAGGACGCGCGCGTATCGTATCAAACATACGTCCCCTAATACCGGAATCAAGCAGCCGGTGTTGCGGAGCGCGACGCTTCGGTGATGGGCGGTGCTGCAGGCGAGGGCCGCAGCCCTTGTGTGTCCGTGGACGCGCTTCGGCATTCGGTCGTTCGCTCGCGCGGGGTCGGGCGTCGGGCGCGGGTGTGCTCCGGGGCCCATGTCTCCAAAATGTGTTCGAGGCGGTCCAGAGTCAGTGGTTTTGCCAGGAAGTCGTTCATTCCGGCCTCGATGCAAGCGTCGCGGTCTTCTGTGGCTGCGTTTGCTGTCAGCGCGACGATAACGAGCGGGCCGTGGGGGCCGTGGATGCCTCGCGACCGGATTTCCCGCGTGGCGGAGAAGCCGTCGAGAACGGGCATCTGGCAGTCCATCAGCACGAGGGTCCAGCAGCCTTCTTCTGCGCGTTGTACGGCTTGGCGTCCGTCGGACACGAGCTCATGGGCGACGCCGAGGTGGTTGAGCATTGCGTGAATGACCATCCGGTTTGTCGCGACATCTTCGGCAATCAACACGCGGTGGTTGTAGGTCGGAACAGGCTCGGGCGAGGGAAGAACGGCGGGCGGAGGTGCGCCGACGAGAGTGTCGTCGGAGAGGGCGAACAGGAGGGAAAACGAAAAGGTGCTACCGACATCGCGGGCGGACTGGAGGTGAATCTCGCTCCCCATCGCGCGCAATAGCTGGCGAACGATGCTCAGTCCCAGGCCCGTACCGCCGAATCGTCGCGTGGTGGAGCTGTCGGCCTGGCTGAAAAGCTCGAATACACGGGCTTGCTCGTCGTCATTCATTCCAATGCCCGTGTCTTGCACGACAAAGTTGACCCGCAAATGGTCCCCCTCGGGAACACCGGTGACGGTGAGGTGCACAGAACCTGCGGGTGTGAACTTCAGCGCGTTGCTCACGAGATTGACGAGGATTTGGCGCAAGCGCGCACCGTCACCGACAACCCCTCCTTTTGGATTTCGAGAGCAAACGGGAAAGTCGAGTGTGGTCTTCCAGTCGATGTTTCGCTCGTGGGCCTCCCGTGCGAAAACCGTCTCGATTTCCGTGATGAGGTCGACCAGCATGAAGGGGGCGTTCTCCAAAACCAAGTGGCCTGCTTCAATTTTGGAGAAGTCGAGAATGTCGTTGACCAATGACAGCAACGCCCGGCCAGCGCTGTGAATCGTCCGGGCTTGTTGCGCCGTGTCGGGATGAAGCTCGCCGTGCGTCATCAGCTCCGAAATCCCAATCACCGCGTTGAGGGGAGTGCGAATTTCATGGCTCATGGTCGCCAAAAAGCGGCTCTTTTCTCGGGATGCGGCAAGCGCCTTTTCCCGCGCGACCTCCAACGCAGCATGGTTGGCTTTGATTTCTGTCATGTCGCGCCACACGCAAAATAGCGCTGAAGAGCCGCCATACGGAATTCGCGTGAGCGTTACTTCCGTTGGCATAGGCGAGCCATCTTTGCGTTGGTGAACCCACTCAAATCGGTAGTAGCCAATCTCATTTGCCAGACGAATCATCTCGTTGGCTTTGACTGCGGAGGATTGTCCATCGGGCTGGAAGGGAGCAGAAATCTCGGGCACGGACCGTTGCAGGACCTCGTTGGGAGAGTCGTAGCCGAGGCTGTTGGCTGCGGCCTCATTTGCGAAGACGGCGTTTGTACCTATCAACAGCCACATCGGGTCTGCGGAGGTCTCCAAGATGGTGCGGTAGCGGTGCTCGCTCTCGGCGAGTTCCGCCTGCCGCCCCTCGGCTTCGGCTTGGTGGCGCAGCGCATTGACGAGCATCTCGTCGAGGTGACGGGCGCCGTGTGTGACGAAGACGCCGAAAGCCAACATTGATAGGGCGAGAACCCAAGATTGTGGCGTACCTTCGATGACGAGCCGCAGCGCGATAAATAGGAGAGTGGTGTAAGTGTAATTGCGAATCGCTCTGTGCGAGCCGTACCAAGACAAGAGTCCTGTCGCTGCAATTCCGACGTAGAATACCGCCAGCAGGCTTTGCCAGATGGGGTCGCCGTCGGGAAACAAAATCCAGGAACCGACGCCCCATACGGTGCCGGTTCCGAGGGCAACGTAGTCGTAGACACTCAGCCAGTCGCGATTTCCACCTTGTTGGAGATACTTTTGCCGAAGGTGGTAGACACCTGCCATGCCGGCCGCCGCGACCGAAACCACTGCGGCCCATGCGCCCAACCGAAAGCTCGAAACGTGGTGCGACATCGCGGCGGCCAACGCGAGGGCGATGAAGGCGCGCGTGACACAAGTCTTGCCAAGGCCGGCGTAGAGGTCGTCGACGCGTCGCCTCTCGACGTCCTCGGGTAAGTTTGTAGGGACATTTGGATACGGCACGATTGCTCCGACGTACTCCCATCGGACCGCGCCGCGCGGAGTTGTTGCGAAAACGCGCGAGACGCATTTTCTTCTTGTCCGTACGGCGGAGAGCGTCGTCTATGGGGGCAATGGGGGCCATGTCGCCGACTGCCGCGTATCTGCGGCCGAAGTGACTGCCGTTGCCTACGGAGAGATCGGATAATCGGAGAGCTGCAATAGTCCGTGAAAGTCCGCACATACGGTGCCGAGCAGGTACCCGCGAGACCAGACGACGCCACAACCATCACAATCTTCGGGTGCAGTGGGCGCGCTGTCCCATACGGGACCGTCGAACAGAATATCCAGCCAGTTTCCTTGGGTGTCGCGGGCGGAGATGACGCCGGCAGGTTCCTCGGGACAAGACGAGCCCCAGGATTCGGTGTAGAGCAATAGTCCATCGAACACGAGGGCTTCGAAGCCATCGGCGGGGTCGGTCACAAACACGCCGTCGAGGGTAACCGCCCCGCCCGAGCCGTCGGGCGTTTGAACGGCGGTCCAGGTGGTTGATGGCAAGGAGGCGTCGTCGATGGGGATGTCCGCAGAGGGGCCGTCATAGGTGAACGCGGCGTCGAGTGCAGCGTACCAAATCGCGTTTCCATCGACCGTTGTGCCTTGGAGGAACACGGCGCTGCCGACGCCATCGAAGCGGGTGCCGTCAGCGAGAGCGATGGCGCTGGCGGTCGAAAGCCCGAGGCCGGTCCAGGTGTTGTATCCATCGAAGTAATCGTTATATACTACTTGATACCCGTATCCGTCAAATGACGTTCCGTCTGATGTTGTGCATGTATCTGCCCATACTTCGGTTCCACTTGAGTATGTCCATCGTGGACAATCGGTGTCCGCATGGGAGAGCATCGCGTTCCATGCCGCGACTGCGGGGCCGCTGTGGGCGGAGGGCGCTGCAACAAGCGTCTCGTTGAGTACCCGCGTCAGCCCTTCAAGGTCAACGTCGGGCGGACCTGTGCTGGTATCGGGGCCCAAATAGGGGGTTTCGGTCGACGCCCCCCCCGTGTCGGTCGGAGGTGGGTCGCTGGACTTGGGAGCCGCAGGGGACGTACATCCGAGGGCCCAACACACCATCATTGGCGTCCTCATGGGGTCTCTCCACAGGTCAGCCAAGCGACCAGCAGGGCTTGGTCGTCGGTCGTGATTCCGCCGCGAGGTGGCATCGTGGGAGGGTCGGAGGTGCAGCGGTCGAGGATACGGTCCGCCAGAGCGAGCGCGCTGGACTCATCGTCGAAGGTGACGTCCGCGGGCGCGCCATGTCGGTCGGGGGCGGTGGACCGGTGGCAGGATTGGCAGTTTTCGACGAGGAATCCTTGGCCCCAGTTGTCCCAGGTCACAATGGGCGCGTCGATACAGGAGTCGGCGGTGTCCTCGATGGTCGACGAAGGGGAGGTTTCGGGGTCGGAGGCTTTGGTCGCGCAGCCCCAAACCACCAGCCAGAGCCAAGTCGTGCGGCTCATCCGAGGATTCCCAACAAAGGTTCGGTGCCGGCGATGTGCTCTGCGGGGTCGATGTCTGCGAGGGCCAACAGCGCAGCGCCCACGGCTTCTGCGGACAGCACATGGCCGCCTTCGGTTGGCTCGCCGGTGTCGAGGTCGACGAGTTCGCCGACATACGAATCGGTGAAGCCGCCAACGACGCGGTCGGTGGTGAGGTTGGGTCCGGCCAACATGAGGCTCGTATACGGCCAGTGGTCCTTGCCATTGGTGCCGTTGAGCGCGGGCGTGCGGCCCATCTCGGACTGCACCACGACGATGGTTTCGTCGGCGAGGGTGGTGCCCACCGTGCCGGGCGTGGTGTGGAGGAGGTCCATCAGGTGGGACAGACCGTCGAAAAGCGATGCAAACAGCGTACTCTGGGTGTCATCGTTGTTTGCGTGCGTGTCCCAGCCGAGTCCGCCGGCCGCAAATCCGGGGAAGCCGAGGGACACGCAGCGAGACAATTGGTTGGCGAGGGCGTCCACGGCGACGTCGGCTTGGGTCGCGAGGTCGGCGGCGGTCGTAAAGTCCATCACATAGCGGAAGTCTTTGAGGCCGCGTGCCTTTTCGAGTGCCTCGGCGTTTGCCTGTCCAAGTGCGCGGTCGAGCTGCGAGCGACCGGATGTTGCGCGGGCCGCCGCGCGACGGGAGAGGTAGGCGTCGATGGTGTCTTCGTAACGGCGGGGAAGCTCGGTGACGGGGCGGTCTGCTTGGCTGCGAATGGCGCCGGAGAGCAATGCTTCGAGTTGTCCGGCGCCACCGGTTCGGGCGACGGCGGTTCCGAGGTCGCCGGGAAAGCTCGGCCCATCGAGGACCAAGTGGGGAATGGTGGTCTGGTTGGCCTGCTGGTGGGCGATAAGGGTGGCGAAATCGGGCTTGAATCCAGAGGTGTCACCGGTCAGTGTGACCATGGTACAAATTTCGTGCGCAATTGCGCGAACCTGAACGCCATTGATGAACAATAGCTCCGAGTGCCATGTGTCTATAAATCTTGACACAGACGGACGATTGGGGTGTGCTACATATTTGATGCCGCCTGCGGTCGCTTCTTCGGCGTCGCCCTCCATCGCGACATCCCGATTTCGAAACGCAGGAACAAACACGCGGGTGGGGTCCCAGCCACCGTTGTTGAATACGAACAAGAACTTGAGGTCTTGTGCAGACACGCTCGCGCGGCTCGTGCGGGGAACTCCCAGCAGCCCGGCTGCGGCGGTCGCTTGCAACAGTTGGCGTCGATTGAACGACATCGTGCCTCCGCGGTGGGCTTAGTAGAGCAAAAAGTCAGGGTCACGCAGCAATGCGACCAACAGGCCCGCCCAGGCTGCGGGAGGGCTGCCGTCGATGTCGAGAAGCGCGGCGTAGAGGTCGAGATTGGCGGCGACCTCCGGGCCGTCGGGAGCAATCGTGCGACCAAATATCGCCTTGTGGAGTGCGACGATTTGCGCGACCGAACCGTCGGGATTGCTTGCGGGTGTGTCGTTGAGGTCGATTTCCGCAAACAAGTCGGAATGTCCCTCCGCGATGGCTTGTTCGACGGCGTAGACGCCGGCAAGCTCGGCAAGGCGCTCTTGTACCAACACAATCGTTGCATTGGGTGACCGCGCGGAACGGTTGACGGTAACGCCGTCGGCCCCTCCTGCGAGGGTCCGAAGGCCAACCAGGTCGTTCGATAGCATATCTGCGCCTTGGTAGGTCCATTGGTAGCCGGTGAGCGCGGCGACCTGGCTGACGAGCTGGTCGGGTGTGACCATTTTGACCGGGACCGCTCCTGCGTCGTCTGCCGCTTCTACGTCCGCGCTGCGGTAGCGCGGGTCTTGGACAATCGAACGAAACAGCGCGCGCATCCGGAGCCCGTCCTGCAAGAACGCTTCGCGATGGGCTGTGAGTGCGTCCATATCGCTGGGTTCGACTTCTCGTCGCAATAGGCCTTCGAATACCTGCTCTACGGCACAGGTGGGAAACCGTGGGTCGGACGCAATCTGGCGTCCAAGGTCGGCGAGCGAGGTCCCCGGCTGGCCGTAATAAGCGGGGGACGTGCCGAGAACGTCCGCCCACAAGCGTTCTCGCTCGGGGTGGTAGCTGGACGCTTCGAGGTAAGAATCCTCTGCGTAGTTCCAGAATCCAAAAAAATACGCGGCCAGGGGGTCGAGGCTGATGTGGCAGTTTGCGCAGTCTGGATTGTTTGCGATTGCGTCCTCAACAGCGTCTTGGTCGAGTAGGTCTACGTTCCGGTCGAAGGTAATCGGGCGCACGAGGTAGTCGTTGCACAATAGAATTCGGCTAACTTGGTTTGCGCGCTTCCGGTTTGCATTGGAGGCCGTCGAACCATACCTCCACCACATGCCGTTGGTGGACAGCACTCCCGCTGCAGGGCGACCATCTTGGTACCGCGCGGGCGCCCATCCCGGCCCCGAATAGTCGAGGTTCCAGGCGTTTGCATTGGATTCGTTGGCCATCGTCCAATCGACCGTCACGATGTCGGTCCATGGGCGGTCTTCGGCGGCAACGCGCGCGACAAGGCGAATGGGCTCTTCTCCCACGGCACGCGCGAACGCAACTTCATCGTCTTCGCCAAAGTCTGCTGCACGCAGCAAGAATGCATCGGCGCGCGTGAGGTAGACCTCCGCATATAGCTGTTGGACGCGCTCTTCGAAGCGAGGGTCGTGCAGAAAGTCCTCGGTAAGCTCCGCCAAGCGGCTGGGGTCGGCAGCCAGCGTTTCCAACTCCGCAGGAGTGGGGCGAACGCCGCGCAAGTCGAGAGACAGACGGCTCAAGAGGCGCGCGTCGTCCATGACGGGCAGGGCTGCTACGGTTGCTTCGGCGGTGTCTGCGGCGCTCTTGGTGGTAGACGCGCTTCCGCATGCCGACAACGCGGCGCCGAAGGCAAGAAGGATGCCGTTACGCGGGGGCATGCGACCTCACAATCCAAGAAGGGGGGAAAAGTCGCCGCACACTTGGCCGACTTCGATGTCGTCGCCGTCGTAGACGGTCCCGCAGCCATCACACGCGCCCTCGGTTGACCAATCTTCTGGGTCGACGTCGAAGCGCACCGTCCACCAAACCCCTTCGGGCGTGCGGAGGTCCATTGTGCCTGCGGGCTCTTCGGCACATGGATACCCAATATTGGTGCTTGCGAGCAAGAGCTGGTCGACGTCGGCAGCGTAGGCCCCCTGCGCATTGGTGCCGCCGATGGCGCCCGCAATGACGGCATACGCCGCGCCGGTGCCGCCGAGGGTGGGATTCCACGCGCGGTATTGGCCAATGCTGGGTTGAATGTCTGTCGCGAGCCAAGAATCTGGTGGGGCTTCATCGGCCTGGAATGAACCTTGGAATGCCTCCGAGACAATCTGCCAGCCGTCGTCGCGTTCGGTCCACGACTGCTGGACGTAGCCGCCGATATGAAACGTCGCGCCAGACGCGGCGCGAACCGTGCCCGCACCGCTGACATAGCGGGTGTCCCATACGTTGCCTTCTTCATCGACGGTATAGCCCTCGACTGCCGCCGTGAAGGCGTACCCGTCAAACCAAACACCCGACGTGGTGGTGCATGACGCGTACCAAAACACATAGCCATCCTGCTCATACCACGCCGGACAGCCGCCCTCCGCCGCCTCCATCGCTTCGTCGTATGCAACGAAGATGGGGTCGCCTTGGAGCGCGGTCAATGCTTCGACGACAGACTGAAGGGCCGCTGTGGCATCGGATTCATCGTAGACGTGGGTCACGGAATCTTCCAATGTGGGTGCGTATTCCGACGGAAGGGACGTGGTTGTGCTGGTGTCAGTCGTTTCAACGGCTGGTTCGGGTTTTGGACCCGTTGCGTTGCATGCGGAGAGGGCAACCAAGCTGATGAAGTGGCGAAACATAGTTTGTCCAGTGCGAGGATAACCGAGCTTACCTGTTGTTATTGCCCGATGGGGGGGAAAGGGTGCAAGGCTTTTTTGACGCAGAATGGCTATTTCGATGACCTGCGACGGTTCAGCGGCGGTCGGCCGTGCGCCGGAGCACACCATGTCGGGCGACGCCTTCGTATTCCTTGCGTCCGGCGACGCCGTTGGCAGCGGTATGCGTTACAATCCAGTGGGAGGCCAAATGCATCTGGAGACCTGGAAACGCGCACAGAACCTGCAAGTGGCAAGCATTCAAGAGGGTGCATTCGTCGGACGCCTGGACGATTTTGTGTTTGATCTCGAGACCCACCGTATCTACGGTTGGCGTCTAAAGGGAACCGGGGTGTTCGGGCGCGCTGGCGGGGTTTCGGCGGAGGACCTCCTCCTCGTGGGGCGGGATGTTGCCCTCATCCGCACGGACGCCGCGGTGGAGTGGTCCAATGCGCGCGTGGGTCTCGTGGACGGTCGCTCGTGGGCCAGCGGCTATCGAGGCACGCAGGCGGTTTCGCGGCGCGGGCGTTCGCTGGGCGCGGTACAGGATTTCGTCATCGACCGCCAAGGCAACCAAGTCACCGGCCTGCTCCTGCATGGCGGACTGCTGCTCCCTCTCGATGGGCGCGTGAGCACAGGCCCCGCCGCGGTTATCGCGATGAGTGAAGACATCGTGGTCGAAATGCCCGAAGACGAAGGCGGGGAGCAGCGGGTCGATTGGTGGAACCGCTTGGCATCCGCCATCGGGGTCAGGCGGGGCGCCGCAATCGAGGAAAACGACACCATCGACGTTACCGATGCCGCTACCGTGCTCTTGGAAGATTTGGCACCACCGCCGGACGAAGAACCGTAGTCGGAAGCGGGGCGTTTGGTGCCTTCGTCGGGTGCGGGCTGTTTTCCGCAGCATCGGGCGTTAGCGGAAGCGATTGTGCGCGGGGCGACCATGCCCGCCCCCGATGCTTGGGAGGCGCTGCGCGGCCTTGGGCGGGGCGGGGTGCCGCTATGGGCGACCCCACAGCCCGCCGTAGCGGCATCAGGTGTCGCTTGCGCGGCGTCGACGCAGGCCGAAGAAGGACAAGCCCGCCAATAGGCTCGCCAGGAGGCCGTTTGCGGAGGCGGTGTCGTCCGTGGTGCTACACGAACAGCCACCCTTTCCGCCCGTAAATGTGCCATCCGCGACGCTCGCTTGGTCTGCGCGGTGCTCGTCACCTTGACCGGGATTGTCGAAGTCGTCGCTCGGGTCGTTGGGGTCGGTGCCGCGATTGACCTCCGCTTTGTCGGGGATGCCGCCGTCGTCGGAGTCGGGGTTTTTGGGGTCGGTGTGGTGCCGATTGACCTCGTCGCCGTCGTTTAGGCCGTCGTTGTCGGAGTCATCGTCGAGCGGGTCGCAGTGGTGGCGATGGACTTCGTCGCCATCCGTCAGACCGTCGTCGTCGGTGTCTTCGTCGTTGGGGTCGGTGCCCTCTTCGATTTCGTCGCCGTCGTCGAGGTCATCGTCGTCGGAGTCGCGGTCGCGGGGGTCGCAGTGGTAGGTGTGGACCTCATCGCCGTCGGAGAGGCCGTCGTCGTCGGAATCGGGGTCGAGCGGGTCGGTGCCGTACTCCGTCTCTTCTTCGCCATCTTCGAGGCCATCGTCGTCGGTGTCGCGGTCGGTGCCGTCGGTGCCGATGCCGTCTTCGTATCCGTCATCGAGACCGTCACCATCGGTGTCCTCGAGCGTTGGGTCGGTGCCAGTGGTGTCGACCTCATAGCCGTCGTCGAGCCCATCATTGTCGGTGTCGGCGTCGTGGGGGTCGGTGCCCCAATCGTGAACTTCGTCACCATCTTCGAGGCCGTCACCATCAGAGTCGTCGTCGTTCGGGTCGGTATGCTCGACGATAACCTCGTCATAGTCGGACAAACCGTCGCCATCGGTGTCGCTATCGTAGGGGTCGGTGTGCCAAGTGTCGGTTTCGGCGCGGTCGGTCAAGCCGTCGCGGTCGGAGTCAGCGAGGTCATCGGAGGGGTCCGTGGGGTCGGTGCCGTCGGTGAGCACTTCGTCGCCATCGGAGCGACCGCCGCCATCGGTGTCGGGGTCGCGGGGGTCGGTGCCCCAGTCGAAGACTTCGGAGCCGTCGGAGAGGCCGTCGCTGTCGGTGTCGCTGTCGAGCGGGTCGGTGAAGGTGCCGAAAACTTCGGTGAGGTCGGTCAAGCCGTCGTCATCGGTGTCGGCGTCGCCGGGGTCGGTGCCGAGCGTGACTTCGTCGCCATCTTCGAGGCCGTCGCCGTCGGTGTCGGGGTCGAGGGGGTCGGTCCCCAAGGTGACTTCATCGCCGTCGTCAAGGCCATCGTGGTCCGTGTCGGAGGTGTGGATGTCTGTGCCGAGAGCGATTTCGTCCTCGTCCAGAACGCCGTCGTGGTCGCTGTCCGCGCCGCCGTCTACGGTATCGCAGTCCTGGTCGATGCCATCGAGGTCGATTTCGACCGCGCCGGGGTGAATGCTGGCCAGGAGGTCGTTGCAGTCCAATCCACCGTAAATGTCGCTGTCGTAGCCGTCTCCATCGGCGTCGTAGTCGGAGCCGCCGGAGCAATCGGTGTCGATGCCATCGTACCAAGATTCGGCGAGGGTGGACGCGATGGAGGCGTTTCGGTCGTCGCAGTCGCCGCCGCCGAACGCGCTGTGGTCGTCACCGTCGTGGTCGGCGTCATAGTCCGAATCGCCGGCGCAATCGCTGTCGATGCCGTCGTACCAAGTCTCGGTGGCCCCGCTATACACCGTGGCGGAGCGGTCGTTGCAGTCGAGACCGCCATACGAAGAGCTGTCTTGACCGTCGCGGTCGGCATCGTAGTCCGAGTTGCCTGCGCAATCCGCGTCGACGCCGTCGTACCAAACGTCTGTTGCGCCGACGTGGATGGATGCGTTTGCGTCGTTGCAGTCGGTCCCGCCGTAAGCGACAGCGGATGTACCGTCGGAGTCAGCGTCGTAGTCGTTGTTTCCTGCACAGTCTGCGTCGATTCCGTCGTACCAAACATCCGTTGCGCCGACGTGAATCGACGCGTTGGTGTCGTTGCAATCGGTGCCGCCGAAAGATGCGTGGTCATGGCCGTCGCCATCGGCGTCGTAGTCGGAACCACCGGAGCAGTCTGCGTCAACGCCGTCGTACCAAGTCTCGGTTGCGCCGGAGCGGATGCTCGCGTTGGTGTCGTCGCAGTCCGTGCCCCCATAGGTCGCGCTGTCTTCGCCGTCGCGGTCGGCGTCGTAGTCGGAGCCGCCCGAGCAGTCGGCGTCGATGCCATCGTACCAAACGTCGGTTGCGCCGACATAAATCGCGGCATTGGCGTCGTTGCAGTCCGTTCCACCGTAGGCCGATGCGCGGAATCCGTCGCTATCTGCGTCGTAGTCGTCGTTTCCAGCACAATCGGCGTCGATGCCATCGTACCAAGTGTCGGGCGCCCCCACATAGGTGGTGGCCTTGGTGTCGTCGCAGTCGGTGCCGCCGAATGCCATGTGGCGGAATCCGTCGCCATCCGCGTCGTAGTCGTCGTTTCCAGCGCAGTCGTCGTCAATCCCGTCGTACCAAACATCGGTGGCGCCGGGATGGGTGTGGTCATCGGTGTCGTCGCAGTCGGTGCCACCATAGGCAGCGGAGCGGTAGCCGTCCTCGTCGGCGTCGTAGTCGTCGTTGCCTTTGCAGTCTTTGTCGATACCGTCGTACCAAATGTCCGTAGCGCCGGGGTTGATGGTTGCGTCGGAGTCGTTGCAGTCGATGCCGCCATAGCGGTCGGACTCGTAGCCGTCGCGGTCGGCATCGTAATCGCTGCGGTCATCGCAGTTTTGGTCAACGCCGTCGTACCAGATTTCCGAAGCGAGGGGGTTTACGGTGTTGTCCGTATCGTTGCAGTCGTTGCCGCCACACTCGTCATCGAGCCAGTTGTCTTGGTCTACGTCGCAAACAGAGGAGTACGAGCCGGAGAACGCGCCGTAGGTGGGGTCCATCATGTCATGCAGAATCTCTGCGACACCGACGGAGTGAGAGCCTGCACCGACCAAGAAGTTGAAGGTTCGGGCTTCTCCTGCCGGAATGGTGCCGACGTCCATCATGATGTGAATTGTGCGGTCGGAGTATGCGCCACCGGGGTCGGTGTAGGTGGCGAGGGGGTCGGTGTCCCAGCTTCCGGTCCCGACCCATTGGTCGGCGGAGTCGGTGATGGCGTAGGCCAGCGTCGAATCGAACGCGTATCCACCGGAGCCGACAAAGTCGGGCACAGAATCGCGGGTATCGAGGTTCTGCACGTCATTGTAGGTGGGCGCGCGGCCCCAAGGAAGCTCGGGGTTGGCATCGACGGCGTGCATGACGTAGACGTCGCTGACGGCGGTGCTGCCCGTGTTGTAGACCTCGAAGCTCACGACCCAGCCACGGTTGCGGTTCGTGATGGTGCCGCCCGATGTATAGTACAATGCGGACCACGCCTCTTCGTGCTTGACAACTTCGAGCTGGCCAGCTTCGTAGACAAATGTGGCGTAGTCGCCGCCCGCGACGACGTCCAATACGGAGAAGTCGCAAACGCCGTCGCCGTCGTTCGCTTCGAAGGTGGAGGTGGTTCCTCCACTGGTGTATTCGACCGTAAGTTGTTGCCATGGCCCGTTTGCGCCGACCATGTCTGTCCAGCCGAGACTTGGGTCGAGAATCCACAGACCGCCGGTGGAGTCGCCCCAGGTGCCACAAGTGCCGTACATCACCGCATAGTCGGTGCCGCTCACTGCGGTTCCAGCCGCGGCAGGGCGGGAAATTCCCAGCAATACAAGGAGGGAGAATGCGGTGCGCTTCATGGAATGTCCGGGGCGGTTCGTTTCGTCGAAGAGGGTACCGCATTCCAACTGGAACAAAGGTTGCACTTCGATGTCAGCGTAACGCCCATTGCGTGAAACCGGCGACGTAATCGCGTGATGAGAGGATTTTCGGGGCGAACAGTGCCCATGGTGTCGTTCGCAGGCTACCCTGTCCTCGGCGGGCCAATGGCTCGAAGAATCGTGCTGCGTTGGAGCATGGAATGGTCGGTCGTTTCCCGTGGGTGTGGCTCGCTTTGGGCATTGCGTGCAGTCCTCCTACCAAAGACTCGGCCAGCCCTGGAACTTCAAGTGGCGGCGACGACGCCGGCGCTACCGACGTACAGGACCGCCTGCGGCTCGGCACCTTCAACATCGAGTGGCTCACTGCGGACCCCCTCGATGGGGACATGCGCCGCAACGATGTCGACCACCAGATGATTGTCAGTCTCATCGATGAAATGGACGTTGACATAATGGTCCTCGAAGAAATTGAAGGGGAGGCTGCGCTGGCGCACCTGCCATTCGCGTCGAGGTGGTCGATGGCGGTGGGGGAGACGGGGTGGAGCCAAAACATTGCGATGGTGTGGCGAAACGATCGGGTCTCGGTGTCCAACATCCGGGAGCTCAACCTCCCCAGCACCTCGGGTGCGAGCAAAGAGCCGTTTGCCGCGCGTGTGTCGATGGGCGACCTCTCGTTTACACTGCTCGGGATTCACCATGCTGCGTTTACAGATGCGGAGAGCTCCCAGGAGCGAAACCTACAGGCAATCGAGCTGGTCGATTGGGTGACCGCGCGGTTGCCGGATGAAGAGTCTGGTGACTTTGGTGACAATGTAGTTGTAGCGGGAGATTTCAACGATACATTTGATGGCCTCAATTCAACGTGGCGCTCTTTGGATGTGTTTTTGGACGGCGGTTTTACGTTTGTTTCGACTGCGACAGACGGCTACACGAACATTGACTTTCAGTCGTTGATTGACCATGTTGCACTTCGCGGGCCGATTGCGGAACGTTGGTCTCCATCCGAACAAGGGTGCACCATCATGGCCCACGATGAAATATCCCCGTGGTCAGACTATACAGGTGGATATCGGGATACGCAAAACATTAGCGACCATCGTCCTTTGTGGACGGACATTCCGGTGGTTCGGTAATGACGCAATCCGTTGGAGGACCGCCTATGTCAAATGATAAATGGAGTAGCCGGCTGGGCTTGTTGATGGGTATAGCTGTGTTGGGTGCTGCGACTCCTGCTTTGGGCGGTGAGGCTGATTTGCCTGACGATGTCGCTCTTCAGGTGCGGCGGGGTTGGGCCGGCGTTGGCTTGTCTGCGGCGGGCAGCACGCTGTATACGGTCGGCGCATTCGCCTTGTATGATGGTCCTGTCGATGCGCTCAATCGCCATACACTCGGCGGCCGAGACGTGCATTACCGTGAGCCCCAGAGCGCAATCCTTTCGGGCGTCGTGTTGAACGGAGGTCTGGGCCTTTCGAGCGTTGGGCGTCCGCTTGCAAGTATTGGTTCGCTTGCCGCTGCACGGAAGATGGGGGCAGCAGGAGGCTCGGTCTCCCCTGCGTTGGGCTGGCTTTCGGTAGGCGCCTGGGGGGCAGGCGTAGGCACTTATGTTGGATGGGCCGCCCAAGGGAGCACCGCTGGCCAATGGACATGGATTGGCTTGCGGGGCGTTTCGTTTGGGGCTGCGATTGGACAGCTCGTCTTGGTACAAAACGCAGCAACGGCGGTGGCGGGGCGGCAGCCCGTCGGTTCGGAGGGAGCCCGTCCCAAAGTAGAGATAGGATGGTCCCTTTCACCGACAGGCATTGGCGCTGCAGGCCACTTTTGAGCCTAAACTTCTGGCCGCAAACGATGCGGCGAAGCGGCACAGGGCGCCCGGGGCGATAGAGACGCGCCACTGACTGACAGTCAGTCAGTGGTTCGCGCCGACGAAGGCCCCCCTTGGGGGCGGGGCCTTGGGTTGGCACGCTATTCGGTGAGGTCTGCTTGGACTTCGAGCCAAGTTTGGGTATCGCCAGCAGTAGCGGCGCCGGTGGCTTCAATCGTCATCCCCTGGACCTCCGGAATCGCGAACACAATGGAAGGGAACAGCTCGCCAATCACACTTACCGAGATGCTCGCGAGCGCTTCTTCGAGCTGCTCTTTGGCGGCCACTTGGTCGGCGGGGGGAGGCAGAATGTCGACCACAGGTGTGATTTCGGTGACCTCAAGAGCTACGTTGCCGTCTGCATTGATGGTGGTTTGCACGGTTCCAAGGACGTGTACCCATGCGTGAACCAGCTCGGTGTCTACCCCGTCGACGTCTCCGTTGCCTACAAGCTCAAGAGCCAGCATACGAAGCGCAAGGTCCGGCGTACCTTCTTTGGGAAGCAAAACGGGCGGAATGGTGGGCGAAAAGCGGAGGTTGAGGGTGCTTGCGCCAGGGAACACGAAGTCGATGAGGGTGGGGTCGAGGCCGAGTTCTCGGTCGGAAATGTTGATGAGGAATGCGCCCGACGTGTGCGCAAGGTGCAGCACGCGGTTCAGCTCATCTATTTGAAGGGACAGCGACACATCGGCTGCGGGATTGACCGTAGGAGGGTCACCTCCGAGCGATAGCGCACCGGGGAGGGGCGGCAGTTCGGGATTTGCGGCGGGTCCGGTGGACTGTGTATACATCTGCACAGCCAAGCCGTCTTCGGTAATCGTGACCTTGTGGGTTTCCGTGGCGAGCGTGACCGGAACGCCGAGAATGTCTAGTGTTTCTTCGATGTCCAGGCCGTTCAAGGCGTCGGCAATCGGGGGGGGCACTTCTTCTTCGACAGCGGCGATAATGACTTCGGAAATGATGGCTTCTGCGTCAAAGCCGAGGTCGGCTGGATTGAGGCCCAAAGAGTCGAGCACGGTTTGTAGCGAGCCATAGTCGATGTCGAAGTTTGCATACGAAACGGCCGTATCCGAAATGCCCGTGGTGACTCCGCCAAACAACACCAAATAGATGGCTTCGATGTCGCCGGTGATGGTGGTCAAGGTGTCCGTAATGGTGATGCGCTCAGTGGTGGTGTAGAGACCACATGCGTTTACCGTGACGTTTGCTTTGAGCTCAAGGTCGGTGAGTTGGACCTCCATATGGATAGAACCGTCTTGGGGCGTGAGCTGCAAAGCGGGAGTGCCATAGTCGAGGGACACAACATTGATGGAGTAGGTCGCGCACGACACACTCCCGCGGTCGACCGGATTGGATGCCTTGAGGACCGCCTCCACAGCGCTTGCTTCAAGCTGTCCCATCAATGGTGCGGCAACCGCGAAGATGCCATCGGCGCTCAGGCCGACTTGCATTCCGTTCAGCTTTGCGGTGGGGTCGGCATATGCGCCCGACATCACGCCGAGCCAGGCATCGGAAACGTTGCTGTCATTGTCGGTGGCGACGACTTCGATGGCCGATGCGCCGGGAAGCAGTACGACGGAGTGCGAGAAGCTCCCGTCTGCGTTGACCGTGGCCTCTTCGCCGTTTACGCGGACGCTTTGAACGCCCGCCCATTGGTCTGTGACCATGCCCTCAACCGTGGCGGTGTCGCCGTCGAGCCAAGCGCCATTGGCGGGGCTGGTGAGGGTGAGCACCGGGCCGTTGTCGTCGATTCGAATCGGTGCGGCGTTGGTGGCGAGTGTGCCGTCGGCGAGAGTCGCGGTCACGACGAAAATGCCTTCGGCGTGGAGGGTGACCTCGTTGCCGCGAATCTCCCCACTGTCGGGGATGTCGACCACCAAGTCGGTGTCGGCATCGGGGATTTCGTTGCCTTCAGCGTCGCGCACGACAATCGTTGCAATGAAGGTCTGGTCGACATCGCCCACGTAGGTGTCGAAGGAAATCTCGATGCTGGCAGGGACGGGGTCTTCGTCCGGTGGTTCGTTGGTGTCGGTGGTGCCGTTGGTGTCGGTGGTTTCTTCGACCGTATTGTCGACCTTTGCGGGGTCTTCGCCCTTACAAGCGGCGAGAAGCAACACAGACGACAATACAGGAACAATGCGGCAACTCATGGGTCTCCTCCGAACACACCGGCCGGGTGGGCCTTCGTGCCTTAGGGTGCGCGACAGGGGGTCAAATCGAACCGCGAGGCGCGTGGAGTGTACCCGGTATTGCCTACCGTTGGTGGGGGGAAATGGTGACGGTCACAAAAAGGCACAAGGCTCAAGGGGACGATGTGCCCAACCAGCGATTCGCGCGTCGGAAGGTCTGCAAGTCGTTGAACGGGACGCCATTTTCGCGTAGCACGGATACTACGTCCTTCCATATCGCCTGCCGAATGTAAAATGGCTGCTTGACGACATAATGGTGCAGTATGTGGGTGCTTCCGAAGTTGAAGCAGAACAACTGGAGCGGCCATGTGCTCCAGTGATTCAGGACTTGGTTCTGCGGAAATAGCTCACCCGGGGGAATCTGCGTGTAGTGGCTATTGGAGCTGATCACCACGATAGAGAAGTGGCGAATTGTGTTTGGTAGCACCCATAGCACAGAAATCCAAGTGGCAATATCGGACCCGAGGACGGCCATGGGTAGTGCAACAAATGGCATGACCACAAAAATACCGTCCACGATTCTTGCGGGAATCTGCGAAATCCGATGGTCAAGCTCGGGTCGCGGTGCGCCTTCGGCGATGGCGGTGCGGACTGCATGGGCAATCGAGGGCGCCTGAAGGACGCTGCCGGCGGGAAACAGGCTGAGGAACAGCCGCTTTGGTCCCCATGCTAGGCCGAGTCCAATCAGTCGTTCTTCGATGTCGTGGGGCTGTCCCGACACTCGATGGTGGTAGCGGTGGATTCTGCCGCGCGACCAAGGATTGAGGCTCATTTTTGCCCACCAGATGCCGGCGAACATGAGGTGCTGTATGACGGGTCGCGATGGATAGTAGAGGTCGTGAATGAGGTCGTGTTCGAGCTCATGAAGGATGGACAGGCCCATCGCAAGAAGCACGATGGTCAAGAGTGTGGGCAGCACGCCGGCTGCCCAGCCCCATGCCACGAGGGCCAGGAAGCAAAACGCGCCGAAGAAGATCGCGAGTCCCACACTGTCTTGGCTTTCTCGTGACATCCAGGAGTGACGCGCGCGCGCGCGTTCGTCGGCTGTGCGAATCGCACGAATGATAGTGCGGGTGGCCTCTTTGCGGTCCCGGGCGTCCATCGCAGTCCTCCGACACACACGAAGGGTGTCCCCGTGGTTGCGTGTATGGTACGCCGAAGGTGGGCTTTTGTCGCCCGTAGAAAGTGGAGCGATGGCGAACATGGTGTGCAATCCGCGTATGTACGGGCTGTTGTTCGGTGTGTTGCTGGGTGTTGCAGGTTGTCCGCCCAAGGCGCCGCCTGTAGGTGGGGACGGAGCGAGATCTCCGGGCAGTGTTGCAACGTCGGCCAATCCGGGAACCGCTGCGACACCGGTGGTTGTGGCGCCTCCACCACCACCTCCTCCTCCGCCCAAGGACCCCCTCTCCTTGGGTTGGTTGATGCCGGGGGCTGTCCCGTCGTTGCCACCGCTGAGTGGTGCGGTGATGGACATCAACTTGGTTACGCTGACGACGTCCATCATGAGTTATACGATTGAAGCCAATACATCGATGTTTTCCGTGACAGACGGGCGGGTTGTCGAGCGTTTGCGGGAGACCTTCGAGCAAGACCCAAGATGGCGGGTGGGACTTTGGGAGGGCCAAACCGTTGCGTGGCCGCGCCAAGGGGACCGCGAGCTTTGGACCAGCGCCTTTGGAGGATATCAATCCACGTTCGGAGCAACAGCTCGTGGGCTTTTTCGATTCCAGGAACGTCCGGCGGCACACCCTTGGCAAACCAGTGAGCTCGTGGCGAGAAACGCCGCGGGTACGCAGGCAATGAAGGTCAAGGGATGGAAGGTGAGCCAAGGGCCGTGGGAAGGACAAACGGCGGCGGCGTTTACGGTGGACGGCCCAGGCGTGTCCTTCGAGATGCACGAAATCGCGCCCCAGCTTGGCCTTCAGGCGACCCAGGCAGCGCTTCGAGACGTCACGCTCCGCGCGCAAATGGTGACCGACCAAGTGGCGCGGGGGGAGCTTCAGCGCAGCACCCTCGCGATGGTGCCGCGTGGTGAGCCGCGCATCGGCGACCCATACGCATTCGTGACTGTCTCGGGAGATGCTGTGGAGGTTCGCGGGCGCGTCAATCCGGGCGAACCGGGATGGATTTGGGTTCGCTTGGTCGACCCGCGTGGCGAGCGATGGCACGAGGAGGAGGTCGCGGTTTGGACCGCAGAACGCATTGGCTGGGATGCGCAGCCTACCGTTGTTTCCTACTTCCAAAGCACGGTTCCCCAAGCGATGGGGCTATTTCCCGAAGGAACGGTCGAAGTTTGGTTCCGCGCGGATAAGACCGCGGAAGTGCGCAAGGTCGCGCAGTTTCCTTATCGATTGCTCGCACCGACCTCCGCATCCCCGCTCCAGGGAATAGAGCAATAATGTTCCCTCTCCGGCCGAATACCCAGCGCGTCCTTGCACGGATGCGGATTTCGCGGTCGTTTGCGGACAAATAGGACACGATGATGGAAACCCCAGTCGCCCCTTCGCTGATTCCCCCATCCCGTCGATGGATGCTGTGGGTTGCCGTATGGACAATCCTGTTGGGGGTTTTGGGGGGCGTGTGGGGCGGGCTCGATGCGCGTGCCCTTTCGCCACTCGCGGACGACGATGGACGTGGCGGTGAGGTCGTCGTGGTGCCCATTGAAGGCACGATTGACCTCGGCCTCGTCCCCTTCGTGCAGCGTGCGATTGCGGAACATCCCGATGCGCGGGCGATTTTGCTCGACATTGATACCCACGGTGGACGGGTCGATGCGGCAGTCCAGATTCGGGATGTATTGCTCGAAACCGACGTACCTGTGGTTGCGTTCATCAATCGTCGCGCGATTTCAGCGGGTGCTCTCATTGGTTTGGCGGCGGACTCGATTGTGTTTGCGCCAGGCGCGACGATGGGAGCCGCAACGCCCGTCACCATTGAAGGTGGCGAGATGGAGCCCGTGGGCGAGAAAGTCGTCTCCTACATGCGGGCCGAGATGCGCGCGACAGCCGAGGCGACCGGACGCGACGGCCAGCTCGCAGAAGCGATGGTGGACGCCGATGTGGCCATCGAAGGAGTTGTCGAGGCGGGCAAGCTGCTCACGCTGACGACCGAGCAAGCGAGTGCCTTGGGGCTCGCCGCTGCGGTGGCGGAAGACCAAGACGAAGTGATGCAGGTCCTCGGTCTTTCGAAGGCTACGCCGCGTCGAATGGTCGAAAACTGGGCCGAGACGTTTGCGCGATTTGTGACTGACCCCACGGTTGCTGGCTTGCTGATGTCGTTGGGTGTGTTGGGAATAATGGTAGAGTTGTATTCTCCAGGTTTTGGAATTCCCGGCACCGTTGGTATCAGCGCGTTGGTGTTGTTTTTCTTTGGCCATGCAACGGTTGCGTTGGTGGGCTGGGAAGAAGTTATCTTGGTGGGCCTCGGTGGGATTGCGCTTTTGGTTGAAGTTCTCGTCATTCCGGGGTTTGGCGTGACCGGCGTGGTCGGTATCGTGCTCATCGTCGTGGGGCTTGCTCTTGCCCTTGTGGGTGCCCCTTTGGATGTTGCGTGGGACCTCGGCGATGGTCCCGGCGGGATTCTCCATGCGTTGTACCGCGTCGTGGTGGCACTGGCGGGGACTCTCCTTGCGATGGTTGCAGTGGTGGCGTTTGTGCCCCAGCGTGCGCTGCCTCGCTGGTTGGTTCTCCAAGCGAAGATTGGCGACCATGCGCCGGGTGCCGTGGCTCCTGAAGATGCGCGTACACGTCCTCATGGTGCTCGTGTCGAGTTGGTAGGGCAAGAGGGCGATGCTGCGACGGATCTCCGGCCAAGTGGGAAGGCTTCTATTGATGGCGAAATCGTCGATGTTGTAAGCCTTCACGAGTACATTCGTGCCGGGGCCAGGATTGTTGTCATCGAAGTGGAGGGAATGCGTGTGGTGGTACAGCGCAAGCCCGACTCCAAGACCCCGGACACCGTCCGTGACGCTTCGTGACATGTTTTTTTGTACAACTGAATGAAGATTCAGGTTACCGTCAATCGGTGAGCATGGAAACCAAGTCTTAAGGAGGCTTCTGTGGAGTTGATCATTCCTCTTGGCGCATTGGGCATTTTTATCGGCCTTTCGTTCTTGCTGTACTTTGTGCCAGTGGGATTGTGGATTGCCGCAGCAGCGTCCGGTGCCGGTGTCGGGATTTTCCAGTTGGTTGCGATGCGATTGCGTCGCGTTCCTCCCTCTGTCATTGTCAATGCGCGTATCAGCGCCATCAAGGCAAATGTCGACGCTCCGATTGACCTCTTGGAAGCGCACTTCCTCGCAGGGGGCAATGTGCTTCATGTGGTCAATGCGCTCATCAGTGCGGCCAAAGCGGGAATCGCCCTCAACTTCGACCGCGCAGCCGCAATCGACCTCGCGGGTCGTGATGTGCTCGAAGCCGTGAAGATGTCCGTCAATCCGAAGGTCATCCAAACGCCGAAAGTGGCAGCAATGGCGGGGGATGGCATTCAACTTGTGGCAATCAGTCGCATCACGCTGCGTGCGAACATCGACCGCCTCGTGGGCGGCGCAGGTGAAGAAACGATTCTCGCGCGCGTAGGCGAGGGGATTGTTACCACCATTGGCTCTTCATCGAGCCACCGGATGGTGTTGGAAAACCCTGACCGCATTTCTCAGGTCGTGATGTCGAAGGGCTTGGATGCTGGCACCGCCTTCGAAATCTTGTCGATTGACATTGCCGATGTCGACGTAGGTGCCAACATTGGCGCGAAGCTGCAAATGGAGCAGGCCGAGGCCGATAAGAACATTGCGCAGGCGCTCGCGGAAAGTCGTCGTGCAATGGCGGTTGCGTTGGAACAAGAAAACCGCGCAAAATACCAAGAGGCGTTGGCCAAGGTGCAGGAAGCCGAGGCGCAAGTGCCCCTCGCGATGGCGGAAGCCCTTCGGAATGGAAAAATTGGCGTGATGGACTATTACAATCTAAAGAACGTGGTCGCTGACACCGCCATGCGTTCTCGATTGGGAGAGATTGCGGGCGAAGGAAGCGGTTCCTAATCATGGCCACCAACCGGCGATTGCTGCAGCAACTGCAAGGTCGCGCATTGTTGCGGCGTGTGTTGCTCAGTGAAGTGTTTGGTCCCCCGCGTGGGCGAGAACCACACCCGTTGGTCCGCAGGCCCCCGCCGTCCCCGCCGCCGGAGGAACCCCGTGAGTGACGTCGATTGGATTGCAACTCTGACCAAGTTCGCGATTCCAGCGATATGGCTAGCCATCAAGCTCATGTCGAAGTCGCGAACGCCGTCTGTGCCCGTGCCGGAGGTCCCTCCAACCTCGCTTCCGCCTCCTTGGGAGTCGATGCCGGCGCAGGCAGGGGGTCGGCAGGCCCTCGCGGAACGCCATGCTGCATTGGTATCGCGAAAGGATGCTGCGAAAGAGGTGGTACGGGCACGTGGGGCGCGGGGCGAGGCGCTCATGGTGGTCTTGGAGGGCGCAATCGAGCCGCGCTTGGAGCGGGTGGCCCATGCGTTCGCCGTGGGGGCGGCGGAGGTCAACGGGCGCGCGTTGCATCGATTGTTGGTGGAGGCAGAACAGCAACTTGCAGTGGTTGCTGTATCGAATCGTATTGGTGAGGATCGTTCTCTGGACGAAGTGATGGCCGACGCAGAGGCCATTGCAGATGCGTGTCTTGCTCCGCTGCGTTCGTTTGCAGAGGTCTACGAAATCGACTTTCCGCAGCAGGTTCCTATCTGTCAGCCTGCGGGTATTGTCGGCGGGGAGGCGGTGGTTATGGGCCTCTTGGGCGCTGGCCATCCCCTTATTTTTGTTCCGCATGACTTTGCGCACGACCTCTATCGGTGGCCGAGCTTGGCCCACGAAGTAGGGCACGTCGTCTTGCGTGGGGTGCCAGGCCTGCTTGACGAAATGGGTAGCGCTGCGGGTTGGGATGCACGTCCAGAGCTTTTGGCAGTTGTCGGAGGCCGGCTGTCGGGGACTTCGAGCCAAATATGGAGCGCGTGGCGAGAGGAGATTTTCGCCGACGCGCTCACCGTGCTCATGCTCGGTCCCTCGGCCTTGCATGGGTTCATCGCGTCCTTTGCCCGCCCCGATAGGCCGCTGGAAGTGCTGACTGCGTTGGCCGAAGACGGTCGATACGCTCCCCATCCGCCCGCCCACCTTCGCCTTCACCTCGCAGCGTTTTTGTTGGAAGAGGTGGGCTTTATCGAGGCGGGCCGTCACGCCGCGCGGGAATGGAATCGCATCCATCGTTTCCCCGAGGTCCTCGACGCCGAGGACGCTGCGGCACCTACGTTGGTCCTCCCCCTGGCCGGTGGCAAGACCATCGGCTTCGCGTTGGACCACGCGCTAGAGCAAGGCACGGCGGGCATTCGTGCATGGGTACAGGCGCAGTATCGTTCCCTCGCGGGGCATACTATTCTCGAAGTCCCTGGCTTTGATGTGTCGCCGGGGGTGTGGGCGCGCGTTCGCACACTCGGACGCCAACTCCGCGAAGGACGGGTGGTGGGCGCCGATGCGCGCTTGCTGCTTGCTGCGGCGCTTTGGGCCGGCCAAGAGCCCGGTGCCGACCTCATGACGCTCGCGGCTACTGTACGGTTGTCGATTGTGGGCCGGGGGGAGCGAAAGTGGCGCGGCGCGTCGAAAATTGCCGCTGCGCGCAGCCCTGATGACCGCCGCTCCGTACTTCTGGATGCCCTGCTGTTGCAAGATGTGGTGGGTCCGCCTGCCGCATATCGTCCGCCAGGTACCCCCCGACGGTCGTCCGTCGCGCGTACGGCAGGTCGGCCGTAGTTCGTTGGCCGAAACGGCCCGCGCTTGTCAGTCAGCGGCTTCCTGCTGGAGTCGGTTGGCGACATCGGGCACCCTCCCCGCATGTCTGCAGCGTCTTCGGTGCGAGGGTGTTGCACGGCTGGGGAGCTGCTTTTTGTGCAGCGGTATCGCGATTTTCGCGCCGCACCGCCGAGGGTCCGTTTTGGCGCAGCCTTCTCGTCGGATGCTCTGCGCGTCAGTCCGCTGGCGCTTCGATGCGTCGCGCGGCTGGGTCAATGTCGACCCCACCCTCCAATAATTCGCTGGTGTCGCGGATTCCCGTTTGTTGCAGAAGCCAAGCAAGCCCCCAGCCGTCGACAATCCGAAAACCGGTTGGCGCATCAATCAGGCCGTCAGCCGTCTCCAAGATGGTGCTGTAGTCGGTGAACGTGAGGTGCCCACCCCCCGTGATGTCGACGCGCGCATGGGGTGCGCCGCCCAACGCTTGCCAAATCGCCTCGCTGTCGCCGCCGGTCTGGGGGTCGAGGCTCCCGGTGAAGTGGAGGATGGGCGCCGCGATGGAGTCGAAGCCATCGCTGCCAAACAAGCGAAAGTCGCCCGGCGCCATCGACACATATGCCTGTATTCGCGGCTCATGAAACCCAGCCGACAAGCGTGCAGCTGCGCGTTCGTCCATCGTCGAGCAATAAGAAGACGTATCGGTGCCATTGAGGCACTCTTCGAGCAAGGTGGCATCGTAGCGAGCTCCTGCCAGTGCATGCAGGGTGTAGCCACCGAAAGAGTGTCCCGATGCAGTGAGGAGCGACATGTCGAGGGAGCCGCCGAGGAAGCCAAGCTCGCCCGAGGGGGCCTCCAGTTGGTCGATGACCGCGCGAATGTCGAGTGGCCGAAGGTAATAGATAGAAGTTTCGCGCGCGCTGCCGTCCATCGTGGTGTTGCCCGTGTGGTCAGGGGCGGCCACGACGAATCCGTGGGACGCAAGGTGTTCGGCCCAAAAGCTGCTGGCCTCGGCATATCCTTGGTGACCATGGCTGTAGACGTGTGTGGGCCAGCCTGTTCCATCCGCAAGTGGCGCATCCAAGAGTGCTGCTTGCGATGCAATCACGCCATATTGCGGGCGCTCGCCTTCGGTCGCGTCCGACGGATACCACAGGGCCAAGCGCAAGGACCGCTCTCCGTCGGGGCTTTCGTAACGCAGGGTTATCTGCCGATAGCCCGCTGTCCATGGTCCTGGCTCCGTCAGAAAACCGACAAGGTCGGGGGACTCTTGCGCGGCCGAGTCTGTGGCACCGTTGGACGATTCTTTTGTTGGGGCAGTGCATCCGACAAGGAAAAACATCGCAAACCGGCGGTGCATGGTACTCTCCCAACAGCTTCGAATATCGACCTTCATAGCTCGTTTTGGCGTGGTCCTCATGGCGCTTTGGTGAGAGTCCGGGGTCAAAGTCGCCGGGGGGTGGCTCGAAGGCGTCGGGATGCGTTACCCCGCCTGCCCTCCGGTGGGTTGTCCGCGTGCAAGCGCGGCCAGCGCCCCGAACCCTGGGCGGACGCCTCCCCCGCGTTTCGTTCAACCCGTCCAGGAGCTCTTTTTCGGTGCATCGATTGGTTCATATCCTCGGATATGCCTCTCCCAGCACCCTCGCTTTGTCTTTGCTCGCTCCCAACGTGATTCTATCGTCGGAGACCCCGTGGCCCATCCCGAACTCGCAACCGCGACGAAGAACCCGAAAGCACCTCCGCCGCCTGAAGGTGGTTGGTCCAGCGCCGCGTACTTCGATGTCGACGGAACGTTGGTAGACACCAACCTTCTCGGGCCCACAGCGTGGTTTTTGCTCAACCAAGCGCGGCCCATCGCATCGTTGACTCGGTTCGGCTCCGCGATTCTGGGTGCGCCGCGGATGGCGATGGCGGAATTGCGCGACCGCAGGCTGTTCAACGAGCTTTTGTATGCCAACTACAAAGGCATCAGCCAAGACCGAATGACGATCGTTGGGCGTGATGTATTCGAGGACATCGTCGAACCTCGGATTTTTCGTGGTGCCCAAGACCTCATCGATAAATGTCACGCTGCTGGCCAGCGCGTTGTGCTTGTGACCGGCTCCTTGGACCATGTGATGGTTCACTTGGCGGAATACCTGGGTGCGGATGCATTCATCACCAACCGCCTCGAGTTCAAGGATGGAATTGCCACCGGCAAGCTCCTGCGCCCGGTCGTGGCTGGCCCTGAAAAAGCTGGGCTCATCGTGAATGATGCCCGGCAACACGGCCATGACCTCGCGCGCTGCCATGGGTATTCGGACTCCTACTCCGATGTTCCAATGCTTTCGGTCGTCGGCCACCCTGCGTGCATTCGGCCCGATACCAAGCTCGCTCGCTTGGCGGAGGCATATTCCTGGCCGGTGCTCGACATCGACCGTGCAGCCTCTGGCCGCTCCCGCTGAATTGTTGGAAGGTCCGCAGCGACCTTCTGTCGACATTTTGCCCCTTTTTTGACGCCCGCATGGGCGCACCCGAGTCAGCCATGAGCCTCGACCATCCCTGCGTCGTTACCATTGACCACCGTTCTCGCCCCCGTGTGTTGTTCAGCGGCACCCGCCTGGTCGAGGTGGACCTGCCTGTGGGCACCCGCGTTGTGTACCCCAAGCCGCCGCTCGAAGGCTTGCCGCACCCCGAAGCGGCGGTTCGCTATGCCTTGAGCCATCCCCTTGGCAGCGAGCCTCTTTATGCCTTGTTGCGGCCGGGTATGAAGGTCACCATCGCGATTGACGACCTCTCGATGCCATTGCCGCCGATGCGTCGCCCCGACTGTCGGCAAATGGTGGTGGAGGCGGTTCTTCAGCAGCTTGACGAATACGGCGTGGAAGACATCGAGCTCATCATCGCCACGGCCTTCCATCGCCCCATGAAGTCGGAGGAAATCCGGCACATCCTGGGCGACCGCGTTCACCGTCGCTTTTGGCCCGACCGTCTCTACAACCACGATGCCGAAAAGCCCAATGGACTCAAGTACTTGGGCACGACCGAAGACGGCATCGATGTAGAAATCAACCGGCGTGCGGCAGAGAGTGACCTTGTCATCTACGTCAACTTGACGTTCGTTCCGATGAATGGTGGCTATAAGAGCCTGGGCACGGGCCTTGTCGGCTACCGCACCCTCCGCGGTCACCACAACCCGGCGACAATTCGAAAGTCCGAGTCGTATATGGAGCCGGCGCGCTCCCACCTCAACGACAAGATGGTTCGGGTCGGCAAGCTCATCGAGCAGCACGTCAAGGTGTTCCACATCGAGACTACGGTGAACAACCGGATGTTTGGGCGTCCGCTCGATGTCCTCGCCAAGAACGAAGACGAGTTGAGCGATGCCGAGTGGAGCGGTCTGCAAGGGCTTGTCAAGACCTTGGAATGGCTGCCCCAGAATGCCCGTCAGGCTGTGTTTGAGAAGGTGCCTGCGCCCTACGAGATGATTGCAGTCGCAGCGGGGGCATGTGAGCCCGTACACGACCACATCCTTGAGAAGTGCCACCAACAGCTGTTGGTACCGATTTCCGGCCAAGCCGACATTGGCATTTTCCCCATTCCTTATATTTCGCCCTACAACGTGGGTGCCTTCCTGAACCCGGTGCTCGTGAGCGTCATGGCGGAAGGCTACCTCCACAACCTCCACAAAGGCGCGCCGCTCATCAAAAAGGGCGGCACCATGATTATTCTGCATCCGTGTACCGACAAGTTCGACCGGATTCAGCACCAAGCCTACGCCGAGTTTTTCCACAAGCTGCTGCCCCAAACCCGCGATGCGATGGAACTTCACAAGCGCTACGAGCGTGAGTTCGCACGGCATCCCGGCTACATCCAACAGTACCGCACGGGCAATGCGTACCATCCCGTTCACCCATTCTATATGTGGTACTGGGGGGAAAATGGGCGCCAGCACCGTGGTCGCGTCATTGTTGTGGGCGCAGACAACGAGTACGTGCCCGGAATCTTGGGCTACGAAACGGCCCGCACGATGGATGATGCGTTGCGAATGGCGCGGGAAACCGCTCCCGCTGACCCCAGCATCACTTGTTTCCGCATCTCTCCGGTGGTCATGGCGGACGTAACGGCGGAACCTGCGCCGCCCGCTTTGACGGTCGTAGAAGACTGAAGGAGGCGCGATGGAACCGTCTACGTTTGAACCATCGGGCACGTCGCCCGCGTTGGTGCCTTCGGGCCGCTCTTCCCTTGACCTGCGGCGCCTGCTTACGGGCGCGCGCATTTTGGTCATGGGCGGTACGGGGTTTTTGGGCAAGGTCTGGCTATCGATGCTCCTCGACCAGTTCGGGGACGAAGTCGAGCATGTCTGGCTTGTGGTCCGGCCGCGGAAAAACAGCGACGGCTCCATTCGGCAGTCCTGTGAGGCGCGCTTCTGGGCGGAGGTCGCCTCGTCGCCGGTGTTTGACCCCATCCGCGCGCGGTTTCCGGGGGCTGCCTACGAGTCGTTCATGAAGGCCCGCATCACGCCCATTCCCGGTGATATCACCGAGGAGTTTGCGGGCGTGCCGGCGGATGTTCGAGACGAACTCCGGGGCACTTTGACGGTCCTCGTGAACTCCAGTGGTGTGGTCGACTTCAATCCCCCGCTCGACTACGCGCTGAATACGAATGCATTTGGAATGCAGAACTTGGTCGCGCTTTGTCGCGACTTGGGTGCTCCTGGCACCGGAGGCCTGCCGATTCTGCATACCTCCACTTGTTACGTTGCAGGCGACCGAACGGGACAAGTAGACGAGGTCAATCCCCTCAAGTATCCCTTTCCCAAAGCCGGTGACCTCTCGCTTGAGCACTGGGACCCTGACCGCGAAATCGCCGAGTGCATCGACCTTGTCGAGAGTGTTCGTCATCGCGCGAACGACGCATTTCGGCAATCTCGGTTCTTGGATGAAGCGAAGAAAAACCTTCGCCGCCGCAGTGAGCCACAGCGCGGTTCTGCGTTGGAGGCCGAACTCAAAAAGGTGCGCCGCAGCTTCATTGATGCGCAGCTTGTTGAGTGGGGTACGGAGCGTGCGCAGTATTGGGGCTGGCACAATATCTATACCTATACAAAAAGCATTGGCGAGCAAATCCTCGCGCGTTCCGGTGTGCCCTACACCATTGGCCGTCCCGCGGTCATCGAGTCTGCGCTGACATACCCCCGGCCCGGGTGGAACGAAGGTATCAACACTTCCGGTCCCCTCATCTTTATTGCCGTCGAGGGGTTGTTTGAAGCGCCGTACAAGCCAGACTCAGTGCTGGACGTCATTCCCGTAGACACGGTCGCTGCGGGGATGATGGCCACCTTGGGCGAGCTTTTGGAAGGAACCCAACGGTCGGTGTACCAATACGGTTCTTCCGATACAAATCCGATGAAAATCAGTCGGATGGTAGAGCTTGTGGGCCTGTTTACACGCCGCCTGTACCAAGCCAAAGGTAAAGGCAACCCGATCTATAACAAGATCAAGAGTCGATTCGAAGCGGCGCCGATGCCTGTCGAAACCTACTGGACCCGCGGGCCCAAGTGGCGTTCGGAGCAGGTGGGCAAACTCAGCAAGTTTGTTGGGAATATTGCGAAGGGTGGTCTCCGCGATGTCCTCGGGCCGGTGGCTTCGGGATTGGGTGAGCTTGAAAAGTCTCTCGACATTCAGTCTCGCATTACCGACCAGTTCGTGCCGTTTATGGCCACGCATAACTATCGGTTCAGCACACAGAACACCCGCAATGCTTGGCTGCGGCTGCCCGAAGACTTGCGCGAGGCCATGCCTTTTGCGCCGGAGCGTATTGATTGGCTCCATTATATGGTCGATATCCACTCTCCCGGTATTGAGGAGAATGTGTCGCCGCAGATTCGCGCCAAGCTGAAAAAGTCGAAGAATCCTTTGGCGCAGCACGATGACCTCTGGCAGATGATGGAGGAGATCGCCGAGCGCCACGACCTCGCGCCTGCATTGATGCGTACCCATGAGGATGGGTTTGCGCGGATGTCGTTCCGAGAAATGCGTGCGCGTGCGGAGGCCGTCGCAGTGCGCTTGGTCGCCGCTGGCGCCGAGAAGGGCGACCGTGTTGTGCTTTCTGCGCGGAATCATCCGTATTGGGCGGTATCGTACTTTGGAATTCTTCGTGCAGGGTGCACGGTGGTTCCGTTGGACCCACAGCTCGAAACCAATCCAACGATGACCATCCTTCGCAGCGCGAAGGCCCGCCTCGCGATTTTGGACGAACGCGCCCGCGAAGGGATTGGGCCCGCATGTGCAGCCGCCGAAACGCCTGTCGAAGTGCTCGACATCATGGCCATTTGCGACCGTGGCGCCGTGGGTCGATTGCCGGCCTATGAGGTCAACAAAGATGCGCTGGCCAGCATTTTGTATACCTCGGGAACCACCGGCGACCCCAAAGGCGTCATGCTTTCCCATGGCAACTTTACGAGCATGGTCTCGAGCATTGGGCGGTTGTTTCCCCTCCATCAAGACGACCGTTTGTTGAGTGTGCTGCCCATTCACCACGCCTTCGAGTTTGCATGTGGGCTGCTGCTGCCGTTGTCGATGGGTTCGAGCATTATCTACCTCGACGAAGTCAATGGCGACCGCCTGACGTATGGCCTGCGCGAAGGTCGGGTCACGGCGATGGTCGGTGTCCCCGCGCTGTGGCAACTGCTAGAACGACGAATTCGTGGTGAAGTCAAGGAGCGGGGCACGTTGGTCAAACTAGCGTTTGACAGGATGATTGACGTCAACCTCGCAGCAGGAAAGTCAGTCGGAATTGACTTCGGGCGGCTCCTGTTTGGTTCCGTTCACAACCGCTTGGGCGGCAACATCCGCATGCTCATCAGCGGCGGCGCGGCCTTGCCCCGTGCGACCCAAGACCTCTTTGTTGGCGTCGGCTTGCCGTTGGCCGAAGGCTATGGTCTGACCGAAGCGGCTCCGGTGTTGACTGCCTCGGTGCCGAAGCCGGGCTCTCGCATCGGCCATGTTGGCGAGGCGATTCCGGGCGTGAAGGTGCGCATCGTCGACGCCGATGAACACGGCGTAGGCGAGGTGCAAGCGCGCGGTCCCAATGTGATGAAGGGCTATTTTGGGAATGACGCTGCAACCGCGGCTTCCTTCACCGAAGATGGCTGGCTTCGCACGGGAGACCTCGGGCGGTTCGACCACGCCGGGCGCTTGACCTTGGTAGGCCGCGCCAAAGAAGTGGTTGTGACGTCCGCGGGCGAAAACATCTACCTGGATGACGTCGAGAACACGCTGGGCCCGATTTCGTTTGTCCAGGAGTATTCCTTGGTCGGCGTAGACGATGCGCGCGGTGGCGAACGCCTGGCGATGCTCGCCGTTCCCGACATCACCGCCGGCCATGCGCGGGCCAGCGCCCACGACAAAGCCCGCGAAGCCATCGAAGATGCGGTGGCCAAGTTGCCCGCGGTGCAGCGCCCCTCGGTCATTCATTTGGTAGACGCGGAGCTTCCGCGCACGGCCACCCGCAAGGTGCAGCGCAAGAAGGTCCGCGAAGTCATCGAGCGCATCATCGCCGCCACCCCCGAGCGCAAGCTCGTGGGCGAAGGGTCCAACGACCCCATCTTCGCTGCAATCGCGGGCGTTGCCGGCGTAGATGTCAGCGCCGTCAGCTTGTCGACGCGCCTCCGGGACACCTTCGGCTTCGACTCCCTCATGTTCGTCGAGCTGTCCTCCGCGCTCGAAGGCGTGGGCACGGGGCGTCCCGACAGTGAGGCCCTGTCGCGTTGCGAGACGGTCGCCGAAGTCATCGAGCTGGTCGGTGCGCCTGCGCCCGAAAAGGTCGACCTCCCCGACCCAGAGCCGCACGGTCCGTATGACGTGCCCGAGTGGGTAAGCGACACGCTGAAGGACCGAATGGCGGTCATTCAGAACTTCTTCAATGGTCCGGTGATGGATACGCGGGTGGAAGGCCACGCGAATATTCCGTTCAATCGACCCACGATTGTGGTGAGCAACCATTCGTCGCACTTGGACATGGGGCTCGTGAAGTTTGCGCTTGGGCAGTATGGAAAGAAACTGACGGCCCTCGCTGCAAAAGACTATTTCTTCGAGGGCCATCGCTTGAAAGTGACGTGGTTCACCCACTTCACCAACGTCGAAGCCATCGAGCGTCGCCAAGGCTTCCGTGCCTCTTTGCGGCAGGCCCAAGACGTCCTCGACCGTGGCCGCACGGTGCTGCTGTTCCCCGAAGGCACCCGTCAGCCGGATGGCCAGTTGGCGGAGTTCAAGCCGTTGGTGGGCAAGCTGTCGCTTGACTCCGGCGTCGATATTTTGCCGCTTTATATCGATGGCGCGTATCGTGTCATGCCCAAGGGTCGGATGTTGCCCACTGGGCGGGGCATTACGGTGCGCATCGGCCCGCCGCTCGAAGTGGAGCACTTGCGTCGCTTGACGGCAGGCATGAAGTCCTCCGCAGCGGCGCGTCGTGCAGCCGATTTGGCGCGGGAAGCGGTCGCCGCCTTGCGCGATGGCGGCCTATTGCGCCTTTCGGACATCGAGCCGGAAATGTTGGCATCCGAGCCGAAAAAGGTCCTCAGCGCGGCGGAATTGGCGGAGCGTGCCGTCCGTTCGTTGCCCGACCGGTATTCTTCGGAGCGATACGAACAAGATGTCGTCTGGTACTTTACCTTGGGTGAAAAAGATGGTCCTCGCTGGACAGTCGCACTCACGGCAGACGGCGTCGATGTTCGACCGGGTCGTCCGGCGGGCGAGGCTACCTGCGTCGTCAAGACGAGCGTAGATATCTTCCGTCGCATCGTCGAAGAAGCCTATGTGCCGGATGCATCCGAGTTTATTTCGGGAACCATCAAGACGAGCGACCTCGGACTCCTCATGGAGTTCAGCCGCGTCTTCAACTTGTCGGAAGGGGCACTCTGATGCGCGTCGCATTGACAGGAGCCACGGGCTTTCTCGGCCGTCATACGGTGGCCGCGCTGGTGGCCGCAGGCCATGAGGTCGTGTGTATTTCCCGCAGTGGTCGCCTACCCACCTCGCCCGCAGGCGAAGGCTTCGACCCCACGCGGGTTTCGGCCGTAGCGTGCGATGTCGTCGACCTTGACGCGTTGAAGGCAGCCTGCGCGGGGGCCGATATCCTGGTGCATGGCGCGGGCTTGGTGTCAAATCGTTCTCGGGATGCGCGGGCGGTCTTTGACTTGCATGTGGTCGGCACCCGAAACGCCATCGCGGTGGCGCGTGCCCTCGGGATTCGGCGGTTGGTCTTGGTTTCGACGTCGGGAACGGTCGCTGTTGGCACCCATTCTTCGCGGGTCTATGACGAATCCTCGCCGCGTCCGATTGAGACGGTCAGTCGTTGGCCGTACTACCGCACCAAGCTCTTTAGCGAAGAAGAAGCACTGGCCGCCAACGACGATGATTTGACAGTCGTCTCCGTCAACCCGAGCTTGCTGCTGGGGCCAGGGGACGACGAAGAAGGGGCGAGCACGCACAGTGTCCGCACGTTCCTGGAAGATGGTATGCCGCTTGCCCCTTCGGGCGGGCTCGCGTTTGTGGACGTCCGTGACGCCGCTGACGGCATTGTGTCTGCGCTCACCCGCGGTCGCGGCGGAGAGCGGTACCTGCTGAACGGCTGCAACGTCACGTTCTTTGAGTTCTTCCGCAAAGTTGCGCGGGCGACCGACCGCACGCCGCCGATGGCGCCGATGCCCAAAGGTCTCAACAAGGCCCTCGACTGGATGCCTGGCCGTTCTTCCGAGGGCAAGTTGTCGTTTGGCATTGGGCCGCGGGTCTCGCGCAATGAACTCGACCTTGCGAGCCACTTCTGGTATTGCTCGTGGGACAAAGCGTCGGAGGAGCTAGGCTTTTCGCCGCGCGACCCCGTCGAAACCATCTCTGACACCGTGCGCGACCTCCTCGCGCGGAAGCCGTGGTAGGCGCCGGAGAGCCCCGATGAGCGCAACCGCCATGCAGCGCCTAACAACCCATTCCCGGATTTCCTCCCGTTGGTGCGGCAGCCTGCAACGGCTCGAAGATGGGCTTGCGGAGGTTGTCTTGGATACGGTCGCCGATATGGCGGTCGACGAACGGGGTTTGGTTCACGGTGGCTTTGTGTTTGGCGCGGCGGACTTTGCAGCGATGGCCGCCGTCAACGACCCCCTTGTGGTTCTGGGGGCTGCGGAAACCCGCTTTGTTGCGCCGGTGTCGGTGGGCGAACGCGTCACCGCCACGGCGACGGTGTCGGCCCAGCGCGGGCGCAAGCACAGCGTCGAGGTGGTCTGTCGCGTCGGCGACCGTGATGTGATGGTGGGCACGTTCACTGCGTTTGTGCTCGACCAACACGTCCTTGACCCTCGTTAGCCTGTGCAGCCCGCGCGGCATCGGGAGCCGCTGCCCGTTCTCCAAATCCGTGAACTGCGCCGCTCGTTTGGAGACCCAGGACGCGGCACCGTTCACGCCGTCGATGCCATCACCTTTTCTGTCGCGCGGGGCGAGGTGGTCGGCTTGCTCGGGCCCAATGGCGCCGGCAAGACCACGACGCTGCGAATGGTGGCGACGCTCCTCACGCCGACTGCGGGGGACATTCTGATTGCTGGCCATGACGCGGTTCGCAATCCACTGGCGGCGCGTCGGCAGATGTCCTACCTTCCCGCCGAAGCAGGTCTGCCTCCCCGCCTTACACCGCGTGAGGTGGTCACGTTTATGGCGCAAATTCAAGGAGTGGCGGACCCATCTGCGCGCGCGGAACAATGCTTGGCACGTCTCGGGGCACTCGGCTTCGCGGGCACACCTTGTGGCGACCTCAGCACCGGAATGCGGCGGCGGGTGGGTCTCGCGCAAGCGCTGGTACACGCACCGGCCTTGCTCTTGCTCGACGAACCCACAGATGGCTTGGATGTTCCCGGTCGCCATGCCGTGCTGCGGCTCGTCGCGGAGCTCGCGGAGGAAGGCTGCGCGGTCTTGTTGAGCAGCCACATCATGAGCGAGGTGGCGGCGGTGGCGGGGCGGTTTGTGGTGTTGGCCCAAGGGCGTGTGGTGGCAGACGGTTCCGGCCCGCATTTGTGTGAGACGACAAACACCCACACACTCGATGCTGCGTTTTTGCGCCTTGTGGGACAAGAATGACAGCGCGGGCGGTGTGGATGTGGACGGCGGTGTGCGTCCGAACCTTGCTTCGGGAAAAAATGGTCGTTCGCGCGCTCGTGGGACCATCGGCGATTGTCATGGCGACAACGATGTTGACCGTCGGCGTGGTCGCGAGCACACCGCCCGATGGGCCTGTCATGGTCGCGGACGCCTCTTGGGTTCCTCGCCTGGAAGAATCGGGGATTCGTGCGGAATGGATAGACAATCCTGATGATTTGTTTGCCCGAGAGCAAACAAATCGCATTCTTGTTTGGGAAAATGACCGTTGGGTCATTCGGGTGCGGCATTCGGGCATCGGCCGCTGGTCCGCCCGTCGTGCCCACGCCGACCTCGCAATCGAGGAGGTTGTCCGCCGGACCATTGGCGCTGGCTGGCAGGTCTCGGTGCCGCTATTGCCCGCGGTCTCCGCCGACCTCCCGCGCTCGGTCGACACGCTCCGCCGCCTGCTGGGCGTGCTGTTTTCGTTATACGCGGTGGTCTTGGCGACAGCGGGCCCGATTCGCGACCGGGAGACGGGGGTACAAGAGGCGTGGGGTACAATGCCCGTGCCGCCGTGGGTTGCGCCGTTGGCTCGCGTGGTTGGCGTGGTTGTGGTTGTGGGCGGTGCCCTCGTGTGGACGGACGCCGTCATGGGCTCCGTCTACGGCGTCGCATTCGATGCCCGTGGTGCCTTCGCCGGCGTTGCGAGCGTCGCCTTGGGGGCTGCACTCGGAACCGCAGCGCCCGCTGGCCGTTCTTGGCGACCGGTGGGTCCGTGGTCGGGCGCGCCCGCGGGACTCACAGGCCCCCTCTCTTCGGCCCTGGTCGTGGCGATGGGCGTGGCGTCACTCGGCTGGACTCTGCCTGCCGTCGGGCGCTTTCTGCCTCTCGGTTTCCTGGTGACGGGCGCGGGAACTTGGTGGGAGGCGGGGTTCGGTGCGCTCTTTTCGGTGGGGGCTGTCGGCGTTTCCGTCATACGCGCGGCGGCAGCCCGATGGTAACGCTTCGTTGGGCGGTCATTCGCGCGGTTGCTGCGCGCGATATTGCGCGGGTGCAGCCGCGGACCCGTCGCTCGGGGTTTCGATGGTTGGCGGGCCTGTTGGTCGCTGCCTTGGCCGCCGTTCCGGGGCGAGAGAGCGCGCCAGCCGAATCGAATCCGCGTCCGCGGGTTGCAGGGATTGTTCCCGACGCGCTCGCGCCATTGGTCGTCGCCGACCCAAACGCGCCGGTGGAGCTGCTTCCCGGGCCCCCTGTCACCGTTCGCGGGACCTGGGTGAGCCCCGCGTTGCGCGCGACGCTCGATGGGGCGCTCCCGGGCCCCACAGTCGATGTAGCGCGGGTAGAAGCGCCGCTGCCGCTGCCGTCGCGCAACGTGTGGGTGGTGCTGTTGGCCGTCTCGTTGCTCACGGGGCCTCTGGTCGAGAGCGTGCCCGGAGAGCGTGCCCAGCGCACCTGGGAGACCTTGCGTTCGGCGGCCATCTCGCCCTTCGAGGTGTGGCTCGGCAAGTGGTGGGCCTGGAATCGGACGGCTGGGTTGCTGCTCTCGGGTTCGTTGGCCTTGGGGTGGTTGACCGGCGCGCAGACGCCCGGCCTCGCGTGGTTGGGCATACCGTTGGTGGTGGCGCAGGCGGTCGCCTGTGGCCTATGGTTGCTGCGCGATGTGTCCGACCCTGCTGCTGCCGCGACAATTCCGGTTCGGGTCCTGCCCCTGGTGCTCGTCAGCACGGGTATCTTGGCGTATACGTGGATGCCGGATGCGCCGGCTTTGGTGGGCTGGATTCCGTTTGGTGGCGCGATGGCGCTTGCCGCGAACGTGGGGCCCGCAGCCACCGTGTTGCCGGGTGCCGTCGGGTCGACTGTGTTGACAACGGCGGCCTTCTTGGCCCACAGCGCGGCGGCGGCGGACGAGCCGCAAGCGGGAGGAGCCGGGCGTTCTCAACGGGCGTGGGGTGCCTTGGCGGCCGTGCTGGCGGGCGCGATGCCAGCATGGGCGGCTCTCGGCTGGTCTTGGGCGGGGAGCGCGGTGGTGGGCGATATCGCGGCCGCTTGGTGGGCGGCGGGCCTGGGATGGTTGTGCGCCGCGGCGTTGGACCACGCAAACCAGACCCCGCCGCCGGGTGGCCCTTCAGGTGCCGCGCCGATTCGGTGGGGCGCCGCGGTCGCAGTGGCCCTGTTTATCGCTGGCGTAGACCTACTGACGCCCCCGTTGTACACAGTCGGCAGCCCTTTGGCGACGATGCCGACGTCTGCGCTGCTTCCTGTCGCCGTGTGTGTGCTGGGACAAGAGTGGGTGTTTCGGGGCGTTTTGACCCGTGCGATGGGTCCAATCGGGGCGGGGCTTGTGTGGGCATTGGTGGTTTACCCGGTTGACCCCGCAACTGCCGTCGCAGGCGCCGTGGGCCTCGCTTGGCTTGCCTCGGTGGGTGGTGTTCGGTCGTCATTTGTGGCCCATGCCCTATGGATGGTGGCCAAAATGATAGGCGGGTGGGGCGCGTAGTCCTTCGGGACACCTACCGCGCGCAACGGAACCAACCCCCGTCAGCGTGAACCGATGGGGAGGGCGATGTCGGCACACCGCCAACGCGCACTTCCTTGCAGCGTGGCTCCACCGAGTGCGCGTTTTCCCCCGCACGTTTGATGGGGACGGGGGAGCGCACGCGCAAACAGCATCCGGTAGGCTTATGCCTCTTTACCGGCTGCAGGGGCCTTCTTCTTCTTTGGCGCGGTGCGCTTGCGGGCGGCATGCCGTGCGCGTGCGTTCTTGTTCGAGCAGTTGCGGGAGCAATACTTGGAATTGGCGCGGGCAGCTTTGCCGCAGCCGTCCCACGCGCAAACCCGCGGCTCTCCGTTGTCAATCACCGCGTCGTCGTCGCCATCGGCGCCGCTGTCCGCCGATGCAGGCGCAGCGTCCTCGGCATCCGCTTCCTCCGGCTCATTGACCTCCGAAACCGGGGCTGGCGGCTCGGAAGCGACGACCACAGGTGCGGCTTCGACGACCGGCGCGACGGGCTCGGGAGCCGGCACTACCGCCGGCGCGGGTTTGGGGGCAGGCGGCGCGACCGACTCCACGGGCGCAGGCGCGGGCGCCGGGTGTGCAGCCGGGGCCGTGCGCGTCGGCGCGGCGCGTGTGGGGGCCGGGCGAACCGGCTCTGGCTCCGACGCCACCGAGGGAGGGGGAGTGGTCTCCGTTTCCGGGGGCGGCGACGAGTCATACGAAGAAATCGGACGACGGGGTGGCTCTGCGCTGCGGGGCGCTGCCGCGCGTGTCGTTGCGGATTCTTCACGTCCGCTGGCGGCCCGCGGGGGACGTTCGGCGGGGCGAAGGGGGCGCGCGGGGCGTTCGGCACGCTCTGGACGTGCTGCAACCGGCTCGGGTGTCGGCGCGGTGCGCGGACGCGGCACCGGACGCGGTCGTACTGCGGCGCGTGCGGCGCGCGCTTTGGCCGCCCGTTCTTGCCGCTCACGTTGCGCTTTTTCGAACTCGACCTTCTGCCGGTCGAACTCCTCTTGAATGCGGTCCTCTCCGTATAGGACCATCCCGCAGGTATAGCAGTGGAGCAGCACTTGGTGGCGCCCTCCGCCCAAGAAGGCCCGCTGGTCTTCCTCTAGGTCGAGGTTGGAGGAGTGGCACTTGGGGCAACACATACGAAACGACATGAGGCGCAGGTCTCCGCGTTCGGAGGGGTCGGGGTCGGCCCCGCTTTACGGTTCAATAATAGCAGAAAGGGTCCGGGCTCCATACCGAGCCGCGGTGCAAAGCATCGTCTTCAAGGCGATTTCGAGGGTTCCGGGTGGGTCTACTCGAATGTGGCGCGAGGCGATGTCATCGTAGTTTCAGAAGTGACGGGGGGTTGTACCACTTGCGGCGCGGGTTCGTGCGGGAAGATGCGTCGATGGAGGGGACAGCAGTTGTCTTGCTGCCCCTTGCCGCAGGGTTGGCGCCCTTGGCTCGGCTCATCGTTCAACAGTGCACGGTTCGCGCGCGGACCCCCGAGGCGCGAGTGCGTCAGGGGGTCGCGTTCGGTGGACGTCCCACGACGAGCGTCCGGTCCAGCCGCGTGGGGGGGTGTAGCCGACATCCGATCGTAAGTCCAGTTCTTGCGCGTCAAAGCGACATTCGATGTCATCTGCGCGTCAGGTCGATACATGCGCAGCGGAGATGGTGTGGATTTGGTGTGGAAATGTTCGATACGTGTTTGCGAAAATAGTGTATTCGTGGACGTTCTGGTGTGTTTTCTCAACATTGGTGCTGTGACGGATGGCACAGAGTAGGTTAGAGTAAACAGACGTGAGTCGTCTCTCTTGAAGTTCGTGCGCCCGTTGCACTTCGGGCACGCGAGGGGTCCGCCACAACGTACCCGCAGGAAGCACGAAGACGGAATGTCGGAGGAACACCATGCCCCTGGTTTCGGGTTCGATAAGTGGAATGCGGCTTGCATCCTTTGTCGCCGCAAACAACAGTGGTCTGGCGAAGCTTGCGACCAAAATCAGCAGCGGCCGGCGTGTCGTATCGGCTGCAGATGATGCGGCCGGCTTGGGCGTTGCCACCAATCTCGACACGCGGGTGTTGAGCACGCGCGCGGCCATTCGAAACGCCGAAACGGGCATCGAGTTGGCCCAAGTGGCAGACACCGCCGCGAGCGAAGTGAACAGCACTCTGCAGCGCATGCGCGAACTCGCCGTGCAGGCTGCGTCAGACACCCTCAAAGACGGCGACCGTGTCGCGATTCAACACGAGTTCGGCGGTCTACACAGTGAAGTGGGCCGCATTTCGTCGACGGTGGAGTTTTCGGGCATTCGCTTGGGCGACGGTTCGGTCACTTCGTTGTTGGTGCAAACGGGTATTCGAAGCTCCTCGGATTCCCGAATGGGCATCACCTTGAGTCCGCTTACGACGACCGCCCTCGGCCTCACCGGTGCTACGTTCAACGTCAACACCTCCGACCATGCCCGCTCATCCCTTGATGTAATTGACGGGGCCTTGTTTTCGGTGAGTCGAATCCGTTCGTTGCTGGGTGCCACGGTCAACCGGTTGGAAGCGAGCATCGGCGCGTCCGAGGGATACAGCCTCTCCCTTTCTCAAGCGAGCTCGATGGTGCTCGACGCCGACTACGCCAAAGAAACGGCAGAGTTCACGCGCAAGCAGATTCTCATGGTGGCGGGCGGCGCCTCGTTGCTGCACCAAAAGCGCATCGAGCGCCAGGCACTGCGCCTGTTGGCGTAAGCGATGGTCGCGCGGGCGCGGGTCGGTTTCTTCGGTTGTTTCGTCGCTTGTTCGGGGTCAACCGAAAGTCCAGGTCTTGCGCGTGTTCCTGCGACCGCCGCACCCGTAGCGCCCACGGAGGCTGCGCGCCCCGAGGACATCTCGCCGTGTGACCCCGCCGAAGGTGCATTGGCGCGGGCGTTTGACGGCATTCCCACCCGAACGGCGCGCCGGGGTGGATGTGGGGTGCAAGTCGAGGCACCCCTGCGTCCGGACAGCTCCCCTGAGGCGGCCATCCGCGAAGTCTATCCAGGGTGGACCGACGTGCGGGCGATGGCGGGCGACGGCCCCGAGGGGCGGCGCTTTACGCTCCAGCATGGGGAGGTGCAGTGCACCACCGTTTTCGCGTGGGGGCCCCAGGGGCCGGCTGCACCGGTACCGTGGTCTGCGCGGGTCGATTGCGGGCGTCGTCCGGGCTGAGTGCTGTTTCCAATCACGACGATGGCGTCGATGACCCGCGTCACTCCACCGATGGGAGCGTATCGGGGTGACAGGAATCGGCTGCGAGTACCCAAGTGGGGTCCGCAGGGGGTAGGATAGGGGTCCAATAGGGAGACTTCATGTCCCGTGACCGACGCTATCTTCTTGCCGTGGGCCTGCTTCTCGTCGGCACTGCCGGTTGTACTGCCGAAGACAAAAGCGATGTAACTGGAACGGGGCCGGTGCCGCAGACCGAAACCGACGCCGACACCGACACGGACAGCGACACCGACACCGATACGGACGCGGATACCGACGCCGATACGGACAGCGACACCGACGCCGACGCCGACACCGACGCCGACAGCGACACCGATGCCGATACCGACACCGATGCCGACATCGATTGCGCGAACCCACCCGCCCCCGAGCCCGTGGATGCGCTGAACTGCACGACCTCCACGCTCGCCTGTGGCGAGACCGTTCGGGCGACAACCGAAGGCGGCACCTCGCAGCTCAATGGCGCGGATTATGCGAGCAGCTGGGGCTGCGCCGTCGTGGGCTCGTCTTCGTACCAGGGCGGTGAACGGATGCACGCGTTCGTGCATCCTGGGACGGGCTCCGTGCAGGTCGAGCTGGACAGCCCGTGCGAAGACCTCGACCTTTTCGTCATGCGTTGGGAGAGCGACGAAACGTGTGTGCGCTCGGGCGTTTCTATCGGCGAATGCGAAGGTGACACGCACAACGGCGGGGGGGCCGTCACCGTCTACAATACCAACGAGAGTCGGTACGTCATCGTGGTCGAGGGCGCAGATGGCGAAATCGCACCCTACGACCTGCGGTTGGTCTGCCCCTAAGCTCGCGCGCAAACACCAAGCCGATTTGGGGCGGCTTGGCGGCCGGGGGGCGAATCGCTTTCAACGGGCGCCCCTCGATGTCGTCCTGGTGCGACGGTCGCCGCCCGTTTTGGCGGGTTCGTCGTTTGCGAGCAGAGGGACGCGCGATGGTGTAGGTCAGCGCTTGCCTTTTTTGCCTTTCTTTCCGCCACCGCGCTCCACTTCGGGCGCCGGAGCGGGGACATTGGGCGGCGAACCCACGGGCGCACCTTTGTTTTTGCCTGCTTTCTTGCCTTCTTTGCGCGAAGGAGGAGCGACGGGCTCTTCAGGCTCGGTGTTTTTGGCCTTTGCGGCCTTTTTCTTTTCCCGCTCGATGGCCAACGCGGCCTCGGTCGACAAGCGGTCGGCTTCGCGGGCCTGGAGGTATTCCTCCCAGGTGCCGTGAAAGTCGGTCATGCCGTCTTCGCGGAGGTCGATGACGCGGGTGGCAAGCTGCTCTACAAACCAGCGGTCGTGGCTGACGAAGAGCACCGTCCCCTCAAATTCCTTGAGGCCCTTGGATAAGGACTCGATGCCTTCGAGGTCGAGGTGGTTGGTGGGCTCGTCGAGAACCAGCACATTGGGCTGCTGTACGCCAATCGTCGCGAACACCAAGCGCGCGCCTTCCCCGCCGGACAAGTTTTCGATTTTTTTATCGACCTCGTCTTGGGCGAAGAGCACTTCGGCCAGCTTGCCGTGCACAAAACCAACGGACTGGTCGGGAATCTTTTCCCAAAGCCAAGTCTTCAAGGTCATTTCGCCACGGTCGAGGATTTCGTGGTGGTCCTGGGCGAAGTAGCCGGGGTAGGTCTCGTAGCCCCACTCGACCTTTCCGTCGTCTGCGGTCACACGGTCGAGCATCACTTTGAGCAAGGTCGACTTGCCGATCCCGTTGGGCCCAACAATCGCGATGCGCTCGCCCCGGTGGACCGTAAAGTTGACGTCCGCCAACACAATCTTTTCGCCGTAGCTCTTCCACAGGCCCTTGATAGTGAGCACTTCCCGCCCGCTCGGCCGCCGTTGGGGAAAGCGAAACAGTGGGTGACGACGGGAAGACTGGGCAAGTTCTTCGAGTTCAATGCGCGACATCTGCTTCATGCGGCTGTTGGCCTGCCGCGCTTTGCTGGCTTTGGCCTTGAACCGGTCGATGAACGCCTTGTGGTCGGCAATCTCGTCCTTGCGCTTCTCGATTTCTTGCTCGCGACGGGTGCGGTCCTCCACTTTGGCCGCACCAAACGCCGAATAGTTCCCTTTGTAGAGGGTAACACACTCGTAGTCAACATCCAATATGTGCGTACATACGTTGTCAAGGAAGCGATGGTCGTGTGAAACGACGACTGCACATCCTTTGTATCCCGACAAAAACTTTTCCAGCCAGGCAATCGACAAGATGTCGAGGTGGTTGGTGGGTTCGTCGAGAAGCAGGATTTCCGGCTCTCCCGCGAGTACTTGACCAAGCAGTACCCGAAGTTTGTAGCCGCCGGATAGTACCCGCAACGGCTCGGTATGCTTGTCCGAGGGGATGTTGAGGCCGTCCAAGATTTCGGCGGCCCGCGCTTCAAGCTCGTAGCCACCGAGGCGCTGTACGGTCTCCTCAAGCTCGGAAAACTTGTCTGCGCAAAACTCTTCGCCGGCTTCTGCGGCGTTGAGCATGGCCTCTTTGGCCTCCATTGCGGCCCAGGTTTCCGTGCGACCCATCATCACCACGTCGATGATACGGACATCTTCGTATTTGAAGTGGTCCTGGTCGAGGATGCCGAGGCGCGCCCGGCGGGGCATCTGCACGTTGCCGGTGGATGACGATTCTTCGCCGGACAAAATGCGCAGGAGGGTCGACTTGCCAGCGCCATTCGCGCCGACGATGCCGTACCGAGAGCCGTCGTGAAGCTGGAGGTTCACATCCTCGAAGAGGATGCGGCCGCCATACCGCTTGGAGATGTCGGTGAGGGTCACCATGGGGGGCCTCCTTGGGAACCGGGCCGGTAGCCGACTGCCGGGGGGGCCTGCAAGTCTGTTGGCGCGGGTACTACTCGACCGTCACACCGCTGTTTCGTAGCTCCGCCAGAGCCGCCGCGACATCGCCAGGGGAAAGGTCGACGCCACGGCACCCCTCTCGGACCAACCGCACCGAAAAACCTTCTCGAAGGGCGTCGAGGGCGGTCCATTTGACACAATAGTCCGTCGCGAGGCCCACGACTGTTACTTCGGTAACGCCGCGAAGACGCAGCCAGTCGGCCAAACCGGTGTTGTGTCGGTGGCCGTTGTCGAAAAATCCCGAATAGCTATCGGTTTGAAGGTGGGTGCCTTTTTGAAACACCGCATCGATCCGGTCGACGGGGAGTGTCGGCGCAAACGCCGCGCCTGGCGTGCCTTGGACGCAGTGGTCTGGCCACAGCACCTGGGGCAAGCCGTGAAGGTCGACGACCGTTCCGATGGGCTTTCCGTGGACCGACGCGAAGCTCTCGTGTCCCGCGGGATGCCAGTCTTGGGTCGCGACGATGGTGTCGAACCTACCGCTGTCGATGAGGGCCAAAACAGGCGCGAGAATAGCGTCGCCATCCGGTACGGCCAGAGCGCCGCCCGGCAAGAAGTCCACCTGAATGTCGACGAGAATGAGTGCCTGGGCCATCGTTCCTCCAGTATCTCGGTTTAGAGTTCAAAGAGGTAGCCGTCCCGTTCGAGGACTTCGTAACGGTTGCGGTCAAACTGAAACAAACGCGGTGCGCGATGCGCGCCACCCGCACGAAGCTCACCGGTGTCGATGAGAAGCTCCGTTCGAAGGATCTTCCGGCGAAAGTTCCGCTTGTCGAGGGGACGTTCGAGGATGATTTCGTAGAGTCGTTGCAGCTCCGAGAGGGTGAACCGCTCGGGAAGCAAGTCGAAGCCGACGGGCTGGTAGCGCACCTTTCCTTGCAGGCGGGTGCGCGCGACGTTGAGGATGTGCGCGTGGTCAAAGGCCAAAGGGGGAAGGTCCGCGACCGGCCACCACCGCGCGTCTTGGGCATCCGTTGCCGCACAAAGGTGGTAAAGGTCGGGGCGAACGAGGCCGAGATACGCGACGGACACGGTGCGCGCACGCGGGTCGCGGTCAGGCTGACCGAAGGTATAGAGTTGCTCTAGCCAAGTCGGAGCGATGCCCGCCTCCTCTCGGAGTTCCCGTCGCACGGCGGTCTCTAGGTCTTCGTTCTGGAGCACAAAACCTCCTGGAAGCGCCCAAGTCTGCTGAAACGGGGCCAAGCCACGCTGAATCAACAGCACTTCCAACGAAGACGCGAGCGTTTCGTCGCCAATCGGCGCGCCAAACACCACCGCGTCGACCGCGACGTTGATGGACTGTTCCGTCATCCTTGGGCCTCCGCGTCTGCCAATGCAGCCACTTCCCGCAGCTCCCGGCGAAATCCGCTCGACAAAATCGGAAAGCGGCACCAAGTGCGGGGGTCGAGGTTTTCGTCGTCCACATGAAAGCCCGGGGCGTACCGCTCCCGCTTCCATTGGTTCCGACACCAAAGTTGGAAGAAACGCACGACCCACTGTGCGGCCTGGTGCGAAGAGACTTCAGGATGGCGTGCACGGATTTGGTGGTAGACCGAAACGGGCGTGTACTTGTCGCGGATTGCCAGCCGCTCGATGGCATCGAGGACGGGGTAGGGCATGAGGTCTTCTTCGTCGGTCTGGCCCATCGCGGCAGGTCGAAGCTCGGCGGTCGGCTGCTGGGCGTTGACGGTCGAAAGTGCGGGGAGGGGACCGGTCTCGGGGAGGCCCGTTGTCTCCATCCAGCGCAACCATTCGCGCAAAAACGCCTTGTCGATGCCGGCAATGGGCGACAAGCCGCCAGCGGTGTCGCCGTCCATCGTCGCGTAGCCAACGGCGGCCTCCGAGCGGTTGGATGTAGAGAGGAGGAGCTTGCCTTCGGCATTGGCGAGCATCCAGACACCCGGTGCTCGGGCCCGCGCTTGAATATTTTGCAGCGGGATGTCGTCTGTTTCCCACGACATCGAACGCCCCAACGCGCCTTCGACCCGCTCCCGACACGCCGTGACAATCGGGTCGACTTCCCACGCAACATGGCGGCATCCAATGCCGTTTGCGACGGCTGCCGCAGCGTTTCGGGTGGTGTCGGAGCTATGGCGGGTGCCTTGGTAGACGGTGGTGAGCAAGCGCGCGATGGTGTCGGCGAGCGTGAGGGAGCGCGCATCGGCGCCGAGGGCGTAGCCAAAGGTGCGCTGCAACGCCGGCAGCCCCAGCTCGTGCGCCGAAAGGGTGAGCGCGTGGGCGCACAGCGCAGCGACCGCGGCGGAGTCCGCGCCGCCAGACAAAGAAACCACCCAGCCTTTGCTCCAGCTCTTGCGGGTATAGTCGTAGAGGCTCAGCGCGATGGCACGGGTGAACTCTTCGCGCTTGTCGGTAGGAGCGATGTCTGGCAATGCCGACGAGGCGCGCTTTCGCAGCAACGGCCATGTGTAGGCGACCCGCACGGTGCTTTGGTCGTCTTTTGCGGGATTCGCGCGGAAGCTTGCGGTTCGCGCGCGGTGTGACCGAACGAGGTCAACGTCGACAACGGCGTCAGTAACAGAGCTTTCGGCGAAATGGAGGCGCGGGCCGCGGGCCAACATTGCCCCGCAGGACGCCACGCGGCAGCCGCCATCGTAGACGAGACGGCCGGCTTCGTTGCCCACGAGGTTTGCCATCACATACGTCACGACAAACGCGCGGCTGCCTTCGAGCACGAACCGCTCGCGCACGAGGTCTTTTCCAAACGCAAAATGGCTCGCGCTGGGGTTCAAGACGACATCGACGGCGCGATGGGCGAGCACCGCACCGACCCGATGCGCGACCCATGCTTCCTCGCAAATCTCAAAGCCCACACGAACGCCGCCGACTTCGTATACGAGGTCGCCGATGGGCAAGAGCACGCCGTCAAGCTGGATGCGGCCTGTGGTGTTTCGGGGCCAAGGCTTGAACCAGCGGGGCTCATAATGCACGCCGTCGCCAGCGAGGTCACCTTTTGCGGACAAGCCGACGGGCACGCCATCCACGAAGAGCAACGCCGCATTATAGACGCCGGTTCGGTGCAGCACCGGGAGACCTACGGCCACGACCATTCCGCGGGTGAGGGGCCCGATTTCGCGAATGGCGACCTGGGCGGCAGTCTCGCAGACTTCCGGGGAGTGGAATGCGTCCTCGCAGCCGTAGCCGGTGACGCAAAGCTCCGGTAGCAGGAGCAAACCAACGCCGCGTCCACGCGCGGTCTCGATTGCTTCGGCGATACGCGCGCAGTTTCCATCCCAATCGAGGGGGAGCTGGTTGACGGATGCGGCTCCAACGTGGATGAGCTTCACGCGACACCTCCAGAGTTTTTGGTGATAAGCGCGGCCTTTCTTGATGCGAGACCCGCTTCCAGAGTGAGGGGATACGACGTCGGTTGGTTGAGCAACAGGCAGCCTTCAGGAAGACGGGCAAGCTGCGCGATTGTGCGCGCGCGCGAGACCGCGGCGGGCGGCAGCTCGGTGACCAATACGCCCTCCTTGAGCACGGGAATCAATAGGTCGTGGTCTCCGTTGTTGGCGTTTGCCAACGCACCGGGCAATCGCACGTCATAGAGCACATCCCCTGCAAACCGACCTGTTTGGGGGTCAATGGTGCGGCGGACCTGCTGGATTCCCGGAGTGCTCACTTTGATGGCGGTCTCACTGAGCTTCACGCGGTCGTGGAGCTGGCCTTGCTCGTCGGCAATCGACGAGAGCTTATAAACACCGCCCAACGCGGCGCCGGGATGCCCGGTGGCCAAGCGTGTTCCGACGCCCCACACCGTGATGGGCGCTCCTTCCGCGCGCAACGCGGCGATGCGGTGCTCGTCGAGGTCGTTGCTCGCGACGATGACGGCGTCTGGAAAGCCCCCTTCGTCGAGAATCGCGCGCGCCCCCCGCGACAACGCAGCGAGGTCGCCCGAGTCGAGGCGAACCCCGACCATTTCGTGGCCGCGTTCGCGCAAGCGGCGCCCGACGTCGACGGCGTGTCGTACGCCGTGGAGCGTGTTGTAGGTGTCGACCAAGAAGACGCAGTTGTTCGGCATCGCTTGGGCATAGGTTTCGAATGCGGCGAGTTCGTCTTCAAACACCATCACCCAGGCATGGGCATGGGTGCCGCGGACGGGGATTCCCGCCAACCGACCTGCCAAAACGTTGGAGGTGCCGTGCACTCCGCCGATGTATGCCGCGCGGCTCGCCGTGATTGCGCCGTCGATGCCTTGTGCGCGGCGGAGGCCGAACTCAAGCACGACACCCTCGGGACCAGCGGCGAGGCACACACGCGCTGCTTTGGTCGCGATGAGGGTTTGAAAGTTGATGATGTTGAGCAGCGCGGTCTCGACAATTTGTGCTTGCAGCAACGGGCCGGTGACCCGCACCAATGGCGTGTGTGCGGCGACCACGGTGCCTTCGGGCACTGCATCGACATCGCAGGTGAAGCGCGTTTCCGCGAGCGCGGCGAGGAAGTCATCGCGAAACAACGGCTGCCCATCGTTGCCCGTGAGCTCCGCGAGATAGGCGAGGTCGCGTGCGTCGAACGACCAGCGCTGGAGATATTCGATGGCAGGCAAAAGCCCGGCAGCGACGGCGTAGGCACCACCAAACGGCGGAGTGCGGAAGGTGAGGTGGAAGGTCGCTTGGCGGTTGTGAAGGCCCGCGCGGTGGTATCCTGCTGCCATCGTGAGTTGATAGAGGTCGGTCAGCAGGCCGAGGGAGGGGGAGTAGATATCGTCAATCATGGGTACCTCCGAAGCAGGTTCGTTGGTTCGTGTATTTTTGACACTATAACAGGTGCGTCGAAGGTTGGGGGAGTTTTTGGATAGAAAGTGTCAATCTGACAATATGTGACACCGCCAAGCGAATCGTCCGCGTCCGATTCCCGTCCCCTCAGAAATACGGTATGGTGAGGCGCGGGTCGCGGTGTGTTCCCATGCGTCGTGGGATGGGTCTGTTCGAAAACGAAGCGCATCACGGGTTCGGGGGTCGCTCCCGAAGTCCGAAAGAAGCGTGGAGTACTGGGAATCCGGATGTCGTGGTTCAGCAAAGGCAATGCCAGCCCAACGGAAGCGTCCAGCGACGGTGTCGTCCTGCGCGATGCACTCGTCGTTGCTCTTGAGTACCTGCGCGACCAAAGCGGGGAAGGTCGTGCTGCGCGGGTAGAAAAACTCATCGAACGGCTGGGTCGTTTTCCGGCCCCTTCCGCATTGGTCAAAGAAGTGCGGAACATTCGCGGCGAACTCCTGCTCTCCCAGGCGGGGGCGCGGTCGGGGGTCGATGGACGAACGGTTGGCGAGGTTGTCGACAGTCTCATCAACCTCTGCACCTCCACGTCCCTGATTCACAGCGCGCTCGAGAGCCGCTTGCTGGCCTTCAAAGGAAGCATTCCGCGGCGAGTGGGCGAAGAAGACGTCGCGGCGGTCATTCGGGAGGCCAACGATCTCGCGCGCGCAGGGTCGGGCATTCGGCGCAGGGCCCAAAAAGACCGCGAGGAGATGTCGCGGATGTTGCAAGACATGGCCGCGCGATTGCAGCGCGCCGATGCCGACAGCGCACGATTGGGTGCAGGCCTCGAGATGGTCGCCCAGAGCTTGGTGCACCAACCCGTTCCCGAAGAACTGGCAAACATCCGAAGGGTGATGGTGCAGCAAATCGAGTCCCTCACCCGCGACGCCGGCTCGTTGCGCGCCGAGCTAGAGCGCACGCGGGAGCGTTCGGAGGCACTCGAAGAAGTCGTACGACGGCAGGCCGAGGAATTGGTCGACGTTCGCGCGCGGGCCGCACAGGACCCCCTCACCGGCGTGTGCAATCGCCGCACCTTCGACAAAGCGCTCCAGCAGATACTCCAGCGGGCGCGCAACACGGACTCGCCGATGGCGCTTGTGCTGCTGGATATCGACCACTTCAAGCGCGTCAACGATACTTGGGGCCATCCTGCCGGCGACGCCGTCTTGGTGGCCTTTGCAAAGAACATTCGCGAACAAATCCGCGACGACGACGTCGTGGGCCGGTACGGCGGGGAAGAGTTTGGCGTGCTGCTTCCCGGCGCAGGCGAAGCGGTGGCGCGTTCCGTCGCCGAACGCATTCGCGAAAGCACCTCGATGCTCGCCTTTCCCGATCCCGCGGAAGGCGTTCGGGTCACTGTGTCCGGCGGCGTCGCGGTCATGGCGGGCAACGACACTCCACGCTCGATTTTGCGGCGAGCCGACGGCGCATTGTACGCGTCCAAGCACGGTGGCCGAAACCAAGTGCGGTTCGGCCTTCCCGAAGGCGGCTGACCCCACTTTGGGCGAATGCGGTCAAAAGATGTCCGCATCTACGTTGGTGGGGGAGGACGAGGATGGATACCCGGTAGGACTCTCCGTTTCGTGCGCAGTGAGTTTGGAACATGGCCTTCGTCCACCTGTCCGCCCGTAGCCAGTACAGTCTTCTCGATGGCGCCATGAGTCCAGGCGAGCTGGCCAAAGCCAGCGCCGCGCTCGGTTTTTCCGCCATTGCACTTACGGACACCTGCAACTTTTATGGTGCGTTTGAAGCGTACAAGGCCGCCAAAGATGCGGGCATGAGCTTTGTCCTGGGAGCGAATATTTGGATTTGGCCCCAGGGTTTGTCGCAGCTTTCATCGGCTACGCACGATGGCGGCTACCACGTCACGCTCCTGATTGAAGGGGGCGCCGATGGAAGCCCCGCATCGCAAAAGTCGCCCGGCTACATCAACCTGTGCGCGCTCATCACCAATGCCATCTTCGATGGGATGCACTTTCGCCCCCGCATCGACCTCGAAATGCTCGCCGCCCATTCCGAAGGTCTGATTTGTTTGACGTGCGGGGTCAACGGACCGCTCGGCGAAGTCGTGGCGGGCAACGAGCGACGTGCTGAGGAGCATTTTCGGCGTCTGCTCGACATTTTCGGGCCCGACCGACTGTTCCTCGAACTCCAGGACTTCGGCATCGAAGGGCAGCCCGCCGTCAATGACCTCGCGCGGCGATTGTCACGGGAAACCGGCGCGCAGCGGGTTGTTACCAACGATTGCCGGTACGTCACTTGCACGGATGCCGTCACACTCGACCTCCTCAATTGCATCGCTCGGGGAACTTCCGTCGACGACCCCGAGCGTTCCCACCTCCCGACCGACCAACAGTACATCAAGTCCGAAGCGGAAATGGCCGCGCTCTTTCCCGAAGATATCGATGCCATCGAACGCACCGGCGAACTTGCGAAGCGATGCACGTTCAAGTTCAAGATGGCGCCGCCGTACTTCTTCCCTGCGACAGACCCCCCGGACCCCGACCCCCCGTGTCCTGAAGGTGTTGCCCTCAAAGATGGGCCGCGGGCCGATACATTCGCGAACTGGTCTTACTTCTACAACGCATTTCCGCCTCCCCGCGACTACGGCATGCCCGACCCTGCGGTGGAAGCCATTCCCGACAAGCCAGAAGGCACGGGCAGCATCAACGGATACTTTGAGTGGTATGTGCGAATGGGCTTGCGCTTGCGGCTTGTCCAGCAAGACATTCCCGAGTCCCAACATGCCGAATATTGGGACCGCCTGCAATTTGAGCTCGATATTATCGAGAATATGGGCTTTCCCGCGTATTTGCTGATTGTGGCGGAGTTCATCAACTGGGCCAAGGACAACTCTATTCCGGTTGGGCCAGGCCGCGGTTCTGGTGCGGGTTCTCTGGTCAACTACGCCATGCGCATCACCGACATCGACCCCTTGCGATTTGGGCTGCTCATGGAGCGGTTCCTGAATCCAGAACGGGTGTCAATGCCGGATATTGACGTCGATTTTTGCCAGGACCGACGAGAAGAGGTCATCGAACATACGCGTCAAAAGTACGGTATCGACCTTGTAAGTCAGATTATTACATACGGAAAACTTCAGGCAAAGGCGGCTTTGAAAGACGTAGCCCGTGTGTTGGGTCTCGACTTCAACGCCGCCGACCGTATTGCGAAGCTCGTACCCAACGAGCTTGGAATCAAGCTAGATAAGGCCTTGCAGGACGAGCGCCTGAAGGCTTTGGCAGAAGGCGACCCCGTGGTCGGGCGTGTCGCGACGCTAGCGCGCCGTGTCGAAGGAATGACCCGGCAAACGGGTGTTCACGCTGCTGGCGTCGTTATCGCCGACCGGCCCCTGGTCCAACATGCGCCGATGTACCGTGACGGTCCCCAAGGCGGGCCTGTGGTGCAGTACGAAATGAAGGCGGCCGAGAGCGTCGGCCTCATCAAGTTCGACTTCCTGGGCCTCAAGACCCTCGACCAGATTCGGGATGCCGTGGCGATGGTCGCGCGAAACACGGGTGTTCGTCCGGACATGGACCGCCTCCCGCTCGACGACGAGCCCACGTTTGCGCTGTTGCAAAAAGGAGACGCGCTGGGCGTGTTCCAGGTCGAGAGTTCCGGAATGCGCGAGCTGCTCACCCGCCTGCGACCCTCCAATATCGACGACCTCATCGCGCTCTTGGCGTTGTACCGGCCAGGCCCGTTGTCGTCGGGGATGGTCGACAATTTTATCGACTGCAAGCACGGTCGCAAGGCCATCGAATACCCGGACCCTGACCTCGAAGGCATCTTGCGGTCCACCTATGGCTCGATTGTCTACCAAGAACAGGTCATGCAGATTGCACAGGTCTATTCCGGGTACAGTCTGGGGGGCGCGGACCTGCTCCGCCGTGCGATGGGCAAGAAGAAGCCCGAGGCAATGGCGGAACAAAAGGCCATCTTTGTGTCGGGAGCGGTCGCCCAGAATCGCGACCCAAAGAAGGCGGAAGAGCTATTCGACCTCTTGGCCTTTTTCGCGGGCTATGGCTTCAACAAGAGCCACTCTGCTGCGTATGGAATCGTTTCGTACCAGACAGCGTGGCTCAAGGCCCATCATCGCGCCGAATATATGGCCGCGCTGATGACCATCGAAGCCAACAATACCGACAAAGTGTTGGCCTACATTGGCGACTGCAAACGCCACGGTATCACCATCTTGCCTCCCGATGTCAACGAAAGTGTACTGGGATTCGATGTTTCGCCGCACAACCGCACGGCTATTCGATTTGGATTGGCGGCGGTAAAAGGCGTGGGAGAAGGGGCAATTGAAGCGATGGTAGAAGCCCGCACAAAAGCAGGTGGGAGCTTCAAGAGTTTCGCCGATTGCTTGGAGCGGGTCGACCATCGCCGCATCAACAAAAAGGTCTTTGAAAACTTCATCAAGTGTGGTGCATTCGATTGGACGGGAAACCCACGGAAGGCAATGCTCGAAGGTCTCGCAGGCGCCGTGCAGTCAGCCCAGCGCGCGCAGCAGGAAAAGGCGAGCGGGCAAACAAGTTTGTTTGGTGCGATGTCGAAGGCCAGCCCTCCGCGCTTCAAGTTGCCGGATGTCGGCGAAGACCCCATCGCGGTGAAGCTGTCCAAAGAGCGCGATGCGCTGGGCTTTTTCATCACTGGGCATCCAATCGAAGCGTATACCGACATCGTGCAGCGCGTCGCATCGTGCGGCCTCCATCTGCTCGAAACGCGGCAGGCGGATGCGGAAATCCGCGTTGCAGGCATGGTCAGCACGTTCCGGCAAATCAACACCCGGCGCGGCGACAAGATGGCCTTCGTGACGCTTGAGGACACGCTTGGGTCGGTGGAGTGTGTCTTTTTCTCCGAACCATGGAACAACTCGCGCACCGTCGTCACGTCCGAGCAGCCCATCTTGGTGACGGGAAAACTCGAACGTGGCGCAGACGGCACGCCAAAAGTGTTGGCGGAGAGCGCGCGCTTGCTCTCCGAGGTTCGGGAGTCGCAAACCCGAGAGGTGTCGCTCGTGGTGGAGGCAACCGACCTGGATGCGGAGCGTATGACCGGACTTCAGGAGATATTGTCTGCATCGAAGGGCCGATGTCCGGTATACTTGGTCGTGCGACATCCCAACATCGCGTGGGTCCAATATGAGTTGTCGAATTTCCGGGTTGTTGCGGACGACGCGCTGCTCCAGGGCATCGAAACCCTATTTCGCCGGCCGGATGTTGTGAGGCTATCGTGATCCCCTTGTTGTTTGTGAGCCTTGGGCTCGCGACAGAACCCTCCACCGTCGACTCCGTGCGCGCTTTCGACAATGTTGTGCGCCAGGTTGGCTCCGGTCGGGTTGACTGGACCGACTTGCTATTGGTCGTCGACTCGCGAAGCGACCGAACGGTCGGTGCATGGAAGGACCGCCGCATTCAAGAGCAAGATGCGCTCGACTCCATTATTCCGCGTATGGACAACGCAGCGCGCAGCGTGCCTGTCACTGCGGAGTCCGCGGCTTCCGACTTGTTTACGGTGGGCGGCGAAGTCGGGGAGCGGCTCGAAGAGGGCTCGCGGGGATGGCAGATTGAAGAGACCCGCTACCACCAAGGCGGCGGCGTGGAGATGTCTGCCAGCCTCGACTTGCGGACTTGGCTGCTGCCTGCAATCAAGAGCCTCTCGACCGCCGGAGCGGTGCAGCTCGACAAAGGAGCCGATGCGCCAACGGGGCTCGTGATTGACGCGCGGGGTTTGCCCTTCGTGCCAAGCCTCGTGCCCAGCATCTCAACTGTCGACGAGCGGCCAATCGTGCGTGTGCAGCTTCTGGGCGCTGCCGCCGATGTGCGTGCGGCGCCGATTGTCTACGTGACGGACCCCGCAGACCCCCGCGCCTACGCGCGCGCTGGCGAGCGGCCGCTATTTGCACAAGCAGCCGCCGCACGCGGGGCGGAGCTTATTCTGGCCGCAGGCTCCGAAATCGGCGATGACCCCCGGGTTCCATCGTTGGTGGCGGCCCAAAAGGTCGTGGTGGTGGTTGACCCATGAAAAAGCGCCGTACGAGTACCACTGCGTCGCCCACGGGCCGCGTCCGTATCCCCCGACACCGGCGAGGAATGGTCGCCGAAGCGGTGGCTGCCGCACGCCGTAGCCCGGCCAATTGGCGCACAATTGCGTGGGCGCTTGGCTTTTTGGTGATGGGCATAGGCCTCATCTGGGTGCTGCGACCCGTGCTGTCACTCCTGGCCGCGAGTGCGGGCCTCGCCTACATCCTCGACCCTGCGGCAGACTGGCTCGAACGGCGCGGCCTCTCGCGGGATGCGGCCATCGGCACGCTGTTCTTGTCCATCTTTTTTGGGTTTGGACTGGTCGTGCTGCTGTTTTTGCCGGGATTTGCCCGCGAGGCCAACGAGATTCAGGCACGCGTGGTGCCGTTTTTCCTTCATCTTGACCAAACCATCGAGCCCATTCTCGTCGAAGTCGAAAAGCTTACAGGCTACCGACCTACCGTCGACTTGCACGACCTTCAACAGCAGGCGCCGATTTGGATTGCCGACCAATGGCCGCGCGTGCAGGAGCATGTCCAGCGGATTGGGGAAGGGCTGTTGACCCAAGGCATCGGCATCATCAATGCAATCCTCAACCTCACGTTGCTACCGGTCTTTTTGTACTACCTTCTGCGCGAATGGGATGCGCTCGTCGCGGCGGTCGACAATCTCGTCCCCGAGACGGGCCGCGACCGCGTGCGGCGTGTGGCCTCGGAAGTTGACCGACGGCTGAGCGCGTTCGTGCGTGGACAGCTCACTGTGAGCGCCATCATGGCGGTGATGTATAGCGCGGGCCTGCTCATCGTTGGTGTCGACCTTGCTGTCCCTGTGGGCGTCCTCAGTGGTGCATTGTTCGTCGTGCCGTACCTCGGAACCGCCGTGGGCATCGTTTTGGGGCTCGTGCTCGCGCTCATGAAGTTCGGTGTCGGGCCGGAGTTGGTGCAGGTCTTGGTGGTCTTTGGTGGTGTGCAGCTCGTAGAGGGCTACCTACTGACGCCGCGAATTGTCGGCGACAGCGTCGGGCTGCATCCGTTGGTGGTGATGGTGGCCCTTATCGTAGGGGGAAGCCTGCTTGGAATCTGGGGCATGTTGCTGGCGATTCCCATCACCGCAGTGCTCAGCGTCTTCGGGACCGAGTGGCTAGAAGAGTATCGCGCGAGCCATGTCTACCAAGCCACGGAAAATGCGCCGTGACACCTTCTTGGGCGTGGCTCGGGGAGGTGCCCTATGCGATGGCTTTGGACAACCAGCGCGCGCGCAGGGACGCCATCTTGGACGGTTCCAGCCCCGAAGTCATCTGGCTGCTAGAGCACCCGCCTACGATTACAACAGGGCGGCGGCTGGCCGAAGGAACGCCGGCGCCTGCGGTGCTCGCCGAACGCGGGTTCGCGTTTCATCAAACCGAGCGGGGCGGCCTCGCGACGTACCATGGGCCCGGTCAATTGGTCGTTTACCCGCTGGTTTCGTTGGCGCAGCGTGGTCTTGGCGTCCGAGTTTTCGTGAACCTGCTGGAGCAGGTGGTCATCGATTGGTTGTCCGAGCTCGGAATCCAGGCATGCCGGCGCGCTGACTTTCCCGGGGTATGGGTAGGCAACGAAAAGATTTGTGCCTTGGGCCTTCACGTCAAACGCGGGGTCACTATGCATGGCTTGGCCCTCAATCTGTGCCCAGACTTTCGAGGCTTTGCCCAAATCGTTCCCTGCGGGATTGCCGATGGCGGCGTCACTTCGGTCGAACGTATCCTCGGCGTTGCCCCGTCTCCGAAAAAAAGTTCGGAGACCTTCGGCGAAAGGCTTGCATGGGCAATCGGCTCATATTAGATGGTGTGGGCTTGATGGGACGGCGGAAACAAATGTTCGCGGGCTTCGCGAACCCCAGTTCGTCGTTTCATCGGTAGAATGTTGAAGACTCGTAGCTCAGTGGGAGAGCACTGCCTTGACACGGCAGGGGTCGGCGGTTCAAGCCCGCCCGAGTCTACCATTTCCGAAGCCACCGACCCCGTGTCGGTGGCTTCTTCGTTTCCGGCGTGGCGATCTCGTCCGTTGTCGATGACACCATTGTCGTTGACAATGGGGCGGACATGCGCTACCCCGGCGAGGCTCTTCGGACTTCGAAGAGTCTTCCGGCGTACGGGCTGGAGGCCGATCGGCCTACCGTCGCGCACCGTACCGCCAAACCTGTTGTCTACGCGCCCGCTTCACTGCAGCACTGGAGTCCATTTGAGGCGTCCCCCCCGTCGTCGTCGTCGTTTGATGGAGCCCGAGCGGACTGGCCCTCGGATCAACGACCGCATCCGCGTCACGCGCGTTCTCGTCATCGACGAAGAAGGCCGCCGGCTCGGCGAGTTCATGACTGAAGACGCTATCCGCCTTGCGCGGGAGCGTGGTCTCGACCTCATCGAAGTTGCTCCCAATGCCCGCCCGCCGGTATGCAAAATCGGCGACTTCGGCCGTCTCAAGTACGAGAACCAGAAGAAGGAACGCGAAGCCAAGAAGAAGCAGACTTCGATCATTGTGAAAGAAGTCAAACTTCGGCCGAAAACGGATGAGCATGACTTCAATGTGAAGGCCAAGCACACCCGTCGCTTCCTTGAAGAAGGCAACAAAGTCAAGATTACTGTCCGCTTCCGGGGCCGTGAAATGGCCCACCGAGAAATCGGCGAGGAGCGGTGCAAAGAAATCTCCGATGCCGTCGAGGATATCGGAGTGGTTGAAACGCGGCCCAGCATGGAAGGCCGCCAGATGTTCATGATCATCGCTCCACGCAAGAAGTAGCGTGGGCGACCAGGAGTCGTCATGCCGAAGATGAAGACCCATAGTGGCGCCAAGAAGCGCTTTTCCTTCACGGCCACCGGCAAGGTGAAGGTCAAGCGCGCGAAGATGCGCCACATCCTGGAGAAGAAGTCCAAGTCCATGAAGCGCAAGGCCCGGAAGTCTGGCTACCTTCGCGACTGCGACGCAGGACACATCGCTAAGCTGCTTCCGAACGGCTGAGCGTACTCTCCACCCCCCATACCCTGCCGCCACCGCCCTGCCTGACTACAGGCTGGCTGGAAAGCGGCCAAAAAGGAAGAAAAAATGGCTCGCATCAAGCGTCGTCAGATTCGTAAAGTTCGCCTGCGCAAGTTGTTCAAGCGCGCAAAGGGCTTCTTCAATACCCGTGGCAATACGCTTCGTCAGGCCCATGAAGCCGTGATGAAGGCGCAGCGGTACAAGTTCCGCGGCCGCAAAGAGAAGAAGCGTCAGTATCGCCGCCTTTGGATTGTGCGTCTCAACGCCGCACTCCGTCCTTTGGGCATGAGCTACAGCCGCTTTATGCACGGCTTGAAGGTGGCTGGCGTCGAGCTTGACCGCAAGCAGCTCTCCGAGCTTGCTATCCACGACTCCGCTACGTTTTCCGCCATTGTCGACCAGGCTCGCGCCGCTATCGGCTGAGTTGAGATAGGGGGTCTTCCCCCGTGTCGACTGGATTACGAACCCCCCGGTGCTTCCATGCTTCGATTCGCAGATGCGCGTTCCCTTTTGTTGGGAAAGTCCTTCTTCGGCTCTCGCGTGACGGCGCTGGGGGTGTTTTTTTCCGTATTGTCCGTTTCAACGGGGTGTAACAAAAACACCAAGGTCGAATACGAACAATACAACGCTCCCGACGACTACCTCACCATCGTCGTGGGCAGTGAAGACCTCCTCGACCCCATCGAAATCCCGTTGATGAGCAGTACCGGGCAGGTCGAGGTAGGGCGCGCAAGGGTCGACCCCGGTGGCGGCCCGATTGGCACCAACCACGAAATTGTGGTGGAAGTCTACGACGCCTACCAAGACGTTGTCGACCGCACGTCCGTGCGCACGCGCTCGCCGGGCCACCATGTCGATGAGTTCGACCTCGTGCAAGATAGCGCCGATGAAGGCGTCTACTTGGTCGCCCTCGAAACCGTCGGTGAAGACGACGAGTTGCGCGACGACCAACTGACCTTCCGATTGTGGACCATCATCGAGTCGACGGAAGAGCAGTGAAGAGCGAGCGTTTCTCGGTCACGCGCGCTGTGCTGACCGAGCGCATTCACAAACGAACGGGGCTGCAGAAAAAAGACGCCGCGGCGTGTGTGGCTACTTTGCTCGCATTGGTCGAGCGGTCGTTGGAGAGTGGCGACCGGGTCAAGTTGGTCGGCTTTGGACACCTCGACACCCGGATTCGTGCCGCACGCCGAGGGGTGCATCCGCGCACCCTCGAGCCCTTGCCGATTCCCGAAGCGCGGGTGGTGGTGTTTCGGCCGTCGCGAGCCTTACAAGCGTTGTTGGGCACCGCAGTAGACGACGACACCGACTGACACTTGTTTTCCGCCGGTACGGGTCTGTCGGGTCTCGAATAGGCGTGACGCGTGCAATCGCGGGCGCTGTTTTTGGTCGGGTGGCCGGGTTTCCGGTTACGTCGTTCGGCGGCGGGTCGGATCTCCCGCCCTTGCGTGGCGTCGTCGGTTGTGCGCCGCCCAGGAGGAAGCGAAGTGTCTACCAACACCCCCAAGAGTCTTCCGCCACGGCGTCCCAAGCGGGGCGGCGGCGGGCGCCAGCTTGCCGCAGCCCTCCAGCGCGCCGTCGATGATGTAGAGGATGTCGCCGAGCCCAACAGCGAAGAAGAGCTCGAGTCCGGCGTGGACACCGACGAACCATTGGACGACGATATCGATGGCGCCGCCTATCGAATCGGTGAAGTCGCGCAGCTCGTGGGTGTAGACGCGCACGTCCTTCGCTATTGGGAGAGCGAGTTTCGCCTGAAGCCCGAGCGCAGCGCATCGGGCCAGCGTGTCTATCGGCAAACAGACCTTTCGCAGTTCTTGCGCATCAAGGGCCTTTTGCATGATGAAGGCTACACCATCGCAGGTGCGCGGCGCGTGCTGGATGGCACGCTAGAAGCCGTTCCGGCGGTGGATGCTACGCGCGTAAAGGCCGCACTGGAGCGCGTTCGGTCGCTTCGAGAGCAGGTCCGCGAGGTGCGCGACCAAATTGAGATCGACTTGTTCTCCCGTTGAGTATTGACAGATTGAAAGGGTCCCAATAATAGGGTGTGGTCTTCGCGGGGAGTAGCGCAGCCTGGTAGCGCACCTGAATGGGGTTCAGGGGGTCGCAGGTTCGAATCCTGTCTCCCCGACCACGTTGACAACACCCCCACTGGAGTTCGCTCCAGTGGGGGTTTCGCTTTCTTGGCTTGATGTTTCGCTCGATGCGGGGACCACCGGCCCATGGCGTCCGCGTCGGCGCGCGGAGGTCGCGGGCCAAACCCACCGCCCATCGGCGGGGTGGGGCGCGCGCCCATCGGGTAGCAGCGGCGACGCGGCGCATCTACCTCGCGCACGCAGCAGCGCCGGGGCCCGGGTGCTGGCTCCGATAGGGAAGCGGGGGACGTCTACGCGGGGTGCGGACGCGGCGCCCGCGAGGATTCACGCGCTTGGCGTTCGATAGGAGGGGCCGGCTTCGTCTATGGCGATGGCTGCGCCAATGGGGTGATGGGCGCTGTGCGCGCGGGAGAGAGCGGCGCGGCCTACGTCTCCGCGGAAGCGCGCTCTCGACCGGCCCCGCGACCGCGCCGCGGAGGGGGCCACTAAACGCCGTCACCTTCGCCCATGGGTGGCGTTTCCGTACCCGGCGTGGGTGTCGTCGATGCCGATGGTGGTGCCAACGTCGCGAACGGCGCCGCGGGCGACGACGAACGTGGCGCACGGTCCGGTGCCGACGGTGTCTACGCCGGAGGTAGGGGGCACCGATACGCGCGCGGACCCCACGCGACGCGCCTCCGATGGCACACCCCCAAACATCGCACGCTCTGTCTCCAGCGCGGGCGACAACCAGCACGATAACTACGACTACATCGTCGTGGGGGCCTACGAGGACAGCGGCGTGGACTGCGATGGGGTGCTGTCGACGGGTACTTCGGCGGTCTGTCGGGCGTCGAGTGTCTGTCGGAAGTCGAGATACCCGCGTCAGGTGGGCATTTCGGGGTCCACGTTGGCGGATGGTGGCCACGGCCGGCGACAGGAACGGCGAGGAGAGCGACGATATCGTGGTTTGCGCGACGCCCGACGAATGTGTCGGGCTGTCTTCCGGCGTGGATACATTGATTCGGGTGCAGTAGAAGATGATGACAGGGACCGCGTTTGCGCGCGGAAACGGGGGTGTGGACAGCGCGGGGGTGTTCTGTGGAGGGGGACCGAGGCCCAGGCAAAAAAAGCGACGGAACCGAGGTCCGCGTTGTAAATGCCGATGGGCACACCACAGGCGCGGTTGTGTCCGCCGATTTGCCTTGTGCTGGCCCTGGCGAAGTCCCGGAACCGCCTGCTCCAGAAGCCTTCCACGACGGGGATTCCGATGTGTGGCCCGCCGCGCCGTAAGGCGTTGGCGACGAACGGGGCGTTTTTTGCGACCGACGCGTGCTTTGTCGCGACGAGGTCGACGGTGATGCCCTCCCTGCCGCCATCATCGTCCCCCGCGTCGCCGATGACGCCAACGCGGGAGCGGCAGCCGTCTGCCAATCTTCCGCCGACTGCGCCGATGAAGACCCCACAGCCCATTCAAGCGCCGCGGACGAAGCGGGCGCAGGCGGGAACCAGGCCTGCGACGGCCAAGTCACCCCGGTTGGGTCTTCGGGCGACCCCGCGGACACCGCTGACCCAATCAAAGCCGACACGAAGCAGGGCCGGTGCCAGCGGTCGCCGCATTGGCCGGTCGGAGCGCGGTGGCACTTGTGTGCCCTTTTGGGGTGCAGCGGTTCTCTTCGCCGCGCCCCTGGGCTTCTCTTCGCGGTTGGACCCGCGCAGGTCGCCAAATGAACGGTGCCGCGCGTTTGTTTCGGTGCGGAGGCCGAAAAGCGGTGTTGTCGGGACGTTCTCCGGCGCACGCGGGGCCAAAAACGCAGGGCATGGCCCGCTTGTTCAGTATACGTCGCTGACAAACGGACCCATGCACTGCAAAATAGCAGTACCGCTACCCCGAAAATGGATCCATGCGGGCATATTTTGACGGCGGCCATATCGAAACGGTAGTGTATCTGTTACGCTTTCAGTAGCGCTATGCCGAAAATGGATGCACGCGGACATTTGCTGACGAAGCACGCCAGGAAAATGCACTCTGCGTTCAGGTTCGGGGTGAGCGCGAGGTTCGCGTCGTAGTCTGGTGTGCAACGGTGGTTCGGTTTTGCCGTCCACGTCTGCTTGGGCCTATGTGCGCGGACTATCTTGTGGTATACCGGGGGAGTCGGTTGCGACCTTCTCCGTCGCGCTGGACTGGATGTACGATGCGTTGGTGCATGGGCTGGGCGCTTTTGGGCGCAATGGGTTGCTCCGATTACCAGTTTCACCCGGAGGGGAAGCCGGTGGTCGAGCCCGTCGACTCGGCCGTGCCCAGCGAGCCACCGCCTACAGAGGACACTTCGGCGCCCGTCGAAACGGGGGAGCCCGAGGGGTCAGGGGAGACGGTGCCCGAAGACACGGCGGAGGAAGCCTGTTCTTGTCCCGATGGCTTTATGCCATTGCCTGCCGCTGATGGTTGTATTCGTCGCACCGAGGTCGAGCCCACGTTTTTGGGCGCGTCTTATTCGGTTTGTCCCCTCATTCCCCACCCCGACTATGGAATGTATGGTGCGCGGTATCCGGGTGGCACGGTGGTCAGCGATGACTATTGGGGAGACAACGACGGCGTCCCCGATGGACGCATGAACGCGACGGGCGTTTGGGCGTGCGCCGCCGATGGTGTCAGCTCGGGTTTTGACCCCGTGGCGGAGTGGATTGGATTTTCGGTATGCGTCACGATTGACGAGCCAGGGGAATACCTTCTTGGCTTGGGTGCCGACAACCGGATGCGTTTTTCGGTGGATGGTGTAGAGTTGCTGCACAACACGGACGACAACACAGAGAACTTCAAGTACTGGTGGATGTTCCCTATTTCGTTGTCGTCCGGGTCGCATATCATTGAGTTTGAAGGCTACAACGCGGGTGGGCCGGCGGGCATGGGCGCCGAGATTTCCGGGCCGTTCGCGTTTGGCACGCTCGTGGATGATGCGGCAATGGTTTCGCAAGATTATGCAGGCAACCTCTATTGGTCAGCGGCCGATAGCTTGGGCTCTACATTTGCGTTGGGCGAGACAAGCGGGTGGTCGTGCCCGGATGGGATGGCGCTTGACTTGTGCGCGGATACTCCTTCCTGCTATGCAGAGGAAACGCAGCCTTGCTTATAAGTCCCGTGTTTGTATAAGGACTATTTTCCAACGTACGCCGGGGGCAAACTTGAGTCCCGGCATAGAGAAAGAGCGGGTTGCTGGACGGGAGGGCCGTTCGCCAAGCTGCGTCAAAGGCGCTATGGCCTCCGCGTACCGGTCCTGGGCGGCCGACGGAGGACCTTTCGATGGCGTGTCTGCACGAACTCGTACAGGCGGCCATTGACCGCCGCGCACCCTTGTTGGCCCGGCTGGCCGACGAAGACACCAATGCGGTGCGCTTGTTTCATGGTGTATCCGAAGGCCGACCTGGACTCGCCGTCGGGCGCTACGGCGCGGAGCTGCTCGCGCAAGTTTGGCATTCGCCGCCATCTGCCGCAGAACGCGAATCGCTCGAAGCGATGTTGGGGCCAATCACTTGGCGGTATCGAGGGGAAACACAGCCGCATACAGAATCGCATTGGGTGCGGGAGCGGGGTCTTCGGTTTCGTTTTCAGGGCATTCACGCTGGTCTCGACCCCTTTTTGTTTCTCGATTTGCGGTCGGGGCGGCGTTGGCTCGCGGAATTCGTAGACCAGGGGACAGAGGTCGAGGTGCTGAACTGTTTTGCGTATACCGCGACAGCGGGTGTTGTCGCCGCTACTGCGGGCGCCACGAGGGTGGTCAATTTGGACCATGCCCAACGTTGGACGGAAACGGGACACCACAATGCCCTGGAGAATGGCGTTGCGATGGAGTTCCTGCAAATGGACTTCTTCGTTGCTTCTCGCCAGATGGCAGGGTTGTCTGTGGGGCGCGCCGGTCGTCGTTTGCCGCGTGTTGCGCAGGCGCGCTTTGATGTCGTGGTGTTGGACCCTCCTACCCGCACCAAAGGTCCATTTGGTGCCGTAGATATTGAAAACGACTATGAAGGCTTGTTCAAGCCAGCTTGGTTGTGTTTGAAAGACGGTGGCGCGCTTTTGGCGACCAACCATAGCCCCAAGGTGGACTTAGAAGATTGGTTGTTGCGTTGTCGGCGTTGTGCGGCAAAGGCGGGTAGACCAGTGCAGGATGTGCGAGTCATCGATGTTGACTGCGATTTCCCGAGCTTTGATGGCAGTCCGCCGCTCAAGATTGCGGTGTTTCAGTAGCGTACGTGGGGGAGTGGTGGCTGCTTGCGCCAAGCCATGGCTCGCGGGTGTAGAGCTCGATCGCTGGACCGGAAACCGAAAGACGTGGTGAGCCGGTGTCTTTGGAGTTGGGGTGGGATGCTTTGACCTTTGCGGGTTGGGGTTCAGGGGACCTTCGTGCAGAATGCTCCGATTCGCTGGTTTCCGGTTAGGCGACCCACCGTTCAAGATATGTGCCGTTCGTTCCTACGGAGTCTAATTTTCGATGTCTCACGCAAACGACGAGGTCGCGTTCTCCGTGGAGTTGGAAACGGAGTCGGCGCCCGACGAGCTCAGCGAAGGAGCGGAGCTGGCGGATTATCTGGACCAGTTGGAACATGCGTTGGGTTTGGTTGCTGCATATGTGCGCCACGAGCCGGAGTTGACGCTGTGGTGTTGCCGTCGAATCGGTGAGATTGCTTTGCGCTGTGTGCATCTGAAAGTCGGCGCCAAGCCTGTCAAGAACAAGAGTCCAACGTTCAATGACCTATTGAACCACCATTTGCCGAATTGCACATTGGAGACTGTGTTGGGGGATGCCAACTCAAAGGCCCTTGGTGTACTTCAGTGGTTGGGAAATATTGGGGTTCACGCGCGGCAGAATGGTCGCAAGGAATCTTTGGATGCAATTCCTACGGCCATTGCTGCCGTTGTGCAAGTTGTATCGGGTTTGTTTAGTAACAATGCGTTGACTTCGTCGAAGATGACGAAAGAAATGGCCGAACACCTTTCGCACATTCGTGCGGGTGGGCGCAAAGAACGGCTTGCTTTTTCTACATTGGAGGAGCTGCGTCAAGAACGCGATACTTGGAAGGCGAAAGCAGAGGCGGCGACGGTCCAGCCGCCGCGGTTCGACTCTGCTGCAGAGTTGGGGGACCTCCGTGTAGAGGTGGCCCGTTGGCGAGCGAAGGCGGAGGAGCTGGCCGACCATATTCACGGAATTGTATTGCTCGAACGTCCAGGTGTTGGGTTGGAGCTGTATCAGTCCTTTGAGGCTGCAAAGCAAGAGCGCGACGAGGCCTTGCGACAGTTGACGGAGCAGCAGCATATTGCAGAATCAAAGCAGGCGGAAATAGATGCATTGCGGGCGCAGATGCATACATTGTCTGTCACGCGCGTGGCGGTCGAGGCGGATGAAGACCGTGATGTGTTGGATGATGACGAGACGCAATCCGACGCGCACACTTCATCGGTGCCGCTCGTAGGTTCCGAGCCGTATCCGCGGTCGTTGGGCACGAAAATGTGGGGAGTCGGCGCTGCCGTTGCAAAGTACGTCGCGCAGTTGCTTCTTCTGTCTTTTTTGGGTGCGGGGGGCGTCGGTGCCGTCATTGGTTGGGGGTACTACCAGCACTCGACGCGGGAAGTAGTGAGCACGCCCACAGCGTTGACCACGGCTTCTGTTGCGGTTGCCTTGGCGCCCTCGCCCAAGGTAGGTCCGCCAAGCTGTCCCACGGGCACGGTGTTTGTGCCGGCCGCGACCGTCGCGGTTGCACCACCCCGCGACCGGCCCAAGTGGCCTAGGCCCTCCCGCACCGGAAAACAGATGTTTCCCGTAGACGCGTTTTGTATCGACGAACGGCCGCGTTGGACAGAATCGGCCGGCGGCGCAGTAGAATGTGAGGGGAACCCTCAGCCGTCCTTGGATGGAAAATACGACACCTGCGTCGACCAGCAGGAGGCCTTCCTACGGTGTTCTGGCTTGGGCGGGCGCCTGCCCAGAGTTGTCGAGTGGGAACGTGTCGCCGACGAAGGCTTGGTCGACAAGCTGGACTTGTCGGTGCCGCGGGAATGGGTATTCGATTCGCATCCCGCCGATGTCTTTTCGATGTCGGGGGAGGACCCCGGCTATTCTGCGCTCTTTCGCGATAAGAAGCTGCACCGAACGCATAGCCCGTATACCCGTTGGTCATGGAATCGCAGCCCGGATTCGAAGCGGCTGACCAATATCGGGTATCGATGTGTGTTTGCAGCCGACGATGAGCCGCTTCAGACCGAGAAACCATAAGCCTTTGCTCAAAACTTGGTGGGTTCGACCTGCGTTGGTAGGAGCGGCGTCGTTATTTTCGAATTGTGGAGGGTGCGCCGATATTGAACCATCTCGGTTTTTCTGTTCGCGTCTTCGTCAAGTTCGCTTGACAAGTCGTCCATGCGAATGTCAAACATAGGCCCATTCTATGTTTTCGGAGACGACAGATGAAGAACGCAGTATGGTTGGGCCTCAGTTCGTTGTTGTTTCTTGCCGCATGTGAGGGCGTTGCCGGAAAAGACGGTGCCAGTGGCGTGGATGGCGCACCGGGCGCCGACGGTGTCGACGGCGCGGCCGGAGAAAGCGGAGCGGATGGCGCGCCCGGAACCGATGGTGCACCTGGAACGGACGGCGTCGACGCAGATGTCGTGGATGGAGACTTCGATGGCGTGAACGCCGTGGACGACTGCGATGACAACGATGCATCCGTGGGCGCAGCCGCCATTTGGCACATGGACTACGATGGCGACGGTTTTGGCACACCCGCAGTCACCAACGTGTTCTGCGCGCCGCCAACCGGTTGGGTCGACAATATGGACGACTGCGACGACTTGGACAGCGCGGTCCACCCCGACGCACAAGAAATTTGCGACGGAATCGACAACGATTGTGATGGCGACTCCGATGCAGACGATGCCTCCGTAGACCTTTCGGATGGCGTGGAGATGTATGTCGACCTCGACCTCGATGGCTTCGGCGACGAAGGTGTCGCTATGGTCACGACCTGCGAAGGTACGAGTGGCTACACCTTGGTGGGCGGCGACTGCGACGACACAGCTGCGGCCGTCAATCCCGATGCAGAAGAAATCTGTGACAACGGCATCGACGACAACTGCAACGCTTCGGCCGACTCATGCGGAATTAGCGGCGTCGTCGATGTTTCCGTTGCCAACGCCACATTCAAGGGAACGAGCGGGGATGACCTCGGCACTTCCGCGACCGCCGGCGACTTCAACGGGGACGGCTACGATGACCTGCTCATGGGAGAACAATATGCGGACTCGTCGGCGGGTGCAGCTTGGGTCGTCTATGGCGGCACGTCCGTGACCGATAAGAACGTGCCCTCGACCGCCGATGTGAAGTTCTACGGGGAAACGACGTCGGACTATTTTGGACGTGCTGTCGCTTCGGGCGACTTCAACGGCGACGGCGTTGACGACATCATCGTCGGCCATGAGGACCAAGGCACCGCTTGGATTCAATATGGCTCGACGACCTGGGCCAGTGCCGTTCCGGTGTCTTCGATGGATGCGGCGATCGAATACTCCAGTTTATATGACTTTGGTTATGGCGTAAATGTCGTTGGCGACCTCAACAATGATGGCTACGACGACGTGTTGGTGAGTGCCTATGGCCCCACGCCTTCGAGCTATGGCGTCGGTGGTGTGTATGCATTTTTGGGTTCTGCGGCCGGTTGGTCAGGAACCGTCGACGCAAGTACGGCGGTCGCCTTTTCGCTTTCGAATGCCAATGCGGTCAGCTATGACTATTTTGGTGTGTACCAAAACTCGGTTGGCGGTGGTGACTTCGACGGCGATGGCTATATCGACATCTCCGTTGGCGCTTATGGAAACGACAGCACTGTAAGCGCCAGCGGTGAGGCCTATTTGTTCTTGTCACCCGGCACGACCACAGGTGACATCTCGAGCGCCCTCGCGGATGTCGTGTTTCGACCTGGCAACGCGACCGATGCGTATCTCGGGTGTAGCACGGGGTCCCTCGGTGATATCAATGGCGATGGTTACGAAGACCTGCAGATTTCCGGCTATTGGTATGACGGCACGAATGTCGACGGGGGCGTCATGGCGGTCTACTTCGGCTCCAGCACAGGCTTTGCGTCTAGCCTGACCGTGGCCGATGCAGGGTTTGCGGTGGAGGGCGCGGGCTCCTATGACTTCGTGGGTCGCTCGGCAAGTTCCGTCCCCGACCAAGATGCCGATGGAGACGACGAATTCGTGGTTTCGGCCCATGGCGTGGACTATGGAGGCACTTCCGCAGGCGCTGTCTACTATTTCAACGGTAGCCCGTCGTTAGCGGGTCGCGTGAACCCTTCTAGCGCGCTCATTTCTATCCATGGAAACGCCTCGTATTCCTACTTGGGTAGCTACGCGTTGGGGACGGTCGACCTGGATGGAAACGGTCGCACAGAACTCTTTGTCGGCTCCTATGCGGAAGAGTCCGTCTATTTGTTTGAGTTGGGCGGAATTTAGTCCAAAAACTGCGCGTCGTAAACGTAACGCGTGTGCGGAGAACGGGTTCTCATGTGTATAAAACATGCGCATGAGAACGTTTGTATGGGCGGGTAAGAGTTCAGTAATATACGATGAAGGGCACGCTTCCTCCGCGCAGGTGTACGCTGTCGGCACAGGGTGGTAGATTGGATGCGCGTGGTTGTCTCATGTCCATCGGCGTTTTGCCTGCCTGTCTGTAGAAGACGCGATTTTCGCGACGGAATCAATCGGCAATCGCTTCGCGCGGCTTACCGGTAGGTTCTCACGCTGCCGGCAGTAGCGCTGCGTTGTAGCAGGTCCCATGCTGGCTTGAAAGCAGGCGCGCTTCGTGTGCGCACGATAGCGGTCCCTATGCGCGCGCTGCTGTCTCGTCATCGTGACCCTGTTTTGTTGTTGTGGACCCTTGTGACCATAGGGTTGGCTGCAACGATGGGGGTTGGAACCTGGCTTCGGTGGTGGCTCGCGGGTGTTGCGTTGCCGGTTCACAACTTCGGGTCGCTGCGGCACCTGCATACCCACCTTGGCTACTATTCCGTACTGTTCCCCCTCATGTGGTTGGCCTGGATTCGGTTGGTCAAGGTGCGTCTCCCACCATGGCGGATCGCCGTATATGCGTACGCAACTGCGGTGAGTGCCATTGGTTTTGCGCGGGAGGGCTATGGGTTGATTGCGAATATTGGGTCCGCGGTCGTGTTGTTGATTTGGATTTTGAGCGCGTGGGATTTGAGGAGCCAACTCGGTCGCAACAGTTGGTTGGGGTCCGTGTCGTTGGCGATTCCTGCCGGTGCTGCGATGGTGCCCTTTGTCGCATTGAATACGGGGACTTCGCGCGCAAGCGAATTTGTGCGTTCATTTTTGGGTATATTGTTATTGGGGGCATTGCTCCCGACGGCACTTGCATGGTGTCGTGCGCGTCCTTTTCCAGTGTGGGGGTGGGGGAGTATTGTTCTTGTTGCCGGGCTTTCGCTGGGCGCTTGGCAAACGGCGGGTATACAAGCCGCGCTCCTCGTGGTCGGCTTATTGTTGGCGGCCGCGGGTGGCAGCGCGCCACAGGCGGCGCCGATTCGGCTTGCGTGGGTGCTGGGCGGGCTCGGACTCTTTGTCGTCGGACATGGCTGGTTGCCGTTGCAAGGACCGGTGGCGGTCGCGGGCACCCACTTTTTGGTGCTCGGCCCGTTGATGCTGAGCATTTGGCCGCGGCCACTCCAGGTGCGGACCCAGGCGGTGTTGCTGTTGCTTGTGGCCACGATGTCGACGGCGATTTTGGCTCCTTCGTTGGGCATTCCGCGCGTTGGAGTCGCGTGGGCGGAGGTAACCGCAGCGAGCGGAACCCTTGTTGCTATCGCCTACGGATATGTTGCGTTTGGGGAGCTGGCTCGGTTGGTACGCACGCCACAGAGCGCTAACGACTGACGCCGCCTCCCGCGCAGGCCCGAGTCGCACAACGGCGGGACTTGGCTGCGTCGATGAGGAGACTGATCCTTACGGTGTTTATGGGGTAGCGGTCAGTATAGTTGTACGTTTGGGGAGCGGCCTACCCAATACAGCAGCTCGTGAACGCACAGAGTCCGACAGGCCACGACGCGGCACGGCTGCAGGATTCGTGCATGGACGCAGTGGCGACGTTGCCGTTGCGCTCGAAGCGGGGATTCGCGCGTCAAAAACCGGGCTGGTCATCAGGCTCCCGCTTGGCCGCACGGGAGTTAGGCGCGGGAGGGGCTCCTGCGCTCGGGGTGGGGGGCGAGCCAGCGAGCGAGCGTACGTTGGAGGACCTCACGGCGCACGGGCTTTGGGAGATAGTCGTTCATGCCTGCCGCGAGGCATTCTTCACGGTCACCGACCATTGCGTTGGCAGTCATGGCGATAATCGGGAGTTGGTTTCCGTCTTTTTCGAGGGCACGGTAGCGACGGGTTGCCTGGATTCCATCCATGATAGGCATCATAACGTCCATAAGGACAAGGTCGACTTCCGTGTTTTGTAGGCTGCCAAGCGCGCTCAAGCCATCGACGGCTTCACAAGTTTGACAGCCAAGCCCTTCGAGCATCATACGTGCAATGGTTCGGTTGATGTCTGAGTCATCGACAATGAGGATTTTGGCGTCGAATTTGTTGGGGATGGCATCGGCTTCGAGTTGCGGGTTGCTAGTGTCGGAGCCCATCTCCAATGGAATCGTCAGTGTGAACGTAGAGCCTTGGCCGATATGGCTCTCTACAGACATCGTGCCATTGAGTAGGGTGGCAAGTTGTGTGCATATTGCCAAGCCCAGTCCGGCACCGCCATATCTTCGGTGATTTCCGTCCTCGATTTGTCGAAAGGGCTCAAAAATATGGGACAGACGGTCTTCGGGAATGCCGATTCCAGTGTCTTGAACGCGAAAGCAAACTTGGTTGTTTTGGGCGGCACCCACCAGAACCCGTACGCCACCTTCCGGTGTGAACTTCAGTGCATTGGATACCAAGTTCAACACAACTTGGCGAATGCGACCGGCATCGCCGCGGCGGCTTGTGGCGAGGCTTGGTTCGATCTCGCAACGAAGATACAGGCCGCGTCGCACGGCGGTGGGATGAAGCAAATCAACGGCACTTTGCACCAGCCAACGCAAGTCGAAGTCGGCTTCTTCGAGGACCAAGCGCCCGGCCTCAATTCGCGACAGGTCGAGTAGCTCGCCGACAATCGACAACAAAGACCGTGCAGAGTCGAGGGCGCCTTGTGCGACCTCCTGCTCTTTGGCAGGCAAGCCGGCATCGGTAAGCAACTCAAGGGAGCCCAACATTCCGTGAAGGGGCGTGCGTAGCTCGTGGCTCATATTTGCCAAGAACTGCGACTTGGAGCGGGTTGCGGCTTCCGCATCCCGCTTCGCGACCAGGAGCGCTTCCGCGATTCGTTCGCGTTCGGCGACTTCTTTCCGAAGGCGCTGCACGGCAACGGCGAGGTCGGCCCGCGTGGCTGCATCGGTGTGGAGTAGCTCGTCAAGCATTGCTTCGAGGGACAAGGAGGACGGCTTGACCACAATCTGCAAGGTGTCGTCGGAAACTGCCTGTACATCCGCCCAGCAGTTGCATGCGAAGAGGCATGAGCCGTAGCCGGCAAACTTACCCGCGAGAAAGTGAATGCCCCAGCCATCGTGACGCTCGACCAGGCCGCGCTCCCAGCCGCCCCGAACGCGGAAAACAACCGTTTGCGTTTCCGGTTGATACGACTGAATTGTCCAGCGACCCCAGCCCGCTGCGCTTGCGACGTTGGCCAGCATGGAAAAGCCGGCGGGAAATCCACCACCCGCTTGAATGACCTGCCAGTCGCTGACAACGCTGTTTCGACCTTGCTTGCGAAGCGCGAGGCCGAACCGCTCCTCCCCCACCATTTCGTGAATGCCGGTCCAAAGGCCGTCGAGGGTTGTGTCGACCCACATCATTGCGGCAGGCAATCCCGCAAAGCGAAAAGTGCCGTCGGCGTCGCTCCACGTCAGGCGCAAACCGTGAACGGTCGTGCCATGGGAGGTATCCGGAAGGTCGTCGGGGGAAGCTCCAGAAAGCGCGCCTGCCTGTTGTAAGCAATCCAAAATTTCGTGGGCGAAGGGAGCGGCGTTCCCAACGCGTGTCTCGAGGAGGGCGCGCAGTTCCGCGTAGCCGGGGCGGAGGTCAGAGGACATGGGCTTGACCTGGGAGTTCGGGCACCAACGTAGTATCGCCGCCGATGCAACTCGGCTTGGAATTGGGTATTGTAGCCCAGAAGGCAGTAGCGAAGGGACGTTTCACGGGTATGCCGGTTCCACGGTGTTCGCGCGCTGCGCGGAGTGTGCTGGCGCCTCGATGGATGCGCAAAGAGGCTGCTGATCTGTATTCGTATTGAGCGCGTATTGAAGCATTGAATCAGTGGCGAAAATATCGGTATCACTGCATCGGACGCCACACAGCGTTTCTGACGCCGAGAGGCGAGTTTTGTTTATAAATTACGCCTGTTATTGAAAGCTCCAGGCGGATGGAAGGGGAGGGAACGGGGGCTATGCGCGTACCCAGCCATTGCTTCTCGAATTGTGGGCCACCGGAGCCTTCGTCTCCGGTGGGCCGCCTCGCCCGATGGTCGAGGCGGCTGCGGGGAAGCCGAAGTCTTCCCCGCGGAAACCGCGGGGCGGAGCGCGCGACGCCATGTGCCCGATTGGTGTTGGTGCGCCTACGTTATCGCCCTTGAACAGCGGCATTACGCCTGGATAAGTGGCGGCGCCATTTGCAGGCAGGACAATTCTGTGCGGACAGCGAATGGACAGAACCTGTGGATGCCTGCGTTTCTGCGGGACCTTCGGGTCTCGATTCGGATGCAAAACCCGTGACCGAGCCATTGTTTCTCAAGAGCCGAGAAGAGCGGCGAATTCAAGCAGGACACTTGTGGGCATTCTCGAACGAGATTGCTTGGGAGCGGGCCAGCCGTCCCGATGCGGGGGCATGGCGTCTTCTGCAGACCCACCGTGGCGATTCGCTGGGTCACGCAGACGTCAACCCAAACACGTTGATTGCGGCGCGGCTCCAACGACGGCTCCCGGAAGCGCGCCCGTCTGTGGAGTGGTGGACAGATTGGCTCGGACAACGGCGGGCCGAACGCGCGCGTTGGTGCGGTCGACCGAGTGCATTCCGTTTGGTGAACGCCGATGGAGACCTTGTTCCGGGCCTTACCATTGATGCGTATGGAGAGCATGCTGTCGTTGCCGCACAGACTGTCGCGATGAGTCAGCGTTTGGAGCAGATCGTGCCCGCGCTGTTGAACCTTGGGTTCCAGGGCGTGTTGCTGCTCAATGATACGTGGGCGCGCGGCGTAGAAGGTTTGGGGCAGGAAGACGAATGGGTTGGCGTAGCCACGGACCTCTCGTGGGTGCCCGTTCATGCGCATGCGCACGCGGCAGCTCCGCTCGGTCGCCAAAAGACGGGCTTTTTTCTGGACCAAGACGTCAATCGGCGTCGGTTTGCGGCCCTCGGCCTGGACCGAAGGGTGCTCGATGTCTGCTCTTACACGGGGGGGTGGGGGCTTGCGTTCCGCGCGGCCGGTGCCCAGGCGGTCGCGTTTTGCGACCGAGATATCGGCGCGCTTGAGCTGTGTGCTGAAGGATGGGCGCGCGCGGGTTTCACGGGAGAGCCAGAGCTCTTGTTGGGGGATGCATTCGAGATGCTGGCTGCGTTGCACAAGGCGGAGCGGCGCTTTGACGTGGTGGTTCTCGACCCCCCTGCCTTTGCCAAGAATCGCAAGAATGCAGACGCTGCATTGGCTGGATACCAACGATTGAACCGTCTCGGGGCTTCCCTGGTCACCGCCGGTGGCGTTCTCATTTCGTGCTCATGCACGGGCGTTGTGGCGCGTCCTGACTTCCAAGAAGCCATCGTCCGTGGCGCGCGCCAAGCCCGTCGCTCCCTGCGTCTACTGGCAGACTGTGGCGCCGGAATGGACCATCCCGTCCATCCGGCGATGCCGGAAACAGCCTACCTCAAAACGCTGGTTTTTTCGGTCGTGTGAAGCTCGCGCAGACGTGAAAACTCGTGTACGCCGGTCTCTTGTGAAGTGGCGTGTGGACGGTATTCCACACGTCAACCAGGAGGGGGCGGCGGGCCCCCTGTCGCGAAACGTTCCCGGTCGCTGCCAGGGGGAGTGAAGGTAGCGTTCGGATCAACGACTACCTGCTCGTCCCCTGGTGTGAACCGGCCTTTCCCTCGGAGCGCAGTCTCCTACGGTCAACACCGGTACAACTGCGAGAACGTACGGGCGAGCGCATATTTGCGTTCCGCCACTGGTGTTGTCCCGTCGGGTGATGGTGCGTCTTTATTGGTCGAGGAAAATCAATCCGCGGCGGTCGGAGTTGAAATAGCCGAGCAGTGTGAATGTGCCTGTTGGGCTCAGGGTCAACATCCTGCTGCTAATATCGGACATCACGAGAGTACCGGTAACTGGCTCCCAGACCATTCCGAACGATTCGCTGTGGGAGTCGCCAGATTCCGTCACAGACGTGACCACGAGCGTGAGGGGGTCGATGGTTTCCAGAATGTGTGTGCCATTTCCAGAGCTATGGTAAAGCAAGCCGCTCGTTGGGTCGAAAGCGATGGTCTCGCCATCCGCACCGTTGCCGAGGGTCAAGACGGAGGTGGGGACCGCGGTCAGCGTGTCGATGGTCCACAAGACCTCACCGGCGGTGGAGCCGTCACCCGTGGTTGCGTAAAGAGTGCCGGTGCTGTCGAACGCCAAGGAGGAGAAGTTGTCGCCCAAGGCGCCGATGTCCGTCAGGGTGGCGTCGGTGGGGTCGAGCAACATCAGGTGGCGACCGGAGCCCGAAGTCTTGGCTACAGCGTAAATATCGCCTGTGGTCGGTTCGATGGCCGTAGCCGTGACGCCCGTGATGGTGAGTACACCGGCAGAGTCAGTGAGGTTGACGGTGGCGAATGTTGAGAAGTCGACGGTGCTGTCGTAGTAGAGTTCCGCATAGAATGGCGAGGTGGTCCACATCGCGCAAACCATCGTGGAGTCGGCGGGGCAGAAGTCGCAAACATCGGCAACATGGTCGCCATCGGAGTCAACGTTGAATACGGTTGGGTCTGGGTCGATAATATCCCAGCAGCCGTCGGCATCTTGGTCGTTGATGGGAATATCGCAGGTGCCGTCGCCATCGGTATCGCCGAGCCAGTCGTAGCCTACGCACAAGTCGCAGTCATCAAGGCTGCCGTCACCATCGGTGTCCGTGGTGGAGGCGACCGTTGGGTTGGCATCCACGACATCGGCGCAGCCATCATCGTCGTCGTCGTCGTCGATGTCGTTGCAGGACAAGTCGCCGTCGGAGTCGCCCGTTGCATCGTCTCCGGCGCAGATATCACAATCGTCGCCAAAGGTATCGCCGTCGGAGTCAGCGGAGCTTACGAATGGCGCTGTGTCGACCATGTCCACGCAGCCGTCGTTGTCGTCGTCTGCATCCAAGTCATCACATTCTCCATCCGTGTCGAAGTCTCCTACGCTGTCGTCGCCCACGCAAATGTCGCAGTCATCGGCAATCGTGTCGCCGTCGCTGTCGCCGGATGCCGACGTGGGTGCAGTATCAATCGTGTCATCACAACCGTCGTTGTCGTCATCGGTGTCGATGTCGTTGCATTCACCATCGGTATCGCTGTCACCTTGCGCGTCGTCTCCGGCGCATTGGTCGCAGTCGTCCGCAATGTCGTCCCCATCGCCGTCGCCGGATGCGATGGTTGGGGCAGCGTCGATGGTGTCGTCGCATCCATCGTTGTCATCATCTGGGTCGGTGTCGTCGCAGTCGCCGTCATCGTCATTGTCGGGGCAACCTTCGCCTTCGCCTTCGCCTTCGCCTTCACCTTCGCCTTCACCTTCGCCCTCACCTTCGCCTTCCCCCTCGCCGGTAACGGTAGTACCGCCAGTATTTTTTTCGCCGGTCGCTTCGCACCCAGCAATGGCGCTGATGCTTGCGAGGAGAGCAAAGGACAACAGGTTGTTTCGAAGTACGGACATGGCGGACACCCGGGAAAGGTTCGAATGTGAATTAGAAGGTTTCGTACATATCACATTTTATCCACCGCTTTGAATTTTTCTACCACAATGCGAAAAATCCGCGTCGGAATTGTTCCCTTCGATCGCTTGTAACGAATGGAGAAGACCTTGGTATGTACCCATTGTGACCTCTGCGGACGTTTGTGGGGGCCTGATGGCCGGGCCACGCGGCAGCCCGGTAGGCAGCGGATGGCATGTCTTATGGACACATTTCTGTTGATGGTCGGATGAATGTTGTGTTTCTTCGTGTGGCAGTTGGTGGTGTACTATGTGGAACTACATGACTGGTTGATTGCCGTTGCTGCGATGGGTCTCGGCCATTTGGGCGTGCAATCGAAGTTGAGTACTGTGTTCGTTAGAGGGGGCCCCCTCTCCCCTGGTTTCACCAAAGCAGCGTTTTCTTGCATTCGGTAAGCGTTTGTGTTGGACCGATTCGCCGGTGTGGGGTCTCCTTGCGGGGGCGCGCCGAATCAAATGTATTTGGATTACAAGTCGTTTCCTAGGCAGCGCGGCCCTTGGAGTGGGCCCCATACCCATCGGGCACTCCCGCTGGTCGGCGCCCGCAGCAAGGCGATTGCACGTTTTGGGGCACCAACGGGGGCGAGGGTACTTTTCTGACCGGAGTTTTCGGGTGCGCAGCTGGACAAGGAGTTTGCGCCCGAGCGAGTGCGCTGCGGTAGCAATCGGATATCCACTATAGCAAAAGGGTTGGGGGTTTCGAGGAGGCCTGGTGCGCGCCAAGTTTGGTTCGATGGCCAGCCGTTTAGTCGTTGTGGCTGGGATGTTGCGACGAATCGGCAGGTGATTCGGGAATGCAGCCTTGTTCGCATGGCGAGGAGTCTTTTGGCGGCACAACGGTGGGTGGCGCTGGCATGGGGTCTGCAGGAGCGAGGGCCGCCAGCCAATGGGACAGTGCCGCAAACTGGTCGCGGGGGATTGGGGCTTCGTATTCATGCATCCTTTCAAGGGTGCGGCGCCATTGCGCTTCAGTTCGGCCGGCGTCCACGGCTGCTTGTATGCGTGCGGTGTCGTGGCAGCGGGTACAGGTCGACACGACCGTTGGATGTTGGTCGACCGGCCGGTGCGAGGCTTCGGCGTGGTGCTCCGACTCGGGAACCAAGAAGCGTTCGATGGCTTCAAACTCTCGTGGTGTGAGTTGCGCCTTGATGCGCATGTGGAAGGACACTGCGCGCCAATCTTCGGGGGAGAGGTCCGCGGGCGTTTGGGGCATATGGCATCGACCACAGTTGTTGCGGTAGACCGCCGCACCGTCGAGAGGCGCACGCGCCGCCGTGGCGGCGGTGTGGTTCGTGACGGTCATGCCGAGGCCGACGAGCGCGAGCAGCAACAAAGCGAACTGGAACCATTGGCCGTGTGGGCGCTTGTGTTTGTTGGCGAAAGGACGAATGTAGGGAAAATACCACATATTGGCCTCAATATCCAAATGCAAGCTGGCAAAGGAGCATCGGCGCTGGGGTCGGAAACGTCTGAATTGCGGAGACCTTCGTGACTACATTCCCGCGAATCCATGCGTTGAGGCCGACCACTATCTCCGCTTGGGGAGTTGGGTCTTCCACTCCCGTGAGCGGGGAAATTGTGCTGCGAGGTGAATTGTCTTCCGCGGATTCTATGGCACCTTCCGCCCAACTGAAGCGCACCACTGGCTCCAGCCACTCCACGGCCTCTACCCGCTTGAGGCGATATGCGGCTTGCAGCCATGCTCCTTGAAACTGTTGGTCTGACCACGTTGCGCGCATGACTTCGCCGCGAATATCAAGCCCGGTAAGTTGGGTCAATGCAGCGTCGAACATCCACACGGTGTAGCGCGCGCGCAGCTCCTTGGGCAGCGCGCCGGTGTACGCACTGGCTCCCAGCTCGAGCATGGGACGTGGGAACCATGCAACGCGCCCGCCGCCAGAGAACTGGCTATCGGGATTGGCAGCGCGAGCATGCAATGCGGGCATCTCGTCGGCTTCATGGATACCATTTGCAAGAAAAATAACACCTGTTACTTTTTGTTGTGCTCCGAGCGACGCTGCCGTGTGGAGCGCAGTGCCGAGGTGCGCCTCGGGCAATGGACCGAGTCGGTAGGGAAGGGGGGCGTTGGGGCCTCTGTTTACCCAAGACGCAGTATGACGAGAGGCGTATTGGCCGATGGGAGACAACATTTTTCCAACGACGAGGACGGGACCGTGGAGGTCGAGGTCGATGGTGGTGTACTCCAAGCCAACTTCGAGCCCTTCTCCATTCTCGTCGAGTTCGAGAGCACTTTCAATGAGAATCCTCTCTCCCTCACGCCACAAGAACAGGGGCGAAAAGTCAATTTCGGAGTAGCCAACCCCCTCGGACTCTTGGGCTTCAAAGTTGATATGACCAAAGCCTGCCATATGAAACGACGCCTCCGCCTCGCGGGCCCAAACGTCGAATGATTTGGCCATGAGCGCGCTCATCGCAATATATCGCAACCACTGGTAAGTTTGCATATGCGCCTCGGGACCTTCCGCGGGTGGGGTGGCCCTTTCGTTGCAAATAGAAGAGCTTCGGCGGAAGTCAGCCGGTATCGGGAAACTTCGCCCATAGGACGGCATCTTGGGATGGCCGCTGTCTGCGTTGTGGCATGCAAGTCGACTTCGCCAACGGCGCCCGTTGAGACGCGGGTGTTGGATGTGGCACTTGCTGCTTTCGCACGCCCAAGTTTGTATGCGGTTTTGGTGCCTGTCTCATCTGTGGCTCGCTGAGACAATGACTGGCGTCAGAATTGCAACCGCCTTGACGGATGCCAAGGAGACGCACGGGACGGATTCCATGCGGGCTCTCGGGTGTTCGGGCGGGAAACAATGGGGGGGACAGTTCGAAACATGGCCATTGTGAAAACACAAACCCGTGAGGACGCAGCGCAGGAAATCGGTTTTGTAGTTTGGGCCAGGAAATTGTCCAGACACAAATGCAGTTCAGCCACGCTATCAACGCGTGCAAGAGCCCATTCGACAATCCGCGCCGCAACCAAAAATGTACGATTTTCCGCATGGTTGATTCACCAGAGTGGGGGAACAACGGGAAGAGACGTGTACTCGCAGACCCGTTTGGCGCGGGTGCGGAGGCGCGGCCCGAAGCCAGTACTGCGCAAATGTATACTGCTATCTGTCCAGGCGGGTAACTACTCTGAACAGAAAGACAGATTGTGACATCGTCAAACACGCCCTGTCCCTCCGCGCCTGACCGCGGTAGGGAAGGCGGGATGCTTTCTCGCCGTACCGCTTTTCGTTTGTCCTCCCAGGCTGTCGCAGCCTTGGTTGCATTTGCGCCCTTCTTGGCTTCCTGTGGGAGACCCAGCCCACGCGGTTCCAAGGCGGAGGACCACACAGGCGGCGACGGTGGCGTAGCTTCGTTGGAGGGCGGGGACGACACCGGATCCGATGTCCATGCCGAACCCGACTCCTTGTCCTGGGAGGCATTCCTCGCCGCCTTGGAGGCGTTGGCGGAGCAGAGCCTGCAGTCCGATTGGGATGAAGCGGCATACGTTGTGGAAGTGGCCGCCTTGATGGGCAGGCTCGACTTGTTGGATGCGTCCTTTCAGGCCATCTTAGACCGCTACCACGACGCGCACCTCGGGTTTCCGGAAATCAACACGGCCCATGACGGTGGCTTCTTTGAGGTGGCGACACTTCAGTTTGAGCCAGGGGAGTCCATCGATTTGCACAATCACCCGCGCATGACTGGGGTCATCGTGTGTTTGACGGGCTCTGTGCAGATTGAGGCGTTCAATCTCCTTGAACGGCGCTCCGAATCCGGAGAGTTGCTGATTCAGAAGGTAGCGGACGTGCACCTTCAACCCGGCGAACATGCGACGCTTACCTCCGACCATGGCAATATTCATGCGCTCGTCGCGTCCGAGTGGTGTGAACTGTTGGATGTCTTCACGCCACCCTACACATCGGACCGCATTCGCGAATATCGTTGGTATTCGCGGTCGGAAGTCCCCGTGGAAGGTGACGATGTGTACCTTGCGTGGGAATCGTAACACGCGCACATTGAACGTCGCGTGCCGTTTCTGACCGAGGTGGTCCGGCAAACGTTGCGGAGGCACGCGGCAAGGCTGTGGTTTGTTGATACGCATCTTTGTACGCAGCGGCCTACGGGCACGTTGCATGTTCGATTCGTAGCCAAGGGTAGAGGAATGTCGTACCAACAAGCGCGAGAGCATCGTACCGCGGGAAGGCTTCCAGAGGCTCTCGCGGCTTATCTTCGCGTACCTGACCCTCCTGCACGTATTTTGGTAGAAGCAGCTGATGTTGCTCTCCATCTCGACGTTTCGATCGCGGTTCGGTTGGCGAAACTTGCATTGGCCAAGTCGCCCAATCTTCCAATTGCGCAACATACGCTCGGCGAAGCGCGGGCGCGTCAAGGGCGCTTCGCGGAGGCTGAGGCGTTGCTGCGTGTAGCAGTTGCGAGTGATGGCAGCTTGGCGGAAATCAAGGGCGGAGGCGCGCCATGGACTCGCTTGCAGCCCGAGGCCCCGTGTCCTGCGTGTAACGCAACCAGCGCGGAGCCTGTGTTTGTCGGGAACACCAGCCGCGCTCAACGTTGCTTTGGATACATCGACCCGGTGAAGGTTTGGGTTCGATGCTCCGCGTGCGACTTGGTTCGTGTTTCTCGGCCTCCCTCGGACGACGACTTGGTGGCTTATTATGCCGCATTGCGTGGTGACGGTGGCGATATTCGTCCCCCGGATGCGCGGCAGCTGATGCATGATATTCTGTCCGCAGAGGCTATCTTGGAGCGGATTGTCCGGCATTCGCTTCCCAACCGGCGCCTGTTGGAGTTGGGTTCGGCTTGGGGCGCTTTTTGCGCGGCGGCGCATGTGCAAGACTTCGAAGCAATTGGCTTAGAATTGGCGCCCGGTCCGGTTCGATACGCACAGCAAGTGCTGGGTGTCGACGTACGTTTGGGGGGAGCGCCCAACGATATCCCCAACGGTTCGTTTGGGGTGATTGCACTTTGGGAGGTGATTGAGCACTTTCTCGACCCCAACGCAATATTGCGCCTGTTGGCGGACCGTTTGGCGCCCGGTGGTGTATTGGCCCTCTCTACACCTTGCCTTGACCACCCAGTACATCGCGCGCTTGGGATGGGCGACCCGATGTGGTTGGTGCCCGGGCATCTCGTGTACTATAGCAAAAAGACGCTGCGCGCCGCACTTGCGCAGGCAGGCCTGTCGGAAATCCAACGTTGGAGTAGCAGTCGCCACATCGGCTCGGTGTGCGTGCTGGCGACCAAGTTGTAGATTTCTCCGATTTCTAGAAGGTAGGTCCGTAGCCGAATAAGTCGAGCCAGTTGTCAAGTCCTCGCTCGAGTACCGAAAGTTGGCTGGATGTCATGTGGTCTCGCCACACGCCGATTTCGGATTCGTCTATGGGCGTCGGTCGGCCCTCTACCTGCAATCCCAGCAGCTCCGCCAGTTGTTGTAACGTTGCCTGCGGCGAGACGTGCAGGTCTTCGTAGCGTACGACCAGCACGCGCTGCTTCGAAAGCTCGAACGCTTGGAGCGCCCGTCCAACTTTGGCCTTCCAGTCTTCGATATACGACTGTGTCTCTTGGGCGGTATGCTTGCGGGAAGCCAACACGTCACGGGGGTCTCGCACGGTGAAGATGACGGGACTATGGGGAAAAATTTGGAGAAGCTCAGGCAGCACCTCCCACAGTGCGGGGTCACAGACAAGGGAAGGTGCGGGGGTCGCGGTGGCGAAGCACTGCGCGAGGAATGTTGGCAGTTGGGAATCGAGTGCGTTGTGTTGTACGCTGGACGCCAGCTTTGCAGCTGCGGCGAGTACGCCATGGGGCGAGAGGCTTCCTTCCGTTGGACGTGGGGCGCGCGCCCAGGCCAGGATAGATTGCTGCACCAAATGTGTGGTCTTTGCAGGAACGTTGGGCTTTCCTGCTTCACGGAGCAAGGGCGAGAGGAAGCCCGTGTCATCTGTTGTGACGAGGCCGAGGTCGCGACGGAGAACAGTCCGAAGTAGGGCTCCCGTGGGAGGGTCGATGGGAATGAGGAAAGCGGCGGCAGATTGGGGTGAATGGCCAACCGGTTTGGGAATGCGATATGCGCGGAACGGTTGGGGTCTACGTTGCAAGAGTTGCTGAACGTAGGACTTGGCATCAAAGCCAGCGATGCTAGAAAGAGTCGCATCAATCGCTTTTTCGGTCTCCGCGTCGTATTCCGTACCGCGGCCTCGGTTTAGCGGAGGCGGAAGGCGAACGTTTTCCGTTGTGATAGACGGACGCAGCGCGGAGAGCAAGGAAAGGAGTGCAGGAGAACCTGATAGCTCGCGGGTCTGTAGTGCATGGTAGTGAATGTTGGGTTGGCGTGCGACTTGGCGTCGTGCTAGCTCGGTTCGGGCCTCGATTTCCAATGTATACCAAGCGGACAGTCCCAGGGAGGTCGTGGCCAAGGACGGTGGCACGGGAACGAGGTGACGTGGCGCTGTGGGGTCCAAGTACCACATTTGTCGTTCGCCGTAACGTTGGAAATCGCCACGCTCCAGATAGCTTCGCACCAAAGACTTGCGGTCGCGCGTCAACGCAACGAGGTGGATTTCGTGCGTGGGGTCCAAAAGCTCGAGTGCTTCAATGAGCCCAGCCTTCAACAGTAAGTGGGACGTCTCGACCCAAACTTGACTCGGCTGGCGAAGAATGTCGGCCCACTTTCGCGACCAAAACGCATGTACTTCATCATTGAAGCCGTAGTGGTTGTATGCCAACAATACCGGGACTGACGGCGTGTGTGATGTGCGGGAAGGCATCCACAGGCGCTCGTGATGTACGCGAGCTCCGGGAAGGTTGGCGGCGAGGACACCGGCCAACGAGCGTGTGCCTGACCGGCCAGGAGAAAGGGCGAAGACAAGTTGCACGACACACCGAACGGATTCGAGGGAGCCAGGACGAACCGGGCGCCGCAGTCATAGCGGATGCATACCGTTTCGCAAACGTGGAGCGCACAAGATGCTTGATTCCCGGTGAGAGGACTGTGGTTGAGTACAGGGTGTTGTGGGTTTGGATGTAGAAACATCGGTGTTTTACGCGGCTATTTCTTCCACTTTTTCGCCCATTGCGTCAACTTGTCTTTCATGTCTTCCCATGCGGATGTATTGGATTTCCTGAGTTCTGTTGCGAGAAGGCGCATGGAATCGCGTAGCTGCTCGAATGCTTGTATCGTTCGATTGTCTTTGCGCAGGTTTTCGTATTGTTTCAGGATCTCGCCCCAGTCCGACGACTTCTCGATTTTGGAACGGAAGTTCTTGGTGCCTCCCGCTGCTTCGATGATTTTTTTTGTTTCATCGGCAAAGAACGCCTCCAGCTGCTTTTGGAGGAGCTCGGGATAGGAATTGCGCAGTGTTTCGAGGCTTGACTGGGCGTTCTGAAGGTCCTCCCTCCCATCGCGCGTGCCGCTAAAAGCCAGCTCCTGCAGGTCCCGGTACATAGGCAGTAGGTACGTCAGGGGCTCAATGGTTGCTAGTTTCTTTAGTTCTTCAGATAGGGACCGTCGTATCGCCAATGCGTTCATCGTGGCCTGACTTCCGTGGCCGGAGCGAAGAGGTAGGCCTACCTCCTTGCGGATTCCGTTATCGTGGCGTTCGATATTGCTACGTTCTTCAAACTTGGTCCCATAGGCTTTTCGATCCCATATATTGGGTGTAGTCGCGGTGAATAGTGCGTCTCCCTGGGTTCCTGTTCCGCAGGCTCCAGCGCGATTCGATGCCGCGTGGCCCAGTTCGTGGCCGAGGGTCACCCACCGAAGACGGAGGGCGTCTGCATGCCGTTTCGTGTTGCCAATCGGAAGTCCTGCATTTCGATGGTTGTCCGTTTCGATGTTTTTGTCCATTTTCACAATAGAGCCATCCCCTGGACCAAATGCTGTCGGCGTATTTCCGAGCAGGATACCTTCGCTGTTCTCCTGAATGGCGTCGAAGAGCTCCTCGGGTCGTTCGATTCGGCGAAGGTTCTCATGTTTGGTGTCCGTATCGCGCATGAGGTGACGATTGCTATTATTATTTACGAGGGCATACTTCGCTACCGTATAGCTGCTTTCATTGTTGGAGCGTGAAATCAAGTTGTCCGTGATGTCTACTGTGTTGGTATCGTTCCACGTATTGCTGCTTCGGCCCTTGTTCAACGCAAGATAATGAAGGAGGTCGGCGCCAGCCTGCGTCGACATCAGCGTCGCTAGTTCGCCGAGTGTTCGGCCGCGAAATCCGGATTCTGTTAGACTGTCTTCTCGGATGCGTAGGCCGGCTTGGTTTCCGAGAATGGCATCCCAGGTTTCTTGTCGCTTTTGAACCTCTTTCTCCGAAAGTCGTTCCATCGGAAAGGGGTAATCGCCCTGCTTGGGGTCGCACTCCTCGATGAGTTGGCGCTGGATGTTGTCGCAACGTTGCAGGATGACCATCACAGATTGGAAACCGGAGATCGTTTCAGGTTGTTCCGTGGCATGGTCGCCAAGCCATTTCCATGCGGCGCGCCGAACGTTGTCAAACGCCGACGTACGTGCCTTGAATGGTGCCGACTTAGGCAGCTGTTTCAAATTCGATAGTTGTAGTTGAATCGATTTGCCTTCCATTATTGTATTGCAGTCGATGTTGTCCCCGAGGGCAAGAATCGACAGGGTACTCGGAGCTTCTCCGGAGAAGGCGTTGTCGTTGCGGCTTTCAGTGGGGTTTGTCTCGATAACGTCGACTTCGTTGTTGATATTGGTGTTCACTGGCGCGTTGATGCCCGCATGCTGTTCACCGTTGCGCGACTGTGCCCATCCAAACAGGCTGTATCCCCCCAAACTGGTGTTTCCTTGTGCATAGTCGTCAAGGTGCGACCGAAGATCATGTTGACGGACGCCGAGATGCTGCATCCTCGACTGATTTGAGGTGCTTAACGTTGGTTGTAAGGACGAAGAATGCTGCGTAGAATAGGTCGTGTACGGGTCCGGGCGACGGTGGCGTTTCATGCTGGCTCCTTTGGTTGCAGGGGGACCTGCACGAAAGATGCCAACCTGAGAATCCCGTAATCGTCGAGCGTTGCCTGGTGTCCGCCTTCGGAGTCGTCTGAGGAGGACGAAGGTTGCGTCTTCCAATGACGCAGGAACATCACTGCAAAAACGTAACGCAAATGTGAGCTACGTATGAATACGCAATTGTTGCCTGATTTGCGAATCGGATATGGTGCAAAGCTGAAGGAGTCCGTATGAAGCGAATGCCTCTCATTTTGATGGCGAGTTGGCCACTGTCTGCCGCGGCGCGCCCGAAGGCGGATGCGTCGTTGGTGCAGAAAGTGCCCAGCATCGAAGATGTGGTTCAGTCTGAGGGGTTCATGCCGACGCCAAGCCAGTCAGAGGTATACGCGCCTGGCTCGGTCCTTGTGCCAAATGCGCTCGGTGGGCATGACAAGGTCGTCAGCGACTGCATCGATGCCGAAATCGAAGTCGCGATTATGTCGCAGTCCAGCATCGCGACCTCTCTGTCGGCGGGCGTGTCTGCACGTTTGGCTGCCGCGCGCGGAGGGGTTGCCGCTGGCGTAGAAAAGCGATTGAGCTTCGTTGACCCGGAGCAGCGCACGATTCCGCTGGCGAAGCTGATGCCAACACCCGCATGTACCGAGGGCGTACAGCGAGCTGCAGGGCTTCAGGACTTGAGCCGCGCGATTGTTGTACATGACGTTCTGGTGGCGCGCATTCAGAACACTGTCTGTACCAAAGCGGATGCATCGGGCGCTGTCGTCATGCTGGGAGCGGCGGAGGCGTCATCGTTTTCGGAGTGCGTGCAGGAGAGTGATGCGCAGGTTCCGTTGGGCTTCAAAGCGGTTCCGCTATCGAAAGTTTTGTCGATGGCCAACGGTGCTGACCAAACGTCGGCAATGTTGGGAACACCGGTGGATGCTACTTCCAACGTTAGCTTTGGAACGTTGGGGGGGCTTGGAGTCGAAAGCAAGCTCCGCGAGCAGCGTTGTGACGAAGAAGCGAAGTCACGCGGAGGTGCGGCGCGCGCCAGCCGTCTTGCTGCAGCCGAGCAAGAAGCCCGCACGAAGGCGAGCGTCGCATGGCAGGGGATTGTAGGTGAGTTGGACAAGTGTACCCAACTGAAGCTGGCGGACCGCGGGGATTGTATCCGCGCGACCGAAGAGTGGTTGCGGATTGCGCGTGCGATGCCGGTGAACCTCCCGGCTGGCGTCGAGCCGGTAGCGACGGAGTGCGGCGACCGTCAGCCGGCGTTTGCGGCGGAGTCGCGTACAGTGGCTGCGGTGGAGCTTGGCGCGGCGGAGGCTATGCTGGGGCGTCTGCGTGCGGCGGATGCCGTCGTTGTGTCGGTATCGCCGGGTGGTAGTGGCGTTTCGTCGGCGATTCGTGCGCTTCGGTCCGACCCCGGCTCTTCGGAGTGGGACCGCGAAGTAAAGGGAATCCTGCTGGGAGCGTTCGACGGAAACCGTTCGGGCAGCATCAACTCCGCATCGGAGCTCAGTTCGATTGGTTGTGATGTCTTTCAAACGTTGGAGACGATGTTTGACAAGTCGAGCCAATATACCAGCGCGATGACGGTCGTGTATGGATTTGCACCCGGCTATGGCTGGGTTGGAGCCAGTGTTGGTTTTGACGAGAGTTTGCGGGAGTCATCTTTCGCTCGGTGGACCTCCTGCTTGGAGGGCGGCGGCTCGTCGTCTGTTGCATCTTCGGGGTCGTCCGTCGTGAGCGCCTTGCGTGCGCTCCGTACCGAGCGAGGGTCCTCCGAGTGGGATCGCGAGGTGAAAGGAATTTTGGTAGCGGCCTACGACGGAAACCGCTCGGGCAGCATCAACACAAGCAGTGAGGTGTCTGCTATCGGTTGTGATGTCATTCGGACCCTCGAAGCGGAATTCGACACCTCCCCGAGCTACTCGAGTGCGATGCAGGTGGTGTACGGATTTCATCCCAACTATGGCTGGGTTGGGAGCTCCGTTGGCTTTGACCAGAGTGTGCGACAAGAGGCAAATACGCACTGGACGATGTGTATGGACGGTTCGGCGCCATCCGGGACACCCGCCAGCGCATCGGACTTGGTGGTTGGAGCGCGTGTAAAGCGGGGTCCCGATTGGAAGTGGGACGACCAGGACGGCGGAGCCGGCAGGCTGGGAACCGTCGTGATTGCGCCCACGTCGTCGGATTGGGCGCGCGTGGAGTGGGATGCTGGCGGTGCGAATACCTATCGTTGGGGACATGACGGGAAACACGACCTCGCGATTGTGTCCGGTGCTTCGTCGTCGGGCGGTGCAGGCGCGAGCAGCGTTATTCGCGCGATTGCCGCGACGCCGTGGACCGGGGAAGCAGGTGGAGCACGGCAGCACATCCTCCCGATTCTCGTCGGTGCTTACGATAGCAATGGGTCCGGTACCATCGACACGTCGAGTGAAGTGCAGAACATTCCTTGTGACGTGGTCGTCGCCTTGGCCGACCGATACCGCAAGGGTGGGCATTTTTCGAGCCCGATGCGGGCGGTTTTTGGGTTCGAGGCCGGCTATGGATGGGTAGGTGGCTCGTTGGGCTTCGATGAGAAAGTGCGTGTGCAAATGGATAGCCGTATGACGGGCTGCGGCCTCGACTAAGCGGCGGGTTCGTCCGCTGGCCGAGGCTGGTGCAGAAGCGGATTTGTTCGCGCGCTTCTTCGCGGTGGGAGGCAGTCCTTGTGGCTCTCCCAATGCCCGCGTTGCCGGATGTCCTCCGCTGCGGAACCTCGCGCTGGCGTTCGCTTTTGGGGTGCGTAGACGGGAAGCATACGCTTGGGAGGGACGTGCCTGTCTGCGATTGCAGGGGCAGGCCGTCCGGAAGCGCAGCTTTGTGGTCTGTGTCACGTGCTCGAAAACACGCCTGCATGGCGTCTGTTTTTGAGCCGCGCACAACAAAAACGGCGCTTTCAGGCGGCTTATTTCTTCTTTTTCTTCTTTCCACCCTTAGCTTTGGCCTTCGCGGCGCCCTGGCCAGTACCGGCGGATTTGTTCGCGCCGCCCGCACGTTGGCGAATCACGTTCCCTCCACCGGCTTCTTCTACTTCGGGTGCCTTGCCGTTGGGGCCGCTTCCCCACTCGACTTGGTTGGTCATTCCGCTCACAATCAGGTGTGCAACGGAGTCAATGCTGACACGAAGCGTTGTGCCGTTCACGGTGACAGTACCACAGGCGCCGGTAAGGACCACCTCGGAACCGGTGCCATTGATGATAACATCGGGCGGTGTGTGGCTGGTACACGAATGGGTCACCTTCTGGCCGATGCCATTGATGATAAAGGGCTCCCCTTCGTTCTGCACAGTCTGACCGGCACTTGTGGATGACGCGGACATCGAGATGTCGACGTTTGGCATGCCCATGTCGTCGGGAAGGTCTTGCGCGTACGCGATGCCGAGAGCGATAATGGCGATGTTCACGAACATTGCTTTTCCTTGCCGTTTGCCACCTCCGAACATCGGAGGGGAAGAGGACGGGCGCTGTTCGTGTATGTCGGTGCGATTCATTCGCCGAGTATGGAGGTAGAACTATTTTTGGTTGAGCGAATTTAGCGGCAGTTCTTCGAATTTCGGGCGGAAAAACAGGAGATATTCAACCGGACACGCTTATAAAGAACCTCAGCGTCATTGTTTATGTCAATTGTCGATTGCGAGCGAAGTTGTGGCATGAATATTTTACTGATAGCAAACCGTCCTTGTATTTCCAGGTACGGGGTCTGCGGAGTAACGCGCGCGTTTCCGCGTGGGATGGAGCAAAATCGAATCGGGCTGGTTGTATTGAACGACACGAAAGGCGCATCATAGGACGTTTACGAGAGGCTGCACCCGCTGAAGCCGGTGGGTCGTAGGGCGTACGCTTGGGCTGGTCATCGGGGGCTCCGCAGCCGAATTGCTTTGGCCATATCCTTGCTCTTTGTGCGTGTGTGGCTTTACTTATGGTTTGAGAGAGAATGTGCTGCACGTGTTTCGATTCACGGGGGCGAAGCCAAATGCCGTGCAGGATCGGCGGCCTGCGTGGCGTCGCACGTTGCAGTCTTGTGACGACGCTTGAACAATATCGAACGTTCGTTATGTGGTAGGGGAATTCGGGAGGTTGTGATGCGAATGTCGTACCTGTCTTTGTTGCTGCCCATTCTCACGGGCTGTCAGTCCCTCGACCTTCCGAAAGCTGGCGCGTTGCTCGATGGGAGTGACTCGGGAACCACAACGACCGATTCGCCCGAGGACGACACCGGTGGGATGGACGACGGCGACGCGCCCGATGACGACGGGGAGGATAGCGGCTTCGACGGCGATGGACAGGATGAAGACCCGCAGCCGCTCACGATTTTCGAGCCCAGTGGCGAGTTTGATGGCGGACTCACCAATGTATCGTCGGATGTGCTGCAGATTCTCGAAGGCGGGAGCCTCGCTGGAGCATGTGACCAATGGCGGCTCGACCCGTCTGACCCCGTCCTTGAGCTGCGCTGCGGCAAGTGGATGTTTTTCTATGAAACCTTCGGAACGGAGGGTGTCCCAGTTGGTTTTGTGGACATCCTGCTCTCCGGCTTTTCCGCGGAAGTCGGGCATGGATTTTCCGCTTACGGTATGATCCCGGACCCCACAAGCGAAAAAGGGTACCCGCTGGGAATGGTAGAAGGCACGAATGGTGTCGCGTTTACCTGCGCTAGCTGCCACTTTGGCTCCTTGCCCGATGGTCGTTACGCGGTCGGCGCAGCCAACCATTCCTACGAGTACGGCCAACACAACCTCGCCCTCGCAGTGTTCCCCTTGGCAGCAATGGCGGGAATTACAGGAATGGAGGTCGATACCGTCGCGCAGGAAAAGGTGCAGCCGCTACTTGATCATCTCGCCTCCGATGTTTGGCTTCAAATGCAGTTTATGGGGGTGCTCATCGGCCTGATTGGGGTTGAAATCCCCTCGTTTCCCGCCGAAATCCAGCGTCATTATGCGGAGTGGCTGCCGGGGACAATGGACTTCTTTATTGCGCCCCTTCCGATAGACGACGGCGTACATACGGTCAGCAAGATTTCTTCGCTCTTTGGTATTCCAACGGACGCGGAGCAACACAACTTTGGTATGGACCATGCGATGCTGGGATGGACCGGCAACACGCGCACCTTAGAGTCGTTCGTTGGGTTGTTTGATGCATTGGGTGGGGGAGACGGTGCAAACTGGTCGCCGGATCAGCTCCGCCCTCTTGCTACCTATGTTCGCTCGCTCCACGCACCAGCACCATTGTCTTTGCCGAGCGAGGATGCCCTTGCTCGCGGCGAGAAGGTCTTTGTCGACGCGGGCTGCTTGGAGTGCCACGCGGGGCCGCGCGGAAGCGGACTTACTCTGTACGACTATGATGAGGTTGGCACTGACGATGCAATGGCGTATTGGATGGACCCAGATGGCGACGGCATCGCGTGTTGCGGCGTGGATATGGGGGAGGACGAAGTGACGAACCAAGTCAAAGCACCGCGTTTGACGGGCCTGTGGGCGATGTCACGATTCCTTCACAACGGGAGTGTCGGCTCGCTCGAAGAGCTGTTGTGCCTCGATGGGCCGCGTGTGTTGGACACGAGGCCGGTGTTTGGCAACGGTGGTCACACCTATGGTTGTGATTCTCTTTCTGTCGATGAGAAGCAAGACCTTATCGACTATCTCAACGCACATTGAAGCAAATGAAGTGAGGCTTCGGCGACACCGACCCTGCGCGACGGCACCTGTTTCCTTTCGATAGGAGGCCAAGCATCGGCGTGAGGGCAGGGTTGGAGCCCTGTAGGCGCCGATGCCCTGCATATGTCTCGCGGATAGGTTCTTCGGCTAACGCCTGCCGGGTCGCGTTGCCGGCCCCTACGACGAGCACTGGGCCTCGCGATGCAGCGGCGTGTGCCCAATGTAACTCCTTCGTATTGTGTTGGTGAGCGCGCCATTGCCGCTCGGCAGGTCTCAACGGCCGCACACGAGATGGACGCTGCCTCGGCGGATTGCCGTTGTCGAGGATGCGCATGTGTAGGGCAATAGCGCCATGCTCCTTGGGGCTTTGGTGCCCAATGAGGTAATCTCCGAGCGTGGTCTGGAGGTTGGATTTGCGGTGGCTATGGGTTGTTGGAATTTTTGGCCTGTGCGGGTGTTTCGGTTCGCCTGAGAGCTGCGGCGGTGTTGTCGACGCGAATGCACGCGTTGCCTGTCGTATGACGGAAATGGACGCGACAGGCGGCGACCCATTGGCGCTAGAAGGTGTTCTCTTGGACATTACGGACACCAACGAGCACGACTTGGTCGCGCTCCAATGGATGTTTGTGCATCCGACCGCTGTTCCTGCGTTGTGCCCGCGCCTCCAGACCTCGACAGGGCGCGCGTATTGTGCTCGTTGGATGGACCGTCCCCACCTTGGGGGTGTGCAGTGAAGTTTTGTATTGGTTTTGTGTTCGCTGCATTTATGTTGGCCTGTGATGCGGAGACGCCTCGTCCAGTATCGCTTCCCGCGCTTCCCGATTCTGTCGATACCTTGGTCGAATATTGTGACACGACGCAGTCGGAGGCTCTCGGGGCCTTCTGTCACCTCGAAGCAGCCTACCGGTTGGCCGCATTCGACGGCGCCGAGGCCCTTGCACAATGTAACCGCCTCCCCAAGCCAACTTGGTACAGGCTCTGTGTGCTGGATGTCGCGGGAGAACGCGCGCTTCGGGGCTCACTCGACGGCGCCTTGGACGCTTGCCGTAGTTTGGATGGGTCCTTTGAGGCGTGCGTCTTGCGTGTATCGGCGCTCCAGTCTGTTCCCGATAAGCGCGACTTGACGCTGGTCGACCTTCGCCGGTTTCGGGACCAGGCGCAGACGACCGCCGAGGCGGCACTCGATGGGCTCGGTTTGCTGCGCACAGGGGAGCTCGTGGAGAACGTCGTTGTCGCACGCACCCAGCGTTGGGTGTTGGGCCAAGGGCGGCCGCTGCGTGGGTTTGGTGAAGCGCGGAGCCTCGCGCCGGCCGCGGTCCAAGAACGCACGGTTCGGGCCCAAGAAGTGGTGCGCGGTATGGGGGCGGGTGCGCCGTGGTCCACCGTTCGTGCTGCGTGGGATGGCCAAGGCTCCTGGCCGCCCACCAGAGAAGACGTTGAGGGATGCGTTCCATTTGCTGCGCCAGTCGGCCATGACCGGCGAACGGCCTATTGGCCGGGAGCATGGCGCCGTATTGGTAAAGACGTGGACGAAGACGTCGACATCGCGCTGGTTACGGCCATGTTTTGGGCGGGAACGACCGACATCTCCCACCTGCAGGAAATTGTCCGCCGCGACACGCGGGAGGGCTTGGCTTGGACGGCCGTACATTTGGCGCGCCACCTCGTTGTGGAGGTGGATGATGGAGACCTTCGCGATTTGCTCGCGGATGCGGCGCGGCACCCCGCCGCTCCTGTGCGGGAGCTTGCCATTCGCCCGCTTCCGTCGACGCACCCGTTGCCGCGTCGGTGCGGGACCTCGGATGCGGTGTGGCAGATGAATTGGGCGACCCAATTGGGTGAGTCCCAGCGGTCCACCGCGTCGCCTTGAACCTGTCGAACACCCGAAGCGCACGCTTGGTGTTGTATTGCTTATTTAGTGTTGTGATTTTGGTGTTTGTGTTGGGGTCTGCGTCAATGAATGACGATTCAGTGACCTTGTGGGTGTCGACGCGTGTCCAATGTGTATGACAACTGTCGGTGTCCAGCGGCGTAAGTCCGCATGAACACGGTGGCACAGAGCTTGCTTGGGCTGCATGGACGGAGGCACCATGGCAGTTCAACAGTCCAATTCTACTTCAGCAACGTCCGCATCCACCTCGATGGCTTCGGAGACGCTATACGGGAGTGTTCCCCCCAATTCTGTGCTGCTACAACTGTTGGAACGGGCGGTGCAGTTTGGATTGCAGATTGAAGAAGAGTTGCCCGATCCGGTTTCGTTTGTTGACGCTTTGGCGGACTACACCGATGAAGCTATCGAGAACATGGATCTGGATTCGATTGTCTCCCTCCTCGACCTCTGCTTCCTTCCCGGTGTGGATTGCACAGAGCCAACCGAAGAGGGGACGTGTGAATATGGCGATACAGAGGCGGAGAGCGCGGATGGCGGAGCGCAGTCCGAAGACGCCAACCGCGGCGACGACCACGACCAAAAGGGCGAAGCGCAGAAGGCACCTTCAGACGAAAAGGACGTCAGTGTGCCGAGGGAGTGTACGGAGGGCGGGGTGTCACCGAATTATGCCAACCAAGTCGACAATAAGCAGCGGAATGGAAAAGCGCCGGATTCACAGTGTGGCGCCACGTCGTTGACAATGGCGTTGCTGTCGATGTTTGACAATGACCCGACGGCGCTCATGGCTGAAACGAAGGTATTGGTCGAAGCGGAGGGTGGCAAATGGGAGGCCGGTTTGGCCCCCGAGGAGGGAATTGTATTGTTGCTTAGCGTGACCAACTGGGACCGCGCGTTTCAAGATGCGCCTGCATACTTTGGATACGACCCAAATTGGCGCAAGGATCATAAGGGCGCCAACGTCATCAAATCGCCCTACGCCCATGCGTATACGGCTTCGCGCTTTTCCACGAAGAATGGAAGCGGACTTACGATAGCTTCCGTGTATACGACGATTGAAGATGGCGAGACTCTACCCGTGATGACCTTTGACGAACGTTGGGACTGGGTGTTGAAGCAGGTGCAAGATGGTGGACATGTGACCTTTCAGGGTGCCTTTACCTCCACGGGTCATGTGGTCTATATTGTGGAAATGTCGAGTAGCGACATGGTGATACATGACCCTTATGGCATGCATTTCCATTCTGCCCCGTATTTGCATAATGGTAAGGCGCCCAGTGCTACACATAAACTGAAGAGTAGCGAGTTTCTGGAGCGGGTCAATGGCCAGGGCGACTTGATTGAGGCCTGGGATAAGGGAGCAGTTCTCAAGGATTGGGGTAAGAACAACTGGTATTCGAAGGAGGAGATCAAGGGCCTGGATGGGTTGTTGTGGGCGCTCGTTATCGATGGTCGTACGACATGTGAGGAATCCGACGAAGCGGAGGAATAGACTCTGCGTTTTGTCGAAGTGTGCAAGGTGGCGGTACTTTTGGAATGGATGTACCGCCAAGACGGTTCTCGCATCGCTCTCCTTGGGAATCGGTGCTCCGCTGGTGCGTTGTCTCCCGGAGGAGGGTGCAGCGGTTTCGATGTGCGCTCGTGTGCTTGTGCGTAAGTTTCACTGCGGAGAACCATTGGGTTGTTGACGGTGACCGGCTTGCGCCCTCCGCGCCCAACGCAACGCTGTTCACCGTTTTCGTGTTGGCGCGGTGGGCAGGGTGGCCCGGTTGCGGCAGGCACGAATTCTGCGCGCCGACGGAACCAGGCCTTCGTCAGCGGCATCGGGGACAATACAGGAGGGGCTTCCCTGCCGGGTACCGAGGCGGGGGAGGGTGGGGCCAATCGCGAGCGGTATCGGCGGCGTTTTGCGTGCTCGAATTCGCCGCATGGAGCACGTTGAGATGCTCTGCATCAGCGGCGTGTTGAATGCGCAACAAAACTGTCACAGCCTTGGGGGGGAGGGGGGTCCAGACCTGCGTGCGTTGTCCGATGGTTCGATGTGGAGGTTTGATGTCCCACCCCCTTGTTGAAATCATGGCAGCGGCAAAGTCGCTGTTACTCATCGGTGATTCCGACTCAGACCGGTTTCCCGCAATGTCCTACCACTGTTACCGTACCGAGGGCCGTGATTTTCATTGCCTGGATCTCGGCAGTCTCGCGGAAAGTCGCGGGTTTACGAAAGGCGGTCCGGTTCTTCACTCGCTTGCGGAGCTACCGCAGGGCTGGACGCCGGACCTCGCTGTGGTCTGGTTGCATCCTTACCGCGCAGCCGAGGGGGTCAATCTCGCTGCGGACGCGGGTGCCCGTCGGATTTGGTTTAGCTTTCATACGGTCAGCGAGGAAGCGTTGGCCGTTTGCAAAGAGCGGGGCGTTGAAGTGGTGGAAGCGGGCCGCTGTCCGGTCTTTTATCTGAATCAACAAGTTTCGCTCCCTTGTCGTATGCATACGATGATGACTCGCCTTTCGGGAGCATGGGCGCTTCCCCCCCAGACGGACGCTGCGGCATCGCGGCGGGAGTTGATCTGACCGAATGCAGGCGCTTTTGCCAGCAGGAATCCTCGTTGTCGTGATCGCGCAAGTGGTCACCGCGGGGTGGTTGTTTCGACGCGCCAAAGGTCGGTTGCTTTTGGTTCGTCAAGCACAGCTGCTCGCACTCATGGCCGCGTTTTTGATGACCGTCGCGGGCATTCGTATGGGGGGAGTACCGCGACTCGCCACCACGCTCGAGGACCTCTACGCCGTCCTATCAACGGGCCTCTTGTTTGGGTATGTTCGGCTTGCCGCTGCATGGGCCAATCCTTCGCCCGGTCCTCGTGTATATCGAAGCATCGCACTCCTTCCCGTTGTCGGCGTTGTCACGCTCGCTGCGTTGATTTATGCAAACGTAGTATGGGGCGCACGCTGGTTTGGACTACCGTGGAATGCAGCGTGGATGGCGTTGCTTTCGGTTCCCGCACTGTTCGTTGCGATTGTATTTGCGATGCCTCGCTTCCGTCGCATCGACCCCAATACGCTCTTTCGGGAAGGGCCCTGGCTTTTGCTTACGCTTTGGGTTGGTATCCGAATGTTGGTTTGGTCGCTGGGCGAAGGAAACCAAACATCGGATTGGCTCCTCGGGATAGAGATTCCGTTTGTGGTCGCGTGGGCGTGGGCGGCGGACCGCGCGACCCTGTTTTCATTGGCCGTCGAAAACGTCGGCACGGACTCCGTTCGCGCGCTCCATGAGTCTTTGTTTTTGTTGAGTCCGCGCGGCACGGTTGACTACGCAAATCCCGCAGCAATCGGCTTGCTGGGCCGTGACCCCACTTCGGTTGCATTCAAGGCGATTTGCCCGGAATGGCCTTGTGTCGGGCGCACGGTGCTCCGAAGAAACGATGGCGTCGCGATTCCTGTCGTCGTGAGTCGGGCTCCATTGGTGCTCAATGGCGAATTCGCAGGGGACGCCGTCTCTGCGACCGACGTCACGGAGCTTCAACGTGCGGTGGATGAAGCAAATGCCGCCCGGGAGCTCGCGAACGAAGCCGCACGGGCGCGCCAGGAGTTTGTGGCGGTCATGAGCCACGAAATCCGAACGCCCATGAACGCGATTGTCGGTTTGGCGCACTTGCTGTCTGATTCTCGCCTTGAGCCGGAACAAGCGGCGTGGGTGGGGACGATTCGCCAGAGTGCGGATTCGCTCTTGGTAATGCTGACGGATATTCTCGACTTTTCGCGTATCGAGTCGGGGCGGATGGACGTCGAGCAGGTGCCGATGCGTCCTGTTGAGGTCCTCCAGGGCGCTGCGGCGCTGGTGGAGAATGTCGCAGCGAGGCAAGGTCTCACGTTTACCGTCGACGTCGAACGACTGCCGGATTGGGTGTTGGGCGACCCCACGCGGATTCGCCAGATTGTCCTCAATCTACTTTCCAATGCAATGAAGTTCACCCCGTATGGGCGGGTGCAGCTTTATGCAGCTTATAGGGATGGTTGTCTTACGGTTGACGTGGTTGATACCGGAATTGGAATCCCTGCTGACCGCATCGAGTCTTTGTTTGAGGCGTTCCGGCAGGCGGATGTGTCGATGACGCGCCGGTTTGGCGGTACGGGGCTCGGCTTGACCATTAGCCGCCGATTGGCGGAGTTGATGGGAGGCACGTTGGGCGTTCAAAGCCGGGTTGGAACGGGCTCTACGTTTACGTTGCGACTCCCGGCGCCGGTGGTGACCGCGCCGCTGGTGGTGCAAGCGAGCCCGTCCGATGTCTCTCGGCTTCGGCAGTTGCGTGTATTGGTGGTGGAAGACAATCCCGTGAATCGGCTTGTCCTGCGTGCTGTGCTGGGGCGCATCGGGATTCGGCCAGATGAAGCAAAGAACGGTCTGGAAGGCGTCGACGCGGTCCTCAATGGTGACTATGACGTCGTATTTATGGACCTTCAGATGCCTGTGTTGGATGGGTGGCAGGCCTTGGCGCGCATCACAGAGGCCTTGGGAGACAAACGACCCCTGCTTGTGAGTCACTCCGCCAATGTTGACACTGCGGACAATGAGCGCGCTCGTGCGTGCGGTGCGCATTCCCACCTCCCAAAGCCTGCGAGCCCGTCTGCGGTCGAAGCGATGCTTCGGCGCTGTTTGGCGGAGGTACGGTAGCGCTTCGCTTCATTTGGATAGGGTTACCCGATTGTGTTGGGGTTGGGATACAGCGGAGTCCCTGGCGCTTGGGGATTGCCCTCTCGCACGGGTGGACGCGTGTGGTGCCGTCTCCACCGTTGAGATGTGTTGGGTTCGTGCGGGCCCATGATTGGAGGTGGGCGGGGGAAAGCGTGATTTGACGGTCACTTGTCGTTGGTAGTTCGGTGCGCGTGCGTTGTTTTTTGCTGTCGTGGGAAGTGGGTGTTTGCGCAATAGGTTGGCGCGCCGCCTTTGGTGGTGACGAGGGCGACTTCGTTTACTATCAAAACAAAGTCAGGAGCTAGCGGAAGTATACCGAGCGATGCTTCGCTTCCACATCCAGCGAGAGCCCCCCACAAACAAAATGGTCACGAAGGCGGACTGCAGAAGGACGTCGATGTTCCAACGACCGACCAAGGCTTGCGCGGGAAAGCTCGTAATCAAAGCGACCGGAACGACGGCCGTCAACACAAACCGAACCCAGCCGCCGAACACATCGATGGGCCAGCGGCCAGCATCCGAGGCCGACCATAACAAAAAGCGAAGGTTATCCACGCGCACGAATATAAAGCTGGCGCATATCGCAAGGAGCCATAAACCATACATAGCGGCGACTCCCGCACCAAATAGCGCAGCGGCAAGGGTGGCATCAAGAAACGTTGGCCATCCGAGCGAGGAAAGCGCAAACAAACCTACGGCTCCCGCAGAGATGAAGTTCCATAGTGCTGTGGGGTCGACCCGGCGCAGGCTCACCAAAAGCTGAGAGTCTACGGGTTTCATCAGGAGGAGGTCGAGAGACCCGGCGCGAATCGCTTCCACCGCGTCACCCAAGTTGGGTTCAAACAACGCATGTTGTACACCCGAGAGCGCCAAGAAAAACGAGAGGACCAAGAGTGCTTCGGGAAGCTCCCAGCCTTGTACACTGTCGCGGTGGCCGTATACAATCCACAGGGGCGCAATGCGGAGGGCGTCGTTGAACAAGCCCGTTGCCATACCAAACCAAAAGTTGCTTCGGTATTGGGTGGCCGTTGCGAGAGACAGCGACAGAAGGGCCGATACGGCCTGTGTTGAACGTCGGATATCAGGCACCAAACGCTCCATATCGAGCGATTCCCCGCTTCCAGACCCAATACGTTGCTCCAAGGGCGAGCGTGCACCATACGAGTTGGACGCCAAGGTCCAGCAGGGCGAGGTCGAAGGTTTGTAGGCCTGTGAGAAGCTCGACCGGAGCGGCCAGCATGCCCCGGAAAGGCAAGTAGGTCATTGCGGGTTGGAGGGCTTTGGGAAAAAGGGCCAGTGGTGCAAGGTACCCACTCATCACCATCCAAAGGCTAAACCACACGCCGAATAGACCTTGACTTTGGTCTATCCAGAACGATAGCATTGCAAACAATGCTTGCACAAGGTAGCCAAGTAACCAAGCGAGAAACACGCTCGGTAGGAACAATAAGAGCTCCCAGGCTTGCGGAAGCTCCACAAGTTCCGGACGCCAAATGACGAGCCCCACCAACATAGGCAACAATACAATCACGCGAACGGGCATGGCGGCCAGCATTTGCATGGCGTCGATGACCAGCGGGGGCACAGGACGAAGCAATCGTGGAGACAGCGCGCCAGTGCGGATTTCGTGGTTCATTTCCCATAACAGCCACGAACTTGTGAGCTGTCGCACCAACAGGGTGACGGTAAAATAGCGTGTCATTTCGGTGGGGCCAAACCCTTCGACGGGAGCCTCCGTGACGACCGCATTCCACAATGCCAACATGATAAGTGGCATTGTGGCCGTCAAAATCCAAATCACCATTTCGGCCCGGTACGCGACCATTTGTGCGAGGCCGACGCGAAACAAGGTGGGCGTCGCGCGCAAGAGATGGCCGATGGTCATGTTCGGGCCTCTGCGGACGCGGACCCGAATGCACGCGCCAACACTTCGTCGAGATGGGGGTCTTCTACGGTGACCTGCGCATCGGGGTACAGAGACAATACATACGAAAGGAGGCGGTTGACCTGCGCGGGGGCCACCGTCGCGACCATGCGCCCGTCGGTGAGCGTGAAGCCATCCAGCGGCAGCTGCCCTTCGACGACAACCCGCCTCCCGCCACCGAATTTCTGCTGAAACTCGCGCAACGGGCCGTCAAAGCGCACGCGCCCGGCGTCGATGAGGACGATGCGGTCGGCGATTGCGGCGACGTCCATCATATCGTGGCTGGTGAGCATGACGGTTGCGCCGTGGCGGCGGTTCATTTCGCCAATAAACTGCCGAACGGACTCTTGGACCGCGACGTCGAGACCAATCGTGGGCTCGTCTAAGAACAGTACTTTGGGGCGATGCAGCAGCGCCGCGGCCAGCTCGCACCGCATACGCTGTCCGAGGGACAGGTTGCGCACCGGCTGGTCGAGAAACGGCCCCAGTTCGAGAAGCTCGATGAGTTCTGCCTGGGTTTCTTTGAACTGCGCGGGGGGAATGTCGAACAGCGCCCGATTGAGCGCGAATGTCTCCGTTGCGGGCAAGTCCCAGGCGAGCTGCTGCTTCTGGCCCATCACGAGGGTGACGGCTTGCAAAAACGCGGGGTCGCGGTTTTGCGGGGTGTGGCCGGCCACGGTACACCGGCCAGACGTCGGGTGCAGGAGCCCCGTGAGCATCTTGAGGGTGGTGGTCTTTCCTGCGCCGTTGGGACCGAGAAAGCCCACCCGCTCGCCGGGAGCGATGTGCAGGTCGATGTGGTCCACCGCACGAACATCGCGGGTGCGGCGGTGGAACAGCGACTGCAACGATGCAACAAGTCCCGGTTCCTTGATAGGAACGGAATACACCTTGGAGAGAGCTTCGGCGTGAATCATGCCGCGGGTCTATCCGGGTGGTTGCGCGTATGGGCGTCTATTCGAGGCTCAAGTTGACGGCATCGACATTGCAGGGGGAGCCGGTGTTTTGGTGGAGCGTGCCCACAATGCTGTCTTCGTCGATGGCTCCGTCCATCCAGAAGTTGGCGTAGACAGTGGCTGCTCCGTCATATTCCGTCCATTCGCGTGGCTGGAGGGTGATTCCGCCACCCGCCTCAACACCTTGGACCGCGAACCCGCCGACAGGCGAGCCATCGGGCTCGGTGAAGGAGAGGGTGCCTGTGACAAATCCGTCGGCTCCGCGCGACAGTGTCCCCGTCATCGGGCGCACCGAGCCCGTGCACTGGAAGGTGCCGGAGAGGGTCGCGGGGGTGTCGAGGCGGTAGGTTTCGGCGAGTTCCGCCGCATCGACTTCTGCGAGCGCGGAGGTCGTCGTGGCGGAGAATGCGCCCACACGAGCCTCGGGGTCGGATACGGAGAGCGTGTCGATCAAGGTGCCTTCGAGCGCGCCGGTGGTTGCGTCGAACGTAGCGATGAGCCCCACGACCTCTAGCCCTGGATTTGCGCCAATCCAGTTGCCGGGCGCAACGGACACAGCTCCTGTCGCGAGGTCGACATGGCCGACCACAGCAAACGAATAGATTGTTCCGAGGATGTCAAACGCGACCGTGCCCGTCAGGCGGGAATTGTCGCGCTCTACGACCACTTCGACCGGCTGGGGGGTGCCATTCAACTCCGCGGTGCCCGACCATGTGCTCTCCGCGTCGGGGAAGACGGACACCATCTCGGAGGAGTCGGTGGTTCCTGTGTGCTCGCTTGTGCCCGAGTGTTCACCGGTGGTAGAGGGGCTTGACGTGGTGGACGTACCGGTTGTCTCGGTTTTTGGACTCGAACAAGCGATACCAAAGACTGTCAGGATGAAGATTTGGCCAGCATTCATGGGTGGTGCTTCTCGGTTGGGATAGCGTTGGACGAGGGGCCTACGGTCCCCCCATGGGTGTTGGGGTATCGTCTTCCTATACGAAAATATCGTGTTGGGAAGGGGGGAAAGTCGATAAACTGTTCTCGCTGCGAAATTGTGTGCCTCTGGACGGGGACAATCGCGTGCAGGAGGCCATTGCGCGCGTTTGTCGCACGCGTGGGCCGGAATAGGACGAAAATGAATGACGATTCAGCCGCTTTTTGTCGTCAACCGATTGAAATGCTGACGATGAAATGGACTCTATGAATTGATTTTTTATGGGGTTTTGCTTGATGTTGGTTTATTGGCATAAAAATAAAGACCCGGGAGGCGAGTCGTATCGCCGCACGGGTCTGGTGCGTTTCAGGGTGTTGCCGCCGCTGCGCAACGGCTCTCTCTTGGCTCTATTCGCGTGGAGCCCGCTTGCTCGGCCGTCCACCCCAGGTCTGGCGGGCGAGACGGCGCCGCGCAAACGGGTTCATGCGTGGCCGTTGCGCGCCGTGGTAGCAAGCCTGTGGAAGCTGCGCCTTCTCCGCGACCATATCCGCGAGGCCGGTGGGATGGGCTATGCCGAGGTCGTCGAGAATCTCGGCAGCGACAAGACCGCCCGTCTCGGCTGCGCCCTCCATCCAGCCTTGGAAGTCGAGAGAGCAATGCTCGCCGCAGAAGTGGAGGTTCCCTTCGCGCTCGCCCTCGCTCGCCCAGTAGGCCCACTGGCCCGGTCGATAGCAGGTATAGCTTGACTTGGTCCAGCGGTGTGTGGGCCAATGCATACGGACCGCGCTTCCGGGAATATAGGCATCGGTTGCGCCGGGCCAGACGGCCTCTAAGTCAGGAAGAATGAATTGGAACCAGTCTTCGGCCGCGCCATTGCCTGCGTCGAGGCCGGCTTGGCCTCCCAAGAAGTTGGTCAGAATTCCGCTTTCGCCGTCTTGGCCGACCGAAGTATCCCAGGTTTGCTGCACGCCCATGTCGGTGGTCATGCTGCCGCCCTGGTTGTAGTCCGTATGCCATATCCGCCTGGAGAAGCCTCCCATTACTTTTGCGTTGGTTCCATAGCCAAGCTCATTGATGATTTCGCGTTTCCAGTCGCTGATGTTGGCGTTGATGGCGACCTCGCGCAGCAGCGTAAATGGAAGCGCGAAAACGACGTGCTCTGCTTCGTCCTCGAACGTAGTACCGTCGGCCCGCTGGAAGGTCAAGCGGTAGCCCGTCTCGGTATCGTCCACGGAGATGAGCGCAGCATCGGTCACAATGCGATTGTCGGCTTGGAGGGGGGCCGCGAGGGCGGTCGGAAACAGGTCGTTGCCGCCGTGGGTGTGGTAGCGCTCATCGGAGTCGCCAAAGATGTAAAAATCGTCCGTTGCGTCAAAGCCGACGAGGTAAATGAGATTTAGACAGCTTTGTTCTTCATTTTCGAGGCCGAACTCTCCGCGGTATGCGACGGAGAGCACGTCGTGCAGCTCGCGATAAGTATCGGGCGGAACATTCGCGCGCAGCCAGTCCGCCAATGACTGTGCGTCCAATGTCGCATATGCGTCGTCGTCCGTCTCTGCTGCCTCGTAAGCCGACGAAAACACGGATGCGCACGCTATCATCTGCTCGACGAGTACCGCGTTGCTCACGGCGGTCCCGTTGACCTGCCACAGCTCCCGCACAAAGCCCTCGGGCTCGCCGACCCACCGGTCGTCAAGGGTGATGCCCAGCTCCTCCGCCAAGAGCCACATCGTCGCATGGTTGGAGTCGATGAGCTCCCCGCCAATCTCAAACACCTGGCCGTCGGCGAACTGGTCGCGGCCGGTCCACATGCGTCCACCGACGCGGTCGCTGGCTTCGTAGACCGTGACGTCAACACCTGCCTGCTGCAGACGGTACGCGCAATGAAGGCCCGCCGTACCTGCACCAACAACAATGACCGATGCGGTTGCAGGGTCACCGGAGTCGGTGCTGCCGGTAGATTGTTTCGCCGACCCACCGCATGCTACCCAAGCAGGTGCGGCTGCACCAACTGCAAGTGTTGTACCCGCAGATTGCAAGAAAGAGCGCCGATGGATGCTTTTGTGCTCTGCCCATGCGGAGATGGCATCGTTGCCGTCCGCAATTGCGTGTTTGTTCGCGAATTGGGCGATGCGAATGAGGCGTTGTAGACGCGAAAAAGTCGGGGAATGGGCCATCAGCAACCTCGCTATACAGAAGTTGCTGTTCTACAATCCCGTGTTCATGGTCGTCAATGCGAATGGAATACGAGTGATTTTCGGATTGACATCGACGCGAAGATGTCGGTCAAACAATCGTATTTCGACAACCACGTACTGGATCTTGGTCGGGGAATGTCCCATTTGTCGCTATGGTCAGCATGGTGACTTGTGGCCTATCGTCGGTGTTTCGGTCGTTTGACGATGAGACCAGTCCCCCATGCGCTAAAACAAAGTTTCGTTCCTTATTGAATAGCGACGAATTCGCGTCGAAGCTAATCGCGGGCACCCGTGCTGACGGAGTACCAGATGTCGCCGTCATAGCTCATGCGTCGGTCCCATTCTCCGCCTTGCGCGTAATGAACGCCTTCGCCCCCACCGCAGCCATAGCAGACCTCCCAGTCGCCGGCGGGGTCGTGAACAATCCAGTCGCGGTCGTCATAGCCAATCAGCACAACGATATGCCCAGCACCCGTCCAGTCGCCGTGGACGATGACAGGATGCCCGTCGTCGAGGTGGGCGCGAAGTTCGGCGCGGGTGCCCCGGCGGGAATACGACGCATTGACGCCCTCCCAGCCCAGCAACGCGACAATCCCTTCGGGCGACTGGGCTTGGGTCTTTCCATAGCGCACATACAGGTCGTCAGGTCGAACGCTCCGGCCTGTCCAATAGTCTAGTACCATCGTTGTGGAGGTTAGACCACACGTGCTTCCGGGTTCGTACCGATTGTCGTATTGTTCAAAATACGGGACATCGAGTGGCCCCGTCGACAGGGGGGTAACCGTGAGAGTATCCCAAGCCACCGCGTCACCGTCGGCATCGAGTCCTTCGGCCAAGACTAGCCGCGGGACGTCGGTGGTAGAGAATGTATAGGTGGTGGACCAGCCCTCGGAAACGTCCCAGGAGTCCATCTCCCAACCGTCCGCCGAGAGTCGAATGGAGGAAATGCCTTGCCCGTCGAAGGTGAAGGTGACGGGGTTGTCGATTGCGGAGTGGTCGGCGGGCGTGACGAAAGAGATTTCCGGCACTGTGGGTGTAGACGGCGACGTGGAGCACGGGGAAACGCGCAATGCGTCGGCGACGACGTACGCACCGGTCGTGGCCCAGCGCGACAGGAGCACGGAGGCGCGGCCCGCCGAAAAATCGACTTCGCCCAGGTTGACCCACTGGCTGCCATTGCGGGTTTGGTCGACGTTGACGCGGAGTTGCTCGCTGCCATCGGCATCGTAGGCGATGAACGTGGCCCGCGTGGCGCGGTTGGCATCGGAGGTCCACCAGGCTTCGAGGCGGCGACAGCCATCCGACGGCAAGTCAAACCAGAACTCCGCGGCATCGCTGACCGATGCGGTGGGAGCCACGAGATAGCCGGTGCCTTGGAAGCCCGGCGTGCTCGTGGAGCGCCACCACGACGACGATGCGCGCACGCCCGCAGTCGGGGAGCGGGTGTCGGCATCGACCACGAACGGAAGGTCAAACGAAGGGTCCGCCGTAGTGGAGATTGTGGTCTTCACCGGCGGGGCCAAGGGCGATGGCACCTCGGAAGTGCCCAGGCTTCCTTCGGAACACGCAACCAACACGACAAGCAGTGGCCAACCCGTTCGCAACATTCGATCCTCCGTCATCTGGCGACATCATAACGAACGTTCGGTTTACGGCAAGGGACGACGCGAAGTTTTTGAGGGGGACGCGCTGGTCGAGGGTCAACACCTCGGCGCCTGCGGCCTCTTGCTTCCTCCCGAAGCGAAGGCCGCGGGTGCCGTGCGTTGTCGCCACGGGGGGGCGCGTTGGTGAATGAATGGTGATTCATTGTTGCAAAATGCCCATCAAGACTTGGTCTTTGGATGTTGTATGGGAGGGTGCCGTTGCCGGTTTCGGAGCTCTGCCGCCGCATCAAAGGTGTGCGATGCACCACGATTTTGCCGGCGTCGTGGGGGATGTTTCTCGCTCGTGCGCGATATTTCGCTGTCGAAAAACGGCACATGAAGGGCGTCTTTGTCAGACGGCCCATGCATCCGAGCGGCCGTTTTCGTGCGAAGGGAAACTTTCGGGTAGGGTGCGAGAGTGCAGTCCGTTGGCGGGTCTTTGGGAGTAGCCGCATGAGCGAGTTCCGCATGTCCGAGTTCGCGGAGCGGATTCGGCACGAGTTTGTCGACCGGTCGTTTGGCGCGATTCACCTTTGGACGGTCGCGGCGCTGCGCCCCCATGACAACCGCTTTTTGGTGGTGTCGGTGCACAGCGAAGGAGACCGGCTGGACCTCGTGCTGGTTCACGCGAGCCGCCGTGGCCTAGCGTCTGTGCTTTCGGTTTGGTCGCCGGAGTCGCTGCGCATCGACGACCAGGGCCTTCAGATACAGGTGGCGCGAAAGGTAGCCTATGGTGCCGTTTCCGGGGAGTCCGAGGGCGCTGACGTTCACTTCGTTACGGCCCGCGGCGCCGCGACCGTATCGGTCGGTGGCGCTGCCGCGCTGTCCTTGACATGATGGGCTGTTTGCGCAGGAATCGCCCGCCGAAGGACCGCGGTGGTGTCAAGGGGCGCTGGCTTTGCAATCGCGTTGAACGGGCTCGTCATCGCGATGCGCGAGGGCCGATGTCTACGCAGGAACACCGGGGTCCGCTGTTCGCCAAGCGCGAAGCTCGGGACGAATGGGCTCCGGCCATCAGGGCAATGCCTGGCCCGTCCCCTGTTCGGGTTGGTCGGTCTTTTCGCGTCCTTGGTTCGGCACGGTTTCTGGGGCCGCGTACTCTTTATTTTGGGGAGAAGAAGCCATGAAGCAATGGATACGACTGGGCATCGTCATTGGCCTCGCTTGGGGCTGTGGTACCGACAAAAAAGAAGAAGTCAAACAAGAGACCAAGGCAGGACTGGTGGCGACCCCGCCTGCGCCTCCGGCGCCAGCGGTCGAAGAACCGCCGAAGCCCGCGCTTCCTGCCGGCTTTCCGGCGGCGTGGGCGCGCCAGGTCACCGTGTTGACGCCGGACGACGCAGACTATGCGCGGGCGAGCATCGACCACGCCATTCAGCCTGCGGGCAAGGGTGGTATCGTGGAAGGCGTAGTGGTGCGCATCAACGCCGACTTGCCGGTATACCGCTTGTGGAATGGGCCAGACAAGCTCGACGGGCAAGGGCGCACCAACCGAATGGGCCAATGGTGGACGCCGGATGCGCCGATGGGCAACACGGAGCAATACCGGCGTGACTACGACATCTGCGTGGACTGGAACGACCTGACGTGGGTGGCGACCTGCACGCTCAAGGCGGGGGCGGTGGTCGCGATGGGGCCCGGACAGTCGGTTTCGGCGGAGACCTGCGGCGACATTACCGGCCAGGAGTCGTATCCCGCCAATCCGGCGCACTGGCAGGTGTACGTGCAATCGGTGTGGGACCGCGGGGCGGAGTTGTCCTGCCCGGATGTGTCCTCCGATTACCGTGCGGACCCCCAAAATCTGGCGGTGGCCTTGGCTTCCGCAAACTGAATCACCATTCAGTCGTCGTCGCCGGGCCAAATGAGCGAGGCGACGACGCCAAGTGCGAGGGTGCCGAGCACGACGACGAGGCTTGCCGTCGCTTGCTGGCCTTCGGTGAGGCTGCTCCAGCCTGGCACCTGGAATGACACCAAACGCGCGAGCTGCTCGAGCGTTTGGCCCATGCTGCCGGTCCATTCGGGTGCGTGCCAGTGGCCAAAATGTTCGCCCGCGCCGACAAACATTTTGATGCCGATAAACGCCAAAACGAGGATGACGGCTTTTTCGAGGTGGACCAAATAACGGGTGAGCGCTTCGACAATAAAATACAAGGACCGCAGACCGAGCACGGCGAAAATCATCGCGGTATAGACGATGAGGGGGTCCTGTGTGACGGCGATGACGGCGGGAACACTGTCCACCGAGAACATCACGTCGGAGCCTTCGACGACCAATAAGCAGACCAGAGCGGGCGTCATCCACCGCTGTACGCCCGGGGTAAGCGGAACGCTGGGGTCGTGGGCGGCTTCGACTTCTGCGCGGGTCACGAAGAAGCGGGAGCCGACCAGCTTTGGATATACGGGAAAAAATCGGGTGGCCCAACGGACCAAGGGCATTTGCTCGTAATGGGGCTCTTCGTCGCCGTCTTCGTCGCCGCCGCGAAGCATTTGCCAAGCCGCCCATAAGACAAACGCGCCAAAGAGCACTTCCGCATAAGGACCGACCGCGTTGAGCGCGCCGGCGCCGATACCGACAAACAGGGCGCGAAAGAGAATCGCTCCGAGGATGCCGTAGTAGAGAATGCGGTGCTGGAGGCCGCTTTCAATGCGGAAGTAGCGGAAGATGGCGATGAACACCATCAGATTGTCGACACTGAGCGTCTTTTCGAGGAGATAGCCAGTGAGGAACAAAGACGGCCATTCGGGGTGGTCGTCGGCGTGGTGGATGGCTAGCCAGCCGCAAAATCCGAGGGACAAGGCAACCCAGAAGGCCGACCAGATGGCGGCATTCTTGACGGTGACCTCTTTGTGGTCGCGGTGTTGGACGAGGTCGACAAGCAGCGAAGCAACGAACACGCCCAAGAACAGGGCCACGGTTTCGGGCGGAAAGTCCGCAGCGACCGTCGCGCTGTCCGCGGCGTGGGCGACAGCGGTTCCCATATACGGCAACAACATCGGGATCAAAGGCGTTCCAGCGCGAACGACAGGGGACCGTTCGGCGCGAGCCTCGTAGTCTGCTCTGGCCGTGTGGTCACGCGCGCGGCGGCTGGGGGTCGCAGTCGGTGGGCTCCCTCCGCCGACGCCGGGTCCTCCTGCGACGCAATCGCTGGCGAATCGCGCGCGGGTTGCGGTGCGTCGATGGTCGCATGGCAGCGAGAGGGGCCGTTGGATGCGTATTTTGTATGAATGAATGATCATTCAGTGGCGGGAGGGGTCGCTCCTTGGGTTGCCGCGAGGTGGCGCGCGAGCAGGTTCGGGGTGTCGACCCAGGCTTCGAGCAGTTCTGCGGACGCATGCCCCGATGCGATGACCAAAAGGCCCTGCATCACGGCAATCGGAATGCCAATCAGCGGGATGAGGAGCGCAGAGCCCATGTCTTCGGTCAGCTCGGCGGCCATCGTCAAGCCGGGGACGGCGTCGGCGCCGGGAATCAGCAGGAACGCCATTCTTGCGCCCACGAACGCCGTGAGCAGCACAAAAATGCTCCCGAGCACCATAATGGTCGCGCCGGTCAAGTCCGCGACCATGCGGGTGAGAATGCCCATCATGGGGACCACGGGGTGGCGCAAGTGTGTCACTGGCAATTGACCCAGTTGTACTGACCGTTCCCACGCAATGCGCGCGTTGACATAAGAAGTGAATCCTATGGACGGAGTGACAACAAAAACAAGAAATACATACACCTCTTGTGGCAAGCGGAGGTCGTTTAGAGTGCTGCAGGATGCGAATAGCATTCCGGTTATGGCAAGGATTCCTAAAAGAATAACGGCCCGGATGTTCAAAATGAGTGCCTTTTGAAAAAGCGCGCCGGAATCCAGTTGGGCCGTCCATGGAAGCGAAGGGTCGAACCATCGCTGTGTGCGGTCGTTTGGGTCGACTTCGAGGGAATCCATGGTGTCGTCCTGTGGCATAGGTGCCGAACAAGATGCGCAAAAGTGTCGGCCTGGCGAGTTGGTAGAGTGACAGCGAGTGCAGGTTGGCATTGTTTTCTCCGTTGGGACCCCCGGTCAACTTGGGTCGGAGGGAGAGCGTAGATGCCGGGACGGGGGCGGTGGGGCCGACTGTGCGTGGATGTGTGTATGGAGGAGGACGGGGCCAGGTGACGCTTGCTTCGGGAGCTGCGGACCTCAAAAGGGCTCTTTCCTCGTCCTTCTTTTTGCGGTTGACGCAACGCATTTGGTGTTTAGGCCGACGCCCCTGGCACGCGCAGTCCCAACGAAAGGGCACCTCGCGTTGGTTGCGTAGCCTTGCGTTGAAGCCAAACAGGGAGCCGAGCAGATGACCACAGCCAACAAAGTATTGCAGCAAATCGGCGTGGGAAAGGCCAACGCCATGCGCGTCGCCAAGTTGGAGCAAGCGATTGGGGGACAGGCATCGGGAACGAACAACGACGCAACGCGGAGGCTTGTGTCGGAAATGATAGAAGAACAGGAGATTCCCATTGGGTCGAGTTCGGGCCATGGGTATTGGCTCATCGACTCCGACGCCGAGTGTGACGAAGTGTGTGATGCAAGCGTAGAACGCATCGGTGGATTGTTGCAATAGAAGAACAACATTCGCTACGGGTGGGAACGGCGCAAGGCATCGAAGGCAAGCGGGGGAAACTGGCCGTTGTGAGGAGCATACATGTTGGCGTCGCAGGCGCACGGGTAGTGTGCGCTGCGTGTTGCGCGCGGCGTCACGCGGAGTACAATCGTCGTCCTCCCTCCATTCGCGAGACCGCCGATGCGTTCCGTCGCAATCTTGCCGCTCCTGTTTGCGCTCCCCGCGTTCGCGGAAGAACCGGCAAATCCCCAAGGCGACGCGCCGAACACATTTGTGCCCCCGCCGCCAACGGACCAGCGGAACCCAGAAGGGCCTGGCGGGGGGATGCCTCCCGTGGCGGGCGCGTCGTTGCGGTTGTTGCTGCGGGAAGCGGGCTTTGGGGAGGTCGCAGGGGAGTCGACGGCCGCCGCGGCGGTGCCCGCGGTGACGCCTGCACCGCCTGGTGCGCCAGGGCCGAATCCGGGGGCGCCTGTTCCGCCGCCGCCGGGCGTGGCGCCGCCGCATTCGGACCACGTTGGACCTTCGGGTGCACAAGGGGCGCACGCTCATGCCGTGGTTCCGCATGTTGGCGGCGGTGCGGCACCCGGCTTTGTGTTGCGTCTTGTGTTGCCTGCGGGCGTACGCCAACCTCCCGATGTCGAAGTCGGGACCGCGCATTTTGTGCCCAACGACGCCGGCTTGGCGCCCGATACCACGCCCACAGACGGCATTTGGTCGGTGATGGTCGAGCGCTATCCAGGAGGGGCGCCGGTGGTCGTGCGCCAAGGGGACATCGAGCTTGGGCGCGCCGACATCCACCTCGTCGAGACGGGGGACATCCCCGAGATGCGGCTAACGCTGCGGTGACGGGTCGGGCGACGGGTTGCTATCTGCGTGTGCCGGGGCCGTCGCTTCGGGATGCGGGAGTGAACGCGTCAAAATGCGCACGCAGTGTGCATCGGCGCGGGTCTCGGCAGCAATCGACCAGGACGTTTGGGCTTGCAGTTTTGCCCAATCGCGCGCGGCGGCTTCGGTTGGGTTCACTTCGCAGTTTGCGTTCCCCCAAACGAGCACCTCATCGGGCATCGGCTGGCCGGGATTGTGCATGCTTTGTACCCGTATACATCGCCCTTCTGTCACCAAGCGCCAAGTGAGGCGCGCGGCCGTATCGGTTTCGCCGGCGAGGGGGGAGACATTCGGCCCGACCAGCAATACTCGGAGCGGCCGTTCGCAGGTGTGTTCTCGCGAAAGCAAGCTCTCCATGAGGGTATCGTCTGTGCTTCGGGTGTTGGCCAGTTGGGGGACAAGCGAGAGTGGCTGCGGCCATTGAAACACGGCGGATTGCCAAGTCCCTACACGTTTGGTTGGCAATGCACCCAAACGCGCGACGAGGCTATGCCGTGGGCCGTTGGTGCGAAGGTCGGTGGCTTGCTCGTTGAGGACGACGACCCAAGCCAACGCGATGGCGATTGCCAATCCCGTCTGCAGGGGGGGGCGCCGCGCGTGGCTTGCCCATAACGACGCAATGACCACGGGCACCCACGGAAGGATTAGATATACATAAAAGAATTGTTTTTTGGCAATCAACGTCAGGAATAACAACGGCAGTGCGATTCCTGCGCGCAGCTCGGCCGTCGCGCCCCAGCGGCCTCGGCGTCCCATCGTCAGCAGACCGATAATAGCGACTACGCTCAATAAGGGGCCTACTTCCATTTCCCACAAACGGCGGGGATAAGCAATGCGGGCTTCGGTCGATGCAACGGGTGCGAGGTGGGTATAAGCGGGAGCGCTTTCGGTAGCGGTTGCGATTCCGAGCTCTTGGGCGTAATAAGCGGCGTAACGGTGGAGGTCGACGCGGTTTTCCGCCGCGCCGCGTAGGAGCAGGCCGAGGACCAAGAGTCCGACTCCGATGCCCACGACCACCCGCCATCGCGCAACGCGGTCGCCAAATGGGCCACGGGCAAGCACAAGGCCACGAAAGGCCGCCGCTCCTCCAACCGCAGCGATAGACACCAACGCCAATAGGTCGTCGGTGATGAGGTGGCTCGTGGTTGTGGCGACAAACGCGGCAACGGCGGCGAGCACCACCCACCGCCAGCGGCTCAGGCTGTGGGAGCGCTGGACCGCGCCCAGGCCCACCAACATGCACAGCCCTTGAATGGGGTAAGGGGACCATGACGTTGTGGCGGCCATGATTCCCGGCACCAGTGGGAGGGTCCACACGCCGACGAGGGCCGCCAACCGACCGCCCATCGGGCGGACAAGCCAATAGGTCGCGGCTTGTGCCAATGCAAGCGCGAGAAGCTGTGTCCAAAGCAAGGTGTCGATATGCAGGCCGAAAAGCACCGCGGTACCGCGGGCAGCCCAGCTCATCGCGCCGGGTGTAAGCCACGAAAGCGGCGAGGGTGACCAGGGTGTTCCTGCGCGCTCGGCCAATACAAGTTCGGCAACGTTGGTGCTGAGGTCGCAACATAGCATGGGCGCAACCCGCCCATCTTCCGCAACAAACTGTAAGCCTTGCGCCCACGTCATCGCTATTCCCAAGACCAGCAGCAGCAGCGACACACCGTCCGCGCGGTTGAATGAATGGCGATTCATTTTGCCACCGACGGTTGCAGCGAGGCGTTACCGTGGCCGGTGGCCCGAGAGTCCCCAGGGATAAGGACCTCGGCTGTTTTTTGTTGGGCGCTGACTCGGCGGGCGTGCGGGCAAAGCGCGCTTCGGCTGGCGTGCTGCACGTTATACTTATCTTGGCGGCGACGGAAAAGACGCGGCGGAGTTCGCGGCCCTGCGCTTTCGAAATATGCCGTAACGAAAGGAACGTTCCATTTGGGGCGCGGGGAAGACGAAAGGGTGACCGCGATGGGTAGTGGGCCCAAACGCACGGCTACCAGTACCCGTTGGCGGGGTTCAATCGCAGCGCTTCGAGCTGCTCTTGGGTCATCGCGTCGGGTGGCGGCGCGCCTGGGCCTGTTCGAATGGACAACAGCTGGTTTCGGAGTTCGACTGCACGCGGCGTGCGGGTCGAGAGTTCGTTGTTGGTTTGGAACGGGTCCCGCCTGATGTTGTGCAATGCAAAGAACTTGGAATTCTCAGGGGTATGGAGCGACAACCCTTCGGTCAGGCGTGGGTCCAGGGACGATGCGTTGTGCAAGTAAAAACGAAATGTAAGGAGGTCGTCGCCCTCGCGGATTGCCAACATATCGCCAAACTCGGCATACGCATACGGCGCTGGGTCGGGGTCGGAGGACAAGAGGTCGCGGCCTTGCGCGCCCGCTGGCTGCGTGCCTTGTGCCATGGCGACGAATGTTGGCAGAACGTCGATAAGCTCGACAATTTCGTCGCGAACATCGCCGCTGCTGGTTGCGTCCGAAGACCAGCGCGCCAAGGGGACGTGGACGGTGCGGTCGACGATGAGCGTGTTTGTGGTGGCCAAGAGGTGGTCGCTGTCGAGGCCGGTGGTTTCGCGAAGGCTGAGGCCATTGGTAGACGTGAGCCAGACTTCGCGGGGGCGGTCGGCGGTGGGCAGCGAAGCTTCGACGAACTCGCGTAGCTTTTCGCCGACGACGCGCGCGCGGTCGACGTATGCTTGTTGGAGCACTTCGGGGGACGCCACGGCGATTCGGCGGTCGTGGTTGGCTTTTTGCTCGGTATAGCCCGTGATGGCGTCGAACTGGAGCATATGGAGGTCGAGCACCTGGGCGACGTAGAGCCTGGGCTGGTCAGCGTGGGCGGTCCACCACTTGTGGCCATGCGCGTGAAGGGCGTCCCAATCGGTCGGCACGGTGGGGGACGTAGCGGCGACAAACGCCGCCGAAGCGTAGCCGTAGATGTGCAAAACCTCCGGTAATGTCCACACTTCGTCGGGAATACGGGCGCACCATGGGCGTTCGTCGCCTTCGGTGAACGCGTTGACATTGCCTGTGGCGCACATGGCCATATTGGAGGGGTAGCGGCTCGTAAGAAGTGCGCCCATCGAGGTAAATGGTACGCACGATTGCGCATAGGCATTGGAAAACCGAAGTGTAGGTTGGTCCCCCCATGCCTCGTACAATGCCTGCTCGGCGTCTCCGGCGCGCAGGCCCGTTGCGATGAGAAGTACGATGTCCGGGGGTTCTTGGGGACGTTGAAGGTCCGGCCTGCCAACACAGGCGGCAGTCAGACCAAGCATCGGGGACCACACATCGGCTCTTCGCATATTCGTTTGGTAGTTTGCGGCGTTCGCAGACACAATGCGGACTCCTCCCAGTAGCCGTTGGATAGAGCGGACGCGTGGGTGAAGACGGGCGTTAGACGGACGCTTTGCGCTGCGACCTCGGGTCTGCTTGGTGTGGTCCTTTACATTTTTTTGGTCGCGATACGGTACACAATCCCGCGTTGTGCTGTGCGGCGGAGCGCAGAGTCGCCCGCATGTGCGACGGCGTGGGCATAGCGCGCGGTGGACGGTGTTGGTACATCGACGAGGAAGGCGTATCGTTTGGTCGCGAACGCGCGACGGAAGCGGAGCAATCGGGATAGGGGCGGAGAAATGCGGAAGGAAGCGCCCCAGAATGGGCGGCGGATGGAGAGGTAGGACATGCAGGCACCGTGGATGCAGCAGCTTTCGGCAGGATGTTTCTTGACCATAATGGCGGTCGGTTGCCCGGACCCGACACCTGCGACCCCTGTTGGTCCCAATGGTTCGGCACCAACGGCTGGGCCATCGGGAGGTCCGGGAGGGGCCGCACCGCCTGCGGACGGCGGCGCGGGGGGCAATCCCCAGGGCGGCCGCTTCGTGGTCGCCGATGGTGCGGGGATTCGGGTGTCTGGCACCATCCAGTACGAAGGTGCGGGGAGTGGGCGTGTGCAGGTCGACTTCTTGCAGTTGGGTGAGAACAACCAACGTACGCTCGTCCACAGCGCGCAAACCAACGGATTGGGTGCGTGGTCGGAGCTTGCTCCCAAAGGATTTGGCGACGTTTATGTAATGGCGTTTATGGATAAGGACGGCGACGGCCCCAGCCCGACGGACCCCACCGCCGTCGCCGGGCCGCTTACCCTTGGCGACGAAAACATCGCAGGCGTGGTGCTGATGCTCTCCGATTCGGGCGACCTCGGCCCCTTGTCCTTGTCGGGCGGCGGCCCCGGCCCCGGCGCGGCACCCCCCGAAGGCGCGGATATACCGCCCCCGGAGGGCAACCCCGAAGGCGGCACGCGCCCGGCCGACGGCACGATTGCGCCGCCGGGTGGCAACCCCGATGCACAGCCCGCAGGCGGCGGCGCGATTGCACCGCCAGAAGGCAACCCCGAGGGGGGGAGCCGGCCAGCGGGGGAGTAGACGGGTGGGGTGAGTTTGGCGGCCCGCTATTTCGGGAAAACCAGCGCAAAGAGGGCATCCACCTCCGATTGGCGGAGCCGGATGTGGGACCTTCGCATCATTGCATTGCGGAGTCGTTTTTCGGGGTCGATAGCGTCGCGCGGGATGCCTTGGTCTGCCTTAGGGGCTGTCCAATCGAGGTTGACCCGCCGCATATGTTCCAAGTCGTCGGGGATCGGGTTAGCCTCTTGCGGTCCGATGATTTTGCCCACGGCGACTACCTTTTGCCAACCCACAGCATAATACGCGACGAAATCGCCGGGCACACAGCGCCATGTTCTCGCGTATGTGATGTTCTCTACCAGCAAGCCTCCTGCGAGGCCCTGCCATTCGTTGGGCACGTTCTCTGTCCCGGTTCCGATGGCTTTGAGCCAATACGTTGGCATAAGGTGCTCCTCGGTGTGGTTTGGTTGGGGTGCGAGAATTATTCCCGACGTACTTTCGCTAGTGTGCCCCTTGCTCTATTGCAAACCATTGGGCTCGTTTGTGATGACCGACCACACACCCAATCCTTATCGCGTAATAGGACCACCATTGTTGGTGACAAGGCGCTCGATTGCTTCGGTCGATGTCATTCTTTCGGTGGCGCACCATACATCGAGGCCGGTCAATGCAGCCTTGGACAAGCGTGTTTCAAAATAGCGGTCTGCGCCGGTCCAGGAGGAGGGCACTTCGTGCGCAACGCACCAACCGCGGAGGTTGGGAAGAATCAATCCATCATCGGCGAGCAAGCGAAACCCGCGAAGAACGTCGGACGCAACGAATGCGGCGTGTTTCTCGGGTGACCAGTTGAGGAATGCTATAATGGCGTCTTCTGTTGTGGTGGGTCCGGTGCGCGCGATGACCGCATGCAAGGTTGCGAGAAGCTCTAAGTCTGCATGGTTACGGTTGGCGTAAACGGCAGTGCGGTCCAATGCAGGGAGCCATTTCCGCAAGCGGTCTGCGGTGGCGCCGGGAAGCGCGCGTGCGATGCCATCGGCGATGAGGTCTTCATTCGAAAGCTTTGTGAGCGCGCGATAGTCGATGATTTGCCGAATCATGGGCTCAATCGACGGGCAATACGGACCAAATTTGTGGTCGACGAAGCGAGAATAAGTCTCGCCGATGACGACATTGAAGAAGTAGGCGGACGTCTGGAGGCCAAGGCGCCTAGGGTGTTGCAAGCGGGTGCGCAGGCTCGCGAGGACATAATGACGGAGGCTCAGCTTCGGGCGTTCGGCCACGTCTGCCGCGAAGTCGCCGGCGGGCTCGTAGACCTCAACGCGGACTTCTTGTAAGTCGCCGAGATGCTTTTCAATCAGTGGGCGAACATCGGACCACGCCAGACCCCCATTTCCACAGCCGAGGGGCGGTACGGCGATGGATGTCACTCCTTCGGTTTCAATGAACCGGAGCAGGTACAACAAGCCGGCGTCGATGTCTTTGCGGTGAGACTTGGCGCGCCAATGGCCCTTCGTGGGGAAGTTTACAATCGTCCTTCCTCTTTCCTAGAAGAACGAAAGCGCACCAAGCCGAATCTCGCCGGCCTCGCACTTGCGGCTATCGTCCGCGAACATATCGGGAAACGCCCGCTTGAGTTGGTACGCGTTCCCTTTGCCCATCACACCTACGCAATTGACGGTGTTGACGAGTGTGCTTGCCTTGCTCTCGAACAGGTTGCCGCGGGTAACATCCAGCATGGAGGGCTTAGCGAGGAAACCTATTGGCGTTGACGGTGACCGGTATAGGGTTTGAAGGAGGGAGCATAGCCGAGACCTGTGCGGCTGTCGTTTGGTCCGGAACAAAATCCGCGCGAATAACGCCGGGGGGGGCGGGGCTGGGCGCCAATGCCCCTACCATACACGCGATGCGGCAGGAAGCGTCATGGTAGTCTCTGGTCGCGTCGAGGTGGTGCCACTGGATACGGTCTATGCCTTGGCTCCAGGAGTACAACGCGAACGGCGCGGCAGCAGAAAGCTGGTGCGCTGGACAAATTTGCCAACCCAACTCTTCCGCGTGAGACCGCAGTACCGTCACCAGCACAAATGTTGTTTGGGGGTGTGTTCTTACAACACTGTAGTCGTACGGGCTGCGGGAAATGAAATGGAAGGGGACCAAATCCGCGAGCCCGTTGTCTTGGCGTTTGGTGAGAATCGAGGGGTCAGCGACGTCCTGAAATCCCAACGCCTGCGCGGCCAGGTGGTTCCGAGACAAGAGGCCATTGCGCTATATTCCGGAAAGGTTGTTGATATCGGTAAGATGGTACAGTAGCCTTCCGTTGCGATGCGTTATGGGTGCCTGGCTCCTCTGCTTTGCCTTGAGTCGTGCAATTAGCTTGAGGCGCCAAGGTGCATGTTGTGAAGTGTCACAATGCAATCGTGGTTTGTCGGGTGGCTGTGGCGTCGTTGTGTGGGAGGGCACCACGGGCAAGGGAACGGGTTCGCTCCCTTATGTTGAAACGCCGCTCCCACGAACACGAAGCATCCTATTGAGGATGGACTGCCAGATGGGGCTTGCCTACCATTCCAAACGAAGCCAAACCGACGACCTTCCATTGCGTTCGGCGGTGGGCCAAGATGCTGCTTGAATGGCAGATGTTGCGCACGCCACCATCTCCGGGCTGAGGCCCATCGTGTGCGGCGTGTTGACCGATTGCACCTGGCCTTTGGCGGTCACCTCGACGTGCGCGCTCATCCAGGCGGGCATGCCCTTCGGCGGCGCGGCACACGACCAGTGTTGGGCGACGGATTGCGCCACCGCTTCGACTTGGCTCTCGGCGAAGGGACCGGCGAGGTGTTCGATGACGACCGTGGGCGCGCGAGGAACGACCGTAGCGGCCAACGGCGCTTCGTTTTGGCCGCAGGTTGTCTCTTTACGGATGCGGGTGGGCTCCAGGACCACCAGCTCGACGCGGCGGTTGCGCGCGTAATCGGCCTCCGACTTGCCAGCGCGAACAGGCACACGCGCGCCGAAGCCTTGGGAGGTGATGCGCTCGGCGGGGATGCCCATTGTGACGAGGCTCTGGCGCACCGCCGCAGCGCGCCGCTCAGAGAGGTCGAGGTTGTAGGCGGCGTCGCCCGACGCGTCGGTGTGGCCCTCAATGCGCAAGCGGGTGCCCGGTTGGCCCGCGACTTGCTTGGAGATGGCCGCGAGGAAGCCACCTTCGTCGGCCTTGGGGACATCGCTATCGGTATCGAAGAACACGGCGCTCGACGGCATGTCGCGGCTCACGACCCGCGCGAGCTCCAAGGGCACGCCGTCTATCGTGGCGGACAAGGTGCCGTCGGAACGTACCGCCAAGTCTATGTTTGTGGCGTCATCGGCTTGGCCGACCGCCGCGAAGGTGCGGCCGAGGTCGTCGCTGCACAACGCGCCGGTGCTCGATGCAACGCAGATGCGGGGCAAGCCGCCGCGGCCGGGAACCACCATCAGCGCGCGGCCTGCGTGGTCGGCGGGCAACTGAACACGCGGGGGTGCGCCCGCGACGCTGCGCAAGACGGCGCCGTCGTCTTGTACGGATAGCTGCACGGAATAGGGGTCGAGCACGGTCAAGTGATAGGTCGCGACCGGCGCGCCGCTCCATTGGGCGTGGTCGGTGATAGGCAACACATTCTGCGCGTCGACATCGGCTGCGCGCACCCATTCGACGCGGTCGCCCACCGCGACCCACGCCGAGGGGGACAATGTCCCGTCCACCACGACTCTGTATTGCTTTGAGAGCTGGTCGGCGATGTCCAAGATAGCTTCGGTATATGGCTCTACGCTGGTTGCATCGCCCGGCACCCACACACTGCGGCCTTGTGCCGTAGAGGCCAGCTTGGCGTAGGCTTTGTCGGTGTCGCGCGACACCAAAAACAACGGCCGCACCCGGCGCTGCCCCAGATAGCGGGTCAGCACCTCGGGAAGCTCGGGGTGGTCCAGCTCGTCGCTGCACGCTTGCAGGCTCGACTGGAGCGCCTGGTGGCCTTCCTGGATGCACGCGAGGCGCGCGTTGCGGAGGTGCCGGTTGGCCGCCTCGCAGTCCCGCATCGCGAGGCCGAGCGTGCCGCCGGACGACGAAAAGCAGCCGTGGTAGCAGTCCACGGTGGAAGGGCACGCCTCAAAGCATTGGCCCAGCGCGCGCATCCGGTCGCAGTCGGTGTCTTTGATATTGAGCAACGCGCGGCCGGTCTTGTGGACCTGCAACGGCTCGTCGGAGAGCACCAGCACCGCGCGTTCCCCCGGCGACGCCGCGACATCGAGGGCCGCTTGCGCCAACGCCCCCGCCGTGTCTTCGCCATAGCCCCCCGCGTTCGCGGAAGGCAGCGAGCGCAGCGCCTTGAGGAACGATTCAACCCCCCGCGTTGGCTTGTGGTGGACCGGGATGGTCTCCGCAAAGCCAATCAAACCCAAGCGAAGGTCGCGGCCGCGGTATTCCATCGTGCGCACGAGCTGCTCCGCGGCGTCGCGCACCGCCGCTTGCTCGGTTTGCATACTGCCCGAGAGGTCTATCGCGACGGTAAGCGAGAGAGGACGGTCGTCTTCGATGGACGAAAACGAGCGAATGGGCGCCTGCGCGCCGTCGTTCCACAATACAAACGCCGATTCGGGCAAGCCGCCCACCCGGTCACCTTTACAATCGCGCACATCAAACACAACCTCAGTGCGGTTCTTGTCGAGCGGGTGGGAATATGCGACCTCCGCGCGGGGCCAGACGAGGTCGACCAATGCGCCTTGCAGGTCCTCGTGTAGCGCGGCTTCGGCTGCCTCCGCGCGCGGGTGCGTGGGGAACATCTGCAAAAACAACGAAGCCGGGACCATCCGTTGCTGCACCGCCTTCCACCAGGCCTCCCCCGCTTTGTAGGACAGCGAAGTCGGCGCGGTGGGGTCGTCGGCCAACAGCTGCGCCAAGCGCCATTGCGCGAGCAGGGTTGGCGACTTGCCTTGGGACTTTTGCAACTTGGACAGATTCGCGGTCGCGACGGTCGGCATCGACGGCAGCGACGCCATCGTCGGTCCACAGCCGCCCCAATCGGCGTCGAGCCAATGGTTCGCAGACGCGGAGAGGAGGTCGATGCAGCCCTTGGCATAAAACGCATCGATAGACGGTCCTTGGGTGGTGTCCGCCGCCCATTGCCATAGCCCGCGGATGTCCTGCAATACAAATGGCGTGGACAACAGAAGCGGCGCGAGCGCGGCCGCCGCTTGCTCGCGTAGGTCTGCAGGCAGCGCATCCGCGCCGTAGAGTGCCGACCATGACCGCGCCGCAGTCGGCGTGCCCGCCGCCCTTGCATTGGACAATGCCGCCAGCGCCTCTTCGACACGCGCACGCTGCAACAAGACCTTCGCGCCTTTGTGTTGGAAGAAGCGCTCCTGCAATGCCTTCCACGCGCCGACGGTGCCCTTCTGGCGGGCCTCGTCTTCTGCGCTGCCAAACTCCGCCTTTTGGGCCTTCTCCACAAGCTCCGGCGCGTCCGTCCATTCGCCATAGGCCTCCAACCAAGCCGACCACGTCTCGGAGCTCTGCACCGCCTCGGCATCGGTAAATGCGCGCTGCATCTCTCTCTTGCGCACCTCCGGGAGCCACTCCGCCGCTTCGGGCCACGCCGCATAATCCGCGCGCCAGGCCGCATACACTTCGGCGCTGTCTGCGCTGACGGCGGACGCATACGCAAGGGAAGCCTCTTTCGCGCGCGCCGTCTCCGTCAAGGAGCCGTGCGTATAGACCGAAAGGAAGCGGCGAATCGTTGCAACGGTCGCGCCAGCCGCGTTGACATCCCGCCATGCCGCAGCCTCCTCGCGCACCCCCGCCGAACGGAGCGCGGCTTGCGCTTCGGGCCAACGAAGGGGACCGTAGTGCTTTTGAAGCTGCTGCCACGCCACGACGGTGTCGGCGTTCTCGGCCACCGTGAACGCGGCGAGGATGACGGCTCGGCGCACTTCGGTCGTGCCTTCCTCGCCCGGATGCGCGGCCAGCCATGCTTCACCGCGTTCGACCGCTTTTTCCGGCTTTTTGGCGACCATCTTTTCGAGGCGCTCGGCGGGGTGACCGGCCAGAAGCACGACCGACGAAGCAGCCAGCACAGACAAACGTACATTGCGTGAGAATCGGGGAGAGGTGCGAGACATTGCAACTCCACGTCCGTCCCATGCGCGCATGGGGGACATTAGCCCCCGCAAACCAAACCACGCCACCGTTCAACATAGGAGTAGTTATATTAGGCGGCCCCGGTAGCGGGCGGTTTGCGGGGGTAAAGGATAGGTATCGACGAGAAGGGGAAATCGCCAGGAAACGCATGGCGACGATGGCACAGTCAAACACAGTGGCGCAGGGTGGGTGGCGAAGACCGCGAAGGCTTCGCGCGTTTGGCGCCCTCTCTTATTTGACGACTTGCGCAAAGCGCTCGCGAATCCGCGCTTGGAGCTTGCTGCGCTCGTCGTCGGTCAACAGGTCAAGGGCCAAAATCGCTTCGGCCTCCGCGCGTAGCTCCGCAAACGGGCGCGTTTCGCCTTCGGGCGTTTGGTAAGGGAAGTAGGTCTCTTTATCGAAGATGTCCTCCATCACCTCCCGCCGGATTTCAATAATATCGCGTTGAAACGGGCTGTCCGAGAGCAACAGAAGCTGCGCCATACGGATGATTTGGTGGTGGGTGCCGCTGCCAAACGTGCTGCGACCACCATAATCCCAGGTGCGCACATTCCAGTTGGGCCACGCGCGCACCGCGAGGTCGCTGTAGCTCAGCGCAACATATTGCAAGAAGAGGTCGTCATCCAACGACGGTGTCGCGGCGGCCATTGGCAACCAAAGCTCGATATCGGCCGTAAACACGAGGCGCGTACACTCTCCCACACAATCCCAACGCAAGCCCGGTAGATAGGGCGTGAGGCTGTCCAGCTGCACCTTCGCGCGGTCGTAGCTCGCCTCGAAGGCAGGCTGAAAGGCAATCGCCAAGTCATCGGCCAATAGCTGTACCGCCTCTAGGGTGGCTTTGAACTCCGCTACATTTTGAATATGCAAATAGCGGTGGCGCAGGTCCGCCACCCGCGCGCGCATCGCCGGCGAGAGTGTAGACAGCGCCTTGTTGGTGGTCGGGAGCGGCTTTGGCAACGGCTGCGCCACCGCCTCCCGCGCGCGCTCTAAGGCCGTCGGCAACACAGGGGGGACGGGCAGCGGCAGCGGCACAAACGGCGCCGCGGCCTCCAACACATCCGGCGGCGGCAGGCTCTCCTCCTCGCCCCACGCAGATGCCCACGACGTACTCGCGAGCGACAACCACCAAAACCACACCATCCGAGACTCCTTCCGCGGCAAGGCGCCGCGGTCGACCCGTGTAGGCGACGGAGGGTGGCACAGGATGGGGGGTGTGCTGTGCGGTACTGTGCGGGAGGTTGGGCCGAAACGGTTCATACCGTTGTGTTTGCCTCTATTGCGCGCGCTGTGGTTTAGGGGCTGACGCCGTGTGCGTTGGCGAGGTCGACTTGACCCCACACAATCATTTCCCAAACGCCGTAGTCAAAAGAAGCGATATACCGGCCATCAATGAGGGAGAGGTAGGCATTTTCTGTTACTTCACTGGGCTCGAAGTATACTATGGTTCCTATGTCATCCGGCGCTTCGAGCAAATACCCTGTTTGTATGCTGATAACGTCTTCTGTTTCAATGTCTTGGGAAACGACGAATCCCATAAAGCGTCCGATTGTGATTCCGGACAAGGAATAGACATCGTCCGCAGGGACCTCCTCTTGGGTGCTGTTGCAGGCGGCGCTCTGGGTGAAGTACGTTGGTTCCCCTTCTATGTAGTACGACCACCAATTTGCGTTGGGTTCGAGCGCGCAGGTTGGGCATGATTCGTAGGCTCGCCAGTCTAAGGAGAGCAGTTCATAATGACAATCTCCATTGGAGAAGCGAATACCAAAGCCGTCCCGCAAATCCTGTTCTCCAAGCGCGCCACCGCAATCGGACGCGGAGGCACACGCCGGGTCGTCACAGTCGGTGGTTCCGTTGCCGTCATTGTCGACTCCATCGCTACACTCGCCCAGGAGGTAACCTTCGGGGGAAGGGGGGAAGGGCGCTTCGCTGTCGCCTTCATCGGGGCTCGGAATCAGCGCGGAGAGTTCCTGTGCGAGCGGTTCCTCTGTGTTCCAGTCGACACATTGCACAGCGCCCGGCGGAGGAGGTGGGCCTTCGGGTGCGGCACCATTGCAGACTGTGTCTGCGGACTCGTTTGTACAATTGCCAACAATTCTGGCGATGGTGTTGTCTATCTGTCGGTTGGCGTCCTTGTGAACCCACGTCAGCGCGTTGTTGACGTGGGACGTTTGCACAACGAAGCCAATGAGTATGCCGAGTGCGACGGCGCCCGCGAGGGTAATGAGCTCCACGCGGGTCGGCGTGCTGTTCGCTTGGTTGGTAAATTTGGGGAGCAACGAATGGGTTGTGCGCGTAAGCTCGCGCGGAACCGTCGCCCAATCATCGCCCATTCCCGCAGCCGATAGTCCCGCGAGCGCCTGTTCGGTCGCTTGGCTCAGGGCTTGCGATTCGGCAAACTGGATAGGCGCCGCTTGGCCGTCGATGAGGGTTGCCTCTACGCGGCGTTGGGTTGCCTCGACAAACACTTCCGAGATGAGTTTGAGGCGAATCCCGAGCTCACGGTTTTGTATATCGCCCGTTGCGCTCCATGCGCTCGCTTGGGCGTCCGCCCATGTTTGGAGAGCGGCGGTGGGTTCGGCGACCTCGATAGAGGGGAGCAACAGCGAACCTTCGATGGCGGTCAACTCCGTACCATCGGCACGATGAAGGCGAAAGACGGCATCACCTTCGTAGTGGCCCCCGGAGTTGACGAAAAAGGGTGCGAGGACCACCCACTGGCCGCCATCTTGGAGCACCGGCATGGGCCACATTGTGTCGGTCTGTGCGGTTGCTACCGTTGCAAGCGCAGCGTCGGCGGGAATGGTGATTCCGGTACAAATGAAGCCGCCGGGTGGTGCGGCGAGCTGGGTACCGTTGCATACGGCAGCATTGGGAATCGCGTCCAAGTTGGAAACTGTGGACTGTTTGGTTTCGCTGTTCGCGCAGCCGCCAGTGATAAGAAGGAAAGAGACGAGTGGACGAGGGGATGCGTTCATCGGTTGCCTCACCGAAAGGGTTCCTCACTCGTACTTGTGGGGAGGTTGAACGAGTATCGGGAATTGCCTGGTTTTGGGCGGGGGATGTCGTGTCACCCGAAGACCCGCCCGCGCTGCGTCAATCCACAGCCTGTCGCGGCCGCTCCCGCACACGCTCCCCCCACCAGCGGAGCGCCAAACGCCAAACGAACGCCGAGCGCGTCGCCGCACGCCTGGGCGCTGTCCCGGCGGCGGAGGGTAGGGCGGACGGCGGCGGCGGCGCGCAACCAAGAGCCCCCTCGACTAAGCCAGAGAGGTCGAAGGTCGTTCGACCTTGTTGGGTGAGTTCAATCGCAGAGGTCAAAGCTCGTTCGACTTTTTGGATGAGCTCATACGCAGAGGTCAAAGGTCGTTCGACCTTG
>CAZCUX010000022.1:0-127822 GCA_964502005.1 uncultured Enterobacterales bacterium
GGGCTCTTGCCCCCTTCGCGCTTCCCCCACGGGGGGGGCAACCTCGCTTCGCTCGATACGCCCCCCCTCGACCCCCCATTTATGGGAGGTGAATTCTAGCGTGGGGGCTACTTGACCGTTTTGGTGGGCTTCTGTGTTGTCTTGGGGCTTCATGTTGGTTTCCGTTGGCTGTAGCGAGCGGAGGACTGCGACTTGACCGTGGACGCAGGGGGACGCCCCCTGCACCCCCGAATCGAAGGGGGCTCTTGCCCCCTTCGCGCTTCCCCCACGGGGGGGGCAACCTCGCTTCGCTCGATACGCCCCCCCTCGACCCCCCATTTATGGGAGGTGAATTCTAGCGTGGGGGCTGCGGAAAGGCGCTGGCTCTTCCGCGCAAACGGACTGGACGTGGGCGTGGGCACGCCGACGGCGATGGGCGGAATGAATCACTATTCATTTTGCCCTTTTCTGCGTGGGGGCTGCGGAAAGGCGCTGGCTTTCGGCGCAAACGGAGGGAACGCTTGCGTCGACGGGATTCAAAACCACGGCATCCACCATTCCGTTCTCTGCATCTATATTCATCCGTGCAAAAAATAGAGCGCCGAGCCGTTTCCACACGGCAAAAGAAAGGTACAATGCCGCAATCGGAGACATGATGGCAAAGACGTACTGGTGGGCCCCCACTCTGTTTGCAGCCGCTTGCGGCACCTCGCCCCTCAAAGTCGCTTCGAACGACCCCAACGAAGTGGTGGCGGGCGACTCGGCGGGCACTACCCCCGACGACAGCCGTCCTCCCGTTGACTCCGTCCCCGAAACCGGCGACCCAGCGACCGACAGCGCCGACCCTGCCCCCGATTTGGCGGGCGATGAAGACGGCGATGGCCTGACCAACGCCGAAGAAGGCGCCGAAGAAGGCATCGACACCGACCGCGATGGCACACCGGACTACCTTGACCTCGACTCCGACAACGACGGCATTTCCGATGCCGACGAGCTGGGGCCCCGAACCCCAGACGGCGCCCCGGCCGACACCGATGGCGACACCACGCCCGACTTTCGTGACGGGGATAGTGATGGTGACTCCATTCTCGACCGTGACGAAGCGTTCGGTCTTTCGGGCGAAGCCAGCCCCGACACCGATGGCGACGGCATTCCCGATGCCCGCGACACCGATGCCGACGCCGATGGCATGCTCGACGCCGAAGAAGGCACCGCCGACTGGGACGGCGACGGCATCCCCAACTGGCGCGACCCTCGCAACGACATTGGCGCAGTAACCGTCACTTTCGTCGCCATTTCCACCGACTTCAACTCGCCGATTGGCATCGACTTTCACGCGCCCACCCGCTCCGTCGCCTTGTCCGTCAACTACCCGAGCGGCAATCCCAACACCCTCGAGTTGGTGGCCGCAGACGGTACCCACAGCACCTTCGGCCCCCTCGCTGGCCTCACCGACGAAGTGAAAATCGCCACGGTGCGCCCCGGCAATGTCGGCGGTTTCACATCTGGCGAGCTATTCGTCGGCAATGGCGTCGACGGGCAAATTACGCGTGTCTCGGCGGACGGAAGCACCGTCATCAACCCTTGGGTCGACCTCCCGGGCACCAACAATGGCCTCATGCGCGGTTCCCTTTACATCGACCGCACGGGCGTTTGGGGCGGCGACCTCCTCGTCGCGACGACCCAAGGCGAGCTTTGGCGTATCACGAGCACCGGCGTGCCGACGTTGGTGGCAGACGTCGGCTCCGTGCACTTAGAAGGGCTCATCACCGTTCCCGACGCTCCTGCTCGTTTTGGCCCGCTGGCCGGCCTCGCGATTGCAGGCGCAGAGGGCGAGGGCGTCATCTACGCGTTCGCTCCCGATGGCAGCTACGCTCGCTACAATGTTGGCGTAAACGTCGAGGATATCGACGTTATTGTACCCGATGAGAATTTCTTTGGTGTCAACTTTGGTACATCTCGCCTCGTCGGCATCGAAAAAACCGAACTTCGACCCCTCGCAGGCGACATCTTGCTCACCCAAGAGGGCCACACAGGGACCGGCCTGTTTCGCTTGTATTGGGATGGCGCTTCCCTCGTAGCCACCGAACTTCTCGCTGCCCCCGCCAGCACGTCTATTTCCCAATGGGAACACGTTACCCTCGCCGATGCAAGCATCAAAGAAATCTGACCCCTGCGCATACGTTGCGCCCAAACTTGCTGCCTGCGTACATCATCGCAGAGTGGCGAACGGCGCCCCAATGTGCCAAATTCGCCGTTGATGCGCGGTCATCGGTTCCTCGTCTGGGGACCCGTTCTCGATCGCAACCGCAGTTGAGGAGCCGACAATGGCCACCATGTCTTCCCTTTCCACGTCTGCCCGCCACTTGCTTGGCTTGGCCTGTATGGCCACCGGCTTTGCCGCCTGCGGAAATGATGAGCTGAAAACCACCGGCGACAACACCACAAGCGGCGCTGAGGGCGAAAACGAAGACGCGGTGGAGCCTCTCCAGTTTTCGCTCACCGCGCCCTCCGATGGCCAATTCGTCTCTGCGGCCTCGGTAACCGCCGAAGGCTCCTGGTCAGGCGGCCGCAATGCCGTTGTCACCGTCAACGGCGAAGATGTTGGGCCCGCGGGAACGTTCTCCCTCGCAAGCGACCACGCAAATGTCCCATGGCCTGACTCCCCGCTGTGGCCCATTTTGGGCGACGCACACGACGACGACGGCTCTTGGATTCGCGCACGCTCCACCCTCATTCACGGTGCGTCGACCCCAGCGGATGCCATCGCCGAAAGCGGCCTCATGTTCCGGTTGACCGAAAACGTGCTCCCGCAACTCGATGCCGCACTCAACACCTTGGTCGCCGACCTCGACCTCACGAGCCTCCTGGTCGGCACCGACCCCGTCGCAACCCTTCTTGGCGCGGACATCTACGTTACCGGCGCAGAGTTCGGTGCCCTCCTCCCCACCTTCGATTTCGCATCTACGGGCATCGCCTACACCTTGCGCGTCGAAGACGTCCACATCGTCCTCACCATCGACGCTGGCTTCCTCGGCTCCTATGACGCCGACCTTTATGCCGATGCAATCATCCTTTCGGGCGACCTCGTCCTGGGCGTAGATGGTTCGGGCGGCCTCACCGCATCTCCCGCCAACACCGCAGTGGACACGGAAAACCTGGAGTTGTTTGGCTTTACCGACAGCATTGGCCTCGTCGACGCGCTTCTCGGCGACACCATCGCGGGAACCCTCGAAGATACCCTCGTCGGCGCCATTGACGGCCTCCTGGCCGCCCAAGAGTCCTTGCGATATCTCGAATTCTCCGGAATCGCGATTGTGAGCGACTTTTCTAGTGTCATTCACGACACCACCGGCCTGACCATCCTGGCCGACAGCCATATCGAAATGGCGGATGGCACCGCGCTCGGCGACCGTCTCACCACCGACGTCTCGTTCTCCTTGCCCAGCGGCAGCGACAGCGAAAACGGAATTCCCTACCAAGCGGGCCTGTTTCTCGACGATGACCTGCTGAGCGGCCTCGGGGCCTCGCTCGCGGCCACCGGCCTGCTCAACCAAGAAGTCGGCGGCGACCTCGGCTCCATCACGCTCGACACCACGCTGCTCGGAAACATTGTCGCTGGCTTTGACACTCTGCCATCGGACCAACCCGTCACCATTTCCACCCGCCCCACAGCGCCCTTGGTGGGCGCCGCCGGACGCCCCGGCTACGCAGGGGAGCTCCATATCGGCGGATTGGTGCTCGACCTCAAGACCGACGGCAACGGTGATGGCAGCGACGATGTCGTCATGACCGTCGTGGTCGACGCTATCGTAGGACTCGCGCCTGGCACCGACGGCGAGCTCTTGGCCGTCGACTTGATTGAGAGCAAGGCAACCCTCCTCTCGACCACCCTCGGCGCTTCGCCCGAAGAAGTCGAGCCGGGCCTCGCCAATCTCATCAACATCGCGGTCCCCCTGTTGTTGGGCGACTTGCTCGGTAGCGCACTCGACCTCAACCTCGGCGGCATCGGCTTTTCGCTGGTCGACGGCGCAGGCGTTGACGACCGTGCGGTGCTGTACCTGGACCTCGACTTGTCCGGACTCGCGCTCTAAAGCGGCAAATCGACAGTGGGTTTAGAACCACCGTCGCATTTGTTTCCACGCGCATCCCAATGGGCCCGGGTTCTTTTTTTCATAACTCTGGGCCAAGTCGCGATAGCCCGCCTCGCCAGGCCACGGCCCTGCGAGGCCTTGAACCTTCGATGCATGCGTCTTCACGCGTTCGTCGCTCACCGTCCATTTCGAAGGGGACGGGAGCACCGATACGAGCTGCGCCGCCTCCCGCTCCGAAAGCGCCGATGCAGAGCGAGAAAATGCACGTTGCGCCCCCGCTTCGGCTCCAAAATGGACCGGACCCGTCTGTGCGAGATTGACGTACAGCTCCAAAATGCGCTCCCGCGGCACCAAACGAACGAGCCAAAGCGTAAACCACGCCTCCAGACCCTTTCGCACCCAGCTACGCCCTTGCCACAAGAACACATTGCGGGCGACCTGCTGGGGAATCGTACTCCCCCCAATGCGTTTGCTGCTGCCACGCGCGGCATTTCGCCGATTGACATCGATAGCGTGGCAGACACCCACCCAGTCAAAGCCCTCGTGAATCCAAAAGGCGCCGTCCTCGGATGCCACCGCCATACGCGGAACATGGCCCAGCGATTCAAGGTCGCGCCAACTCGATTGGGGCCAGGCCCGGTTCCGAATCGCAGCGTCCACCATCGTGACGGTCAACGGCGGCGAAACCCAACGCAGGCTACCAACCAACACAATATGCAATAGAAACGCGCTGGCGACCCAACGTCCCCAACGCTTTTTGCCGCGCACTCTCGGAATACGAACCCGCACGTTAGCGAACCACAAACCCGGTGCTATGATAACACCCAGCAAACCCCGCAAGGTCCAGCCCGGTGAGCGTCTCCACTCCCGTTACGAGTCCTGGGGTGTCGCATCCACCCGTGCTCGAAGGCCAAGCATAACCACAGGCCGTTATGTAACGCCCGCTACCGGCGAGCGTATAATCCGTCACGGTGGCACCGGACGCGCCGCCCACGAGTGTTTGCGTATAGTACCCATTGAAGATAACTTCGTCAATGGTTGTCCCCGGCTGCTCTACGACCGTCCAATCGACCGGTTCGTAGCTCGACAAAACCAATACAACATTACCAGGGCGGTCAATGTCTACCGTGATGGTGCCGGCGGGTCCACCGTGCCCGCCATTGGCTTCGTATACGCTGACGATATGAAGCTCGGGCTGCGACGGTGCTGGGTCTGCCCAGGTATACAGCGTGCCCGTGCAGCTTCCCGTGCCCGTGGAGCCGCAATCGTCCCAATGGGCGGAGTCCGCGTCGTTGCAGTCGTCTGCGCTGCTGACGTAGCCGGTGGGCGCGGTACAAGCGGTGGTTGAGTCGCTGGGATCGCCGTGTCCATCGCTGTCGCGGTCAGCATACCAGGTGGGCATTTCGGCGACATCTTCGTCTACTACGTAATCACAATCATCGTCGCGCCCGTTGCATACCTCCGTCGCGCCGGGAAACACCGAAGAGTCCGCGTCATCGCAGTCTGTCGCTGTCGTCGACGTATCCGGTGGCTGCACGCAGCTTGTGGTGGATGCGTCGGGATTGCCGTGTCCATCGCGGTCTGCATCGGCATAGTAGGTGGCGCTCCCACCCTCCTCGTCCACCAAACTGTCGCAATCATCGTCTATTTCGTTGCACACCTCCGTTTGGCCGGGGTGCACATCGGGATTCGTGTCGTCGCAATCCCCGTCAATGTGCGTATATCTGTCCGATGGAGGCGTACACGCCGACAATGGCTCACCGGCGCCTGCACCGTCGGAGTCGGCGTCTTGATACCAATCCACCGGCGTACAATCGCCAGAGTCATCAGGCGAAGGCGCCGTGGTCTCCGATGTTGTAGTTGGGTCGCTTTCGACTTTGTTGGTCAATAGCGTGTCGCCGCCACAACCCGTGCAAACCAGAACACCCACAAACAAGCCAAAGCGACCCATATTGCCTCCTAGGCTCCTTGTCGTAGCGCCATGCACTCCGTCGCACAAGGGACAATCCGCAATCACGGCGGCGGTCGCGACCGATGAAGAACAAAGCGCATCGCGCGTCGCAACAAAGTGGACGGACCACCGTTCGTCGGCAGGAGCGCGTGTGGCGACGGGGTGGACGGCGCGCTGCTGCGAATCGGAGCCGCCAACGCACCGCCCTGCCCAAAACTGCGATATCGTTGCTACCGAGGCGTACTCCCCATACACAAGGCAGACCGGAGTAGAAGAAAATGAGCAACGAAACAGCCGACGCTCGCACGCGCCGTGTTCTCCAAGAGCACCATCTGCCCTTAGGCTTGCTGCCACCCGGAATCACCTCGGCAGACATTTCGCCATCGGGCTCATTTGTGGTACAATACAGCTTTACCATCGAACGACGCCACGGCGGGCATCGCGTTCGCTTTGGAACCCGGATTTCGGGTCAGTTGGGCAAGGGCGCGGTTCTGTCCCTCAAGGGTGTAGATGTCAAGCAGATGATGTGGTTTCCTGTAGGCCAGATTCGCGCTGTAGAGGGTGCTTTGGAGTTTCATGTCGGACCGGTCAAAGAGCGGCTCTCCCTCTCGGAATTCCCATACCCTTAGCCCCCGCGCTCATGGCACAAATGTGGCCGTTGAACCCGCTGCAGGAGCCGTACTGCCCGACGTGGTCGTGCTCTCCAAACGCACACGGCCATCGCCGCCATCGCCACCGCGTGCGCTCCCGTAAATACCCGGGCTATGCCACGCGGAGATGCTCCCGGCGCCGCCTTCTGCCGTGACCGAACCCGAGAGCGAGAGTGTAGGCGCGGCGAGCAACAACATACCGCCCGCACCACCGCCGCCACCGCCCACTTCCCCATCGGCGCTGCGCGCGACGTCGGCATCATCGCCGTCGACGGTGAGAGCGCCGGTCACCGAAATCGTAACGGCCGAAAAAACGGCGACAAGTCCGCCCCCTGCCCCGCCCGCCGCAGCGTAATTGCCCGTGGATACACCATCTCCTTCAGTATCGGGCGAACCACCACCGCCGCCGGACCCAAGGAACCACGCAGAGAGTGCGGCGTCACCATAGGCGGCACCGCCGGAAGTCACCGCAGAGCCGTTGTAGTTGGTGCCGCTATCTCCCGCTCCGCCGTATCCACCGCCCCCGCCAGAGTCCCCGTTGTCGCCCCGGCCTGGGTATGCGCCGCCACCGCCGCCATTGGCCGAGGTCACGCCGAAAGCACCGACGCCCGCGTAGCTCTCGCCTTGCGCGGGGTTGCTCCCATTTCCATATACGCCCGCACCACCCGAAAAGCCCGCTCCGGCTGCCGAAAGCGTGCCGGCGATGGTCACGGCGTCGGTGGCCCGGAAGACCACCACGCCGCCACCGGCCCCACTCCAAGGCTCGGCCACCAAAGATGCACCCACCGGCACATCGACGGTGGTGTAGTGGGGCACCCGCTGCACCAAAACGTCTGAACTACCGCTGTACGCCGCATCGAGCGGTGGTTCTATCGTCAGGGTATTTCCTGATACCCCGGCGACGAAAACGAACTGGTACTGGCCCGCGTCGGTCCCTTGTTGCGACAACACGAGCACTTCATCGCCGACAGACACGATGCTCGCGTCGTCTACGGACAAGGACACGCCCCCGCGCGCAACACCCGAAGACAAGCGCGTCCAATCGGACATGACCTCGGCTCCGCTGACGACCCGTGGGCCGTCGGTTCCAAGTCCCCCCGTTGGAGGACGCGCGACCGTGGGGTCATACGGGTCCGCATCCCAATCGTTGCGAATCCCGTCGCCATCGATGTCATCGTCGGCACAATCTTGGACAGCGTCGCCATCGGTGTCGGTAGCGTCCGTATCATCACAATCCAAGCTATTGTCAACATACCCAGAGGGCGCGTCGCAAGTCAGCACGGATACGGCCGGATCTCCCTCGCCATCGCTGTCAACGTCCGCCCACCATTCTTCTGCGGTAGACAAGTCCAAGCTGCTATCGTCATCGTCTATATCGCCATCGCAATCGTCGTCTATTGTATTGCAAACTTCCGACGCCGCCGGATTGACCGTCGCGTCAAGGTCGTCGCAATCCGTTGCGTCCGCTACAGAGTCAGGAGGCGCATTGCATGCAAGAGTAGCCGCCGCTGCGTCGCCATAGCCGTCGTGGTCGTCATCATCATAATACCACGACATTGTTGACTGGTCAATCGACAAGTCCGCACCATCAATATACAAGTCACAATCGTCGTCTATGTTATTGCAGACTTCTATCGCCGACGGAGAAATCGCAGCATTCCCATCGTTGCAATCGGTGGCATCAGAAACAAACCCTACCGGCGCCACACATGCAAGTAGGCTGGTCGCTGCGTCACCGTGCCCGTCTCGGTCCACGTCCACGTAAAACACCGAGCCAGTGCTCACCACAACATCGGGGTCAAGGTCATCGAGCAAGCCATCACAGTCGTCGTCGATTGTATTGCAGACTTCTGCTGCTTCCGGGTGAATGGCTGGGTTGCTGTCTTCGCAATCTCCGGCAAACGTCGCATAGCCAGGAGGCTCGGCACATGCCTCGGTCGTCCCCCCAAACCCGCCCCATCCGTCGAGGTCGAGGTCTTGGAAGTAGGTGTTGGTGACGCCCTCATCCACCACGTCGTCGCAGTTATCGTCAATCTCGTTGCAAACCTCCGTGGCTTCGGGGTGAATGTCGCGGTCGCCGTCGTTGCAATCGGCGTCATTTTCCACTTCGTTCGGGGCTGGGTCGCAGGTATCTACCGGCGCATCGGGATCGCCAAAGCCGTCGCCGTCGAGGTCTCGGTAGCGCCGTAGGAGCACGCCTTCGTCTGTTTCGCGGTCGCAATTGTCGTCGATGCCGTTGCACAGCTCGGCCGCATCCGGGTGAATATCGGCGTTATCGTCGTCGCAATCCGCGTTGTTGGTGCTCGTTCCTTCGGGCATAGAGCAAACCTCGGACCCTTCGAGGCCGCCGAAGCCATCCCCATCCGCATCGACATAGACCGTGATTCGCGTGCCTTCATCGACTTCGCCGTCACAGTCGTCGTCGACGCCATTGCAGGCTTCTGCAGCGTCGGGGTGAATCGACGGGTTTGTGTCGTCGCAGTCAATATCGGCAGGGACGCCATCTCCATCGGCATCGATGGCCGTGTCCACGACGCTGTCCGCCAGACCACCGGCGCCCGCTTCTTTTCCGACGGGTTCGCAACCAACGGCGACGAGCGACAACCATAACGAACCCAGCGTACGGCGAGGCATGGGGTACTCCACGGGGAGAGGTTTCAAGATCAAAGTGTACCGGAAAGGTGCGCCGCGGTGGGCGCGAATCGTTCCGAAACGTCGATGTCTTTTTTTGGCGACAAATATCCGCCACGGACATTCGCGAAATCATCCTCCCCAATACATGAAAATCCCCTCATTTCGCATCGGTACAACAGACAAAGCAGACATCGCGCCCGCCAGAGGAGGCCCAAACAAACTCCATTCAGGGCATGGAGGACGTCCAATCGGCCCGAAACAAACAGGGCACTTCGATACGATGGCCGCGGCTCGACCCAATCACAGGGAGCTCCGATGGCATTCCAACTCCGCCAACCGCGGCGGTTTCAACGACAAAAAATCACCTCGAAAGAGGAACTTGCGTCCCATCTCCAAATGGCGCTGCAAGTAGAGCTTTCGACGATTCCGCCTTACCTCTGCTCGTTGTATTCTATGCAAGACAACACCTCAGAGGCATTTCAGGTCGTAAAGGGCGTTGTGATTGAGGAAATGTTGCATTTGATGTTGGTATGCAACATGCTCAACGCGATTGGAACTGACCCCCAAATTGAGGAAGCAGCCGCCGTTTACCCCACATTTGTGCCAGGACATGGCCCCGGTGGCCCCCTGGTTTCGCTTCAGGCCGCGACCCCCGCGCTGTTCGAGACCGTATTCATGGCCATCGAGTTGCCCGCAGCCGCGGGCGCGCGGCCCGAAGCCAACAACTTCGACACCATCGGGCAGTTGTATGCAGCCATCGCCGATGGGTTTGAGCGGCTCAACGAAACGATGCCGGGCACATTGTTTACGGGCAATCGTAACCTCCAGCAAACCGACAGCTACTTTGGCGGGAGCGGCGGTCGCCTCATTCCCGTGACCAACCTACGCACGGCATTGCTGGCCATTCGGGAGATTGTGGACCAAGGCGAAGGGTCATCGGCGGGCAATTCGCCCTACCCCGGCGACCAGCCGTTCGGCACCTTCAACGACTACGGCATGCGGAGGGATGGCACGGTAGGTCCCCTCGTGGGAACTTCCTGGGAAATGTCGCACTACGGTCGGTTTTCTCGTATTGCGACGGGCCAAGTCGCGCTGCCCGCCGTCTGGCCGATGGTTCCAAACCCGTCCACTTCATCGGTCACAGGCGATATTCAAGAACTTTCGCAACTATTTGATGATGTGTATGGACTCTTGTTGCGGGGCTTGGACCAAACCGTCACCTCCCCCAATACCCAAGGCACGTTCTTCTCGGTCGTGCTCCCGCTCATGCACACCGCACTTCCACTGCTGGCCATCACCCTCATGCAGACGCCGCTTTACGAAGGAGCCTCCTCATCGTTGGGACCCAATGCTGGCCCTGCATTTGGCGTTGGCACCGCAACCGCCGATGAGGCGCTCGCCGCGTGCACCGCACTCATCGAAGCAAGCTCCCAGAGCGATGACTCACTACGTCGCACCACCTGGGTAAGCAACCTAACGATTGTGCAGTCCGCCCTCCAATCCTTGACCACCGTCTCCACCGCGAAGGCCACTCCATGACCACCTATCGCATTCATCCTTCAATTGGGATTGCGCGCGTTGGCAACGCAAAAGACTCCTTCTACGTTGGCCCGGAGGTCGCGGGCGGCCTCCCGACGGAGCTGGATGGCACGCCCGTCGCCAAAGACGGCTTTCGTGACGAAACCGGACGGATTCGTCGCCAAGCTGCACGTTTTCGCGTGTGGAAGTTCGATGGGCCCGATGACCCAGGCACGCCCGTCGACCTCACCTCCGCCGACATTCAGTCGATTGAGTGGACTGTCCACATTGCCAACAAAAAGGCGAGTTGGTACACCTTCTTTACCAACGCAGGACAGTACGGTTATTTGCCGGACCACCCTCTCCGAAACGCCGCGGTAACAGGCGAAGACCGCTACGGACTCATTATCGACCCCGGCCCCCGAACCCTCGCGGGTCCAAACCAACAGGTCGCGTTTAGCCGCAATACAATTCCCGATGGCTATCCGGGCGCATTTCCCACCGGCTTGTCGCCCAAAGAAATCCACACCCTCGGCGACGCACGCACCGACAACGCTGGCAACCTCTACGTTCTCGGTGGCCATGGACGCTCCGGCACGCGCTGCCAGCCAGCTATCATTACCGATTACGCCAACAATGACGGTTGGTTCGACGACACCTCGGACGGTTCGGTTCGCGCGCGCATCACCTTCGCCGATGGAACCGTCGTCGACGCAGACCCGGCATGGGTGGTCACCGCCCCCCCTTCGTACGCACCGCAAATCGAAAACATCGTCACACTGCATGATACCATCTTCGATGCGCTGGTCCGCGATGCGGGAATACGCCCGGACATTTTCCGCGAATCGATGTGGCAGTCCGACTACCGCCCCAGCTTCGAGGACGACATCCGGCCCCTCCTCGAACGTCCCGGCAAGTATCGCTTTGTCGTCGCGATTCCTCCGCGTCCGCATACCCTCCCTGTGGCAAAACTCGGCGACCCCAACCCCAAGTACAACTCCTTGCGGCAGTTTTACCTCGATGTGCTGCGGACCCCGTCCGCACCCAACCGGTTCGTCACCGAAACGGGTGCGGTGGCGATGCCATATCTGGCAGGCGACAACATCCTGAACGCCGACTACCTCACGTCGAATTTCTTGACCATCACACCAACACAACAGTTCTTCTTGCAACAGTGGGCGCAAGGAATCTTCGACACCGAAAGCCGCGCAGTGGCGGGCGCAGCAGCGGTCGACAAGGGCGTGTTGGACAATTGTGTTGGTGGCGCGTTTTCGCCCGGCATCGAGATTACATGGATTTGCCGCAACACAGACCTCTATTCGGCGCCCTACCGCATTCATGCGCGAGATGTCGCACCCAATCAACGCTTGGGGCTTGGCTTGGATCTCCGCGCGGGTCTTGAACCGGGCGACCTCGCCAAGTTCATGGCCTGTCCGTGGCAAGCGGACTTCAACGAGTGCTCGGTGCAAGGCACGCCAACCGGCGACCGTTGGGTGTGGTGGTGGCCGGCCCAGCGGCCCCTTTGGGTGCGCCCCGAAGACAAGCCTGACCGACAAGTCGCGTGGGTCAGCACGGCCGAAAACCAGAACGCTTCCGACTTCTTGACCTTCCCGAACGACGTCGACATGGTCGAAAAGTGGAAACGCCTTGGGTTTGTCGTGCAAATCCAATCCACGCCCGCACCCTTGTTCGTGGAAGTGCAGCGGCAGCTCCCCTACGCTCCCGGCTCCGGCTACTACGACGAACCCAAGTCCTGAGCGCGTCGGGAGCGCCGATGTCGCGACGCACACGAACCCCGCCCCAACGCCTGCTCGTGGTGGGGGGCGGACCCGCTGGCTGTGCCGCCGCGTTGGTGCTTCACCGCGCGGGGTTGCACGTGACGCTCGCAACCCGCCCGCCTCCACCAAGCCGCATTCACCCCGGCGAAGGCTTGCCACCACCGGGAATATCGGCGTTGCGGGAGCTTGGTCTGACGCGGGTGCTCGATGGCCACGGCCCCGCGGCGGGCTTGTGCTCGACGTGGGGGAGTCCGAACCCCACTGCGCAGGACTTCTTTCATCGCCCTTGGGGCGACGGGCTCCACCTCGACCGCGCCGCATTCAACGCCGCACTGCTCGATGCGGTCGCCGAAGAGGGCGTCCCTACCGTTTGCGCGGACGTTCGTATGGAAGACCCGACGGAATGCGCCGCTTGGCTTGGCTCCCAACGCTGGACCGGCGACTTTCTCATCGACGCGACCGGGCGCGCCCGCATCGTGGCCCGAAAGCGCGGCGCGACGGTCGTTCACCTTGACCGAATGGTCGCCGTTGGCGCCGTCGGACCCGCACCCACCCCCGACACGAGAACATTCATCAGCACCGCATCCTGGGGGTGGGCGTATCGCGCGCAGTGCGCCCCGAATCGCGTGCTTTGGCTCGCATTCTGTGACAGTGACCAATCGCCTGGTCTTTCGCGAAGCTGGACCGCCGCTCTTCGCACCTTGCCCGGCTTTTCACAGGCACCGGTCCCCGAAGCCCTCACGACCTTCTCCGCATCCACCACCCACTGCGCGCCACCGGCTGGCGCCGACTGGCTGGCTATCGGCGACGCCGCGTACACCGTCGACCCCTTGTCCTCGGCGGGCATCACGCGCGCGTTGACGAGCGGAATACACGGCGCGCAGGCCATCTTGCAGCAGACCATCCCCGAGTTTGTGCGCGCGTCGCGCCGCTCCTTCGAACAGCTCGTCTACGATGGGCGGGCCTTGTACGCGCAGGAGCGCCGCTTCCCCTCCTCCCCGTTCTGGAAACGACGCCAGTTCGTACCCACCCTCGACCCCGAAGCGCCCGTCCACCAGCTTCACGGCCGTTTGGAGGGGCTGGCCCCCCACGAGGCGGAAAGGGCCCTGGCGGCCCTCCCAGCCCCCGCGTATCAGGTGGTACAAGCAATGGTCGCCGATGGCCTGTTGCCAGCCTGGAGGGCCTTGGCGGCCTTAGAAACGGCATTGCGGACCACGCCCCCTGAATCGCCCACAGGCTGAGCCAGGGGAATCCCCGCCTGCTACATGTCCACTTCGATAGGGAAGCGAAGCTGCAAGCGCAAGTACGCATCGGCCCACAACCATGGCGCAGACGCGCGGTCGCTTGCACCCAAGGCCAAGCCGGGGCCAATATTGCCCCCCGCCGCAAATCCAACCTTTCGGGTCATCGCGGACTGCACCTCAGGCGCGATGTCGAGCCCCAACCAGCCGAGGTGGTCGCGCTCCGATTCGCTGTCAGGGCGAAGTCCGACCCACGCCACACGCGGCGCTGCAGAAACTTGCACATGCATTGGCTTGACCTTGTGTACGACGGCCATCGAGATGGGCGTCCAACCAACGGCTTGCACGCCTATGCCAGCCTTTTCTTCATTGAGCGGCATGAGCAACACCTGGTCGGGAACCACCATCGCGGGAAGCGGCACCACATGCAGGTCATCCATGCTTTTGACCATGCCTTTGTACTTTCGTGGCACCCTCTTCATGACCTTCTTGGAATGAAGGGTCTTCCCCGACACCCAACCTTCGGCGACCAACGCAAGCCCGACGGAGACAGGCGCTGGCCCCTCGGCGCCAGGGCGCATGACGGTGCCCACGGTCGGCCCGATGCCGATATTGACCGTAGCGGGCACCTTTGCCGTGGCAACGCCGCTCCACAACGCCACGACCACCCCACCAAGCCAGCGTGCAACACCCATTGTCTCCTCCTTCGCAAAACGTTCCGGTTATTTCGGCGAGTATAAACGGGGAATACACATTCCAGGCGCCTATCTCCGCTGCTTTGCCCGTTTGTACCCGCGCGAACACGCGACAAGTTGCACGCATAACGGCACCGTATTTGACGCCAGAACAGCGCCAACATGTTGCTCCCACGACAGTCACACCCCCGTGCGGACTTCGTCGCGTTTTGGAGCGTCCGAAGGTTCCCTCGCATCCCCCGGTGGACAATTTCAACGCCTGTTTCTTGATGCCCGAACGAAGGGAGCGGCGCGCCGGCAGGATATACTGCCCTCGGACGACCATTCCCATATAGGTCTATCCCCGGGAGTCCTCGTGCATACGAATCGAACGTCGGTGGCGTTTCGACCCCCCTTTATCGTCGGATGGGTGGGCCTGTCTGGTTGTTTTCCTCCGGTTGTCGTGCTGCGCGACACCGGCAACGATTGTATCGACGACACCTTCGTACGCACCGATGGTACCAGCGAAGAAACCGGCACCGACACAGACACCGGTCCCCCGGAGGACTTCGCGCTTTCGGTCACCGCCTGCCCTACGTTCTGGCCCCTCGACACAACCGACGGCCTGCGGGTAGAGTTGTCGCACAACACCACGGACGCCCGCTTGGATTGGACGGTTGACGGTCCTGCGACCGCGCGTGGGGTGGCGGGCTATTCGTTTGCCGCATGGTTGCGCGCGGACACTGATTCTGAATCGCCATTCAGCGTCACCGAAACCTGGACCCTTGCGTGTACCGCCGAAGGGGTGTGGCGCATCGAAGGCACCACCGATGCCGATACACGCACCACGGTCGTTCTCGAGGAGCCTGCGCTTGTCTTGCCCGCGAGCATCGCCGAGGGTACCACCTGGACCGAACGCGGCGTTCGCGGCCCCAACTGGTCCGATGGCGGCACCTCCGTATCGGTCGCCGGCCCGTCCTACCAAATCCAACACACCGTCACCGGCTGCATTCGCGCGGCCGTGCCACCCACCGGCAACGCCACGGTCTGTACCGTCTCTTCGGAAGACGAAGCAGGTTACCGTTGGACATGGGGAGTCGCCGAAAACATTGGACTGGTGGACCAATCGGGCTTCACTCGCCTGTGGGTGACCTTATAAGCGCCGTCGCGCAACCTGGGGCGCCCTCGCACGCCGCACCCAGCCCCGCGACAGACGCGCGTCACTGTCCCAAAAAGGCCATCAACAGAAGGTCTTGATTGGCGAAGAACGCGACCCATCGCCAAATGCGACGGCTCGTCACCCCACGCGCGCCACTGTCCTGCTACCCTGCGGCTTCCTCGAACCCACAGGTGATAGATGGACCCCCGCTCTGCCCGCGTGATATCTGACCTCCGTGAACTTGCCGCCCTCACGTCCGATGAGCGGGGAGCCCAACGCGTCGCGTGGGGCCCTGTTTGGCGCAAGGCGCGGGAATGGTTCATCGAGAAGGTGCGCAGCGAGATTGGCGTAGAACCCGAGCTAGACGCTGCCGCGAACCTGTGGAGCACCATTCCCGGCGCGTCGCCGAAGAGCCTCATCATCGGCAGCCACCTCGACTCTGTGCCTGGCGGCGGCTGGCTCGACGGCTGCCTCGGCGTGTTGGCGGGGCTCGAAGTATTGCGGGGCGCAAAAGAGGCCGGTACGCCTCCTATCACCATCCGCGTGGTCGACTGGGCCGACGAAGAAGGCGCACGGTTTGGGCGCAGCCTCGCAGGCTCGTCGGCCGCTTCCGGCACCCTCCAACCACAAGCGGAGCTGGGCCATCTGGTCGACCGCCAAGGTGTGCGCTGCCCCGATGCCTTGGCCGAAAATGGCGTTTCGCTCGACACCATGTTGGATGCCGCGACCTACCTCCAATCGCTCCAGCCCGTGGCATGCTTGGAGCTGCACATTGAGCAGGGGCCCGTCCTCGAAGAGATGCAAGAACCCGTCGGCGTGGTCCTTGGCACCATGGGCGTCGAGCGCCACATGCTCCGATTTACAGGCCAAGCAGCGCACTCGGGCGCCGCACCGCTTCATCTGCGAAAAGACGCCTTTCTTGCGGCTGCCGAGTTTGCGCTGGCGTGCCGCGACATCTCCACCGCACACTCCGGCCCCGAGCCAAAGACCCGCGTGGTGGCCACCTGCGGCGTGGTCAAGGTAGAGCCCAACTTCGTAACCGCCGTTCCGGGTGCGACGGAAATCTCCATTGATATGCGCGCGCTCGACGCCAACGTTTTGCAGTCTATGTATTCCCAAGCACAAGCCGCCTCCGAAGCCGCGGCCAAGAAGCACTTGGTCGAGGTCAAGTGGACCCGCATTTGGGACATCCCCCCCCGGCTATTCGACGAAACCTTGCTCGGCTTTGTGCGGCGCTCCGTACAAGAGGTGACCGGACGCAAGCCCGAGTTGCCATCGGGTCCGCTGCACGATGCCGCCGAGATGGTGCCGCTGATGCCCACTGCGATGGTATTCGCCCAAAGCAGCCCGGGCGTCTCCCACACACGCATTGAAGACACCCCCGAAGAAGCCCTTGACGCCTCGATTCAAGCCTTCTTGCGGACAGTGGACAAGACCGTCGCCCACTTTGGCGCGCAGTCCCCCGAATAGAATACGACGGCCCATGCGCACGTCCAGCAGGTCGAGCCCTCTCGCGACCTGCTGCCGCCAACGGCCAGCTATACGTATTTTCGCGTAATAACAACGCAAACAACGGCCGTTCGCGTCGTACCGTGCCTTCGCCGACGAATCTCGTCCCTTTCTGGCACGAAGTTTGCTTGCAGGCGCCTCGTTCCGATGGTCTCACCAATTGCGAATCCGCCGTCACACATTCGCACAGTCTGTTGACACACGTTTACCGTTCCTGTCTTTTCATCTCCGGAGACCACCAATATAGTTTCGGGAACTCGCCGAAAAACCACCCGGGGGGCGGAGACGATTTTCCCTCGGTTGCGTTGTCTTGTTGCCGTTTACGGTGCCGCCAAAACGGGGCTCCACGCCCGAACCGCCCCCTTACTATTTCGAGATTGCGCCCCCGTGACCGACGAACATGGCAAGCCTGCACCGCCGACCACACCCTTGGGAGTGTCTCTCGAACGTTGGATTTGGCGCTCGTACTTTCGAATGGCGCTGGTCCCGTTGCTTCTCGTAGAGCTTGTGTTGGTGGGCATTTATGTCGGTGGCACCCTCCACAGCCATCAATCCAGCGTCGAAACGGCATCGAACATCGCCCGAACCGGCCTGGGCGACCTCTCCCAACGGGAGGCGATGAATATCTCCGAGCGCTTGGTGGGCGTCTCCCACCTCGCAGCGCTCTTTGCCGACCAAGCCGCACGAGCCTTGCGCACGCCCGCCGAGTTTTCCCCCGAGGAGCGCGCGCGCCTCCGCCACACCGAGCGCGGCACATTCGCCACCATCGCCGACCTCCCCGGCCACGGCGCGATGTTTTACTCCGGCGTGGTCCCGGTTGGCCCCGAAGAAGAGGCCAAAGCTGCCCGTCTTGCACAAATCGACCCCCTGCTGGTTGACTTGGTCCAAGCGAGCCCCATGGTCGTACAAGCGTATGTCAACACCCACGACTCGCTCAACCGAATTTACCCGTACTTCGACGTAGAGTCCCAGTACGCCGCGCAGATGCCCATCCCGGACTTCAACTTTTATTATGAAGCCGATGCGGCCCACAACCCCGACCGCTCCGTCGAATGGACCGACGCTTACCTCGACCCCGCCGGTCAAGGCTGGATTGTGAGCGCCATCGCTCCCGTTTACGAGGGCGACTTCCTCGAAGGCGTAATTGGCCTCGATGTCACGCTCGCCGGAATCGTGGAGCATGTGTTGGACGTGCGCACGCCCTACGGCGGCTATGCCGTGCTGGTAGACGAAGCGGGCATTGCGATTGCACTTCCGCCCGAAGCAGAGCGCGACTGGGGCCGCCAGGACCTCCGCGACCACGCCTACAAGACCGCGGTGCTCGAAGACACCAGCAAAGACGAGTCCTTTGCCCTCAAGAGCATCCCCGCGTTCGCGGATTTGTCCAACGCAGTATTGACCACCCCCTCCGGCCTCATGGCAGTCGACTACCACGAGGCGCTGCTCGTGACCTGGGCCACCATTCCCGCAACTGGCTGGCGGCTTTTGCTCTTCGTTCCCGAGAACGGCGTTTTGGGGCCTGCCGACCAACTGCGGGAGTCGGGCCTGCGTGTTGCGGTGTGGATGGTCCTCGGGATGACTGTCTTTTACGGCATCTTTTTTGCCGTAATGGCGCGACGCGCCCGAAGCCAAGCGGAGGAATTGGGGGCACCCCTCTCCGCGATGGACCACATGGTCACGGCCATCGCCGAAGGTCAATACCACAATAGTCCAACTTTGTCAAATGTCATCGAGTTGGACCGCACCGCCAACGGAATCACGGTCCTTGGCCTACGACTTGGTGAGCAAGTCCAGTCTCTCGAAGAAAAGAGCGTCGCGCTCGAACACGCGCGAACTATCGCCGAAAATGCAAACGCCGCGAAATCGCAGTTCTTGGCCAATATGAGCCATGAAATCCGCACGCCCATGAATGGCGTGCTGGGAATGGCAAACCTTCTGCTCGACACCCCCCTCTCCGACGAACAGCAACGCTACGCCGACCTCATTCGAAGCTCCGCGCGCTCGTTGGTCACTATCGTCAACGATATTCTCGACATCAGCAAAGTCGAAGCGGGCCGGTTCTCGCTCCACAACACACCCACCAACGTGCGGACCTTGTGCAGCGGCCTCATCGAGCTGCTCGGGCCCGGCGCGGAAGCCCAACAGCTGGGCCTTTTCCTCGATTGGCAAGCGACAGGGGTGTGGTACCTCACCGACGAAACCCGCTTGCGCCAAGTGTTGACCAATCTTCTCGGCAACGCCGTCAAATTCACCTCCGAAGGGAGCGTCACGCTGCGCGTCCAAGACGGCCCGGAGAATGGCCTCATCATCGACGTTATCGATACTGGCATCGGCATTCCCGAAGACCGCCTCGCAACCATCTTCGACGCCTTCACCCAAGTCGACAACAGCAAGACCCGCACCCGCAACGGCACGGGCCTCGGCTTGACTATCTCTGCCCGAATTGTCGCCTTGATGGGCGGGGCCCTGACCGTACAAAGCACGCTCGCTCGCGGCTCTACGTTCCGCGCGACCCTGCCGCTCGCGCCTTCTTGGCCCCCCGCACCCAAGGCCGTGTCCACTGCCGACAACGAGACGCCGAAGCTGTCGCTGCTCATCGCTGAGGACACCCGCGTCAACCAGCTTTTGATTCAGGTGCTCTTGGAGAAGAAAGGCCACACCGTCACTCTGGCAGCAAACGGACAAGACGCCCTCAAGGCATGGCGCGAGTCGTCCTTCGATGCGGCCATGTTTGACATTCAAATGCCCGTGATGGACGGCCTTTCGCTGATACGCGCAGTGCGCGCCGAAGAAACCCGTGGACGGCCTCGCTTGCCGATTGTCGCGGTGTCTGCCGACGTATTGCCCGAAGGCCGCGCAGAAGCCCTCGAAGCCGGAGCCGACCTCTTCCTCGGAAAACCATTCGAAGGCTACGAGCTGCACGACGCACTGGTCGAGGTCTGGCGGAAGGTCCAGACCCCTTGAGCCACCGGGCTACAACCAGTCGACCGCCCAGGCCCAGATGTTGTCGATGAGAATCTCGTGGTCGCCATACGAGATGTCGGCGGCTCCCGAGCCTGCGTTGTAGAACATCCACTCGTCGGCGACCGCTACGACACGTCCGTCGCCCCACTCCACCACCGAGACGACCGGAACGCCAGAAGCGTCGATGACCACAGATGCCGGGCTGCTGACCGACCACTGCTCGCCGCCAAGGCCCACGACATCGGCAACCCCCGCGGTAACCGGATGGCTCGCAAACGACGTTGCGGGCGCAGACCACGCAGCGGTGGCGGCGCTTTGGTTGCACGTGATGCCCCATGCCGCAGGGAGCGAATCGACCATGCTGCACCCCGCAGTTGTGGCGTGGTAGCCCACCCAAACCACACGCCCCCCATCCGCTACCCATGCTTCGAGGTCCGCCGATTGCGTGGCGGACAAGGGGCCATCGGAGGACGTCCCTACGACCACCAACAGGCCCACATCGTCGAGCTGGGCCCGCGTCAGACCCGACGTCGCGAGGCGGGTCCGCCCAATCGTCGTGCCATACGAAGTCAGCAGGCCAGCGGCCGAAGACGAGCCGTAGAGTCCCGTACTCGTGGGGTCATTGTTGATGGCGCTATCGGTGTGCATCCAGCGCACGGTTTCACATGCGAGCCAGCCATCGGCGTCGGCGTCTTGCTCCCACCAATCGAGGGAGCCGGAGCAGTCTTCGTCGATGCCGTCGCACATCTCCGTTGCCGCGGGATTGACGTCTGCATCGGAATCATCGCAATCTGAATCGTCATTCACTGCGCCCGCAGGTGCCGTACACGCCCACGACCCCGAGGCGGCGTCGCCGAAGCCGTCGAGGTCGGCGTCGTCGTACCAAACCGAAGCGGTCGCGGTGTCCAAGCCGGGGTCGTCGTCGTCCACGAGAATATCGCAGTCGTCGTCTACACCATTACAAATCTCGGTGGCGCCCGGATGAATGGCGGCGGAGGTGTCGTCGCAGTCGGTGGAATCGGTGGTGTGGCCTGAAGGTGGCGTACACGCATCCACCGAGGAGGTCGCTGCGCCATAGCCGTCGGCGTCGGCATCGGCGAAATAGCGGCTCCGCGTGGACGCGTCCAAGGTGGGGTCGTCTTCGTCGACCAGCGCGTTGCAGTCGTCGTCGATGCCATTGCAGACCTCGGGTGCGCCCGGGTGTACGGCCGCAGCAGCGTCGTCACAATCCGTTGCATCGCTGACATGGCCCACAGGAGCGTCACAGGCGTCGACGGCGGAGAGGGACGAGCCGTATCCGTCGCTATCTCCATCCGCGTAAAAGCGTGCACGGGAAGCGGCATCCAACGCCGGGTCGTCATCATCGACCAATGCGTCGCAGTTGTCGTCGAAGCCGTTGCAAACTTCCGTTGCGCCGGGGTGAATGGCGGAGTCGGTGTCGACACAATCGCCCGCGGTCTCGGCGTAGCCCGGTGGCACGACGCAGGACTCGGTGACCGCCGCCAAGTTGCCGTATCCATCGAGGTCCGCGTCGGCGTAATAGGTAGAGCGCACGCCTTCGTCGACCTCCAAGTCGCAGTCGTCGTCCCGCTCGTTGCACGTTTCGGTAGCACCCGGAAACACATCTGCGTTCGCGTCGTCGCAATCGTCGTTTAGAGCAACATACCCGTCGGTGACGGCGCACCCCGACGCGGAAACCGATGGGTCGCCATGGCCGTCGCCATCGCTATCGAGGTAAAACTCGACCTCTGAAGCGTCGTCAAAGACGCCATCGCAGTTGTCGTCGATGCCGTTGCAAAGCTCGACGGCACCGGGGTACACATCGTCTCGCGTGTCATCGCAGTCGGTGTTCGTGAGCGACACACCATCGGGCGGCTCGCACGCTTCGATGGGAATCGTTGGGTCGCCGAAGCCGTCTGCGTCCGCATCTTGGTAGTATGTGACCCGAACGCCTTCATCGATGGAGCCGTCGCAATCGTTGTCGATGCCGTCGCAGATTTCTTCCGCGCCGGCGAAGACGGAGGGGTCGAGGTCGTCGCAGTCGTCGGCGCCCGAGAGGCCGTCCCCATCGTTGTCCGCAGACAATCCCTCATCCGAAATCGTCGCGATATTCGCGTCATCGTCTTTGGGCATTGAGCGACAACCGACGACCACAAGACACAACGACCACAGCAGACTGCGCATTCGACCTCCACACCGCGCTCGGACAATACCCGATAGCGCGCCGCGCGACCGGCTTTTTTTTCGAGAACCGGGTGTTTGGGAGATCGACGTCGAAGCCGCCCACGATGCGCCATTTCCGACAGGTTGCGCCCGACCATCGCGCGCGCCGCGGCTGGTATTCGCCTGCGGATTCCAATAGCCGTTCCCACCGACGAGAGGTTGTCATGGCCAACAAGCCACCGCCATCCCGCATCGGCCGCATGGCACGCCTGGGCGGCTTGACCTCGCGTGTGTCCGGCTCCTACCTCGGGCAACGCATCAAGGGTGTCTTTCAAGACGCCGATACTCGCCAAGAAGCCCTTCATCGGCTTCATCTCGAAAACGCCGAAAAGGTTGTCGAGACCATGGGCGCCCTCAAGGGGGCTGCGATGAAAGTGGGCCAATCGCTCGCGCTCGCCACCGATGGCTTGAATCTTCCGCCCGAAGTGTCCGGCATTCTCGCCAAGCTCAACGACAAAGCCGAGCCGATTCCCTTCGACCTCATTCGCGCGTCGATTGAAGAAGAGCTAGAGGGCAACCTCTCAAACCTGTTTGCCGATTTCGACGAAGAGCCCCTGGGAACCGCGTCTTTGGCCCAGGCCCACGCCGCGCGATTGAATGATGGTCGGCAGGTGGTCGTCAAAGTCCTCCACCACGGCATCGAAGACAGCGTCGACTCCGACCTGCGCACCCTTCGCGGTATTTTGGTGGCAGGAAAGGTTTTGCGACGTCCCAAAGAAGAAATGGACGCCGCATTCGCGGAAGTGCGCGAACGCCTGCTCGAAGAGCTGGACTACCTCCAAGAAGCAGCCAACTTGGAGTACTTTCGTCAAAATCTACGCATCGACGGACTCAAAGTCCCGGCGCCCGTACCCAGCCACTCCACCAGCCGCGTGCTGACGATGGAGCGCCTGCAGGGCGGCAATCTCGACTCCTTTCTCACCCACGCCACCCCCGCCGCACGCCAGCGCGCAGCCAGCCTCGTCGCGCGGTCCTTTCACGACATGTTTTACCGGCTGCGTGCCCTTCACGCCGACCCACACGGCGGAAACTACCTTTTTGAACATGATGGCAGCGTCGGTTTGATTGACTTTGGGTGCGTCAAACGCTTCGACCTCTATTGGGTGGCAACCTATGCGCGGATGGCGCGCGGCCTCGTGCGCAATGACCGGGAGACCTGTCGGGCCCACGCACGGGAGATAGGCATCCTCCTGAGCGACGAAGACGAAGCATTTGATGCGGTGTGGACAATCGGCTCGGCCATCGCCGGCCCGTTGCGGGTGCCGCGCTACCACCTCACCAACGATGACCCGACCCTCGACCTCGTGCGCCAAGCCGCGCCGGCAGTGCTTCGCCGCAGCGACATTCAAGGTCCGCGGCACGTTCTGTACCTGCACCGAACCCTCGGTGGCATTTACGGGATGCTGCGAAAACTTGAACTTGACTACTCCTATAGTGATTTGTTTCTATCGCATGCCAATCACGCGATTGGCGTAGCGGAAGGCCGCATCCCCGATGGCGCGCCGGTCGCGGGCGCCCCCACATGAGGCGCGGGTGAGCGACGCAAACACTGACGCAGAGCGCCTTGTGGCACGGCTTGCCGACGTGGATGCCCTCGCACGCAAACAGTCCTGGGACCGCGAACGCCCCTGGCGAGCGAGCACCCACATTTGGGTGGAAGACGGCCTCCTGGTCGTTGATTTGCACGACCTTGGCGCACGGGCGGCAAAAGAGGCCGTGCGCGGCGCCCTCGACCTCGCCCACACCCACGGCCTCGACGGGGGCGCCGTTTGCTTTGTGACGGGTCGCGGGAAGCATTCGCGCGGACAGCCCGTGATGGGCAACCTCGTCGGCCGCCGACTCTACGACGCCGCGACCGACCATCCCGACTGGAAGGTCCACATCCTGCGCGCGGGCCGCATTGCGCTCGTCACAAATCCCACGCGGGCTCCCGTGCAGGCGCAGAATAAGCTCGGCTGGGGCATTCGCCTGTTGCTGCTGACCATCGCGCTCGCCGCCGCCTGGGTGTGCATGGGGATGCCCGGTGTGGACTGAACGGCGCGCCCTCTTCGCAGGCGGCGTGGGCGTTGCGGTGTCGCGCCTCTTGCTGTCGATGGCGGACCCCGACGCCGTTCACCCCGTGGACCCCGCTGAACTGGGTCATCTCGACCTTTTGCCCCACGTCTCCACGCACGGAATCGGGGAAATCGCGCGCTTGCTCGGAGCAGCGGACAACATCCATCACGGCGGCTTCTTGTGGCTATCGCTCGTGGCCGGAGGCATCGCATGGCTCACCCACAGCGACCTCTTGGCCATTCGCGGCACCGCGGCGCTATTGGCGGCCATCGCATGGGCCGTGTGGTCGCGCGTGGCCCTCGACACCGGTGGCCGCCGATGGGGCGCTGTGATGGGGGTCTGCCTCGCCCTCCCCGCACCGTGGTTTGCGCAATGGACGGCGACATTGTGGGGCTCCCACTCCGAGGCCGCGGTGTGGACCGGCGTGTGGGTCTGGGCGGCTCTCCAAGGCCGCACACGGGCCCTCGCGTGGGCAGTGGGTATGGGGGTGGCCTGGGACCCCTTGCTGCTGCCTACGGGGCTCCTGATGCTCGCAACGACCATCTCCCGAGAACAGTGGCAGCATCACCTCGGAGACGGCCTGTTCGGGTTCCTGTCCCTGCGTTGGCCTTTGCTGCTGGCGGCGCCGGCCGCGTGGCTCACCGAGCCCCTCACCGAAGACCCGGCCAGCACGCCCTTCCAGGTGTTCTGGAGTGGACCCAACTCCGCGCAGCTGGGGGCCACCTTCGCCCACCACCTCCCCTTGCCCGCGACCGGACACACGGTCCTCGACATCGCCTTCACCGTGGCCGCCGCAATCGCGACCCTCCTCGCGGTGCGGCATGGCGGCATCCTGCGCGTGCTCGCCATCGCACCGTGGCTACACCTCGTCGTTGTGCTCGGGTGGTCGCCGTTTCGGCCCAGCGTCGCGCATCGGTATTTGGTTGCATGGTGGCCCGCGCTGGTTTGGTTGCCGATGTGGGCCGCACACCGCGTATCGTGGGCGCGCGTTCTGCCACTCCCCGCGCTCTTGGTAAGTATCGCCTCACTGAGCGTTTTTTGGCCACTCTGGCACGAGGCGCAACCGATGCGATTGTGGTCGTACCCCGCTCAAGAATACCAGCACATCGGACTCGACCGCGTCCCCGTGACACGCGCGGACGCCATCAATCTTTTTTTGGACGCACGCAACCACGACTCATCCCAATGCACCGGCTTTTCCGACGCATTCTCCCCTCGAATGGGCTATCCCGTATTGGGAAAAGCTTTCCCGGAACAACGACGCGCAGCCGACCTCCACACGCGCCGTTCCCAACACACAATCGAAGACCCACAAACCGACCGTAACCTCGGATTCGGCCTGGTTATCGCATGCGAAGGCAACAATACCTGCATAGAGAGCGGTTTACAACTCATTCCCGCTGAGGCTCAAAACAACGTAACAATCGGTATTGATGAGGGGTGCAAACAAACTCACTTATGCCGTTTTTCTTCATCCAATACAACTATCCCGCTTCAAACACCCTAAGGTGCAACGCGCTCCTCCACCAAGCCGAAGTGCGCCGCGTGGTCCCCTAAGAACGAATCCACCGCGGATTCGGGCCGCGACGAAATATAGGGCGCAATCAACAAGCGACGGTGCGCCAAGATGTCGGTTCCTGCCCCCACGGAGCGCGGGCCGCCTTGTTCTGCGGACACATCGTTGCCGAACACAATCAAATTGCCATCGTAAGACTCGGGCCGATACGGACGAAATGCAGGTGGGGACCACCAACGAAGCCATAATGAAGCACCCGTACCAATAGTTGTCAACTCGTCGTACGGGGGCGCTGCAATCGATGCGGCCACCGGCAAGATGGCGGACTGTATTGCCTGAAATGGGCGCACACCATTGGACCAGTCACCGGGATGGTCCAACGTGAGGTCTGTGTCTGCAAAAAGGTGCATCTTGAGAACCAACACAGGCGATTCACCCAATAGCGCCCACGTCCAGCGCCACCCTACGGAAGCGTACACGCCGGAAGCCTCCACAACCCCCAGCAGTGGACCATCGACCAACACCGACATCATCGCAGGTGCATTCGCGGGAACCGAAGACCAATCGCCAACATACGCGCCATTCCCCGCGCCACGCGAAAGGTCGCCTGTAGACGGACCTCCCACGGGTGCCAAAACAAGGGGAAGGCCGCCGTGTTCGGCGTCGAATTGCACGTCGACATGTGCGTTTTGCAAAAACGAAGGCCCCGCAGATACCGTCGCTACGGGGGCCACCATCTCGTCTCCTACCGACAATACAAGGGGCACATCCGCGGGCACCGACGCGGGGAGAACCAAAGTAAACGAAGGGGACGCGGTGGTGTGTGGCCCATCTCCAAGCAAGCCGGCGAGGCCGGGAATGACCTGCACGGGGTGGTCCGTTCCCGCACAGCCCCCTTCGCGAACATGCAGGCGAGACGCCGATTCTGCAGGAAGACCCAAGGCGATGGGGTCCACTTCGAGCACCCACGCCGCGCCCGCCAACGGGGCGCCCGACAACAACAACGACGCACGGTGGGTTGTCGTCGCGGACGGCCAAGCATCGGGAGGGTCAACGACGCCGTCGCAATTGTCGTCTCGCCCGTTGCAGACCTCCACCGCACCCGGAAACACGGTCGCGTCGGCGTCGTCGCAGTCCTCGCCCGCCGCGACGCCGTCACCGTCGCCGTCTTCGCCCTCCGTTTCGGTGGCCGTTGCCGTGTCGGCCCCCGCAGCCGCGGAGTCCGCCGCAGGTCCTATGGCCTTGGTCGACGGCGAAGAAGACCGTCCACAGGCCCATAGCGACAAACACGCGACGACGAACCGCATTTCAGGCGCCTTGCCCTGCAGACGACGGCACCGGGCGAATCTCTGCCCGCCCAAATCGCATCCCTTTTCGACCGGCCTTCGAAGGCTCGCCAATGCCCACCTGCGCCGGGCCGACCGGCTCCAGAATGACGTAAGTGACACCGTTTTCCTTGAGCGTCTTTTCGCCCGATTTGGCATCCAGCGCGACCGCAGCGAACGCGTGCTCCGGCACCAACACAACCGCCATCGGCAGGTCCGGGAAGCGGGCGCGCATCAACCCCAAAAACAATACGGTCTTGCCATCGCAATCGCCCTTATTCTTGACCAACAACGATAGCGGACGACGAAACCCCGCGTCGCCCCCATTTTTTCGTTTTTCATAAGGGATAGACTGCGCAAAGTGGAGCGCCTTTGCGGCAAACGCGCGGGGGTCATCGGCGGGGAGGCCCTCCGCCAACGCTTCCGCCAACGCAGACAATGCCGGCGCAGACTCCACCGCTTCTCGTGCGTGGTCGGGCAGAATGGTGTTGCCAGCGTCCACGATAAAGCCTTTTTCTGCCGCGAATCGCCGCAGCTCCCGATTTGCAACGTCTTGGGCATCCGAAAGCGCCTTTTTGGCCGCACTTCTTGACTTCGCGCTCGCCGAAAACGACACACCGCCCGCCTTGTTGGCCTTGACCTTCAACTTGACGGACTTCGGAACCCCCGTTTTGGCCCATTCCCGAACCGCCTTCGCCTGGGCCTCGGCCGCTGCACCCCGCGGAAAGCGAAGCGGCGCTTTGAGGTCGGCCTGCACATCTGCGTTGGGCAGGGGCGCCTTTACCGATTGCCGCGCTTTGCCTACGGCCCACGTCGCCGAATAGACCGTTGCGTCGCCTTGTTGCACCGTGGCGTGCTTCAGCTTTGCTGCCTCTACTTCTGGCGCAGCGGCCAACGACATCACCAGCGCAAGCGCGCCCAACCAGCCTCGAATCGTGTTCACGCATCCTCCACATCATGATTGTATGTTCGTACGGTATACCGCAAAGCGCGAATGCTACAAAACAAACGGGTTTGGCGCAAGGGGGAGGCGGACAAACAATGGGCAGCGCGGCCACGCCGCACTGCATCGCCACTCCGTTTCACGCACCGCTGGCAAACGTAGCGCGACAATGATGTAGGGACGCGTATTTCGGACACCAAGTCGCGAACAACACACCCCCCGACCCCATCGCGGTGCAGGCGATAACGCGAAGCCCGAACGATACAACGCAACCCAAGCCGGAGCCCCCCCCCCGACGTTATCGCCGACGAACCCACACACCCAGCAACGGTACCCAAAACAACATCCCGAGGCCCGAGAGCGCGCCCACCGCACAGCCTGACTTCGCGGGCGCTTCACCGGAGGTTGTGCCGAACGCGACGGCGCCTCCCGAGTCTTCGCCGACAGGCTCGTCTACTACGGGCTCGTCGACGTCCAACGAATACGCGACGTTATATCGATAACCAAATCGCTCGCTATCAAACGTAGACGAGATGCTCGTCCAGGCTCCAATAACCAGCCAAAGTTCTTCGCCATCCAGGTCATCGATATCAAGGCGCGCGTTTTGCCCTTCAAACGTCAAGGGTACATATGTGCGCGCACCGCCGTGCTTCCGCACCAACTGCGCGCCCCACTTGGCAGAGTGTCCGGCGTCCCCGTCCAAGTCGCCTTCTATCGAAATGGTGACAAACGCACTATCCCCTGGGTCGATACGAATGGCGTTGTAGCCATATCGGTAGGGCCGGAGGTTGTTGGGGCCGTCCACCCACCCGTCGGTGCCCTCGGGACCCACTGTAGCGGCCACCAAGTTCTCGTATTCATCGTAGCGACCAGCGTTTGCCTCCACCATTCGTTCCATCGCCGTGCCATTGGGATAGTCAAAGGTGGCCATGCGCGCAACGTGGTCCATGAATACGTCATCAAAGGCGATGCCGCGCTCTTCGAGAAGCCGGTCCATCGTCGTGAGGGGGTCGCGCGCGGCGTCGTCGCGGGTCCAGATTTCGCGAATAAGCGAGCGGTCTGCCGTCAACTCGGACACATGGAGCGGCACGATAAACGCGCCGTACTGGTAATAATCTTCGACTCGCCAGGAGTCTGGATAGTTGAAGTAGTTGATGGGGTAATGGGGCAACAGCACATAGCCGAACAAGAAGGTCGCGTAATTGAGATTGTCCGGGTAGACCGTCGCCGAGGCCCAGGTGGCGCTCGCTTCCCAGAACCACGCGCTGTCGCCGCTATACGGATAGCGGTCGGTGCCGCCTTGTATAGCGTGGTAAAACTCGTGGGCCGCCGTGATGTCGGCGTATGCGCCGTCGCGGAGCGTATCGGCGGCGACGACCACCATAGGCCAGCCTTCTTCGTCATACCAGAAATACCCGGCTGCCCCCGAGCCCGATGGTGTGCCACCCCCCGAATCGCCGATGTAGACGTTGAAGCGGTAGGTGTCGGCGCCCGTGGGCAGCGGGTGCCCTTGCACGGAAATTTCCTCGGTCCAGGCCGCTTCAAACGCGGCCGCCAAGCGCTCGACGTCCGCCGTGCGCACGCTGCCGCTCGTTCCCCACCGAAACACGAAGTTTTCGGTCAATAGCTCGTTATCCACCACACCGAAGGCATCGCGCAACGCCTTTTCGCCATCGGGAGGCGGCGGACCCAAGGGCCGCTCGACCCGCGTGGGCGGCGTGACGCCCAAAAACTGCGGCATGCCGCAAGCGACCGGCGGAACGACAGAGGAGGCCGCAGGAGCCGCAAATGCGACGCCCAAAACAATCGACAGAAGAAATGATGCCACGGGAATCTCCGGTTCGCGACCGTTGTAGCCGACCCCGTGTCGAGATGTGTACCGGTCGTGTCAACGATTGTACCCACACCTGGCAACGCGCGACTGCACCGCGCCTATCGGATTGTAGGCCGCGACCACCCCCTGTGGCTCCTGCCGCGGAGACCTTGGCTCCGCGGCCCCGGCGCCGCCGCGCGGCGACGGGCCACAAAAAAAGCACGACCGGTCGTGCTATTTGCTGTCGGATTTGCCCAATGGCGGCCTGCGCCCCACTTCGGTGTCTTCGAGGTCGCCTGCGCGCTCCCCACCTTGAATGGGCGGTACATCGACGTCTTCATCGGGCGCGTTGGGCGCGGGCGATGCGGCATCGGCCCACACCTTGCCTTCGCCAATAAACGGAAAGAAGCTCGGCGCCTCCTGCAACAGCGACTCCGCATCGCGGAAAAAGTGCTCCTCTTGCACAATCACGGGCGCTTCATTGGCCTGGCTGCGACGCACTTGGTTCTCGTGAATGACCCATCCACCCGGCCATCCCGAATACACCGTACGCCCCTCGTAAATATGCAGCCCCACCCGCCGCACCTGCCGCACCAGCAGCCGACCCCGCTCTTGCAGCAGCATCAAATGCGCGCTGTGGTCGCTGTTGTGCGCGTATCGCCCCCGACGCCCAAGCGCGAGGCCCTGCTCGGTGGTGTCGATGAAAGGACCGGTGCCTTGCGCTTCCCAGCGCTTTCGAAGCACGGCTTGGGCGGCGACCAAACGGCCGGGGAGCGTCCACGGCGGGGGGCACAGGCCGGTTTGCTCGACGGGGTCGCCTTGGTGGACCCTGTGCCGCAACCACGCCAAGCCCGCAATGTAGACGGTTTCGAGCTGCCAGCTCTGGGCCACACGCAAGCGGGTAAGCGCCCGTTGTGCCGCCGCCATGAGCAAAGACGTCGGCGACGCCAGCAGCGGCAGCGGCCCCCACGCCACCCGAACCTTCATGCGCCAGGCTTGGTACGGGTCACCACTGACCTGCGTAGCGACGGCGCGGCGGCGCCCTGCGATATCGAGGAACTCGAGCTCGACCGACTCGCCTTCTTGCAGCGTGACTTGGTTTTCGGCGCGCGCGGAGAAGAATGTGCCGCCGCCCGCCAGATTGCCGACACCGAGGCCCATCGAGTGCATCAGGCGCCCGGCGGTGCCCTTCACGATGGCCTCGGTAAAGGTCGCGATGCCGGTAAAGTCCACCACCAGACGCTTTCGATTGTCGCGGTAAAGAATGGGGGGACACAGAATCAGCGACGACTGCCCCGCCAACGACGTGGGATTGGTGGACGGCACGCCGCCGACGCCCGCAATAAAGGCGCGATTGGTATACAGCGCCTCGACCATACGCCCTTCGCTGCGGCCGAGCAGCTTGCCCAGCCGGTCGAGGGTGGTCACCCGCAAAACGGTGGAGCCCAGCAAGGCTTCGTTGATGATGACGTTTGGAATTCGCTTGAGGTAGCCGAGCAGGCCCCCCGTTTTGGATTCGAGGTCGGCCGCGAAGAACGCGCCGCCGCCCGGCCCGCCGGCGGCATGGCTCGAAATGACGGACCAGCGGTCGTCGAAGGCCACGAGCGAAAACCGCGCAGGAACGACGACGCCTTCGGTGAACGTGTGCAAAAAACGCTGGAGCGACCGCTTGCCCCATGCTTTTCTAACGGCACGGAGCAATGGCCAGCGAAGGGTCTTTGCAAAGCTCGCGAAGATATAACCGGGAATCCCCGCATACAGCGCATTGTCCGCCGCCGTACCACATGGATACACGGCGATAGAGCGGATATACGGATACAACCCGAGGGCCGCCGTCTCCCGCGGCGCATCCGCCAGCGCCGAGAGGTCGAAGCCGGGCGCCCGCACCACCACGCGGTCGGGCCACAGCACCGACATCACGAGCAGGCGCAATTTGGGGTCATCGACCGAAAGCCGCGCGCGCCGCGCGATCCGCCAAGGCGCGGCATTGCTGCGCACGAGACCATCGATGCGGCGCCGCAGCACCCAAAACTGGTGCACGGCTTCTTCGGTGGCGTCGATGCCGAGCTTGCCCGCCACCGGAATGACATCTCCGGCGGGTACCGCGCCGAGGTCGTCCCACAAAGGGTCGAGAAAGGTTTTGCGCAGGCGCGCGGGAACGGCCGCCCGTTCGTCATCGGCAGGCCCGCAGAGGCTCACTTCCGCCGGTGTAGTCGCCACGAGTTCTGGACAAAACGCCATATAAGCGGCGACGAGGACGTGGTGGTCAAGGGTGCCGTCTCCCGAAAATACGAGCAAATCGAGGGGACGCCCCATGCTGGCGCAGTGCTTGAGTGCATCTCGGATGGCCAGTACACTATCGATACGATTGGGGAGTGTGTCTACCTTGACAACTTCAAAACCCTTTGCTTCCAACGCCTGAAACAAGCCATCGGGGACTTTATACATTCGCAGCGGATGGCAAACGGCCAGCACCACGCCTGGCGCGCGGTCTTTGTGCATCGCGGCGCGCACGAATGGCTCGATTTGCGATGGCGGGGCATCACCCGATGGCGGCAGAAGCGGAGTGGTCATGCTCGGGGTTGTCCTCTTTCCCGACCGCTATCGTAGACCGACGGGACGTGCCGCACGGAGCGATGCCCAAGATCAGCCGTCTTCCAGGAGCGGCAGGCCGGTATCTTCGCCGCTGACGTCTTCGGTTTCCACCGCATCGGCGACGGCGTCGATGGCGCGCGCGCGGGAATCGGCTTCGACGGCTTCGACAACCAGCGCATCCCAGCGGTCGAGGGCGTAAAGCTCGACGATTTCCGAGACAGCGTCGACATACGTGGGGCTGCTGGCGTATTTGGGCGCGATGGCTTCGAGGAACGCGCGCCAGTCCGTCCATTCGGAGCGCGCACGCGCATATCGGCGGTCGGAGCCGAGCAAGGCGGCGTGGTCCCAGATGCTCTCGGTGCGGCTTTCGTAGACCCGGAACGATTCCCGCGTGCGACGAAGGCGGCCACGCCGATGTTCGCGACTGGCCATCGGCACCGCTTGGGACGACGCGCCGGCCTTGACGCCAAAGAGATTGTGGTAATCGCGCGTGAGCTGGGAGCGGCCCCAACCGCTCTCAAGGATAGCCTGGGCCAGCGTGACGCTCGGCGGCACATGGTGCGCACGCGCAGCGCCCAACACGGCTGGCCCGAGGCTTTCGAGGAAGCGCGACCGGAAACCGGCCGGCCATTGGCGGGCAGCGATGCTCACCAAGCCGGTGCGTGCGGCCCTGCGGAGGTCGGAGTCTTGGGCGTAGATAAACACCGAAGCGTAGGAGAGCTCGGCTTCTTCGACCTCCCCCTCTTCATCGGCGGCGTGCGCGTCGGCCAACAACTGAATCTGCAACCCGCGGGCGCGCGCCAACACACCTTCGCGCGAGCGCAAACTGTGCGCGGGGCGTTCGATGAGGCTGCCTACGCGCAACTCGATGGCGGCGCGCACCGAATCTGGCCCCTGGCCCGCAGCCGTCGATTGCCCGAGGTCGATGGCAAGCACTTGCAGAACCGCCAACATGCCCAAAAACAGCCAACGACCGAACACACCCCATGGCACGGATGCAGACTTGAGGTCAAAACGATGGTCGACATTGACTTGGCAAGACTTGCGGGCGTCGAGACCTGGGGTCGCGTGGAGCGACCCCGCCATCACACCTGGGGCGTGGGTGTGCTCCATCGGGAGGCCCGGCGGACAAATCCGCGCGTGGCGCTGGTCATGGTGAAGGCGGCATCAGCCATCGTGGAACACTCGCTCGCAAGGCAGGACCGTGTCCAAACGGTCACAATTCCACACCCGCAAGCGTGGAACCAACGGGAGCATAGTACCCGCGGGTCGCCCGCGCAATTTGTTCCGCGGAAATCTCGTTCCATCTCTCGACAATTCCGATGAGGCGTGCCTCAACATGGTTGGTCATGCGAAACATCAGCCCGGCGACATGTTCGCGCAAGTGCGCCTCAAAACGCCGTCGCCACGCTACTTCCCCTTCGCGCCAGTTCCGGTGCAAGCACACGGATTCCGGCCCGATGATCGGAAATGGCGCAAGCAGTTGTTGTTGGCCTGCGCCAAACAATTTCTCGGGTGTCACCTGGAGCGAAGGGGCAACCAGGTGCGTGGTCTCTCCGACAAAGCGGCGCAAGAGGTCGGCGGCGAGTTCTTGACCGGGCACCCACAAGTGCGCACGAACGGGCGCACCGACCCCATGCCGAACTTGTTGGAGCCAGCGTTTTCGCGCACAGGCTTCAACGCCAACTTGCACGGCCTCGTCGGCAAAGGGGGACAAGCGGGTGTTGAACTCCACCAAAACACGCGCAATCGCGGGACTGAGGTCGTGTCGAGGTGGGGCACGGAAGTCGAGGTGCGACATGGGTAGGATTCCCGGAAACGGCCAAGGAGGCTCGGAGGATGCATTCTGCCGTCTTTTCGCACCATACGGAATTGCAGGCGGTTGCCGCTGCCGAAATTAGACGGACAAGGCCCGGCCACCCGGCGTGAGCACGGCGACGGTTTCGACGTGGTCGGTCAGCGGGAACATTTCAAAGGCCACAAGCTCTGTGGGGGTGTATCCAACCTTGGCGGCTTCCCCGAGGTCCCGCGCCAATGCGCGCGGGTCGCAAGAGACGTAGAGGATGGCCCGCGGTCGGGTGACGGATAGCTGCGACAACACGCCAGAGGCGCCCATTCGCGGCGGGTCGAGGAGCGCGACGTCAAAAAAGGCGTCGCCGGCTTGAAAGCGGTGCGCGTCGGCGGTGCGCACCTCGGCGCGCACACCATGAACGGTCACGTTGTGACGCGCATCGTCTGCCGAAAATCGTGAGGACTCTATGAGGGTAAGCGCGCCAACGTGCGGAGCGAGCGAGAGTCCCAGGTTTCCGATTCCGGCGTAGAGGTCGAGCAAGGCAGCGGGTTGAAGCTGCGCGACTCTTTCGGCGAGCCAAGAAACGAGGCGTTGGTTCATGCCGAGGTGGACTTGAAAAAAGCTTTGGGGACCAGCACGGAGGGTCGTGCTGCCGACCGGAAGCTGCAGGAAGGGTGTGCCGCGGACGGTGCGCCCATCGACCACCACGGCGTCGATGGTGTCGGTGGGGATTTGCGCGAGCAAGGCCGCCGAGGGGGGGCGTCCACGCGCTTTGTTTTTGCCAGCGGCCGCGCGACTGCGGATCACCATTACCACCCGCGTTCCGTCGGTTCGAAGCTCGACCTCGGCGGGTCCGGGAAAGGGAGGCAAGCTCCGCAATGCAGCGTCCAGGCGCGGATGTGCGGCGACACAACCCGGGAGCGGCACGATGGTGTGGGACCGCGGCGGTGAGAGGCCCAAGCGGCCATCCTCGCCCGGGCGCACAGTGAGCCGGTGCCGCCAGCCCGAAATCGTTGGAGAAAGCACGATGTCGTCCGGCAACCGACGAAGGGTGGCCTGCAACTGCGATTCGATGCGAGAAGCACGTTGCGATGGTGCTTCTCCCCAACGGGGACAGCCTCCACAACGGTCCAAAACGGGACAGGAATGAGAATCCAACATTCGAAGCCCGTATCCGGGTGCTCCGCATCGGGCCGCCTCGGTTATGATGCGCGGCCCAAGCGGAGGTTCTATGCTGCTGTGCGCCCCACGCCGGTCCATCGTTGCTGTTTTCGCCACCCTCACCCTGGCGGGAATCAGCGGATGCGAGCCGATGCAGCCGTCCGGCTCACCCCTTAGTCCTGTCCCTGTAGTTGCGGCCATCCCTGGTTCTACGCCCGGCGCCGCAGGGATGCCCGTTGAAGATGCACGGTTCGATGATGCCGAGCCGATTGTGTTGGGCAGCGAGTCCCTCAAGCCCTCGACCGGCGGAGATGCAGGCGGCACCAACGTGCGCGTCAGCTCTACGGTTGCTCCCACGCCGGTCACGTCGGTTGACGGCGAAGCGGAGACGGACGAGGTGGTTGCAACGGCTCCCGAAGCCACGCCGCCCACCACGCTCGAAGCCGTAGCCGCGATGGTCGCCCAGGACAGCACCTGGCCGGTTCGCTTGGTGCGCACGCACCTCGATGAGCAGCCCCCGAGCGCCGTTTTGGCGTTGCCGGATGGTCGGCGGGTCGTCGTGTCTCCTGGCGAAATGGTGCCCGAGCGCGGCTTGGTGGTCATGGCCATCGGCAAAGACCGCGTTCACCTCGCCCAAGTCACCTCCAAGGGCGACCACGCAACGGTCGTGCCGGTGGAATTGACCGCGCAATACTGATTCCCCCTTCGGTCGGTCGTTCCGCGACCCCAAGAAGCCGTCGTTCGCTCCGCGCGAACGGCGGTTTTTTTGTTCGAACGGGCGAAGCCGGGGGGCTGACAGACGCCTTGTGCAAAGCGCAGCGTTCACCTGTTGCGACCTGCAACACATCTGTGGACAGTATACACCAAGCCGTTGCAAATGTATGCACTTTGCACACAGATGGTGGGATTCATTCTCGGTGTGTATGCACTTCGCGACGGATGCGGCGGCGGTCGGCTTCGCAAGGGGCGTGCCGCGCAGAGACCGATGCTGCATGGCCACGTCGGTTTCGCTAAAAACGGCCACAAAGAGGCAAAAAAAAACCGCCCGAAGGCGGTTGAAACAGCGGATGGGCGAATCGCTCAGATGGTGCCGCGCAGGCGCTGCAATGCACCCACTTCAATCTGCCGCACACGCTCCCGAGAGAGGCCCATCGACTTGCCGATGTCTGCCATTGTGCGCGCTTCTACGCCATCCAGCCCGTAATGATTGGTGAGGATGTAGCGTTCCCGCTCGTCGAGGATTTCGTCGAAAGCCCCATTGACGATTTGCAAGGCCTGCACGCGCATCGCGTTGTCGTCGGGGTTCACGTTTCGCCCTTCTGCACACAGGCGGTCGCCCACCGAGAGGCCGTCCTCGTCGGGCTGGTCGAGACTGACCACGCCACCCTGCCGCAACAACAGCTCCGCGCGCGACACCTCGATGCCGACTTCTTCAGCGAGGTCGTCAATCGACCAATCGCCACCTTCCCGGTCGAGCCGCTCCGCCGCTTGCTGGAGGTTTCGGATTTGCTCCACGGCGCCGCCGGGCAAACGCACCATGCGGCCGGTGGTTTCGAGGGCACGGGTCATCTGCGCACGGACCCACCAACGCGCATAGGTCGAGAAGCGAATGCCGCGGTCGGGGTCGAAGCGCTTGGCGGCGCGCATCAGGCCGATGAAGCCTTCCTGCACCAAGTCTTCTTCGCTCATGAGCGAGCAGGTGAGCTTGCGTGCTTCGCCACGCGCGATGCGGCGGGCCGACATCGCCAGCTCCCAGCGCAGCGCCTCTGCTTCGGCGAGATGGTGACGCGCTTGGAAGATGTAGGGGCGCATTTCGGCGTCGGTGCGTGCGAGCTGGTCGCAGGCTTCTACCGCCTCAATCAAGCGGTCGACGGCGCCCGCACGGGTGCGCTCGGTGCGCACGGGCCGCTTGCGAAGAACCTTCTCCGCAGGGTCGATGCCCGCGATGGCTTCACGCGCTTGCCGCTCGGCTGCACGGATGCGGCGGGCGAGGTCTCGTTCGTCTTCTGCGGTGATGCGGAGCATGGGATTCCTCCAAACTGTGCGAGCAAATCGGGCTCGCCCAAAAACGCTAGGCCCAAAGCCAACGGGAACGAACAGTGCTTCTGCAACTACCGTGCCAACATGACAGGTGTGTGCACACGGCTCATTCACCATGCACACACTTTGTAGCATGCTGCAAAGTGCAACGTCGAGGTTGCAAAGTGCATATTGTTTCCGCTAAAAGGGAGTGAACCCGCCGGAGCATCGCAATGGACATCACTCTCCCCAGCAACGACTTGCAGGCAGCTTTGTCGCATCCGATGGTTGCTGCCTTGCTCGACGTGATTCACGATGGCGCGATCGTCATCTCGGCGGACGACCGGCGGGTGGTGGCGATGAACCGGCGCGCGCGTTCGCTGCTTGGTTACGATGATTCCGCGATTGGCTGCGCCTGCCGTGACCAAGTCAATGCGCCGATGTGCAGAACCAGCTGCCTCCTGACCGAAGTCATCGAAGGACGAGACCCGGGCGAGCTGGCCACGTTTTACCCTGGCAAGGGCAAAAAACGGGTCGTGCACACCGCCACCCAAGTTCTCCTCGTGCGGGGCCCCGACGGACGCCCGATTGCGGGCATCGAGCTGTTTCGCGACCTCACCGAAGTCCGCGAGCTCGAGCGTGCCTTGGGTCTTCGACGGTCGTTTCAGGGCATTATCGGCGGCTCACCCGCGATGTCCCAGTTGTATGACCTCATCGAGCAAGTGGCGCCCTATGACCTGCCCGTCCTCGTCACCGGCGAATCGGGCGTCGGAAAAGAGCGGTTTGCCGACGCCATCCAGCAGCTCTCCGACCGCGCACGTCGCCCGTATGTAAAGGTCAATTGCGCCGCACTCAACGCGTCTCTCATCGAAAGTGAGCTATTCGGGCACCGGCGCGGCGCGTTCACCGGCGCCACCTCCGACCGCCGCGGCAAATTTGAAGAAGCCGATGGCGGTACGATCTTGCTCGACGAGGTCGGGGAGCTCCCGTTGGGCCTCCAAGCGAAGCTCCTACGCGTCATTCAGCAAGGGGAAATCCAGCGCGTCGGCGAAGACACCGGACGCACGGTCGACGTGCGCATCGTCGCTGCGACCAACCGCAATATCGAGGACGAGGTCAACAAGGGCCTGTTCCGCGAAGACCTCTACTACCGGCTCGCAGGCGTGCGGGTCCATGTGCCCCCCCTGCGGGAGCGCCTGACCGACGTGCCCCCTCTCGCCCTGCACTTTCTCGACCAATTTTCCCGCGAGGCCACCGACCGCGGTCGCCCCAAGCCCTGTGATGGCCTCTCCGACGACGCCCTCGCCGACCTTTGCGGCCGCGACTGGCGCGGAAACGTTCGTGAACTCGAAAACGTGCTTCGCTTGGCGTGGATTCGCGTGCCCGCAGGTGGCCGCATCGAACCCGAGCATCTCCAAATGCCCGGACAGGCCCGAAATACCGCCGAAGAGCTCAGCCTCGCGGAAATCGAACGCCGGGCGATTGAGCGCGCGATGCAAAAAGCAGACGGAAACGTAGCCGCCGCCGCTCGCGCACTGGACATCGACCGCACAACGCTGTGGCGAAAGCTCAAGAAGGGCGACTGACGGGCAGTCTGCCGCGGCTCAGGTTTCGGCCCAGCAATACACGCGCACATGCATGTGTTCGCGGTGGCTGGGCGCGTGGTGCACGACACCCTTGCCCGTCCACATTTCTTTGTAGCCCACCGGAAAGATTGCGTCGGCCTCGGCGGGGCTCAGCTCGCCCGACTCGATAGCGTACCGCTTGATGGGCAAGATGAGGCGCTGGTCGAGCAAGATGCGCTCCACCATTCCCGTGCCCAACAACGAGCGAATCAGGAGCCAGTTGGCTTCGAGGTCGAGGTTTGCGGGCGCGACATCCCGAAAGCCGCCTTGGTGCATGCGGCCATTGCCCCAGTACAAACCGATATCGGCGTCGACGCCTGCGCGGTGCGACTTGTGCCCTTGCAGCGGACCACCGTACTGGTTGCTGATGTCGCCCACGACAATGGGGTCGGCCTCCGGCTTGAGCCACGCCATTTCTTCGGAGGCGCGGGTGATGACCTCAATCATCTCCGGCCGCCCCCAGGCTGCGTCAGGAAACCAAATTTTATAGAGCTCTGGCGCAGGCTGGAGCTGCACACCGCCCGAAAGGTGGGTGGTGGGGCATGCGCCCACTTCTTGAACCGGCTCATCGGTGACCATCGGCAGAGCTTCGTCGAGCCACGGACCCATCGGTTGTGCCGTAGTGGTGGCCAAAGCAGCCAGCAGAGCAAGTGTCGACATCCAACCTCCGCGTGTGCTCCGATTGCAGCACCCGCCGATTCATCATCTCGACCCACGGAGGCTAGGGTTATTACTTACCCAAGCCTCACTGGATGGGAGAACCTACCAAGAAAGGCTGCCAGTCGACAACCATTGGAGCGTCAAGGGTGGGGCTGGGTTGCGTCGAGGGATGACGATTCGGTCGCACCCAGGCTCTTGCGAATACCCTCGGCGGCGGCCTTCAGACGTGGGTCGCCCGTCTCGGTCGCGAGGGCTTGCAACCGTGGAACCACCTCCGAAGTCCGTCCCAATTCCCCTGCGAGGGATGCCAATGCGAGCACAAGATCCACTTGTCGTTGGGCGCGCAGGGCATCGGTCAGCACATTGAGCGCTTCGTCTCCCCGACCCGTGCTCGCGAGCAGACGCGCCAAACCAAGGGAGGGGCCTACGCTATCGGGAAACGCGACGATGGCCGCCCGAAGGCTCTCTTCGGAGGCCTTGGCATCGCCGGCTTCTCCTGCCGCCACCGCAGCCGCAACGGCGAGCACGGCATCATCCGGGCGATTGCGCGCGGCTTGTTCGAGCAAAGGGCGCGCTTCTGCGGGGCGGTGCCGGTCCAAATAAAAGCTCCCGAGCGCGCTCCAGGCATCCGCATCGTCGGGCATCAGGTCGCGGGCGGCCTTGAGTTGCTTCTCCGCCTCGCCGTGATTTCCGACGGCTCTCAGTAAGTTACCGTATACCAAGTGGACTTGCCCCGACTGCGGCTGCTCCTCGGTCAACGTGCCGAGCGCCGCCAACGCCAATGTGAGGTCGCGAGACGCCACCTCGCGAATGTCGAGAATAACGGCTGCACCAGTCATATCCAACGCGCCGGAGCGGATTTCGTCGGCCAGCGCCCGCTCTACCCGAATGGCCGCGGCATCTTGGGGCTTGAGCGAGAGCGCGCGGGCATACGCTTCAGATGCAGCTTCTAACTGTTTTGCATCAAACCGCGCCCGGCCAAGAGCCGCCCAAATCTGGGAGATTTCGGGATGCCGCACCGATGCTGCGTCCAACACCGTGACCGCTTCGTCGGGCGCCAAGGTTGCCAGCAGCAGCCACACCGAAGGGTCGTCCGGCGCAGCTTCGAGCCCCTTGCGCGCCGCGGCGAGCGCCGAATTGCCATCCCCAAGGGCGAGCCACGCTTGGGCCAGGCCCGTCCAACCTTCTGCTTGGGAGGGGTCCAGCGACACCGCCGTCTCGTAAGACTCCACGGCGCCCACCGCGCGTCCGAGCGCGCGCTGGACCCCCGCTTTGCCCACCCACGCCGCAGCATGGTTCGGATTGCGCTTGAGCGCCTGGTCGAACGCATCCAACGACGCGGTGGCATCGGGTTCGGCCCGCCCCAACAACGCCCATGCGTCCGCTGACTCCGGGGAAGCCAACGCGCGCGCCCGGTACTCCTCGGCGACCGCCCGCGCAAAGCCCACACTCGACAACAGGTCGATGTACTGAATGTGCGCGTCTACGTCTGCGTCGTTCGCAGAGATGCGCTCCCGAACGATTCCCAGCGCCGCGTCTACATCCCCGCGCCACATCGCCTGGGTCAACGCATCTGCCGCCCAGGCCGATCCCGAGATGAGTCCCGTCGAAGCCACGCACGACACCGCGACCGCAACCAACAGCGAACGAAACAACCGAGCGACCACAATGGACTCCAAAACGGGAACGTACTCACTGCCCGTGCCAAGGAGTGATAATGTCTCCAACGCGCATCGGCGTCCGCCGCATCCATCGTGGAGAAACAATGCCTTCCGTTCAACGCCCCTTTCGCCCGCTTCTCGCACTGGCTCTGGTGGGCGCATCGCTGAACGCCGAGGCCGCACGCCGCCCCGAAGTAGCGGTAATTGGTGTGCACATCGCCAATCAGGATGTCTCCACCAGTGAGTTGTCGGGCAACACCTTGGCCACGGCTCTCGAAGAGGCTGCAAAAGTCGAAGTTATCGACATTCCCACCGTGCGTAGTCGCCTCGCCGGACGCGAAGCCCTCATCATCGAAGCCACGTTCCTCGGTCCCGGTCGCGCACGCCTCGAAGAAGGCCGCGTCCTCTACGAGCGCGCGGATTTCGAGCCCGCCGCAGAGGTGCTGGCCGAGGCGATTCCCGCCCTCGAAGACGGCAGCCTCGGCTCCACCGACATCAAAGACCTCATGGACGGTTTGCTTCTGCTCGGCCTCGCGCGGTTTGGCCTCGGAGAACCCGACGCCGCCGCCGAGCCTTGGTCGCGCCTCGTAACGCTCGACCCCAACCGGCAGCTCGACCCCGTCAACTACCCGCCCAAAGTCGTACAAGGATACGAAACCGTTCGCCAGGCCGTGTTGGCGCAAGCGTCCGGCACGCTCGTCATCGACGCTCCCGACAACGCCACGGTCCACGTCGACGGTCTGCGCATCGACGGTCGGTCCCTCAAGGTGCCACCCGGCGACCACTTTGTCGTTGTGCACGCCGAAGATGGTGGCCGCCAAGCCGACCGCGTAACGGTCGCAGGCTCGCGCAAGGTGGTGTGGAGCGCCGCCCTCGAAACCCGCCTCGCCGCCGGTTCAGCGGAGCAAGCCGAGCTGCTGTACCGCTCCCTCGGCGAGCACCTCTCCGTCGACCTCTTGCTCATTGCGGGCGCAACCGGCGATGGACAAGTGGGTCTACAACTCTATGAACCCCGCTCGGGTTCATTTTCCAAGGTCGTACAAGTCGGTGCCGGCGAAGACCCCATCACGAGCCTCACGGATGGGATGCCTACGCTCGCCAACTATGTGAGCGAAGCGGGCACCATTCGGCCCGACCGTGTGGCCCGAAAGGTGCTGCCGGTCGACTTGTCCACCAATGCGATGCTCTCCGACCTCCTCCTCGACCCCGAACCGGTGGGCGAGATTCGCGAAGTCGCCCAAAAGACGCCCTGGTACTTGTGGGCCGGCGTTGCGGCCGTTGCGGCGGGTGGTGCTGCCACCCTCGCCATCGTGCTCCAACCCGACGAAACGCCCACGGGCAACACCAACAACGGTGGTGAAGGCGAAGGCGAAGGCGAAGGCGAAGACCCCAACCAGGGAGTCGTACTCATCGAAATCCCGTAGACCGGCCCGCGGATTGGCTCAAAGCTCGAAGGTGAGCTTCTGGGTCTTGCCGGAGACAATCGTGACCGAGCGGGTTTCGTCCAACCCCGCCTCGGCGTTGACCACTTTCACCCGGTAGGTCCCTGGCGGAAGTTGGTGCTTGAGGGGCGTGGTATCGATGCGGGAGCCATCGACCCAAACTTCACCCCAACCGCCCTTCACATTGACGAAGAGCTCGCCTGGATCGAGGCTTTCGGGCTTGAGGTTGGCAGAGCCGCTCACCTCGCCGCCTTGGTCGGGAACCCGAACTTTTGCACTCGAAGCCTGGTAGCCCGACAGGCGGTATTCGACTTTGTGGGTCTTTCCTGCAACCGCTGACGGCCAAGTGAGCGGTGTACGGCCAATACTGCGACCATCCACCAACACTTCCGCGCCTGAGGGTGTTGTCGTAAACACAATCGAAGCCGGCTTGGCCGCGGGCGGGGGCGTGTCTGCGGGCGGTGTCTCGACGGTGCGCTCGACCACCTCCACCCGTTCCGGGGGAGGTGCCGCGACGGCCTTCAACGCAACCGGGAGCCGAATCCGCTCGCCCGCGCCTGCCCGAAACGTTTCCGTGTAGGTTTCGAAGCCATCTGCTACAACTTTCAGCACGAGGTCTTGGTCGGCGACCAGCCCTTCTACGGTGACACGCGTGGTGCCGCGCGCGACCTCGTCCTCGCCGACATACACCACAGGCGACGCGGTGTCTGGCGTAATGACAAGCTGAAGCGTGCCTTTGTCGGGTGCCGGCGCCTGCACTTCGACAATACGGTCGACGATGCGCGTTTCCGGCTCACGCATGACCAAAAACAGCACCAGCGCCGCCAACAACACCACCGCTGCACCCGCCAGCAACAAGGGCACCCGCGAAGGGGGCGGCTGTACGGTCGTTACGGTGTTGACCGGAGGCGTCCAGCTCGCTTCGGCGTCCTCGGCCTCCTGCCGCAGCACCTCCGCGCGGGCGCTTCCTTCTTCGAGGCGTGTGCGCTCTTCGTCGATGTCCTCCGCAAACAGCTCTTCCATGAACCGGCGGAGGCGCTCTTGTACGACATCGGGCGTTTGGGGGTACAAGTATTCGAGGAGCGCGGCCTGCATCGAGCGGGCGTCGGCGTAGCGCTCGTTGGGGTCGACGGCCAAGGCCTTCATCACGACGGCATCGAGCGAAGGCGGAATGCGTGGATTGGCTTCGCTTGGCTTGGGATAGCCCCCCGCTTTGATCCGCTCCAAAGTCTTGAGGTCGCTGTCGGTCTTGAAGAGGCGACGACCCGTCAGCATTTCGTGCAGCACGATGCCCAGCGAGAAGACATCCGAACGGGCCGAAATCTCCGCGCCGCGCGCCTGCTCGGGGCTCATGTACTCAAACTTGCCCTTGAGCACGCCATCTTTGGTTGTGTACGACGACTTGCGCGCTTTGGCGATGCCGAAGTCCGCAACCTTCACATCCCCGCGGTAGCCCACAATAATGTTCGACGGGCTCATGTCGCGATGAATGATGTTCAGCGGCGTGCCCCGAAGGTCGGTCTTCTTGTGGGCATAGTCGAGGCCTTTGCAGACCTCATGGGCGATGAGCACCGCGAACTCGGTGGGCATGAGCTTGCGGCGACGGGCCAAGCGGCGGAGGATGCCTTTGGCGTCTTTCCCCTCCACCAGCTCCATCGCGATGTACCAGTTGTCGCCAGACTTGCCGAAGTCAAAAATCTGGACGACGTTGGGATGTTGGAGCTCGACCGAAATCTTTGCTTCGTCGATAAACATCTCGACGAACTCTTCGTTTTCGGACAGGTGACCCAAAATCCGCTTGATGACCAGCAGCTTTTCGAACCCACCTTCGGCATAGGACTTCGCCTTGAAGACCTCGGCCATGCCGCCAACAGCAATCTTGTCGACCAGAAAGTACCGGCCGAAGGCTTGGGGCTCGAAGGAAGTGCTCACCGTGCTCCCCGGTCATCCACAATGGGACCCAGACTCCATCGAGAGGGTCGATGTCCCATATCCCTTGACACGCCAAACATAGACCCTGCACAGCCTGCGGTCAAACCACAAAAACAAGACAACCGGCCTGACCGCTCATGCACCGGAGTCGGTGCCTTCGGCCGCGCCGCCCCCAGACGCATCGAAATATTCCCCGATGTCCTCGCAGGTCCATTCTTCGCGCAAGGTGGGCGTGATGTCTTCGCAAACCGCATCTTGGTCATCGTCGACGTCTTTGTAGGCGTCCATACAGGACCGCACTTGGTCTGCGTCGAAGGTGTTGCCGCAGTCTTCTTCGGCGAAGTCCGCCATCTCCTGACACAAAGTCTGGCAGTTATTGCGGCATCCCGTGAGCCCAAGAAGCCATACACCCCCGATCACAAGCGCCAAGTTGGCGCATGCGCCCAAGGGTCGAGATGACAGTCCGCTCATGGTGGCTCTCCCAGTACAAATCGGCGCCGCCCGCAACCGCGGACGCACCAGAGGACGGGAATCGTCGCACGGTACCCCGTCTTCGTCAAGGCTACCCCCGCCGTGCAGACCGTCCACGCAACGTTACGCCTATCTTGACTCCCTCCATGACCGAGGCCCGATGACCCCTACTGGCGCTGGTGTGCTCCAAGTCGAGCCCACCGACCATTGCAACCTACGGTGCCGAATGTGTGCCCCCCACCATGAAGGCTGGGCCACCATTCATGGAATCCCGCGCGGAATGCTCGATCCGCAGCTTTGGCGAACCATCGTCGACTCCTTCGTGGAGGACGACCTCCAGTTCGACCACATCATCTTTCAATGGCTCGGCGACCCCTCGCTGCACCCCGCCCTGCCCCAGCTATTGGCCGACACCGCCGACCGCCTCCTCGGCCGCGTGGGCTACCTCAGAGTTGACACCAATGCCATCTTGCTGACTCCCGACAAGGTTGAAGCAATCTTGTCTCGATTCACCCAAGATGCGCCGCCACTGCTGATTGTACTCACCCTCGACGCCCACACGCCCAGCACCTACCACCACGTCAAAGGGGTCGATGCCCTGCGCCGGGTCCAACGCAACGTGCGTCACCTGATTCGTAGGCGCGCCGCAACCGGCGCACGGGTCAATCTTCAGCTCCAGTTTGTCGTGCAAGACGGCAACGCCCACGAATTGGCGCCCTTTTTGCGGTACTGGACCGACCTCCTCGCGTGTCCCCAACCGCGCCGCCCCACCCACGACGAAATCATGTTCAAACGCCTGAGCGTTGGCGGTGGCGGCCCCGGCCAAGCCGCCGCAGACGACCTCTACGAGCGCGCGCTCGAATCTGCCAACATCCGTCCCGGCCCCCACCGCGGCGTGCAAATCGTCACTTGGGAGCGCCGCCCTTGGCAGCACGACGACGGCCACCACGATACCCCCCGTGGACCTTGCCCCGGCCTGTGGCTCACCCCCGTCATCCGCCACGATGGCGCCTTGCTCATGTGCTGCGCGGACCTCGGAAGCACCCTACAGCTCGGAAGCCTGCGCGACCACCGCTTTTCTGCGTTGTGGAACGGCCCTACGGCAACCCACCGCCGCCTCCGCCACATCGCCGGTCACTTCGACGATGCGTGCGCAAGCTGCGGCGGCATCAACTGGTACGACCTCACCCCTGCACACCTAAAAGCCGCGATTGCGCGCGGTCGCGCCCTCGGCTTGGCCCCGGAGACCCCTTGAACACCCCCGAATCCCGCATCGAAGACCTTGAAGTCAAGCTCGCATACCTCGAACGCACCGTCACCGAACTGGACGAAGTGCTGCGTGAGGTGGCCGACGACAACCGCCGTCTCAAGCGCGAAATGACGGAGCTACGCGAGCGCGTGCTGCGCGCAATGGGCGACGGCACAGACATGGACCCCGAAATCCACCAAGTACCACCGCATTATTAGGTCTCGCGCGCGAAAGGCGCCCAAGACAGGCCCCAGCGCAGCACGCAAAGGCCGCTATCTACCGGCATTTGGGTCGCCAAGACGCGCTCCGCCCCACACATCGAACAGCCGGGCCCCGCACCTTCACTGCGCGCGGACGGCCCTGCGCGCGCGTCGGGTCAGAAAGCGAGGACCGAGCCCACGCTGAACTGCGGCACCATCGCCGAGCTCGCAAACTCTGCGTCGAGCTTGTCGAAGTCTTTGCCGCTCCAGATTCCAAGGGCCCCGTTGATGTTGAAGCCAAAAGAATCGCTGACCATGAGGTCCACACCGCCGCGGATGCGAATCCCGGTGGCGACGCCCGAGGCCTCTTGAACGTAGCCTGGGATAATGAGGAGGTCGCCGCCGACATACGGCCGCGCGGGGTCATTGAGGAACTTGTACGCGGCGCCCACGTTGATGGGCATAATGGTGTTCCAGACCGCTGGAGGCGCGCCCAAGTCTTGCAGCTCCTGGGGCACATCCCGGCGAACCGAGTACGCTTCCAATCCGCCCAAAATCACGAGGTTGTCGACCGGGTGAATGCCGACCTCCACGCCATAGGTGACGAAATTGAAGGCCTGGAACCGCGAATAGCCCGCGCGCGCCGCGACGGTCGCCTTGGGCGCTTCGCCCGAGCCACCCCGGTCCACCTTCGCGCGGTCGTCGCTGCTGCTGCTGCTGCGAGAAGGCGCAGCGCGCACCTTTGACGGACCATCGAGGTCTTCGTAGCTTTGCCGCGCAGGAGCCCGCTCGGGCGCGGGGCGCGCAGGTTCGCGACTGCTCGACGAGCCGCTGCTGTACCCCGCTGCAGCGAGGGTTCCGCCACCATCATCCTCTTCGTCATACGAACTGGACCGCGCCGGAGCCGGCGCCGGGCGCGGAGGGGGCGCGGAGTCGGTCGCTTCGTCCACGGAAACCACGCCGCCACCGAGAGTAAAGCTGAACTCCTCTTCTTCTACCGGTGCCGCTTTGGTGGGCGGCGGTGGAGGCGGCGGAGCAGCCTTGGGCGGGGGGGTCGGCTTGGGGGGTGGGGTTGGCTTGGGCGGCGGTGGGGGCGGGGCTGCCGCGACGACTGCTCGCTTGTCTTCCTCTTCATCGAGGTTGAAGTCGTCGAGCTCGTCGCTACCTTTGCCAGCAGGTGTCTGGATTCGCCGCGACACACCGACCGGCGCAACCGCGATGGCTTCGTCGTCAAATCCATCGCCAAATGCGTTTTCGTCTACCTTTCCACCGGCTGCCGCTTGCGTTTGCTCGACCGATTGCCCCGAAATCAGCTCGCGCAACCCCGCAGAGAGCTGGCCCGCAACTTTGCTCGGGCTGTCCTCCACCGAGAATTCTTTGGTGCGAACAATCTTGGCCCCATCGGCGTAAACCAGGAAAAAATCCAAGTTGCCCTTGTTGCGCGAGACAGCCCCCCCCACGATCGCGTCGCACCCCGCGGCCTGCGCAATCTTCGACATACAGCCGCCATTGCTCAAGCAGCTCGCGGAATAGCCCGCGGGCTTGCCTGGAATTTCGGATGCACCCGAAAACTCGGACATGAAGTCGAGCTCCGAAGAAATGCTCGAAGTCCACGCGGCAAGCTGCTTGTCGTCAATGCCATTCCCCAACAAGCGGGGCACAGCCACCTCTGTGGCCATCGCAATCGACGGAGCCCATAGAAGGCCGAGAAGGATTGCCGCGCCCCCGCGGCTTGGAATCGTCAGTCGGGACATGGTGGGCCTCAAAATCGAACGCAAATAGGCAACACCCGGAGTTTATCGGCAAACGCGGCAAAACCCATTCACCGACAGCACAAAACCCGGGGGAGGCCCAATGCCATCCGGTGAACCTTAGCACGTCTGACGAAATCCGGCGGGGGACCCAACGTGCAGGCTGGTTACACCTTACAGACCGCAACGAAGAATTCCCGCCATAGGCGCCCCGTGACCGAACCCTCCACTCCACGCCAAAATGACGGCTCACCCTGGCTTGGCGCCGCACTCGCGGGCTTGCTCGGCGGATTGGGAGACGGCATCGGCGCGACCCGCCAGCTCCACCTCGCCGCCAATCCCCTTCGCGACGGCTTGTTGGTCGGACTTTCGGTGCTCACCGCGCTTCTTGTCTCCGGGGCCGGCACGCTCGCCCTCCATGCCCTCGCACGCGCCAGCCGACGCGGCCTGTCGCCGTCCCGGTGGTCCGGCTTCGTGACGGGAAGTCTGTCGTGGCTTGGCGTCTCCCTGTTTGCTCTCTTGCCCGGCGCACTCGCCGCTTTGTCACCCTTGGTGCTGCTCGCGGGCGTGCCTTTGGTGCGGCAACGCGCGGCCCAACCGCGCTTGTGGGCTGCGCTGCTTGGTGTCGGCTTGGTCGCCGCACGCGTCGGGGGGGACGAGCGGCCCAGACTCCCCACGATGGTTCCAGAGAACCCCGGTCCCGATATCGTTGTGGTGTGGATCGACGGTATTCGCACGGACCAACTTGCCCGGATTCCTACCGGCGAGCACCCTGCCCTCCCCGAATGGCAGGCCTTGGCCACCACCGGTACCACCTACACGCGGGCCATCACGCCCGTCACCAGCCGCGAAGAAGCCCTCCATGCCGCCTTCCTGGGCACGACCCAATCCGAGCGTGCTGTCCCGTGGGCGCGCGAACTGCAATCTGAAGGGTGGGCCACGGCGAGCTTCGGCGGTCCCGAGTCCGTGACGCCCGCACGCATCGCGGGCTTTGGAATACAGGACCACGACCCCGCGTGGCTCACGGGTACCGCCGAAGGCGTTCCCGGGCGAATCTGGCAATCGCTGCTACGAAATGACGCCAACAACCAGCGTAGGAGCGCGCGGCGCACCGTAGAGGCGTGGCAACAGTGGATAGCGACCGTGCCCGATGTGCGTCCCGCTGTGTCTATGCTGGTCTTGACGGATGCCGCTTGGCCGCCCCAAGCGCCACCGCCGTGGGACACCGCCTTTCAAGCCGCCGACGCCGGCGTCGGCACCGGGCCCCCCTGGTCTACGGAATGCGCCGAGGTCGGCCGCGCCGCAGGCTATCGCAGCACCGCGTCGCTACGCGCCGCTTATGACGGCGCACTCGGCTCTATCGACGCGCTCCTGCCCAGCATGTTCGCTGCTCTCGCGGGGCGTCCCCGTGGCGCGCTCGTGTTTGTGGCGGGACTGCGCGGCATGCCGTTGGGCGAAGACGACCTTTGGTTCGACGCTGCGGGGCATTTGCACCCGGCCACCGTCTCCGTACCCCTATGGGTCGGCGGCGCGGACGCGCCCGTGGACAGTCATATCGGCGCCCCCGTCTCCACGCTCGATATCGTCGCGACCGTGCGCGCACGGGCCGGTCTCGCTCCTGCACCCGATGCGTACGCGCTCCCTGGCTTGGTCCGCGGCTATCCACCGCGCAGCGAGGCCCATGCCGTTGATGGGCAAGGACGCCAGGTCGTTGTCACGGCGCGCGATTGGTTCCGCTCGGACGGCTCCGGGCAGGCTTCCCGCTGGTCGGGTACCGCATGGGAACCTGCCGCGGAGGCGCCGCCCCGCAGCGCAATTCTGCGCTCTGGTGCTGTGCCGGTAGACCCCTGCTCCGCGTTTCTTCGCATGGAATAGAGCGGACGCAGCGTGTTTGGCGTCAAGAGCCCTATTGCGCGACAGCGACCTTGCCTCGAAAGGGCGGAACACGCGCTCCCGCCGCAACGCCTCGGGGCGCGAACCGCGCGCGTCCCCGTCTCCTACCGATGCGGGCGCGAGGGTGCGGACGAATGCTCCATGCTTTCACAAATACCGTAGCACGCGATATTTTCAAACAATGAATGACGATTCAGTTCGGGCATAGACCCCACAACGACCGGCGCCATTTGGGTGCCCCCATGATGCCCCCTACACCGGACGCAGAACGCCGGCCGCGTTTGCCCGCCGATGCGCCCTTCGCGACCCCAAAACGCCAAGGCTCGCTGGGCGGTCGCGGGTCAGGAGCGGAAAAACGGAGGATTCCGCGCCGGCGACGAAAAGCAAAACAGACCTATCACGCGTCGCTTTCGCGAATCGGGCGGACATATTTCGCGACGGCCGGGTAGGCCTTCACGCGGACAGCAAATGCTCGCCATGCGCCCTTACGACGGCACAACGAGCGCGAGGAGACATCGGGCTTTATCCTGCGCATCTGACCGAGCGCCGCAACCGAACATCATCCAGCACGGCTGATTTTGACCGACTGAATCTTCGCTCCGTGTCGAAGGAGCGCGGACGCGGCCCGTCACCTTGGCCGCCTGCGCGGGTCTCGTTGGCAACAGGAGACCGTTACGCCTCCCCATCGAACATCATCCAGCACGCGTCACTTTCAAGAAATGAATGGGGATTCAGTGCGATGCGAAGCAGGGACTCTATTCAGTCAAGGCATCCCGGCGATGCGCCAAACCGCTTGCTTCACCACCCAACCCGCGAGCCCGAGCAAAAGAAGTCCCATTCCGCGGTCGACCATCGTTCGGTGGCCGGACAACCCGCCCATCCAGCGCGAGCCACCCAGCACAAGGGCGACCAGGACGCAGCGCAATCCTGCGCTCTGGTGCTGTGCCGGTAGACCCCTGCTCCGCGTCTCTTCGCATGGAATAAAGCGGACGCAGCGTGTTTGGCGTCAAGAGCCCTATTGCGCGACAGCGACCTTGCCTCGAAAGGGCGGAACACGCGCTCCCGCCGCAACGCCTCGGGGCGCGAACCGCGCGCGTCCCCGTCTCCTACCGATGCGGGCGCGAGGGTGCGGACGAATGCTCCATGCTTTCACAAATACCGTAGCACGCGATATTTTCAAACAATGAATGACGATTCAGTTCGGGCATAGACCCCACAACGACCGGCGCCATTTGGGTGCCCCCATGATGCCCCCTACACCGGACGCAGAACGCCGGCCGCGTTTGCCCGCCGATGCGCCCTTCGCGACCCCAAAACGCCAAGGCTCGCTGGGCGGTCGCGGGTCAGGAGCGGAAAAACGGAGGATTCCGCGCCGGCGACGAAAAGCAAAACAGACCTATCACGCGTCGCTTTCGCGAATCGGGCGGACATATTTCGCGACGGCCGGGTAGGCCTTCACGCGGACAGCAAATGCTCGCCATGCGCCCTTACGACGGCACAACGAGCGCGAGGAGACATCGGGCTTTATCCTGCGCATCTGACCGAGCGCCGCAACCGAACATCATCCAGCACGGCTGATTTTGACCGACTGAATCTTCGCTCCGTGTCGAAGGAGCGCGGACGCGGCCCGTCACCTTGGCCGCCTGCGCGGGTCTCGTTGGCAACAGGAGACCGTTACGCCTCCCCATCGAACATCATCCAGCACGCGTCACTTTCAAGAAATGAATGGGGATTCAGTGCGATGCGAAGCAGGGACTCTATTCAGTCAAGGCATCCCGGCGATGCGCCAAACCGCTTGCTTCACCACCCAACCCGCGAGCCCGAGCAAAAGAAGTCCCATTCCGCGGTCGACCATCGTTCGGTGGCGGGACAACCAGCCCATCCAGCGCGAGCCACCCAGCACAAGGGCGACCAGGAGGTACCAACCGGTGTCGATGAAGCCCGCGAGCGCCGCCATTCCCGCCCGCTCTATCGCCGATGCGGTAGGATCGACGAGCTGGCTGAACAGGGCGAGAAAAAACACGGCAATCTTGGGATTCAAGAATGCCAGCAAGAAGCCGTCCCGAAATGGATGCGAAGACGGTCGTTCTTGAACCGTCGAAGGGGATTGGTCCCGCAGCAGTCCCCATGCCATCACGCCCAAAAACACGGCGCCTGCGAGCTGCAACACGAGGAAGAGCGTGGGGGCCGCAATCAACGCGACGGCGAGGCCGCCCACCGCCACCCCCGCGTAGACGCCGACGCCCAAACCGTGGCCGACTGCGGCCAACGCACCTGCACGTCGTCCTCCCTGAAGCGTGCGTGCGAGCACCAAAGCGAGGCTGGGTCCCGGAGACATGGCCCCGGTGATACATACACCAGCAAGTGTGAGCCAAGACGCCGTATTCATCGGGTATTACCGTCCACGAAACGGCTTATAGTGCGGCTCGTTGGCCATTGCGAGCATCTCGCGGTCTCCGCTCGAATCCCCGTAGGCGACCACGCGCGAGAAATCTGCGGGGTCGACCACCGCGCGAATGCGGCGCACTTTTTCGGGCCCTTTGTTGTTTGCACCACCGAGCCCCATAAAGCGACCTGCGCTCCACGCGGTTGGCGTCGCAAGCAGCGGAATGCCTTCGGCATCGGCAAAGGGCTGCACCCACAGGTCGAGGGACGCGCTGACCAACAATACACGGTCGCCGGCGTCGCGATGCCGCCGCAAGGTCGCGAGGCCCTCGGGGCGCAGCAGCTTGGGCAGCACGTCGTTGCAAAACTGGCGGGCGGCACGCTCGAGCACGGTCTTGTCTCTCGACGCGAACAGAAGCATCAGCAGCCAGCCTTTGACCATACCGGCGTCCATGAGTCCAAGGCGCGCCGCGAGCAACAAGGGGGCCAAGGCCAACATACCGAGCCACAATTTCGGCGCACCGACCACAAACCGCGCAAAGGCGAACATCGTGTCGTCGGTGGTCAAGGTGCCATCGATATCAAACAACGCCAAAGTTGAACCACCGTGCTCCACGCGCCCTCCAACATGCTGCGCCGGGGTATCCTCCCGACTATGCTCCTCCCACATCGTATTCCCGGTTGGTTGCCCCGCACGGCCTTGTTGCTGCTGTGGCTTGGCTGCCATGAAGAGGTCAACGTCGGCGAACGCGCGCCCACCGCTCCGGCGCCTATGTCGGTCGAAGCGCTCCATTCGTCGACCAAACAAGCGCTCGACGCGCTGGTGCAGGCCCTCCAAGACGACGGAAAGTATTCGTGCTGTACGCGAACACCTTGCCGATGGTGCGCTATCCGAACTGCCGGTTGTGCGTGTGGGCCTGGTTTGTTGCGGGGTGAACCCGTCTGCGAAGAATGCGCGCTGCTGTGGACCAAGGGCCAAGGTGGTATCGAGGGCGTAGACCCAGCAGCGGTGCGCAGCTTTTTGGAAGCGATGCGGGAAGACCCTTGGTGTGGTCGGGGCCCCCCCCCTTCATCAGCGTTATAAGGGCTTGGGACATATCCGGGGGCCGGTTGCGAACGATTGGCCACGTTTAGGTCTTTCGCACATCCGCGAGAATGGCCTTCTGGCGGTCTTCTAAGGCTGTCTTCATGCCCATAGCTTGCACCATTTGGCGCACAGCAAAGCGATTGCCCCAAGTGGGGAACATACGCTTGAGCAGGTCAAAGACATGGGCTTCCGGCGCGACCAGGAACCGCGCCCGGTTGCGCAAGATACAATCGACGATTCCTTCTCCTACGACGTCCGGGGAAATCGTGTTCTTTTGAAAGAAGCCCTCCATGTTGGACTTCATGGAGTTGTCGTCAAAGCGGGCGTTCCGAATAATGCCCGTGTTGACGCCACCTGGATGTACGACGGTGACTCCCACCGATGTGCCGCTGAGCTCCTCCGCCAACGCCTCCGTAAATCCACGCACCGCAAACTTCGACGTACAATAGGCGACCTGCGCGGGCACGCCCACCACACCAAAAATGCTCGAAACGTTGACGATGTGCGCTTCGGGAACTTGGATGATGTGGGGCAAAAATGCGCGCGTACAATGGACGACACCGCCCAGGTTGATGTTCATGACCCAGTCGAAGTCTTCTTCGGATTGCTCTACGAAGGGCGTGGTGGCCGTGACCCCTGCATTGTTGACCAACACATGCACGTCCCCATGTTGTGCGCGCACCGCCGCAGGCAGCGCCGCTACGTCCGCACGATTGGAAACGTCGACCTGGTGGACGGACACTCTTCGTCCAATCTGTTGGATGCGGTCGACAACTTCGTCAATCCCATCCAAGCGAAAGTCTACGAGGGCAACATGCGCCCCTGCGTCGGCCAGTGCAACCGCGGTGGCACGACCGATTCCGCCGTTTCCACCGGTAACGACCGCAACACGGTCCTTGAGAGTACGCATGAGGAGCTCCTTTCAGCGAATATCGCATCCCAATAGAGCGGACTGGAGGACCTCTTCTGCACCCGTCGACAACGGGACGAGAGGCAACCGAACATAAGGCCGACACAACCCAAGTGAGGCCAACGCCGCCTTTACCGGTACGGGGTTTGACTCAACGAACAACGCCTTGACGAGAGGCATCATCGACACAAAGTCATCCCGAACGGCCTCCGTAATGCCTGTCTGCGCGTCCCCAAACAAGGACACCACGCGACCCGGCATGACATTCGACAATACAGAAATGCAGCCGTGACCGCCCACGGCCCAGAACGGGAGGAGCGTAAAATCATCGCCAGACAGCAAACCAAAGGACGAACCGCACAGGCGGCGGTTTTCCACCGCATTGAAGAGGTCGCCGGTGGCATCTTTGACGGAGCAAATTTGGGGGTGTACGGCCAAGCGCGCCAACGTGGCGGGCTGTACCTTCACGACGCTGCGCCCCGGCACATCGTAGACACACACCTCAACATCCAGTGCGTCGGCGATAGCGCTGAAGTGTTGAAACAGGCCCTCTTGGGTGGGCTTGTTGTAATAGGGCGCGGTGGCGAGCACGCCTTGCACGCCGAGAGCCTGCACCTTGCGTCCCATCGTGATGGCTTTCTGGGTGTCGTTGGAACCAATGCCCGCCAGGACGGGGACCGCGCCCGCCGCTTCTTCGAGCGTCCATTGCACCAACGCGACTTGTTCGTCTACCGTAAGCGTCGGTGCTTCGCCTGTGGTTCCACACGGAACCAAGCCGTGTATCCCCGCATCCAACTGTCGCCGCACAAGCGAGCGAAACGCGGCTTCATCTACCGAACCATCAGGATTCATTGGGGTCACGAGCGCCGTGAGAACCCCACGAAAAACAGACGCGGATGCCATTTCCAAACTCCAGCGCCCCAAGGGGACGGGCCAGAACTGCGACGAAGAAGGTGTCCCGTGACCCCACGGCAGCACGCTTTCCGAACGACCCGCACCCCTATCGTGTCAACGTCGGTTTGCCCGCAGTGGGGCACGACATCGCACCCACATCCGTGCGCGCCCCCAAAACGCGCCCATTCCGCGACGAATTGCCGCGCAGGGCGCCTTCCCCCCTTGTTCCAACACCTGCTCGCAGGAGCGCGACGGCGCCACAGCCTCAGCCCATGTCGTATTTCTTGAGCTTGTCGTACAAGGTGCGCACACCAATTCCAAGTTGGGCCGCCGCCTGCTTTCGATTTCCGTCGTGTTGGGCCAATGCGCGACGAATCAACTCCTGCTCGGCTTCTTCGAGTGTTGTCACCGCCCCCGCGACCGTCGCAGATGGCGGCGCTTCATGGAAGGTCGGAACGGTAAAGCCAGCCGGGAGCCCGCCCAGGTCCGCTGCCGTAACCGTATCGCCGTCCGCCAAAATCACGGCGCGTTCAAGGGCATTTGCGAGCTCTCGAATATTGCCCTTCCAATCGCGTCGCAACAATTCGCGCCGCGCCGAATCGTCGAGCCGCAAGTTGGCTCGGCCCATGTCTCGCCCAACGCGCGCCAACAACAATTCCGCGAGCGGAACTACATCCCCTTTGCGCTCACGAAGGGGTGGAAGAACGACTGGAAACACAGCCAGGCGATAATACAAGTCTTCTCGAAATGTGCCCTCTGCGACCATTCGACCCAAGTCGCGATTGGTGGCGGCCACCCACCGCACATCGACCTCTACCGTTTGGTTTCCACCGACACGCTCAAACCTACGTTCTTGCAATACACGCAATAGCTTGGCTTGGGTGTCGGGCTTGAGCTCGCCGACTTCATCGAGAAAGAACGTGCCTCCTTCAGCCAGTTCAATACGACCCCGTCGACGCCCCACAGCACCCGTAAATGCTCCCCGCTCGTGTCCAAAGAGCTCACTCTCCAACAAGCTTTCCGACAAAGCCGCACAATTGATGGCCACAAACGGCCCAGCGCTGCGCCGCGACCACTGGTGAACCGCCCGTGCAGTCACCTCTTTCCCCGTTCCCGACTCTCCCAGAATCAGCACCGTTGCTTCGGTGGGCGACACCTTGCGAATTTGCCGAACAACGGGTTCCATCGCCGGTGCGCCCCAACTGAGGCGCGCGTCGCTGTCCTCCTGCTGGGCCTCGACGACAAGCTTGAGCTGGTGCCGCTCTACGGCCCGCGCGACCACCTGCCGAAGTTCAACGAGGCTTCCGACGGGCTTTTGCAGATAGTCGAATGCGCCCCGCTTCATGGCCTCGACGGCGTCCCCCACCGAGCCATGGGCCGTCAATACGATGACCTCGACCTCGGGGTGTTCCTCGCGCACGGTCTTGAGGAGCGTCATGCCATCCATTCGCGGCATCGAAAGGTCGGTCATGAGCACATGAAACGACCGCTTGCCAAGCACGTCGAGCGCGGCCCGGCCATCGGGCGCGGCTTCCACGACATGTCCCGCGACCTCCAGCGCATCCGTGAGAAACTCCCGGATGTCTTCCTCGTCATCAACCACCAAAACGCGCGCCATCGTTATGTCTCCGGGATGCGAACTTGAAATACCGCGCCACCTTCGGGATGGTTGGACACGGTCAACGTGCCGCCATGGAGTTGGCAAATCCGACGCGCAAGCGGTAGGCCCAGCCCTGTTCCCCGCTGGCGGCCGGTAACAAACGGCTCGAAGATGTGCTCTCGCTCGGCTTCAGGGACGCCCACCCCGCGGTCTCGCACCCGAAGGTCGAGCATTCGACCTTCGAGACGCACGGTGAGGTCGACCTGCGCATCGTCGGGCGAGTGTTGCAGGGCGTTGGTCAAAAGGTTCGCGACCACCTGCGCGAAGCGTGGAGCGTCGAGGGCAAACGGCACGGTGCCGGTGTGGTCCTCGACGTGGATTCGCCCATGTTCGAGTCCCTCCATTGCCGTCCGCACGCACTCCATCACGCGGGAAGGCGTTCGGTGAAGCTCGGCGGTGCGCGCAAAGGACAGGAGGTCGTTGGTGAGGTGTTCGAGACGCTCGGCACCGCGAACCACCCGCTCCGCGCGACGCTGCTTGCGCGCATCCGCCTCACCCTCGACCAACAGCTGCGCGTGTCCCTTGAGGGCGGTGAGTGGGTTTCGGATTTCGTGTGCGAGCACCGCCGACACTTCGCCCAATGCCGCAAGATGCCGCGTGCGTGAGATTTCTCGCTCGGCAATCTCTAGCTGGAGACGCGCACGCCACGACAACACCGCGAGGCCCACTAGCAACACGGCCGCCAAAACGGCGACGACCAATGCGTTTGCTGCGCGTGCTTCGAGGTCTTGGGCGAGAGTGGGTACAAAGTCAAGCACGAGCCGGGGCGGCGGGCGGCGTCCAGCGCCCGGTGCAGCCCCTGGCTCGGGGAAACCCGCGACCGGATGCGGCCCGCCGGATTCCGGCGGCGGGGCGGGCGGTGGCGCCATCAAGCGCGCCCGGTTGCCCCATACCCGAACATCGCCGGGACGCGTGGGGATGTCGTCGGATTCGCCTTTGCTGCCTGCTTGCGCCAACACATTTCCATCGGCGTCAACCAAGGCAATCCACAGCACCCCTTCTGCCGAAACAACGCGGAACCTTTCTTCCAAGCGGTGCGCGAGGGTGTCGGGCGTGCCTTCCCCTGCAAAGTCCGTTCGGAGCTCTGCCGCGAGGAGGTGCAGCATGCCCTCTCCTTGGCTTCGCACCAAATCTTCGGCCTGCGCGCGCAAGCCGATATAGGTCCAACCCGTGACGCCAACAAACGCGAGAGCCAGGGCAATCGCAGCAATGAGTAGGCCCCAGCGAGCCAAAAAGGGCGCATTGGTCATGGGGCGAACCGGAGCCGCAGGCCCAAGGGAAGCGGCGACCTGTTTCGCCAGAACTCGCTTTCACGGCGGGTTTTGGCGAATGGGGGGACGACGCTCCACCCCATCCTCCGGCGGCGAGTCCCCGTCACGGGGCGATGCTAGACCAGCGAGGATGAGAGGAAAGGCGCAAATAGTCTTCGTCCTCGATGGCAGCGGCCAGCAATTCGGGCGCACTCGCGCTCGCGGACAAGAGGTCGTTGAGGGCTTCCTCTGCGTCGCCGAGCAGCGCGCGTGCCGCACCCCGCAGGTATACGGCGTACGGGTCGTCTGCGGGAAAACCTGCGACGGCGCGTTGCAGCGCATCTTTTGCTTCGTCGGCGACACCCACCAACAGGAGGCAGCGACCGAGCGCCAACCAAACCTCGGGGTCATCTTCGCGGGCAACGGCTTGGCTGAAGACCGCAACGGCCGCGTCCGGCATCCCCGCTTCGGCATACAAAAAGCCACGACGGGCCCAAGGCGCTGCCAACGTTTCATCGAGTTCGGCGCTTCGCTCCCAGGCGTCAATGGCGCCCTGCGCGTTGCCGAGTTCGACGCGTGCATCGCCTACTTCGAGCCAGGCATCGGCGTCATCTTCCCCTTCGTCTGCCACCCAGCCTTCGAGAAGCGGCAGTGCGCGGGCCGCATCGCCAATTGCGCGAAGGTCGGCACCGAGGTCGAAGCGCAAATCGGCTGGCGTCTCCGGCGGCAGGTGGTCGACCACCGCTTGCCAAACCGCGAGGTTGGCGGGGTCGTCGGTGGGCGTGATGTCGGCCAAAGCGCCAACAATATCGCCCACTGGCCCCTTGGCCAGCACTTTGCCCAGAGTTGCCGGGCCGGTGCGAAGGAGAGAGACAAGCTCAGTGCGGGCTTCAGGAGACAAGCTACCGAGCGAACAGAGGGCACGGTGCAGACGAGCGTAGTGCACGGGAGGCTCCGAGGTCCCGCCTAGTTTACAAGACGGCGGGCCGGGGATGGAGACGGCGAGACTCTGCCGCCGAGGTGTGGCACAAAATGACGACCGAACGGCGAGAGAAAATCCAAAAGCAGTCACAAACTCTGCGGCTGCACGGAATCCTTCCACCGTTTGCAGAACCTAACCGGGCTTGACGGAACCCGGCGACATCCCCTCCGAAATCGGTCGACTCTGGATTCTCTGCTATCGATCGGCGGCGCATCGCTGGCATATGGTGCCCGGTGTGCTTAGAACTACGGGACTATGAAGCAACAGCACCACATTCTCCTCGACTCTTCCCATCTCGCTGGCAACGGACGCATCGGACGCTACGTCCTGCTTCCGGGTACCCGCTCGCGAGCCGCTGCTATCGCCGAAAACTTCGATGAGGTCACGGTCGTCGACAATCCTCGCGGCCATACGGCGCACCTCGGCGTGATTCGCCGAGACGGCCAGTCCGTCGATGTGATGGCGATTTCGTCGGGCATGGGTACGGCGAGCACGGAGATTATTCTTCACGAACTGCTCGAAGCGGGCGCCCGGCGGGTCGTGCGCGTCGGCTCGTGTGGCTCGATGGACCCCAACATCCGCGCTGGCGACGCTGTTATCGTCACGGGGGGCGTTCGCGACGAAATGGCCACCCGCCATATCGCGCCGGTCGAGTTTCCGGCCGTCGCCCATCCAGCGGCGATCAACGCGATGGTGGCCGGTGCCGCCGCGTCCGGCCACGCCGAGAACACATTTTTGGGAATCGGTCACACCAAAGCGAGCTTGTACGCCCGCGAGTTCGGTCAAGGCCCCATGGCCGCCGAGAATGAAGCGTACTGCCGCCTTCTCTCGCGCTGCGGCGCCGTTGCCTCCGACATGGAAGCGGCGATGTTGTTCATTCAAGCGAGCGCGCGGTCTGCCCGCGCTGCGCGCTCCGTCGCTTCGGGAAATGCCGCAGTTCTCGTGCAAACCGCCGTCGTGCTCGGTGTTTACGGCGACGACGACAGCCACATGGACCTTGACCCCGTATTGTGCCGGCTTGCCGACCGCCGCGCGATTGAAGTGACGCTCAACGGTATCTTCGACTGGGCACGACAAGACGGCGTCATCGCCGGTTGACAAGAACCACGGCAGGGAGAGCCTGCCGCAGCACCGCTCATAAACCGTACTTTGCGCGGATATGGTCGAGCAGCTCGGCGCAGCCGCTCTCGATGATGTCGAGCACGGTGTCGAATCCCCTGCGGCCACCGTAGTAGGGGTCGGGGGTATCGGAGTTGGGTGGTGCGCTCGAGTCAAAGTCGCGGAACAGCGCAAGAGTGCCTTTGTAGGTGGCAGCGCCCGCCATGCGTTGAAGGCTGCGCAAGTTGGAGCCGTCCATTGCCAACACAAAATCAAATGCGTCCCAGTCTTCTTCCTCGAACTGCCGGGACCGGCTGGTAAGGTCGTATCCACGGCGCTTCGCGGCAGCAGCGCTTCGTCGGTCGGCAGCCTCGCCGACATGCACGGCGCTCGTGCCTGCACTGTCGATAAAGATACGGTCGGAGAGTCCCGCTTCTTCGACAATCGCGCGCATGACGCCATCGGCGGTAGGACTGCGGCAAATATTGCCAAGACACACAAAACAGACGCGAACCACGGGGTTCTGCGACTCGCCTTGTTCTGACATGGTCACCCCGAAAGTTGGTTGCCAATGGGCAAGGTACGAATTCGACGGCCAGTGGCGGCAAAGATGGCATTGCACAGCGCAGCGGGTGCAGGCGGCAAGCCGGGCTCCCCCACCCCACCGGGCGGCTCTGCAGACGGCATGACCGAAACGTCCATGAGCGGCGTTTGACCGAGCGAAATCAGCGGGTACTCGTGAAAGTTGGACTGCACCACGGCACCATCGGCAAACGACAGCCGTTCACCCAATGCCGCCGAGAGGCCCATCGTAGCCGCACCCATGACTTGCGCTTTGACACTGTCCGGGTGCACCACCAACCCCGCGTCGATGACAGCCGTGAGACGGTGCAGTGTAACCTTTCCACCATCCACCGAAACATCCACGGCTTGCGCACAGATGGCCTCGAAACTCTCGAAAATGGCTACACCACGGTGTTGTCCCTCTGGAACGGGCCCCGCATTTTCAAGGAGCTTTGCAAACACGGCCTGGGCGCGTGGCGCCTCTGTGAGCAAATCCTGCCGAAGCGCGATGGGGTCTTGTCCCATGCTGTGTGCGACTTCGTCCAAAAAGCACTCGCGGAAGAAGCCATTGTGGGAGCCGTGCACAGAGCGCCACCAACCCACCAAAATGGGCAACTCGACGTGGCTGTGGCGAACCAACTGGTTCGGCACCGAATACGGCATTCGATGGAAGCCGTCGTACACGACGATACGACCGAGCTTAGAGCGCACCAAAAACGCTGGGAAAGAGCGGCTCAACGGATTTTGCGACGCGAGGTGGGTCGACCATCCCAACAGGCGTCCGTCGGACCAATTTGCCTGCATCCGCGCACGGACGACTGGCCGGTAGCCTCCGCGCGCAAACACCTGCTCGCGGGTATAGATGACCTTGACGGGCTTGCTGGTCCGAAGGGCCGCCGCCACAGCGACCTCCACCGCATCCGACTCGCTGCGGCGACCGAACCCACCGCCCAGCATCAACGAATGGACAAAGACACGCTCCGCCGGAAGGCCCGTCATCTGCATGACGAGCTTGTGCGTGCCTTGCTGATTTTGCACACCCGCCCAAACATCACAACGCTCGGGCGTGATGTGGACGGTGGCGTTCAATGGCTCGATGGGCGCGTGTTCTAGGTAAGGAACGGCGTATTCCGCGACCAAGCCCGCGTTCTCCGGCGCGAATGAGCCGACCTTGTGAACTACTTTTGCATTCCCATTGTCAAGCGCGTCTTTTAGAATCCCATCAATAGTAGTATCATCCAATCCGGCGCCGGGCCCTTTGTCCCACGTGACGTTCACCGTTTCTGCCGCGAGGCGCGCACGGTAAAAAGAAGTCGCCACCACCACCACGGCTTCGCCGTAGTCAAGCTCCGAAGAAAACGGGAAAATATCGACCACACCGGGCATCGCACGAGCGGCAGCATCGTCTACGGTCGCGATTCGACCACCATAATGCGGGCACCAACGTACCGTGGCGACCAACATTCCCGGTCGGGAGACATCGATGCCGAATGGGCTGGAGCCATCGACCTTCGCCGGGAGGTCAACCCGCGGCGGAGAGGTGCCGATGAGACGAAACGCGGATGCCTCCTTCAACGCAGGGCGGTTGGGAACCGGCATGGTCGCCGCGACCCGAACCAACGAGCCATAGGTGGCCGAGCGGTCGCCAGAGCGCACCACACTCCGCTCCGTTGTGCAGTCTTCCGGGCGAACACCCCATGCTTGGGCTGCGGCACGAACAAGCATTGCGCGAGCTGCGGCGCCCGCATTGCGCAAGAATGTCCAATACCCCCGCACACTGCTGCTTCCGCCGGTTGCTTGCACGGTGCCCGGAAACTCGAGGCCATCTCGGCGAAAAGCGGCATCCACAGGCGCGGCTTCTACCCGCACAGCGTCCCAATCCGCATCCAGTTCCTCGGCCAAAATCATGGGCAGCGCAGTAAAAACACCTTGGCCCATCTCCGCGGCACCGACACGGAGGGTGATGGTGCCGTCGCTCGCGATGCGAATCCAGGCATTGAGGTGAACGTCGATGTCGTCGGTGTGCGCCCCCATACGAAGCGTGCCGTCCACCTCCGGAACCTTGGCTGCGTGGGCATCTTGTGCGACCATCCCCAGAATGAGCGCAGTGGAGCCCCCCTCCATGACCGCACGTCGTGAAAGCAAATAGGTACTCATCGGACCATCCCCGTGCGCACGTCAGAGGGCTCAACGGATGCGCCATCAGTGGGCAATGGACCATCCCCCTCCTCGGACTCCTCCGGACCCACGGGGGCCGCTGGAGGTGGCAGCGGCATGGCTGCGGCGGCCCGGTGAATGGCCCGACGGATTCGGTCGTAGGTGCCACAGCGGCACAGGTTGGTCATTGTGGCGGAGATTTCTGCATCCGTTGGTCGCGGATTGTTGGCCAGAAGTCCCACAGCCTGCATGATTTGGCCCGATTGACAATAGCCGCACTGGGGCACCTGCTCCGCGAGCCACGCAGCTTGCACCGGGTGCTGCGCGAGCGCTTCGATAGTGCGAACATCTTGGTCGACCACAGACGAGACCGGCAAAACACAAGTGCGCACCGGAACGCCGTTGAGGTGCATTGTGCAGGCCCCACACAGACCCAGGCCACAGCCAAACTTGCTGCCCTTGAGGCCGAGTTCATCGCGAACGACCCACAACAGCGGCGTTTCCGGCTCGATATCGAGCGAGTGTTCAACACCGTTGACTCGGACCTTGACCATAGAACCTCCACCACACAGGCGCGCGCGAACGTATCCGAATTGGAGACGCCATGCGTGCTCACGCTACACGGTGACCCCTTGTTCGATGGCCCATTGTTCGAGGGCCTGAATGCGGTCGCGGGTTTCCGCTGCGCGCTCGAATTCGAGACGTTTAGCGTGGTCCAACATTTGTTTTTTGAGCTTCTTGAGCGTGTTGCCCACAGTGCGGGCATCGACCGGCTCGTCGCCGAGAATGCTGGTTACGGGAGCCGATTCGGTACGCGCCAACACCCGCTCGCCGTCGAGAAGCTGTGCGAGGGGACTGTCGACCGAGCGGCGGATGGTCTCGGGCGTAATGCCGTGCTCAAGGTTGTACTCCATTTGCCGCTCTCGGCGTCGCTGGGTTTCATCCATCGCAGCCTGCATCGAGGCGGTGATGCGGTCGGCATACAAGATGACGTGGCCTTCTACATTTCGCGCAGCACGGCCGATGGTTTGGACGAGGGAGGTTTCGTTTCGCAAGAAACCCTCTCGGTCGGCATCCAACACAGCGACCAGGGCCACCTCGGGAATGTCGAGGCCCTCCCGCAAAAGGTTGATACCGACGAGAACATCGAACTCTCCCAACCGAAGTCCTCGAACGATTTCGATGCGTTCGAGGGTGTCGATGTCGCTGTGGAGATACCGCACGCGAATGCCCAACTCACCGTAGTAATCGGTGAGTTCTTGTGCCATCCGCTTGGTCATGACCGTCACGAGTACGCGGTGGCCAAGGGCGACCGTCTTGCGAATCTCGCCAACGAGGTCGTCGACCTGGGTTGTCGCAGGCCGCACCTCAATGCGGGGGTCGAGCAGGCCGGTGGGACGAATGATTTGTTCCACCACGACGCCGCCCGTTTTTTCCAGCTCCCACTTTCCGGGCGTGGCGCTCACATAAATCGCCTGGTGAATGTGCTGAAGGAACTCGTCAAACTGGAGGGGACGGTTGTCGAGGGCACTCGGCAGGCGAAACCCGTGGCGCACGAGGGTTTCTTTTCGCGCCCGGTCGCCCCGAAACATCCCGGAGACCTGCGGCATGGTTACGTGGCTCTCATCGACCACCAGCAGCCAATTTTCGGGAAAGTACTCAATGAGCGTGGGGGGAGGGTCGCCGCCGGGACGGCCCGAAAGATGCCGCGAATAATTTTCGATACCATTGCATCGGCCGGTTTCTTCAATCATTTCAAGATCAAATGAAGTTCGCTCCTCAAGGCGCTGGGCTTCGAGCAACCAGTCGCGCCCGCGCAGTTCTTGCAGACGGTCGGTCAGCTCTGCACGAATGCTCTCGACCGCTCGCTGGAGTTGTTCTTGGGGCGTGACATAGTGGCTCGCTGGGTAAATCGTGCACCGACGAAGTTCTTCAATGGGCACGCCGCGGATGCCATCGATGGTGCAGATTCGCTCGATTTCGTCGCCAAACATCTCGATTCGCAACGCAACTTGGTCTTCGTGCGCGGGAAAGACCTCGATGACATCGCCCCGCGCCCGAAAGGTGCCGCGATGAAAGTCTGCATCGTTTCGTTCATACAAAATCTCCACCAGACGCCGGAGGAGAGTCTTCCGGGGAATTTCATCCCCGACGGAGAGCTGTATCAGCATACCATCGTATGCTTCTTTGGAGCCCAAGCCATAAATGCAACTTACCGATGAGACGATGATGACGTCATCACGTTCCAACAGCGCGCGTGTCGCCGCATGGCGAAGCTTGTCGATGCGTTCGTTGATGAGCGCATCTTTTTGAATGTAGGTGTCGGAGGCCGCAACGTATGCTTCGGGTTGGTAGTAGTCGTAGTAGGACACAAAGTACTGCACACTATTGTTGGGAAAAAACCGCTTGAGCTCACCAAATAGCTGCGCCGCAAGGGTTTTGTTGTGGGACAATACCAACACCGGCCGATTCGATTGCGCGATAACGTTGGCCACCGTGAAGGTTTTTCCGGTTCCCGTTGCGCCGAGCAAGACTTGGTGTTGGGTGCCCGCTTCGAGCCCCGCGACAAGCTCCGCGATAGCCCCGGGCTGATCTCCGCTTGCTTCAAAGGGCAGATGAAGTTCAAACGTTGCCACACCGACCTCCTGGGCGAAATCCTTTCCAATCGCTGAACACATAATCAGATGTCGCGACGCTGTCCACACCCCGGTGGACCGCAGCGCGGTCTGCGTTAGCCCAACGCGTCCCCCGCGAATCTCGGAAACCCACAATGGACCTCAATCACACTTTGGCCGCGCTCAATGCCACGCTGAACGGCACCTCCGCCGTATTGCTGTCCATCGGCTGGATACTGGCCAGACGGCATGCGCAAAGTGCGCACAAAAAGGTGATGCTCACGGCATTCGGAGTATCATCGGTCTTCCTGGTAAGCTATCTCGTTCGGGTCGCAATCGGGGGCACGCACCCCTACCCCGAAGATGCGCCTGCCCGGACTTTTTACCTCGCGATGCTCGCGAGCCACGTCCTCTTGGCCACGACTGTTCCCGTGTTTGCGATTGGCGCCATCTACCTTGGCATCAAAAACCGCATCGAGACCCACCGGCGCTGGATGCGGATTGGCCTTCCCATTTGGCTGTATGTGTCCGTCACCGGCGTCGGCGTCTACGCCATGCTCTACCACCTTGCAGGTGCCTAGAGCTCTTTCCGCGCACCCCCCCTGTGCCTCCAGGCCTCAAGCCCGGCCGCTACTCCTCGTCTAAGTCGTCGAACTTGCCGTATTGCGACCGGTCGTCGGCAGGTGGAGGCGCCATGCGCGCCCCCGACTCCGGGAGTTCGTCCAATCCATCGCCCGCGGTACCCAACACAGGGTCGCCATCCTTCGACAGAAGCGCTCTCCGTGGATCCTGCGCCGCTTGTTCGAAGGTCCGGGTGTCGATGCCCAACGGAAGTGCTTGGGCGTGCGGCGACGAAAGCGTTCCCCGCACGTCCCACGCCACCAACCGCGCGGTGAGGTCGGCCAATGTAGCGCGCTGCCCCGGCCGGGGACTTGCCTCCAAATGAACGTCCAAGGCACCGCTCCACCGCACTTCCCCCTGCCCAGCATACCGCACGGGACCGAGGTCTACTTGAATTGTGCGGAGGTCGACGCCCCGTGGCCCCAACACAAATCGAATATCCAATGCATCGTCACCGTCTGCTGTACTCGATTCGCGCGCGACGGCGCCCAACGCCGGAAGAGACAGCAACCGGCCATCGCGCACCCGAATCGCGCCCGACCCACCTGTTACGGTCACGCCCGTCTCCGCCTGCAAGCGCAGCTCGACGCGACCATCGCCTGCCACGGCGCCAACCAGTTGGTTCGGCGCGCCTTCGGTCGCACGTAGGGACTCCAATCGAAGGCCCCCCAATGTCCAACGTACAAAGCCTTCGTTGTCCAGCAAAGACCAGACGCCCTCGTCGAGGCCGAGGCGTCCCCCCAAACCGGTAAATGCGCCGCCCGCACCGCGAAACGAACCATCCGAAAGTGACACGGGCGTCGAACCCGAGATGCCCGCCATACGAAATCCCGCGTAGTGCCACGCGGCATTTTCGACACCCAACACGCCCGCGACCGACGAGTCTCGCAACGGGTCGGAAAGGGACAGCCGCCCGTCACCGGAGAGGGTCAGCACCCCATCCCGTACCCCCTCCAACGTCGCTTGGGCGGTCGGTGGAAGGGCAGCGCGCGCACTGGGATTCGTCAGGTCCACACGCCCGCTTATCTGCGACCAATCGACCTGCGTTCCGCCAATCGCCATCGAACCCTGGGCTTCTACCCGCGCGCCGTCCCCGCCTTGCACGGTCAACCGCACATCCAACACCTGACCCGGCTTGGGTTCCGCCGACACGCTCGCTTCGCGCCACCGCATGACGCCCACGGGGTCACCATCGAGCGAGACCCCGCGCGCCGTGCCACGCAAGGCGCCTACAGCAGTGCCCTTGGGGCCGTCCACCAGCCGAACCATCAAATCCGCCTCACCCGAAAACAACCCCATACCCACCGGCCGGCCCGTGACCGTCTGCAAGCTTTGGAGCCGCAACCCTGCGGCGCGGAGAGACATCGTGAGTTGGTTTTCCGCATCCAACACAACCGCGGGCAATTCGAGCGTGCCGCCGGCACCTTCCAACGAAACGGAGGCGAGCCGAACTGCGTGTTGCCCCACAGAAAGCGAAGCTGAGCCATGGACAACGGGCAGCAGAATTCCTGGAATCGCGACTGCGCCTTGGTCCAGTTGCAGCTGCATTTCGACGGACACAGGCGCCGAACCGAATGGAAAGGTAGCCGAACCCGTCCCTTGGAATTGGCCCGAAGGAACCAGAGCCGCGACCGTTTGTCGAATGCCAGGCGGCAACAACTGTTGCACATTGTCCCGCGCAATGTCCGCATGTACAGACCACCCATCTACCTGCAACGTTGGATTTGCAATATCCAAGCGGCCGTGCGCATTCACTCTCGCGCCATTGGTGGTGAGGTCCGCACTCCAAGGCGCCAACGGGTTTCCGCCCAGCTCGTGGATTGTTCCCGAGACAGACCCGATTCGCCAGGGACTTTGCCCTACCCGCCCAAATGCAACGTTGGCATTGTCAAACTTGGTTTCCTCGACCTGCACGTACGCGTACCAGGGTGGCCCGTCTACCGGCGGCGCTGCTGTGTTTGGTTGCTCGGGAGGGAGCGGGATTCCCCGCGGGCGCCCATTGTCCATCTGAATATCGACCAGTAGGTCGCGAAGGTCGACGCGTCCAATGGTGAGTGGTGTACCTGTCGCGTGGAGTTGCACATTGGCAACCTCCGCATGTCCAATCGAGAGCACCGGCGTCGCGTCGGGCAGGACAAGCCGAAGTTCGTCGAGGACACCTGCCAATGCTACGTCTTGGGCCGCAATATGAACCCTACCTTTGGCCGACAAATACGCCATAGCGGAAGCAGGCGGTTCTTCGCGCAATACACCATGAACCCCGATATGGTCGACAGACACGTGAGCTGCTAGCGCGATGTCATCTTCAACAACGGAAAGCTCTCCTTGCGACAAGGTAAGCGTACCGTCCAGCAGACCAAACGAAGCATGGTCGATGTGGGCCTGCCGCTCGAAAAACCTTACCACTACGTCGCCTGCAGAAATCGGCAAGCGCCACGCACCCGCCGCACCGTGGACATCGGCCAACGACATTTGCATCGTAAGCTCGCTGTCGCGAACATTGCGCAAGTCGAGGCGACCGGTCAAAGACCCAGAAACCTTTCCGCGCAGCGAATGGTCTTCGACAACTTGGCGCAGGCCGGGGGCAAGGCGAGCGACCGCTGCGGGGTCCGACAAGCCGATGGCCATCGTACCCTGGTCCAACCAAACTATCTTTCGGTCAAGATCGACGCGTGCGTCAGCCTTTACAACGAATCCAGGCGGCGAGCCCAAGGTCAGCCGTGCGTGGTGCCCGGAGCCTCCCTCCGGCGTCGCGGTGGGGTCGGATTCCAACTCAAGGTCGATACCATCGAACCGAAGCTGCTCACCGCCATAATCAGCAATCCAAACCTCGCCGTCTTCGATTTGCACATACCGAAGATCCAGCACTTCGGTGAGCCGAACGTCCCGCTGGAGCGCGTTGGGATTGGCGCGTGCGTCGGGTTCCACAAGGTGGTCCCAGCCATAAGGGACAAATCCGGCATGATTTTGGTCTGGACGCACATACAAAATTGGATGACGCAGGTGGAGCCGACCGATTCGAATGGGCTCTCCTTCCGTGGGTACCGCAGCGAGCTCTACGCCCAATTCCTCTACGGAAAACAACGGCTTGCCGTCGTCGGCGACCAGACGCAAGCCGAGCAAGCGCACGGAGGTCGGGCCGTCAACGGCGAATCCATCCAGCGCAACGGTGGGGACCAACCAAGTGTCCAGAATACCGACCAAGGCATCGCGGAGGACGCGCTGGGGACGCCCTTGGGACCACAACCAGGAGCCGCACACCAAGACTGCGACACCTATGGCCAGAATCAAGCGTGCTCGCTGCTTCACGCGCACACCCCGAACCTATCGGACCCCGGATGCCCCAACTGAGGCCCCAAGAGGCCCCGGAAGAACCCGACCCCCCACTCAAGGGCAAGTGTAGGTATAGGTTGCCGACCCGGAGCCCGAGCTGCGCAATACCGTGCTGTACGACGAGATAGAATAGCCGGCTCCCAGACTGTTTCCTGCATCATATCCCGTGATGCTATCCGAGACCGTAATAGACAACGTTCCCGCTGCGTAGGATGCGCTCCAGGAAATCGACGACCGAATGTCAAGGTCGCAGTCGCCACCGCTCGGCGAGTCGTCCCATTGCAGCGACATCGACGAAGTACTCGCGCTCACAGAGGTGAGTTGACCGCCAGAGCCATCGGAGTAGTCATAGAATGCTCCCGAAAGTGTGACCACGGGACACCCACATGCGGACGCCGCGGAGAACGTGACCGCGCGGTTGCTGTTGCCATTGCAGGAACCCGAAGGCGAAGTAGTGCCAACGGAAACGGTGACCGCGGAATAGCCCTCATCCACGCTTCCATCGCAATCTGTGTCCACACCGTCACACGCTTCGACGGCACCCGGATTCACACGCGAATCGGAGTCATTACAATCGGAGGGAACGGCGGTGGACCCGGAGGGTTGCACGCACGCAAGCGCGACTGCGGAACCGCCGTATCCATCGCCATCCCCATCCACATACCAGGTCGATGCTGTCGTGGTATCCAGCGAGCCATCGGCGTCGTCAATCGCCCCATCACAATCGTCGTCGATTGCGTTGCACACCTCATTCGCACCGGGAAAGACCGCCACTGCGCCATCGTCGCAGTCCGTTGCGTCCGTGGTGGTTCCGCTTGGCGCAACACACGCGGCGACGGTGACCGTGGGGCTGCCGAAGCCATCGCCATCTGCGTCAACGTGCCACAACGTCCCGGAGGTCGTATCGAGGGAGGCATCCGCGTCATCGATGCGTGCATCACAGTCGTCGTCGATGCCATTGCATACTTCACTGGCCCCCGGAAACACCGCGGCCATCGAATCATTACAATCATCGGCCAACGCAGAAGTAGACGCCGGCTGCACGCACGATTGGGTAGCCACCGCGGCGTCGCCATGCCCGTCGCCATCGACATCTGCATACCACCAGCCCGCAGAAGCAAGGTCGAGGGAGGCGTCCGCGTCGTCGGTCAGGCCATCACAGTCATCGTCGATTGTATTGCAAACTTCTAGCGCACCGGGAAACACCATCACATTTCCATCGTCGCAATCGGCGTTGTCCATGACACCTTGCGCGGGCGCGGCACAAGAAACAGAACCCCGCCCAGGGTCACCAAATCCATCGCCGTCCCCATCGACATACCAAGTCGTGCCCGTCGAGAGGTCCACAGTGCTGTCCGCATCATCAATGTCACCGTCACAGTCGTCATCGATGGTATTGCAGACTTCTGTTGCCAACGGATGTACTGCCGGTGCGCCATCGTCGCAGTCTGCGTCATTGCCGACATACCCGCTCGGCGCAGCACATGCGGTGATGACATCCGTTGGATTGCCGAATCCATCCCCATCTACGTCGCCATACCACTCTCCCCCGGTTGCGAGGTCCACGCCGGGGTCACCATCATCGGTCGCACCGTTGCAGTCGTCGTCCACGCCATTACAGACCTCCAATGCTCCCGGATGCACGGCGGGGTCGGCGTCGTTGCACTCCGTACACGCCGCCCAACCGTCACCGTCCGCATCCGCGTAAGCGACGCTACCATCGCAATTATAATCCTTGGGGTCGGCGCAATCCGGCTCGGGCGCATCGGGGTGCACGCTCGCATCCAAGTCGTCACAGTCTCCCGGAACATCGGCATACCCAACCGGACGGGAACATGCCTCCGTAAACGCGGTGACATCGCCCCATCCATCACCATCCAAATCCTGGTAAAAGGTCTGGTTCATCCCCTCATCGACCGAACCGTCGCAATCGTCGTCGACTTCATTGCAGGTCTCCGGCGCACCAGGAAACACGCTGTCCCGCCCGTCGTCGCAGTCCGTTCCATCGGCCACGGCGCCATCTGGCGCATCGCATCCCAAAATCGGTGAGAGCGCGTCGCCGAAGCCATCTGCGTCGTTGTCCGCGAACCACTCCTCCTGCACATCTTCGTCAATCAAGTTGTTGCAATCGTCGTCGACGCCGTTGCATGCTTCGGCGGCGCCGGGAAAGACGCGTGGGTCTGTGTCGTCACAATCCGCGGCATTGGTGACATGTTCCGAAGGAGCGGCACACGCCAACATCGAATGCAGGGGGTCGCCAAATCCGTCTTGGTCGGCATCGAGATACCAGGTGGACTGGACCTCTTCGTCTACCTCCCCGTCACAGTCGTTGTCGACACCATCACAAACTTCGACTGCCGACGGATTGTGGGCGGCATCGAGATCGTCGCAGTCTTCAGCGCTCGGAAAACCGTCACCATCGGCATCCGTGGTGTCGGAGGCTGTCGCGATGCCTGCCGCGCTACCGCTCACTTTGGCCGGGTCGTCGCACGAAGACAACGACACGACAGCTGCAACCAGCACCAGCACGGGATTCCGACCTTTCAAGCGTGGACGCACACAAACCTCCAAACACCGCAGGAAACACTCTACCGCAGTCTACCGGATAACGGGCCACGCAAATGCGTAGAGCAACAACAATACCCTTCCCTCGCCGCCACTGCGGCGCAGGGACGCCATTTGGTCCCTTCCCGCTGCGCCTGCGGAACGCCCCGTGGCCTACATGGAATTCAGATACAAAATCAAACTCATAGCACCGTAATCACAAATATAGAGATAGAATAATAACACACATATGATATATATGCAAGCATCACTTGGTCTACTCGTATTTCCGCTCATCGCGTGGCTGGTGGGCGGGAGGTCGACGTCCATTCGTCCCCGTACGATTTTCCTGGGAATTCTGAGTCAACTGCTCATGGGATTTGTGCTGTTGCGCTTTCCCGGTGTCGCGTCTGCTTTTTCCATACTCAACGACGCCGTACAAGAATTAGAAGCGGCCACCGCCACATCGTCCCAGTTTATGTTTGGCTATCTCTCTGGGGGCCCGCTTCCATTTGCGGAGGTCGGTGGAGGGAGCGCGTTCATTGTCGCATTTCGCGTGCTGCCACTGATTTTGGTCATCAGCGCCCTCTCCGCAGTGTTGCACCATATCGGCGTGATTCCATGGATGGTGACACTCCTCGCACGGATGATTCAACGTTTGTTTCGAACCAGCGGCCCTCTCGCTTTTGGTGCCGCGGCGAGCGTATTTTTTGGCATTATCGAGGGCCCGTTGTTGATTCGGCCCTACCTACGCCAATTGACCCGTGATGAGCTCTTCGCGGTGCTGGTCTGCGGAATGTCTACGGTCGCAGGCACCGTGATGGTCCTCTATGCCTCCCTTATCGAGCCTATTCTTCCGGGAGCATTGGGACTCATTCTGGTCGCGAGCCTATTGAGTGTGCCCGCCGCGTTGACCATTTCCCACGCCATGATTCCGGGCGCAACTGCCGAGAGCCCCCCAACGCTCCTGCCCCCTCCCCAAAAGCAAGATGCGAACTGGGTGGAGGCCCTCATGCGAGGCACCCAGGAAGGCACAAAAATGGTTATTGACATTGCGGCTACGATTGTAGTATTATTTACTATCGTACACCTCGTCAATCGCGGTTTATCCGTCATCCCCACGGACACCCCGATAACCATACAGGCCATCGCAGGGAGGGTGTTTCAGCCACTCGTATGGTTCACCGGAATACCGTGGTCGGAAAGCGGCGTAGCGGGACAACTGATGGGCACCAAGACCGTGCTCAACGAATTTGTCGCCTATATGGAGCTGTCAAAACTCGAACCAACCACGCTCTCTCCTCCATCACGGCAGATTTTGGTAACATCCATGTGTGGCTTCGCGAACCTCGGCTCAATGGGTATCCTTGTGGGCGGCCTCACGAGCGTCATCCCCGAGCGCCGCGCCGAGCTTGCTGGACTCGCTGGCCGTGCCGTGATTGCGGGGAGCCTCGCGACGCTTCTGACGGGGTCGGTCGTTGCGCTAGTCGGTTGACGCTTCGCCCACGCACTTATCCGCGCGCTGTGAGGGGTACGGATTCGTCGCGCGCATCTGCAATGGATTGCCGCTCCGCTTCTCGCACCCGACGCCCGATGTCGTGAAGCAACGCCGCGGTTGGATGCACAAAGCGAAAGCACCAGCGACCGGGAGCGGGCTGACGAATCACGCGGGCGCGGGTGGCGCAAGGGTGGCCGTCCAACAACAGCAAGAGGCCCACCAACTGCCCCACTTCGAGTGAGCCATCCCACACCAATGTGACGCCCGACATCGACAGGTCGGCGGTGACCGTTTGGATGGACCGTTGGGGTACAGGAACCCGTCCCCACACATCCAACCATGCGGTCTCTTCGATGCTTACGCGAAAGTCGGCGCGTTCGTCCAGAGCGGCTCCTCGCGAAAGCACCGTACTTTCGCTCTGTGTCATTGTAGCGCGCCCAGCGCGCGATGGCTGCGACCGTCGAGTGCGTGCCATATTCGAATTCCACCCCAAGCGGACAATCCGAGCACCTACGCGAAACGATGAACGCCGCGAGATTGCCCCGACCGGATCGGCGCGTGTCCCCCAGAATGAAGGCCAAACGCGCGGAGAATTCCTGTCGCGCCTCCCCCCTCCACACATCTGGATGCCGCGCACTTTGCCGAGGTGATGCTCCAGTCGGGACCGTTGCTACAGGATGTCAAAGTAAGGTGAAAAACGTATGAATATTGGCGCTTCTCCTCTGCGTACTCTATCAACACCCTTTCAAATTGCCTTGTGCATACAATCTGCGCCGCCCACGTATTCCATGTTCTGAATGGACGGCACGTACGGCACCTTTCTTGTCCCATCCAAAATAGGATTCCAATCAAAACGTGCTCTCACGGGCACTTATTGCAATAGACCCCACCGAGTTTGCACCCCCCGCAACCCGATGTCGGATATGTCCGTAAATACACCACACGGGATGTACCATGCTTCGGGAACAATAGAGCCTGGTTCGCACCTGCCTCGTCCGCCGTCGGGTCTATGTCCGATCGACATGCGAAGCGCCCTACGCCAAAAAAAACGCGGGCATTTCGAATCGACAGTATCGACTATTACAACGTTCTCGCATTCAGCATCCCCCGTAATACGCCCGCCAAGCGGCCCGGTATGGCGCACACACCCCACGCCGCACATTCCAGCGCCCGCCCCGCACACCGCCGGGGGAGCCACAAGATTCCCCCGTAAGGTTGCGTACTCGTCGTCAACAAAAAGCATGACGACGACATCTACATACAGGCAGGTCCAAACCATCACCAGATCTCGGACTGTCGTCCGCGTCAACACTTCGACTTTTTTGAGGCGACAGACAAGACATGACACGTCGGGGGTGTCGGATGCGCCTTCCGATTCCGTTCGCTACAGTAGAGATGCGGCGTAGTAGCGATGGGGCCCCCCAAAGGGCCAGGGCGAAACCATGAATATTCCAGAAGTCATGAGTACACATGATGTGGCACGCTTTTGCGGCGTCACTCCACGGACTGTCTTGCGTTGGGTCGACGCAGGCGTATTGCCCGGTTTCCAAACCGGCGGTGGCCGACGGCGTATTCAAAAAGAAGACCTCATACGCTTTATGCGTGGCCGGGGAATGGAGCTCCCCGACGAGCTTCAGCCGATTCGCAACCGCGTGGCTATCGTCGATGACGACTTGCTTCACGTCCAAATGATGCAACGTGTTTTGCAAAGCATGGCGCCCCACCTCGACATTCGCACCGCGGCGGATGGTTTCAGCGCAGGTGCGTTGCTGTTTTCCTTTCACCCCCATTTGGTCTTCCTCGACCTCGTGATGCCCGGCCTCGACGGTTTTGACGTCTGCCGCAGGATTCGCGCGGAACCCGAGTTCGAAGGAACCGGCGTCGCGATTGTCACCGGACACATGAGCGCGCCCGTGCGCCGTCGCTTGACCGAGCTTGGGGCCGACGAGTGCCTCACCAAGCCCTTCCGGCGGTCGGACCTTCGGCCCGTGCTCGACCGATTCGTCTCCCCCTCCGGCCCCGCGGTCCTCCGCGACCCCGCGCGCGAAGACACCTGAACTTGACGAACGAAAAGAGTGCCACTGGACATTTCGTCCGATACCATAGCGCATCACGGGCGCGCCCCAAATGGCAACCGCCCACGGCTATACGCGGAGACCCGATGCGCATCCTTCCGGCCCCTTTCACCCCGACACTCGTTCTGGTCGGACTTTTTAGCGTGTCCGCGTGCGATGGCGGGGCCGTAGGCAAAATCTACAAAGAAACCGGCACCACCGAAGAAGCCGACACTGACACCGATTCCGATGCGGACACCGACACCGACACGGATTCCGATGCGGACACCGACGCCGACACCGACACCGACACCGACACGGACACCGACACCGACGGCGACGGTGATGGGTGGCCCACAGACGACGACTGCAACGACGACGACGCAACCGTCTACCCCGGCGCGCGCGAAATCTGCTACGACGGCATCGACAACGACTGCACCGCGGCCACATCCGACTGCGACTGCGATGGCGACGGCTTTGACGCCGCAGCGTCGGATGCTCCGCTGTGCGCAGGCGACGACTGCGACGATAGCAACGTCAATAGCTACCCTGGCGCCACCGAAATCACCGATGGCGAAGACAACACCTGCGACGGCGAAATCGACGAGGGCGTGTATTGCAACGTCTACTTTCCGATGTCGAATCCTGCCGGTGCGTTGCGGCTATACAATACCACGCCACAAAATGGCACCACCTATATCGAAACCGTGACCATCGATAGCTGGAACGCCACCACCGGCTCCGGCGCGCTGCGCCGCAACTACTTCGATGGCGGCACCAGCTTCAATGTCGTCGAGCAGCGGTCCTGTACCCTCGGCATGTTCGGCATGCTCGGCTGGGACATGACCAGCTCCACGGGATTGTCGACCACCATCACCTATACGGGTGGCAGAGTCGAGCTTCAGGCCGAAGCCGACCTCACTCCTGGTGCCACTTGGTCGTACGCCTATTCCGCATCGGACAGCCGTGGCCTGCTGTCCTACGACGCCAGCGGTACCTTCACCGTGGTCGGCACAACCACCATTACCGTCCCCGCCGGCACCTTCGACGTGCTTGAAGTCCGCAACGATTACGAAATGGTCGACACCGGCTCGTCCGACCTCATCCCCCTCGAGCTCAACCGCACGGGCACCATCACCACCTATTACGCCGCCCGCCTGGGCATCGTGAAAGTACAGGATGTCGCCACCGATGGCACCCCCATCGAAACACGCGAACTTAGCTCTTTTGCAGGGTATTACCCGTAAACAAAACGCAGCAATCACGGCTTATTCTCGCGGATACATCCCCTGATAATACCTCAAATATCATGGGAATAAAAGCCGCCTGAGCCCCTTCGGGTCTCCGGCGGGCCGCGGAGCCGGAGTCTCCGCGGCGGAGCCCACCGTGGGTGTGCGGAACCTTGGTGCGGCGACATGTCCGCGTCGTGCCCATGACTGGAGAACGCATGCGCCGCCCCCGTGCCGAGGCCGATTCCCTCTCGGACTTCACCCAGCGCACCTTCTCCGCCGAAGGCACCCGCCTCACGATATGGGAGAAAGGCAGCGGCCCAGGCGTTTTGGTCATGCACGAGGTGCCCGGCATTACACCCGAAGTCGCCGACTTTGCCCGGCGCATCGCAGACGCCGGCTACACCGTCTCGATGCCATGCCTCTTCGGCGTTCCCGGCCAGCCCTACTCCCACCTGCGGTCTCTGCAGCAGCTCGCGCGGGCGTGCATTGCGCGAGAATTCCGCGTGCTGGCGCTTCGGCAGTCATCCCCGATTACGCACGTCCTCCGCGCGCTGTGCCGCGACCTCCACCACCGCTGCGGCGGACCCGGCGTAGGCGCGGTGGGCATGTGCCTCACGGGCAACTTTGCCCTCGCGCTCATGCTTGAGCCGTGTATGTTGGCACCCGTATTGTCCCAGCCGAGCTTGCCGTTTGCGCTCACACCGGCCCATGCACGAGACCTTCACCTCAACGACGTAGAGCTCGCCGCTGTCAAACAAAGGGCCCAAGAAGGATGCCCCGTCCTGGGACTTCGCTTTCGAAACGACCCGATGTCACCTGCGGCACGTTTTTCCCGACTGCAGGACGAACTCGGCCCGGCCTTTCGCGCCGTCACCCTCGATATCGGCAAGCACGCGCGCACGACGCCAATTCCCCACTCCGTGCTGGCACTCGAACGGCGCGAGGAGGATCCTGCGCACCCCACCCACGAAGCCATGAACGCTGTGCTTACGTTGTTCGCCGAGCGCCTACACCGGTCGACCAGGCTCGATTGTCGCTGAAGCGCGCGTCACAGCCCCACGCCGACCATCGCCCACGCCGCGCGCACGCGGTCTTGGAACAAGCGAACGCCCTCTTCGTGGACCGGCGAGAGCACGCCCTCGGAAACGGCTCCTCCTTCAAGGTTTTTCTGCACGGCCTCGACCACACGAATGTCTTCGGCGGTCACCTCCGCGCTCATTTCCATACTGGCCGTGACTGCGGCTTCAGACACCGTGGCGTCGAACAAGTAGAGATACTCGATGCGTGTTTCCGTGGGTCCGACGGGCACAATACGCTCAATACACACGCCTTCCGCGTATACATTGATGGCGGTACATGGCCACCACCAAACCCACAAACCCGCATTCACGCCTTCTTCAGACCGTTTTCCGGTAATGTGTTCAATACAATCCCCGTGGTCTACGACCCGGTAGCGAGAGAGGTCTACTTCGCGGGCAAGGGAGGGGTGAACCCAAGGGATATGGTAGCCCTCCAGGTAATTCTCGACGTACACCTTCCAGTTGCACCGCAAGGTATGGGACGCGGTGCCCCGAACGCGCAGAGCGTCCCACTGGAGGTGTCCCACACGGGCTTCGAGCCCAGAAACATCGGGTACATCTGTCCCTGCCTCCAAGCGCGCAACCACAAGTCCACGCCACGTCACCGAAGGCACAGCCACAAGATGCAAGCACGGCGTATTCGCGCCAAATCGAGGTGCGTGCCGGAGCTTCCCGTGGTCGTCGTAAGACCAGCCGTGGATGCGGCACGTGAGCCGTGCTTGCCCCTTTACCCGCTCGCCCGGCCACAACATGGGCCCCAATCGGTGCCGACAGACGTTGTGAAATACGCGTACTTCATTGTCTTCGCCGCGCACAACCACAAGGGAGTTTCCGGCAACCGAGACCTCCATCGCGTCGCCCACACCCGGCACCTGGGAAACATGCGCAAGGATGTGGGGGCCCGGCCCCAGCACCGCCCGCTGGTCCGCCCGCCATGCGCCGTCCCCGTGGTAGGCTCGCGCGGGCAACGTCGCCGACAATCCGCTCTCGCTGGGTTCACGCACCGCTGCTCCTCGTGTTTCTGCACCGCTCGCCCAAGTCCAACCCTGGACCCGCCGGAGGCCACAGGTGCTTCGTCTTTGGATGACCCTTGTATCGTTTGCGAACGCCGCTGGCTGGTACGAATCCGCGGTGCTGGTCTCGGGTTCTACGTCCCGCGGTCCTTGTGGAGACTCCGCCCATTCCGCGCGCTACCGCGTCGACCTGCCCAACGATGCCTTGCTGACCCTCGAAGTTGCCGTCCCCGAAGGGAGAGACCTCACCCTCTCCATTTGGCCCGAAAACTCGGAAACAACGTGTCACGCTTCATTTTCAATACCTATTGAAGACAATGAAGTCGCAGTCTTGGCTGCACGATGGCTGCCCGCGGGGACCCACTGGGTCACGCTGGGGAGCGCGGAACCTTCGAGTGCGGTGCTTTCGATGGGGGCCGTGGGCATTGCGGACCTTGTCGCCGAGGGCATGTCCCCGTTGGTGGCAGAGGCTGCCCTCCACGCCGCCGATACCGCGTGGACGAACGGGGAAGCCCGGCGCGCCACTCTGGCCATCGTGGACTTCTCCCGCCCAAGCACCGAAGAGCGCCTTTGGGTGGTCGACCTACTTCACGCCGAGACGGTCGCAGCCGCGTTCGTCTCGCACGGAATCGGCTCGGGCCATTCGACAGATCCCAAGCGTGCGAGCCGTTTTTCCAACACGCCCCACTCCAACCAGTCCAGCCTCGGCCTCTACGTGGGCGCCGAGACCTATATCGGCACCAACGGCCGCTCCTTGCGCCTTGATGGCCTGGACCCCGGACTCAATGACCTCGCCCGAGAGCGCGCTATCGTCTTTCACGGTGCGCAATACGCGCGCGTGGACCACATCGCAGACGAAGGCTACCTCGGCCGTTCCCACGGCTGTCCCGCCGTAGATGACCGCATCGCCCAGGACATGATTGACTGGCTCTATGGCGGTGGGCTTCTTTATCTATGGTTTCCCAGTCCGAGCCTGAGAGAATGGGGGGAGCACCAATGGTAGAAAGAGGCATCTGGCCGCAGGGCAAGTGCCCGCCGCTCCGAACCTGGACCGTCCCGCTATCCCCTCCCTCGTCCCTCTCCCGCACAAAACGGATGCGGTTTGGGTGAAGGACACCCCATAGAGTGCGTTCATAGACAGCGTATCGCCGGTTTGTGGTCCTCGAACAACCGAGTATACACCCCCAGACGGTATCAAAACGCAATGGCTCCGATGGTCGCACCGGAGGGGTCTTGCGCCATCGCCCCAAAAAACACAAAGTCATTGGCAGAACGGCACAACAGCGCGTCATCTCCCAAGCCCCAGCGCACGTCGCCCGTTTCCGTGTCGCCCGTTTGGGAAAAGTTGAGCGGGCCCACGGCACGCTGTCCTGGAATATCGACGACTACAGCCGTTACGCTGTCCACCAAATCGGACGTATAGATTTGCACCGCACCAATGTCGTCCCAAGCATCCAAGTGAACAAAGCGCGCTTCCCCCATTGGGCCACCCACCATCCGACCCAATGCGCCATCAATGACCGGAACATAGAGCCACGCCACCTCTGCAGCGATTTCGCAGGGCACCCCCATGTCCTCTTCATGGAGGGTCAACGACCAATGTCCCGACCCATCGGGGTCCATCCCAACGGGCGCGCCCAAGACGCGCGTGCGTACATCAAATGGTAGCGCCCAAACCGCGTCCGGGACAGCCGAACTTCCCGCTTCGTCTACCCCCAAAATCCAACTGTCCGTCGTACACGCGGACGTTCCAGAGTCGAGCATCAGCGCGTCCTGCTCTGCATTGACCGCCATTCCGCCAAGCTCGTCTATCGCAAGAGCGCTCACTTCGACACTCGCCGGCGCCAGCCCTTGATCCCCCCATGATTGGGCGGCGCAAGACTTGTCTTCCGTGCAACCATTCGCAAAAACAACGTATAGGACAGCCACAACGCTCATCCAAAAACGCAAATGCATTTCGCAGTCCTTTGGCACTATCGAACCCAGCGGTATTCTTTCGGGACATTTTCGCGCACACAAAGACTTTGACCTGCATTTTCATTTCAAGCAAGCCGAAATGGCAGGAACCCAAAAGACGCTTTTCGTTCGGACGAACGAAAAAACGCAATCACCCTTCACTTTCCAGATTCGCTTGTTCCTCCCCCCTCCACACCTCCCGTGTCGTCACCCTGACCGAGCGCAGGGTCACGCCGCAAACCAAAGGAACATTGCCACGGGCAGCAAGGGCCTGGATACACGGAGAAACGGGAGACCGTCCCCCTACTTTTTGGATGTTCTGGTGCAACCCTCCCCCTGCCTCCCCCAACTCCGAACCCTCCTGCTGGGCTTGGCAGGTGTCACGTTCTCCGCATGTGGCTCCCCCATTGTCCTTCCCGATGGCGTGGACTCCGCGGCGGAAACATTCGCGGTCGACCTCTCCCGCGGACAGCTCTCCGGCCAAGTCACCGATACCGACGGCAACCCCATCGTGGGAGCGTTTGTCACCACCGTTCCGGGCGGCCGAGAAGCGCAAACGGATGCCACCGGAACCTACACGATGGACCGTCTCTACGATGGCCCTGTGTCCCTCGTCGTTGCCGCACAAGGCTGGGCGATGGCCGAGGTCGGCCCCGTCGACATTCAAGCCGGGATACAAGCAGAGCAAAACATCATCCTCGCGCCACGCCCCATTACCGGCGGCGTAGTCACGGTACATGTCGACGGCCCCGACGACCTCCCGCTGGCCAATGCGACCGTGCAAGCGACTTCGTCGACGGGAACCATCCTCGCTACAGCATTCACCGACGACGAAGGCAACGCCACCTTGACCGGTGTGGTCGACGACGCGCCGCAGCTGGACGTATTCGACCCATCGGGCCGCGTGCTGCCTGCACACATCGACGCACCGCCCATCACCGAAGCCGGCGGCTTCCAATGGTCCACGCCTACATCGGGTCACCCACCTGTGGGCACCGCGTACCTGGGCTCCCACGCATGTGGCGCCTGCCACCCCGACCACCGCGATGGTTGGTCGAACACCGCCCACGCACGCGCGCTCTCCGACGAAGCATCCGACGACTTGTTCGACCAGTTCGTCGCGGGAACCGTCGTCGACCTCGCCTCCTCTACGGCGGAGCTTGGCCTCACCAGCGGGTCTCCGTCGGTTACTCTCGTCGACAATACCGGAGCACGGCGCCGATTCACCATTCAAGGCTACATCGGCGACCCCACGGACCGAACCGTCCCTTGGGTCGAAGAAGGTGGGGTCGCGTGGCCACTTCCGCTCGCATGGGTAGCCGAAGACCCTCACCGACCCGACTATCCCGAGCCAATCGGTCGCTTGGTCCCCTATCAAGTCGACCGCTGGTTCGATGGCGGCGGCCAGTTCGTCGCACGCCTCCCCGAACGGTCCGCGGAATCGGAGTGCTTTGCGTGCCACGCAACCGGCTTTGAATTGACGTGGACCCCCGAGTCCGCTGTCTCGATGGAGACCACACGCGGCTACGGCCGCTGGTTTGAGGGGGCGGTTGGGTGCGAGCGCTGCCACGGCGCCGGCGGCGACCACCGACCCGCAACCGCCGACGGAACCGAGCTGGATGTCATCGTCCAACCCGAGCGCCTGGATGCACGGCGCGGCACCTCGATTTGCGCCCAATGTCACTCCAAAACATCGGCGCACGGCACCGACTTGCCGTTTCCGCTCAGTGACGAGGGCTGGTTTGAACCCGGCGACGACCTCACCGCCACCACGTCTTCCGCGGCACAGTTTTGGCCGAGCGGCGCCGCCGCATCCCCGCATATGCAGGTCGATGAGCTACAAACCTCTCCCCACGGCGAAGCTGGGCTGGTCTGCGTGGATTGCCACGACCCCCACTCCGGCGCGCCTGTGCAGCTCCGCGCAAGCGCCGATGACAACACACTGTGTATGGATTGCCACCTCAGCTTGAGCTTCGACAACGACCGCCGCACCGTCGAAGCCCATCTACAGCACGTTCGTATCGACCCCGACGGGCGCACCGAAGGCGGACGCTGCATCGGCTGCCATATGCCGGCAACGGCGGCAGGCGTCGACTTGGACCCCTTGTCTGGTGCCGGCGACTTGTCCTCCCACCGATTTGTCGCGTTCGCGCCGTCCACCACCCTCGATGTGTTCGACGCTCTCGGCGCGGACACGCTCCCGCTCGGCTCTTTCCCCACCCATGCGTGCGCCGACTGTCACGCCTGGAACGCGTGGTACTGGGCACCGAGCGGCGTGCCGTTCCCTGGACCTGCAGGCGACCCCACCTTGCGCGCGTCCCACGTCGAACACCAAGCGGCCTTCGAGGAGAAGTACCCATGAGAAACCTCCTCTGGATTGCCAGCGCCACAAGCCTCTGGATGGCCTGCGGTACGCCCCGGATGTGGTCTGCCGAAACGCCAGCCAATGCTCTCTTTCCCCATGCTCCCGGCTACACCGCACACGGCGAAGATTACCTGTCACGCGGTATTTCCGCGTGTGACACCTGCCACGGCCAGCCTGAAGGCCCGCCCGCATGTACGGAGTGTCACGAAGCCTATCCCCACCCCGCGGAATGGAGCCACGGCGCAGGCACCTGGGGCGCGGGAGGCACCACCGCGGCGTGTGACAAGTGCCATGCGAGCACGGAAACCACCGCTGGAACCAGCTTTTCCTGCAATAGTTGCCACACGAGCTACCCCCACCCCCAAGGATGGGCAGACGCGTCGGCGCATGGGCCGTGGACCCGTGAACGCGGAAGCCCCACGGCTGCATGTGGCACCTGCCATGGCGCCGACCTCAACGGTGGCACCTCGGGTGTTTCTTGCACGCAGTGCCACACCACCTGGCCCCATCCGAGCGGCTGGGCGGACCCAAGCCAACATGCGGCCGCGGTGGAAGCGGGCATCTCGTGCACGGGCTGTCACGGCGAAGACCCCAACGGCGACGGCGGCATCGCCGAAGTTTCCTGCGCGCGCTGCCACGCAAACTGGCCCCACCCCACAGATTGGGCAGACGCACACAAGGCCACCGCACGGGACTTTGGCGAGCAAACCTGTCTCCAATGCCACTCTGCCGGCGACGGCCCGGCGCTCGCGGTGTCCTGCGCCACACAATGCCACGGAGCGACACCATGATGCTGCTCCTCTTTGTACTATCCACCGCCAATGCGGCGCCGCCGCCGGCCTTGCTGCGGTCGTGGAGCGCCACCGAAGCCCTGCCCGACTTTTACGGCGAACGGCTGATGCGCTTTGAACAGCAGTTCGCGGCCCAAGTACCCGTCGCCGATGGTTGGCACCTCGAAGGCATGGGCTCCGTGCGTGACCCCGCGGCCATGAGCGCGCCCACCGAAGGCGACCTACTCCGCTTGTCGGTCCATTATGACCAACGACGTATATCCGTAGGGACCGGACGCCTCGTACGGTCGGGCACCCAAGGCCTCGAACCCATCGATGGCGTGCTCTTCCGCGGCGAAGACATGGGCACCCGCGTCGATGCTTGGGGCGGACGTGTGTGGCATCCCGAGGGTGTGCCCGATGACGAAACGTGGGTCATCGGCACGGAAATCGGCGCGAGAAGTAGCCAGCACGCAGGACTTTCAAGCACAATCGGCTGGGAGGGACGCGCGAGCCTCGGCCAGTTCGCCAACCGCGGATTTGCTTCGGTCGCACTGCGCGGCGCCCGTGAGGGACAGCTTTCCGGCATGCTTGAACTCGGGTCCACCGCTGACCCACAGTCTCTTCCGCTGCGTTCCGCGCTGCGTGCCGCCCGGCCGTTTGGTCGTTTTGCCCGCATCGGCGCCTCCGCCCGCTGGGAAGGGCTCGCCCCGGTTGCATCCACGACCAACGCCCCGATGAACTACTTGGCGCCGGATGGCTATGGCATCGTAGATGCCGAAGCACGGCTGAATCTCGGCCCGGTATCGTTGGACGTCTCCGGTGGGCCGACCCTCCGCCCCGCCGCCGAAACGTCGACCGCAGGTCCCGATGTAGGGTCAATGGGACGCGGCGGCCTGCGGGTCAACGTCGCGGCGCCCGTTTGGTTGGGCATCGGCGCGCTCTCCGCCCAAGCATCTGACAGCGCGATAGCCGGAGGACTCGGCGAAGTCGGCATTGCCCACGACGATATGTCTCTTCGCTTCGAAGGCGCGATATTCGATTATGTCGCCCAAACGGGTCCCGTCGCACGGGTGTGGGAGGCCCGTCTTCTGGGAGCGGGGCCAACGTGGCGTCCGAGACAAGGGGCGCTCCAAACGTTGCAAGTCCGCGCGCAGATTTCTACGGGGACCGACCGTATCCTCCAGCCATGGGTACGCGGTGGCGCTGTGCTTATCGGCGATTTCGGCGGAGGTCGCCCATGAGACACTTGCCCGTATTCGGCATCCTCCTCGGCCTCGTTGGGTGGGGTGGCTGGACCATCGCCGCGGACCCAGCGCCCGTATCTGCGATGTCTCCGCTGCCCTTTGACCACGCAAAGCACGACAAGCACTTGCAAAAGGCCAAACTCGACTGCGTTTCTTGTCATGCCACGGGCATGTCAGGCACCTCGGCCGACCTCCCGCCGCCGCGCTCTGCGTGCCATGGCTGCCACTTGGGAACCTTTGCGGAAGCGCCGCGCCGGGCCCAATCGAGCTGCACCACCTGCCACGACAACCTCCTGGCGATTCGCCCCGACGACCACAACGCCGCGTGGACCCACAGCCACGCCGATGCGGCGCGCTCGTTGCGGGCATCCTGTGACGACTGCCACGAAGGGCGCTGGTGTGTGTCCTGCCACCTCGACCGGGGTCCCATGACCGATAACCCGCACGCCGTCGGGTTCCGCATGACCCATGGCGTCGAGGCCCGCCTCGACCCCGCCCGCTGTTCTTCGTGCCACACCGCGACGATGTGTTCGAACTGCCACTCCACGGGGGCCCTGCCATGGTGACTCCGATGAGAGTTACGCTTTTTGTTGGGCTCGTGGCTACAGGCTGCGAGACGTCCGACCCTTGCCCCAACGGGTCCATGCTCGATGGTCCGAATGGCTTGGTCCTCACCGCCGAAGAGCACGTCGAGGGCTGGGGCACCGACGCTTGCGCCGACTGCCATGTGTTCGCCGTGCTTCACCGCACCGGCTGCACACCCGATGTCGACCTCGCGGCCATTCGGGAACAAGTCGAGACCGACGGCGAAGCGGTGTGTGCCGATTGCCATGGCACCAACGGGGTGACACCATGAAGTCCCCTCTTTTTGTCCTGTCACTGCTGATTTTCGCAAGCGCTGCCCAGGCCAGTGACTCGCCCCATGGTCGTCCTGACCAATGTGTGGCCTGTCATACGGAAACCGACACAGAGATTTCTGGCCTGCGACAGCCCATCGTGCCGCTGTGTCGGTCCTGCCACCCCAATGCAGACATGCACCCGGTCGGTATTGCGCCCCAGCACATTCAGGTGCCGCCTACTTGGCCCCTAGAGCAAGGGCGCCTCACTTGCGCCACTTGCCACCAAGAGCCCGCCCACGCGACCGACAAGTACACTGGGCACGCCGGAGAATCCATCAATCCCACTCGCCCTTGGCACCGCGGCGGCCCGTACAGCACCACGAGCGACCTTTGCTACCAGTGCCACACCCGCACGGAATATAGCCGCCAAGACCCCCACCACCCGCACGATGACCGCACGTGTACAGCGTGTCACACCAAACGCCCCGCAGAGGGGGCCGCACCCGACGCTGCGGCACTGCGGCTCGAAGGAACGCGCTTGTGCGGAAGCTGCCACGCGGACACCCAGCACGTCGGCATGGACGCCCACATGGGCAAGACGATGGACAGTCCTCCCGCCGCGCTCCCATTTGCCGCGGGCAACACCGTGGCCTGTTGGACCTGCCACGATGTCCACCAGCACAGCGCGCTTCCGGGACCATCCACGGCATCGATTGTCGAAAATCTGCAATCACGCGCCCGAAACACCGATTGGGCACAGGTTGTTCCCCAGGATGCAACGTGGCCGGGCCAAGCGCCCGCCGACCATCCCCCTATGCTCGCACTGCCGTTGGCAGAAGGTGAGCTGTGCCGCGCATGCCATGGAAGTGGGCCGTGAGAGCACTCTTTCTTGTTTCTGTTCTGGTTATGGGTTGTCTCGACCGACAAACCGTACCGCCATTGATGGACGGCCCTCGGGTCATCGCCACCGCTGCAGGTCGGGTACAGACCGTCGATGCCCACCTCCCCACCGATGTGCTGGCACTGAATGACGGTTCAGTTTGGCTTCTCGACAGCTACGGGGGAGCGCTGCTGACGCGCCGCGACGCGGACAATTGGCATAAACAGTCCATTCCCGCGATGTCCGGAGCGACCCGCCTGTCCCCAGGAGACGAAAACACCGTCTGGTTGACCCACCCCAACGGTACGCTGCGGCAGTTCTCTGCGGACGGCGCCGAGCTGCGCTCCGTAGAGGTCGCCATCCTCGACCAAGGCCCCCCGTGTTTGCCTATGGACGTCGCCCAGAATGGGCAAGCACTCACGGTTTTGTGCCGTGAAGGAGCGCTTCAGTCTATCGACCTCACCACCCAGGCCCAGCGCAAGGTCGGTGGCGTCGTTTCCCAAGGCGCGCTCGGCGTGATGGCGACGGACCTCGAAGCACTGCCGGATGGCGGCTGGTTGGTCGTCGACGCGGCACGTCCGGGGGTGCACCGCCTTAATCGCGATGGCGAGACGGTACAGGTGTTCGGGAGCTACGGCCTTTGGGTCGACGGCTTGTCACAGCCGCGGTCGGTGGCGTTGGGCCCTGAAGGCAGCGTGCTGGTAGCAGACCGCGAACTTGGCGTGGTCCAGGCCTTCGACCTCGAATCTGGCGCTCCGTTGGGCGCGCTCGCGAGCAATGACACCATCTTGCGTCCCCACGCCCCCATCGCGGTGCGCAATGGTGCAACGCCCGGCACGTGGCTCGTGCTGGGTGGCGCGCCCGCAGAGCTCCTCGAAGTTGGCGTTACCAGCGACGCAATTCTGCGCGCACGCAGCCAAAAGGACCTCCGCGCCCTGCGTACCCCGCTCGTCCAAGAGCGAAAAGCCGGGGACCGCGACACCTGCGCCGAGTGCCACGACGGATTGGTCGTCGATGGTCGCGCGGTATTCGACCACAACTTGCTGTTCCATCCGGTCGACATCGTTCCCGTCAAGCACATTCCCGAGCAGTTTCGGTTGAGCGACGACGGGAAGGTCACCTGCCGCACCTGCCATAGCCCCCATGCGGCGAGCGAAGAAGGCGCGTCACCCTTCCTTCGCGACGTCAAGGACGCAGACGCCTTGTGCATCGGCTGCCACACCGAAGATGCCCACAACGCTGCGTTGGTGCAAGCAGGCGGCGTCGGGTCCGCGCATCCGAGCGGGCTTGAACTCGAAATCCGCATGGAAGAAGAAGGCATGGACGCGGGCCGCGAAGCCTGCCTCAGTTGCCACGCGGTCCACGGAGCCGTCGAAAAGCCCCTCCAACGAAATGCTGGCGACGACTCCAACTGCCTTGGCTGCCACACCGACCGCGCCGACGCTCGCCACAACCACACACTGCCCGATGTCAGCGTGGTTGGCGCGGGAGAGCCGTCGGGATGCCGCTCTTGCCACGACCTCGTCGGGGGAAGCGACACCGCGCTCCTTCGTCACACCGACGGCGACGCCCTGTGCTCCGATTGCCACACCGAAGCCCAAGGCACGCATGAGCCCATCGCGTTGACAAGTGGCCCGCACGCGCAATTGTCGTCATCCGCGGGACCCGCTTGCCTCCAATGTCATGACGTTCATGGCGCCGCGATTTCGACCCACATGCTCGAAAAAGGCGACAGCAACGCGACCTGCACGAGTTGCCACGGTAGCGGCCAATCCCAGCAACGGGATGTCACGGCGGTTGGGGCACATGCCGGGATTGCGGACGGGCCCGAATGCGTCGCGTGCCACGACCCACACGACGCCAACCCCGACCGAAAGGCGTGCGTCGACTGCCACGAAGAGCCTGCAAAAGCAACCGAACGCGGAGGACACGGCACCGCGACCTGCGTGGACTGCCACCCTGTCCACTCCGCAAACGTCGCGGCCGTCGGCGGACCAGACGCCACCTGTCGGTCCTGCCACGGACGGGGCGGCGACGCAAAGACCGTCGACATGCCGAAGCACCCGCGCTTTGAGACGGGGCCGGACCTCCCGCGATGGGACGCATTGGCGGGAATCGACCTCTACACCGATAGCGGCGCGCCCCTATCGGCCGAAGCGGGCGGGCTCTTGACCTGCCGTTCGTGTCACGAAGTCCATGGCCCCAGCGCCACGGAGCCCGGCGACCACCTCCGCAAGTCCGGCGTATCGTCGACCTGCGCGGCTTGCCATGGCGACGACGCACTGCTGCTTTTCCGCTATTTCCACCAGCCAGACCGCCGCCCCAAGGTGGAGGTACGATGACTACACCTCGCCTGGCTACGATGTCGTTCTTCTTCGGTTTTCTTGTCGCCGCCGGGATTCTGTCATTTGGACGGTTTCTCGTCGCCGCGTTCCTCCACGCGGGGCTGTGATGAAAGCACGATTCCAACGCTGGTTTGTGGCCGCCCGCGACCACCTGGCAGGTCACCCGACGCGAATCGCCATTGTAACGACGGCCGGTTTCGTAGGACTTGGACTTGGCGCGCCCGCAGGCGACGACGTCTACGCCTATATGTGGGCAGACGACCGCTTTTGTAATGACTGCCATGTCCACGACTATGCCAACGAGGCCTTCGAGCGGTCGGTTCACCATGGCGTGACGACCTGCCACGACTGCCACCTTGTGCCCATTCGGCATTATCCGCGCAACCTCGTCGTCACCCTGTTCGACCCGCCCCAAGGGCCCGAAGACATCCACACGCCCGATGTCGAGACTGTCATTTGCGTGCGCTGTCATTCGGTACAAACCGACTCTCACGCGCTCACCGGCCCGATGCCGGCGGAGCTGCGGGCGGAAATTATCAAAATCGACGACAGCCAAGGCCATCTACGGCACCTCCAAAGCCTCCGCCGCGACCCCAACTCCGAAGCCTTGGCCGAGCCAAAAGAAGAAAACTGGGTGGAGGAGCACGGCGTCAAACCGGAATGGTACGCGGGCGTCATCGAGTGTATGGACTGTCACGGCAAGGACTCTAGCCGCGCCCACGAATTCGACGCGACTTCGGACAACTGCATCGCGTGCCACGACAAAGACCAGCCGACGGCCCACGAAAACCAGGCGCTCGACTGCAAGAGCTGCCACTATTCGGAGTTTGTGGGGCACTGAGGGCCAGAACGACGGATTCGCAAAAAAATCCCCAGCGACGACCTGCGCGCGATTGTCCAGCACAGCTATACTCTCGTGAATCCTTTCCCCCTTTGGCCGTCGATGGGGAAAGGAGCCTCCGTTTCGGGTCGTTGTATGTCGCGCACGTTGCCTATTTCCCCCGCTTGGCTCTTTCCTCTTTGGGTCGGCGCAGCGTGTACCGCTGAAGAGGGCTCGAAGACAGCGTTCGGCCCCTCGTTGCGCGAAGACTCCGCGACGATGGGCACAACGCCGCCCGACGAAACCACGGGCGGGACGACGGACGACACAGAAGACACGGACGACACCGCACCTCCCGACCCCATTGACGCCGATGAGGACGGCTTTTCCAGCGAAATCGACTGCGACGATTCCAACCCCGCCATTCATCCCGATGCCGAGGAGGTCTGCGACGGCGTCGACCAAGATTGCGATGGAGTCGCAGACAACGGCGTTCCCAACGATGGCGCGGGCTGCGCGGACCCCGGTCCCCCTACGTTTTCGTCCACGGTAGGAATCGTCCACATCGTCACACGCACCGGCACCGGCGCCACCAACGGCACCGACGATGGCGTCACGGCCTGCCTGAGCAGCAGTCATTGCACCAGCGTCAACAAAGTCGACTGGAATGACCTGGAGCCCGGAATGGTCGACGTGCAGGTAATAGAAGGCGCGGGGTGGCCTCGGTCGTCGCTCGACCGCTTCAACGTGCGCATCAGCGGCGGCACCGACCGCTGGGTCCCGACCTGCTTTTCGGTTCGTCTCGATGGGGAGCCTGTTTATTGCCATGAGGTCAGCGGCGTGCTCATGGGCTCCGAGTCCGGTGAGACCCCCTCGTGGACAGACTCCGCAGGCCTGACCAACCAATGCGTCACCTGCTACGACACCCCCATCACCCAGGGGCCCGTCGTTGGAACCACCGGAGCCGACCACGCCACCATCTGGCTGCGCGCCGATGCCACCCGTCTCGTAAAGCTGCGGGTGTCCGACCGAACGGAGGGGCTGTTGACGGCCGGGCCGGTCGCGTATCGCTACCCCGCTGCAGGCAGCGACTTCACCGAGCACATCAACGTCTACGGGCTACGGCCCGGAACCACCTACCACTACGACTTCGAAATCGAAGGCGAGCGGTACGGTCCTTGGTCGTTTACAACAGCGCCCGAAACGCCGGGAACCACCCGCACCCGACTCGCGTTTGGCTCTTGCGCGCGATTCGATGACCAGCCGATTTTCGCCCAAATCGCAGCCTGGGACCCCGACATCTTTTTGTTTATTGGCGACAACCACTACGCCAATTCGAGCGACCTCGCCTCGCTTCGGCAGTTTTATCGGCACGCGCTCGACCGACCCCTGCGCAAGCCGTTGCTCCATGACCGAACTATCTTGTCGACCTGGGATGACCACGACTACGTCGGCAACAATACAGATGGCACGGTGCCCGGCAAGGATGTCGCACTTCGTGTGTTCCAAGAGTACCAGCCCAACGGCTCTTTCGGCACCCCCGACACCCTCGGTGTCTTTAGCGTCCACATTTGGGGCGACATCGAAATCTACCTCCTCGACGACCGCTATTGGCGCGGCATCGACGATTCCATCCTCGGGGATGCCCAAGAGAGCTGGCTATTGGAAAACCTCGCGGCGAGCGACGCGACCTTCAAGCTCCTCGCGTCGGGCAGCCAGTGGACCACCCAAGGCACCTCGGACTCCTGGGCGGCGTTTCCCACGGCACAAGCGCGGTTTCTCCAAGGACTTGTCGACCGAAATGTCGAAGGAGTGGTGCTCCTCTCCGGCGATATTCACCGCTCCGAGCTGCGTCTCTTGCCCGGCGCACCCGGCGGATACAGCCTGCCCGAGCTGACCTCTTCGCCGCTCGCCAACGACAACTCCACCTGCCGGACGAGCACGGAGCTGCGAACCTGCTTGGACAGCGGCAATAGCTTTATCGTGCTCGATATTGACGCCACGGCCAGTGACCCCTCGCTGCTCGTTCAGTTGGTCGATGAAACGGGTGTCGTTCGGAATACCTGGGAAATTCTGCGCAGCGAACTGCGCTTCTGACCCATTCAAGGTGCCACCCAAGTCAAGTTTCTTCGCTGCACAAGGCCCTCTCGTCCAACAGCACGTCTTGGTCGGTGTATATACTTCGGCGCGGCGGCGCCCCATACCGAATGCCGCCCCCGTGATGACCGATTTGCGTCATTCGCGCCACGTCGCATGGCACTTGATCTCCGTCCTTCGAGCAAAACGGATGGAAGACTCCCACTGTCCGCGAATGGTTCGCCCTATTTCCGTAAGCGCGTCAAATGCCCATAAATGCGCATTTTTCGCATCCAGGCATGTCGGTGTTTCTGGGTGGCCAACCGCATCGGACCTGACAAGTGTCAGCTCTGGTCTTCGAGACATGCGATAGCCTAAGGATGCAAACAGCCAGAGCCGAAGAAAGCATCCTGGCTAAGAACTTTCAGGGGCTACCGATGCATTCCTGGGTCATCCGCCCAACTGCGAATCCCACCGCTCCCCTCGTTTGCGTTCTTTTTCGTCTTCCCAACTCGGCAACGCCTACATCCCCCATTTGATTGGAATGGGAGATGGTCGTCGAGTCGCCCAAAGCACCGTCTGCCAAAGCACTGTCAACCTGTCCATTTGGACCTCGCTCCCAATCGCCTGCTTGGAGCACATCATGTCGACCCTCACCCTCCGCAGCATCCCCTTTTTCCTCGGACTCGCTCTGGGTGGCTTGACGGCATGCGGTGGAGACAAAGAAGTCTCTGAAACCCAGCCGACCGACGCCGACGCAGACACCGACACCGATGCCGATTCCGACACAGACGCCGACACAGACGCCGACACGGACACCGACACCGCGGTCGCAGTCGTGCTTGTTTCCGGTGGCGTCCACTTGGCGATGGGCGAGACCATGCCGCTCTCCGCCGCGACGGTCAACGCCGAAGACACCGCCTACACCTGGATCTCGTCTGACGACACCTTGGCCAGCGTCGACGCCAACGGTGTAGTTACCGGCATCTACGAAGGCGAAGTCGTGATTTCCGCGACAGGTAATACTTCGGGCATCACCGGCACCATCGGCATGGTCGTCTATACCGAAGTTCCGCACCACGCCGAATGGGCCGCGTCTGGCCATGCCGACCGCACCGCCGAAGCCTTCGTTCACTGGGACGAAGACGGCGCCGTGCCGGCAAGCTGCGCACGCTGCCACTCGAAGCCTGGCTTCCTCGACTACATCGGCGCTGACGGCTCCGCATTCGGCACCGTTGAGTCCGATGCTACCCTCGGCTCCGTCATCGACTGCGACACCTGCCACGACCCTGTCGCCAACGAGCTTGACACCGTCATCTTCCCGTCGGGCGTCGAAGTCGATGCACTCGGCGGCGAGTCACGCTGTATGACCTGCCACCAGGGCCGCACCCACGGCGCAGCGCTCGACACCAGCATCGAAGCCGCCGGCCTCTCGGAAACACCGGACGCCGTGAGCAGCGACCTCGGCTTCTCCAATATCCACTACTACCCGGCCGCCGCGACCTTGTACGCCGCCGAAGCCGCCGGTGGGTACCAGTACGAAGGCAAGGTCTACGACTGGAAGTTCCGCCACGTCTCCGAGCGCGACAACTGCGTCGAGTGCCACGACCCGCACTCGCTCGAAGTGCGCGTCGACACCTGCGGCGAATGCCACACCGGCGTCAGCACCATGGACGACCTGCCCGGCATCCGCATGATGGCCTCGTTGTCCAGCGACTACGACGGCGACGGCAACCGCACCGAAGGCATCAAGCACGAAATCAGTGGCTTGGCTGACCGTGTCCTCGAAAAGATGCAGGAGTACAGCGCAGAGCAGGGCCTCGGCAGCATTTGCTACGGCGAAACCTCCTATCCGTACTGGTTCATCGACACCGACGGCAACGGCGAGTGCTCCAGCACCGAAGCCACTGGGTCGAACGCATGGGCTTCGTGGAACCCGCGCCTCCTCCGGGCCGCCTACAACTACCAGTTGGCCACGAAAGACCCCGGCAACTTCGCGCACAACGCCAAGTACACCCTCCAGTTGCTGCACGACTCCCTCGAAGACGTCAACAGCGGCTTGGCGACGCCCGCTGACCTCTCCGCCTACGACCGCGACGACCCCGGCCACTTCAATGGCGCCGGCGAAGCCGCCCGTCACTGGGACGAAGACGAGACCGTTTCGTCAAGCTGCTCGAAGTGCCACGGCGGCTCCGAAGGCCTGCACTTCTACTTGGAATACGGTGTTGGCATTCACGACCTCGCGCCCGACAACGGCCTCGAGTGCGAGACCTGCCACTCCTCCATTCCGGGCTTCTCCCTCGTCGAAGTCGACTCCATCACCTATCCGAGCGGCATCACCATTCAGGACCCCGGCAATCCGTCGAACCTCTGCGGAACCTGCCACTCCGGGCGTGAAGCAAAAGCCAGCGTCGATGCCTCGATTGCATCGGGCCGATATCGGTTCCTCAACGTCCACTACCTGCCGGCCGCCGCCACCAAAGCAGGCTCCGACGCCGAAGTGGGCTACGAGTACGACGGCAACACCTACGCCCCCGCTTGGACCGACCACTCTGGTGGAAGCGACTGTACCGACTGTCACGCAGCCGACCACACGGAACACACCTTCCGCGCCGAAGACAACCTGAGCTACTGCTCCACTTGTCACCGCTCGGCCACCGAGCTGGGCGACATCCGAAATGTGCATAGCGACGACGTTGACGGCGACGGAAATGCTTCCGAGTCGCTCAAGGACGAGTTGGACGGATTGTCCGCCAAGCTCCTCGTCGCGATGCAGTCGCAGGCCGTGTTGGCCGGCGCCGCGGGCATCTGCTACAACGAAGCGCGGTATCCGTATTGGTTCCTCGACGCCGATGCAGACGGAACCTGCAGCTCCAGCGAGACCAGCAGCTACTCCCCGTGGAACGCCAACCTCATGAAAGCCGCGTTCAACTACCAGCTCGTACACAAAGATGGCGGCGCATGGGCCCACAACTTCGCGTACTCCGCGCAGTTGCTCATCGACTCCATCGAAGACCTCGGCGGTGACACCACGGGTCTCAACCGTCCCGACTGATAGAAGCCGCGCTTCACCACACGCCCCGCCCCGGACAACACCGGGCCGCGGGGCGTCGTCGTTTTGGATTGCGGAATCCTGTGCGCCAACAGCACACAGAACGGGCTAGGCTTTCTCTATACGTTGACGACGCTATACTGCGTGCAGACGTCGCTGCTCACGGAATCCCCAATGCGCACTTCTATCGTGTCACTGCTCCTTCTCGCGTCCTGCAATACAGCCCCCGAGCCCAAAGGGGAATCGAGCGATTCTGGAACCACCACGACCGACGAAGGCGGAGGCTCGGGCGCAGACGGAGGTGCCACAGGCGGCGGAGGTTCTGACGGTGGCACCGATGATGGAGGAGCCGCCCTAACCGAAACGTGGACGTTTGATGAAGACACGGTCACCGTATCCGTCACCGAAGCCGAGGGGCTGCGAACCTATACGCTCACGTCCACCCACACCCAACGCGACAGCGGCCCCTCCGAACGCACCATCACCGAACAAGAAACGGATCCCCGCCTGCGGTCCGGCGTCCTGCTCACCGATGCACTGTTTGCAATGGCCGTCGACGACGCGCACCTCAATGAAGTAGACCAAGTCTCCGACGGCGCATTTGCCGAGCCAGTGTCCTGTCGCTGCTACAAAACAGGCGAGCAATGGAACTGGGTGTGGACCCGCGACATCGCCTACGCCACAGAGCTTGGTCTCGCGTGGCTCGACCCCGCGCGCGCCGCAGAGTCGTTGTTGTTCAAGCTGTCGGAAGAAAAGAACGGCGGAAACCTCCAGATTGTGCAAGACACCGGCACCGGCGGTAGCTGGCCTGTCTCTACCGACCGCGTGACTTGGGCGCGCGGCGCGATGGCCGTCCTACGCTATATGGACCACGCCGCGCTACGGGCCGCCGCTATCGAAGCCATGCACAACACCGCCACGCTCGACCGCGCTTATGCTTATGACGCAAGCGATGGCCTCTATCGCGGTGAAACGAGCTTTCTCGATTGGCGCGAGCAATCCTATGCCGCATGGACAGCCACCGATGTCGCGCACATCGCCATGTCAAAGTCGCTGTCCACCAACCTCAACCATTTGTTTTTGCTGCGCAGCCTCGAAGAGCTCACCGGCGAGGACCACAACGCCGACGCACTCGCGGAAGCCATCGACCGCACGTTCTGGGATGGCGCGCACTATCGGTCGTATACGTCCACCACCTTGGACCCCGCGCCCGTCGCCCGACAAGACCTCCTGGCCACCAGCCTCGCCGTCCTCGACCTTGGCACCCACCCCGAAGCGCTGTCGCGGTATCCCTGGGGCCCCTACGGTCCCCCTGTCATCTGGCCCCAACAACAAGAGACGCCCATCTACCACAATCGCGCAATCTGGCCGTTTGTGACCGCCTACGCCGTGCTCGCCGGACGCGAGGCCAACAACGGCCAGGTGGTCGCTTCGGGACTCGATTCGCTCGTGCGCGGCGCGGCGCTCAACTTGTCGCACATGGAAAACATGGAGTTTGCGAGCGGCGATAATTGGGTCGAGGACGGCGTATATTCCGGTCCTGTGGTCAACTCGCGACGGCAACTGTGGAGCGTGGCCGGATTCCTCGGGGCGATTGCGCACGGCGTATTCGGACTTGACGGTCGCGACGGCGTGCTTATCGCCGACCCCGTCTTGCCGCACTCACGCTGGATTCTCCCCGGCGCCACCCTCACCCTGGGTACATTTACCGCCACCCTCGATGGACGCCCATTCGACGAAGGAGCCCGCACCCTCGCCGACTTGTCTGACTGGACCCAAATCTATGGCGCCCGCACGCCTTCCGTGTCGTTGAGTGGCGCCGGGAACAGCGTGTCACTCGACTTTTCGAGTGACGAAGACTCCACGTTCGATGTGTACCGCAATGGGAGCCTTGTCGAATCAAATGCGCGCGCCCCATGGTCTGACATTGCCGAAACCACTGCGTGCTACGCAGTTGTCGCGAGTATGACATGGGCCTCTCAGCCTTCTGCACCTATCTGCTGGTGGGGAGACGAGGGGGCTCGCGTGCAGCAAGTCTTCGCCGCCGACTTCACCGCAGAGGGCGGCACTTGGGCCACCGACCATGGCCGGGAACATTACGGAAACTGGGGCGCACCCGACCACACCCTCTCGGTCGCGCTGGTTCCCCGCTTCACCGGCGACCACCTGCTGCAAGCTGTCTTCGGAAACGGCGCGGGCCCCGTGTCGTCGGGCATTACCGCCGCCGTGAAGTGGCTGACGGTCCACCACCCCGACGGCGCCCTTGTCGGCGAAGGCCCCCTCGTCATGCCCCATCGCACAAGCTGGGACGACTGGGGAGACAGCACGTTTGTGCCGGTTACCTTAGAGGCCGGGCTTGCTTACCGCGTCACCATTCAAGATGGCTTCAACATGAGCCACTTGGCGCACTACCGGGATTATGTCGCTGGGCGCGGCGGCGGTGACCAGCCCTCCAATGACGTCAACATCTCCGAGCTTCGGCTGCTGTTCCTCGATTGAGGCCCAGCTGCAGACCGGAACCCGCGCGCAGCCACCGTTGACGCGCGCGGGCGCGGTCCATTTACGGGAGCGGCATACAGTTGGCGCCGTTGACCACAAACGAGAGTGGCACGATGTCGTCGAGTCCATTGGGGGTTGTCAGCACCATCCCAAACGAAAACGAGCCATCGGTCGCGATGTTGCCATTCCATCCAGCATCGGAGAAGGAAACGGTAGAAGTCCCACTCCCACCACTGCTCGTCGAAAACTGCGCGTTCCAGCCATTTTGCAGCGACTCACCGTTCTGGAAGGACCAGGAACCACTCCAGCCGGTCAGCGGCGCGGCGTGCCAGTTCACCGACACCTCTACCTGGGCGCCACTCGACCAGTTGTTGACGACGTTCCAGCGGTAGTCACAGGCAACCGGTACAGGCGGTGGCGGCGGGGCAGTGCAACCGCCAAGGTCGCCGTAGAAGTCGCCACCCCCGAAGGTTGCCCCACCAAGAATCCGCCGTGCTACGACTTTTCCGCCAAAATACGCATTGGAGGTCGAGAGGTCGGCATGCAGCGCGAGCACACTCGGGGCAAGCGACGCATTCGAAACCGTAAATCCAGTGGAGTCGGGGAAGAACAGCACGACATTTTGGGCCGAGATGCCTTCGGTCGAGAAGCCAAAGTTGGACAAGCTGCCGCCCTGGAAGTTGCGAACCCGCACGATGGCCGTCGAGCCAGCAGGCGCAGAAACCGTCCAAGACGAAAGACCGGCCAGGTCTGCGCCATCCACCTCAAAAACGTTCAAGCTGGCATCGCCGCCGACATGGCGCACACCCCCCGCATACGGGAAGGACGTCTCGCCGTTTTCCGAGAGCGCCAACAGGCTGTCCCGAATCGAAAGCAAGGTCGAGAAGCTCCCTGGCTCCCCTTCATAAGTCGACCCGCTGCCGGGCGTGAACGCCACTGCCTGGCCCCCGTTCGGAAACGACACGTTGGAAAGGTTCACGGTCGCTGCGTAAGCCACATCCCCAAATGCCGCGCCCTGCGAGAGTTGCAGGTGAATGGGACCGGTCAGCGCCACCTGCCCAGCCTCCCACGCTCCCAACGAAAAGTTCGAGAGCACGGCACTTTCCCCTGCATACGACAGGCCACCCACAGTAAAGCTGCCGGAGAGCGTTTGCACCGCGTATGCGGCATACGGCTCCGCGGGTCCCAAGTCTCCGGGTCCGCAGTCTGCCGAGGCCGTTCCCGCGGCCCATGAAAGACCTACGCCCACCAACACTGCAAATGAAAACATACAAACCTCCGAAAATTTCAAATCATCCTTACGAATCATCTTCACCAAATACCGCAGAGTTCAAACCCGTTTCCAGAGACGCACCGACAAATACCGACAAATACGCCACACTACGACATTTGCTGACATCTTCGCCGGCACGGACCCAAACACTGAATGGTGGTTCATTTTTCCAAAACATGCCGTGATTGTGTGTTATGGGTAATACAATGACATTTCAGCCCCCGCAGACCCTCCCCTCGTTAGACCGATAAACCAGACATTTCCGACATATTGCGCCGAGTCCGGAAGATGCGTTGCCGACGGCCGAGCAGGGGCGCCTGCTTGGCGCATTGCCTCGTTCAAGGACGGCCAATCGCGCGCCGGACAAACCGTCCGCAATCGGGGAGAAATTTCCGGCATCGCGCCCAAAGCACCGTCTATTCCAGCGTCCTCGCGCCTTGTTCCGCGCCCGCTATCGGCGTGGCGGGCCGGGTTCCGCCGCGATGCCCGAATCCGTCGCAGGATGTCAGGCCGTCCTCCGTCAGCGAAAGCGCCGCCGGCCGATTGCGGGTCTCCGATTCGCCGGTAGCGAGACGCAGATTTCGTTGAAAGCCGTTTATTGGTGGGAAAAACATGACCACGGCTGTTTTCATGTCAAGAGTTTGCATCGACAGCGTATGAACTGTTCGACAATGCGTGGTGTAGGTGCGACATTGGGCATAGACTCTCCCCAAGGCGACCGAATGGGCCACACCATGGAACCTCCATGTGGGCCTCTGACCCGTGGCAGATAGATGTCGGGCACGACTACTCCCCCCCTTCCAATTCTTGTTGAGGTTCGCGGCGTTGGCCCGGACCCTCGCGCGAGCGGAACCGCGAGCCTCCAGTGGCTCGGGATTCGCTGCGGCAGCGGGTCTGTGGAGCCGGTGAAGCTCAATTGGGACGACGGTTGGCGAGAAGACCTGACCCATGTTGCCCACGGCCGTGAATCGGTCGCCATTTTGCATCGCCTGGCGAATCGACTGCTCCGCCTGTTGTCGTCTACGGGCTGGCCACGAGAGGCAGCCCGCATACGAAAAGCGCATGCGGATGGACAGCCCGTCCACCTCACCGTCGTTTCCGATGTTCCCGACATCCTGCGCCTGCCTTGGGCCGACCTGCCCACGGGCGACGGGGGTGCGGCGCTCTGCCAACTCCTCTCGCGCCCCGTCACCCTCGCTGTGCCCGGCGCGGGTACACGGCCTGCGCGATTGGAGGACCACCCGGACGGCGGCCGCCTCTTGTTGGCCGTCCCGGGCGACGACGATGCGCGAATCGGCGCGTTGCGCGCCACTGTCGCCGGAATGTCCGCTCGGCCCGCGCAGGAGCTGGTGTCCGGCTTTTCTCTCCCCGAGCTTCGAGACCTGCTCGACGCCGGCGTCAAGCGGGGTCGCCCTGTTACGCTGCTGCACCTCGTCGCACGGGTCGAGACACGCGGAAGTCAAACCTCGGTCTTTCTCGGACCCAACGCCCAAACCCCCGTAGGCGTCGACGACCTGGCCACGGAGATTGCGCGCCACGCGGACCGCCTGCGCGCGGTTGTGCTCACCCAAACCGGCGCACCATCTGCAGATACCTCCCGTCTCGCGCTGGCCCTCCACCGGGCGGGTGTTCCCGTGGTGGTCGCGCACCGGGTCCCCCTCGCCGACGACACTGTATTGCCCGTTGTCATGCGTATTCACGATGCGCTCATCGGGCAGTCGTTGGCGATACAAACCGCGGTCCACACGGTCTCGCTGGGCCTCCGCCGCGACGGTTTTGTGCTCGATGGTGCGGGGCTCCAAGTATTCCAAGCCGCCACCGCTTCCGAGCTGGTTCGCCCGTTCGCATTCGCGCCCTACCAAGGCCTCGCACCCTACCGCTCCACCGACGCGGGGCGCTTTTTCGGCCGCGCTGCCGAGACCCGAAAGCTAGCGGACAGCCTCCTGAACCTCGCGTCCGAAGGTCGACCCCGCTTCATGGTGGTCGCGGGCGCTCCCCGCTCGGGACGAACCTCGCTCGTCGAGGCGGGGCTTTTCCCCGAGCTGCAAGCACGCGACCCGTCCACCCAGCTTCGCACCGTAGACGCATCGATTCGCCCCTTGGCCCAACTCGACGAAGTGTTGAGCTGGCCGCGACCCGATGGCGCCCCCCTGCTTCTCGTCGTTGACCCCATCGACGCGCTCGTCCGCTCCACTGAACATCTCGACACCGCACGCCGCTTCGTCAACCGCCTTTGGCGACTTGCGGCCTCGGGAACCAGCCGCGTGTTCGTTGTGGTGGTCATTCAGGTTGACCATTTGTCCCAATGCGGACGAATTGTCATCGATGACCTCGGCGCAAGCCTCGAAAACCTCGCCTACGACGACCGCCATCGACTCTTTGTGACCGAACCAGGCCCCCGGGCTCTACGGGAAATTATCGACCAACCCGCACAGCTTCTCGGTTTGCACCTCGACCGCGACTTCACATCCCAGCTCATGCGCGCCGCGAGCCGTCGGCCGGGAAGCCTCCAGCACACGAGCCTTGTGTTGGACCTCGCGTGGCAACAACGCCATGGAGAGTCGATTCCGGGTCCCGCATGCAGTGAAGAAGCATTGCTGGACGGGGTCTTTCAACGGTTTGGAGAGCGCCTGTTAGAGGCGCTTCCCGACAACGCGCATCGCGATTTGCTGCCCGATGTTCTGCGCACCTTCCGTGAACCAGATGGCATTCGGCCCGTTTTGCTGCACACAGTTCGGCCGTCCGCCGCTGAAACACGCAGTCGTTTTGACCGCGTGATTGCGGATTTAGAAGGAGCCGGGGCGATACAACGCCAGCGAGTCGGCGATGAGACATGGCTGACGCTGCGGGCCCCCGAGCTGCTGGAAACCCTGCCCACCACACGCGCAGACCGGACGAATGTAGCGCCGCCTCGCCCCGAACCCCGCCGAAGTATTGTGCCCCGTCGTCCCCAAGGATGGGGCTGGGTTGCCGCATTGTTGGTATTCGCGGTGACCGGGGCGGGCTTGTTTGGTTGGTGGGGACAACAATCGCACCAGCGCACCCAAGCCCTCGAACGCTTCCAGTCCGCAGAACGCGCCGCCTTGGACCCCACCACCGCGGCCATCCTCCTGCGGCAGATTCCCCCCCTGTTGCGCCCCGAAGGCTGGACCACAGCGGCCAACGTGGCCTTGCAATCCCCCCAAGCAAGCCGCGTGCTGCAGTTTTCTGGCGCGAGCGTGCAGCAGCTCACCTTTAGTCCCGATGGTGGCCACCTCCTGATTCGCACCGACGGCGCGGTGCAAGTGCTGGAGACGGGGATTTCTTCGACACTTCGCACCATTCGCCCCGCAGGAGTGGACGGAGGAGTGGTCGCTGCGGCGTTCTCGCCCAGTGGGACACGCGTGCTCACGGTGGCCCGCTCGGGACGGGTCCAGGCCTGGCCCCTCGATGGAAACACCCCCGAGGACATATTGCCTGCGATTCCTGGCGACTATTCCGTCGTCGCCGCCTTTAGCTCCCGCGGGCAGCAGGTTGCACGCGCGTGGGGCAACGACGTCGAGATTGCAGGCATCGACGGGAGCGACACCCAAGCCGCGCGCATTCCCACGCCCCGCGATGGTCCCGATGACACCCCTTGCTGCTTGGTCGTCACCGATACGGGAGACAATTGGGCCATCGGCACGGATACCGGTCGCATACTACTTTATGCGCGAGATGACAAGAAGCCGAAAAGGCTCAAGCACGCAGGATTGCGGAAGTTTACTCTGAACCGAACTGGCACACACCTCCTCGCGCTGGGAGAAGGCAACCTCCGCATTATCGACATGATTCGGGGAACGGGCTCGAACCGCACGCCAACCTCCGTGCGCGTCGACGCCGCTGCATTCAGCCCAGACGGTCGCCACATCGCCGTCGATTACCTCGACAAAGAGACCGGCGAGCGCCATGCACGCTCCGTTTCCGTCACGGCCCGACGCGACCAACGCGAGAGCCCCTCCCTGACGGGGCGCGCAACGGCCATGGCAGCAACGGAAGGAGGTGAACGCCTCTTGCGCGCCGCAGACGGTATCGTCTCCGAGATGGACGTAGAGACGGGCGTTGCGACCCTGGAGTACCGCGGGCATCGCGGACCGGTGCGCGAGATTCGGCAAAGTCCGGATGGCGCGTGGCTCGCGACCTCCGGTCTCGATGGAACCGTACGCTTGTGGCGTCGAACGGCAGACGCACAGCCGTTGGTGTCGCCTCCCCCCCAGGCCCTCATGGCCGCGGACCCGCTGGTTTTCGCACCACAGGGCAATTTCGTGGGTGGCGTCACGGCAACGGGCCGGTTTGCAACGGCACCCCTGACGCCCGGTGGAGAGGTACGCGACTTCGGGGAGGCACCATCTGCCGTGCAGGTGCTCCGGGTGTCCTCCGATGGGAGCCGCATCGCCGCCGTCGACGCCACCGAGATGCTGCATGTACGGGATGGCACGGAGGAGGGGAGCTTCAGCCGTCCCCTGCCCGGCGCACCCGTTGTGATTTCGCCAGTGCTCGATGCGCTCATCGTTCGTGATGGGGGCCGGGGCTTGGCGCGTCTTGCACTTGACCGCGCGGATGCAACGCCGGAGCCTCTCCGCATCCAGACCGCCTCCGTTTCGCGTGCCGTCTACGACCCTGCCGCTCGCTGGCTCGCTCTCGGCACCGAAAAGGGCGAAGTCGTTCTCGTGGACGCCCGAACCGGTCAATCCGTCGCCAATCTTGACCCAATGGACGAAAAGGTAACGGCACTGTGCGTTTCCGAGGACGCACAACGCGCAGCCGTTGGCCTGGCAGATGGGGGTCTGCGGCTCTGGAGTCCGCAAGTGGGCGTCACCACGCTCAAAAGCGAGGGTCCTGTGCCACGGGCGTGCGAGTTCTCTGCAGACACCCGGCACCTCGTCGTACAATCGGGCTCCGAGGCGGAAGTCTGGTCCCTCGACGGTGTCGCGCCGCAACGCCTTCTCACGGCTCCTTCTCGCCGACCCGCGGGCGGTCGAACCGCACGACTGGACAGCCGGGCGGGCGCACTCGTCACACTCGACCAGCAGGGCCGCGGCCATACTTGGCTTCTCGATTCTGACGACCTGCACCAACGTCTATGGCAGGCCACGCCGTCCTGCGAGTTGGCGGGCGAAGACCCCATCGACCGAAAGCGCTGGTGCGCCTGTGAGCTTTGCTTTGGACGCACACCCGCGCAGTGCGATGCGGACGCTGACGACCCACTGACCGCAGACGTTGACAGCATCGCGGGCTGGTGTCCGACGATACCCACTCCTGCCGGATAGCCCAAACAAGTCCCTCGTGGCTCCGCCCCCCGCATCGCTTGTGCCCGCCCACCCGCGCCCACCGTCTTTCGCGTCTTGCATCCAGCACGCGTTATTTTCAACGAATGAATGGCCATTCAGTAGCGACGTGCGCGCCACGACTTGCGCGGCCCGATGCCGAGCAACGCCTCGCATGCCTAAGCCTGGGGCGATCCGTATCGGACGTCCCATCCGGGTGCCTGCATTGACACTCAAGCACGCTTTATTTTCGACGAACGCACCTGCCGAGGGACGCCGCGCTTCGGTCCCCTTGACATTTCCCCCACAATTCGCTGGGCATTTTCTTGACGCCTAACCCAAGCAGGCTACCCCAGGGTATACTTGCGGGCAAAGAGACGCGCCAGCCTATATTCCCTCTCGGAGCAAACGTGAAACGTGCATCCAACCAACTTGTCCGCCGCTTGCTCCCAATCGGATTGGTCACCAGTTGGGTTGCGTGTCGAGGTGCCACCCTCGCCCACATCGACATCGACGGAAACGACACGTTGGTCGTGCCCGGAGGAAACATCCTCGAAGACCTCCTCGGCGACATCGGCTTTGATGGCTTCACCAACATGAACCTCACAGAGTCGAAGAAACTCAAAAACCAAGGCGTAAGTCCCGGCGACATTCAAGACGTTCGTCTGGTCAGCTTTGAGCTCGAAGTCCTCGACCCAGATGATGGAGACCTCTCGTTTTTCTCGTCCATTGACGTATGGGTAAACGCTCCGGGCCTCAGCCCTGTTCTTATCGCATCGTCCGAAGACTTTGGGGATGGCGTCCGCGTCGTCAGCTTCGACGTCATGGACGTCGATATCACGGACTATGTCGTCAGCGAGTCGATGACATTGTCTACCGATATTGTCGCCAATAGCCCACGGGATGACACGCGCCTCAAGGCGTCCTACCTCCTGGATGTCGGCGTTACCGCCCAAGGCATTCGCAAGAAGGCCTGTGAATAAGCGCCTCTCGTCCGCGCCGATGAAATCCCTCCAACAATACGCTCCAAGCGTTTGCTCTCATGAACCTTCATCTATTGCCCCCAAGATTCAAATGGAGAAACGAGCGCCGCGACCTATGCCGTCGCGCGCAAGGTGCGAACTTGCAGAACCTCGGCAGCCAGCAGCGGGGAGGAAACAAGGCCGCCCGATAGGAGCGCCACCGGGGCGCGATGCGGGAGGTGGCCCTCGCCAACAGAATACTCGTATGTAAGCAAGCCGCTTGCGCGGGCAAAAAAATAGAGGAAGTTACCACTCAACCATCGTACATACAAGGAGGGATAAAGAAATGCCAAACAGCAACGTGATTGAGGACTATCCCTCCGCTGCCATCACCTTTGATGAGCAAAAATCAAACCCATGCGGCCGCGCGTTGGTCGTAGACGATGATTCACTGCTTTGTGAAGTGCTACGAAGAACGCTGCTACAGCACCATCTCGCACACACCGTCGACATCGCGCGGTCCCTCGCCGACGCATCGAAGCTGCTTCGACAACATCCATACGACTGTGTTTTGCTCGACCTCCACCTCCCGGACGGCGACGGGGCCTCCCTGCTCGAAGCCATCGAGAGCAAAAACGAGCACAGTCCCGCTACGGTCATCTTGAGCAGCCAAGATGGAGATTGCCGTGCGAAGGCATTGCTCAACCAGGGCGCCGAGGACTACCTCGTCAAAGGAAGCATCGACGCACGCGCAATTGTGCGCGCCGTCGGCTACGCCCAGCACCGACATACGGTGCGGCGTCGGCTCGCCCTGCAAAACGGCGCACTCACGCGCCAGGCCCACCAAGACCCACTCACGGGCATTCTGAACCGTCGCGGCTTGTCCGTCGCCCTCCGAACGCCGGCACCAAACGGCACCGAACGGTACGGAATCCTTGTCGACCTCGATGACTTCAAGCGAATCAATGAAGTCTTCGGACACAACGTCGGCGACGAAATTATTCGAGTTGCCGGACAAACGCTCCGAGAGCTCACCCGCCCCGGCGACCTTGTGTGTCGGCTCGGGGGCGATGAGTTCGGCGTCATCTGCGCGAGCACCGAACCCCAAGCTGCTATGCACTTGGCGCAGCGGCTCTGCGATGGTCTACGACAACGAATGTCCGCCGTGATTGCTCTTTCTCACGCAGGTCATGGTGCGTCGGCAAGCATCGGCGTCGCACGCCTCGACGACGATACACAAGACGGAGTGCAGTTTTTCGAGCGATGTACGGCGGTCTTGCGCACGTCCAAGGCCAACGGAAAAGGCAGGGTCGCGGTATCGCATGATTTTGCAGACAATTTGTCGGAATCATTCGTCCAAAATAAAGCGTGCTTCATTATTTATGCTGCACCCATCATCAACCTTGGAACAAACAGCATTCTCGGCTATGAGTATACCGTACAATCCCAAACGATAGGAGAGCGAGCGCCGCCATTTTCGTCTTCCTACGAAGGGCTCCACTGGGAACGATGCGCACTAGAGGACCGGCTGCGTGCAGCCGACCAACCAACCCAATCAGGCCATGCCTTCTTGCCACTGTCCGTGGGCGCCTTGCGCGACCCGTCCGTTCGGCGACAGCTTCAGGAACGCGCGTCCCCCCAGCATCCGCTGGGGCTGCTCCTCCACCCCACTCCCGAAGCCGCCGATGCACAAGAAGCAGACTTCGACCTTGACCGCGCGTGCTTTCGCGTTGGAATCGGTGGGATTGGCCGCGGCCAGACACCGTTGGAGATGATGTTTGCCCTTCGACCCGATTACCTGCGGGTCACCTCGGGACAGCCCGCCTGGAGCCCTGCGGCCACCGAAGGACGACGACGGCTACGAACCCTCGCGTCCGTTGCGCGTGCAGTGGGCGCACAGGTCATCTTGCCTGTGTTGCCGCCGGTGTGGATGAAGGAAGACATTCTCGCACTCGGCATTTCTTGGGGCATCGGCAGTCGGGTGCAGGTTGGTCATGGGGGGCACACGGCGGTTGAACCTGCCGCCAACAAGGAGATTCCCCGCCCGTAGAGTTGGCTGGCGCCGCTTGCTCCCGTTGATGGAAACGTGCCTGCACTGCCCGCTCTCGGGCGCACACGGTCTATTTATGCCACCACCTGCACCGTTTGATGGTCGGCCCGTATATCGGGCACCGTGCGTAGGTTTCCCTGCCGCGCGACGGGCCAATACAACGAAAAATGCGCACCGTCGCCCAATGTGCTCACGAGCTCTAGCCGCGCGTTGAACCGGTCGACGAGAGACTGCACCAGCGCGAGGCCAATGCCGCTGCCTGTCGCCCGCGTGTCGCCCCGCCGGAACATGCGGAAGACCTCTGTTTGCATTGCTGCAGAAATGCCGGGCCCATCATCTTCAACGTGGACCACCACCCAATCGACACGTCCATCTTCGCCCGGTTGCAACGCGCAGCGGACCCAGACGCGGCCTTTTGCACCCTTGTCGTGGTGCTTGACCGCATTGGCCACCAGGTTTCGCACGACAAGCTCAAAAGGAGCCGCAGGCAGACGCACCGCGCCAGTTGGGCAATCCACCTCTACCATCGGAAGCGCGCCCAGCGCACCGACCGAAGCGGCGCGATGCAAGATGGTCGACAGCAGGACGTCTTCCGTTGGATATTCACACCAAGCCTGCCGACACCAACCCAGCAAACCTGCGGTTATCCCTTCGAGGTCGTGGGTTCGCTCGAGCAAAACGGACAATAGGTCGGCGACCTCATGGGGCCGACCGCCGTGTAGCTCCTCTTGGGCCAGAGAGAGCGCAGCGGACACACCCCGAAGCGGTCCCAATAGGTCGTGGGAGACCGCCAGCGCGAGGCGACGCAGCTCCTCGTTGAGCTGTTCGCTCGCCCGCAGGCGCGCACGGGTATCGGCAACCGCCGCACGGGCGCGCGCACCGTTGACCAGCGCCCGCACGCGGGCCAACAACTCTTGGGGATGGAAGGGTTTGACGACGTATTCATCGGCACCTGCATCCCAAGCCCGGAGCACGGCCTCACGAGCGGACCGCGCTGTCACCAACACCACCGGGAGTGCGGTCCAGCGGGCATCGGCGCGAATGTTCTCACAAAGCTGGATGCCGTCCATGCGCGGCATTCGAATGTCCGCCACCACAATATCAAATGGCCGCTCCTCCAACAAAACCAGCGCCTCTTCGCCGTCCTCGGCGACCACCACGTGCCCTACGTCCGACAGGAGGTCCGCCATCAGCCGGCCCAAGTCACGGTCATCTTCCGCGACAAGGATATTGACATGTCCAGATGTATCTTTGAGTTTGCTTGAAGAAGACGCGCGACCCGCAACCTGGGGCGCTTGCACCGGCAACGAAGGAGAAAGTGCGTGAGGGCCACTTTCTGCGACCCGCGCCAACGGCAAGGCGAGCAATACCCGCGCGCCTCCGAGGGGTGATGGGCCCACTTTCGTCGTTCCCCCCATCAATGCAACCACCTCGGCAACCAGCGAAAGTCCCAAGCCGGTTCCCCGCACCTGTCGACGGCGCGCGTCGGAACCGCGGAAGAAGCGTTCGGTCACCCGTTTTTGTTCCGATTCCGGGATGCCTGGCCCATCGTCGTCCACCCAAAGTTGGACCAGCGCATCGTGTGTTTGAAGATGTACGTGAATCGTTCCGCCCACGGGACGACCGTGCTTTAGCGCATTGTCGACCAGACTAAACACCGCCCGCGAAAGTTGGTCCGGGTCTGCCCAACGCAAGAGGGACGCGGTTGCGCAAACAAGCTGCAGCGACGTTTGGCGCTCGGCACATACCGGAACAAAATGCGCCACAGCTTGCTCAACCAACGCACAAACATCGATGGGCTGCACATTGAGCTTCGCACACCGCGCCGAAAGGTCTGTCGCCAAGACCGCCCGCTCCACCCAGGCCTCAATTTCGCCAACCCCCGCACGAATATCACGAAGAATGCTCACCAAATCTGGATTCTCATTCGAGAGGGTCCCCAAGCGACCGACCGGTAGCAAAATGCGATTCAACGGCGTGCGCAGCTCGTGGGACATCGTCTCTACGAACTCTTGCTGGATCGACCGCGCCTGCAACAGCTCCCGATTGAGGCGGTCCAAAGTCGCGTTGCGACGGTCGAGCAGCGCAATCTGCTCATCGCGCGCTTCATTCGCCAACCGCAGCTCCGCGTTTGCGCGGTCCAATGCAACACATTGTTCCGCGACGGCAAGGTTGGCCATACGGAGGTCATCTCCGGCTGCCTCAATTTCTTCGGGCAGTGGCATCGACAATGCCAAGGGAAGAGACCGCACCACCATCCAAGCGGCGCCGATAGACAGCAACAGAAGCGATAGCGGCGCAACATGCCAGGAATCCGGAACCCAAGGCGTCGCGTCCGCCAGGACCAAGCCAAGTGAAAATACCAACAGGCGACTCATGCGGATGGCCGGCAGGGCCAACGGCGCGGCAGGGCGGGAGCGTGCAAACCGCAACAACGTGAGCGCAATCGCCCCCCAGCTGAGTGCGGCTCCCCCCCACATCCAGTCCATACAACACCCCCCAGCGAATACCGACAAAGCCGGTATCGACGTCGTTGCCGTCGCAAACGATAGCATCGCGCGCAATATTGGCGGACGACCGCAACATTGCCGCTTCAGACTTGCCTATGACGCGTTAGGGTCATTGTACCGCAAGCACTTCGAAGCGCAACCACGAAGAAGCACCGATTGCAACAAATCGAATTGTCGATCGAACGTTCTCCCTGCACAACGACCGAGCGAACAACCGAAGGCCATGTGCCTCGACGACAGCATACCCAAACAGGTCACCCACCGCGGACTGTCGCCCCTGGTTTCCCAAGGCATAGGTTGCGGATGTCCTATATTCCGCCGCTGCACGGCGAGTCGGACGTCCAAGTGGGACCGTACAACACGCCGACGTGGGTACCGCTCGCGCCGCTATCGGCGGTGACGGCACCGGCGCCCTCGCCAAACTCCCAATACAACAGCGACGAGGCTGCTGCTTCTCCTTGAATGTCTGGCGTGAACGCCGCTGAATAGACGGCGCTGCTGCGAAGGTGAACTTGGTCCAAGAGGCCGGTCCAGCCGCCATCCACCGACGACGCGACCCCATCTGTGCCTGGCACCCAAAGCGTGCCTACCCGCAAAGGCGACTCTGCATTCACGACTTCAGGTACAGGTGAACCCGGATTGGGCACGCCATCGACCCACAAGGTCAACTGTCCGGCGTCGACGGTCGCTGCGACATGAACCCAGCGCGACGAGGGCACCACCAGACCCCCATACGTTCGCAACCGCGCGCCATCTTGTTGGGCCCAGGTCAGATGGCGGTCGCCTGCCTCATCGTTGACCAGACCAAGCCACCAACCCGCGACACCGTCGGTCCAGCGGGAAACCACGACCATGGGGTCATCAGACACCGTACCATCTAGCTTGACCCACGCCTCCACCGTGAATGACACACCCAAGTCAAGCGCCGGGTCGGATGGCGTCGAGACATAATCTTCGCCGGTAAACGCGAGGGCGCCGCCGGAGCATGCACCAATCGTAACGGTGGCCTCGCCAGGGGGCCCTTCGTCGACGCCATCAAAAGGCGTGACGGTGCAGGTCCACTCTTCGTCGTCGACGGTCACACCCGGCGACACCGTCGCGCCCAAGTCCGCGGTTTCTACACCGTTCCGTGCCCATGCGTAGCGATAGTAGACCGCATCGCCGTCGGAGTCGAGAGCGCCCACTTGCACCAAACAGCCGATGGGGTCACCCTCCCTGGGCGTCTCCGGCAAAATGACCACCCCCGGCGCGGTGGGAGGCGTGTTGGCCTCCGGGACCCCAGTGTCCTCAGGGTCGGGGGTCGGCAACGCGGCTATCGACACAGACGCGGAAGCCGGCGCACCGGTCGCAGCTTCATTGGACGGAACGGCGGTGCAAGTCCAGGTCTCGCCCGCGACGGTCACGCCCTCGGAAACGACGGCACTGTCGATGGATTGACCTTGCGTATTGGTCCATGAATAGGCGACCACCGCCGGGACATCGCCGGTGTCCGCAGAGCAATAGAGGGCATCACCTGCGAACGGCGCAGACGGCGCAAGTTGCACTTCAAGCACAACGGGTACAGGTGGCGCAGAATCAGATGGCGCGTCGTCTTTTGGAGGCGCACCGGCACAGCCACCGAGCAACAAAACCAGACCCATTCTCACACCGGCCTCCAAGCGCGTCACGCGGCGGACGGGTCCACGCGACGTCACCCAATTTCCATAGCCCACCGTGCCCCTATAAAGCCATACAAACTGCCCCAACGCGCACAGCAGACCTACTGCCGCCCTTGGCTGGCGGGCGGCAGCACGAAGCGCGCACGGGGCTCTACCGTGAGGTGGACGCCATAGACTTCCTGAATCGGCGCAGGTGCAACCACGTCAGCAATCGGACCGGCCCGGAACACGCGCCCTTGGGACAACAGCACCGCATCGTTTGCGAGGTCGAGCGCGTGGTCGAGGTGATGTAGAACCACAACAAGGGTGCGCCCATCGTCCCGGAGGCGCTGGAGAACACGCTCCAACACGAGAGATTGACGAATATCGAGCGCGCTGGTGGGTTCGTCCAATAGCAAAACGGGCGCACCGGTTGCAAGTGCACGCGCCAACAACACCCGCTGTTGCTCTCCGCCCGAGAGATCGGGGAACGCACGGTCCGCGATGGGCCCCAAGGACAGCTCATCCAACGCGGCGTCAACCGCGCGTTTGTCATCGGAAGTCGCCCGCGAAAACGGTGAGCGATGGGCAAAACGACCAAGCTCTACCACACGATGAACGGTCAAACGCGCCATCAGCGCGCTCTTTTGGGGCACATAGGCGACACGACGCGCGCGCTCGGTCGGCGGGAGGGTGTCGAGGCGCACGTCCCCTGACCAGACAGCGCCGGTGTGGGGCACCAAGCCCAGGCACGCCTTGAGCAAGGTGCTCTTCCCTGCACCGTTGGGTCCGAGCAGTGCCGTAATTGCGCCAGCACGCGCCATAAACGACACATCGTGAACCACCGTTGGCCCCGAAGGATGGCGCGCGGACAACTGCTCCACTCGAAAGTCGGCCATCAGCCCAGCTCTCCCCGGCGCGCGGCACGGGCCAACAGCGTGAGAAACACCGGAGCGCCAATCAAGCCGGTCACAACCCCGAGTGGCACTTGGCCCGTGGCAGGCACCATACGGACCAAAACGTCCGCCCACGTCACAAACGCCGCACCGCCCACCCAAGCCGCCGGCGTCAACCAACGATGCTGCTCCCCCAAGAAAGGTCGTAGGGCATGGGGGACCACAAGGCCCACAAACGCGATGTTTCCGCCAATCGCTACCGCGGCCGCAGTCACGGTCGCCGTCCAAATGATGACCCAGCGGCGCACCACCCGCACGTCGACGCCCAGGGCCGCAGCCTCGTCCTCCCCGCTTAGCAGCACATCGAGGTGGCGACTCCAACCCATAGCGGCGACAGCCCCTCCCAGCACCAACGGCGCCGCCAACGCGACATGCCGCGGCCCTGTCGACGCGACGCCCCCCAATGTAAACGCGACCACCGCGCGGCCCAGCTCCCAGGTGTCCTGCGCAATGCTCGTCAACAGACCCGCGATGCTCAAAAACAGGCTTGAGAGAATAAAACCCGTCAACAACAAAGAAATGGAGCCCGCACTTCGGCCCGTGACCCAAAGCAGCACACCCAACGCAGCCCATGCTCCCACAAGACAGCCCAAGGGCAACAAGAGCTCACGCGGCATACCAAGCGTGCCCATCCACGTCGACAAGGCCGACCAAAGCAACAAAACGACGATTCCACCGAGGCTCGCGCCTGCCGTCGTTCCCAAGATAGAAGGACTGGCCAAAGGATTGCGAAACAAGCCCTGCACCAACACACCGCCCACCGCAAGACCACCGCCCGCAAGGACCGCAGCAGCCGTGCGGTATGCACGCAGCCAGAAGAACGTGGCCCCCATCGTGGGGTCGGAGAGGTCGCCTGCACCAACAGACAAGGACACGCCGCAGCCCACCAAACAGAATACGACCAACACAACGGCGACAACCCCATGCATCCACGAACGACTGGCCGACCAACGGCTCTCGGCAGTGTGCGCGGACATCCGGTTTTCGCCTCCGATAAACCAAGCAACGTCAGGGCGATTGGGCGCACGGCAGCCCCGCCGTTCCCGCTATACCCCGGCCGCAGAACGCAACCCACACCCACAAGAGCACACGCGGGAAAACGACCGCCTTCGCCACACAAACCGCTTCACGAGGCAAACCGCTTCACGCGGCAAACCGCTTCACGCGGCAAACCGCTTCACGAGGTAAACAAAAGGGGCAGGAACCATGCGGCCCCTGCCCCTTCGCCCTGCTGGACGGCCTACTTGCTAAAGAAGGCCATGTTGTCGGACTCGGTGGGGTCCACAACCATCCGAAGCCGCTGGTAGGCGTTGAAGCCGGTACCCGCCGGGATCAGACGACCCATCAGGATGTTCTCTTTGAGACCGCGGAGGTGGTCGACGCGACCGTTGATGGCCGCCTCGGTGAGCACCCGCGTGGTTTCTTGGAACGATGCCGCGGACAAGAAGCTGTCCGTCGACAACGACGCCTTGGTGATGCCGAGAAGAAGCGGCTCGGCCACTGCAGGACGAAGACCCTGCATCGTGACGCGGCGGTTTTCTTCTTCAAAGCGCCACTTCTCGACGTGCTCGTCCACCAAGAACTCGGTGTCGCCCACTGCCTTGATCTTGACGCGCCGAAGCATCTGGCGGCAGATGACTTCGATGTGCTTGTCGTTGATCTTGACGCCCTGGAGCCGGTAGACTTCCTGGATTTCGTCCAGAAGGTACCGAGCCAGCGCTTCTTCACCCTGAATCTTCAGGATGTCGTGCGGATTGACCGCACCATCCATCAGCGAGTCACCCGCGCGGACGTAGTCGCCTTCGTTCGCGATGATGTTCTTGCCCTTCGGGATGAGGTACTCACGCGGCTCGCCATCCTGCGGAGTGACGATGACGCGGCGCTTGCCCTTGGTGTCGCGACCAAAGGTGACCACACCGTCGATTTCCGTGATGATAGCGACGTCCTTCGGCTTGCGGGCCTCGAACAGTTCTGCAACACGGGGCAGACCACCGGTGATGTCCTTGGTCTTGGTCGATTCGCGGGGAATCTTGGCCAGAACATCACCCGGCAACACCGCAGCGCCTTCCGACACCAGGATGTTTGCGCCCACCGCAAGGAAGTAGCGGGCGCCCATCTTGGTGGTGCCACCCTCATCGATTTGAAGGATGAGGCGAGGCTTGAGGTCGGTGTCCTTGAAGTCGGTCACGACCATACGCATACGGCCGGTGAGCTCATCTGTCTGCTGGGCGACCGAGCGACCATCCTCGATGTCCTCGTACCGGCAGGTACCGGCCGTGTGGGCGAGCATGGGCGTGGTGAAGGGGTCCCACTCGGCGATGCGGGTCTTTGCTGCCACCCGTTCTCCGGGGCGAACCAAAACGGCTGCACCGTAGTTGATGGCATAACGCTCGCGCTCGCGGTCCTTGTCGTCGACAACCGTGATTTCGCCGTTGCGCGTGATGGCGATTTGACGGCCTTCACGGTCAGTAACGGTTTCCAGGTGGTCGCTGAACTTGATGGTACCGCTGTTTTTGAGCTCGAGGTAGGACTCGCTGGCCGATGCAGACGCCGCACCACCGATGTGGAAGGTACGCATGGTGAGCTGCGTTCCAGGTTCACCGATGGACTGAGCGGCGATAACACCGATGGACTCGCCCACATTGATGAGCTTGCCGCGCGCGAGGTCGCGCCCGTAGCACATCGCGCAGACGCCCCAGCGCATTTCGCAGCTCAGAACCGAGCGAATCCGCACGTTCTCGACGCCAGCCTGGACAATCTTGGCCACAGTGCCTTCGTCCAGCATGCCGTTCCGGCCGACCAGGACTTCGCCACTATAGGGGTCGAGAATGTCTTCGGCCGCGACGCGCCCGAGCACACGTTCACCCACATGTTCGATGACTTCACCGCCTTCGATGAGGCTGGTAATGTCGAGGCCTTCGCGTGTGCCGCAGTCTTTCGCGGTGACGATGAAGTCCTGGACGACGTCAACCAAACGGCGGGTCAAGTAGCCCGAGTTTGCGGTCTTCAGCGCGGTGTCCGCCAGACCCTTACGCGCGCCGTGGGTACTAATGAAGTACTCATGGACGGTAAGACCTTCGCGGAAGTTCGCGGTGATGGGGGTCTCGATGATTTCGCCAGAAGGCTTGGCCATCAAACCACGCATACCCGCGAGCTGACGAATCTGGGTCTTCGAACCACGGGCTCCGGAGTCCACCATCATGTAGATGGAGTTGAAGCTCGTGCTTTCGACGACCCGACCATCCAAGAGCTCGACGGTTTCGGTCGAGATTTCCTGGATGAGCTCCTTCGACACTTCGTCCGTAACCTTACTCCAGATGTCGACGACCTTGTTGTACTTCTCACCCATGGTGATGAGGCCGTCGTTGTACTGGGATTCGGTCTCGCGGACTTCTTCGGTTGCGGTCTCGAGGATCGAGCTCTTCTTCGACGGGATGTGCATGTCGTCGATGCAGATAGAGACACCTGCCTTCGTCGCCATCGCAAAGCCGAGCGCCATCATACCATCGGCAAAGAGGACCGAGCGCTTCGCACCGCAGTCGCGGTAGGAGCGGTCAATCAGCTCGCCGAGAGCCTTCTTGCCCAGCGGCCGGTTGGCGAGGCTGAACGGAACCTCGGACGGCACGATGGAGTAGAAGATGACGCGACCAACCGTGGTGTCAACGAGCGCACCGGTGCTATCGGCTGGCACGAGGCCGTGGTAGCCGAACATACCGCGCGGCGCGACCACCATGACAAGCTCGTCCGCGTAGCGCGTACGAAGCATCGCGATGGCCGATTGAAGCGCTTCGAAGCGACGGTTCGGGTTGAACCGCGCATCCACGAGCAGCTCACCATTCTCGCGGGCCAACACAGGGTTGATGACGCCAACTACGCGATTTGCGCCGCGCAGCTTCGGAAGCTCAAAGGCAAGCGCCTTGAAGCCTTCGCCCTCGAACAGCACACCCGCAACGGGATTGCCGTCCTGGTCGAACGACTCCGGGAGGGTATCCCCTTCGAAGACGGACGACGCGGCGAACGTCCAGCAGCCAGGAACGGGAGAGTTGGACTCACCCTGGTCCAACAAGCGAACCACACCCGCGACGCCTGCATCGACAGGACCATCGCCGACAGTCGCGGCGACGTCACCACCGATAATGGCGAACTCACCCAGATTCCCACCGTCGGTCTCCGAACGCCAACCACCGCGATAAACGTGTACCGCAGCGGAGGTGCCATCGGTTTCGTCCAGGCCGAAAACCAAGTGGGAATCGCCAAGTTCGGACAACTCGTCGATAATGCGCAAGGGAGTCGGTGGCGTGGGCATGCGGACGCGGATGGGGGCCAGAAGGTCCACCTCGCCTGCGTCGTAGGCGGAAACCACTTCCTCCGGACCCGAGAATACGCGGCCCTCACCTGGCACACCCATGCGCTCGCGCGTCATGTAGTAGCTGCCAAGAACGATGTCCTGCGACGGGTTGACAATCGGCCGACCGTTGGCCGGGCTCAACACGTTGTTGGTGGACATCATCAGGACGCGGGCTTCAATCTGCGCTTCCACCGACAACGGAAGGTGGACCGCCATCTGGTCGCCGTCGAAGTCGGCGTTGAAGGCCGTACAAACGAGCGGGTGGAGCCGGATGGCCTTGCCTTCCGTCAACAGAGGCTCGAAAGCCTGCATGCCAAGGCGGTGGAGGGTCGGCGCGCGGTTGAGGAGGACCGGGTGTTCCTTGATGACTTCATCAAGGATATCCCAAACCTCGTCGCGCTCCTGCTCCACCATCTTCTTTGCGGCCTTGATGGTGTTGACGAAGCCGCGCTCCTCAAGCTTGTTGTAGATGAACGGCTTGAAGAGCTCCAGGGCCATCTTCTTCGGAAGACCGCACTGGTGGAGCCGAAGCTCCGGTCCAACGACGATGACCGAACGGCCAGAGTAGTCGACGCGCTTACCCAGAAGGTTTTGGCGGAAGCGACCGTTCTTGCCTTTCAGCATGTCCGACAGCGAACGAAGCGGGCGCTTGTTGGGACCGGTGAAGGTCTTGCCTCGGCGACCGTTATCGAACAGGGCGTCCACGGCCTCCTGCATCATCCGCTTTTCGTTGCGGATAATGATTTCGGGGGCGTTGAGGTCCTGGAGACGCTTCAACCGGTTGTTCCGGTTGATAACGCGACGGTACAGGTCGTTGAGGTCGGAGGTAGCGAAGCGGCCACCATCGAGCGGGACGAGAGGACGGAGGTCGGGCGGAATGACCGGAACTACCTCCAACATCATCCATTCCGGGCGGTTGCCACTGTCGCGGAATGCCTCGACAATCTTGAGACGCTTGGCAATCTTCCGGCGCTGCGCTTCGGAGTTGGTCTCCTTCATTTGGAGACGCAACTCTTCTGCAAGCCCCGAGATGTCCATGCGCGCAAGGAAGTCACGGATGACCTCCCCGCCCATACCGACCTCGAAAGAACCGTAATCGAAGGTCTCGATGGCTTCCCGATAGTCTTCCTCGGACAAAATCTCGCCTTCGCGAAGGGTCGACTCGCCGGGATTCGTGACCATGTACGCTTCGCAATAGAGGACCTTTTCCAAGTCCTTCAGCGAAATGTCAAGCAGGTTGCCGATGCGGCTCGGGAGGCTCTTGAGGAACCAAATGTGCGCGACCGGCGTGGCCAGGTCGATGTGACCCAGCCGTTCCCGGCGCACCTTGGACTGAATGACCTCGACACCGCACTTTTCACAGGTGATGCCGCGGTGCTTCATGCGCTTGTACTTGCCGCACAAGCACTCGTAGTCTTTGGTTGGTCCAAAGATGCGTGCGCAGAACAAACCATCGCGCTCCGGCTTGAATGTCCGGTAGTTGATGGTTTCCGGCTTCTTGACCTCGCCGTGAGACCAAGCACGGATCTTCTCGGGGGATGCGAGCCCGATCCGTACAGCCACGTAGTTCAGCGGGTTCTTTGGCTTCTCGAACAGGTTGTAGATGTCCTTCATGAGAAGGTCTCCGCGTGTTCAGATGGGGTTCGCAGCCAGAGGCCGCTGAAAATCAGGGCTGACGAAGGACCTGCTTGTCCTCGATGAGTTCCACATCGAGAGCAAGTGCCTGGAGTTCCTTGACGAGAACGTTGAAGCTTTCCGGAAGCCCGGCCTCCAAAACGTTCTCGCCCTTGACGATGGACTCGTACATCCGGGTACGACCCGCCACGTCGTCGGACTTCACTGTCAGGAATTCCTGCAACGTGAACGCCGCGCCGTACGCTTCGAGGGCCCAGACTTCCATTTCGCCAAGGCGCTGGCCGCCGAACTGTGCCTTACCACCCAGCGGCTGCTGCGTGACAAGCGAGTACGGTCCGATGCTCCGGGCGTGGATCTTTTCATCGACAAGGTGGTGCAGCTTGAGGACGTACATCACGCCGACGGTGACACGGTTGGCGAAAGGCTCGCCCGTACGACCGTCGAACAACGTCGACTGGCCGTCCTCGTCGAGACCCGCCAAGCGAAGTGCGCGCTTGATTTCCGCTTCGGTCGCGCCAGCGAAGACCGGTGTCGCGGTGGTCACACCACGGCGGTACTTGTCTGCAAACTTGCGCAACTCGTCGTCGGAGGCTCCCCGAAGGAAGTCCAACACGCCCGTCTGGCTCTCCATTGCAGCCAACAGGAACTCTCGCAGCTGCTCCGTGCCATAGGCCTCGTCCAGCATCTCACCGATACGAACACCCAGACCGCGCGCAGCCCAGCCCAAGTGCGTTTCGAGAATCTGGCCGACGTTCATACGAGACGGAACGCCAAGGGGGTTCAACACGATGTCGACCGGCGTACCATCGGTCAAGTAAGGCATATCCTCGACCGCAAGGATCTTGGAAATGACACCCTTGTTACCGTGGCGACCAGCCATCTTGTCGCCGACCTGCAGCTTGCGCTTGATGGCGACGTAGACCTTGACGAGCTTGATGACACCAGGAGACAGCTCATCGCCCTTCTGCTGACGCTCAATCTTCGCCTCAAACTTCTCGCGAAGCTGGTCTTCCTTCTCGCGTACGCGGTCGACCAAGCCCCACACGGCCTCCTCGACATCATCCCCGTCTTCCACGGTAATCTTGTCGTATTGGTCATAGGCGAGGCGGCCCAGATTGTCGGCATTGAACACTTCACCGCGGCCGATGAGTTCTTCGCCGGTGGCGTCGTCGACGATTCGCGCGCCGGAAGCCCGACCGTCCAACAGTCGAAGCAACTGACGGAGCGCGGAGTCACGCACCGTGCGAATCATCTCATCCCAGTCGCGGGTGATGCGGGTAATGGCCTGCTTTTCAATCTCTAGCGCACGGGAGTCTTTCTCGACACCCTCGCGCGCGAAGACCTGCGCACCCATCACCACGCCTTCCACTCCCGGTGGAACCTTGAGCGAGGTGTCCTTGACGTCGCCAGCCTTCTCACCGAAGATTGCCCGGAGGAGCTTTTCTTCGGGGGAGAGCTGGGTCTCACCCTTGGGCGTAATCTTGCCCACAAGGATGTCGCCGGCCTTCACATAGGCGCCGACCCGCACGATACCAGCGTCATCGAGGTTTCGCATCGCTTCATCACCCACATTGGGGATGTCGCGCGTGATTTCCTCTTTTCCGAGCTTGGTGTCGCGTGCAGCAACCTCAAACTCTTCGACGTGGATTGACGTGAAGTAGTCCTCACGGACGAGCTTCTCGGACACGAGAATCGAGTCTTCGAAGTTGTAGCCCTGCCAAGGCATGAACGCGACGACGCAGTTCTGCCCCAATGCAAGCTCGCCCATTTCGGTCGCCGGGCCGTCAGCCAGGATGTCCCCGACCTCCACCCGGTCGCCCGGCTTGACGACCGGCTTCTGGTTGATGCACGTCGCCTGGTTGCTGCGGGTGAACTTCGTCAGGTTGTAGATGTCGACGTCGGTGCCGACCTCGTCTCCGCGGCCCGTATCCGTCTTGACGACAATACGGGTAGCATCGACATTGTCAACATAGCCGGCGCGACGGACGACCGCGGTAACACCGGAGTCCCGGGCCACCACGCGCTCCATCCCCGTACCGACAAGCGGCGCTTCGGTGCGAACCACCGGAACCGCCTGCCGCTGCATGTTGGAGCCCATGAGTGCGCGATTGGCGTCGTCGTTTTCGAGGAACGGAATCAACGCGGCGGCAACACTGACGAGCTGGTTGGGGCTGACGTCCATCAGCGTAATGTCGCCGCGGTTGGCGAGGTAATACTCCCCACCATTACGCGCAGTGACATACTCATCGGCGATTTGGCCACCGTCCGCGAGGTCGGTATTGGCCTGCGCGATGATGTGCGACTCTTCTTCCAGCGCGGTCATGTACTTGACCTCACTGGTAACCGCACTGCCACTCACCAACTGGTACGGCGACTCGATGAAGCCGTACTCGTTCACACGCGCATACGTACTCAACGATGCAATGAGACCGATGTTTGGACCTTCAGGAGTCTCAATCGGACACACACGACCGTAGTGCGTGGGATGAACGTCGCGGACGTCGAAGCCAGCGCGCTCACGAGTAAGACCGCCAGGTCCGAGAGCGCTCAGACGACGCTTGTGGGTAACTTCCGACAAGGGGTTGGTTTGGTCCATGAACTGCGAGAGCTGGCTCGAACCAAAGAACTCCTTGATGACCGCGCTGACCGGCTTGGCATTGATGAGGTCGTTGGGCATCAACGCCTCAATCTCCTGCAGACTCATCCGCTCCTTGATGGCCTTTTCCATACGGACCAAGCCAATGCGGTATTGGGTCTCCAAAAGCTCGCCGACTGCGCGCACGCGCCGGTTACCAAGATGGTCGATGTCGTCCACCTCGCCCTTGTTGTTCTTCAGGTCAATGAGGTACTGGACCACCCGCAAGATATCTTCACGGGTAAGAGTGGTCTGGTCGAGGTCGACTTCCAAGCCAAGCTTGTGGTTGACCTTCAGACGACCGACACGGCTCAGGTCGTAGCGCTCGGCGTTGAAGAACAGGTTTTCGAAGTGCGTGAGCGCGGCTTCGAAGGTGGGGGGGTCACCCGGACGAAGGCGCCGGTAAATCTCCACCACCGCCTCTTCCATCGTCGCAATCTTGTCAACGAGGAGAGTGTCACGGAGGAACGAGCCAACGATGACGTTGTCCATGTACAACGTCTCGATTTCAGAAATACCGCGGTCGAGGAGCAACTCCACGATGTCTTCGGTGATTTCCGAGTTGCACTCCACCACGACTTCGCCGGTGTCCATGTCTACGACGTCATACGCCGAGACACGACCGAGAATCGTCTCCGCAGGAACCGGGAACTTGCCGACGAGCACTTCCTGCTCGCGACCGTTGATTTCCCGAACCTCGGGCCGAAGGACGCCTGCCTTTTGGAGCTTCTTGATGTGCGGCTTGAGAAACTTCTTGCCCGCACGAACCACGACCTTGCCCGTCTCGTCCAGAACGTCCATTTCGGCGTTCTGAATCTTCAGCAACTCGTCCGTGGTCTCTTTGAACCATCCATCAGCCGTGAAGATGAACTTCTCACGCTGATAGAAATAGTTGAGGAGCTCCTCAGTGGTGTAGCCCAACGCGCGCAACAGCACCGTCGCAGGAAGCTTGCGGCGTCGGTCAATGCGCACATAGAGAATGTCCTTGGTATCGAACTCGAAGTCGATCCAGGAACCACGGCTCGGGATGATACGAGCGGTGAAGATGGTCTTGCCCGACGAGCCAGTCTTGCTCTTTCCGGACGAGAAGAAGATACCCGGCGAGCGGTGAAGCTGACTCACCACTACACGTTCCGTACCATTGACAATGAACGTTCCGTTCACGGTCATCAGCGGGATGTCGCCGAAGAATACTTCCTGCTCCTTGATGTTGGACACGTGCCGCGCTTCAGTCTCGGGATCCACATCCCACACGACCAAGCGCACCGTGACCTTCAACGGAGCTTGGAATGTCATGCCGCGTTCGCGACACTCATCCACATCGTACTTTGGCTCTTCCAGGTCGTAGCTGACGAACTGCAACGAGGCCCGATGGCTGAAATCCTGAATAGGGAACACGCTCTTGAAAACAGCCTGGAGCCCAGAGGTGTCCCGCTCGGCCGCATCGACCTCAAGCTGCAGGAACTTCTCGTAGCTCTCTCGCTGAATCGAGATGAGGTTCAGGACGTCGATGGCCGGATGGACCTTCGCGAAGTTCCGCCGGTGGCGGAAGTTGTTGGCCAACAAGTCAGGCATCGCGGTCTCCAGTAGACGGACACGCACGGCAACAGCCGACTGAGAACGTCGCTGTCCGCGTAGCGTTGGCGAAAGCAGGTTCGAACCACGCATAGGCAGCCGCAGCCCAGCGATGGACATACACGCGCGCAGCTGCACCGATGTGCAAGGTCCGGAAGATGGGGTATCTCACGTACTTACGACCTGCGAAAGGGTCGTGAACGCTGTCAAAATCTCGCAGGGGCATAACGAGACGACAGCAGGGAGCAACCGCGAAAATCGCGGCGCTCCCAATCTCTCGATGGAAATCGACGGGCACCGAATAGCGCCCGTCGAATCGAAATCACTTGATTTCGACAACCGCGCCGGCTTCCACCAGCTTCTTCTTGATTTCCTCGGCCTCTTCCTTCGGAACGGCGGTCTTCACCTCCTTGGGGGCCTCTTCAACGAGGGTCTTGGCATCCTTGAGGCCAAGACCAGTGATCTCGCGGACCACCTTGATCACGTTGATCTTCTTGTCGCCGGCATCCTTCAGGATGACGTCGAACTCGGTCTTCTCTTCGACTTCCTCAACCGCAGCGGCGGGGCCGGCGGCCATGGCCATCACAGGCGCGGAGGCCTTGACGCCGAGCTCGCCTTCGAGCTTCTCGATGAGGTCCTTGACTTCAACGAGCTTGAGGTTCTTGATGTAGTCGATAACGTCGGCTTGGCTGATAGACATGAGGTAGTTCCTCCGATTCGTGTACGAAAGATGTCGCGGTTGGCATAACTCACACCACGTGGTTGCCGACCGGGTTGAGCGAGGGCTATTCTCCAGCGGTGGCGCTGGCGAGCTTGTCCTCGAAGTTCTTGAGCAGGTACATCAGATCGCGTGCCGGAGCCTGCATGACACCGAGCACCTGACGTGGGGCTTCCTGGATCGTGCAAAGGAGGGTCGAGAGCAGCTCTTCCTTGCTCGGAAGATCCGCCACCTTGTCCACACCTGCTGCATCAAGGGCCTGGCCATCGAAGTAGCCACCCTTAATGGTGAACTTCTCAGCCTTCTTGAACTGGACGGTTGCTTCCCGGAGAGCCTTGGCGGTAGCGACCGGATCTTCACCCGAAAGCACCCAACCAGACATCCCACCGAGATTTTCGCCCAGCGGTTCCATGGCAGTGCCGGCAATCGCACGACGCGCCAAGGTGTTTTTGATGACCCGATACTCGATGCCCTTCGACTCCATTTCGCGCCGGAAGGCGTCAATCTGGGCGACGGTCACACCGCGATAGTCGGCAACGGCAACGAACGGAGCCCGACGGACCCGCTCTGCAAACTCGTTGATGACTTCGGCCTTTTGTTCGCGATTCATCCGAACCTCCTACGCCGACTCGGCGAAGCGCTGCGCCTCGAGCGTGTCGACCCGAACGCCTGGCCCCATCGTCGAAGAAAGAGCGATGGACCGGACGTAGGTGCCCTTGGCAGTGCTCGGCTTCATACGAAGGAGCGTTGCAAGGAGAACGCCGAAGTTCTTGCTGAGCTTTTCGGCATCCATCGACACCTTACCAATCGAGGCGTGGATAATACCGGCTTTTTCAACGCGGAAGTCAATCTTGCCGCGCTTCAGCTCATTGACGGTTTCAGCAACCGCTTCCGGGCCCACAACGGTACCGACTTTCGGGTTCGGCATCAAGCCGCGAGGACCAAGGACGCGGCCCAAACGACCGACCTTGCCCATCATATCGCGCGTGGCGACGGCTTTGTCGAACTCGAACCAGTTCTCGTTCAAGATCTTGTTGATGAGATCGTCGGCACCCACGACGTCGGCACCAGCTTCCTGGGCTTGGCGAGCTGCATCGCCCTGCGCGAACACGAGGACGCGAACATCGCGGCCCGTGCCGTAGGGGAGACTGCAAGCGCCGCGCACCATTTGGTCGGCGTGACGTGGATTGACACCGAGCTTCACCGCGACGTCGACGCTTTCGTCGAACTTCGCAGGAGCCGCCTGCCTCACAAGCCCGATGGCCTCTTCGACCGGATACTTCCGGCTTCGGTCAACGAGCTGGGCTTTCTCGCGGTATTTTTTGCCGCTCTTGCCCATGGGGTCTCCTCAGGGGCCTTGCCCCCGCAGCGCCGCGGTAGTCGGAGCAAAGCTCCTCCCTCGTACGCTGCTCAAGAGGTTGTGTGGATTCAGCCGATCGTGATGCCCATCGAGCGGGCAGTGCCCGAGATGGACCGCTTTGCGGCTTCAAGATGGACAGTGTTGAGGTCGGGCAGCTTTGCCTGCGCGATTTCAACGACTTGGTCCGGGGAAACGTTCCCCACCTTGTTCTTGTTCGGCTCTGCGGAGCCCTTGGCCACACCGGCGGTCTTCTTGAGAAGAACCGAAGCCGGAGGGGTCTTGAGCTCGAAAGTGAACGAGCGGTCCGAAAAGACCGTGATGACGGTGGGGATAATGAGATTGTCGGCAGCCTGAGCCTGCGTCCGAGCGTTGAACTCCTTGCAGAACAAGGGAATGTTCACGCCGGCACCGCCGAGAGCGGGGCCGATGGGCGGCGAGGGGTTGGCGCGACCTGCAGTAATCTGCAGCTTGATTTGGTTGACGACCTTTTTGGCCATGACTTTCTCCGAAGCTCGGCGATGCGGCTCAGCTCAGGCGCTCGACCTGCGTGTAGTCCAGCTCGACTGGGGTGGGCCGCCCGAAGATGCTGACCATCACTCGCAGCTTCGCACGAGCAGGGTTGACCTCCTCCACCTTCCCGACAAGGGAAGCGAAGGAACCATCGATAATGCGAACTTCCTCGCCACGAGAGAAGTTCACAACTGGCTTTGGCTTCTCGTCTGCCTCGACCGACTGGCCGAGCATACGCATCACCTCAGACTCCGGAACCGGAGGAGGATTAGACGAGCCGCCGATGAAACCAGAAACTTTGGGTGTACTGGTGACCAAGTGACGAGTCTCTCGATCGCTTTCCATCTGGACAAACATGTACCCAGGGTAGACCTTGCGCGTCGTCGTCTTCTTTTGGCCGTTGCGAACTTCGACCACAGACTCCGTCGGAACAAGAACGTCGCCGAAGCGCCCTTCCATTCCGTGACGAGCAATTGACTGTTCGAGGGCCAGTTTGGCCTTGTTCTCGAAGCCCGAGTAGGTATGTACGACGTACCACTTCATGGCCATGACCGTGAATCTCCCAACCGTCGAACGCCTGACTCAGCTTTCAGTGAACAGCACGCGACTCGTGATTTCACCCCAAATCCAATCGTATCCGGCTAGCGTACTTGCAACAACGACTGTGAACACAATCACGACCGTTGTCGATCGCACCGTTTCTTCACGTGTGGGCCAGGAGACCTTACGGAACTCCGACACCACTTCGTCTGTAAAGCGGTACGCGGCAAGATGCCGATTCAGAACGAGGAATGTGATGACACCAGCGATGAACGCAACAAGGTTGGTGGCGTTCAGTCCCAGTGCTATCTCCGGATTGCTAACCTCGAAGTTCGCGAGCAGCGGCCCGCCAAGGCCCTGCAATGACATCCCTACCAGCACTGCGGCGGCAAAGAAGGACATCAATACATACTTCTGGTTATTCACGGAGACAATCCTGGGCGCGCTGAATGCCCCAGCCTGCTACTCCAGTGATCGCTGGAGTGCAAGTTGGAGCAGCCAGGAAAACAAAGGGTGGCGCGAGGGCCACCCTAGTTGAAGCCATACCCCGAAAGGGTGGGGCAACTACGCGAGAATCTTGGTCACGACGCCGGCGCCGACGGTCCGACCGCCTTCGCGGATAGCGAAGCGCAGCTGGTTTTCGATGGCGATGGGGGTGATAAGCTCGACAGCCATCTCAACGCGGTCACCAGGCATAACCATCTTGGTGCCTTCGTTGAGGGTGATCTTGCCAGTCACGTCCGTGGTACGGAAGTAGAACTGGGGACGATAGCCATCAAAGAAGGGCTTGTGACGGCCGCCTTCTTCCTTCTTGAGGATGTAGGCGTCGCACATGAACTTGGTGTGCGGGTTGATCGACTTCGGCTTGCAGAGAACCTGGCCGCGCTCGATGTCGTCGCGCTTGACACCGCGAAGAAGGAGACCAGCGTTGTCGCCAGCGCGGCCTTCGTCGAGGAGCTTGCGGAACATTTCAACGCCGGTCACCGTGGTGGTGCGGGTGTCGTTGATACCGACAACTTCGATGCCTTCGCCAACCTTGACGATGCCGCGCTCGATACGACCGGTAGCGACGGTGCCGCGGCCGGTGATGGAGAACACGTCTTCGACGGGCATAAGGAAGGGCTTGTCGATGTCGCGCTCGGGCTCGGGGATGTAGGCATCCACAGCAGCCATGAGCTCGAGAATCGCCGGACGGCCAATCGGGGAGCGGTCGCCCTGGGTAGCGAGGAGGGCGCTGCCCTTCACAACCGGAACGTCGTCGCCCGGGAATTCGTACTCGTTGAGGAGTTCACGAACTTCCATCTCGACGAGCTCAAGGAGCTCTTCGTCGTCGAGCTGGTCGACCTTGTTCAAGAAGACGACGATGGCGGGCACGTTGACCTGGCGAGCAAGAAGAACGTGCTCACGGGTCTGCGGCATGGGGCCGTCAGCGGCGCTGACCACCAGGATTGCGCCGTCCATCTGGGCTGCGCCGGTGATCATGTTCTTGATGTAGTCGGCGTGGCCGGGGCAGTCGACGTGGG
>CAZCUX010000023.1:0-126245 GCA_964502005.1 uncultured Enterobacterales bacterium
GGGGTCTCGGGTTGTGCTCCCGATTCATCTCGGCACCCCGACCGGGGTCTCGGGTGGGCTGCCTGGTGGTCCCGGTAGCCCCGTGGTCCCAGCGGGGTCGCGTTTCGCCGCGCAGGGCGCGCGTAGGGTTGGTTTTGCGGGCCGGCGCGTTGGTTCCCAGGGCCGGTGACCGTGTGACGCGTTGCCAAATCGTATCGCGATAATGGGCGATAGTTGGCGATGGTTGGCACGGAGAATGGCCGACGTCGTGCGGAGCTTGGGGGGAGCGTTGGGTTGCGAATAGGTAGGTGCGGATAGGGTAGCGTTGGCTGCATTTGGCTTGACGCCGCGCCGATTCACGGGGGCTATCGGAAACCGACAGAGAGAAGCGCCCACAGGGCAATCGTGACGATACCGTTGCCTGTGAGCTTTACCGCGACGTTGTAGTGGTTCGACTTTCGGATTGACACGTTGCGGTTTCGGTCGATGGCTCGTATCAGCGACTGGCGATGGGCAGTCTCCGTGGAAATCGGAGGTCTTTCATGTAAATCGACCATGGTGAGCATTGCAGCCTCGGACCCCTGCACCGCTACCCATCCCGCAGTCAGTAAATATGCGAAACCGACGAACGCAACGAGGGCTGAGACGCCGGATGTGTTGGAATTCAGAACCGTGGCCGTGAGAAAGCTTGTGGAGAGTCCGAGGAGACCTAAGAACGAACGTAGTCCTCCATCGAGGCGCTCGATGCGCTTCAATGCGTCACCTTGCATAAGCTCAAGGCTGTCGACCGTGGCCCAGATACGCTCGTCATCTTCGTTCACAGCTCCCAGCTCGTCCCACTTCCTCTGAAGCCGCGCATGGATTGAGCCGAGGCGATGCACGTCTCTTAGCAACATGTGCCCTGCCCATGTTCGTGCTCGCTGTAGGACGGACCTCCAGGACATGACCTCAAAGGAGCTTGGGTCGAACTTCATACCGTCCGGTCCATACAAAGCAGGTCGCAGATTGTGTTGGGAATCCCTGCGCCAAATGCTTCGGAGAGCCACCCCCACTCGCCGGTGGGGTTCGCCTCGAGGAAGTAGTACTGCTGTTCTTCGTCTCGCGCCAAATCAATCCCGGCGTACCGGAGATTCAATCGGTCTGTGAGTGTCAGGAGCTGAGGGCTGCGGGCAATTCGACCGCGCGGTTCGTAGTCTCTCGTCCTCGAAGTCGCCAGTCACCCTTGACTCCGCCCCCTTCATGAATGATTTCAGCCGCAAACAATTTGTCGCCGACAATGGTGACCCGGATATCTGTCTTTGGTTCAATCGGTTGCTGGAATATTGCTGGGCTGAGGCGAAACTCGGCGGGGGAGAGGCTGCTGATAGAAGCAATTTGCGCGTAGCCAAAGTGCTGTTTGGATTCGTTCCGTATGAGCACAGTGTCTACCCCCTTGACGACGGCTAGGTCGTTCATGGAAAACGAATCTGCTGGTGGCGGAGCATTGGATACGCTGGTCTTGGGGCACCGAAGGCCCACGCTATGTGCGAGGTGGAGTTGGATTGGCTTGTGCTCGGCCTCGTATACTGCTGCCGGATGGTTCACCCAGCACGCCTCCCTGGCTATCATAAGGGAGCGTACGACTGTGTCCCAGTGGTTCTGAAACATATGCTCTTCGGCGCTTTGGTCGCCGAACCATCGCCGGACTGTTGGGCGTCGGAAATACACGGACCGTATGTCGCTGGCACGAAGGTAGATATGTCCGGCGTCCGGATGATCTATTGTCCATTTGGCTGCCAACGGATCGAATGTCACGACCGAGGTCGACGAAAACAGGTCGGCGTCAAGGCGCAGATACCTCGCGCCCCTCCTACGGAGTTCACGGACGACGTGGTCGGCAGAAAAGTCCAAGCGTGTCGTGAGCAGGAGCACAAGGTCCCGATTATTCACCCTTCTGGTCCTCTCCTGTTTCGAGGTCACCCTTTTTTGTCGTCGGACGCGGTGCGCCGGCGGTCTCTACAAGGAGAGTGCCAGTCGTTTGATTTTGCCAGAGGCCGGACCTCGCATCGTATTCGAAACCTGGAGGCCGCAGGTCTGCGCCCTTCGCTCTCGGCGATTCGGTTTACAGGGCAGTTCTCAAGAGAAAGTGGGAGGGCATGCGGATCCTTGTTCGGTGTGGCGACGCATTCGTCGACGCTGTCACGCTGCGGGTTTAGTCCAGCGCTCAATCCCGGGGCTCGTTTTATTGGAGTTCACCGGGCATCACCAGTACATCTTCATGATTGGCGTAGCGCAGACCGTTGCAATGGTGCCCACCGCAAGCAGCCCCCAATACCGTGCCGATTGGGTCTCTCCCTGTCGCTTAGGAAATGGTATCTAACGTTTAGCATTAGGGGAATACGCCCCTGCCGTTAGTCGTATCGACCATCTGAACGAGCGAGGTACCTTACGACGCAAGAGTGTAGCAGCACCCAGCCGGGCCGCGAGAGTCGTGCAACAACCTTTCTGGCGTCCAACGCGCGTTTGTCGACCGTCACCATCTGCAGAAAGTTTGCCACAAACACTGAACTTTTATCGGCACCATGCCAGTTGGGTAGGTAAAACCGCCTGCTGTACTTGTATCGAAGAAGTGTGGCCAAATCGTTATTCTCAATGTTTCCCCGAGGGCCAATGTCATGCACGGGCACCAAATTGGTCCAGGGGACTTCAGAAATGGACCGGTCGATGTCACACGAGTTGCCGACCACGAGCCAATACCGAGTGGCGTTCTTTGAGGCGGCAGGCCGCGCCTCCGCATCTAAGAATGGCTGGCGAGCATTCAGTTCGATTACATCCCCTTGAAATATTCCCGAAATTGGCCATCCTAAATCGTAGAACCGAGCTTCCATCGAACCGGAGGCAACCAATGAGTCAATGGCCGCCTTTAAGTCGTCCTCGTCGTAGATGGGGGGCCAGCGTCCCCCCGGCGAGTGGTCCTGGTTCATCTTGCTACAGCAGGTCGTAGTCGGCAGAGGGCTGGGCCTCTGCAGCGCGGGTCATCAGACGGTCGACGACTGCTTCATCCTCATCATCAACTTCTAAGACCGCAAGCGCCCGCGCTACTGCAGCCGCGTCCAACGTCAGACGAGAAATGGGCTCGTCGATTTGCATTGCGCCGGTGACATTTCCACCGACACCACATTCTAGGTCGGGTGGGAGCGGAGTCTCCGCGCCTCCAAACAATGACCGACGCACTTTGATCTCGGGCTCGCAGGCGGGAAATGGCGGTGCGGCGGTCGCACCCATTGTCAAAGACAGTATTACGGAGTGCTGAATCATCATGTTTCTCCCTCCGAGTGGGAAGAGCCAGAGTCCGTCGTCATCCATTCAAGTAGGGCGGAACCTACCAATGAGCGAAAGATGGTGAAGATATCCGCAGCGAAACCCTCAATCATTTCGGGAGCGTCCTTAACTTGGAAGTCGCCCTCGAAGTACCGGTCAACGTCCAAACGAAAGTGGGGCTCGGTCTCATTCTGCTCATTAAGTATTCCATAGCGCACCAACATTCCTCCCATTCCATCTGCATTGGTGCTTAGAAACTCAGAAACGAATCTTGCGGTACCGTCTATGGAAAAATGAGGGGGACCGTGGAGGTAATCTGGTTGCACGACGTCTTCCCATTTGACGGAACGACCGATGAAAGACGAGACCTGCGTTGGATAAATCCGATTTACATATCGAAGACCCAAACGTGTTGGGAGGATGGGGCTGTGTGCGTTTTCAAGTGCCGTTACGGCCAAAGAAAAATCGCGTTTGAATTCGGCGCGGGAGGAGTGTGCGCGATTTGTGAGCGTCAACGCATCGCTACTGAGTTCAAGAGTTCGCTGATTGTCGAGCGATACGAACTGGAAATGGTTCTGCTCGACAATGTTCACACCGTCTGGGCGGAGTTCGACATGTTTTGCGGCAGAACGTTTGGCCGACCGCGGAAAGTTTGGGCGGACCTCCTCCTGGAAGTCTGCGGGCCCGCGATCGATCTTCATCACAGGGTGGAAGCGGAGCTGCGCGATGACCGCCACCAGGGGGTTTCGCTGAAACTGGGTGTAGTCGGGAGATGGCAGGGTCCAAGGCATGTGCAGATTTTATCGGCCGAGTTGGTGGGCGACAATCGCAGAATCTCTGCAGAATTTCGCTCGGCGTTTGGGGGCGTGTTGCCGGCACACGGGGCGCCTTCGTTGAACGTGGAAGAGAGCGCCTCAAAAACCAGCCGCTGCTTCGGCAAAGGACCGAATCGCGCCGGTCGCATGCCCCTCCCGATTGTGCCGACGCCCCTCACTCTGCCAACCACCCGTCGGCTCTGCGTCTACCCGCAATTCCCCATAACCGCATAAAACCCTTGGGTACCCGCCATTATTTGTCCGCCGCGGTCGCCCGTCTTCGCATGCAGACACGTGGCTTGCGGGCTCCCTGTCGCGTGGGAACCAACCGACTGGGGCGCTGCGCCGTCTTGGGTTCCCAATACAATGCACGCTTCATCCGGCGCCGTGGCACGGACGGGAAGCACGGTCGAGAGATGGCGTGGTGTTGGGCGCGCGCCGCTCGTTCTTGGGTGGATGGTGTCCTCCGCGCCGAAAGGGGCCCCCTATCGAATGTGTTGGGGTTTGGGCGGTCGGCGAATTCCGATACGGACGGAGAACAGCGGCCTCCTCGCGCACAACATGCTGACTCCCATTACCCGATTGCCATCGCCCAACGTTGCGGCAGTCAAAACAAACAAACCCACGACCAAACCAATCTTTGCACGAAGGGGCAAGCTGTTTGGCTTTGCGATTCGCGCTGCGGGAATACCGACAGTTGGGATGCGCCGCGGACTCCGGTGACCGCAGCAGAGTGCGGTCGCGGTGGATTCCTTGGGCGTGTGCTCCCAAGCGAGACTGGCCAAACGAATCAGCCCCCCGGCATCGCGATGTGCGAAGGGGGGGCTGACCAGCGAAGCGTTGCCCTATGGCGCCGCTTGCCACACGTGGCTGCGACAGCGGCTTAGGCGCCGGTGTCGGTGCCTTCGAGGGATGCGCACTCGGCGCCAGCGGCGTCGTCGGCGTCTTGGAGCTGCTGAAGCTCGTTTTCACACTGGTCCTGGAGCTTTGCGTCGGCACCTTCGTAGGTGTTGCGGGCTTCGTCGCATGCGCCGCCGCAGTCGCAGATGTAGTTGACGTATTCGTCGCAGGGATCGTCGCCGCAGCCGGACGTGAAGGCGATGGCGAACAATGCGGCGGTGGTAGCGGCGCCAAGGCGGGCCGCCGAGAACGAGCGAAGGGTCATTTGCGCCTCCTGTGGGGAGTTCGGGGCGTACGGGTGTGGAGAATCCGTGCGACGGAGATTCGTACAGCGTTCAGATCCAAAAAACACGATAACGCATCGGTGGCTTCCCGTGCTTGTGTCAAAATCGACGCAGTGCGTTTGGGATGCCGCAAGCGGAGGTTCGGTTGGAAGCGTCGAAGGTTGGAAGGTTGTTGGTGCTCGATGCCGACCAACTGGACGGGGACCGTTGGTGGCGCGGGCCGTATCGCGACCGCTTGGTGTGCGCAGGTCGCGACCAAACCCGCTTGGTCGGTCGAGAAGGAGGGTGTCCTGTGACGGCGCCGGTTGGCGACGACATTGATGCTGACGTTGTCCTCGCCTCGCTGGAGGATGCTGGATTGCCGCTTTTGGGAATCGTTTTGCCCGTTGGAGACGGGGGGGCCTCGGAGGCCAAGCGGCTCGCCGCGGTGTCTGCGGCGATGGCGGTGGGCGCGCCCTATGCGCGGCAGGCGGTCGCGCGGGGTATTCCGGTGTGGGTGCTCGGACCCCATGCAGGGGTGGTGGTGGCGTGGCTTTGGGAAAATGGCGGCCACGCGATGGTGTCGTCGGCGGTCGAGCCTTCGGAGTTGCTCGCGCCACCGCGTCGACGGGTGGTCGCGGCGCGCCGGGTCGTGACGTGGCTGCGCCGGGTGCGCCGTGGGGAGGCGCCATGATGCTGTGGTGGCTGTCTACGTCGACGGCGTGGGCTTGCTCGGGGCCGGGCGCCGAAGAAGCGATAGCGCGCGCCGAGTGGGGCGGCACCGCATTGGCCGTGTTCACCGTGCTTCTCATGGCCGGCGCGACGTACCTCGCCCGGCAACGCGGGGCGATGGGGCGTGCGTTGGCGGGCGGCTATGTGCTGCTGTTGGCCCATCCCGGTTGGTGGATGTCGGCGCGCGGTGGGGATTGTGGCGAAGCGCGCTTGGATGGCGCGCTGCTGTTTACCTTTTTGGCTGCGGGAATTGGCGTGTGGAGCGCGATTCGGCCGGAGTCCGCAGAGGGACCGGCGGGAGAGGGGCCATCGTCGGAGGACCGTGGGGCCGTGCGGCCACCCGATGATGGCAAAAGCGCGCCGTAGCTGGCTGTTTCGCTCCTCTATTCGATGGGGCTTCGCTCGCCGCGTCCGCGCAAGGCGGGGATGCCGGTGACGATGGCCGGGAGTTGCGAAACGGCCCACCAGCCCGCCGTATACGCAAAAATCTCCGCCTCTTGTAGCCCGACGGCGCCCAACACCAATGTGGCGGCGGCGGCGGGACCTGCGCCGTAAGTGGGCGGCAGCAACACCGAGGCCAGCGACGACATCAGCAATACGCCCGATGCGAGGAGGGCCGGCAGCGCGACGTCGACGCCCACTGCGGGGAAAATCAGCGCGAAGGCCCAAATCATCATCGCGACTTGCAGCACGCTCAAGCCGACGTTGAGTGCCAATGTGACCGGCGCTGACAGATTGTCAGTCGCTTGTGTCAATGTGTCACGAATGAGAGCGAGGGGGCTTGGGCCTTCGGCGGGAGGCGCGCCGCCGAAGCGGCGTCCGACCATCAGCACGGCCACGAGACCAAATACGCCGAGCGAGACGAGCCCACCGACGCTCGAAAGCGCGTTTTGGTACAGCTCCGGCCCGACCAGCGCGCGCCAATGGTCGGCGCCGGCCCACAGCACCACGAGCAAGGTGCCCGCAAATGCGAAGGCTTCGAGGAAGGCCACCACGCCCACAGCCGCGGCGGCCGCGGCGGCCGAGAGGCGGCACTCCCGCACCAACATGCCGATGGCTGCGAGGTCGCCGGCTCGACCGGGCAAGACCAAGTTGAGCACGCCCGACGCGAAGCCGATTTGGATGACGCGAAACAGCGGCGGCCGGGGCGGATTAAGCGACACCCACAAGCGCACTTCGTGCAGGACGAGGCTGCTCCACTTGATGCCCATCGCCAGTAGCAGCCAGCCCGGAGCGGCGCGGTCCACCAGCGTTGCAACGGCGGCGCGGTCGACATGGGAAAACAGCGCGACCAATACCGCGACCGAAACTGCCAGCTGGCCGAGTCTCCAAGCCCAGGACTGGGCGGCGCTGCTCATCGGCCGGGTTCACACACGACGGAGAGGCGGAAGTTGCCGTAGTCGCCGTCTTGCCCGTCTACCCATACGAGGTGGTGTTCGTCGTTTCCGACGGCCACGATTTGAATCGTATCGACGCCGGGCTTTGTAGAGCCTTCGCACTCTCCCGTGCTGGTGCTGCTATTGGGGCAGCGGTCGGCGTGGGGCCAGCGAATGCTGAAAAGGTCGAGCTTGGCGCAAGGACTTTCGAGCTTCACGGTGGCGCGCATGTTCGCGGGGAGGTGCAAGTTGTAGATGGCTTCCCGGCCGGCGGCGTAGTTTGCCGAGCGTGGTGTGCAAAACTTCGCGCGGTAGAAGGCGTCGTCGAAATTCGGGCTTTGGTTGACGTTGTTGGCTTCGATGGTCTCGCCGCATTGAATCGGACGAATCGCGCAGCCCGACGCCAGCGGTGTCTCGATCGGAGAATCGCACGAGAGGTCGGTGGGTTCGTCCATGGGTGCCGCGCCCGACGCGCCTGACGCCGTTTGGCTGTTCGCGGAAGGCGCCTTGCCAGCGGACGGCGACGCTTCGGGTGTGTCGGTGCCGGCGAAGGGACCGCACGCCAACAGGAAGGCACCGAGGATTCCGAGGGTAGACGCGAGGGGTCTCACCGATACAAGCGACACTTGACCTCCAATCGGAAGTTGCCGGTGGCGCCGTTTTTGCCATCGACCCATACGAGGTGTTTTTCGGGCTTGTCAACCGTTGTGATGACAATCGTGCCGCCGCGGCGCGAGGTGTCGGCTTCGCACTGGTTGATGTTTGTGTGGCTCGGTGTGGGGCACTTCGCGGGGTTGTCCCAAGTGGCGCTGAAGACGTCGAGGTCGGCGCAGTCGCTCACGAGGATAATGTCGGCCCAGGTATTTGCGGGCAGCACGAGCGAATACGGCGCTTCGGGGCTCGACCGGTAACCGTGCCGTTCGGGCGTACACTTTTGGGCCTGGTAGAACTCTTCGTCGAAGTGGCTAAAGCCTGTGTTGGTGTTGCCCATCACAACACTGTCGCAGCGCAGCTCTTCGATGGCACATCCGCGGGGAGACGGGCTCGGGTAGTCGATGTCGCAGTCTACGGGTTCGGTGTTGTACTCGGGGTCGAGTTCGCGAATCGCCGGCACGACTTTGTTGACCGTGCGCCCGCAATCGACGGCTCCGCCACACGCGAGCACAATCGGCAAAGCGGTTCCCAGCCAAACAAACGCGAGGGGCAAGCCACGACGTTGTGGGGTGGGGGGAGGGGTGCGATTCGAGCGGTCCAACGTGACCTCCGGTGCAGCGTGGTGTCCGCGTGTCTTATGCCGTTGGCGACCAGAATGGGCGTCAAAGCTGGAGAGTCTATCTGACGAATCCAAGCGCTGGGGGACCAACGTGGTTGGCGTCAGGGGGAAGATGTTTGGGCTTGCAAATAGGCCGCGGTGCCACCGACGATGTAGCCACAGTCTTCAAATCCGCGCCACCGCAAAAAACGTGCTGCGACTTGGGCGTCGGTGTCGCGGTCGGCGACGACCAGCACGCGCACGTTGGCCGGTGGAAGCTCGGCGAGGCTGATGCCGAGGCTCGCGAGGGGCAAGTGCAGGGCATTGGGGAGGGGGCTGCGGCGCTGGGCCCGCTCGGTGCGAACGTCTACAAACTCGATGGCCACGCCCCGTTGGCGCGCGCGGCGGATCTCATCGGCCGTCACCGCGAGATCCTCGGGCAAGAAGTCGTCGGGGGTGTCGAACTGGGGAATGTTCTGGCTTTCCGTTTCGTCACTTTCATCCGACGGGTGGTCGGCGCGCGCAGCGGTGTCCTGGTGGTCCTGAAAAGCACGCGCGGCGCGGGTCAAAACGCGGAACGGCAGGTTGGCAAGTCGTCGAATCACAAACACCTCGCGGGCGGTCGTGGCCCTGTCTTAGCCTATGTTCGGCGGTGCGGGCAGAAAACGGTGCCAACTCGTCTGGTTCTGACAGTTTGACATCATTGATGACAGTTTGTCACGTGCGGCAGCGGAACGATGGACCGCGCATTCGCTTGCCCGTTTGCCGTATTCGCCATGGATGCCTGGAACAGGGGATTGCCGTGTTCGTTTCGATATGTGGAAAAGGGGCAGGCACCGATGCAATGGATAAACGAATAGACTGGCTTGGTCGGCTCGCGAATTGCCCCAAATGTAGGTAAGTGGCACCATCGGTTCCGCTTGCCGTTGCTCGACGAGGCCCCCGTGACCCCAAAGAAGACAAACCCGATTGCCGCGCGCGCTTGGATAACTCTGGCCGCAGCGACGCTCTTTTCTGCGGCGCCTGCTCTCGCAGCAGAGCCACCGGCGGTAGAGCCGCCGATTGCCAGCGGGGAGGTTTCGAGTCGCGATATTGCTGTCGTCATCGGCAACGAGGCGTACCACGGCTTGCCCCAGGCCCAATGGGCAGCGGTCGACGCGCGTTCGTTCCGCGATTGGCTGACCACCGCCCGCGGCGTCTCGCCGTATCGCACCACCTACCTCGAAAACGTCGACCGAAAGACCATAGACAAGTACGTCAAAAAGCTTAGGCGAAAAGTCAAGAAAGATGGCACGGTCTGGATTTATTTTTCCGGTCACGGCGTCACGCTTCCCGATGGCCGTCGCGCGCTGATTCCGATTGACGCGACCGGCGCATCGGTCGCAGCGGAGGCCATGCCGCTCGAGAGTCTTTATGCGGACTTTTTGGACAACAAGCAGGTACGGCGGGTGGTCGTGGTGGTCGACGCGGGCTTTGGTACGCGTAGCCGCGATGGATTTGAGTTGTTGCCGGGAACAACGGCCGTGACGCCGGGTCCGATGCCCGCCAGCGACCCCCGCTTGGTGGTTTGGGTGGCCGACGAGGGACTGGGGCCCAACCAAGTGTATCCAGCGGTCAAGCACGGCTTGTTTACGTGGACGGTGCTCGGCGGCCTGCGTGGATGGGCAGATGGCGTGGTAGGCGAAAAGGACGGCAAGGTCTCGCTCTACGAGGCGCAGGTGTTCGCGTCGGACGCCATCGCGATGCTGGGGCGGGTCGGAATGCCGTCGATTGACGCAAGACCCGCCGTGCAGGACATCCCGATGGCCCAAGGCGCTGGCCTAGAAGCGTTTCCGGGCGCCGATTTGTTTGAGGCCCTCGCCGACGAGGACGCGCGGGTCCGCTTTCAAGCCCACGAAGACCGCGTGCGCTCCGATGCCGAAGCGTTCTGGCAGGACACGCTGGCGATGGTGAAAGGAGGCGGGCCCCAAGGGCGTGCGGCCTTGGAGGCATATATTTCCGAGTTCCAGGCAGCGACGGTGAAGGTCGAGCGGCGGGTGTATTTGCCACAAGTCTCCGATGCCCGGCGGATGCTCGATGCGTATAGCGAGTCCGCGCCTCCGCCGCCTCCGCCGGTCACGCGCACGGATGGGGGAGCGGCGCCCGTCGCGTCGGCAAGCTGCGACGACCTCGTGGCGTTGGAAGCGAGCGCGATGCTGGGCGAGTTGGGTGCGGGCGCGATTGCTTGTTTGGAGCGCCGGATTGTGTCGGAGCGGATTCAGACGACGCGCAACAAGATTTCGCGCTTGTTGATTGTGGATGCCGAATCGCGCAAAGACCTCGCCGAGTGGGAGCGGTTTGTGCAGCGGCATCTCGAAGACATCGACCGCTCCGACCCCGACTTGTGCATGCGCTATGCCGTGCATTTGCATAAGAGCGGTGGGGTTGACCTTGCCGAAGATGCAATCCGTTGGTCGGGCTATGCGTTGGAAAACAAGCACGTTTGGGAGACCAAGGACTACGTGAAGAAAGTGAGCGGCCTCCATCGCTTGCGGGCAGAGGCAGCACACCGCTTGTGGGTTGACGCGGAGCGCATTTACGCGAGCGAACCCAATCCAGAAACCGACCGCATGACCCGTGAATACCGGGGTATGGCCAAGAGTTATAGCCGCGAGTGGCTCGACTTTGTTCGTGCAGCGGGCTTAGAAACGGAGAGGGCCTACCAAATGTGTTTGACGGCCTCGGGGGCCGAGATGTTTTGCGCGGCCGAATAAAGGAGACGCTCGTGGACGACATCCTCGTACCGTCGCTGACGGAAGTGGTGGTAGTCGGCGCGGGGCTGGCGGGTTGTGCCGTCGCGTGCTTGTTGGCGGAAGCCGGGGCACAGGTCGTGGTCCTAGATGCCCATTCCGCGGTGGGGAGGGGCTGGAGCGGCGCGTGCCATGGCGTCGCGGGCATTGGCTACGCCGACCATCCTGTGCGTTTGGTGCATAGCTTGGGCGACGAAACGGCGCGCGCGTTGGTGGGCGCGACCATCGAAAACCTTGCCGACCTCGACGAATGGGGCCTGTTTTCGCGAAAGGGTGCGCTCACGGCGGCGTTGGGTGCGGTCGAAGAGCCGGAAATAGAAGCGACCATCGAGATTTTGGAGCGATGGGGCTCGCCTGTGCAGGCGCTTTCGGCGTCGGAGGTGCGCGACCGTTTGGGTGGAACGTCGTTTGGTCCGGGCTTTTTGGACCCCCGGAGTGGTGCCGTGGACCCCCCCGCTGCGGTGCTGGCGGTTGCCGCCCGTGCAAAGGCCGCTGGGGTCACGTTTCTGATGAACGCTATCGTGCATGGCAGCCGTGACGCGGGCCTAGAGACAGAAGTTTTCGGCGAAATGAATGGCCATTCATTTTGTATTCGCACCGACGTTGTAGTCATGTGTGGAGGCGTCGACTCGGGACGCATTGAGCCGTTTCTCGCCGACAAGCTGTATCCAGTGCGGTTTCAGATGCAGCACTTGGCGGGCGCGGACGCCACAGGGGTACCGCCGCTTTCGGCCCAGCTCTCGTATTTGCAGATGGCGCCGCGGCCGTCGGGCGAGCTTGTGTTGGGTGGCTGCCGATGGGCCACACCTACATTAGAAGTAGGCGAAAGGGACGCGACGCAACTTTCGCCGGCGGTCGACGCGCGCTTGACCCAAGTTCGGTCGGGTGCGCTCGGGGGCATCTTGGGCGACGCGGTTGTTGTGGGCCGGTCTGCGGGCATCATGGCGTTTTCGTGTGACGGCCTGCCTATCGTCGGGCCCGTACCAGGGCGCGTGCAGCACATCGTATGTACGGGCTGGAATGGCCGGCCGTGGAGCCACGCGCTGCGCGCCGCGCGGGCCATCCGCGATGGCTTGGTGCATGGCCGCAGCGAAGGGTACCCCTCGATTCTGTCGCCCCAGCGCTTCGTCTGAGGATGCGGGGGGCGGGAGCGCCTCGTCTCAGGTGGTGATGAGGCGGTCCATCGAGAGCCAGCGGCGCATGAGCGTTTTCGTCATCTCCCCGTTGACCGCCATTTGGCCAGCGAGGGAGCCCATCTTGACCAAGTTGGTGGCGTTGGCCATTTGGATAAGGGGCCAAGGGTGCTGCTTGAGGGTGTCGGAGCGGGACAGCATGCGCAGCAATGTGCGCGGCACAAACTGCTTGGACAACATTTGCGTCAATGCAATGTAGAAAGTATCTTCGACGGGGCGCGGATAGCTCAGGTTGACGCGGTGCTGGTAAAACACGCGGGTGTTGTCTTGGCCATCGATGTCGTATTGGGAAATCAAGCCGTTTTCGAGGAGCTTTTTATTGAGCTCGGACCCCGGAAAGACCGTCATGCTGAACAAGTAGAGGTCGTAGGGGTGCGGGAACTGGCTAATCATCTCAAAGAGCGCCCGTTTGTCTTCTTCGGTAGAGACGGGGTCGTCGAAGATGAGTTGGAAGTGGGGCTTGATGCCAAGGTTATGGAAGAGATTGGCGATGTCGACGATGGACTGGTTTTTGACGCGACGGTCGTAGAGGTGGCCGGTGACCCGCTCCGAGGACTGAATGCCCATATAGACGCCCGTAAGGCCGGCGTCCCGAAGGCGGGTCATCCGCTCCTCTTCCACGAGCTTCGGCTCGATGAAAACTTCGAAGGGCAGGCCTACCTCGCGAGGGAAGCGCTCGCAGAAATCGTCGAGCCAGCTTTGCTGGAAGTTGAAGACCTCATCGTCGAAGCGAATGCGCTTGAAGTTCCAGTGCGCGCGTGCGGCGCGGATTTCTTCCACCATCGAGGCGGGGGACCGGACGCGGAACCACTTTTGACCGGGATAAATGTCTTTTTTGTAAGTGGAGTTATAGCAGTAGCTACACTTATAGATACATCCGCGGCTTCCCATCATTTGAAAGACGGGGTCACCGTGCATGGGGTCGCCCTGAAGATAGCGCCCGCCGGTAATGAAGTACTTGTGGTCGTGTGTGGTATAATCGCGGAACTCGAGGGCATCGAGGTCGCCGACCAAGGGGCGTAGGCCGTTGCGGATGACGCGGTCGGGGTCTCCTATGTGGGTGGAGAACCAGACATTTTCCGTACCCAGCAGCTCGGGGTTGCGGTCGCGAAGGCGGTCGGCGAGGTCGGTGAGCGCGAGCTCGCCTTCGCCGCTGAGGGTGAGGTCGGCGATTCCTGCGCTCTCATCGGGCTTTAGGGTGGGGTGCATGCCCCCCCACAGCACGGGAATCTCGAGTTCGTCCTGTATGTAGCGCGTAAGAACTTCGGCTTGATGGGCATAAGCGCTTGCGCGTATCGAGATGCACACCAAGTTCAGCTCTTCCCGCCGAATGACCCGCGCGAGGGCGTCGAGGTCTTCGGGGGAGGCGGGGTCGAGGTGATTGCTGACCCAGTCTTTGAAATACAGCTCGACGGTGTGGTGTCCCGCGGCGCGCAGGTGCGCGGCCAGGATTCGTACCGCGTTGTTTTCGACGTCCCATGTAGAGACGATACCCACGCGGACGCCATCACGAGGCGCACGGGAGGTGAGCTTTTCTAGACGGTGGTTGGCGGAGTGCTGGTTCATGGCGCCTCGGTGGGGGACAAACGCCCGCTTTGGGTATCATACCCTCATCGAACCGATGTGCGAGTCGAATCGCGACGGTCGGGCAAATGTGAGTGAAACAGGTTCTCCCGTAGAGAATGTTTCACGACTTGTCGAAAAAACCGAGAGTGAAACACGGCACGTTAGCGCATCTCGACGCCGCGTTGCGTTTGGCGCACATCGGTAGGGGAAGGGTGAAATGACGTGGACGGAGTGGTGGATGCACCTCTGTGCCATTTCGCTACGTGCAACGCTCGTTAGAATTTCGCGAGAATGTCCTTAGACACGGAATCCTGGCGAGAGCGTGTTTCATGCCTGTAAGATAGCTGACTGGCCCGTTTGGGTTGGTGTCTCGTCACTTTTTGTCGCAGTGGAACAAAGAACGAACCGGAAAAAATGAAACTGGTAGTATCGAACAATGCACGGTGAACAGCAACTTCGATTTCTTTTCGGTCTGATTCCCGACGGACGTTTGTTTCGTCGTTGGTGCGAGCGCACCGGAATTGACTCGCTTCAGCAGTTTCTTGAGGTCGACCTCTCGGATGCACCAGAGTCACTCGCGGGCACGTGGAAACACATTCAGGCCGCGATTCGGGAAGCAGACCGCGTCAGTCGGCAAGATGGCGTCACAGCGGGTCGTGCGGCACTCGACAAACTTTTGCGGAAGCCCCCCTCGCGGCTTCGGGCAGATCCTATGGCGTTGGTTCGATTGACCCCCGTCGAGCGGGTAGAAGCCCGGCGCACACGCAAGCTGTCCGCAAGGGAAGCCTTGGTGCAGCTCGGCGGTGTCGCCGGCGCGCGTGCGGTGGCAGAGCTTCTTACGCAATCGGGTGGCCAGGAGGTCACCGTTCGGCAGGTGCGGGACCGTTTTCGCAATACGGGAGGCACGGTCCGAAAGCTCGGTGCTGGCTACTTTGCTACGCGCCAGAAGCGCCTCCCGCCCGTGTTGCATTGGGTGGAAGCCCGTCTCAACGAAAAGGGGCAAGAGCCCCTCAATGACCTTGTGGCAGCAATCCTCGAAGCGTATCCGCAAGGGGATGAAAGAGCCATCTACGCCTGGATTCACCAGCAGCCAGGTGTACTCAATGTTCGCGATAATGTGGTTTATTTCGTAGAAGGTGCAAAGGTGGTGGTCGAGGAGTATTGACCCCCGATCGTGAACACCGCGAAGGGTGCGTTCCGAACAATTGTCCGGTATGGTTGTTGTGCGGACCTGGGCGGGCCCCGGGGTGGACGGCGGGACACGGACAGGTGTCTCGCCGTCCTCCGCATCCCCTCGGCCTTGCTATCTCTCGCGACCTTATGTACTCGCAGCCCCGATGACAAAATGCGCGCCGATTGCTGGACAGTGGGGCAGCGTTGCGTGGGCGACGGTCGTTGCGTCCGTCGAAGAGGAAGTGGTCCTTGAGCATCAACCTCCCCGACATTGTCGACCGGTTGTTGACGCGTTTGGTATCGGCGTCCTTGTTGGAGCTGGAGCCCGGCGCTTCGATTGAGCTGCTGTCGGACGAAGTCGTCGATGCCATGCGCAATCGCCGTGGACCCGCGCAGTTTGGCGCGTTGGTTTCTAAGGTACTGGTAGGAAGCCCGCTGGTTGTAGAACTTTATGCCGATGATGCGGAAATCGCGCGGCTTTTGGTCGATATCGACGACCCGTGAGCCTAAGGCGCCTGTGGTCAACCCGTTGCAGCGCGCGTGGGTTCGGCCAGTGCTTGTTTCCAATGGGGAAATGCGAAGCCGAGTAAGGCCTCGGTGCGTTTGACGTCCAAGCAGCTGCGGGCGGGGCGGGGCGGTCCAGGAAGGTCTGCGCGGAGAACGGGGTGCCATACGGGCGAGACGCCTTGGCTGCGCGCTGCATGGCACACCCAATCCACGGGCGTTGCTTCGCCGCGGGGCGCGACGTGCAGTACCGGCGGGAGCATGGGGTGCCGCGCCAACGAGACAAGCTGGGTGGCGAGCCACGGGGCTGGCGTGGGGATGCCCGTTTGGTCGACGACCAGGCCGACCGATTGCTGGGCGGCCATCTGCGCGACGGCGCGGTTGACGAACGCGGTCCCTTCGTTAGAAAACACCCACTGAATACGCACCACATGGGCATGATGGGCGAGCGCGGACAGCTCGCCGCCAAGTTTGGAGCGGGCGTAGACGGAAAGCGGCGCGTAGGGTGCGTCGATGGGCAGCGTGGCGCCTGGTGTGTCGGGGCCACCCAGCACATAGTCGGTGGACAAGTGCAGCAGGCGGATGCCGAACGATGCGCAGGTCGCGCCCAGAATGTCCACTGCTGCTGCGTTATCGCGCCAAGCGCGTTGGGGGTCCCGGGTGCAACCGTTGACATCCGCGTAGGCCGCCGCGTTGATGACGCACGTGGGGCGAACTGCTTCGAATGTGCGGGCAAGGGCGGTGGCGTCGCAAATGTCGAGGTCCTGGCGGCGGAGGGCGACGACGTTTGTTTGGCGCCCAAGATGGCGGCCCACCAAGCCCGCTCCACCGGTGACGAGGATGGTCATGGTTGGTCGACGGCCAACAATCGGCGAAACGTATCGGCAGTCGTAGCCGCCGCGCCTTGAAAGCGCCGGTTGGCGTGCAAGGCTGGATACACGAAGAAGCCCAGCGCCAACATGCACCCACCGGCAATCACGACAGGTTGCTCGGGGAGCGCAAACACCACCGAAGCTCCGAGCAGGACGCCACCCAGCGCGAACACAGGAGCAAAGCTCCGCGCGTCGGGGTGATGCGCAATGGTCGCGGCGATGAGGGTGCCCCCGGTATCGCCCGCCCGGATTTCTCCGCGCACGATCGGATGGTAGGGCGTGACATCTTGGGGGGATGGCACGAGGGCTACGGCGAAGCGCATGCCGTCGATGGTTCCGAAGAGGGGACGGTCGGTGGCTGGCGCGCGAAGGGTGCGAACGACGACGCCGGCACCACTGAGCCGGTGCATAAGGGTAAAACCGCCGTCCACCGAGCGCGTGAGGCTTCGGAGGCGTTCGACCAGAACGTCAGGGGGGTCGGCAGAGCGCCATTGGGCCGAAATCGGGGCGGGCATCGCTTAGCGGTCGACCGCGCCTGTTTCGACCGGGGCGACGGAATGGGTGGCGAGAACCACCTGCACATCATCGCGTTCGAGCTTGCGCCGCAGCATCTCTTTGTGGGCGTGGCAAGCGCGCCGCTTCTCGATTTCGCACACGCAGTCGTCGCCGCCGTTTCCGCCGCAGCTGCCCTTGAGCTTGCGGTCGCTAAAGATGACGCCGACTGCCATGAGGATCATTGCGATGGCGACGAACGTAAAGGTGACAAGGAAAGTGGCCATGGGCCCTCCACGCCCGCAGCCTAACCCGGCGCACCGCCCGCGTGGGGCCGACTTTGCGTTGCGCAACACCCGCGCACGCCGCCCTTCATTGGCGTTCCCCGAACGGCACGCGCGGAAGCCAAAAACACCCATCCTCGAAGACCACGGCTGCGTGGTGCCGCGAACGTCGCCTTGGTGGGCTTTTTGGGCGTCCGGGTGCCTTTAGGGGGCTTCGGGGGTGGGCGTGACGACGCGGGCGGCTTCGCTGCGGTGTTCGCGCGCTTGGTGGGCGGCGAAGGCGGAGGACGCGCGGTGGGTGAAGGAGCCATCGGCGTTGCGAATCAACAAAAGCACGGGAAGCTGCAGCCGCTCGGCCATTTCGATGCCTTGTTCCTCGCCGAGTACCATGATTGCGGTGGCGTAGGCGTCGGCGAGGGAACACTCTTCGTGGAGCACGGTCGCCGACGCGACGGCGTGGAGGAGGGCGCGGCCCGAGCGTGGGTCGATGGTGTGGGACCAGCGCCGGCCGTCGACCTCTCGGAAGTTGCGGTAGTCGCCGGAGGTGGCCATCGAGAGGTTTGAGAGCGACACGACCTGTTCGACGGTGCGTGCGGTGGTGTCGGGGCGCTCGACCGCGATGCGCCAAGGTTGCCGGTTTCGGTTCCAGCCGCTCGCCCGAACTTCGCCGCCGACTTCAACCATCGTATTGCCGTACCCAAGCTGTTGCAGCGCCAAGGAGACGCGGTCGACGGCGTAGCCTTTGGCAATCGCCGACAGGTCCGCCGTGACGGTCGGGCGGGATTTCGTGACCGTGAGGGCCTGGTGATTGAGCTGGAGCTTGTCTTGGCCGACATCCTCCATGAGCGCGGCGAGGGTGGCTGCGTCGGGCTCATGGTCGGCGTCGGCGCCGTCAAAGCCCCACGCCCGCACCAAGGGCCGCACCGTAATGTCGAATGCGCCGCCGCTTTCGCGCCAAACGGTCTCGCTGCGCATCAACACCGCCATCGTGGGGGCAGATACCAAAAACGGGCCGTCGTCGGTCCACCGATTGAGGCGGGAAAGCTCGGACTCGGCCTTGTAGGTCGACATCAGCCCATCGACCTCGGCCAGCGCGGCTTGAATTGCGGTGGCGATAGCACCTTGGCTGGCTTCGTCTGGCGCGGGGCCGACCACGCGGACGGTCCACGTCGTGCCCAGGGCTTCGCCGCTGAGCGTGACTTCGTCTTCTGTATGGTCGCCTGCGGTGGGGGTTGGCGGCGCTTCATACGTCAGCAATGAAAAAAACAGGGCCCCTACAAACAAAGCTGGCGCGACTACTCGCCGCGCCAGCCTCCATCCGCTGAGGCCCGCGAAAGGTCGCGGGCGCATGGCTCAGCCTCCGAAGTCGTCCAGCATGATGTTCTCCGGCTCAACACCCAAGTTCTGGAGCATCTCGATGACGCTCGTGTTCATGATGGGCGGGCCGCAGAGGTAATACTCGACATCTTCGGGCGAGGGGTGCCGGGACAGGTATTCATCGCGCACGACGGCGTGAATGAAGCCCGTGAGGCCCTTCCAGTTGTCCGAAGGGAGTGCGTCGGACAAGGCGATGAACCACTGGAAGTTGTCGTTCTCGGCTTGGATTTCGTTGAAATCCTCGACGTAGAACGCTTCCCGCCAGGAACGAGCGCCGTACCAGAAGGTGACCTTCCGGTGCGTGTGAATGCGCTTGAACTGGTCGAAGATGTGGGAACGCATGGGCGCCATACCGGCACCGCCGCCGATGAACACCATCTCGTTGTCAGTGTCTCGGGCGAAGAACTCGCCGAAAGGACCGGAGATGGTGACTTTGTCGCCCGGCTTGCGCGAGAAGATGTACGAGGACATCTGGCCCGGTGGAACCTTGGCGTAGTCTTTGATTTTGCCATCGAACGGCGGGGTGGCGATACGGACGTTGAGCATGATGATGCCCGCTTCGCCCGGATAGTTCGCCATAGAGTAGGCGCGCGTGACGGTCTCGTTCACGTTTGACACGAACTGCCAAACCTTGAACTTGTCCCAGTCTTCGCGATATTCCTCCTCAATGTCGAAGTCTTTGTAGACTGCGGTGTGAGGGGGGGCCTCAATCTGGATGTAGCCGCCCGCCCGGAACGGGACCGCTTCGCCATCGGGGAGCTTCAAATAGAACTCCTTGATGAACGTCGCGACGTTTCGGTTGGACTTGACGGTGGCTTCCCATTTCCGAACGCTGAAGATTTCAGGTTCGACTTCGATGCGAAGGTCGTTCTTGACCTTCACCTGGCAAGACAGACGGCAGCCTTCCCGAGCTTCACCTCGAGAAATCCAGCCCTTTTCCGTGGGCAGCATCGCGCCGCCCCCTTCGTGGACATGGACCTTGCAGACTCCGCAGCTTCCCATGCCACCACAAGCGGACGGGATGAAGATTTTCTGCTCAGCCAGCGCCGACAGCAAGGTGCTGCCAGCGCGGGTGATGACGGGTTTGCTTTCGTCATCGTTGATAATGATTTTGACTTCGGCGGCCGATACAAGCTTGGATTTCGCCACCATCAAGACGCCAACGAGGGCGACAATGATGGCGGTGAACATGACGACGCCGAGAATGCCGGTGAGGACCATTCGGGTCTCCGTCAGAGAAGGGGACGCTCAGGGGTCGCGAAGGACCCCCGGGTGGAACTCAGAGCTGAATTCCAGCGAACGCCATGAAGCCGATGGCCATGAGGCCGGTAAGCATGAAAGTGATTCCCAGCCCGCGGAGAGCGGGGGGAACGTCGCTGTATCGCATCTTCTCGCGAATCGCAGCCATGAGCACCACCGCCATCGCCCAGCCAACGCCGGAACCGATGCCGAAGACGGTGCTCTCGCCAAAGGTGTAGTCGCGTTCGACCATGAACAACGACGCACCGAGAATGGCGCAGTTGACTGCAATCAGCGGGAGGAAAACGCCCAGGGCGTTGTAGAGGGCGGGACTGTAGCGGTCCAGAGCCATCTCGACAATCTGCACAATCGCAGCGATTGTACCGATGAAAATCAAGAAGTTCAGGAAGCTGAGGTCGACGCTTGCGAGGCTGGGGGACAACCACGCGAGGGCGCCCTCTTGCAGCAACAAGGCGTGCAGGAGGTTGTTCATCGGGCAAGTGATGCCCAACACGAAGACGACGGCGACGCCGAGGCCCATTGCGGTTTCGACCTTCTTCGACACGGCCAGGAAGGAGCACATGCCGAGGAAGAACGAAAGTGCCATGTTCTCGACGAAAATCGTCTTGGCTGCGAGGCTCAGGTAGGCTTCGAGCATGGGGTCACTCCGCTTCGATCTGCTCGGGCTTCCAGGAACGGATCGCCCAAATGATGCAGCCGATGAGGAAGAAGGCACCGGGAGCGAGGACCATCAAGCCATTGGGCGTGTAGAAGCCACCCTCGGTAATGACCGGGATGACCTGTGCGCCAAACAACTTGCCGGAGCCCAGCAGTTCACGGCAGAACGCGACGACGATGAGAATGAGGCTGTATCCAAGCCCGTTCCCAATGCCGTCGAGGAAGCTCTCCACCGGGCCATTCTGCATAGCATAGGCCTCTGCGCGACCCATGACGATGCAGTTGGTGATGATGAGCCCGACGAACACCGACAGCTGCTTCGAGACGTCGAAAATGAACGCCTTGAGGACTTGGTCGGTCAAAATGACCAGCGACGCGATGATGGTCAGCTGGACCACGATGCGGATTGCGCTGGGAATTTTGTTTCGCAAGAGGCTGATGACCACGTTGCTGCCGGCGGTAACGACGGTCAGCGCGATGCTCATGACCACTGCGGTCTCGAGTTTGGTGGTAACGGCCAGCGCGGAGCAAATTCCGAGAACCTGCAGCGCGATGGGGTTGTTGTTGATTAGCGGGTCGACCAGAGCTTCCCGCTGGGCCTTCGAAAGGCCGCCAGGTGCTGCGCTCATCCCTTCACCTTCCCGCCTTTGACGTTCTTGAGGTAGCTGTCGAAGCCCTGGGCGCCCAACCAGAAGTTCAAGGACGCGGTGACGCCCTTGCTGGTGAGGGTTGCGCCCGACAAGCCATCCACCGCATGTGGGTCCGCTTTGGCGTCGCCTGCGATGCCCTTTTTGACGTGGATGGCGATTTTGCCCGAGGAGTCGAAGGCCTTGCGACCCTCCCACTTCTTCTTCCACGAGGGGTTGTCGATTTCACCGCCGAGTCCGGGGGTTTCGCCGTGCTCGTAGAAGGTGATACCGCGGATGGTGTTGCCGTCCTTGTCGACGCTCAGGTAGCCGTAGAGGGTCGACCAGAGTCCTGCGCCCTGAATGGGGAGGATGTGCTGGTCGACATTGCTGCCGTCTTTCACGAGGTAGACGGTGGCAAGTTTGGCCTTGCGGTTGACCTTGGCTTCGTTGGGTTCCACTTCGACGCTGAGCGCGGGGTCCTTGGCGGCCTTGCGCTGGTCGTAGACGGATGCATCTTGCCCATTCTCCGCCTTTTCGACGAAGTTGCCCGTCTCGAGGTCGACCAAGCGCGGAGCGATTCGGGTGTCGAACAGCTCTTGCACCTGGGCTGGCGTGAGGGAGGCTCCCTCTTCCATCAACCCAGCGACCACCAGAACTTTCTTCTGGCGGTCGAGGACTTTGTTGGCTTCCTGCAGGTCCTTGAGGGCGACGGATGCGCCCGACACAAAGACCGAGCAGATGAGGCAAACGCCGGCTGCGAAGGTGACGGTGTATCCGGTGCTAGGCTGCTGCATTGCGGGCGAGCCTCCGGTTGATGTTTGCCTGGACGACGAAATGGTCGAACAGAGGCGCAAACAGGTTCATGAAGAGGATGGCGAGCATCATGCCTTCCGGGTACGCCGGGTTGACGACGCGGATAAGCACGACCACCACACCAATCCCAAGGCCGTAAAGGAAGCGGCCCAGGTCGGTGAACGCGGAGGAGACGGGGTCGGTGGCCATGAAGATGGCGCCGAACGCCCAACCGCCAAGGACCATGTGCCAGTAGAACGGAACGGCGAACATCGGGTTGGTGTCGCTGCCGACTGCGTTGAGCAGAAGCGACATTGCGATGGTGCCGAGTGCTACGCCCGCCATCGTGCGCCACGCGCCGATGCGGGTGGCGATGAGCACACCTGCGCCGAGCAAGCAGGCCAACGCGGAGGTCTCACCCATCGAGCCGGGAACGAAGCCAAAGAAGGCGTCGGTCCACGGAAGGTGGTCGAGTGCGCCCGCCTCTGCCGCTGCACGGCCAAGCCACGTCGCTCCACTGAAGGAGTCCGTGTTGTTGGCCGCAATCCACACCGCATCGCCGGAAATCTGGGCGGGGTAGGCGAAGAACAAAAACGCACGACCCGACAATGCCGGATTGAGCACGTTCATGCCGGTGCCGCCGAAGATTTCTTTGCCGACGATAACGCCGAAGGCGATACCCAACGCCACCTGCCACAAGGGGATGGTGGGCGGAAGGATAAGGGGGAACAAGAAGCCGGTGACGAGGAAGCCCTCGTTGACTTCGTGCTTGCGGATGACCGCGTTGCCCATCTCGATGTGACCGCCGACGATGAACGTCACGAGCCAAATCGGGAGGAAGTACAACGCGCCATATACGATGTTTGCGAGGATATTTGCCGGGTCATGGGCAAATCCAAGCATGTGGTAAATGGCCGTGTTGAAGTCGTCGCGGATGGCCGCTTCCCCTGCCTGTTGGATGGCAAGGTTGGCTTGGTAGCCGGTGTTGTAGAGCGCCATGCCCACAGCGGGCATCAACGCAGCAACAACGGTCACCATCATCCGCTTGAGGTCCATGCCGTCACGGATGTGGGTGGAACCCTTCGTGACGTCGGACGGCGTGAAGAAGACGGTGTCCGGCGCCTCGTAAAAGGCGTGAAACTTGTGGTACTTGCCGCCCTTCTCAAAGAGGGGAGCGGCTTGGTCCAAAATATCGCGGAGGAACTTCATCACCCCTCCCGCTCGATGGTGTCGAGGTTCTCACGAAGAAGTGCGCCGTAGTCGTTCTTGCCGGGGCACACCATTGTACACAGGGCGAGGTCCTCCTCGTCCAACTCGAGAGCGCCGAGCATTTCAGCTTTCTCAAGGTCTTTGGTGGCCAGGGAACGAAGCAGGAAGGTCGGCAGGATGTCGAGAGGCATGACGTCCTCGTACATCCCAATCGGGACCATCGCGCGGTGGCTACCGTTCGTGGTGGTCGTGAAGCCGAACTTGTGGTCGAACAGCTTTGAGATGTAGATGGGGAAGATGGAGAACGAGCTCTCGCCGGGGGTGAGCCAGCCGAGGAACTTGCGCTCGCGCTCTTCTTGCAACACGCTCAACTGCACGGCGTAGCGCCCAAGGAATCCGGCGTCGTCGCCCGCTGCCGTGCGCCCACCGAGGGGGGAGCCGGAGATGACGCGACATTCGTTGCCCTCAAAGAGCTGCCCTTCCGTGATGTCACGGGTGGACGCGCCCAAGCGGGTACGGATGAGCCGGGGCTCCTTGACCATCGGACCCGCGAACGAGATGACCCGCTCGGGTTGGATGCGTCCGGTGAGGAACAAGCGGCCCATGAGCTGAACGTCTGCGTAGTTGATGTACCAGACGAACTTTTCACGGTTTACGGGGTCGACGAAGTGAATGTGGGTGCCCGGAAGCCCGGCCGGATGGGGTCCGGCGAACTCCTGAATCTCCACACCTTTCACCATGCCGGGGCCTACGTTGCTGCCCGGAGCCCGGCACAGGTGGACGTGGCCGTCCGTGAGTTTGGTGAGGGCGGTGAGGCCCGCCTCAAACGCTGCTTGGTCGCCGTCCATCGCCAGAGACACATCCGCCGCGAGGGGATGGGTGTTCATGGCGGTGACGAAGATAGAGCGCGGCTTTCCATCCACCGGGGGAACCCGGCTGAATGGGCGGGAGCGGAGGCCGGTCCAGGCTCCCGATTCCACCAGCAACGCGCGCACTTCGTCGCCGGAAAGCGACGAGACATCGCGGCCGGTGTACGAAGCGAAGGGCTGGAAGTCGTCGTCGGTGACGCTTCCATTCTGCTCGCGGTCGTTTAGCTCGATGACAACGGACACCAGCGCGCGACGAGCGCCCCGGTTGACCGCGACGACCGTGCCAGACGCCGTAGCAGTGTGCAGGACTCCAGGGCGCTTCCGGTCTTCGAACAGGGGAGTGCCGCGGCGAACCACGTCTCCTTCCTGCACGATCATCCGGGGCTTCATCCCGATGAAGTCTGCGGCAAGGGTGGCGACGCGCCGAACGGCGACGTCAGGAATGCTCTCGCCATCCGAAGGTGCGTGCGGCGCACCCGTGATGGGAAGGTCGAGACCTTTTTTGATTGTGTACAACGCCATCGTGGGTCGGCTCCCCGTGGCTCGGAGGAACAGGGTCGGCGGTCTATCCAACGGCACTCAAGTGGGCCACAATGTCCACGAACGGGCTGATTTTCAGTCCGCAGAGTGAAGGACAAACTGTCGGGTCACTGACGAATAACAAAGAAATGGGAAGGGTAGAAGACGTTTGGGTGTTCACCGGCGTCGTCGATACACGGCGTCGGAAAGGGTCTCCAGCTCATTGCGGTACAGCTCCCCCCCCACCTCGCTTCGGGGGTCGATGAGGATGCTGCCGACGTTTTGATTGAGGAGGGAAGGGAAGAGCTCGCGGCCGCGCAAACGTACCACTGGTGGACGTCTTGGGTCGAAGCGCCGTACAGCAGCGACGCTCGTGAAGGCTGCGAAAACGTCGTATCCAACCAACTCGCCAACGGCTTGGGGGGTTGGGTCGTTTGGCGCGGTCACATGCAGAAAGAGGGTTGCGTCGAGGAGCGCGCGGTACAAGGCGGTCCGGTGGCTGTGGTCTCGACTTTTGGCCATGGTTCGCATGGCGTCTACCAACAAGGGATTTTCGGTGCGGTCGACGTCGCCTGGTTGCTCATCGAGCACCAGCGTTGTGTCCTCACATCGGTAGACTTCGCGGAACAGGCGCTCGATCTCGGCGGCGAGGTTCTCGATGCTCCCTTCGGTGTCGAGCGGGTGATTGCGCCCAAGGCACCGGCTACCGGGGCGCAACGCGAATCCTGCCGCGCGGATGCGATGGGTGTCCGCGGGTGAGAGGGCATGCGTCTTTGGCAACGACGCGCTGGGGGCCGCTTCGACAAGTATCGAGCGGTCACCGCGTGCAGCAGTACAAACAAAAAAGGCGTGTCCACAGGTGACCACGAGGTGGTTTCCGGTACCGCCAGATTCTACGAGGCGTGCCAGCGCGCGTTCGAGCAGCGAAGATGCCATGGCTCTCCCGAGGGAAGATGGCGTCATACCACGGTGAGGGATGCGTGGCGTCGCCGCTTGCCTTAGGAGTGAAACATGAGGCTACTTGGACTTGACGAAGCCGGCCGGGGCTGTGTTCTCGGACCCTTGGTGGTCGGAGCGTTCTTCTGCGAAAGCGCGCCCGACCTTGATCTTCGCCTGCGAGCGGCAGGTGCAACCGACTCCAAACGACTCACAGCCAAAAGGCGCGAAACAGTACGTTCGGAGCTTTTGTGCCTGGGTACGCCAGCCTGCATCGAGGTTTCGCCCGCGGAGATCGATGCGGGCAACCTGAACGAGCTAGAAGAGCGCGCGTTCTGTGCGCTCATACTCCGCTTCCAGCCCGACCACGTCTGGATTGACGCTCCTTGTCACCCGGCGGGCATTCCGGGCTTCATTCGAAGGGTCTCGGCGGTGCTGCAGGCCGAAAATGCTGTGGTTCCTATGTTTACGGTGGAGCCAAAGGCAGATTTTACCTACCCCATCGTCGGGGCGGCCAGCATCTTCGCGAAGGTGCAGCGCGACGCCCACATCACGGCCATGGGCCCCGTGGGGTCGGGGTATCCGAGCGATCCCATCACCCGCGCATGGCTCAAAGGGTTCATCGATCGCGACGAGGCCTTCCCGTCGACGGTGCGAACCCGCTGGGGCACCATCGATAAGTTGCGTGGCGAGGGGCAAGCCGAGTGACGTTTCCCCGTCCCGTGATGCCAAGTGTGGGGCTGGTTGTGCCGATGTTCAACGAGGAAGCTCTCGTGGAGCAGGTGGTAGCCCAATATGTCGTTGCACTCTCACGGGTTTCGGGCCTTACCCGCTTGGTGGTCGTAGACAATGGAAGCACCGACACGACCGGCGCTTGCCTCGTGCGGGCGGTTGCGTCGTATCCGTCCGTTGAGGTGGTGAAATTGCCGGCGAATGCGGGCTATGGGGGCGGAATTCACGCCGGACTTGCCCATCTTGCGCAGGGCAGTCCGCCCGACATCGTGGGCTGGGCGTGGGGAGACGGACAGGTCGACCCCGCAGTGATTCCTTCGCTCGTCGCTGCGCTGGTTCACGGGGCGGACCTTGCGAAAGTACGAAGGGTGTCCCGGCGAGACGGTTGGCGCCGCCAGTTGATTACGCGGGAATACGCGCGGTGGGCGGCACGCTTTGGAGTCGCGTCTGCCGACATCAACGGGTGTCCCAAGCTCTTGTGGCGCGCACGGTTGGCAGAAGCAAAGCTTCGCGCCACAGACTGGTTTCTCGACCCTGAGCTGGTGTTGCGCGCGGAGCAATGGGGCTGGGTCGTCGCCGAGCTTCCCGCGGCAATGGAGCCGAGGTCCGCAGGACGAAGCAAGGTCAACTGGGGCACGGTCGCGGGATTTGCGGCCAAGCTCGGTCTGTGGCAATTCGGCTGGCGCCCATGAAAGAACGCGTCCGGTTTTGGTTGCCGATTGTGCTCGTCAGCGTTGCCGGCGCTGGGGTGGGCGCCGGTGCGCAGCGGGTCGCCGACCGCTTGGCGTTGGAGCGGGGCCCCTCTCGCTGGCGCGCGGAAGCTCCCGATATTCCTGTCTTTTTGGCGGCGCTCTCGGGTCCGCCGCTGCTGCCGGGCGAGGGATGGAGCCTCGGAGGCCATTCACGTTTGACAATTGACTTGCCGAAGGTCACCCGCGTCGACCTGCAAGCGACGGTGCCGCCTTATGGGCACCTTGAGGTGGGCTTCGCGGGGTCTGGCGCAGATGCGGGGGTCGCCTTGGTGGTAGACCGGGGTGAGACGCCGTATATCAACGTGTTTGACCTTGGCCGCAAGCTCGCCGGACCCGGACAATCGACTGCGGGGAGGTCGTTGCTCGCGTGTGAAGGGACCTGGGGCGCTGTTTCCGATGCTCCCTTCGCCGTTTCCGTCACCCGTGATGCCCAAACACTCACCGTGGCCGTCAACGATGCGCCGCCGGTGCGATGTGCTTGGTCCCGTCCCACCGCGGAACCATTTGTGTTGGCAGGGATTCGACGGGTTGGCCTCTCGTCGCTTTCGGTCAGCACGCTCGATGGCCGGGTCGAGGGGGAGCGTGCGCCGGGTGCGCGTATGGGAGCGCGTATCGGCTGGGCGGTCAGCCTCGCCGTGGCGTTTGGGGTGGCTGCTACGCTGCTCCGCCGGCGTGGTGCGCGTGGCCTCTCGTTGGTGGCGGTTGTATTGCCGCTTTGGGCCGTTTGGCCCGCTTCTGGCGCCGACCTGCTCGCGTTCTGGCAGCACCTCCGCGTCGTGGTCGCGGAACCGCTGTGGACGGCGGTGACCGTGCCGGTCGGTGTCGCGGCAGGGGTCGGGGTTTGGCTGGGCGTCGCTGCCGCGGCGCGCCGGGGGCTTGCACTCCCGATTGTCGTACCATCGGTTTGCGGGGCTCTCGCTGGCTCCCTGCTGATTCCTGCTCTGGGTGCGGCGGGAATGGTCGGCACGCTGCTCGGAGCTGCCCTGGGGGCAGTGTGGGCCCGCAATGGGCATCGCTGGGCAGGGGATGGCTGGGGACCGCTGCCGGGAATGGCGCTTGGGGTTGGCTTCGGTGTCTTGACCGCTGGGTTGGCCGGCGCGCAACCGGGTTGGGTGTGGACCTACGCCGGTGCCGTCGGTGCTTTGGCGGCAGGTGTCGTATGGCTCAATGTGCGTCGTCCGTGGGGCATGAATCTACTCAGCCTCGTTTTTGTAGGACTCATGGTTGTTTTTGCCGACCAAGGCCTTCGCTGGACCGATACGGGCGACCGCCTGACCGGGCGTTCGGCGCGCGCAGTCTCCGAAGACAACACTTCGGGGACGTTTTCGAGCTTTGCGGCCCTCGAACACACACGGGTGTGGTCGACGTATCCGCGGCAGGATTACCCTGTTCGTCCGCCAGACCGACGTACCGGCGCAACGCGCGTGGTTGCCCTCGGCGGCAGCTCGACGGGCGGTGCGTGGCAGAATGACAACCTCGATGAGTTCTGGCCGGCTGCGATAGAGCGTATGCGCGGTCCGACCGTGCAAGCGGTCAACCTCGGCGTCGGGGGATGGACCACCTTGCACATCCGGCGGTTTGTAGAGACACGCTTGGCGGACATCGACCCTGATGTTGTCGTGCTTTATGTCGGTCACAACGATATTTTGACCCAGGCCGCCCGACCATGGGGCCAGCTGTACCAAGCATGGCTCCACGGAGGGGACGCGGGCCTGTCCGTCTCGACCCGGTTGGCGCGGGCGCCGCTGTACCAGTTGCTGCGGTTCGTGGTGCAAGGGCGGCAGCGCAGCCAATCTGCGGTCCCGGTGGCCGATGCGCGCTCCAACGTGCGGGCAATTGCAGATGCACTTCGGCCGCGCGCGGTGCCGATGTTGTTGGTCCGTGAAGGGGTTGTGCCGGATCCTTCGGTGCTCAATTCCTATGGTGAAATGTTGGAGTCGGTTGCGTCAGAGTCGCCATCCATTGGGTATTTGGATGCGTCAAAGAGTCTTGTTGCACCGACAGCTGGGAATGTGTTTCTAGATAACTGCCACCTGACGCACGAAGGGCATTCGTTGCTGGCCGCGTTGGTTGGCGACGCGTTGGTTTCGCAAGGGTGGCTCGGGCGTTCGCGGTGATGCGCGGGCAACGTTTGGCGACTGGCGATGGCTCGTTGGCGCTCAAATCGTTTGGTGCCCGGAGGGAGAGGAGACAGCCTTCGTTTGTCTCCAGAAATACGCGCTTCTACGGATTTGGCACACAACGTCGGAAGGTGCGGTGGCCCGGCGGTTGTTGGGGGGCGACTTACGGCTGGCGATGTTGGGAACCGCCCAACGCAGGGAGGGGAAGGTCGACGACCACCGGTGCATATCTTGGTTGTTCGTAGACATCACAATGGGTTGCGTTGACGAAGATCGTTTGGCCATCCGTCCAAGCGCCCGGTTCCTCGTGAATATGTCCGAAGATATGCAACCGAGGACGAACGGCGTGGACCCGCGCCAAAAGGTCGACGCAGCCGACGTGATGGCCCTGAATCGTGCGGTCGCCGTAGCCCAGTGGTGGCCCGTGGGTCACCAAAATATCGACGGATGTCGGAATCATGGCCCAAGTGGCTTGAATCTCCGCGCCGCGGTCTTGGTTGAAGGCCCACTGAAAGAACGTAGGCTGCACGGGCGAGCCCCAGCAGCGCAAACCCGAAATTTCGATGCCGCTGTTGAGTAAATAGCTGATGTTATGGGCGTTTTCGAGAATGCGTCGGCAGGAGTCAGGGGAATAGGGCCCTTGTTTGTGAAACCGGCGCCATTGCGTTTCGTAGCCCGCTTGGTCGAGGGTGAGGTCGTGATTGCCAGCAATGACGACCTTGTGGCGATGCGGAAGGCGGCCGAGCTGCGTCACAAACGAAGACAGCTCTTCGGGCGTGCCGGTATGGGTGAAGTCACCTGCATGAATGAGAATGTCGCCGGCGGGAACGTCGTCAGCGCGGATGGGGTGACCATGCGTGTCCGAGATACAGACCACGCGAAGGTGTGGGCCATCCGGTCGGGCGCCCGCGTGCGGCAGGGGCTCCCGGCGTAGGTGGGTCCGAAGAGCCTGCCATGCCCGCGCGGGGTCGCGGGGGTCGACGGAGATACCGCACACCGATGTCATGGTGTAGGCGCAAAGGGCGTTGCGGTGGGAAAGCGGCGCAGCTCGACCGCTTCTTGGACTTGGGCGGCGAGCCCTTCGCACGGGTTGTCGACCAAACCGGCGATGTCGGCTGAGATGGCGTCTTTTTGGGTGGGGTCTGCGCAACCGTTCGCAACGAGCGCCACCTCAACCGCCCGTGCGTCGGCCGTCTTCCAGGTCAAACGGAGCTTTTCTCGCTCGGCACGCACACCTTCGAACGTACAGTCTCCGGCGTCCAAATCCCCCGCGACACCAAAGGCCATCGTCGCATCGTTTGACGAAAAGCCCCAAGTACACGGTGGTTCTGTTGGCTTCGGGTGGACGATGTTGTCTGCGGTAAGCACGACCTCCTCGCCGGGTGGCGGGTTTTCGTCGAAGGGCTCTGGACGAGGCGCTTGGGGCGCGGTGGGTTCGACTTCGGTGGCGCAGGCCATCGCTGCGACGAATGCGACGGGCGAAAGACGAGATTTCATAGTGACGCTCCGCGTCCGATGTGCATTGCGGTGGGGGAAAGGCTTGGGTGCTTCGGGAATTACTGCGTTAGGATGGGAATATGGCGTCTTCCCCTGCATCGTCTTCCTTGGTCGCACCTCTGATTGCCAGCCTAACTCTGGGCCTCGCGCCGTTTGTCCCGGAGCCCCATATCGTCGGAAAAATTCGGTGGGTGGCAGGCGGCGGTGTTGGCATGAAGTCCGAAGACATCTTTGACTTGTACTTGCATGGTGCGCCGTGGCTGTGGTTAGGGGTGGCGATAGCACACACTCTCTGGGTGCGGTGGGAGGAATCGAAGCAATCCACGGATAGGCCTTCATGACCCGTCACCGTCGCTGGGTCCTTGCCTTGGGGAGCATGGTCGGCTGCACACCCTATGAGATTCGCGAAAAGGCAGACATCGCGGACTGTTCGCTCGACGGCCAGTTAGAAATTGTCGAGACGTTGATGCACGACGACTATCTGTGGGCGAGCGAGGTGCCCTACATCGACCGTTTGGGCTATTCCGACCCCGCGCAATACATGGAGGACCTCCGCTACGCGCCCCTCGACAAGTGGAGCTACGTGATGGACCTGGCCGAAGCGGAAGATTGGTACGGGTCGGGTTCTTATGTCGGTGGCGGCTATATCGTTCGTGCGGACCGGCAGGGGCGACGGCGGGTATTGTGGGTGTATCCGGGGTTGCCTGCCGCCGAAGCAGGCCTACAGCGCGGCGATATCATCGTGGGCGTCAATGGGGTTCCTGTCGGCGCGATGACTTCGGATGCCGATTGGGCTGCGGCCATCGGCGACATCCGAGAAGGCGCGATTGTGCGGTTTCAAGTGCAGCGACCCGGCCGGCAGCTTGCGAGGGTGGAGTTTCGTCTGGCGGAAATCTCTCTGCCGTCGGTTGTGGGCGCGCGCGTGTTCCCCCATGGGGACCGCACGGTCGGCTACTTGATGTTCACGACGTTTGTGGAGACGGGTGCAGACGAGCTGCGGGCGTTGTTCGCGTCGTTTCAGGGCCAAGGCGTCGACACCGTCATCGTCGACCTGCGCTACAACGGTGGCGGCCTCAACTCTGTCGCACAGACGTTTGCGAGCTTGCTCGCGCCTTCGGCCGCAGGCGAGGTGTACGAGCGGTTTTGGTACAACGACGCGAATGCTTCGTCCAACATGGCGATAGAACTCGAAGACCTGCCCGAAGCCATCGACGTTCGCGACGTTGTATTCCTCACGACAAACCTCACCGCCTCCGCGAGCGAGATGCTTGGCTTTGGGCTCGAACCATATGTTCTAGTGTGGCGCATCGGGCAGACGACCGCGGGAAAGCCGGTGGGCATGAACTTTACATCTGCATGCGAGCTCTTTTTGGCGCCGGTCACGTTTCAGGCGGGAAACCGGGATTTCCGTGCGGAATTCTACGAGGGAATCGTTCCCGATTGTGTCGCGTCTGACCGGTGGACCACGGACCCGGGCGCGGATGATGACCCCATGATGGTGGGGGCATTGGCCCAGCTCGACGGCCTGCCTTGTCCGTCAGACAATGGGGACGTTCGGGACATCGTAGAACCCGCGGGCGCGTCGTTGGCGGCTGTGCGCTCTGGACATTGGTAGCTGGTGCTCGATCAAGTCAGCTCCTTGTTTTGGTGATTTTTTGTCTATGTGCATGAAGTCAAATTCGCTATCGGGACCTTCCCGATGCAGGCCCGCAATTGTCGAGGTGGTAGGGCTTGGCGAATTTCTCGGGGGAGGGGACAAGGTTCCTTGCGCGTCTCCTGTGGAGGATTCCGTACACAACTTTGACGGGGAGCACTTGTAATCCCCATGCGTCGAAGTACGATAGCGGAAGTGGTGGGGACATGGTTTCTTCACCATTCGGGTGGCGCGTAAGGTGCAGCCCTTGCAGTGTCCCCTGGTTCGGACGCATCCACTTTTTGGTGTCGTCCGCCACTTCCTCCAGACCGCAGGAACCGAGTCAAATGCTCACTGTTCGTACCAACGTCGCCGCCCTCAAAGCCTCCGGCAACCTCAACCGAACCAACAAGAGCTTGGGAAGCAGCCTCAACCGCATTTCGAGCGGTATCCGCGTGACGAGCGCCGCTACGGACGCAGCGGGTCTGGGTGTGGCTACTTCTTTGGAAACGCAGGTCATCAGCACCCGCCAAGCGATGCGCAACACCAACGACGGCATCAGCATCATCCAAACGGCGGAGTCGGCCACCCAAGAAGTCACCGACATCCTCCAGCGGATGCGCGAACTGGCCGTGCAAAGCTCCTCGGAGACCCTCGCCGACACCGAGCGGTCGTTCATCACCGACGAGTTCAACGAACTTGTGTCTGAAGTGGGCCGTATCGCTTCGGTGACCGAGTTCAACGGCATCAACCTGTCGGATGGCGTCACTGCGAGCCTCGATGTGCAGGTTGGCATTCAAAACGATTCGTCCAGCCGGATTTCCATCTCCTTGGTTGACCTCACCGCGACCACGCTTGGCCTGACGGGCATCTCGCTCGACACCTCGTCCAATGCCCAGGCCTCTATCGACGTGCTCGACACCGCGCTCCAGTCGGTCAACGCTGGCCGCTCGATGCTGGGTGCAGTGCAGAACCGCCTCGACGCCTCGTTGAACAACAACCAGGTGGGCATGGAAGCCTTGTCGGCCGCCGAGTCGCGCATCATGGACACCGACTACGCGACCGAAACCTCCAACCTCACCAAGCTGCAAATCATGCAGCAGGCGGGCGTTGCAGCGTTGGCCCAGGCCAAGGGTGTTTCGCAGTCGGTGCTCAGCCTCCTCAGCTGAGCCGTCCCGCTCCGGCGCGCGCGCCCCTGCCATTGGCGGGGGCGTTTTGCGTTGGGGGTCTGTATTCGCGACCAGCGACCCGATGGCCAAGCACAAAAACGCCGCCCGTTTGGGGCGGCGGGAAGCGGACGCCGTCGGAACCGGACGGCTGGAACCAGCGGGTGACCGGGCTACGCGTGCGCGCGACCGCGGGTGACCCGTGCATAAGCGGCAGCGGCTTCGGAAATGAGGGCGCCGTAAACGTCGGCTTGCCCGCTTCCATTGTAGCCGCGGGCGAACTGGGTGTAGTTGCCACTTCGCAAGCCTGCCATACACGTTCCGTTCTCTCGAATGAACGCGAACATGCCGTCCAACTGTGCGGGCAGCGATTGGGTCATAGAATCAAACATCTCTTGGACATTTGCGTAGCCGAGCGTCGCGTAGTTGAAGCCCATGATTTGTGCGGCGCCCATCGAGATGGACTTGAGAGCCGCGGTATCGTCGAGGCTGCGCGCGAGGTCGAGCACGGTCCATTCTTTGGATTGCACGCCGTGGAACGACTGCCACGCGTCGCTGGCCGACGCGCGGAACTTGTGCTCCGTCCAGCGTTGGCCGGATGAGAACTGGAAGTGGTCCCGGAAGGTCGCGGCGTTGTTTTTGCCCCATTGGTCCCAAAAGATATGGTTTTCAAAGCGAATAATCATCTGGCCGGACTCGCGATGGAAGCCCTCGCCGCCCGATTCGCATTTGAGGACGGCGGCTGCCGCGGCGGCGCTGATGCCGAGGCCCGTTGCCTTTTCTTTGAGGTAGGCTCCCTTGCTATTGTAGATGCTCGCCATCGTGTGATTGATGCCGCGCAAGCCGTCGAGGGAGATGGGGTCGCTCGCGCCCATTCCGTTGCCCGAGGGGTCGGCTGGGGCCGCGGGGCGTTCGGGGCCTGGACCCGGAGTGGGTGCGGGTCCGGTTTGCTCGGCGTTGGGAATGATGAGAATTTGGCCGACCCGCAGCATGCTCGGATTGGCGAGGCCGTTTGCGTCGGCAATCTCGCGCCAGCGGTCGCCGTTGCCGAGGTATTGCTGGGCGATGGACCAAAGGTTGTCGCCCGGAAATACCGTGTGCTGGACGGGTTCGGGTGCAGGGGGTTCGGGGGCCACCGTCTCTTGGGGCGCTTCGATGGACTCCAGGGGTGTCGTGGGTGTTTCAACGGCCGGCGCTTCTTCTTCGACCTTGGGAGGTGCGACGATGGGCCCATCGGTGGTTTCGGGGGCGACGACCACGGGAGGCGTGACGGTGGGCCCTTCGACGGATGGCGCTGGTTTTCGGCCGCCAAACAAGCGCGACGCCCATCCTTTGACGCTTTCGACCGCAGACTGCACCGCACCCTGAAATCGCGACCAAAGGCCCTCCTTGGGTGGTGCTTCTTTGGCCTGTGCTTGCTCTTCGGCGGGCGCGGGCGGTGTGCCGAGCTCGGCCTTGGCGAGAGTGGGGGCTTGGGCAGGGGCTTCGACCGGCGCTTGTGCGAGCGGTGCCACTGCGGGGGCGGGCGCTTCGATGCCCTGGGCTGCAACCGCGGGTGTGTTGCTCGGAATCTCTAACGTTTGGCCTGGATGAATGAGCGAGGGGTCGGCGATGCCGTTCCGCTCGGCAAGCTCATCCCAGCGGCGACCGTCAGCGAGGGTGCGCGCGGCGATCCCCCAAAGCGTGTCGCCGCGAACAACCGTGTAGGTGGTTTGTTGGGGAAGCTGGCCGACGCGAACACTATTGGGCACGGTGGCCTGCGCGACTGGCGTTGCAACCTCGGATGTGGTTTCCATCGAAGGGGCAGCGGGGGCTCGGCTCTTTTCAGCCATCAGGTCTCCCAAACGTGGGGGCGGCACGGTAGCTTTTCACAGTTTCGTGAGATGTCTATGGCACCTCGATGACAGCCGCAAAAGATGGGCGTCGTGATGGGGTAATGTAGGTTCGAGGAGGCAAAATGGAATCACCGGTGAACACAGAGAATGGACGCGCGCGAACCCAAACGGTGTTCGCGAGACGGTGCTCCGTGGCGCGTTCGAGCCTTGGGGTGCTTGCTCTGCTGGGAGCCAGTCAGGGCTGTGCGCCGACGATTCCAACAGACGCATGGCCGGGTGTTTCGGTCGCGACGACCCACACTGGCTCTACCGATAGCGATGATGTCGACGAAAACGACACCGAAGATTCGTCGGTTGACACTGCAGAAACGGGTGACACTGCGCTCCCGCCCGCGCCGATGGTGCGCATCAACGAAGCGATGTCGGACAATCGAACCGTCATCGAGGGACCGGGGGGCGTTCCAACGGACTGGTTGGAGCTGGTCAACCTCGACTCTTCAACCGTTGACCTTTCGGGCTGGGCGCTCTCGAATGACTGGCGGGAGCCCGATGCCGCGCCCTTGCCTGCGGGCATCGTCTTGGCGCCCGGTGAGCGCGTTCTCTTGTGGCTCGATGGGGAAGGCGGCGCCGCCACTACGGTCTCTCTTCGCTTGTCGCGGGATGGGGAGTCTATTTGGTTGTTCGACCCCAATGGCCAAGAAGCCGACCAACTTGCGCTCCCGGCTCTCGACCCCAACCAAGCATGGGCGCGGATTCCTGATGGCACGGGCGCTTTCGAGGCGATGCCTCTGGGCACGCCCGGCGCGCCGAACCAACGCCTCGCCGAGTCTATCTTGACTGTGGTCGATGCGGGCACGGAGTGGCTGTACCTCGATGGTGGGGCGGTTCCGTCGGGCGGTGCCGATGGCAGCTGGACCACGGCCTCGTTCAACACCCGTGGTTGGTCGACGGGCCAAGCACCTTTGGGCTACGGCGATGCGCAATCCACCGTCATCGATGAAGGGCTCACCGACGCCGGTCGGGCCTTGACCGCTTGGTTCCGCCGTTCGTTTACGATAACAGCAGATTCGGTGCCAACTTCCGCAACCTTGGGGCTTCGCGCAGACGATGGGGCCCGCGTTTTCCTGGATGGCGTAGAGCTTTTGCGTTTGGGCTTGCCTGCGGGTACTATTGACGAAAATACAGCCGCGAACCGCACGGTTTCGGGTGACGCAGAGTTTTCGTATACCGAGTTTTCGGTCGACCCGAGCCTGCTCGCGCCAGGGGAGCATGTGTTCGCGGTGGACGTTCACCAAGCCGGCCCCACCAGCAGCGACCTGACCTTTGATTTGTGGCTTACCGGCGAGTGGATTGTGGTGGCGCCTTAGGTCAGGTGCCTGGTGGGCGCAGGCTTGGCATGCCCGACGTGATGTTGCGCCAGCTGGCCGTGGATGTGGCCCAGGTACGCCTGCAGGGCGAGCCCAGCGGAGGGATGGAGCTGCCGGACTCCGCCACGAATTTCATTCGCCCCTATCGCCCGATTTGCCCCCCAAAGAGGCTTGCGGGCCGGATGAAAGGCGTTGTGCGTTTGCGGCAATCGCGCGGGGCGAGATGGCCCGTTCAGATTTATCTGGGGGGCCATGGCTTAGTCTGGGCTGAAATTTGCGAGTGCGCCATTTGGTAGCAGATTCTGAGGAACCTTCTCGCCTTGTTTGTTTCGTTGAAATCGCGCGCATTTGTCATAGCGATTGTCATTGCTACAATACAGTTTCTTCCAAACGGCCAACGAAGCAGAAAGGGTAGGAAATAGAGGACAGCGTTCGCGGTTCGGACAAGGCATCGGAAAAAACCAGGAGGAGGGACATCCAGGCTTTCGGTCCGTGTCCGGCAATATAGCAGATGATTTGAAGGGTTCTCGCGCGGTAGTCCCCCCCCAGTATGTGCGTAAAATGGGGGGGGATTCACGGGGATACCCGTGGTGGAACGCCTTGTCAAGTACCGCCGTGTAGGGCCGCGATACGGTCAACTACTGTCATCGCACGGGCGCGATGGGCCAAGGTCGCCGCCTCGGCAGTCGCGACCACCTGGGCCGGGCTGCGCGCGCCTACGATAGCGGCGGAGATAGCGGGCCGGGATAGCACCCACGCGACGGCTACTGCGGGAACGCTGGTGCCGAGCTTGTCCGCGACTTGTTGGAGGTCGTCGGTGAGGGCCCGCGCGTGGGCGAAGCGTCGGCCGGCGAAGCGTTCATCCCAGGAGCGTTGGTCTGTGTCGGGAAAGGTCGGCAGGCTTCGGTACCGACCCGTCAAAAGGCCGCGCACGAGGGTCTCATACGCCAACGTGGCCGCTGGCTGGCCAGACGAATCCGGCGACAGGACCTCTGCTTCGAGGGACGACGAGAACTCGCGGCGAAGCAGGCTATACGGAGTCTGGAGGGTGCTGAGACGCCCCAGGCTTCGGATGCGGCGCAGCGCCTCCGCTTCGTAGTTGCATACGCCCCACGCGCGAATCTTGCCTTCGTCGCGGAGGTCTTCGAGGGTGCCGACCGTGTCTTCGAGGGGGGTGTCGTGCTCGCACGGCCAGTGAACTTGGAGGAGGTCGAGGGTGTCGCGCCGCAGCCTGCGCAGCGATGCTTCGGTGTCGGCCCGCAGGTGCGCGGGATGGAGGTCGCTTTCGGCATGACCGGACGCGGTGCCGTGGGTGCGCACGCCGACCTTTGTGGCAATTTGCACCGCGGGGCGTCCCGAAAGGGCGGTGGCGACGATGTGGTCACTTCGCTCGGGGCCATAGAGCGGCGCTGTGTCGACCCAATTGATGCCAACATCGAGGGCGGCGTGAATGGTGCGAATCGAGCGCGCATCGTCGATGTCGTCGCCCCAGTACGTGCCACCGAACGTCCAGCAGCCCAAGCCAATGCGGCTCAACACGAGGTCGCTGTGGGGAATGCGGACGGTGTCCATGGGGGCCTCAGGTCGCGGGACGAAGGGTGTTCGCCACAGAACGCAACACATCCGAGACCGACTGCTCGATGACTTCGCCGTGGTTGGGTATCACGCGGACCAAGCCAGGCTCCGCTGCAAGCGCGCGGAGGTCGTTGGCGAGGTCGCCGTTGTTGGCCACCAGAAACAGCTTCGCGATGCGGGTGACCCGTGGACCGCCGCTGGAACCCATCACGCGCAACATCAAGCCGCCAAATCCGGACTGGTGGGGCATGTTGAAGATGGTGTCGGTCACGATGAGGGTGTGGGTGCCGTCGGCGTGATGGGCCTTGAGCGCCCACTCCTTGCCATTGACGCCCGCCGTGGGATGCAGCGTGACTCCAGACGCGACCGTAAAGCGGGGGAGGAGCGTGTCGAAGGTAGCGTCAACCGCGACCTTTTCTTCTACTTTGGACCGGGCAGCGGGCGGACAAATCACCGTGACCTCGGGAAACCGCGCCTTCCACGCCGGCGCATCGAGGCGGTGAAATGCGTTGGGCACGACCAGCCAGCGAATCGGCCCGTGCGCGAGCAGCTGGGCCAGAGTGTCCTCGTCGAGCGTGATGGCGCTGTGTACCAACAAGCCGCTTTGGCCATCGGTGTCCTGGTGACGCGCAAAGACGGCAGTGCGTGTGAGCGCCATTCCGGGAACGGGCCCCGTTACCGTCCACAAACCAGGTGCGCGCTCGATGAGGGGGCCGTGGGGTGCGGGGTTCCATGCGGTCATTGTCTGCTCCGGGTACGTGATGCGGGTCTTATTCGCGCCCGGCAGATGCTGCGGAGGGAAGATCTGGGAATTCGGTAGAAATCATCTGGTCGAACCACGCGGCAGGGCGAAATCCCACCATTCGTCCAATCTCTTCGCCGCTGTCATAAACAATGAGGGTGGGGGTCGAACGCACTTGGAGGTGCTGGAGGAGTTGTATGTCTGCGTCTGCGCCCACAGTGACGACATCAACCCGTCCGTTGTACCGTGTCGCGACCGTTTCGAGGACGGGAATCATTTGGCGACAAGGTGGACAAGTATCGCTCCACACTTCGAGAATGACTGGCCGGCCGTTCTCCGCGACGGTGCTGCGCCACTCCGGGAGGGAGCGAATGGGGGTCGGTTGTGTGGTGTGCGCACCCGTGAGCCAGTTCCAGAGTCCCATGCCAGAATCCTTCGTTTGTCGGCCTTTTCGAGGGGATGCACCCGCGTCTGCGCGCCGTCGAAGGGCGCACGTCGGTTCCCAACCGCGGACGCGCGCTTTTTGCGCGGTCGCCAGAAAGATGCCCGCGGAAGCCAAAGGTTTCGGTCGTGGACCGCCGCTGCCGCGCGAAGATTAGGGCTCTGCGCTCGGAGGGGCCGCAGGTGGGGCCGCGGGGCCTCCCATTTGCCTCCCGGCGTCGCGGGCCACGAGGGTGACCCCCAGCAAGATGGCCCCGACGCCTGCCCATTGAAGCATCGAAAGGTGCTCGCCAAGGCGCCAGCCCGCCACCACCGCGATGATAGCAAAGCCCACCGTCACCATGATGGGATAGGCCACACTGATGGGAAGTTTTTGGAGCGCAAACGCGTAAAACACAACGTTGAGCGCAAAACAGCCGAGTCCTGCTAGCAAGACCCAGTGTCGAAAGACCAACTTCACCGCCTCGACGGGACCTTGCGACAAGACGCCTGCGCCGGCAAGCTCTTCGTTGATGGCGTGCATGCCGAACTTTATCATGAGGTTCGCCGATGCATTGAGCACGAGGGCGATGGCCAGCGCAATCGCGTACCGAAGCATGAGGCCTCCGAGCGTTGGGGGAAGGTGTACGCGTACTTACGAGGTAAAGATTCGCGTCAACAAATTAGAGACGATGCGATGGGTGAGGCCCCATACGATGTGCTGTTGGACCTTCCACGCAGGGAGGTCCCAGACGGTGTCGCCCATGCGGTACGGAAACGCGGTGTCGGAAGTGCCATCAAAGAGGGGCGCTAGGGGCGTCCAGACGACCTCTGCTACCTCACGATTGGGAACCCGTAGGGGAGGTAAGGGGGTGGTCTGTGTGAAGACGTAGGGCCGAATCACCATGCCTGTGCGGCGTCCGTGGGCGATGGCCTCCAAATCGTCGAGCGGTGCGACGAGCTGGGACGGCGACAACGTGACGCCAAGCTCTTCTTCTGTTTCGCGCAGCGCCGTGTGCAGGAGGTCGCGGTCGGTCGCGTCGTGTCGCCCGCCGGGAAGCGCCATTTGGCCGGACCACGGGTCTCCCTCGCGTTCTGCCCGACGAATCAGCAAGACTTCGATGCCGTCCGCACCTTCGCGCAAGACAGCGGCCACAGCGGCGAGCGCACGCGGGGGCGCACCAGGAGTCCAGATTTCGCGGGGAGCGGTCTGGGAGAGGCGCGCGGGCAAGGATGACAACGAAACGGACGCAGACATACGGCGGTGCTATCCTGTCTGGCCGTAGTGCGGTTGCGGCCTGCATCGTTGGCACAGGATAAGTTGGGCAGATGTCGTCTCCGCCGATTCAGATTCCGGGTGCGCCCGGTCCCGATGCCATTCCGATGGCCGAACAGGTGGTCCCGTGGGATGCGCCCAAGCAGCCAGACTTCGATGAACGTCTGGATTATTGGGTCGTGCGCGCCTTTTCGGAGGTAGCAAGCTCCTCCCAAGCACGAAAGCTCCGCAAGAAGGGGTTGATTCAGAAAAACCGGCAGTGCTGCCCGTTGCCTACAATCGTCGAACCGGGCGACCGCATCTCGCTGTTCTCGCCTCCCGTTCGGCGTCGTGTTTACGAACACAAAGTCGATGTCGTCATGGAAGACGACTGCATGGCGGTGGTGGTCAAAGACCCTGGGCTTCGTACGAGTGGAAACCGCTGGCACACGCTGGTCAACTGCCTGCCCTACAATCTCGCGCCCTCGACCGCGCCCGATGCGCTCCATTGGCCCCATTCCGTTCATCGGCTCGATGACAGAACCGGTGGCTTGGTCGCCGTCGCAAAAACCGCGACCGCCAATCTGATGCTCGGTCGGTCCTTTCAAGAGCGCTTGGCCCACAAGCGCTACCGGGCGCTGGTGCTGGGTCGGCTCGAAGGGGCCGGTGTGGTGACCATAGATGTCGCCGAAAAGCCGGCTCGGAGCCGCTATGCAGCCGTTGCCCATACGCCGAGCACGCGGTTTGGATGGCTCACGACCGTAGACCTCTGGCCCGAGACCGGCCGAACCCACCAACTGCGGGTTCATATGGCGCACCTGGGGCATCCGATTTTGGGCGACGACCTCTATACAGGCGAGCGCGACAACCTGCGGCACAAGGGCCTACACTTGTGGGCGTTGGCCCTCGACCTCGACCACCCCCTCACCGGCGCGCCCTTGCATGTCGAGATTCCCGAGCCTCCCAAGTTTCAAACACGACGCGCATGGGAGGCCCGCCGATGGTTGCGTTGGGGCAGCACCATCGACGAAGAAATAGACCAAGACGCGATGCTTGACGATGTCTTGGAGGAATCTGGCGACGCAACGTTGTCCGACGACGATTGACCGACCCCTCGTTTACTCGCCGGGCGTGGGCTCCGGCAAGGATGGGTCGCAAAAGACCACCATCCAGCCTTTTGTGGTGAAGTCTTTGTCGTCGGGGACGCGCTCTGCGAAGTTCGGTAGTGGGGCGTCTTTTTCGAGCGAACGCAGCTCTGGTGCCGCTTGCTTTGTGCCGATGCAGGCTTCAAACCGGCCCTTGAAATCACCGGAAAGCGCGCTCTCGACGGCGTCATGGCACCGTGCGTGACGCTTGCGGCTACCTCGGTCGCAAATCCGCGTCTTCGCGTCGGAGACGAACGCGGACCACTCGCTTCGGTCGGCCCGCGCCCGCTGTGAGGCGGCTTCTTCGCGGGCTTGTTCGGTCTCGGCCATCTGTTGGTCGAGCTTGCGGAGCGTCGCGACCAACTCGGACCGCGCGGAGTCTCGCTCGGTCTCGGCTTGGCCGAGCTGGCCCTTGATGGCCGAAATCTCGTCTGCGAGGCGACGGCGCTCCCCTTCTGCGGCCTTGGCTCTCTTTTCGTCGTTGCGGCCCTCTTGTTCGAGTCGAAGCAGCTCGTCTTCTTTGGACGCCAACTGCGTCGCGAGGTCGTCGACGCGCTCTTGGGCGGCCAGCGCTGCCGATTCCACCGACGAGGACACGCGCGCCGCGCACAAGCGGTCGAGGTCGGCGTCCGTGGGGGCTCCGGCGGCAGACGCGGGCGCAGGCGACCGTTGGCTCGGGGAACTGGGCGCGGGGTCGTCTGAAAAGCAGGCGGCCATCAATATCCACGGCACCAAGGAAACGGTTCGAAACGTCGACATTTGTACTCGCTAGGACGGTCGCGGGGACCTTGAAACGGTGGACGAGGCCGGCCGCCGATCGATGGAGATTCGCTACGGCGACGGCTCATGGTTTCCTGCATCGATTCCGATATCCAGAGTGGGACACGGTCGGCCACCGGGCAGGACAGTGCACAGAAGCGGTACGGCAGCCATTGCCGGGGAAGCCGCGCGGCGAACGCACTCTTTTTCCCGGTGGTCACGGCCCCCCGTTGGTGGTCGGGTCGCTGCATTCTCCGCCGAACCCCGCGATGACAAAACGCGTCGGTCTCGGGGAACAAAATCGGATATTCCCGCGGTACTGCACGGTGCGCCGATTGCGACCGACGGGGAGCGACCATGTCCGAATTGTTGTGCCAACGGGACCCTTATTTGTGGTCGTGGGAAGCGACGGTGCTCTCTTGCGCGCCGTCCGCCGATGGCCTTTTCGACGTCCGGGTGGATGAGAGCCCCTTTTATCCCGAGGGCGGCGGCCAGCCGGGCGACACCGGAGCGCTCGGGGATGCGCGGGTTGTCGACACGTTGCGTGGCCCGAATGGCGAAGTGGTCCACCGCACGGACCGTCCCGTCGAGCTTGGCGCGGCGTTGTTGACGGTGGACGGCGAGCGTCGGTTTGACCACATGCAGCACCACACCGCCCAGCACCTCATCACGGCGTTGGCGGCGGACCGCTTTGGCCGAAACACCACCAGCTTTCACTTGGGCGCGGAGATTTGCTCGATTGACCTCGACGGGCCCCTCTCGACCGAGGCTTTGGTTCGTCTGGAAGCGGAGGTCAACGAAGAAGTCCGCAATGACCGCCCTGTGCTGGTTCGCAGCGTGCGACCCGAAGATGTGGCGGCCCTCGAAGTGCGCAGTCGGGGCTTGCCCGAGGGACACGCGGGGGATGTTCGCCTCGTCGAAATCGCGGGCCTGGACATCAACACGTGTGGTGGCACCCATGTGGCGCAGCTGGCGGAGCTTCAGACGGTTCACCTCATTGGAGTCGAGAAGAACCGCAGCGGCGTGCGCCTCAGCTTTGTGGCCGGTGGGCGTGCGCTGCGGCGGATGCGAACGGAAACCGCGCGCGGGGCGGATTTGACGCGCCTCCTCAAATGTGCCCCGACGGAGTTCGTAGCGACGGTGTCGCGATTGTTGGACGACGCCCGAAGTGCGGCAAAAGAGCGGCGTGCCATTCAAGAGGAATTGGCGAAACTTTTGGGTGACCAGTTATCGAATAATGCTGATGTCGTGCGCAGTCTTCATCGTGAGGATGCTGACTTGACAATGCTTCAGCTGATTGCTGCGAGCGCGGGAGACGACCGCCCCTTGCTGCTCACAGGAGGGTCCGGGGCCGCACAGGTGTTTTTGTTGTGTGGTCCCGAGGCGGTGCTGCAGCAGGCGGGCGCAGCGGTTGCAGCGGCGCTCGGCGGGCGAGGCGGGGGCAAAGGCCGGCGCTTTCAAGGAAAAGCCGGCCCGTCGCCCGATGTCGCCGCTGCAATACAAGCGCTCGAAGCGGTGGGTCAGGGCTGAGCCGGCGCTTCTTCGCGGGGCTCGATTCCGAGCTCTTCGAGCAGGTGGTCGGCCTTTTCAACGGATTCCAACATCCATAGCAGATACCGAATGTCGACGTGAATGGACCGGTTTTGGGTGGGGTCCACGGCCCAGTCGGCAGCGACGGACTCGTAGGTTCCATCGAAGATGAGACCGACCAACTCGCCCTTTCCGTTGAGGGTGGCGGAGCCAGAGTTTCCGCCGGTGGTGTCGAGGTCGGTCAAGAAGTTGACCGGGACGTCGTGCAGCGTCGCGTCGGCCCACCGGCTTTGGGGCGCGTCTGCGGCGGCGGCGAGAAGTGCCGCCGGTGCGTCGAACGGTGGTGGACCGGCCTTGGCGACCATTCCGGCGACGCGTGTATGGGGGGTGTACCGTACCCCGTCGCGGGGTTCTGCGCCCATGACGTGCCCGTAGGTAATGCGCAACGTGCCGTTTGCATCGGGGTACACGGCCTCCGTGCTCATTGCGCGAATCGCGGACATTCGTTGGGGCGCGAGGCGGAGGCGGGCACCTTCTGCGAGCTTGTTGCGGGCGCGTGTGCGGGCGAGCTGGGCGTCAATCGCCACCGCGAGCGTGACCCAGGGGTCGTCGGACTGGAGGAACTCGGCATAGCCTTGGTCGTAGAGTTTGCTTCGCGCTTCGGCGTCGACCCATACGGGCGCTTGAAACAAGGCGTCGATGGCGTTGTCGAGGCCACCGTGGGCGGCGAGCCAGGCGTCGACTTCGGGGGCGGACTCGTTGCCTTCGAGGGTGACCACCTCGCGAATCACGCGGGCGAACAAGGCGCGGTCAGCGGGAAGCCAAAGCTCTCGGTCGATGCGCTGGCTGCGTGCCTTCAAGCGTTCGACGTCGCGCTCGCGGTAGCCGGGTGTGCGGTCGGCATCTGCGGTGCGGCGCTCGTCGGCGAGTCGGTATGCGCGGTGGATGTCGACGAGGAGGTCGCTGGAGTAAAGGAGCCAGTCGACCAAGTAGTCGGCTTTCCAGGTGCGTTGTGCTTCTTGGTCCAGCCGGTCCATTTCCGCGAGGGCAGGTCCGTATAGCTTGGCGCGCTTTTTGTCGGCTTGGACCCACGCGGCAAGCGCGGCGTCGCGTTTCTCCATTCGTTCGAGTGTGTCGGAGTTACGGAAACCATCCATATAGGCTTTGGACTTTTTCCACCCGTTCGAAAGCTGTGCGATAGATGCCTGGAGGCGCGCGGCCGCTTCGGGGTCGCGGTCGGACTCCGCCCGAAGGAGGTCGAGGATATCCGTGTACAAGGAAACCTTGAGGGGATACCCGGTGTCGCGCCAAAACCGAGCGGTCGCGGCGGTTTGGTAGCGGGTGGTGGTGCCGGGAAAGCCCGCGACCATCACAAACTCGCCGTCTTGTGCGCCGGTGGTGTCGATGGTGAGGTGGGCATCGGGGCGGTACGGCACGTTATCTGCGGAGTAGGGCGCGGAGCTGCCGTCGGGCGCGACATACGCGCGGAGCAGCGAGAAGTCGCCTGAGTGGCGGGGCCACATCCAGTTGTCGATGTCGTCGCCGTAGTTTCCGACAGAGTTGGGGGGCGCGTACACCAAGCGGACGTCCTTGATGACCCGCGATTCAATCAACCGAAAGGTAGCGCCCCCGTCGTATTGGGCAACGCGGCATTGGCGGTCACTGCCTTTCTTTTCACAGGCATCGACGAGCGCGGCGCTGTTTCGCCGCTGTATCGCGACCCGGTCGAGGTCTTTGGTCTTCGGCTTGACTCCTTTGGATACCTCGGCCGTGACATCGACGATGTTTTCGACGATGGTGACCTCTGCTCCCGGCCCTGCGGAGAGCTCGGCGGCGCGGTCGGGCGCAAGGTAGCCGTCGCGCGCGCGGTTGGCCTCCGCGGACGAGTTGACCTGGAGGTAGCCTTCGACGCAGTGGTGATTGGTGGCAATCAGGCCGTCGGGCGAGATGAACGAAGCGGAACAAAAGCCGAGCGAGACAATCGACCGAAGGGGCGGTGTCAACGGATTGGCGAGAACATCCGCATCAAGCTCCAAACCGCTCGCTTTGAGGTCGTCGCGGAGGGCTGGCATCTGCTCGGGCAGCCACATCCCTTCTACGGCCCACGCCGGGCCCCAAATCAACGGAAACAACAACTGCGAAACCCAGACCATCCGTCCTCCAAGATTGGCATCGTACCTTAGGTGGCGGTGCGCGTTGGGATTGTGGCGTCAAACTCACACGGCTTTCGCCAAACCCCATTGCCAGTCGCCGCGAGAACGTCTACTCCTGTGGACTGTGCAGAGCGGGAGCGCAAATGCGGTTTCATCACTTTCTCGGTAATGACGGTCGATTCCTACAAACGAGCGGCAAGTGGCGTGGAGCGGCCTCCTTGGGCGTAGCCCTCCTGGCTGCGTGTGGCCCGGACGCCGAATCGGACAAACAAGACGACGTTGACATCACCGACAACGGCAACTTTGACGGTGGCGACAGCAGCGGCGGCGGGTCGACGGGCGGAAGCGGCGACGGCACGCTGGACGACGGAGGCGGTGACGGCGCGGGCACGGGAGGCTCCACGGGAAGCGGCACGACGGGCGGCACCACGGATGGGGGTGGGTCGGGTGGCGTCGATGATGGCGGCTGGGACGGCGGCTCTGGCTCCGTCGAGCCCGATTTGCCTGACCATGGCCCAGAAGATGTCGCCTGCGAAGGGGAGCTGTCCTACCAGCTTTTGGTCGTCGACTCGGCTTCCGGGGTGTGCTCTGTTTGCGCCGCCGATGCCGACATCTGGATTGTTCCCGTGCTCTACAATCCTTGCGATACCGAGCTTTCGTATACGCTCTACGACGGCATGTTGCTCTCGTCTCTCGATATGTCCAACGCCACCACGGGCGAAGGCATGGGAATGGGGGTTGGCAGCACCGGCTCGGTCGAGACGGGGAGCCTTGCTCCCGGAGAGTGGATGGAAGAGCCGACCTGGGTGGGAATGTTGAGCCGCGGCGATTGGACGGTCAACATTTCCTTCAAGGATATGGAATCTCACCGCGCCTCCGCCGCGTTTACGGTCGAATGAAGCGCGGGTCGCGGTAGGGCCAGCGGGGAACGCCCGCGGTGGGTCGTGTGTGGATGGGGACCGGGCCTACGTTCTCGCGGCGTCGCTTGCAACAAAAAGCCCCCAAGGCGGATGTCCTTGGGGGCATTGTCTTTCGGATACGACGGGACTGTTCGGCTATTCGCCTTTGCAGGTCGTGATGAGCTGGGCCGAAATCAATGCTTGGATTTCCGAGCAGTGCTCCGTGGTGAGCAGAGGCATCTTGCTCGGGAACTTGCACTTCTTCGCCGGCTCATTGCGCCGAATCATCTCTTCGCCGCGGCTGTAGATAAGGGTGGTGCCGCCTTCGAGGTCGCGGTCGTTGGAGCGGCTCTTGTCGCCGGGGAAGGCGTCGATGGGGTCTTCTTCGCTGTCCCACACGTCGTAATGCTGGAAGTTGCGGGTGCCCTTGGGGGTTTCGATTTTCCAAGTGGTCACACCGCGGTACTTCTTGCCCTTTTCGACGGAAGCGTCGACCATCTGGGGCTTCACGGTGAGACCCTTGAAGGGGCCGTCCATCACCATGAAGTCGTCGCCGCGGACATCCACCATCAAGCGGGTGCTGTCGGGTTTGTCGGGGTCAAGCGCCCACACCTGGCACATCTTCGAGGAAAAGGCGAGGTCGAGGATGTCCTGGAAGCGAGCCTGGAAAATGACCGCGCCGCCTTCTTGGCAGGCACGCTCAAAGCCGAAGCCGCAGGAGTCTTTGTATGCCTGAACAGCCATCTTGAAGTCTTTTTCGGCGCCATCGCCGGACTCGTACTTCTTGGCCAGCATATAGCAAGAGTGGCCGTGCTCCATTGCGCACGCTTCTTTGAAGAACTGCAGGGACTTCGCGATGTCTTTGGTGACGCCCTTGCCGGTCTCGTACAGGTCCGCCAACTTGGCGCAGGACGAAGAATCTTCGCCGGAGCAGCCCTTTTCAAGGTATTCGGCTGCCTTGGTCAAGTTCTTCGGCACGCCTTCGCCGAGCATATAGTTTTCCGCGAGGCGGGCGCAGCTCGAACCGTGACCGCTGTCGCAGGCCTTTTGGAAGAGCTGACCGGCCTTTTCAGGGCTGTTGTCCACGCCCTTGCCCACCTGGTGCAGCTTGCCCAAGTGGTAGCAGCCCACACCTTGTCCCGCGTTGCAGGCATCGCTGTACAAGGACGCGGCTTTGGTGAGGTTGGGCTCGACGCCGTTGCCCGCTTCATAAAGCTGGCCGAGAACGTCGCAGGCATCCATCTCCTTGCCGTCGCAAGCCTTGGTGATGAAGCCGACGCCCAAGGTGGGGTCTTTGCCAACGCCTTTGCCCCGCAGGTACAGCTTGCCGAGGCGGGTGCATGCGTCGGCGTTTCCGACGTTGCAGGCCCGTTCATAGATAGCGGCCGCTTCGGCGGGTCCGCCACCTTCGCTGCGACCGTTTTCGTAGAGCTTGGCGAGGCCAAAGCAGCCGGAGATATCGCCGCCCGAGCACGACTTTTTGAACAGCTCTTCTGCGACCGTCAACTGGCGGGGCACCGACTTGCCCTGCTCATACATCCGGCCGAGCTGGTAGCAGGCGGCGGTGAAGTTGGACTTCTCGCAGTAGTCGCCGAAGGTTTTGGCGGCAGCCGCGGGGTCTTTTTCGGTGCCGCGGCCTTCTTCTTGGAGGACGGCCAGCTGAACGCAAGCGTGGGGCACGTCTTCTTTGCAGGCGCGCTTGTACAGACTGGCGGCCTTGTTGATGTCTACCTTCGTGCCCAGCCCCTTTTCGTGCATGGTGCCTTCGAGGTAGCAGCCATAAGGGTCCTGCGCTTTGCAGCCTTCGGACGTGCGGGCCAGCGCGACCTTATAGTCCTTCTTGATGCCGCCGATGCCGTACAGGTGCATTTCGCCCATTGCGGTGCAGCCGCCGGCATAGAGCTTCTTCGTGCACGCTGTCTCGAAGTAGCTGTAGCCCTTCTTGGCGTCGGTGGGGTTCCATTGGCCCTGCGCGTCGAGGGTGTAGGACCAGCCGACCACAAGGCAGGACTGGGGGTCGCTCGGGCAGCGAGACTTGTAGAACTCTGCTGCTTTGGCGAGGTCGCCGCCTTTGTTGACGTCGAACCACTCTTTGTAGCTACAGGCGCTGGAAGACTTCTTGGCACAAGCGTCTTCGTAGAGCCGTTCGACGGACTTCCCATCCAGGTTGACGCCAGGGTACGCCATGTCTTGGCGGAGCGCGTTGAGGTTCGTAATGCGGCCCTCGTAGGAGTCCGGCCAAGCTGCATAGGCAACGGAACCAAGCGCAAGGGCGGCTCCAGCAGCCAGCCAAAGTCCGGCGGGGGGGCGGCCGGTGGCACGGTGCGACATAAATTCACCTCAATTGGTCGAGTCAGCGAGTGCGAAACGCTACCACGATTGACCGGCGGCGTGGTGTCGCGCTGCCTGGGATCGGGTGCCAAAGGGTCAAAGCCAACGTTCGACTGGCGTCGGATTGGATTTGTCTGCGGGATGTACCCCGATCTCCCGACCTGACCGGGCAAAATCGCGATGCATCTGCCGTTTGTATCCGTCGTGCGCTTGGCTGGCTGGTGTCCGTTATCGCCGACTGGGCGCCAGTAGCGTGCTCGGCCTGGCTTCGGGGGGCTCGGCCAAGGCGAAGAGCTGCACATTCGCAACGGCGACGACTTCTTCGGGCGAAGACTCGGAGACTATCGAGCGCAGCAAGCGGAAGTAGTCGAGGTGCGCTTGTCGAATGCGCTCAAAGTCTGCCCGGGAAACGGTGAATACGTTGTAGGAAAACTGACCGGGCGAGCCATTTTCGGCCCGTTCGGCGCCAACGCGGGCCCAGTGCGCCTTGAGGCGTCGGCCGACCTCTGGATGGGGGCGCGTATCGACGGCGAGCGTGTCGGTGACATAGTGGGTGCCGGTCCAGGTGATGCGGCCCGTCGTGCGCAAGAACTCCAGGCAGCGCGCCTCTTCTTCAATCGGAATGCCCAGTCGGTGCGCAATCCAGCCGGGCTCGTGCGCGCGGGTGTCTTTGTAGTCCGTGAGCTCGAGGGCCCGCACCACCGCTTGGGTCCACGGGACTTCAAATGCGCCTCGGCGACGGGACTCTAAGCGAAGCCAGATGGTGTGGATGGACGGCAGCGTGCTGGGGTCGACGAGGGCGGCGAGGAGGTCGACCAAGCGAAGGGACGCGGCCTCGATGAGCTGCAGGAAATCGGGAACCCGTGGCTGGGTCTGCCCGCCCAGCCACCGCGACACCGAATACCGGCTTTGCCCAGCGCGTCGCGCGAGGTCGGTGATAGACGTGCTGCCCCGAAGGTCGTCGAGAAATCGCGCGACACCTTCGGGTGTGGTGGGGTCCACCTCGTCGAGCCAAGCAGGCCGGGCGCCATAAAATCGCGTCAGTGCATCGGAAACCGAAATGTGGGTGCGCTCACACGCACGAAACAGCTCGGATGCCGTGGGCCATCGCCGTCCAGACTCCCAGGCATACGCAACATTACTGCGGTAGCCCAGTCGCCGAGACCATGCAGTCTGGCTTCGTTTTCCCCGCAATGATGTGAGAAGTTCACGGGCAATCGTGTCGGTTGACAGCGGTGCATCGGCGTTGTCCGGCGTCACAGCAACCTCGCGGCGCGATTGTGTCAAACTTATGCACGGGGGTCGACAGAAAAGCACTGTCTACCGGCCCAGGTGTGCAGGTGTGGCGCGCGGGGAAACACCCAAACGCAGGACTATTTTTTCAACTTGTCCTTTGCCATCTTTGCAGCTTTGGAATCCGGCCACAAGCGAATGACGTCTTCCCAGAACAATCGCGCGTTGTCTTTTTGACCTTGGGCCTCGAAGCACTCCCCTTGGCGGTACATGGCATACGCGGCCCACGGCGTCTTTTTGTGGCCGTCGATGACTTCTTGGAACCGGAGAACGGCGGCAGGGTAGTTCTTTTGGTTAAACGATGCTTCGGCCCTGCGGTACAGCGCTTCGGCTTCCCGTGCATGTCCGGGGTTTTTCTTGAGAAACCGCTCCAGGATGGCTTCGGCGGCGGTTGCGCGGCCTGCCGCGAGGTGCGCTTTGGCGAGCTCAAGCATCTTGTCGGGGTCGGAGACGCCGGCGTCGTCGCTGGGTGGTGTGGCATCGGACACCGGCACGGGCTCCGAAAGCTCGCCGGTGTCTGTGCCGGAGTCCGGCGTGGCCGGTGGCGGCTGCGGTGGCGGTGGAGGAGCCAAGCCAAGCGATTTCTCTAGCTGCTCGGCGCGCACTTCGAGCCAGCCCAAACGAAACGCGGCGTCTTCGAGACGGCGGGTGGCGTCTTGGTTGTGTGCATCGAAGTCGTGGCGCAGAAGCTCGACTTCGCCGCGCAAGCGTGCGACCTCGGTGCGGACTTGCTCTAGGGTTTGCAGCTTGAGAATGTCCTGCTCGCCGCGGGCTTGGGTGAGTTCTTCGACCCGCGTGAGGCGACGGTCGGCCTCGGAGAACTGCTGCTCAAGGCTCGACAGACGCGCGCCTTGCATCTTTAGCTCGCGTTCATACGCGGCGGACGATGACTGCCCCCGGCGGTCGAGTACGCACCCCGACCCCATCGCGGCGGCGAGGCCAAACAACAAAACCATCGTTGTGCGGGCGGTGGCCATTGGCGTCTCCAAAATCTCGGGTGCAAATGGTGGTGTTGCACCCTCCAGTGGGCAGCCCCGAGCGGGGTGCCCTTATGTACCCCGTCTGCGGCCGATGCAACGGGGCTGGCGAATCGAGAATCGAGCTTGGCGGAAACGTCAGCGCCCGGAGCGAATTTCCGTGCGACGGTTTCGGGCCCATGCGGCTTCGGTGTTGCGCGAATCGAGGGGGCGCTCTTCGCCGTAAGATACGGTTTGGACACGGTTGGCCGGCACACCTTGGGTCGCGAGCCAACGCTTGACCGCATCGGCGCGTCGCTGGCCGAGGGCGAGGTTGTATTCGGTGGTGCCGCGTTCGTCGCAGTGGCCTTCAATGCGCACCGTGCCACCGCGTGCCGTGAAGCAGCGCAAGTGCTCTAGCAGCGTGCCTGTGGCGGAGCTCGTCAGGGTCGAGGAGTCGAAGTCGAAGCTGACCGTGATGTTTTCGCAGTTGAGCCCCGCCGTGGCATCGGTGGGGGGCGGTGCCGGGGCGTCGGGCTTGGCGACGATTGCGGCGCGCAGGGTGTGCGCGGTCCCATCGGGGTTCTTGACTTGGAGGTCGTGGGGGCCGACCGCGAGGGGCGGCACCCCGATTTCGAGCGTATTGGAGTCGAGGCGCTCGACAACGGCAATGCGCGAGGAGTCGATATACACCTCGACGCCCGTCATGAAGCCGCTGCCAAACACTTGGGCCCGGAAGGCTTGGTTGGCCTCTGGTCGCGGAGGGTCCACGCTGATGACCTGGACCCGAACGGTCGGCGAAGCCGGCGGCGGCGCGGGTGGCGGTGGTGGCTCCGGTTTTTTACAAGCGACAGCGGAGACCACAGCAAGGGCCAAAAAGACGGCAGTGAGGCGCATGGATACCTCGGCAGGGCGATAGGCGGGACATTGGCGGAACAGCAGACCGTTGGTACGGGGTGGTTGCGGAGACCGTTCGGTGTCCGGCTGCGGTGGTTCGCCCGCAGCACACCCCTCCCCGTAGGTCGCGAGGGAGGCGATGTGTGTTGTAAGGTTGTATCGCCTGACCTGTCAAGACCTCCTGTCGGAATGACATGAAGCTTGACGGGTCCACCGACGCCCGTTTGCCCTCAGGAGCGACCCGGATGTCCTTCTGGCTGCGCGCCTTCCTCGGCGAGCATTGCGAGGACCTCGTCAAGCTGCTCGTGAACGAGCAACAGGGCGAGGTCTCCTGACCCAATGAGGGTCAACGCATGCCGAGACGCATCCAGCTCATCGGGAATCTCGAGAATCGCAGCGTCGTCCATGCCGCGTTCGCGCAACAACCGACGCAGCATTTCGGGCACTTCGCCCATTTGGCGTCCGCGGAGATGGTCGGGCAGTTCTTTCAAGATGACGACATCGGGCTGCATTCCCGCCAGAGCGTCGGCATAGAGCGCGATGAGGGCGTCCGTGCGGTCGCCAGCTTGGCTCGCGAGCGACACGACCTTGCCGGGGCGCGCGGCGGCGGCCACGCTTTGTAGTGCCCGAACGCCTGCCGAGTTGTGGGCGAAATCGACCACCACGCGCGCACCGTTGGGCATTCGGTAGGCGTTCATGCGGCCGAGCGAGTGCGTCGTGTCGGCGCGGAGGTTAGAAAGACCCGCGCGCACCGCGGAGAGCGGTAGGCCCATGGATGTTGCCACGAGTGCCGCGCACAGTGCGTTTTCGACCATAAATCGCGCGGCGCCGCCGAGGGTGAGCGGGATGTCCGCCTCCTGCATGAGCGCGATGACCTCGTCGTTTTGACGCAAATAGAGGTGGCCGTTTGTCGCCCACGCAGACAAATCGGCGGCCTCCGGGCCGTCGGCAAACCGCAATACGCGCAGGTCGGCGCGAGAAATCGCGGCCCCCGAGAGGTAAGGGTCGCGTCCATGAAGCACCAAGGTGCCGCCGGACCGCACGCCTGCCGCGATACCGAGCTTGGCCCACGCCATATCGTGCAAGTCGTGGAGGCCCCACTCTCCCAAGTGGTCGGCGGAAACGTTGGTGACAGCGGCGACATCGGCAGCCGCGAATGCGAGTCCCCGCCGCAGCAAGCCACCGCGGGCGGTTTCGAGCACCGCGACTTCGACTTCGGGGTGACGAAGGACGGTGCGAGCGGCGCCAGGGCCGGTCCAGTCACCCTTCTCTACCCATTCGCCGTTGACGACGACGCCGTCCGACGATGTATTTCCGACGCCGTGTCCTGCTGCGCGGGCGATTGCGGCCACCATTCGTGTGGTGGTGGTCTTTCCATTGGTGCCCGTGATGAGCGCGCATGGAATCCGACGGGCGGTCGCTGCGACCGTCGCGGCATCCGGCAGGTGGGAGAGGGGCCACGTTTGTGCGTACCGCCCCATACCAGCCGTGAATCCATCGTCATCGAAAAACACGGGCAGGCCGGCGGATTGGGCGAGCAGATCCGCGAGGGCGGGATGTGCCTCGTCGGCCGCCGCTTGGCGGAGCGCGTCGATGTCGACGGGCCCCTCCGCCAAGGCTGCTTTCAATGCGTCGACCGCAGTGCCCAGTCGGTCAGCGGGCGCGCGCGCGCCAATCGACGCGCCTCCGAAGTGGGGGCGTATACGGAGGGATTGTGCGTCGCCAAACGAAAGTGCCGTCCACACCGAAACGATGCGGCCCACGGCTTCGTCGAGCAGCGCGGCGCGGTCGGCGGTGGCTGGGAGGCCAAGCTCGCAGCCAACGCCCGGACCGTCCAACAGGGGATGAACGCCCGGAATCCGCCGGGCATCGGAACAGCGCCAAAGCGCGGCGGGGCTCAATCGGCCTCCTCGTTGTCGAGGACAACCACACCACGCTCATCCCGCTGAAGGCGCAACCCGGCTACACTTCCGGTGGGTGGCAACGTGGGCAGGTCCGGGGGGACACTACTGAGCGGCGTCTCTTCTTCGCGGACACGACCCCCGAAGTAGATGACTTGCTTCCAGGTGCGTGTGGTCTTGTCGGCGAACAGCATCACGAGGTCTCCTTTTTGGGCGAAGGACATCGCGCGGTCGACGGCTTCGACCTCATCGGGGACAATGTGGATGTTGGACGCGGACACTCCGGCTTCTTGGAGGGCTGCCGCCAGGATGCGGGGCACTTCGTCATGGCCGCGGCGACGGGCGTTGTCGTCACGGCGGCAGATGAAGGTGTCGAAGCTGCGGGCCGCGCGAAGGGCGATGGCGCGGATGTCTTCGTCCCGTCGGTCGCCGGGTGCCGCCAACACGACGGTCTTGCGCATGTCCTGGTTGCGATTGGAGGTCATGCGGTCCACCAAGGTACACATGGCTTCAATCGCGGCAGGGTTGTGGCCGTAGTCGACGATAACGCGGAAGCCATGCTGGTCGTAGATATTCATGCGACCGGGCGTCTGGAAGAAGGACGCGTCAAAGGTTCGAAGGCCGGAGCGGATATCGTCGAGCTTGAGCCCCATAGCGTGTGCCATTGCGGCGGCGAACATGGCGTTTTGCACATTGTGCATCGCCTGCCCTTCGAGGGTGGCCGGAATCAAGTGTGTCCACAGCAGGGGCATGTGGCTGTTTCGGTCATACAGCGTAATCATTTGCCCGTTGACGCCACCTTCGAGGGCGACCGCGCGGCCGCCGGCGCGAATATGCTCCCGTACAAGCTGGTTTTCGGGGTGCATGGTGACATAGCAGATGTGCTTCGCGCGTGAATGCGCGGCCATACGGACACAATGGGGGTCATCTGCATTGAGGACGACGGTGTCGCGTGCAACTTCAATCGGGATGCGCTTGACGGCGGCAAGCTGTTCGAGGGTGTCGATGCCGCCGAGCCCCATGTGGTCTTCGGCGACGTTGATACAGCAGGCGACATCGGGGGCGCGATAGCCCAACCCGGCCCGAAGCAAGCCACCACGGGCAGTTTCAAGGACTGCGACGTTGACGGTGGGGTCGCGCAATACCATACGCGCGCTGGCAGGTCCGGTCATGTCGCCGTCTACGGTGCGCTGTCCGTCGATATAAACGCCGTCGGTGGTGGTCATGCCGACAATCGCTCCGACCATCTTGTGAATGTGGGCCAACATCCGGGTGGTGGTGGTCTTTCCGTTTGTGCCCGTGATGGCGGCAATCGGAATGCGAGACGGTGCGCCGGGCGGGAACAGCATCTCCATGACCTTGCCCGCGACATCGCGCGGCTGGCCTTCGGAGGGCGCGACGTGCATACGGAAGCCGGGCGCTGCATTGACTTCGCAAATGCCGCCGCCAATGTCTTTATAGGACCGCGAGATGTCCGGGGTGAGGAAGTCGACGCCGCAGACGTCCAGGCCAATCGCCGCCGCGGCGCGAATGGCCATCTCGCGGTTGTCGGGGTGCACAATGTCGGTGACGTCGACGCTGGTGCCACCGGTCGACAAATTGCCCGTAGAGCGCAAATACAGCACTTCGCCCGCTGGGACGATGCTATCGACGGTGAGGCCGGCTTGCTGAATCAGGCGGAGCGCTTGGTGGTCCAGCTCAATCCGCGTCAGCACCTTTTCGTGACCGATGCCGCGGCGCGGGTCTTCGTTGACGCGGTCGACCAATGCGCGAATCGTGCGCTCGCCATCGCCGACGACATGTCCGGGAACGCGCTTGGCTACGGCGACCAGTTCGCCGTTGACCACCAACATGCGGTGGTCCAGGCCTCTGATGAAGGTCTCGACGAGCACGGTGCGGCTATGGTCGCGGGCTTGGGCGAACGCGGTGCGGACCTGCTCTTCGTTCTCCAGGCCAATCGACACGCCACGGCCGTGATTGGCGTCCAACGGCTTGACCACCACGGGGTAGCCCAAGCGGCGCGCGGCGCGGACGGCTTCGTCGGGCGTGTAGGTCTGCTCCTGGCGGGGCACCGGGAGGCCGAGGTCGGCGAGGATTTGGTTGGTTTCTTCTTTGTCCGATGCAATAGACACGCCGATGTGGCGGGTCTCCGAGGTGACGGTGGCCTGAATGCGGCGCTGGTGCTTGCCGTGGCCAAACTGCACCAAGCTGTACCGATTGAGCCGGAGCCAAGGGATGTCGCGCTCGATGGCCGCGCGCACCAACGACGCGGTGGACGGTCCCAACGCGCGCCGCTGCGAGCCGCGAATCATGGACTCGAGGGCGCTCGAGAACTCGAAGTCGTCGGGAACCTCGAATCCACCGCGCAGTTCGACAGGAAGCAAGGAGTGCAGCAACAGCATCGCCAGCTGGCCGGCCTGCTCGCCGACCCAGGCGTCCTCATACTCGTAAACGACGTGGTAGTGGCCGTAGGCGCCGGTGCCGCGTGTCTTTCCGAAGGTGACGCGCGCGGCGCACAAGTTCTGAAGCTCGATTGCAACGTGCTCCAGAACGTGACCGAGCCATGTGCCGCCGTCTTCGCGCAAGCGCCGTACAAAACCTCCCGGCACGCTATAAGAGCAGCCGTGCTCGGCCAGCGATGGTACTGCGGCCAACAATCCGTCGACAAAGCCAGGCAATGTGGCCGAAGGATGGTCCTCAAGCGGTCCCAGGTCGATGGTAAATCGAATGACAGGGAAGTTCGCGTACAGGTTGGGACCGACGTAGGTGCGCTGCTCAATGACTCGCATAGGCGGCTCCTGCGCCCCTCGGGGCGATGACGGGTTGGCGGACAGTGCAGAAAATGGATGAAAATTTTCGCGAAGACGAGCGTATGTAGACGAATCGCGAGATTCTGTCTATGCCGACTATTTGGACTTGCCGGGGGTGGCTGTCCGATAGTGAAGCTGGAAGGAAGCACCATGCGTGAGGACATGCAAGCGCACGCCAATCAATTGCACGGGCTCGCCTTCGGTGACGTTTGCCATGCTCGAATACTGGAGGTCGGACACATCGACGATGGTGATGGCGCCTTTGCCGACAACTTCGAGAACGAGGTCGCCGCGAATGAAGGCCGCCGTGTCTTCGTCGAGCCCGATGCCGATAGCGAACGGATTGTAGGCGAGCGCGCCCATGAGGCGACCGAGGCGGTCACGCTCCCGGAAGTGCTGGTCGACGATGACGCGGTTGGTGAGGCCCAGGCCCGCGCACAGCGTCACTTGGCCGGCGATGGGGGTGGCGCCTTCCCGTCCGAACGCAATCATGTGCTCCGACACAAACGCCGCGCCGGCAGAGGTGCCTGCGACGTTGGTGCCGCGGGCGTTGACGCGCCGAACGGTGCGCGCGACGTCGGTGCCGCCGAGAATGGTCGAAAGACGAAGTTGGTTGCCGCCCGTAAAAAAGATGCCCGTTGCCTGCTCCAAAATTTCGACAACATCTGGCCCGTCGGCTTCATGGCGTTCTTTGATGTCGAGCACGACGACCCGCGCCACGCCGATGTCCATGAAGATGTCGTGGTAACGCTGACCGGTGGTGTCAAGCTCGGAAGCGGTGGGAATCACGACCAGGCTGGCGTTTTCGCCGCCGCATTCGCGGACGAAGCGGCGAAGGATTCGGCGGTCGCTGATTTTGTCTTCGGCGCCGCCGATGGGGACGATGAGGCCGCGGCTTCCGGGAGTGAGTTCGGGAGATGGCATAGGCTCAAGGGGGGCAGGAGAGGGGACTAGGAAGAGGAGCGATGGCGCAGGGCCAGCGCGTCAACGTGCTGGAGTCTCAAACAGGCCGCGCACGACCGGTTCGCCATCGCGAACGAGAAAACGGCCGGCGGCCATCGTATGGCGGACGTGAAGGTCCGGGGACAGAACCAAGAGGTCTGCATCGACATTGGGTGCCAGATGGCCCTTTTGGTGTAAGCGGAACAAGCGTGCGGGCGTAGAGGTGATGGGGCGCAAGGCGAGGGCGAGGTCGATGCCGAGCGCAACCGCACCCCGCACCGTATGCAACAAGGTCGATGGCGAGCCCACATCCATATGGCAAAGCTGGCCGTCTGCACCGAACGTGGGCAAGCAGCCGCCGCCGTCGCTGGACATCGTGAGGTGGTCGAGGGGCAAGCCTGCGTTCACCCAATCGGCGAGGTCGGACGCCGAGGTTGGCTCTCCGGGCTCGTCGGGAAATGCGGTGAGGTCGACTGTGACCCCTCGTTCTACGATGGCTTGCGCTTCGGCCCACAACCGGCGGTTGCGGTTGACGTGGGTGGGATGCCACGTCCGCGCGGGAAGCTCGGTGGTGTCGAGGGCCTTGTGGACGAGGTCGAGACCCCTGGCGCCATCGCCCATATGCAAATGTACGAGGCCCGCCTTCCCCGTCATGAGGCCGGCGACGTGGGCGTCTGCGCCGATGCGCACGAGCTCGTCGAAGGTCGGCTGCGAGGACCTGTGGTCAGAAATCGCGAGCTCGCCCACCGCAATGATTCGGTCGACCAGTGCGATGTCTTCTCGCACAGAGCCGAGGAGCGTATCGGGAGGCACACGGTAGGCGCCCGTATAACAATAGGCGGTGATGCCAAAATGGGCCAAGCCGCGTGCGGTTGCGAGCAGCGAGCGAATCGAGCGGGTGGTGGAGTCGGTGCCCAACAGACCGACCGCGGTGGTGACACCGGCACCGGTGAGCTGGGACAACAACAGCGCCGGAACCCGCGTGTGGGCGCCCCCTTCACCGCCGCCGCCATCGAGGTGGGCGTGAACATCCACGATGCCAGGGCACAAAATATCGCCATCGAGGGGCACCACCTCGACCGGCCAGCCCGTTGGCGGCACCGGCAGATTTCGCCCAATTGCAGCGACCTTGGTTCCGGCGACCAGCAGATCGCAGCGCCCGAGGTCGTTGGGTGCGAAGACATGCGCGTTTTGGAAGAGGGTTAGCAATTCTGCACTCGCGGCATGCCGTGGTGGTGGGGCGTGGCCGATTATCACGCCGTCGCGCGGGCGCTATGGCGCAGTGCGCGGGTGCTGGGGGGAATCTGCATCGGGTTTCAAGTGTTGCCCGGACCGGTTATTCCGCAGCCGAATGTTCTCGGGTCCGTTTTGGAGGTTGCCCATGAATCGTGCGTTGTCCTTGGGTTTGCCCGCGTTGCTGTTGTCGATGGCGGTGGGGGAATCGACGACTGCCGAAGCGGCAACCGGTGCCAATGTTCCGGTTTGTGCGGACTGCAATGTGTTGTGGTTGGTGATTGACACCACGCGCGCCGACTACGTTGGTTTTTTGGGGAACAAGGACGGAAATACCCCCCATATCGACCGGTTGGCCGGGAGAGGCATTGTCTTTGAGCAAGGTTGGACCCAAGGCGCCGAAACGATGATTTCGGTGAGCAGTTATGCCACGGGCCGGTACAACCGAAATACCGACATGAACTTCACGATTTTCAATCGGGATGCGGTGTACCACCCCATGTCGCCGGAGCTCACGACGGTCGCGGAGGTGCTCTCGTCCAAAGGGTACAAGACCGCCGGAATGACCGCCAATATGGTCATTGCGAAAGGCGTGAAGTTTGACCTTGAGTTGCATCATGGATTTCAAGAATGGGCAAAGGGCACCGATGCGGAGGTGGCCGATTATGGAATCAAGCAACTGGATGCGCTGAAAGGCGAAAAGTTCTTTCTTTATTTGCATATGATGGGGCCGCACCATCCAAACGCCGAGTTGCCTGGCTTCAAAGAGCGACGGGGAGCCTTTCCTGCGGGAATGCCCGAGGCGGAGAACAACATTTATCGCGAGGTAAACAACGGCAAGCGCACGCTTTCTGACGAAGAGGCGCGGTATATGCGTGCGCTATACGCGGATGCCTTGTGGGAAGCTGACGGGCAAATGGGGCGGGTGCTCGACCACCTCGCGAAGCTCGGCCTCGACCGCAAGACCCTCGTGATTTTTACCAGCGACCATGGCGAGAGCCTGGGCGAGCTGCACAATGGAAAGCCCGTGTGGGGCCACGGCCACGCATTGACCGACCCCTTGCTTCACGTTCCGTTGGTGATGGCGGGGCCCGGCCTGTCGCCAGGCGTTCGCGAGAAGAGCCAGATGGCCGAACTGGTTGACCTTGCTCCTACGATTGTCAGCTATCTTGGCATTTCGGAAGAGCCTGCGTGGGGATGGGACGGCGACCCCCTCGTCGGGAAGGGGCTCGCTGTGGGCAACACGAGCATCTCGGATCGCGGGATTCCAGGACATTCGAATGCGGCCATTCGCTCGCTCACACACGGCGTCATGTGGTGGGAGACGGCCAACAAGTGGTTCTATACGAACCTCAAAGCCGCAGGCGACGCCGAGTATGCCTATGTGGGCGCTGACGCGGAACACAAGCGCCTTCAGGCGCTCTTGCAAAGCTATATGGACTCCGCGCATCCTCCCAAAGCGGGCACGGGCGCGGCGGCCCCGGAAGGGGACACGCTCGAACAGCTGAAAGAATTGGGCTACGTAGAGTAAAGGTAAGGTGGCCGGGGACGAAATAGCGGTTTGTTTCTTCGCGCATTGGACACCCGGATGAAGCCACCACCACCACCCGTACGCACGACAAGCGCGCGCACCGAACCTGGGATGGCACCGCAGGAGTGGTGGTTGCTGGGGGGAATCCTCGCGTGGGTCGATAGGGTGTTCGTGTGTCCCGGCCTATCGCCAGAAAGCGCACGGCAAGGCCGCCTTGCTGCGCTCCTGCTGCTGGCGAACATTGGGGCGACCATCCTCGCCGTTGCGATGGTCCCCGAGCTTCGGCAAGGTGCGGTCGTTCCGAAGGCGGTGGCCGTTGCCTTGGTGTCACGGTTGGTGTTGCTGGGCGCCCTTCGCTGGACAACGTGGACCCGCCCTGTTTCGCACTTGTTTATGGTTTCGTTTTTGGGTCTCATTGGAGTGGTGGGGGTATTGGGAGGCGGAGCTGGTTCGCCTGTGTTGGTTGTGGTTCCCTTGGTTCCGCCATTGGCTACGTTGCTCCTGTCAGTACGGGGGGGTGCGGTTTGGACCGTGCTGTGCGCGTTCACAACCGCGTGGTTGACGTGGGGCGACTTCACGTCGGCGCAGATGTGGCTGCAACAAGGCGGCGCTTTGCCGACATGGATGTCCCATGGGGCACCAGACCTTGCCCAGTTCCGCGGCGTGGCGGCGATTGCCTCGGGCAGTATGGGATTCTTGGTCGCTGCCATGTATGAAGTCGACCGGCTCTCGCGATTGGCTGCGGTCCAGCGTGCGACGGAGCGTGCCGTTGTTGCCCGCGAAGAGGCGGTGGCCGCCAACGCTGCGCGGGCCCGTTTCCTCGCGAATATGTCCCACGAACTGCGAACGCCCATGAGCGGTGTCGTGAGCGTGGGCGATTTGTTGGTGCAGACGCCGCTCAACGACGAGCAAAAGAAGCTCGTTTCGCTGCTGATGGCGTCCGGGCGCGGCATGGAGGCCTTGCTCAACGATGTCCTGGATATGTCCCATCTTGAATCCGGGACATTGGCGTTGCGACGCGCGCCCGTCAATCTCGTATCTATTGCCGCGGATGTCGTCCTCGCCCTCGGGCGCAAGCCGGAGTCGGTGGCGATGGTGCTGCACGCTCCCCCCGCGCTGTGGGGCCATGGGGACGGCCTGCGCATCCGGCAAATCCTCACCAACTTGGTCTCCAACGCGGTTCGGTTCACGGAGGCCGGTACGGTGACGGTTCGTCTGCAACGTACGTCGGGCGACATCGTTGTGGCGGAGGTGGAAGACACGGGAATTGGAATGACGGACGCGGTGTTGCGGAGGGTCGTGGAGCCATTTCGCCAGGCAGACGACAGCCCCACGCGGTCCGTCGGCGGCACCGGCTTGGGTTTGGCGATAGTGCACCACTTGGCCCAAGCGATGCAGGGGGAGCTGGACCTGCAAAGTCGGCTGGGAGAGGGGACCTTGGCGCGGGTTCGGTTTCAGTTTCCCGCCCTCGCCGAACCCACGCCCGCGGCAGCCGGAGAGGCGCCAGCGATGCGGGTCTTGGTGGTGGAGGACGACCCGGTCTCTCGCCAAGTCGCGCGGTTGTTGCTCGAACGGCTGGGTGCCTTGGTGTCGACCGCCGAAAATGGAGCAGAAGCGGTCGAGCGCGCTTCGTCGGAGTCCTTCGAACTCGTTTTGATGGACGTGCATATGCCCGTGATGGATGGCCTCGCAGCCACGCGCGCCCTCCGCGCGATGGGCCAGGTGGACCTCCCGATTGTCGCGCTGACCGCTGGCGGGTTTGCCGAAGATATGGCGGCATGTTTGGCCGCCGGCATGAATGACCACATCGCCAAGCCCGCGCGATTGGAGACTCTGCAAGCCGTATTGGCACAAGTGGGCGCGCGAAGGCCTGCGCTACCTTTCTCGACCCCAACCGGCTAAGGCCCTGGGCTTCTGCGTCGGCGGCGCGTTGCGCGCGTACGGCGACCGCTCAATGGCGCGCACCAAAGCCGCGCGAGGGAGTCTTGCATGTCGGTGGAATTGTTGGCCGCGCCGTTGACGCTGCCGTGTGGGGCCGTGGTTCCCAATCGAATGCTCAAGTCCGCGATGTCGGAGACCATGGGCACGCCAGAACATGCGCCATCGGAGGGTTTGGTGCGCTTGTATCGGCGCTGGGCCCAAGGGGGCATCGGGGTTTCCGTTACGGGAAATGTAATGGTCGACCGCCGTGCGTTGGGAGAGCCCGCAAATGTCGTCATTGAAGACAATCGACATTCGAGTGCATTGCAGCGGTGGGCCCAGGCGGGAAAAGAGGGCGGTGGCCATATCTGGATGCAGCTCAACCATCCCGGAAAGCAGAGTCCGCGCTTTTTGTCGCCGGAGACGGTCTCGCCGTCGGCGATTGGGTTTGGGCCTGCGCTCGCGCGCGCTTTTGCGGTTCCCCGTGCGTTGACCGAAGCGGAAATCGAAGACCTCATCGGTCGTTTCGCGACTGCGGCGCGCGTTGCCGTCGAATGTGGCTTTGACGGGGTGCAAGTACACGGCGCACATGGGTACTTGGTCAGCCAATTTTTGTCCCCCGTACACAATGTCCGAACCGACGGCTGGGGCGGGTCTTTGGAGAATCGTGCCCGGTTCTTGCGGGCGATTGTGACCGAGATCCGTCGGGCGATAAAACCACAGATTCCTGTAAGTGTCAAGTTGAACTCTGCGGATTTTCAGGTCGGGGGCTTCTCGGAAGCGGAGTCGATGCAGGTGATTCGATGGTTGGCCGAGGATGGGGTCGACCTCGTCGAGATTTCCGGTGGCACTTATGAAGCGCCGGCCATGACCGGTCGGGGCGTCGGAAAACGAACCGCGGAACGGGAAGGCTACTTTCTCTCGTTCGTTTCGGAAGTGCGGAGGCAGGTGGATGTCCCGCTGGCGGTGACGGGCGGATTTCGGACGGTGGAGGGCATATCCCAAGCGCTCGGCGCTGACGCTGCGGACATGGTGGGCTTGGCCCGCACCTTGGCCATTCAACCCGACTTTCCGCGGGAGGTCTTGGCTGGCCAAAACCCCACGAGCCGGGTGCGGCGGTTGAGCACCGGCGTGAAGGCGCTCGACCAAATGGCCATGCTGGACGTCACTTGGTACGAAAACCAGCTCGTTCGTATGGGCAATGGCCAAGAGCCGGACCCAGAGCGTAGCGGTCTCGGGTCGATGGCCCAGACACTTTGGACCCAAGGTCGCGCCGCATTTCAACTCCGGCGTGCGCGGAACCGGTAGCCTTTCGAGGCCGTCGCTTTGGGGTTGCGCGGGCGGGGACTGTGGTATGCTTCCGGGTGTCTGGAGGTCCCCGTGGGTCAACGTTGGAATGCTTGGTCAGGGCTTGCGCTTGTGTTGGTGGGCGTAGGGTGTCGCGCGGCTCCTTCGTCGGACAAGGCCGGTGCACTTGTTTCGGACGGCGATGGTCTCTTGGTTGACGAAGACAACGATGGAATCCCGGCCGACGAGGACTGCAACGACTTCGACCCTGCCGTCGGGCCCGCCTCCACGGAAATCTGCAATGGCGTCGACGACAATTGTGATGGCGTGGTGGATGAAGGCGTTCGGCAGATGTGGTGGGCCGATGCGGATGGCGATGGTTTCGGCGATGCCGGGCAGCTGGTCGAGTCTTGCGAGCCGCCCAGCGGCTTTGTCAACAACGACGCGGACTGCGACGACGCCAACGTCGATGTCTTCCCAGGTGCCGTCGAAGCGTGCAATGACGTAGATGACAACTGCGACGGCGCCGTGGATGAGGGCCTCGGTGGCGCTTGGTTTGCCGACACCGATGGGGACGGCTTTGGGGACGCCGCGGTACGCGCCGACTCCTGTACACCCGGCGATGGTTTTGTCGCCGACGCAACCGATTGTGACGACGACAACCGCGATGTGTTTCCTGGTGCGCCGGAAGTCTGCAACGACATCGACGACAATTGCGATGGCGTGGTGGACGAAGGCGTCGCCAACACCTATTTCCTCGACGCCGACCAGGACGGCTGGGGTGGATTTGGTGGCACGGTAGACGCCTGCGTGGTTCCCGTTGGCTACGCCGAAGCCGCGGGCGACTGCGCCGACGACGACCCCGCCGTGCATCCAGGGGCAACCGAAGTGTGCAATGGCATCGACGACAATTGCGATGGAGCCGTTGATGACGCTGATGCGTCCCTGGACCTCTCCTCCGCGTCGGTCTGGAATCTCGATGCGGACAGCGACGGCTTCGGCTCTCCTTCCGCGACGGTGCGCGCGTGTGTGGTGCCGGCGGGCGCGGTCGCGGATGGCTCGGATTGCAACGACGCGGACGCGGCGGTGTTTCCGGGGGCCACCGAAGTGTGCAACACCATCGACGACGACTGCGACGGTGCCATCGACGACGCGGATACGGGCTTGGACCGCGCGACCGCCGCTACTTGGGCCCGCGATGCAGACAGCGATGGATATGGCGACCCAACGTTGACGATGGTGTCTTGTGTTGTGGCGTCCGGTTATGTTGGCAATACAGCAGATTGCGACGACTCTCGCGCTTCGGTCAACCCCTCTGCTACCGAGGTCTGCAATGGCATCGACGACGATTGTGATGCGGCGGTCGACGATGATGACAGCAGTCTCGACACCGCGACAGGCTCTCTCTTTTATGGAGACGCCGACGCGGATGGATATGGCAGCCCGTCCGCGTCGATGTGGGCCTGCCAAGCGCCCGCGGGCACGGTGTCCAGCGGAACGGACTGCGATGATAGCGCCGCAGCCGTTCATCCGGGTGCGACAGAAGTTTGTAATGGGATCGATGACAACTGTAATTTATTGACCGACGACAGCGACCCCGGCCTCGATACATCGACGGGCAGCCTGTTTTATACGGACGGCGACAGCGATGGGTATGGCGTGACCGCCTCCGCTGTCCGTGCATGTGTGGCGCCTTCGGGAACCGTTGTGGTGAATGGAGACTGCGACGACAGCGCAGGCAGCGTCTTTCCGGGAGCACCCGAGGTCTGCAATGGCGCCGACGACGACTGCGACGGCACCCCAGATGACGGCGTGCTGGGCAGCGGCACCGCATGCGCGGGCGCATCGTGTGCCGACATTTTGCTCGCGGGGTCGTCCACCGGCGATGGCACCTACACCGTAGAAGGCGTCTCCGGCGCAATCTTCGACGTTTGGTGCGATATGACCACCGATGGCGGCGGGTGGACCCTCGCCGGTTCGGTCGTCAATGAAGGGAGCCGCCATTGGAATAGTTATGCGGCCTTTACCGACAATACTACGTTTGGTTCCATTGGGAGTGCCACTTCGGCGGACTTCAAAGGCCCGGCATGGACGGATATTGAAGGGGATGACTTCCTGGTCGCGACGACCGATTACGATGTAGGTTGGTATGGTGTGTTGGGCAATGCGGATGTCGCGAGCTGGGTCGCTGGCGAATACAACGCCGCCGTTTGTTCGACGACGTTTTTGGGGCACACGCCCGATGTATATGATGGGTTGACGACGGCGCAAGCCAGCTCGTTCTCTTTGACGGTTCGCCCCTTGGACGACAACTGCGATTGTTTCCCAGGTTGCAATGAATCGGTGCTCATTGGGTTGACCAATGCACGTTGCTGTTGGGTCGCCGGCTTGGGCAACGCACCCAATGGACAGGCCGATTGGCGAACGCATGACCTGTCATTGCTCAAGGTCGCCAATGTTGTCCCAATGTCGTGCTCGGCGGGCGCGTGGCCGTGTAATGCGGACGGCGCGTACGCGAACGACAGCTATTATTGTTATGACACGAGCTGTAAACAAAGTTGGGCGGAAGTATATATTCGCTAAACCGCCGCTTGCGGCGAATCGTGTCTCAATCGTGATGGAGGTGTCCGATGCGGAGCTGGTTGTGTTGGGGCGCGGGCGCGCTCACGGGATGTATGGACACCTCTATTGTCAAGGAGTCGTATCCGCGCATGCTGCCAATCGTTTCGATGTTGACGCCCCAAGAAGGAGATGTGGTGCCAACCTCCTTTGTGGCGGAGGCCGCGGTCGCATCTGAAGACGACGCGGTGGAGGACTTGTCCATCGAATGGGCGGTAGATGGCGTCTTGGTTTGCGCCGACGCGGTGGTGGACAGCAGCGGCTTTTCGCGGTGCGCCATTGCGCTTACTGGCACCACCGCCGTGCTGTCGGCGACCGTCACCGACTCGGTTGGCGCGCGCGCCCGAGACGACGTGTCGGTTCGTGTCGCCGCGGATGAAAACCATCCCCCCGATGCGCCCGTTTTGGCCCTCACGCCTGCGTATCCGACCTCCGCCGACGACCTCTTTGTCGAGGTTGCGCCCGTGACCGACCCCGACGGAGACCCCGTGACCGTCTCCCTTCGCTGGTTTCGCGATGGTGTGGAGGTCGGCGGACTCACCGAAGCCACCGTACCCGCCGCCGAGACCGTGCGTTACGAAGAGTGGCGGGTAGAAGCGTGGGCAAATGACGGCACCGTCGATGGACCCATCGCGGTCGCCGGGCCGGTGACCATCGTGAATGCCCCACCCACCGGCGGCGAGGTCGCGATTGGCCCCGTCGATCCCGAGGCCGGCAGCGACGACCTTCTTTGCGCGGTGCTGTCTGCGCCCACCGACCCGGACGGCGACGACGTCTCGCTTTCTGTGGCGTGGTGGGTCGACGGGGTCCCGTGGACGGGGGCTGTGGGTTCGGTCACGCTCCCCGGCGACCAAGTGTTCGGCGCCGACACCACCGCGGAGTCGGTCTGGCGGTGCGAGGTCACACCCGATGATGGCGTGGTCGACGGAGCGCCGATGGTGGCCGAGGTCTCGCCCCAAACATGCGCCACCTACCGCGCCCGCGACACCCCGTTTGTTTACGGGACGCTCCTGGACAGCCGGACCGGTCGGTCGTACCGAACCATTCAGATTGGTGACCAACACTGGATGGCAGACAATCTCGACATCGGAACGCGCGTCGATGGCGTCGACCCGTTGCTCGACAATAGCGTGATGGAGAAGTGGTGCGCCGGCGACGACGACGCATGGTGCGTCACCTACGGCGGAATCTATAACCGCAGCGAAGCCATCGACTACGCGCCCATAGAGGTCGAGGCGGTGCAAGGCATCTGCCCTTCGGGCTGGCATGTCCCGACGGTCGCGGAGTTTGATGTGTTGGTGGCGGCGGCCGGCACCAGCCGCGGCTTGGTGGACGTTTGTGAGGGCGACCGCAGCGGCACCGACACCGTCGGATTCGCGGCACAACTCGCGGGAACCCGCAGCTGGGGCCATTTCGAGCGACAAGGCACGATGGCGAAGTTCTGGACCAGCACCGACCGCGGAAGTGGCGGTTATAGCTACAATCTTGTGGTAACGCTTACGGACACCACCGTGCCGAATCTGTGGGAGACGGGAGCCAACGCCGGCGAAAACGGATTTTCGATTCGGTGTATCGAAGACCCGTGAGTGTTCCGATATCCTGCGTGGTGCCCAGGGGAATTCGGGGGGAGTGGACCTGGGGCATTTCGCCCAAGGGAAGGGGGCAAAAGGACCAATCGGGGCACCGCGGAGACCGCCGCGTGCCTTTCTTTGTCGCTCGAAAATGCAGTCGTGATGTGTGTTTTGAGCGCGTTTGGCGCGCTGGCTGGTGGGCCACCGAAGGGTAGGAACGGCTCTTGCATTGTGTGGGGGAGGCGCATCTCTTCGCGCCAAATCCACCTGCAATCGAGGACATCATGACCCCAAACCTTGGACCCGCCGACCGCGCCATTCGCTTCACCGTTGGCTATGGCCTTTTGTTCCAAATCGTATGGCTCTTTATTACGGGCGACCTGTTGTTCTTGGGGATTGCCGCTGTTGGTCTTGTGTTGTTCGCGACCTCGCTGGTGGGCGTGTGTCCTCTGTATTTGCCGCTCAATCTCAACACCGGCGCGAAGCCCGCCGGCGCCTGACAACGCGCGCGCGGTGAACTGCCGGGCGATGATGGCCCGGAGCGACTGAATCGTCATTCAGTGGTGTGGACTGTTGTGTTGCACCATCGACGTTTTCGGAAATGAACCACCATTCAGTAGGGTGGTTTCGCGGCGGCCGCGCGCGGGGATTACGACCCGGATGGCGCGGCGTTGCGTGCGTCCTGCCAGGTGGGGAATGGGTCGCGGTAGGTCAACCGAAACCCAGCGGCGGCGCCCGCTGCGAGCACCTCGTCGAATGCGTGGGAGATGGTCGCGCCCGCTTTTTGGGTGACTTCGTCTTCGGTAGGGAGGTCGAAATCATTGGCGCCCCACGCGAGGCCGAGGAGCGCGTCGGCATTGCGGGTCAGCACGCTCGTGCGGATGTGTTGGATGTTGTCCAGGTACAACCGGCAAATCGCGAGCCAGCGCAGGTATTCGTGTAGGGATACTTCTTGACCGCCGAGCGCGGTGTAGCTTGGTTTGTAGGTCCAACACAAGAAGCTGGTCAGTCGGTTGTCGACGGAATCTTGGAACGCGCGCAGGCGTTCGAGGTGGTCGAGGCGCTCGTCAAGTGTTTCGTCGAAGCCGATGACCATCGTAGCGGTAGAGCCCATGCCCGCGTCGAGAATCGCGCGCTGGGCGTCGTAAAAGTCGTCCACCTTGTATTTGCCTGGACTATGGCGCAGGCGAAACGCGTCGTTCAATATTTCCGCGCCACCGCCGGTAATCCAGCGGGTTCCGCAGTCGGCAAATGCGCGTGCGGCGACGTCGTAGGGCGTCTTCGAGCGCTTTGCGACAAACATAAACTCGGCCACCGTCATTTCGTAAAACGAAACCTGGGGATACCGGGCGCGGACGGCAGAGAACAAGCGCGTATAGTGCTCGATGCCGAGGTCGGGGTGAAAGCCGCCGTTGAAGCCGACCATTGTTCCGCCGTGGGCGAGCAATTGGTCGATTTTGGCGCAAACTTGGTCGAGGTTGAGCAAGTAGGTGTCGGGTTGACCCGGAAAGCGGTAAAACGCGCAATAATCGCACCGCGCAACGCACACGTTGGTGTAGTTGACGATGGCCATCTTGAGGTAGGTGGCTGCGTTCGGGACATGGAAACGCGCCCGCACGGAGCCGGCCAAGCGCTGGAGGTCGGTGTCGGAGGCATTGGCCCACAGGTACGCGGCGTCGGCACGGGAGATGCGTCTGCCGGCCTGCACGGCTGCTTCGAGGGCAATGATACGTTCGTCCACGAGACCCTCCTGCGCGGCGTTACGCGCGCAATTCCGCGACGATGGCGTCTTTCACTTCCGAGCAGCGTGCGTCGCCGCCTTGGTCACCCGTGAGGATGCCCCGCGCAGCGACCGCGTGGACAGCGGCCTGAATGCGGTCAGCGGCGGTGGTTTCGCCGAGGTGACGCAGCAGGTTGACGCCAGTGAGCACCATCGGCAGCGGATTGGCGAGGTCGCGGTCGACGAGGTCCGGTGCCTTGCCGTGGGGCGTTTCGAACAGCACCGCCTCTTGGCAGGTGGTGGTCGTGGGCGAGGCGCTCAGTCCGCCCGCGAGGCCCGAGCAAAGGTCGGAGACGATGTCGCCGAACAAGTTGCCGGTCAGCAGCACATCAAACTGCATCGGCCAGCGTACAAGGCGCATGCACAGCGCATCGACGATGACTTCATCACATTGGATGTCGGGGTAGTCGGCGGCAACGGCTTGGGCGGTGCGCAGGAACAAGCCGTCGGACTTCTTCATGATGTTGGACTTGTGGACGATGGTGACCTTCTTTCGGCCCATTGTCCGCGCGGTTTCGAAGGCTTGCCGGGCGATGCGTTCGCAGGCAGCCTTCGTGGTCACCTTGATGGCTTCAAACACACCATCGGCGACCTCGTGCTCCATCCCGGTGTAGATGTCCTCGCTGGCTTCCCGCACCACGACGATATCGAGCTGGGGAAAGCGCGCAGGCGTGCCGGGAATGGCGGTGACATGGCGTGTCATGCACCATGCGCCGAGATTTTTGCGCAAGTAGACAGGCGGCGGAAGGTGGCCGGCCGCACGCTCGCCTGACAAGCGAGCGCGCACGACAACGCCGGTTTCACGGGCGCTTTGGAGCACTTCTGGGGGGATGTCGTCGACGGCGTCGAAGGTGTGCCAGTCGATAGAAACACCGGCGGCTGCGACAACTTCTTGCATGGCTGCGGTGATTTCCGGGCCGACCCATGCGCCTGGAAGGAGGGTGACGCGGTGCGTCTTCGGGGCTGCAGACATGGGGTGCTCCTACAGCGCGTCGATGATGGCGTTGGTGAAGGTATCGGTGTTGGCTGTGCCGCCGAGGTCGCCGGTGCGCACTTTGCCGGCCTCGAGGACGTCGCACACTGCGCGCTCGATATTGGTCGCGACTTTGTGCTCGCCGACGTATTGCAGCAACAACAACGCGCTGTTGAGCACTGCGAGGGGGTTGGCGAGCCCCTTGCCGGCGATGTCGGGCGCGGTGCCGTGAACCGCCTCGAAGACCGCCACTTGGTCGCCGATGTTGGCCCCTGGAACGACACCAAGTCCGCCCACGAGGCCTGCGACGAGGTCGCTCAAGATGTCGCCATAGAGGTTTTGGAGAAGCAGCACGTCAAAGGGCGACGGGTCTTGGGCCAAGTGAAACGCGAGGGTGTCCACCGGCATCGCGCGGCGCTCGATATACGGGTATTCTTCGGCGACCGCTTTGAAGGCATCCAAAAATGCGCCGTCGGCCATGGGCACGACATTGGCTTTGGTGCAGCAGTGAACGCGCCGTCGGCCCGTGTAGCGCATATTCTCGAAGGCCCACCGGGCAATTCGCTCGCCCGCTCGCCGTGTCGAGACCTTCAAGGTGAGGATGGTGCCGGGGGTAATTTCGTGCTCGATGCCGGCGTAGAGGTCTTCGGTGTTCTCGCGGAGCACCACCAAGTCGACGTCCTTGTAGGGGGTGACGATGCCGGGAATCGACTTGACCGGCCGGTAACCCACGTACAGGTCGAGGGCTTGGCGCAAGGTGACGTTTGCCGACTTGAAGCCGCGGCCTTTGGGGGTCTCCAGGGGGCCTTTGAGTCCGAGCCGGTTGCGGCGGATGGCGTCGAGGGTGACGCTGGGCATAGGCTCGCCGAAGCGTTCGACGGCAGACAAGCCGCCGGGTGCTTCTTCCCATTCAATCGGCGCGCCGGCGGCTCCGAGAATGCGACAGGTGGCGTCGGTCACTTCGGGACCGATGCCGTCGCCCTTGATGAGGGTGACGCGGTACTTCATGAAACGTCCTGCTGGTGTTGCGGCTGCGAATCTTCGGAGAAGCGCGGATGCGCGCCGACGCAGCGGTGTGGCCACAGTGCCGGAGGAGGGGGATATCCGTCGCGCGAGGGCGGGGCCACTCCGATTCGGGACCGCTACGGTTGCGTGACCGTCTCGACGGAGACGACCTGAAGGTCGCAGGGGAGGGGGCCGTGGGTGAGCACGATGGTGTGGTCGGCTGCGACCTGCATACGGTCGCGCGTGAGGCCGTCGCCGGGGAGGACGCGGATGCCGTTTTCGTTGATGGGCTTGTTGAAGGGCCGTGCGGGGGCGGTGTGGCCATCGAGGGAAATGGCCATTTCGCCCTCGGGGTCGGCCTTGGCGGCGGCTTCGAGGGCTTCGAGCGCGAGGGGCTTGAGGTCGAGCCATGTATAGGGCATGCCCGACTCATCGAGGCGAATCGAGGCTTCGTCGATGCCGGCGCGGTCAAAAATCGGCGCGTGGGCGGGACCGGCGACAAACCAGCCGCGGCGGGCCAGCACGGCGGGGACGTGGTCGCGCTCGTTGTCGGCCATGCCCGGAAGTTGTGCGACGACGGAGAGGCCACTCGATTCGACGGAAACCCGAGGCGTGCCGAGGCCCATTGCATTGGCCCGCGCTTCGACAAAAGGCGCAGCCTCCGCCGCGCAAGTGCCTGCGAAGGTCATGCGCACGGTGTCGCCGTCGGCGGTGCCTCCGATCCACGACAGCACGGCCAGCGTGCCGGTCGCGAGCATCAGCAACGAGGCCAGGATCAACGGCGCGGCCATAAACCGCTGCACCTCCGCCGGACGGGGCGCCAAGCGCTCGCCATGACCGATGGGTGGCGCGTTGATAGGTTCTTCGTCGTTTCGGATGTCGTCGGACATGATTCGGACTCGTCGCAGGGGGCAGCGCGAAGTAATCGGACGCGACGAAGACGCTACTTCTTTCGCGGTGTCGCCAACGTGGATGGCGACGGGAGCAATGTATGCACGCACGTACCGTTTTGGGGTTGGTGCTTCTCGGTGCTTGTACGGTCAAAGAACCGGGGCAGGCGTCATTGTCCAATCCTACGGCGTGGTCGGGCTCGACCACCACCAGTGGCACGACTGGTGGCACCACAGGCGACACTGACGACACCAATGACACCGAAGACACGAGTGACACCGAGGACACGGCCGACACGGCGGACACGGCGGACACGGCCGACACCGCGGACACCGCGGATACGGGGTCCGAAGATGGCTGGCCCTTGGATGGAATGGGCGTGTTGACCGGCGATTGTGGTGGCCTGCTGACGGCGGAGCTTTTGGCCGACGCCACACCGCGTATCTTTGTCAACGAGATTGACCTCGGCACCGACGGCTTTGTCGTGGAACAGCTCAGCGCGGGCGGCCTCGAAGTGTGGACCGATGGCAACCTGGGCGGCTCGTCGATTGAAAGCGAAGTCCTGGCCTACGAAGTGTTGTATCGCTGCGACCTTGCCGCCCTGCTCAAAACCGAAGCCGAGGTCATCTACCAGGACGCGGGTGGCAAAAAGACCGACCTCATCGTGGCGCTCGGCGAGGCGAAGATTGGTGTGAGCGTCACGCGGGCGGTCGGCTGGCCCCACGAAGACCCCTACACCATCGAGCAAGCCACCACCTTGCTCACGGACAAGCTCGGTGACATTCCCTTGAGCACCGCCAATGTCAGCGCCGAAGATGCGTGGTCCCGCCAGATTTTGAGCGTAATTGCGTATTCGCCGGACAATGCGGCGAGCATTCAGGCGGCTTGGACAGCCCTCGATGCGGGCGTGAAGGGCGACACCGTTTTGGTGGTGACGGCCACAAACGGAAACGACGCGGACATTTATTGACCGCGTCGTTCCGGGAGTGCTGCGTTGGGTCGGTGACAGTAGGCGTCGAGGGGGGAGGAAAACCTCGATGCCGTGTGCCGATTACGCAGCCTTGTTGATGATATTGCCGACGTAGCCGTACTTCGAGGCCATCGCCTGCTGGGTTTCGCGCACGGTCTCTTCGATGCGCGCGTTGCTGCCGCGGCCCGTCTTGACGGCCTCGCTCAGCTCCGCCGTCAGCTTGTCGGTGAACCGGGTGAGCATCGGTGCGCGCGCACGCATGGCGTCGAGCTTTTCTTTGATTTCGGTGAGGCTCTTGGTGACGCCGGTAGCGTCAAGACCTTCGCCGCCCTGAATCCGGTTGGCTTCGGCGCCGTCCATACGGCTGTTCAACTGCTGGTTCAGGGCCGCAGTGATTTGGAACAGCTCGGAGACGTTGGTTTGTGCGCGCGAACGCGGGGTGGTCGCGGGGGCCGTGGGGCCGCTGCCGCCCACAGAAGTGCGCATTTGCATCGCAGAAGACTGAATAGACTGGGTTCCCGCAGAAGGATTGATGGCCGAGAGCATCGCTGTTTACCTCCACTCCTGGAATCGGAATGTCCGGGAAGGAATGTGACCCCAGATCGAGAAATTTTCGGTTGTGGGCACCACGTTTTTCTGTTTGGAAATCGAACGAGGTGCTTGGACCGGGGAGGGGCACCAGAAATTGGCGGCGCGGCGAGCATGAAGCGCGCAATCGAGCCGTGGTGCGAAAAAGCCCGTGGCTACCGCCGCGCAAACAACCGTTGCGGGGGCGGAGGCGGAATCGGTGTGCGTTGAAACTCCTCCCGCAGCATAACGAAAATCGGGAGGAATGTCAGCTTTGTCGGGTCAAGTCGGAGGCGAATTTCGCAGGCTTCGCGCGTGGGGCATCTGGTCGACGAAGCAGGCTGCGGAAGCGGGGGGCGCTGTGTGCGTCGGGCGCGCGTTGTGGACCGCGACCGTCGCGCGCAGACGAGCACCGGCGTGGCGGCGCCCAACGTGCGGCAGGTTCGCCGGTGTCCGCCGGGCAGCACCGGCGGTCGAATCGCGTCCTCCCCACCGTAAGCACGCGCCTTTGGGTCGCGGAGGGGAGGGTGGCGCCTGCCCCATACGCAAGGATGGCCAAGCGACGTTTAGAGGTCGTTGACGGCGGACTTCTCAATCGCGAGGTCGTTTGCGGCCTTCGACTCTAGCATCGGGCGGCTCGCGTAGACCACCGTGACGAGGTGGGTGTGCAGGTCTTCTTGCAGGGTGAGGACTACTTTTTTGCCGTCCCAAACCCAGCGCTTGTTGTCGGCGTCGGTGAGGGTCGCATCGCCGAATGCCTCGACCAGCGCGGCCAATAGGGGGGCGGTGTTGACTTCGCCATAGGCCAGCAAGCTGACGGCCATGAGCTGTTCGGCGTAGCAGGTGTAGCCGATGTTGAGCAACTCCGCGCGGCCAATCACGAGGTCGTCGGAGGGACGGACATAATGGAGCAGACCAAGGTAAGGTGCCGCTTTGTCGTCGGAGCCGAGGCCTTCTTTTACCGCCGTCTTTACGGCGCCGGTATTGCCCTTGAGGCCTTCAATCTGGTCGCATCGTTGGGTGAGCGCCACATCGCGGAAACCGTTTTTTTTGTCGAGGTCCTTGAGGGAACCCCCGGCGACTGCGGTGTTGGCGGACAACAACGCCGCCAGCATTCCTGCCTGGATCATGTGGGTACTCCGTCGGTTCGCAGCGGTCGCGACCATGGGCCAGCTATCCGAACCTTCTAACACCCCGCGGCCGGCTTGTGTTCTCGGTTCAGAGCGGTGCATCCGGGACGAAGCGGCTACACTTGGGTGGACCGCAGTGAAGTCGGCGGGTTGGAGGCTTCGTGACGATCGGACACATCATCGGTTCCGGCACACGCGCGCGAGGGGCCTTTCTCGGGCTTCCGCTGGTGTTGCTGATGGCATGCAGCGGCAAATCTTCTTCCGAGGATACTACCCACTCGGGTGGCGCGTCGAACACCACGGGAGGCACCGAGGAAACCACGGATACGGACACTTCCGATACTGATATCGAAGACACGGGTGGATTTCCGGCCCAGCCCGACGCATTCACCGTGATGGTCGAAGGAACCCTCTCGCAGTCCATCACATTCGACATGCCCGACTGCTCTCACCGCACCGGCTCCACGACGTTCCGGCAGTTTTGGCGCGGCCAAGGACACGTCTTCGTACTGTTGGTGGAGATGTTCGACACATTTCCCGGCGAGACGGGGGCCTATGATGCTTCCCAAGGAGTGCGCGTGCGTCTCCAAGAGGAAGCGGGCGGCTCGGGTGCCTATTTTGACTCCACCTTGGGCTCGTCGAGCGCGACGATGACGCTGGACGGATTTGACACCGACGCCGGTCAGGCTTGGGGCGCATTTTCGGCGGGAACGCTCGGAGATGGTGCCGGTGGGTCCGTCACGTTGTCGCCCGACACGCTACCCGTGTGGTGTGCGTCTCTGGAGTAGTTCGCCTTTTTGCGAGGAGTTTCCTGTGAGTTCGAGTGCTACTGAATCTCATTCATTTGCGAACCACCCACGGGTGTTTATGCATGACCACCCACTTCTGCATCACAAGATGGCGGCATTGCGTGACCCTTCGACCTCCTCCCCCGAGTTTCGTGCGCGCTTGGGCGAAGTCGCGGGCTTGATGGTGTGGGCGGCAACCCGCGACCTCCCCACGCGGGTCATCGACATGCACACGCCGCTGGAGCCTGTGCGCGCGCGGGTCCTCGCTGAGCCGGTCACGGTGGTTCCCGTGCTGCGGGCGGGGCTCGGAATGTCGGACGGCGTGCTGCGGGTGATGCCCGAGGCCCGCGTCGGACACCTCGGCATGGCCCGCGACGAAGAGACCCTCCAGCCGCGCACGTATCTCAAGCGGTTGCCGAACGACCTCGGGGCCGGACCTGTGCTTCTCATCGACCCCATGCTCGCCACCGGCGGAAGCGCTATCGCTGCGGCGCGGGTGCTCCGGGAAGCGGGCGCGCGGTCGCTGCGGTTTGTGGGCTTGGTGGGTGCGCCTGAAGGCATTCAAGCCTTGCTCGACTCCGACCCCGACATCGACATTCACCTCGCGACCATCGACCGCCAGCTCAACGAACACGGCTATATCTTGCCGGGGCTCGGAGACGCCGGCGACCGCGCGTTTGGCACGGTTTGACACTTTGTCCTGAGCCGCAGGGAGACACCGTGAGGCTACGCTTTGCCGCGATTGCCGTCGGTCTCGTGGCCTTGGGGGCTGCTCCGCCGCTGTCGGTGTTGCCGCCGGCTCCAGTGGAGCCCTTGTCGTACTTTTTGACGACAACGGCGGGGCCACCGGCAACATCTTGCGCCAACCTCCTCACCGAAGCGGCCGTGGCCAAGAAGCGGCGCGGCCCGTGGAGCGCTCCCGCGGTGCCCGCCGTTCCGCGGTCCCGACCTCCCATCCCCGCAGAGCGCCCGCTGGATGCGGCGTTGGTGCGGGAAAACGTGCAGGTGTCCTGGGCGAGCGTCACCTCTGGCGCGCTGCCCGGCGCAGACCCCGCGGCGTTGGGCTTGCAGCCATTAGAAGGCGATTTTTATACGCTTGAACGGATTGGGAATGTGTTTCGAAGCGCGGCGCGGGGCGAAGCCGTCCGCATCAGCACGTTTGGCGCATCCCATACCGGCGGCGACTATTTTACGGGCGCCCTCCGCAGGAGCCTGCAAGAGCGCTACGGCGACCGCGGCCACGGCTTTGTGTTCCCGGCGTCGTTGTATGAGGGCGACCGCGCGCACGATATTCATTTGTGCAGCTCCCCCGGCTGGACCGCGGACTGGGTAGGTCGCAAAAACAGCCGATGGGACGGACTCTTTGGCTTTGGGGGCGCGAGCGTCAGCACGTCAGATCCCCTCGATTTTGCGTTTGTCGAGACCAATCGCGACGGTCCCTTTGGCCGCAGTTGGTCGCGCATTCAGCTTTGGGCCGTCGGACAGCCGGGTGGCGGACAGTTCTCGCTCGTTGTCGACGACGCCGAACCGATTCTTGTGAACACACAAAGACCCCGTGCAGAGCTGGTACACGTTGTGGTCGACGTTCCCGCTGGTCCCCACCGCGCGACCGTGCGGCCCGTCGGAGACGGCGAAGTGCGGCTCCTCGGTTTGAGCGGTGAGCTGGACGAACCAGGCGTATTGCTCGATGCCATCGGCGTTCGTGGTCGTACGGCGCGGACCTGGCTAGAGTTTGCGCCGGAGCTGCGCGACCCCGGCCTCGTCGGGATTCGCCCTGACCTCATCATCCTGGCCTATGGCACCAACGAGGCCGCCGATACCGACTACGCGATGGTGCGGTACCGAGAGGATTTGCGCGACGTTCTGCGAATTGTCCGGCGGGACCTTCCGCGCGCAGCCTGCATCCTCATCGGCCCGTCAGACCGGGCAACGGTCGTCAAGAAAGGGCAACAATACGCGATATGGGGGAGGACGGCGCCCGTTGCGCAGGTGCAGCGGGAAGTGGCGCCCGAGTTCGGGTGTGCGTTCTGGGACTGGCAACAAGCACAAGGCGGTCCTGGGGCAATGTTGAGCTGGCGCGCCGCCGAACCGCCCCTCGCCGGCTGGGATTTCATCCATTTTTCCCAGGCCGGCTATACTCGTTCCGCAGAGCTGTTTTTGGCGGCGCTGGACGACGCGGTCGCGGTGACGGGGGGGGCGACACCCCTGCAGGTGCGTTAGACTGCGCATCTATCAGCGGTGGGACGGCGAACCCACCGAAACTTCTGGACCTCCTTGCTCCAGGTCCGTTTCACCCAACCGATGGAAGTTGCGCTACCCTACGGGGTAGGTGCTCTGTTGCCACTGGAGTCGGATGTTGAATTCCCGCCCGCGTCGCCTGTGGTCCTTCGGCGTTGCCGTGGGCGCAGCGTTCTTGGGTGGACTGGGCGGTTGCCACACAAGCCTGTCCGACCGGCCGAGCGACTTCGAATCGGATGGTTTTGTCGACATCGCGGTGTTGTGCAGCGGCGACAGCGTCGGCGCGGCGCAAAAGCAGGCGGCTTGGCTCAAGACCGTCGTGCGCGCGGCTCCGGGTGTGCAGGTCGATTGGGCCGGCGTGAGCATCACGACGGTCGGCGTGTCCGTGATTCGGCGTGCGGCCGGCCGCGTGGTGGAGGCGGCGGGGACGCCAAGTCAACGTACGATTACGTATTGGGCGGTCGCGACAAATCCGCCGGGGAGCACGGGGGCGACCATGGGCCCTATCTTGGTGCGCTACCGTACCGAAACGGGCGAGGTCCGCACGTTTCAGGCGGGAGAGTGCCCGCTGGTGGTGAAATAAGCGCAGGGCGGCCCACGCTTCGGGTACGCGGGGCCGGGTGCCGTCGTGGGGGAGGGGCACCCGCAGCCATGCGTTGGCGAAATGTCAACTTGTCATATGACGTGTCATTTTGTCCCAAAGTGACACGTTGACAATCTCTGGGGCTGCGCGGCAGCGCCACGACGCCGCGCGCGGGTGGGGTCAGCGACGGCGGCGACCCACGGCAACCAAGCTGCCCAAGGCCAACCAAGCGAGAGACGCGGGCATTCCGCCGGTGGTCGAACAGGTCGTCTTCCCGCCGCCATCGTTGTCTTCGCCTTCGGCTTCGCCCTCGCCCTCGCCCTCGCCTTCGCCCTCTCCTTCGCCTTCGCCTTCGCCTTCGCCGGTGGACGAGGTGGCGTCGCTGCCGCTGCAATCTTGGTCGATGCCGTCGTCAACGATGTCTTCGGCCGCGGTGTTGATGGTCGGGTCAGTGTCGTCGCAGTCGTCGCCGCCGCCTTCAGTGGCGTCGAAGCCGTCGCCATCGGCGTCGTAGTCGGAGTCGCCCACGCAGTCGGAGTCGACGCCGTCGTACCAGGTGTCCGTGGCGCCGGGGTAGGTGGCGTCTTCGGCGTCGTCACAGTCGCCGCCGCCGTAGTCGATGCTGTCGTATCCATCGCCATCGGCGTCAAAGTCGGAGTCATACGTACAGTCTTGGTCGACGCCGTCGTACCACACCTCGGTTGCGACGGGGCTGATGGTGGGGTCTTCGTCGTCGCAGTCGTCGCCGCCGTAGTCGATGCTGTCGTATCCATCGCCATCGGCGTCAAAGTCGGAGTCATACGTACAGTCTTGGTCGACGCCGTCGTACCAGACCTCAGTTGCGACGGGGTTGATGGTGGGGTCTTCGTCGTCGCAGTCGTCGCCGCCGAAGACGTCGATTTCATAGCCATCGGCGTCGGCGTCGAAGTCGGAGTCACCCGCGCAGTCTTGGTCGACACCGTCGTACCAGGACTCGGATGCGCCCGGATGGATGGCTGCTTCGGTGTCGTCGCAGTCGGAGTCGTCAGCGACTACGATGTCGACGTAGTGGCAGTCAAACGTGGTTGGGTCGCCGTAGCCATCGCCGTCGTTGTCGAGATAGCCGTCTTCACAGGTGCGATAATAAATGCTGCCGTTGAAAATGCGGGGCGTGAAGCGGCCTGCGAAGGGGTAAGCCGATCCGTAGCCTTGATCGATAGCAAGGTTGGTATCGGACGTGTACGGAGCGCCTTGGGAGGTGCCGTTGGTGTAGTTGAGCAAGCAGTCGTTGGTGGCGGTCACCGTTACATACACGGAGGTCGTGCTTCCTGCCGCGAGCGGGACGGGCGTTGGCAGCCAGATGTCGACGAACGCGTTGCTTTCCGAAGAAGCGAAGAAGGTCCCCGAGCCTTGGAGGGTCCACGAAGCGGAATCGTTGTAGATGCTCGTGTAGTTGGTGGTGGAGGTGTAGACCTCCCAGTCGCATCCAGAAAAGATGTCGGCGTAGTACAAATAGAGCTGAAAGCCGGTGATGGCGACGTTGTTGGTGGCGGTCAACGCGAACATATTTCCGGCTTGGTTATTGCCCGACGCGTCTGTAACAAACAACGTGGCGTCAGCGGCGAGCACAGGGTTGGCGACAGCCAGAAACAAAGAGGCGACAAGGAGGCGCGTTGTCATATCGGTGTTCTCAACGAAGGGGTGCGTGTGAGGCGAAGGGTTGGATGGTCCTTTCGGGGCATCCACGGATGGCGGCAGTGTACTCCGATAAGGCCCAAAATGGGGAATAAATCGCAACCCGTAGAGGAGTATTTCGCTGTATTTTCCGGGGGACGGCCTATTGCTACTGGGCCTACGTTGCGTGATTCTCGTCGTTTGGCACGCCAAATTGGGTTTTCAAACTGAGCCGGGCATTCTCGATGCAGGGTCTCCAACCCCAAGCGGGTCAAGCGTCTCGTCGGGTCGCGCGATGACATTTTGTCAATCAGGACAAAATGGTCACGGAGGAGCCACTTGCTACTGACAAGACGTCAGCACCGTTGACAATGTGTCAACAGTGCGCGGGACCTTGCGCCGACGAAACAGCGTCAGCCGTCTGCTGCCCGGTGGCTCGATGCTGCGGAGACTGCGCCGCCACCGCGCCAATCGTCATAGGCGGCCTCAATCGCGTCGGCGAGGGTGTGGCCGATAATGGCCAAGCCCTTGTTGGTGAGGTGGTACAGGTCGCTCCACGCGAGCTTTTTGGACAGCCACACGCCAAACGAGCCTGAGCCGCCCATCGCGGCTTGGGCGTCCCAAAAGGCGCAGCCCATTTCGCGGGCGGTCTCGCGTTGGAGGCGAACCATCGTCGCGAGGGTGGGCTTGCTGTGCACGGCGCCGCGCACGCGCTCGCCTTGGTCGAGGGGCGTCACGAGCATACAGCTCGCTTCGGGGGCGCCCGCGCGCAGCTTTCGGACGACCTTGACGTAGCGGTCTTTCCAGACTTTTCCGCCGCCGCTCTTGAGGCTCGGGTACCCAAGCTCGTTGCCGCCCATTTGGTACACGATGAGGTCGGGCCGCCGCCACGCGACTTGGCGGGCGAGGTGCGCGTCGCCTTGGCGAAACATCGAGCCTTGGCCAGCACCCGCGACGCCCAGCGTTTCCCAGGTCATGCCGGGGCCGCGGGTTTCGAGGGCCACGCCATAGACGGTGACGGGGCCGTCGCCGGTGGTGACGACGTTGAGTTTTTGGGCGCCTGCAGGCGCGGTGAAGGTATGGAAGGCGTCGGCGGTGTTTTCGCTGCGGGTTTGAAATGTTGCGCCTTCGCCGCCTTCGACCTCAACCATGAGGGTGCCGCCATCGGGGCGGGTTTGAAAGGCGATGTCGAAGCGATGCAGCGCCTGAAGCTGCTCGCCAACCTTGTTTCCGCCAAGAGTAGAGGTCGCCGCGCCATACGCCGTAGAGACGGTACCGCCGAGACCATAATAGCCGTTGTTGGCGCCGCCAAACGTGATGGTGCGCGTTTTCCAGGCGCCCTTGGTGTTGCGCAGGATGCCCGGGCGGCTGGCCCAGCGGGCGTCGACTTGCACGGCCAAGAAGCCAGGTCCGCCGTCGCCAAAGCGGCCTTGTAAGCGTTGGCGCACCGTGCGGGTGATGCCGTCGCCGGCGATGGTAGAGTCGCCCCAATGCAGCGTGCGGGCGATGTGGCCGGGCGTGCCCGCCGCGGCTTGGGACAAGGACGCGAACCAGTGGTCCAAGGCGCCGGGCGGCACTTCGAGGGCGGTGGCCTTGGCGGGGTCGCGGTCGCGCAACGCGCCGTTTCCGGGGCGCGCGACGTCGGAGGCAGCCGCGGAACGCTCGGGAATCGGCAACGCGGGCACCTCGACCACTACGCGTGCGGTGGCGGATGGCGGCCGGCTGGGGGCCGACGCAACGGCAGACGCGCGGGGCGTCGGAGGGGGGGCGCACTCGCCGGGCAAGCAGCGGGGCGGCCCTGGAGGAGAGGGGTCGGGCAGCGCGAGGGCCAGTGGGGTGTCGGCGTCGTCTTCTGCGGCGGGCGCGAGGGGGCCGAGCCACGGGGCGTCGGCGGGCGGTGCTGGAGTGCCGGTTTCGGGGGATGCCGGGGCCGGTGCGACGGGCGGGTCGTCGAAGACCTCTTCGGTGGTGCCGTCGACAGGCTCTTCGGGGGCCATGTGGTCGCCGCCCATGCCGGTGTCATCGATGGGGTCGTGGGCGTCGCCGGGAACTTGTCGCACGAGCTCGCCGAACTGGTTTTCGGTGACAATGGCCCGGTCGAGGGCGAGGTGGACGAGGGGCACCGGCTCTGTCGGCACCCATGGTTGTACCAACTCCATCCCGGGAATTGCATATGTCGCCAAAGACAGAGCACCAAAGATGCCGATAAACGACAGCATCCGGCGCAGCTCGCGCTCATGGATCCGGGTTCGTTTGTTGGACATCTGCTCGGCGGGGGCGAAAAGGAGGGACGGGTCGGTATGAAGCGCGATCAGACCCTCGGATCGTTCCGAGGGTTGATCTTGTCAGGTCAAGACTAACACAGTCGAACCATCCGCACCGGGGCAGCTCACGGCCCGTCGGCGGTGTCGTTGGTGGACGCGGGGCGCTGGAGGTGGACCCGCTCGGTCAGGCGGCCGGCGTCTTCTCGTATCAAGGGGGTGGAGACCGTAATGTCGACCCACACTTCGTCTTCGGCGACGACGAGCGGCTCGGCCGCGTCCATCCAGGTGGTGCCATCGGTGGACACGCGCAGGGTGCGGGCGAGGCCCAAGGTGTCGAATGACAGCGCGTCGCCATCGGGACGTTGTGTGACCGCGACGGTCGCGAGGTCGGTGTAGCGGGTGGCTTGGAGCAAGAGCTGCTCGGTGCATACCGGGCAAAACTCACCCGTGGACGAGCTCTTCATGCGGCACAGCTCGACGGGCCGGTAGAGGTCGGGGCAGTTCCATGCACCGGAAAATGCGCCCACAACGTCGTCGTAGCCGGACGCTTCGGGCGTAGGCAAAGGCGTGCTGGCGTCGAGCCACACCTGCCAGCGGGGCGAGGTCGGCGCGTCGGTGATGTTGCGGGGCAAGCCCATCGCGGCGCTTCGAATGCACTCGTCGGCGACGTACTCGTCTCCCAAAAGGCCGAGGAGGTGGCCAAACTCGTGAATGCCGGTGTGGGTCCAGGTGTCGCTGCCGGTGGACACGGCCGCGTGGTGAATGGACATGCCGCCGGACTTTTCGCTGTTGACCAGCACAATCGCGAGGTCGACGGGCGTTAGCGCGAGCGCGCGGTCGAGGGTGTGCTGTCCCAACTGAAACAGCGTGGTGGAGCGGTAATCGCGCTCGAGCATCTCATTGATGAAGTTGACGGCAAACACCGAGCGAAAGGCGATGTCCCGAAAGCGACATTCGTCAATGCAGTCATAGGATGCGCCGCTTTCATTGCTGATGGCATCCAAGCGGTGAATGTTGATGCGGTCGGCAACTTGATTCAATGGATAGGCGGCAATAAGGGCTGCCGCCAGGCTGTCCGCATCGCTTTGCCATTGCGCCTGCTCGGCTTCTGTGTAGCCGTCTCCCACGAGCACGATGTCGAGCATCTCGGCGGGAGGGCCGTGCGAGACGAGGGTGGTCCAGCCGGTCACAAATTCGGGGGGAGGGGCGGCTTCGGTGGGCGCGGTGCTGGGGTCCCAGCTCCCGACTTCGAGGTAGCTGCCGTCTTCTTGGCGAATCTCGAAGCTGACGCGGGCGGCGTCATCGCGCGTCGGAACCAAGACGTGAAATGCGCCGAGGTCGGGCATGAGCGTGAGCAGGTCGAAGCCGGCGATGTCGCTATAATGGGACAAGAAGTCGCGTACGAGCACAGGCGAGGTGGTGTTGCGGCGAAACACCTCCTCGCCCGCGGCGTTCCAAACGCGGGTGCGGAAGCCTTCGTCGGGTTCCGGCGCGGAGTCGGTGTCCACCCAGAAGTCGCCCACCAGCACGTCATTGACCGTGACGGAGTCATTTCCGAGGGTCAGCAGCACCATGACGGCTGGCTCCGATGGAGGGTCCACACGGGACAGCGGCGGCGCGAGAGCGGGCGTTTCACCGGAGTCTTCGCGTAGCGCCGTATCGTTTTGCGTTTGGGATTTGGACGCGGGGGCTGGGCACGCAGCGAGGGCCAGGCCGATGCCGGCCGACACGAAGACGTGGGAACGCACGCAGGAGGAGCTCGACATCGGTGGCCTTGCGTCCCCCGTGGGGGACGGGGAAGCGTGGCGACTCAGGGGGTAGGGGCCCAGGGCTCGGGCTTGGAAGACGCCTTGGGCGCGTCTTTGGGGGCGGTTTTGGGTGCGTCTTTGGGGGCTTTGTCGGGCTCGGCGGGCAAGGGCGGCGCGACCGTCCAACGAAGCTGCACGGGGCGGCGCTCAGAGAGGCCGTTGGCAAAGCGCGCGACGACGGCGCATTCGGCGGCGGGAGGCGTGATGTCCGCGGGCAACGCCACGACAAAGCCCTTTCCTGCCTCTATGACGTCGCTTTCGACCGACAAGGTTTGGTCTTTTCCGAACGTACACGAAGCGAAAAAGACGGAGGGACGGTCGGGGGTGCGGAGCGTCATGACCGGGGGCACGCCGGCGGGGACTTCGGTGGGTGTTTCGACCTCAAGCACGCCGCTGACGGCGGGAATGCCCTGGGCATGGGCCAATCGCGGTGCGAGAAAGGACACGAGCACCAGCGAGAGAGCCGTTCGGATCATGAAACCACCGGAGAGCGAGAGGGCAAGGGCGTAGGGTCGGGAGACAAATCTTGGAACACTTGGAGGGCGTCGTCTACCCCAATATCGGGCAACGCGACGGCGCTACCACCCACCCGCACGATGACGCGGGCCAAGCCATGCCATTGCATGAGCGGCGTTTGTACGACCTCGACGCTTTGGATTTTCGCGCGGTCGAGCACCCATGCTCCGCGCCGAAGCACGCCCGCGCGGGCCATGACGGCTTCGGGCGTGACCAGCCAACCGAGCTTGCGCCACTCGAGGGTAGCGAGGCCGATGCCAACCGGCAGCCACAATAGCGCCCACGCGCCGGATGGGCCCAAAAACCAGACAGCGCCCGCGGTGATTGCGGCGGTGCGGCCCACGACGCCGATGGCCATTCGCCACAGTGCGCGGGGATGGGCGGGGCGAAGGGGGGTGGTCCAGGGGTCGAGGTCGATATTGGGGGCAGCAGCACGGAAAATGCGCGCCATTTCGCTGGTCTCGACCATGGGGACCACGCCCTCGGCCTGGCGGACCTCGCCGTCGGCGAAGCCAAGCGCCGCTGTCTCAATCAGGATGCTTCCGTAGCCCATCCAGCGACGAAGCGGGGCGGCGTCGGCCCGCACGAGCTGGACCTTGGCGATTGGAATTTCAACGCGGCGACGGGTGGTGAGGCCTTCTTCGTTGATGAGACGGTCGCCGCGTCGGACGAGCCGAAAGCGCCAATGGCGAAACAGCGCGGTGCCCGCCGACCATGCCCAAGAGCCCGCAAATGCCAGCATGAGCGCGGGACCGATGACCGAAAGCTGCATGACCTGCCGCGCTTCGTTCGCGGAAGGCTGCATTCGGCCAAACATTTCGGTGAACACGGCGGTCAATACGGCGACGGTCCCGACGGTGCGGCGGGTGAGGCCATATGCGACGGCTTCGAGGGGCGTTCCTTCGACCAAGATGGTCTCGTCGCTCGGTGGGGCGGGCGCGCCCGTGTCGACGGTGGCCGGCGAGGCCGCGGAGCTGCGGGTATTTCGGACGAGCTGCTCTAGCTCTGCTTGCAGGCGCGTGGCTTCCGCGACGGACAGCGCGCTCAGCAGGCCTTGGGTGGAGGCGTCGCCGGCGGTCTCTACGCGGACCTCGACCACACCGACGGCCTTGTGGAACAAGTTTTGCACTTGCTCGATGTTTTGGATGCGCGCGGGGTCGAGCACCCGTGCTTGGCGGTGGAGCAAGCCCGAGCGAACCTCAAAGCGGCCGTCGCGCACGCGGTAGCGGAGGGTCAAGAAGTGGGTGAGCGTGCGAACGAGGGTGAGTCCGAAAAAGACGAATAGAAGCGAAAGGTCGAATAGGTCGGTGCCCATCGAGCCACCGCCCACCACCATCGCCAGCAGCAGCGGCCAGGCTGCGCGCGCGGTTCGCCAGGCCTGGGGAACGAGGTTCGCCAGCAGGCTGAGGGGATGCAGGCTGCGCCAGGGAACGTCGCCCTCAGACTCCGTCATCGCCCCCCCTGCGGGACAAAACGTCGCGAATGCGCTGGGCTTCGTGGTCCGTGAGGGCTGGAATGACGCCATCCGCGCTCACGCCCGCGGCCGTATAGACCAGCAAGCGCTGGAGCCCGAACATTCGCTCCAAGGGGCCTTGGCGGGTGTCGACGTGCTGTATGCGCGACAGCGGCACGCTGGACCACCGGCGGAAGAGCACGCCCGATTGCACGAGGAGGTCGTGTTCCCGCACAGCGTAGGTCCAGGCTGCGACTTGAAACGGGGGCCATACCAGCGAGATGACCAAGTTGACCCCGACCAGCGCAACCGCCGCCGCCACACCGTAGCGAAAGCTCGTGACGGACGCGAGGCCGAAGCCCATCGCGCCGTAGAGCGGGATGCCCATGACCGCGAGGCGAATCAGGCGTTGTAAGCGCCAGAGGTTGACGGCGCCGGGGGCGAGCCGATGGGGCGGGCCGTGGTCCGTTTCGGCGCGAAGGGTGGGTATCGCCACCACGGGAAGGGTGACGTCGACGGGACCGGGTGTCGGGCCGGGGTCGGTGGGTGCGTCGTCCTCGTCGTGCGGGCGTTCAGTGGCTTCGCTCATGCCGAGGGGCTCCGGTGGGGGTGGCCCTCGAAACGACCCCGGCGGGACACTGCCGAACCGTACGCCGCGGCGCGCGAAGGGGCGAACGCGGTCGGCGGAGGAGGGGGCGTGTGTCGGGCCGGGGAGGTGTGTCGTGAGGAACCGGTGGAAATCCGAAAGGAAAGCGGCACTGTATCCGAAAATCAGGGGGCGGCGCCAACGGCCGGTCCCCGAACGGTCTCGGAGAGGTAGAGGTGGTCCACCGAGAGGTAACCGCAGCCACCCGTGTCGTTGTCAAAGAGGTGGACTTGCACGTCTTGTCCAACGAACGCGGAGAGGTCGATGTGCTTCCAATCGTCATCTCCGTTGATAAACGTAGGACCGCACGCGTTGGGGCGGAACTCTGCAAGAACCGTGCCATCATCGGCCCAGACCTGGATGCCCACCGCCGCCGAACCATTTCCGCCTGCCATGAGGAACGTGAGGTAGGGGGCGGTGACCGTGAAGAGCGGGCTCGTGAGGCTTCCTACGGGGCCGCCGCAATCGGCGCCGCCAATGGTGCAGGTCGACACCGCTTGCGAACCGACCACCGCGGCGTTGGGGTCGGTGGTGCTGCCGGCCCATGCGTCGGCGGACGAGGGCGCGGCGAATGCGCCGTCGAGGGTCCAGCCGGCGGCGGCATACAGGGTGGGGTCGTCGAAGTCGGCGATGACGGCGTCGAGGCCATCGGTAGAGAGCGTGCAGTTTTGGGTCCACCACGCGGTCGCGACGCGGGGACCTGCGCCATTGTCGCTCGAATAGAGGTGGTCGGCGGTGACGAAGCCACAATCGGCGGTGCTGTCGTCGAAAATACGCAGCTTCACTTGGGTGCCCACGATGTTCCGTGTGTCGATGTGGGCCCAGTTGGTGTCGCCGGTGAGGTAGTTGGGGCTGCACACATCGGGGTCGTAGGTGGCGAGGATGGCGTCGGTTGCCGCGTCAATCACCTGAATGCCCACGGAGCCGTCGCCCAAGCCGCCGCCGAGCAAGAGGCTCAGAGCGTCGCCATCGACGGTCCACGGGGGAGACTCGAGGGCGCCGGTGGGGCCGCCGCAGGTTCCGCCGCCGAGGGTACACGTCGACATCGCGCGATCTCCGACGCGGGCGGAACCTTCGGTATTGGCGCTGCCGGTCCACGCGTCAACATCGGCAGGCGCGGCAAAGTCGCCGGTCGCGGACCAGCCGTCGGTGACGATAGCGGTGGGGTCTTCGAAGTCGAGAATGACGTTGTCGAGGGCATCGTCGGGGAGGGTGCAGTTGGTGCACGCGGGCGCAACATCGGTGTCGGTGTCGGCGTCGGTGTCGGCGTCAGTGTCGGCGTCAGTGTCAGCGTCGGTGTCGGAATCGGTGTCTGCGTCGGCATCGGGGGAACCCGTGTCGAAAGCGTAGGAGGGGTCGACCAACGATGCGAGCGCGGGCGCTTCTTCTTTTCCGCACGCCATCGACAGGGTGGTGAGTCCGATAAGCCAAAAGGTCGATTTCATGGAGTCTCCAGACACGTCAGCGGTGCGCGGGGGGATTTGTTTGTCCGTCGACCGCGAAGCGGGACCACAGTGGTGTGGAACCTCTTTTTCGCAGCCAGCGTAACGTCTACCTGACGCTACAATAGGTCTGGCTCGGAATCCCTTACCGAATCTTTCCGCGCCGTGCTTGGAGAACACATAAGTAGTCCGGAGTATTCGGCGCGGGCAAGCCAAGCTCCCACGCGCGCGCGCGCGGAGAGTGTAGGGTCACAGTCTCGAAGCCCAGGGCATTTACGCTGTGCTGCGCCTCGGCCTCGCCTGAAAAGTGCGCCCAAGTGCGCCCGCGTGTTGCCCAACCCAACGTGCGCAAGAACAGCCGCACCCACGGATTGTTGGCGGTGTGGGAGCCCAGTGCGACGTCTCCCACGACCTCCACATACGGGAGGTGCGCTGTGGCGGCCAAAATGCGGCGGAAGATGCCAAGCACGGTCTCGGTGGACAGGTAATTCAGCAGCCCTTCGATGATGACCACGAGCGGTTCGGGGGGCAACGACTGCACGACTGCGGCCAAGGACGTGGGGCCGTCGTCGTGGAGGAGGTCGAGCGTGCGGATGTCGGCATCGGGCCCGAGCGCAGAACGGCGGAGGGCAGCCATCGCGGCGAGGTCGCCGTCGACCCAATGAACGCCGGGGCGGTCGAGGCGGGAGCGGCGCGCGGAGAAGCCCGCGGGCACTTCAATGACGTTGCGAACGCCCGTGTGTAGCGCGTGCGCGACCTCCGCATCGAGGATGAGGTGACGCTGGACGAGGCTGTCATCCAACGTGTTGCCGCCCAACAACGGCCGAAACAAGCCGCCGGCGGGCGAGAGCCAGTTGTGGGGCCGGATGTCGAGGACGCTGTCAAACCGGGGATCGCCGAGACCCCGCGCGCGCCAGACCGCGCCCGTGAAGTGGGCGGTGGGGCTAATGCGCGCGGAATCTGCGGTCATCGACGGTTGAGCTCCCAAAGGATGCGCAGGCCGGTGAGTGTGAGGTCATTGTCCACCTCATCAATCTCTTCGCATGCGCTGCCGATGAGGTTGGCCAAGCCGCCGGTTGCAATACACGGGACCGGGTTTCCGTCCTTCGAAAGCTCGGCTTTGCAGCGGCGCGCGAGGCCGTCGACGAGGCCGACATAGCCGAAGAACAAGCCAGATTGCATGCTCGCGATGGTGTTCGTGCCAATCGCGCGTGCGGGATGGTCCACTTCAACACGCGGCAACTTGGCGGTGCGGTTCACGAGTGCGTCTGCGCTAATTTGAAAGCCGGGAGAGATTGCGCCCCCGATGTACTCGCCGTTTCCGTCGACACAATCAAACGTAGTGGCCGTTCCAAAGTCAACGACGACCAGAGGACGTTGGAAACGGCGCCAAGCTGCGACTGCGTTGACAATCCGGTCAGCGCCGACTTCTCGGGGATTGTCCGTGCGGACCTTCATGCCGGTGCGCATCCCTTTTCCGACGACCAACGCATCTTGGTGCAGGTAGCGGCGGGACGCTTTTTCGAGGGCATAGACGACGCTGGGCACAACGCAGGAAATAATGACGCCGGAAATGTCGGCTGGACCGAGCTTTTGATGTTCCAGAAGCTGAAGCAGCAACAGGCCCACTTCATCGGTGGTGCGCGGTGCCGTGGTGACGCGCCAACTGTGGCGCACTTCATCGCCTTCCATTGCGCCGAGAACGGTGTTGGTGTTTCCGACATCTACGACGAGCAACATGGGAGCTTAGCCTCGCACAATAGCGGGAGGGGTGTCGTGTTCGAAGACCGCGCGCAGAACGAGGTGGCCCACGGTGCGTGCATCTGCGGGGAGGTTCCGCGCGGCGCGTGTATGGCGCGCCTGGAAGGTGCGGGCCGTCCACTGCGCGGCGGGGCCGGGGCATGCGGCCGGCGCAAACCACACATCTTCGACGAGGCGGGTGCCGTCGGAGGCGGGCTCCAAGCGAAGGGTGTGGTGAAAGTACGGGTAGAGGGAGGTTTCGCCCACATGGGTGTAGGCTTGACCGGCCGCTTTGAGGGTGAAGTGGGCGGTCCACGAAAGGGGGCCATAGCGCGCGGGAATGCGCAATGTGGCGGCGCCATCCGTCAGCGCGGCTTGGACTTCGGCCGGACGGGAAAACCGAAACGGCGCCCACAGCGGAAAGCTGGCCATGATGGCGGAAGGGTCAGTGAAAACGCGCCAAACATCGGCCATTGGAGCCAAAAATCGCGTTGAGACCAACAATCGGTATTGGGGTGCTGGGTCCATCCCGCCTCCGCGGTGAAGAGGGGGTCTATCCGATTGGCGGCGCGAGGGAACCACCCGAAACGAGGGATACGTCACCGGCAAGAATCGGTTGCCCGTCAACCAGCAGCGCGCCATCTTCCCGGATGTCTTCGGCGATGCCTTCGATGGCGCCGACCCGAACCCGGTCCCCCAACATCACCGCGCGCCGCCGCCATCTGCTCCGCCAATGGTCGCCTTCTACGTTCGTTTCGTCGATGGCTTGCACCAGCGCGCCCATGAGGGCCGCGAGGTCGTCGACGTGCCGACCTTCGCGCGCGAGGGACGTAGCATCGGGGAGGTCGGGAAAGTGGGTTTGGCGAACATTGATTCCTACACCCAATACGACGGAGTAGTTGCCATCGGCAATCACATCGAGTTCGGCCAGGATTCCGCCCAGCTTGTAGAGGTGGTTGTTTTTGCGGACAACGAGGTCATTGGGCCATTTTAGGCCGCAATCGAGCACCTCCGCCATCGCGGCTGCCCAAGCGAGCACTGCCCGCGGGGTCTCGGCGAGCGGTAAGGGCGGACGCAAGACGACGCTAAATAGGAGGTTTTCGCCGGAGTCCGCCGACCACTGCCGGCCAAGTCGACCCTTGCCGTGGGTCTGGTGCCGGGCGGCGACGACCGGCAGGCGGTGGGTCGGAAGTCCAAATCGCAACGCGGATGCGTGGGCGCGGGCCAGTGTATTGGTTGACATGCAAGAATCATGCCATTCAACGGGGCGTCGGCAGCGCCAAGAGAGGGTCGCAGGGCCCATTCCGCGTGGGTCGTGCAACCGTAGTGTTTCGTTGTCTTCCGAGATGCGGTTGCCTTCGGCGCGCAGGGCGTCCGCGGCGTCGCGGACGGCATCGACGGTTGCACGAAGGCGTGCGGCAAGCTCTATCAACGGCAGTCCGTGCGGGTGCTCGGCGAGGCGTTCTAGGAGCGAGACAGAAAGCATCAGGTACCACCCAGCTCTTCGAGGCAAGTGAGGTAGATCGCGAGTTCTGCCGCTTCTTGAGCGGTCACGCCCCCGCCGGGGGGCATCGTGCGGTTGTCGAGGACCACGCGTCGAATGGTGTCGATTGCGGCGATGACGTCGGTCTCCGAATCAAACACAGCCGATGGGGGCGCTCCAAATCGGTCAGGTGCGCTCGCTGCGTGGCAAGACGAACAGTTGGACCGAAAAAATCGTTCGCCAAAACTTGCCCAGGTGAGGTGTCCACCGCCTGTGTCCACGGTACATTCGACGGGTGTTTCTGTGGTGGTGGACGTAGTCGTGGGCTGTGCAGGGGGGGCTTTGGCGCTGCAGGCGACCACCCACGGCAAGAGAAGTCGGGGGTTCATGCCAGCGCCGCAGCCAAAGGGTGGGCCTCGGGACCGTATGCTTCGACGGGGTCGATGTCTGCGAGCGTCAGCAAGGTGGCGGCCAAGTGGATGGGTTCGGGAACCACGCCCGCAGCGGACGGTAGGCCGGTGGAAAGGTCGATTGCCTCGGCGTTCATGCTGTCCGTGTAGCCGCCGACCGTCGTGCCACCTTGGATGCCGCCGCCAATCAAGAGCATCGAAGAGGTCATCCAATGGTCCTTGCCAAATGCTGCATTATAGCGGGGGAAACGACCCATTTCGGAAAATACGACGATTGTGATTTCATCGAGCAGGGTGTTGCCCCAAGTTCCGCTCTGGGAGGCCAACATCGCGCAGACGTTCTCTAAGTTTTGGAACAAGAAATCATAGCTCGGAACTTGCCGGTTGAGGTCGGTGTGATGGTCCCATCGCTCCCCTTGGAAGCCCTTGTCGGTCACCAATGCACACCTTGCAAGACCCGTGCCCAACACATCGACGGCAGACCGAAGCTGCTCGGCGGTAATATCGGTGGCTGTGTTGAGGAGACCGACATTTTCTTCTGCGACGGGGATATTGTCGAGCGATTGTGAATAGGCTGCGTGAATGCGCGCTTCGGCGCCCTGTCCCGCACGAATCGCGGCGTCCGCTGCGCGTTGGGCGACGAAGCGGTCTTCGAGCGCGGCCATACTTGTATTGGGCAAGCGAAGGTCGTCGGTTCCCGAAACGCATGTCCCGTCGATGAGCGACGCGAGCTGTCCACTTGCACCAATCCGCACGACGCTATTGCTTTGCGCATCGAGGAACGCAGGTCCCGAGAAGACCAAGTGCCCGAGCGGAGGTTGGCTTGGGGCTGCGAGGGCAATCCGGCTCGGAATGTCCAACCCATCCATCGCGGCGCTTGCGGTGAACACCAAGCGGCGACAGCGTTCGTGGGCAATCGAGCGCACATCGATGCCATTGAGCATACAAGTACGGCTTCCCCACGTTTGAAAGAAGCGGTCAACGCTCGGGCGGCCGGGACCGCTGACCCAACGCAGGTCGCCCAATGTTGCGACCGACGAGCCATCGGCGGGCATGTCGATGTTTGGGTTGCCAAAGTCTGGGTTGAAGACCCACGTCGTGTCCCAGCCTCCATCGGCGTAGATGAACAAAAACCGCCGCTCGCCGGGTTGTGCGGCGCGCGCGGAAATGCTCGGCAGCAGGAGGCTTGCGGGCGCAGCTTGCAGCAGTTGGCGGCGGTTGAGTTTCATTCGCGGTTTCCGTCCGGGTTCGTAGGCACGTTGGCGATGAACGCGGAAATCAGTACGTCAAGAAAGCGGGGTCGCGGAACATCGCGCCCAGAACAACGGCCCATGCTTCGGAGGCATCGCCGGATTCGCCGTATGCGGCGGTCCAAAGGTCCGCCCAGGCGGTGTGCTCCGTGGCGTCTGCCCGCACCGCATGGAGGCGCCAGACGAGCGCATCGAGTTGGGCGTCGAACGCCGGGTCGCCGGGGCGATCCGACAAGCTGACCTCGGTGAGGAGGTACGGCGAGGCGTCGGCGAAGTCGTGGTCGACGGTAGAGCGAGCGGCGGCTTGCCCGAGGCGCCGGGTGAGCGCGGTCCAGGTGAGGCCAGGAATGGCCAATGGGTCGGTGACTTCATCGCCATCGAGGCCCCCTGCCATGCTGCGAAAGCCGGTCACGTCGCTGTCCAACTCGTCGGCGCCTTGGCGAATCCACTGAAAGCCCACGAGGTCGCGCATCACCGAGCGCAAGTGGCTCGCAATCAAAATACGACGGGTGGTGCTTCCCGTAACGAGGGCGGCAGCGGCGTCGTCGGTGACTGCGCCCGCTTGGTAGACCGGATGCGCGACGATATTGCGGAGGGCGCTCTTGAGGCGGAGGTCGTCTTCCACGAAGGCATCGCGTGCATCGCGCAGCAAGGCGGCATCGCCCGATTGCACCGGGCGCCGCAGCAATGCCTCCGCGGCAGTGCGTACGGCACAGTCCACGAAGCGACCGTCTGCGGCGATTGCGCGACCCAACTCGGCGAGCCCCGAAACCGGCTGGCCGTACCACGCGGGCGATACGCCGAGGGTGGTTGGCCCGGAAGGCTCCCGCTCGGGGTGGTAGCGCGAAAGTTCGGCGGAGCTGTGGGTGTCGGCGGGCAAAAAGCCGAACAGGGTGGCGGCAATCGGCTCGATGGTCGCGTGACAGGTGCGGCAGGTGGGGTCTTCGAGGATGGCCGTTTGGGAGTCGGCGAGGGCCTCGGCATCGGCGGCGGGAAACTCGACAGGGCGGGACAAGATGTCCTCGCAGACCAGGAGGTCGAGCACGGCGGCCGTGCGCCTACGATTGTAGTTGAAAATGGGCGAAACGTAGCGCCACCACAGCCCATTGGTGGACAACACACCGGCTGCGGGGCGTGCGTCGGTATACACCGCGGGTCGCCAGCCTTCGCCCGCTTCGCCGTCGAGGGGAAAGTTGCGCAACGACATTTCGTTGGCCATCGTCCAGTCGGCGGTCACAATCTCGGTGTAGGGGCGGTCTTCGGCGACCACCCGCGCCACGAGGCGGGCGGGCTCTTCTCCAACACTGCGCAAAAAGGCGTAGTCGTCCTCAAAATCGAGGCCGAACTCCCAGGAAAACGCGAGGTAGATGTCCACGGTGGTGCGCCACTGCTCGGCAATCAGGGCGACATAGCGCTCTTCGAAGCGGGGGTCTTCGAGGTAGGCGTCGACCATCGTTGGGAAGAGGGTGGGGTCGGCTTCGATGGCGTCGAGTTCATCGACGGACGGCAAGACGCCGCGCAGGTCGAGGCTCGCGCGTCGAAGCAGGCGAGGTGCGTCCAACGCAACCCAGGGCGTGCCGGAGGGGGAAGCCTCGCCCGAGTCGGTGGACGCTTTGGTGGGGCCGACGTCGGCGCCGCCACAGGACGCCAGCGTTAGTACAGCGAAGGCAGCGCAAACGCCGCGGGGGCTCCAACATCGACGGGACATCAAGGGTTCCACCAGGAGGTCGAAAGGTCATGGACGGGCGTGGGGTCAATGCAGACCTGGCCGATATCTTCGCCATTCTGTGAGGTGGCTTGTCCGCAGTTCGTGCAGGTGTTCGGGAGGGTGACGGTGACCCATGTGGCGTCTGCTTGGCGCACTTGAATGGTTCCTCCCATGAACCCGCTCGCACATTCGTAAGGAATGACGTGCAGGTCGTCGAGTTGTAGGGAGGTGCTGCCCAGCGTGAGCGCGCCATCGACCATCAGGTCGGGATAGCCGCCCGTTCGCTGGTTGAGCCCGATGAGGAGCTCCCCCGAATAGCCGATGCCGAGCCAGTCTTCTCGGGAGGTGTCGACAAATGTTCCGCGAATTGCGGTGACTTGCTGGGTGCCGCTGGCGTCTATTGTGCGCGTGAAATTGAGCCCACCACCGGCCAAAAGATAAGTCCCATCGGGTCGGAATATAACATAATCAGCCGGACTTGTCAATAGTGAGACGCTCCCGGTCCAGGTGTCGCCGTCCCACACGCGGTTGTCTTGCAATGTGAACCCGGCGACGCCGGAGAATTGGGCGCCGGACGCTGCGGTGCAGGTTCCGAAGACCTCAAAACCGTTCATAAACGCGCTGCCAGGGCAAGACTCGTCACCCATCGCGTATGCTTCGTTGTAGGCATCCAGGGCTTCCCCTGCAGAGGGAACGCCGTAGTCGAGCGCGTGCTGGATGGTGGCCGTGATGTCCTCGGGGGTCTGCGTGCCTGCGCCGGGAATGTCGCCGATGAGGTCGGACCAGTCGTCATCTGCCGCGGGGTCGGTCCAGGATGTGGCGCCCGTTGCCTCGTTCGTGGTTTCGGGGCCTTTGGGAGACGCAGAGTCCGGTGTGGCGCAGCCCGGAAAGGCCGCCGCAACGCACCACAGTTTCCATTGTTGTCGTTTCACGCATTATCCGGGGTGACTGACCACTGCTGTGCCACAGCGGGTGTATTGTACGCCATTCGTCGGGCGTCTGGGTGCCGGGATACGGGGGCGCGGGAGGTCTGTATGGCGGCGCGTCGGGGTAAGGGCTGTTTGCTTGGCGTCGTTTTCGTCGTATTGGTCGGCTGTTTGGTTGCGTTTGTGGGCCAGCAGCATAGCGCCGCGCTCGTGCGGAGCTGGATTTCCGACCCGGTCCAACAGCAACGGGGGCTGCGCTGGCTCACGGAACAATCCGGTGTGGCGGTGTCGGTCGCGGACGCTTCGGTGCAAGAGACGCGCGACGGCTGGCGGGTGGTCTGTGCGGGCGTCCTCGTCGAAACGCCGCGGCTTTCGGTGCAGGCGACAACCGTGGAGTCGGACGTGCCGGCATTTTGGCCCGCGCTGCTCGCGCGGCGTTTGCTTCTTGGCGACGTAAAGGTCGATGGTGTGCGGGTTACCGTTCACTCGCGCACCCAAGCTCCCCCCACGGCGCGTCCGGGCCCGTTTTCGTTCCGTGCGCGGTCGCTCTCGGTCACCAACGGCACCCTCGTGCTTCCGGCAGACGGCCCGCTTCCGGCGGCGGGAGCGGAGGGCCTGCAGGCGTCTTTGGAAGACGTCGTATGGGCCATGGGGGACGGCTTGGTGGACGGGGAAGGCACCTTGACGGTCCGGCAATGGCGCGCGGGACCGCTGCGGGTGGATGCGGTTTCGGTAGACGACGTTCGCTTCTCCCGTCGCGAAATTTCCCTCGGCCAAACGCAGTTTTCCATTGCGGGGGGCGGAGGTCGGGGGGACATCACGTTGCGCAGACAGCAAGGGCAGCGGTCGGAAGTGCGGGTGGAGGCGGAAATACACGACACTGATTTCGCGACATTGGTTTCTGCAACGACGGGCCAGCCATCACCTGTGGCGGGGCGCATCGCGGGAAAGGTCACGGTGGATGCCGGGGGCGCGCGGGCGCCGGGCGCGTCCGAAGCGCGGGCGGATTGGCGTTTGGAAGACGGGCGGGTGGTGCTCGGAGACCACGTTTCCGCGGCGGCGCGGACGGCCCTTCGCTTGGCGCCGTCGCTGACCGTTCGGGGCGGCGAGGTTGTGTTGGGTCCTACCGAGGGGCAGTTTGTCTTGTCCAATGGCCGTGTCCTGATCGAGCGCTTGGTGCATGGCGGCAAGCGGCGGGACTTGGCGGCGCGTGGCTCGGTCGTCGGGCGGTCGTTGGACCTTGTGGTGCGCTTGGTCCCGAAGAACGACCCCGAAACGCGCGCCGGGATTGGCTTGGTGTTGTCGGGCAAGCCCGGCGAAATGAATGTTCGATTGGCCGAAGCGTCTGAGATAGAAGGGCTTCGGTGAGTCGCCCGGCATGGGGTTGGGCGGCTTGCCGCGTTCCCGTGCGTGTGATTTGGGAGCATCGATGAGCATCCCGCGTCGGCAGTTCGTGTTGGGTTGGATGGGTGCGATTGGTCTCGGTTGGTTTCCGTGGGGCCAAGCCGAGGCGGGCCAACTCAGCGTCGATGTAGAGCCGGGCCGTCGGGCGTGGCGATTTCGCTACCGATGGGAAGATGCCTTCGACAAGCGCCAGAGGGCGGAGTTCGCGCTGCGGGGCGCCTTGGTGCGCGCGGACCTGCGCACGCCCAAGCGGATTTCGATTGCCAAGGTAAACGAAGAGGTGATTGCGCGGGTCAACGCGGAGCCGGCGTCTACGTTTGGTGCGCGGGTTACAGCGCGGCCCAATGGGCGCCAGATTCAGCTCAGGGTCGATGGTGTGTCGCCGGGTGGCGCCGAGCGTGCATTGCAACGGGCGCGCACCTTTGTCATCGAAGCCCAGCGAGATGCCGTCGAAGCGCGGGGCTATATCCTCACGCCTGACCTCTTCATCTTGCCCGACCATGTGCGGCATGTGCATTCCTATGCGCGGCATATGAAGCCGATTGTCGCTGGCTTGGGTGGACGTCTCGACAATCCACGAATGTTTGCCAATCGTGCGCTCGGTTTTGTGCAAACCATTCCGTATGAAATGCGTGCCCTTGAACAAGACCGTTATCGTCTGCCATTCGCGATTCTCGCCAAAAACAAAGGTGATTGTGACAGCAAGACCGTGTTGTATTTGGCGTTGATGCGGCGCGCATGGCCCGACGTTGCACTCGCGGTGGTCTATGTCGAAGGACACGCGTTCGCGGCGCTCCGTATCCGTCCACGCCCGCAAGACGAAGTGGTCGAAGTGCGCGGCAAGCCGTATGTATTGGTGGAGCCGGTAGGCCCCGCGGTGTTGCCCGTGGGCACGATTGGGGACACCAGCCGACAACGAATGCGTGCGTGGTACGACCTGCGCTTTGTGCGGCAACAACAACGGCAGGACGACGGCTCCCAAGGTCGTCGCTGACGGGGTGGCCGCGCACCCATCGGACAGGCTACCCGGTATCGCGCGGCTCTGTTTTCCGCAGAAAGGAGGCCCTATGGCCCGCAAGACGGCACCGGCGGTCGGTCAGCTTCGCGGACGCACGCGCGCCGGACGCCTGCGTGGCTGGGATGCTTGGATGGTGGCGCGCCTCTCGGACCTCCTCCCCGCAGGGTGCGTGGACATCGGCACCGGCGACGAAGCGGACACCGTCGCCGAGCTATCGGAAGTGCTGACACCTCTGGGTTGCCCGTTGGCGGTCCTTGAGGTTCATCCGGGACGCGCCGCGCGGGCGACCGAGCGCCTCGCGCCACACGGCGTGGAGGTCCAGTGTCGGGATGCACTCGCGGGGCAAGGTGACGGCGTGGCGGGCGTTGTGCGCTGCGCCAATGTGTTGCGGCAATATCCGGTGGCCGACATCCCGGCGGCCCACTGCGCGCTCGCGACCGAAGTACGGCCGGGCGGTGTCGTGCTCGAAGGGTCGAGCGACACCGATGGCCATGTGTTTTCGTTTTATGTGCTTCGACGCGGCGGAAACACGCTGCAGCGGGAAGCGTTGGTGTTTGGGACCGACTTTGTGCGTGGCTTCGCGCCCATTCAGTTTCGCGACTACCTGCCACGGGATGTGCGACGGCAGGTGCAGCCGGGGGGCGTCCTCGAAGCCTGGTTTGGCCGGTGGACGGCCGCGTGGTCGGCGGTTCGCACGGGGCATGCTCCCACGGACTTTCGCTTGGCAGCCGAGGTGCTGCGCGACGACAATGTAGCGTGCGTAGCGTTTCCCGATGGCCTGGCCCTGGAGTGGCGTCCGTTGGGAGGTGTCCCTGTGCCCGTGGGCGTCAGTACAGCGTGATGGTGCCCAGGCCGCCAAACGCCGATGCAGACTCGATGGTGCTTTGGTCGCTTGGGTTGGTGCCTTCGCCCAACGTAAACTTGTAATAGTAGACCATCGCGAGGTCGCCGCTGTATGCGACGGCCGCAAGGTCGGTCAGCGGAACTTGGAAGTAGCCGCTGTCCGCAACCCAACAGAAGACTTCGCCGTGGTAGGTAGAGCCGGTGCTGTCGAAAATCAAAAACGAGATGACGACACCATCGGCGGTGCCTGCGGGGCTCCAGCTAAATCGTGCGGCACCTGCATCAAAGGGAACGAACGCATCGTAGGAGTCGTTGAAGAGCGCGATAGGCTCGATGCTCGTGAAGCCGGACGGAATCGTGCGGAGGACGCTCGGCGCTTCGATGGCGGGTGTGGCGTACGGCGCCAATAGGTCGTAGCTTGTGTTGCGAGAATACGATGTTCCGTTGGTGGACATCTTGGAATAGTAGGTCATCGCGCCGTCGCGCGTCCGCGACATATCGACGCTGGTTGCACCGGCTTGCAGCAAGGCCGTGGAGCCCACATCGGTGTAGGAGCTGGTGGGGTGCGTGCGCGGGGGGTTGACGGCGCAACTCCCTTGGCGGGGAAACCAGTCGAACCAACTCCCAGTGGTGGGCGCGTGAAAAATCGCGAATGACTCGACGGACTCGTAGCCGCCATAGCCAAGGCACGTTGGACAGCCCACCACAAAGTAGTTGTGCTCGACGTATGCGGTGACCGTGCCGCTGTTGTCCGTGCCGCCGGAGCCGCCGTCGGAGCTGCCCCCGGACCCACTCCCGCCACCATCGCCCGTTCCGCTATCGCCGCCGTCGTCGGGTGGGGCGGAGTCCGTGAAGAAAAAGCCGTTGGGAAGCACCACTTCGCCCAAATCGGACGTAACGGTGATGTCGACGGCCGCCTCGACCGGCACGGAGGGGGTCGTGACGATGAGCTCTGTGTCGCTCAATACGAACGGCTCGACTTCGGTGTTGCCAAACGCGAAGGTGACCGCACCGCGAAAGCCGGAACCGCGAACCGTGACTTCGGTTTCTGTATTGAGCGGCCCCCACTCGGGAGAAACACTGGCTACGGTGAGTGTGTCGGCGATGCCTTCTACGGCGCTATCTTGGCCCGTTTCGCTTCCCTTGAGTCCAAACGTGCCACATGCGGCGCCCCCCAACAGGGGACCGAGCAGCAGCGCCAAGGAGGAGAGATTCCGTGGACCCATCGGGGCTCCGAGCCGGGGATTCGGCGGCGTTGGTTTCTTTTGGCATCGTAGCCAACCCCGCGCCGGTTTGGGCAACGATTCCGGCGCAAACACCAAAGCGCGACTATTCTTCGGTTGAACCGAATCCAGGGGGCACTTCTTGCAGCCACAATCGAAATGTGCTGCCGCGACCCTTTCGGCTCTTGACCTCTACACGGGCGCGCATCGCTTTCGACAAGTGTTTGACGATTGCGAGGCCAAGACCCGTGCCACCTTGGGTGCGCGTGCGACCTTTGTCCACACGGTAGAAACGCTGGAAGATTCGGTCGTGGTGGGTGGGGTCGATGCCGATGCCTTGGTCGATGACTTCGATAAGCGGGCCATCGTCGTCGGGCACGCCGCGCACGCGCACCAAGCCGCCTTCATGGCTGTACTTGATGGCATTGCTAACCAGATTGGCCAGGACATGCCCGAGAGCGTCGCGGTTGGCGAGGGCCATGAGGTTGTTGGTCACGGTGGCTTGAACGGTGACCTTCCGGGCATCGGCCAGTGCGGCGTGCTTGTCTACAGCCTCGGCCACTGCGCCCGCCAGCTGCACGGGCTCGAGGGGCAAGGCTTCGTCCATCGAGTCGAGGCGCGCGAGGTGGAGGAGGTCGTCGAAGAGCTCGGTGAGGCGACGGCCGTTTCGCAGGATGACTTCAATCATCCGCACGACATCGGGCGGCAGGCGCTCGGGCTCGGCGAGCAGCGTCTCGGCGTAGCCCGCGATGGCGGTGGCGGGGGTGCGCAGCTCGTGGGAGACGTTGGCCACGAACTCGCGGCGATACCGCTCGGCTTGGCGAATCCGTGTGACGTCTTGCACGATTGCGAGTCGACCGCGACCAGGGCCCATCGCCACCACGCGCACAAATAGGTCGCGGGTGCCGATGCGCAGTTCAAGCTCGCGCTCGCCTTCGGTGGCGGCGGACAGAGCTTCGGCGATGGCGGGCACGGGCACCGCCTCAATGGGCATTCGACCGACGGGCGACGGAACCACGGGAACCATCGTTTGCAGCGCACGGTTGGCCATCCGCACGCGGCCCGATGCGTCGGTGACGAGCACGCCATTGGGCGTGCGGTCAATCATCGTCGCGGCGAGGGCGTTATCTTCTCGCGCCGATTGGTCGTCCATGCCCGCCTGGGTGTCGATGCTCACGTGTTGAACCGATAGCCTGCGCCGCGAACGGTCTCGATGTAGTCCGAGGCTGCGCCCAGCTTTTGCCGCAATCGCTTGACGTGGGTGTCGACGGTGCGGGTATTGAGATCGGGAGGCAATTCCCACACCTCGCGAAGCAACTCGCCGCGGGAACAAAGCTGGCCGGTGTGGGTCGCGAGCCATACGAGCAAGCGGTACTCCGTGGCGGTGAGCGACAGCTCTTCGCCGTTGACGAAGGCACGATGCGCGCCTTGGTCGATTCGGACGATGCCATGGGTGATGTCGTTGCCCTCTTTGGGGACCGGTGCGACGACCCTTCGGGCGCCGGCCGTCACCCGCAAGACAAGCTCGCGCACGCTAAAGGGCTTTGTGACGTAGTCGTCCGCGCCGACTTCGAAACCCTTGACGCGGTCGCGCTCTTGTGTGCGGGCCGTCACCATGATGATGTAGAGGTCGCGCGTGCTTTCATCCGCGCGAAGCTCGGCGCAGATGTCTCGCCCGCTCATATCGGGCAACATGAGGTCGAGCAGCACGACGGAGGGCCGCTCGCGCCGCGCAATCGCGAGGCCGGTTGCCCCGGTGTCGGTTTCAAAGACGGTAAAGCCCTCTCGGCGAAGGTTCAGCGCGATGAGGTCGCGAATATCGGGCTCGTCTTCAACGACGAGAACGCTGACAGGACGTTGCGTTCCGCTATTTGCTCCAGTCATTCGTCCTCCGGGTGTCGGGCGGGCGACGGATCGCGTTGCGCCCCAGGTGCAGAGTGTTCGTGCAGTCTACCTCCAATCAGGAACAGCATTCCACCGAGGAGTGCCCTTAGTAGTTCACCCGACCATCGAATCCAGGCGGCAGCCACGGCGGTGTCGGTGTCGAGCCCGTGAGGAGAAAACGCCAAAATGAAAGCACCTTCCCGCAACCCAACACCAGAAATCGTAACCGGCAACGAGATGACGGAGTCCATCGCGGGTACGATGCCGATGATGTCGAAAATGTGCGCGGTTGCGCCATAATGAAAGACAATCACAGCAACGCTGGTCACATTTGCCCCGCCAATCAAGACCGCAAATCCGAGGGAACCCAGCACGGCGCGCGGGTGTTTTCCGACACTTCGTGTTGCGCGCGCAACCGCAACCGCGCGGTCGCGGAAGAGCGGCAACCGAAGCGCAAGGGGTTCCCCCCAGGTGTACAAGGCGATGGCTGCGGCCAAAAGGATTGCGAACAAGGCCGAAAATGCGCGCGCAGAAGTGAGGAGCGGAGGCGTGGCATCGAGGGCACCCGAGGTGATGCCCCACAACAACATCGAAAACCAGGGCAACACGTCCAAAATGCGGGAAACTACGGCTACGGCCAAGACTGGCTCGACGCGGCCCGTGGCGCCGGTGAAATAGGCGATGCGCGCGATGTCGGCGCCGCCGCGGGGGGAAAAAGCGCCGATGAACGCTGCACGCAAGAAAATCGAGGTCGCGGCGACAAACGAGACCGGCGCGTCGACCGCGCGCAGCAACAATGTCCACCGCGCGGATTGGAACACGGCGGTCAGGACCAACAGCGCGAAGGGCGTCAGCGTGACCCAGACGGGTGCAGTGGCCATCGCACGCCAAATCCGAGCGCCCTCGGTGTGGGTGAGCAGCCACGCCAATGCGGCGCCGGTGACGGCAAATCGCGCCACATGCCCGAGCAGGCGTCGGGTGCGTGGCGATACAGATAGAATCGCGGCCAAACCGTCTCCGTAGACCTTGCAAGGGTGTATCCGGTTGATTGCGCGGGGGGCAGCCCTTCCGTATGCCGTGAATTGGGGTAGGGTGCCGGGAATGTTGTCCGGCATCTTCACTCGAACTGTGTGCAGACGATGGCTCTCCGTGTGGGGTGCCGCCTGCTTTGGAGGTTGCGCGACCAACACAGTGGTGCCTGCGGATGCGTTCTTGCTGGCGACGGCCTTGCGTGAAGTCGCACAGGCACCTGCAGATGCGCCTTTGGTGTGCGGGCGTCTGGGCACAGCGGCGGTGCGTGCCGATTGTGTCGTGTACGCCGCCGAAGTGCTCGCGCGCACCGATGCAGAAGGTGCGACAGCGCTGTGTGCGTCGGTGTCGGGCGTGTTTCGAGATGAGTGTATGTTCCAGGTCGCCGAGCGAAGCGGGGACGCTTCCCGATGCGTCGATGCGGGGCGATTCGCGGAGGACTGTCGGATGCATGCGTGGTCGGCGGAGTTGGGGCGCTGGCGCACCGCGGACTGGTCGCCGGAACAATGGGGCGTCGAGGTCACGTCGGCTGCGCCGCGCTTTGGCTTTGCAACGGACGACCCACGGCCGTGGATTGCTGCGGCACGGACGGTGTTTGGGCGGCAAGAGATGCTGGACCGCACGTTTTGTGCGGGATGGGATGTTTCCATGCAGGAAGTGTGCCGATCTGCAGGGCGGCAGTTTTATGAAGACCGCCTCAATCACGTCCGAGACACCGGCAAATGGACCTGCGGAAAGCCGATGCCCACACTTTTGGAGACGACCGAAGACGCCGAACTCGCCGCGCTGCGCCGCGAACGAGAGGCGCTCGGTTTGTGCCGCACGGAGGCGCTGTGAGGGCAGGGCTTTGTGTGTTGATGGCGCTCGGTTGCCAGTCTGCGGCCCCGGCCGACGCGTTGACGTGGACCGAGCGCTGGGAGCTGCTGGGGGTCACGAGCGATGGGGCGGTGCTCGATGCGCGGGTCACCGTTGGCAACACGGGCGTGCTGCGCGGGCAAGGCCGGGTTGAGGTCGACTGGTGGCCGCGAGAAGGAGCGCCGGTGCGGTATGCACGTTGGTCCGCGCCCCAAGCCACGCAGCGCGAACCCAGCGGCGAGTCTGTGGTCCTCGACACCGACCGCTTGTCGGGAACGTCCGTTCCTGTGGGCAACTGGCACTTGCGGGCACGAAGTGATGAGTCCAATGCGGTGGTGCAGGTGCAAGGTCGCAGCGGGCCCTTGGCGCCCGTCGGTGGGGCCGTCGAGCCGGGCCAATGGTCCGTCGGCGCGCCGGTTCCCAATGGCATCATTCATGGGTGGGTAGAGTCGGGGGAAAGCGGTGGAAAGCTCGACGGGCGCGGGGTCGTGCTGCATCGTGGCGGTGACGGCCGGCCGGGCGCAATTCGGCGGGCCGCGTTCTTGTTTTCCGACACCCTGGCGATTGGCGTGGATGAGCAAGGCCCCGTGCGCCTCGCGTGGGGACTGGATGGGGGGGCGCCGCTCGACACGCGAAATGCCCGTATCGAGGTGCAAAACGGCGATGTGGTGATTGATTTTCGGCCAGCGGTCGACCTTTGGGTGCGGTTTGAGGCGCTCTCGACAGGGGGCGATACGCCCCATGGACAGCATCTTTCGGGCATTGAGCAATGGTTGCTTCGGTTGGTGTCTCCCCGCCCCGCGCGGCGCGTTCGGGCAGCATCGGCCATTGTCGAGCGAGGCGGTGTCGCCGAGAGTCCCCGCATCGGCTTGCTGGTGTGGAGCGCGCCGGAGTCGTTCGCGCAACCGACACCTGTCGTGGCGGCGCCCGCAGGCCGTCGGGGCGGCGCAGGCCCGCGAAAACCCTAGCCAGTGCTGCGTCTTCTGAAAAATCGACCCATAGGAGACGGATTCGCCGTGCATGGAATCCGGCAATGGCATATACTGCACCGCTGTTCACCAATTCGCGGACCACGAGATGCGTGTCATCGGAATCGATCCCGGCCTCAATGCCACCGGTTGGGCGGTCATCGACCGTGCCAAAGGCCGGCAGTCTTTGGTTGCGGCCGGTGTCGTGCGTACCCGCGCGGAAGACCCCATGGCCGAGCGCCTGCAAACCATTCACCAAGGTTTGCTTGTGGTATTGGCTACCCACCAGCCCGAAGGCGCCGCCATCGAGCAGATTTTTCAGCACCACTCCGCGGAGAGCGCGCTGCGCCTGGGGCATGCGCGGGGCGTGGCCTTGCTCGCGTTGGCGTCGGCGGGGCTCCAGGTGGGCGAATACAATCCGTCCACCATCAAGAAGTCCGTAGCGGGCAGCGGGCGCGCGGGCAAGGCGGAGGTGCAGAAGCTCGTGGCGATGCTGCTTTCTGTGTCTGAACGGCTGCCCGCCGATGCGGCCGATGCAGCAGCCATCGCGATGACCCACCTCGCACGCGCAGGCCTCGAACAGCGTCTTCAAGGGCTTCAAGGTGGGGCGTCGTGAGGCGCTCTTCCTTTTTTCCGATTCACCTTGTTCGTGATGGTAGGAAACAACCATGATTGCACGTCTGCGGGGCACTCTTGTTGAGCGAAGGGCCGATGAGGTGGTCGTCGACGTACACGGCGTCGGCTACCTCGTGTCGGTGCCCCAAGCGTGGGCGATGCGGGCCGAGCTTGGCGCCGAAGTCACCTTGTTCATCGCGACGGTGATTCGCGAGGATGCGTTTCTCCTCTTTGGCTTTCCGGATGGTGTGCAACGAGAAGCCTTCGATGTGCTGCGGGGGGTCAATCGCGTCGGTCCCAAGCTCGCGCTGGCCATCCTCTCCGCCTTGCCGGTGGCCGACCTCGCGCGCGCCATCGCAAAAGACGAAGTGGCTGTTCTCGCGAAAGTGCCGGGTGTGGGCCGGAAATCGGCAGAGCGCCTGTGCTTGGAGCTAAAAGACAAACTCCCCGTGGCATTTGTGCCGACTGCCGATGGCGGCGCGCCGGTGGTCGCCGAAGACCCCTTGCCCCTGGCGCTCGCGCGGCTGTCCTATCGAAAATCGGAAATCGACCGCGCCATGGCCGACCCATCCGTACCTGACTACGGCTCCGCTCCTGTAGAGCAACGCCTACGCGCCGCTCTACACGTCCTCGCACAGCCGTCCTAATCTCCCTCTTTTCTCCCTCGGCTGCTTATGTCCCGCCCCACCGACCCCACCGGCCCGGACGACCCCGCACTCCGGCCGCGAAATCTCGACGAATACGTTGGTCAGCAACAGGTGGTCGACAACCTGCGCGTCTACCTGCGGGCGGCCCGTGCGCGCGGCGAAGCTCTGGACCACGTCTTGTTGGCCGGGCCACCCGGGCTTGGAAAAACGTCGCTCGCCAACATTATCGCCGAGGAGCTGGGGGTCGACATTCGGCCCACTTCTGGGCCGGTCATTGAGCGCGGCGGCGACCTCGCGGCCATTCTCAACAGCTTGGGCGAGCGAGAAGTCCTGTTTATCGACGAAATCCATCGGCTCAATCGGGCGGTGGAAGAGGTGCTGTATTCGGCCGTCGAAGACTTCCGCATTGACATCATGCTGGGGCAAGGTCCAGGCGCGCAGTCGGTCAGTATGCCGTTGTCGCGCTTTACGTTGGTTGGTGCGACCACCCGCGCGGGCTTGCTGACCCGCCCCCTCCGCGACCGCTTCCAAATCCAGTTCAACCTCCAGTTTTACGAAGTGGATGAGTTGGCCGAAATCGTGCGTCGAAGCGGCATTCGCTTGGGCATGCAAATCACGCCGGAAGCGTGCCGCGCGCTCGCGAGCCGCAGCCGTGGCACGCCGCGCGTCGCGAACCGATTGCTGCGGCGAACGCGCGATTTTGCGGAAGTAGAAGGCGATGGCAGTGTGGATGTCGCGATGGTGGACCTCGCGCTGGGGCGCTTGGGCATCGACGCCGAAGGACTCGACGGTATGGACCGGCGGGTCCTCGAAACCATCGCGCTCAAGTTCAATGGTGGGCCGGTGGGCATCGACAACCTCGCTACTGCCATCGGCGAAGAGCGAGATGTAATCGAAGACGTCTACGAGCCGTTTCTCATTCAGCGCGGCTTCCTCCAGCGAACGCGCCAGGGCCGCATCATCACCTTCCGTGGGCGCGGACACCTCGGCCTCGCCGACCTCCCCACCGATGCCCAAGGAAAGCTGTTTTGATGTATTGGCTCTTGTTGTTGGGCGTTGTGGGCTGTGCCGCCGAGCCTCCACCGCCGCCAACCTGTGTTCAAACGGCGCGCAGTCGAAGTCCCGCACGGCCGGGCGAGCCGAGCGGTCCCCAAGCGACCCTCGAATCCCTCTCCCTCCAGGTGGGCGACCAAACCGTCGTTGCAGAAGTGGCGGACTCCCCCGATGAGCGCGCGGCAGGCCTAATGTTTCGGGATGCGTTGGCGGCAGGCCAAGGCATGTTGTTTGTCTATCCGCGCCCGAAGCCCCTGAGCTTCTGGATGCGCAACACCTGCTTGCCCTTGTCCATCGCGTATATCAATGATGCGGGCAACATCGTCGCAATCGCCGATATGACGCCCCTCAACGAAGCGCCGGTGCCAAGCCACAAGGCCGCGTTGTATGCGCTCGAAGTGCCCCAAGGCTGGTTCGACGACCACAACATCGTGGTCGGGCAGCGCGTTGTGGGCCTTCCTGCGCCGTCGGCCCAGTAAAGCGGGGCTCCGTTGCTCGGCGTTCAACACACCATCGCGCGAGAAGCAGAGGTCCGCGGCGTCGCCCTCCATGCGGGGGTTTGGGTGGTCGCGCGCTTGCGGCCCGCGCCAGCAGGCACAGGCGTTTGGTTTCGCCGCGTTGACCTTCCGGGCCAACCGCGCGTGCGCGCCCATGTGTCGGATGTGGGCCGTGCGCGCTTGGCGACGAGCCTTGTGCGGGGACCGGCCCAAGTGGGTACCGTAGAGCACCTCTTGGCGGCGCTTGTTGGTGCTTCCGTCGACAACGTCGAGGTCGACATCGACGGCCCCGAGTTGCCCATCTTGGATGGCTCCTCCGAGCCATGGCTGCAAGTGCTCGCGAGTGTCGGGCGGTCGCCCCAGGGGGTGCCTCGGTCGGTGTTTCGGCTCCGGCGGCCCATTTTGGTGCAAGAAGGCGACCGCTGGATGCGTGCGGTTCCGGCGGTCGGGCTCACCCTGGATGTCACGCTGGATTTCCCCGGCACCTCGCTCGGCGTTCAGCGCACCCTCTGGCGCCTGAGCGACGGCAGCTTTCGCACAGAGCTAGCGTGGGCGCGCACCTTCGCATTTCTCGACGAAGTGACAGCCATGCGCTCCGTTCAACTCGCGCTTGGCGGCGGCCTCGACAATGCGCTGGTGTTCGGCCCGAATGGCCCCCTCGACCCCACCGCGCTGCGCACGCCCGACGAGCCTGCCCGCCACAAAGCCCTCGACCTTCTGGGTGACCTCTCGTTGTTGGGGGTGCCGCTGCATGCGCGGGTCACCGCCGTGCGCCCGGGGCACGCGCTCACTGCGCGCTTGGTGGCCGCATTGGCCGCGCAGCTCGCCGAGACCACCGCCACCGATGACCTCCCGTCCGAGGCCCAGCCCCATGCTGGCGGCGCGCCCTTCGAGACCGACGCCGACTGAAGCGCGTAAACTGTGCCTGTGCGTTGCGTATCGTTTTGCACACGTCGGCTCGGGTCGCGTCCACTATCGTTTGGCGCGGATGGTAGGGACGGAGGTCGAAAATGAATGGCGGTTCATTTTCGCAAAGCCCAGCGAAATAGGGGTGTTTCGACGGTTGGTGCGCGCCCATCGTCGCGACACCCGCGCAGGCCGCTTCGTCGCGCGGCACCGGGAGGTTTTGGCATGTTGACCGATGGATGCGTAGCGTTGCTCGACGCACCCACCGCGTCGCGGCGTGGGTTGCAGGGGGGGCAACCCGCGACCTGTCGTTGTCTTCCCCGTCCTTGAGACGAGACTCCGCGAATCATCGTGAGGATTCACATTTGTGAAGTGCCCATAGATGCACTATTCACGATGTGTTGTTCCGGGTTTTGCAAGCACCTGACGGAAAAATAGGGCAACTTTCCGGCATGAAAATTCTCCGACTTTCTCTTGTTGTTCCGGCCTTTTTGGTCGCATGCGCTACTGGCAAAGCCAGCGTCGGCTCGTCTTCCGTAAACGGCGGAGAAGGCGAGGGCGAAGGCGAAGGGGAAGGCGAAGCCGCCGCGTTCGTGGTGGACCCTCCGTCTATCGAGATGGCGCCGCTATTCGTCGGCCAAGTCGGCGAAGAGACCCTCACGGTGACCAACACCGGCGTCGCGACGCTCGACCTCTCGCTGGCGCTCAACACCGGTGTGCCCGATGCGTGGACGGCCGAGCTCGCCGACTCCGCCCCCGAAAGCGGCGCCTCTACCGAGATTCGGCTCTCGGTCGTGCCGGCTGATTGGGGCACCCACGACCTCACGGTCACGGTCTCGGATGCCGTGAGCGGCGAGTCCGTCAACGTCCCCATCACATTGTCGGTGCAGGTCGACCGCGACGGCGATGGCTACGGCAGCACCGAAACGGGCGGTGGTGACTGCAACGATGAAGACATCAACATCGGACCCGGCGCCGAAGAAATCTGGTACGACGGCATCGACCAGAACTGCGACGGTCAGGACGACTTCGATCAAGACGGCGATGGCGTAACGGTAGACCTCGACTGCGACGACACCGACGCCACGTCGTTCCCCGGCAACACCGAAGAGTGGTACAACGGCGTCGACAATGCCTGCGACGGCGGCGACGACTATGACCAAGACGGCGATGGCTTCGCGGTAGACGTCGACTGCGACGACACCGATGTTACCGTCTATCCGGGCGCCGACGATGTTTGGTACGACGGTGTCGACAGCGATTGCGACGGTGCCGACGATTTCGACCAAGACGGTGACGGCTTCGCTGTGGATGTCGACTGCGACGACGAAAACGCCCAGGCATATCCCGGCGCCGAAGAAATCTGGTACAACGGCATCGACGAAGACTGCGACGGTGGCAACGATTACGACCAAGACGGTGACGGCGTCGATTACCCCACCGACTGCAACGACGAAGACCCCGCCATCACCGGCCCCGAGCCTGAAGTGGTGGACGGCATCGACAACGATTGCAGCGGCTACATCGACGACTTCTCGATTACAGACATCCACAACGGTGTTCTTTACGGCGGTTACAACGTCGGTCTCGCCAACAACGCCACCACGGCCATGGGCGGCGACCTCACCGGCGATGGCTCGGACGACATCATGCTCGGCACCGGCGCCAATACCACCGGCTACGTCTGGGTGGTCAATGGCAGTGATATGGTCGGCGCCAACGGCCTTGTCACCGCATACGACTCTGCCGAAGTCTCGGGCTATAGCTATTACTACGCCGTCGGCAACCTTGTCGGGCCGGCGGTGGACCTCGACAGCGATGGCGCAGCGGACCTCTTGACCGCGTCCACTGGCTATTATGGCTACGGATATGCGTGGAAGTTTGGCGGCCCCCTGCCCAGCTCCGTCGCGGCCAATGGCGCAGACGCCGCCTGGACCGGCGACTCCTCGGGTGACAGCATGCGCATCGCCGCGGCGGGCGACGTCGATGGCGACGGCATCAACGACGTGGTGACCGGCTCGCCGGGCGACCGGTATAGCTCCGGCGACTCCCAGGTGGGCAACGTCTCGGTGTTCTTGGGCGACGGCTTCTCGGGCACGTCCGACCTTCAAGACGCCGACGCCCAGATGCACGGCACAACCTCCAATGACTACCTCGGCTACTCCGTGCGCGTCGCCGACTGGAACGGCGATGGCTACGCGGACATCGCCGCCGGCGCGTGGGGCCAGGACAGCGGCGCCAGCGGCGGTGGGGCCGTATACCTGTTCGCGGGCGACGCCTCGTTGTCCATCGCCGAAGGGCGCGCAGACAGCGATTGCGAGGTGCGCATTGCTGGCTTGACCTCCAACGGCGGGCTCGGCGCAGACGCAATCCCCACGCCCGCAGACCTCGACGGCGACGGCTCCCTCGACCTCACCATCGCCTCGGAAAGCACCGGCGGTGTGTGGGTCTACTACACAGGCACGCCGCTTTCGGGCAACCTCGACACGTCGATGGCCGATGCGAGCTTTACCGGCATCGCGGGCGACTTCGGCTCCGCGGTCGCGGTGGCCTCCGACATCGACAACGACGGCATCTACGATATCCTCATCGGCGATGATGGAAACGACATCGCGGGCAGCAACGCGGGTGCGGTCTGGATTTTCCCCGGCTCCGAAGGCTGGTCGACCGGCATGACCGACGCCGACGCCACGGGTGTGTTGTGGGGTGCGGCTGCGGGCGATGCGCTGGGCACGGGCCTTGCTGCTGGCGCAGACGTCACCGGAGACGGCGTAGACGACGTGATTGTGGGCGCTGCCGGCTCCAGCGGCGGGGCAACCGGCGGCGGCGCCGCGTATCTGCTCGACGCCTGGTAGGCCGCTCCTCCGGCGCGCGCTCCTCCTCTACCGTTTTGACCCGCTGTGTCTTCTCACGGCGGGTCGTTTTGCGTGGGGGACGCGGGGTGTCCTTGGGCGCCGTTGGCTTCGTGGGCGAATGGTCGGGGGAAGGGGTGTGCTCCCCGGACTTTTGCGTGGGCGACGACCTTGGGCCGGCCTCGCCGCGGGCAGCGCTGGTTTTTCGTGGTTTTTGTCGCTGAATCCCTATTCATTTTCGGGAGACAGCCATTGGGGGCGGCATTTGGCCTCTCCGCGCCCCCATTGTGACGACATCACAGAGGTTGGAGACGCGTCGCGACATGCTGTGGGGAGCGACGTGCGACCAAACGCTCGCCGCTGGCGTTTCGCAGAAGGGATGGCCGTTCCTATATCGCGAGGACGACCACCCAGAGCGGCTTCTGCGCATGCAACAACCCTGGGCGGGCCGACTGCGAGGACGCGCTGGTTTTCCGTGCTTTTTGGCGCTGAACCATCATTCATTTTTGACAACCGCCCTTCGGGAGCCACTCTTGGCCTCTCCGCCCCCCGTGACTCGCCACCCGGCGCCTCGCGCACCGCCCCGCGGTTTCCGCGGGGGAGACCTTGGGCTCCCCCGCTGCCCCCGAGACTTCAGGCTCGGGGGCCCGCCGATGCCCTTGGCAGCGGCGGCTTCCCCCCCTTGTCTGCTGGATATACAACAACATCCGTATGCGAAAACAACGGTTTGTCTTCGCCAAAATCGCGCGCGTTGCTTACCCTATGCGGGAACGGGTTCGCGGTTGGTGGACCCCCATCCGAGCGGAGGCATCCGATGAGCGGCGACGGCAAGACCTACGAGATGATGTGGGACTGCGGTGCATGCGGTACCCCCAAGCTGTTGGCCAAGAGCCACAAACACTGCCCCACCTGCGGGTCGCCCCAGGACCCCACTTGGCGCTATTTCCCGCCAGAAGATGAGAAGGTGGCCGTCGAAGACCACGTATTCATGGGTAAAGACAAGGTCTGCGGCGCATGCGGCACGCCTTGTGCGGCCCAGGCGACCTTCTGTCCGGGCTGCGGCTCTGACCTCGATGGTTCCAAAGAGGCGGCCACCCGGCAAGACCAAGTTGTGGCCGAAGGCGTCGGTTTTTCCGAAGACGACGCCGATGCCGCCAACGCCGAACACAAAGCGCGTCGAAAGGCAGAACAAGCGGCAAAAATGGCTGACCAAATGCCGCCGCCCCCCCCACCGAAGAAGTCGATGCTGCTGCCGGCGATTGCGGTGTTGGCCGGTATTGCGTTCATTGCCTGCTTGGGTGTGTTTTTCCTTTGGAAGAAAGACGTTTCGATTGTAAATACGGGCCACGCGTGGGAACGTACGATTCAAATCGAAGAGATGAAGAACGTCACCAAGAGCGCATGGGACGATGAAGTTCCGCGCGGTGCGGAGCTTGTCGAGTGCAAGCAGGAGAAGCGAAGCACAAAGCAGGTGGCCGATGGGGAAGAGTGCTCCACCCGCCGAAAAGACAATGGCGACGGCACCTACTCCGAAAAGCAAGAATGCAAGACCAAATATAAGTCGGAGCCGGTATACGGAAGCAAATGTAAATACCGCATCGATGAATGGACGAGCACACGCAAAGCCAAGGCGTCAGGGAATGGCCTGACACCCGAGCCCAGTTGGCCTGACAGCGGCATCTCTCGCAAGGGAAATTGCTTGGGTTGCGAGCGGGAGGGTGCAAAGAGCGAGTCGTACACGCTCAAGTTCAAGGACTCGGGGAGCGGCAAGGCGCTCTCGTGTACCGTGCCCCAGAAGACCTGGGCGAAGGTGAAGCCGAAGTCCAAATGGGAAGCGCAGGTGGGGGTGGTGTCGGGTGCCCTCGATTGCGACAACCTCAAGCCGCTGAAATAGTCGGCGACATCGTGCGCATTGCGCCAAACTGCGTCATTGGGTTTGACATGGCACCCAGATCGCGGCAAAGTCTACCGGAACCTACAGCCTCGGAGGCTTCCATGGAATGGCGTCCCTCTCCCCGGCCCAAGCCGGACCCCAAGAAGCCCTCCTAAGGGCGTTCGTACCATCTCTTTCCGGGCCGCTCGGCGTATTTTTCGCTGGGCGGCTCGTTTTCTTTTGGGGAGCGGTGTTGGCGTAACGGGGACTTTCTCGCGCCAAGCGGGCCTGATCTCGATAGGTGCCCGCGCGGCCCACCGCGGGGCCGATTGGAGTGTGGTGTGTCCCTTGCCGATGCCCGTGCCCTTGTGGGCGAAACCCCGTCGCTGCCTGGTCCTGGTCCTTACCGTTGTATGGACCTCATCGATTGGCTCGGGGTTTCGTTTGAGTTGCCCGCTGGAGATCCGCGCTTGGTCGAGATTCACGACGGCGGACCCGCGCCCACACCGCCCCTCGACAACTTGGTCGGGGCGGTCACCTATTGGCACGAGCACCCCGACTGGATGACCCTTCTCGACCCCACGTCGCCTTCGCACCACGACAAGCTCGTGGAGCGGGAGCTGTACCTCGATTTTTGGGACGAGTATTTGCCCGAACCCGGCCATCGGGTGCTCGATCTGGGCGGCGGCGTCGGTCGGTTTATGGCATGGCTCCTCGAACGCGACTGCACTGTCGAGTTGGTCGACCCCGACCTCCGCAGCTTGTGGCGCGCGGTCACGTCATCGGCGGGCTTGCCGGGCGCGCTCGACGTGCATTGGTCGACCGGCGAGGCGCTGCCCGACCTCGCGCCCGTCGATTGTGTAATTGCCTGTGAAGTGTTATGTTACGTTGAAGAGCCGGTGAAGGTGCTGCAAAACATCGCCCGCGTGCTCAAACCGGGCGGGCATTTGTTGTTCAGCGTCGAGGCGCGCTGGGGCTGGGCGATGGGGCCGGATGTGCACGAAGGCTCGCTGATGGACTTTTTTGGCGACGGCATTGTGCATGTGCCGGGCGACCGCTGGGTGCGTACCTTCGAAGCCGACGACATCGCCGAGCTGCTCGAAGAGGCTGGCTACGAGCTCGTTGCGATGCAGCCGAGCCATTATGCGCTCTCGGGACCATTCGAGATGGCCGCAGGCGAGCTGGATGTCGATGAGGCGCTGGCTCTCGAAGAGATGCTGCGCTCCCATCCCGTCGCACGGGGCCTCAACCGTGCTTGGATGGTTGTTGCGCGTCCGGCAAACTGAATTGCGTCGGGCCCCTGCCATTTTTGTACCGATGGGCTAGGGGACTCGCATGCGCGTCGTCATCGTTCAGCCTCCGCGAAAGTATTGGCCCTACACCAGTGAGGGCGACAACTTTTTGCTCCAGCAGGCGCTTCCGGCGCTGGCGGGCGCCTTGCGTGCCGAGCCGGGCATCGAAGTGCATGTCATCGACTGTATGCCGCTGCACATCGGCTGGCGCTCATTGGCCGATGAGCTCGAGCGGCTCGACCCCGATGTGGTCGGTTGCGGGGAAAACCACGCGCTCTATGCGAGCGAGGCCCTCCGCTTTTTTCGGTTGGTCAAAGAGCGGTGCCCGCGTGCGCGTACCGTAGCCGGAGGCGGCCACTTCACAAACCTCGCGCACCGGTATGTGCACGCTACGAGTGATATCGACGCCGTTGTGATTGGCGAAGGCGAGGTCACATTCGTGGAGTTGTGCCGCGAGTGGGGGAAAGCGCAGCCAAACTTGGCCTCTGTCGATGGCCTCGCGTTTTTTGATGGCGAGCGCATGGTGCGGACGCCGCCGCGGCGCTTGGTGGGTGACCTCGACCAAATCGCGCTCCCCGCCTACGACCTCATGCCGATGCATCTTTACGGCAAGAGCCGCTATCTGTTTAGCCCCGGCGGCACCACCATCCACCACAGCCGCGGCTGCGTGAGCAAGTGCTCGTTCTGCGCGTGGTGGACCACCATGGCCGACCGCAAGACCGACGCCGACGGCAACACCCAGCTCCGGCCGCGGTGGCGCAGCAAGAGCGTCGACCGCGTCTTCGAAGAAATGGAGATGCTGTATTATAAGTATGGCAAGCGCGGATATGTGTGGGTCGACGAAAGCTGGAATATCGACGCACGCTTCAATGATGCGTTCGCCGAGCAGATGCTCAAATCAGGGATGCAGACGAAGTGGTTTGCATTCATGCGCGCCGATTGTTTGGTGCGCGACGAAAAGAATGGCATCCTCGAAAAGCTGGTGCGAGCGGGCTTGTCGCACATTTTGATTGGGGTCGAACGCGCAGAAGATGACACCCTCTCGATGCTCGACAAACGGTTTTATACCGGGGGTGTCGCCATCGAAGCCATCGACATTTTCAAGCGGAAGTACCCGGACGTCTTCGTACAGGCCACTTTTATTGTGGGTGTAAAAGAGGAGTCCAACGAGTCCCTCCAAAAGCAGCTCGATATGGCGAAAAAGCTCGATGTCGACTTCCCGGCCTTTCACCCCATCACGCCGGTGCCGGGCACGCCCATCTATGACGATGCGCTGGCCAACGGGCACATCACCGAAGACGACTTCGACAACTTCGATTGGCTCACGCCTGTCCTCGACTCCGACTTTATGACCAAAGACGAAATCGCGTGGCAGCTCTATCGAATGAACAAAGAGCTGGTCAACAAGCGGTGGCTCTTGCGTGGGCTCACGAGCCCGGTGCCGTATAAGCGCGACATGTATATTTGGTTTGCGCGGGTCAGCGCCGCGATGGCCTTTGATGCGGTGAAGAAGCGCATCAACCCCTTCAATGTCGAACATTACCAGCAGTTGGTGGAGCCCTACTGGTACGAACGGTGAGGCACCCATGGTGTTGACCGATGGTGTAGATTGGCCCAAGAGGGCCGACTGGGCTGCGTTGTGGTCGGTGGTCGGCCCGCAGGCGGTGCAGCTCGCCGCGACGCTCTCGGAGCGGTGGGGGCTGCCGATTGTGCTGCCGGCGCAGGTGCAGGCGGGCGCTGGGGCGTTGTGGGAGCATCCGGCAGTCGGTGTGCTGCGGCTCCACGACAGCTTGGCCGGCCCGGCGCCCTTGCCTGGGTGTCTGGCGCAGTGGGTGGACGCCGATGCCGCCCCGCTGGCGCTCGACCGTTGGCGGCATACGTTGGTGGCCTGCGTGATGGCAGGCGCGGTCGATGCGTTGGAGCGCGCGTGGGGACCGCCGACCGACCTGCTCGAACGCGCGTGGCGGCAGGGCCTCGCCGCCGACGCGGTAGACGCCCTGGAGCCGGCGCTCGGACTGGCAGCGTATTTCACCGCTGCGCTGCGCTTGTGGCCGCTCGATGGCGCGCTCGCGTTTCCGGGCAGCCTGCTGCTGTGGGCGCGTTTTTCGGGGATTGGCTGGCAAGCAGACCCCCAGCTCACCGATGACGGCTGGGCGCGCCTCGGCGTATACCTCCGCGACCACACCCGGGGACCGGCGTTGCCGTGGCCAGTAACGCCCGCAGCAGCCCTGCCGTGGTCGCCGAGGGTGGTGATGGCCCCCCTGTCATTCCGGCCCGTGACGCGCCAAGGAAGGGCCTTGGGGGCGTGGTCCGTTACGGGCGCGGCGCCGCGCACCCTCGAACCCACGGACACAGCGGGGGTGGTGGTCTTTGGGAGCGTACGGGGCGGAGAACTTTCGGCGACAGACGTCGCGCGCGGACCCCTGGGTTCGTTTCGACTCGATTCGGGGCGGGTGGGCACCTACTTTGGTGCCGCGCGGGGGGTCACGCTCACATTGGGGCGTGGCGGGCGCGCGTCTCTCACGGCTGCCGACGCGTGGGTGGGGCCGGTGGATGCGCGGGTGCTCGAACAAGCGCAGAAGATGGGCGTGAGCGGCAGCGCCGACGGCACTTGGCGTTTGACGCGCCTTGACGCGGACGGTCGCTCTGGCGCACTGCGTGTGGCGGGCTTGTCGAAGGGAATGGCGACCGTACATGGCCGAAACGGCGCCAAGTTCGCGTTTCCCGCCGAAGAATGGCTCGGCCCTGTGCGTCATTTTTTGTTGGCCTTAGAAGGACAGGCCCTCGAGTGGACATGCCAGGACGAGCGCAGGTTGGTGGTCAAGACACCAGCGTTCGGTGGGGGCCTTGAGCTTCGGTTTACGCGTGAATCCTGATTGGATGCTGTGGGGGGTGCTGCTGCTCGCGGGCGCCGTCGCGGGCGCTATCAACGCGTTGGCGGGCGGCGGCTCGTTCCTCACCCTCACCGCGCTCGTGGTGATGGGCGGCATGAGCGTCGAAATGGCCAACGGCACCAATCGGGTGGGCATTGTCGCGCAGTCGTTGGCGGCGGCGTTGGCGTTTCGACACGCCGGGCAGTCGGAGTGGCGCCTGGTGGGGCGCTTGACACCCGCCGTGGTGCTTGGCGCGGTGGTGGGGGCGCAGGTTTCCCTCGACCTCCCGCGCACCGTCATGGAGCGGGTGGTCGGCGCCGCGATGGTCGGCATGATGGCGCTGCTGGTATGGAAGCCCGAACGTTTCTTGCGGGGGGCCGCGCGTGCGCCGCGCTTGCACTTGGGCGTCGTCGACCTCGTGTTCTTCCTGGTGGGCCTCTACGGCGGCTTTTTGCAGGCCGGGGTCGGCGTGTTTTTGTTGATGGGGCTCGTGGGCTTCGCCGGGCGTGACCTCGTGGCGGCCAATGTCGCGAAAGTTGTGCTGGCGCTTGTTTTCAGCGTGCCGGCTTTGGTTGTGTTCGCGGCCCAAGGGGCGGTCGATTGGGGGCCCGGTGTCGTGCTGGCCATCGGCAGCGCCCTCGGCGGTGCGGTGGGCGCGCGGATTGCGGTGTGGGGCGGCGCGAAGATGGTGCGCTGGGTGCTGTTTGGCGTACTGACCGTGTCTTCGGTGCGCTTCTTCCTGGGCTGACCTCAGCGCGCGGTCACCCGCAACAGCGAGCCGCGCGCTTGGCCCGGCCCCCACACGAGCACTTCGGGGATGCCGTCGCCGGTAAAGTCGTGGACAAAGAGGCTCTCGTCGCCAGCAGGCACGGGCACCGACACGGAGGCCCATGGCGTGCTGGACACACCCTTGAGGCTGCCCGGAAACAGCTCGATAGGGCCGTCGCCTTCGTGGTACAGCATGTCCGCGAGGCCATCGCCGGTCATATCGGTGGTCATCTCTACTTGCAAGGTGCCGTTGTTTTCAATGGGAATATTGATGGCACGCATAAGCACGGGTGTTGTAGATAGCTTTTTGTCCCAAGAATAGAGGTTGACCTCGACCTCCATTCGCCGCGCCAAGAGTGCGCGGGCGAAGTTGCTGAGGGTGATGTCGACCTGGGGCACGACAAGATCGAGGTCGTCGTCACTGTCGACATCTTCGAGTTGGAGGTCGACGGCGGCGCTGTCGGTGGTCACGGTTTGGGGGGCCGAGAATGCGGCGCCGGTGCCGAGGCAGACCGAAAGCTCGGCGGTCGCACCGACCCAGCTTCCCGACAATACCGCGCGATGTACCACGAGGTCTGCCTTTCCATCGTGATTGACGTCCTTTAGCCAAACGCGCTCGACGGGGCGACGGTCGGCGCTCGGAGGAGTCGCGGGGTCTTCGTAGGGGTCAATGTCGATAGGCAGCGCGATTCGGCGGTTGGTAGAAGGGGCTGCGCCCGACCATACGAGGAGGTGGTCGCCGTTGAGTTGCACGATGTCGTCGGTGCCATCGCCGTCGATGTCCGCGATTTCGGTGCGCGGCCAGCGAAGGGTGAGGGAGACCTGCTGTCCGCCGCGCCGGGTGTCGGTGGACAACGCGCCTTGCGCCGATGCTTTGAGTGTTTGGCTCGTGCCTTGGGTGAGGTCCACCCACAACAGGCCGCCTTTGCCGTATGCCAGAAGCTCGGGTGCGCCGTTGTGGTCGACGTCGGAGAGAAGTTTCGCGCGCTTGGGCGAAGTGGTGGCCAAGGCCGACAATGCGGTGGGCAGCGATATCGCGGGTGCATCCCCCCACAAGTCTTCGGCGCCATTGGGGCCAAGGCCCCACAAGCCGGGGCCGGCGTCCCACAATATCGGGCGGCGGCCGAGGTCGATGGTCTTTACGGACGTGGACTTGCCATTGTCGTCAACTTGTAGTACTGTAAGGATAACGGCGTCCGGCTGACGGCCTTTGTGGAAGGCACTTTCCAAGATAAGTTCATCGCGGCCGTCGCCATTTACGTCGGCTGCATGAATGGCGACCAGTTCAGCGGGAAACTCGATGGGGACGGCGAGAAGGGGCACGGTTCCCTCGCAAACTTGGATAAGGAGACGACGGCGCAAATCGGTCCCGTCCTCAAAAATGAATGACATTCATTTTGGGAGACAGAGCCAGCCCGACAGGGGCCATCGCGCCAAACGCAGACAGCAGGCCGAAACAGTGACGTTGCCGCGTGTCTATCTGCCCCCGGCGAACCTGGCCTGCGATTGTGCCGCCCCGCGAGGGCGATGGACGCCAACCGCGTGTCGGATGGACCACGCGGCGGGTCTTCGCTCTTGGAACCGTACTTTGTGAGATCACCGTGCGCGCTTGAAGAGCGGCGACGGGTGGGCAGTTACGCGAGACTCTGCGTGGCGTTTTCCCAAAAAATACACGCGCGGCGTCGATTCTTTGCGAAAGTAGGCGAATATAGCCGCCAACGGGTCCGCCTGATTCGTTGGTGCGCGCTCGCGACCACGTCACGGTCCCGCACCGAAACAGCCCCACGAGGTTCCTATGACCACGCGCCCCCCTCCCATCGACCGGCTTTCTTGGGCCGTTGCCGTTGGCTCGCTTTGCTTTGTTCCCTTGGGTATTTTTGCGTTGCTCGTGCTACCCGGCGACGTCGCACTCATGCAAGTTTTGCCTGTTGCCGGTGCAATCCAAGTTTTGCTCAGTTGGGGCGTCGGACTTCGCCTGTTGGTGCAAGCGTGGCGCCTGCCAAAAGGCGCGCGGTCGAGCCGGTTGTTTTTTGGGATTGGACTGTGTGTCGCGGGGCTCGCAGGGGTTGCCGCATTGGGTGGCCTATTGGTGTTTGTGATGGCTCTGGCGGCCGGCGGCGGCGCGTGGGGCCGACCGCTTCGGGTGGCGGGACAGCAAACCCATCCGGGCTTGCGCGTGGGCTCCGACTGGACGCGTGGCGCGCAGCCTTCCGCGGAGGGCATCGACCTGCCGACGCGGCGCGCGCTGGAGGCGTTGTGGCTGCACGACGCGCAAAAGGAGCAAGCGAGCGTGCCTGCGTTCTCCCGTGTGGCGTGGTTGCTGGCGGCGGTGGGCGCACCGGCGGACTTGTTGCGGGGCGCGCACCAAGCGGCGTTGGAGGAGGTCGACCACGCCGAGCGCTGCTTCGCGCTGGCCGCAGGCTATGGCGGACGCAGCCACACCGTCGACGAGATGCCGGAGCTATTGCGGGGCGGAATGGACCTAAATGGCGATGCGCTCGTGCTATTGGCCGTCGAGAGCCTCAATGATGGATGCTTGCTCGAAGACTTCAACGCCGATGTTGCGGGCGCGTGTGCGGAAGCCTGTGAGGAACCCGTCACACGGCAGGTTTTGGAGCAAATTGCCCGAGAGGAGCGCAGCCACGCCGAGCTGTCTTGGGCCATCCTCGCGTGGTGCGGCGCGGCCGGTGGCGCGCGGGTGCAGCAGGCGGTCGCGGCGGCGCTCGAACAGCAGGCGCGATTGGCGCGTCCCACAGCGGTTTCTGCGTTGCTGGCGCCCCTCGTCGCTGCGGCCGACGCGCAGATGCTTCGCAAGCACGGGCGCATTCCCGATGCGGAGTGGGCCGTGTGGTGGGACTTCCGGCTGCAGGCGACCCGAGAGCGGGCGCGCGCGCTGTGGCCCCACGCCCAGGCCGCCTAAGAGTCTACCACAAAAGTGACAAATCACGAAATACAAGGACGATGCCCCGGTAGCGTCTGCCTGTGTGGTTTTCTGGCAGCGGGGTGTCGTTTGCGTTTCTGTTTTTGAAGCAACCCGTTATCGAAGCAACCCTGGACCCGAGCGCGCCTCCGTCGTTTGATTCGACGACCGGCGGAGGCGGCGCGGACGCTACCGGCGTGGGTGCGGGAACTGGTAGGCGCTCTTTTTGCCGTCCGCGTCGACGGGCTGCGCTTTGGACTGGTGCCGACGCGTAGCGCGGTTGGGCTTCGGCGCTTCTTGTTGGTGCTGTCCCATGAGCTTCATTTGCTCGTCGTAGGACAGCTTCTGGATGTGGGTGGGGAAGAACTGGAACCACTGGGGGCTGAATGCTTGAATGGGCAATGCGTGCCCATTTGCGGCGGCATCCCGGAACGCGGTGAGCGGCTCACTGCCTTTGTTTGCATTGAGACCCTCTTGGAGGACCTTCAAGCAAAGGTCGTCGTTTCCGGCGGCCTTGGCGATATAGCCGTAGACGCCCCAAAAGAGGGCTTGGCCCGAGCCGCCCGCTTTCGCGTCGGACAAGCGCTGAAGGGCCTCTGTGTGTTGCTTTTCTTCGTGCAGAATGACGGCGAAAATCGTCTGCGACAGCCAATCGCGGTTCCATGCGTGGACCAAGTGGCTCTTGGCATCCGAGAAGTCCGTAGAACGGCGCATATTGGCCTTCATATAGGACAACTGGCCAAGCTGGCCGTGCAACTGTGAGCCCACCAAGAACTGCCACTTCGCCAAAGGCAGCGCATTCGTGAGAATGACCATCGCACGGTCGATGGCGCTGGGATCCGACTGTGCGGTCTGAAGCTCGGTCATCGCGGCCGTAGCGACGCCTTCAACCTGCTTGAACGTGCGCCGCGCCAACACAAAATAGGCGGCGACGAGCCCGATGATTGCAGGCAAAATGCCGGCCACAGGTGAGCTGACCAAGGCCCCCAGCACGAAGCAGACGAGGGCGACACCGAGTGCGATTCCGAGATTGTACATGCGGGGGCGTCTAACGGCTTGCGCGGCCGCCTGCCGCAACTCTGTGGGGTGGCGCGCGGCTCAGGTGCCGGAATCGGCGCCGGGTAGTACGGCGCGGAAAACGCCGGCGGGAATCGCGACGGACCCCTGCGCCGCGCGGTCCTCCCAGGTAAAGTTGTCGGTATAGGACCAAGCGCCGGTCATTTCGTCACCCAAAAATGTCACGGTTCCGTCGTATTTGAAGGTGTGAAGGCTCCCTTCGTTGCCATTCCATGTGCCTTGGAATGTTAGCTTGAAGCTGTTACAAGCGTCTTCGTCTTCGGTCAGGCGGGCATCGTAGCTTTGGCCAGAAATTGTGAGGCGTGCGGCTTTCGAAGTGCCGTCGCGCGCGAGGGTCCAGTCTTCGGTGCCGTTGACGAAAAGTTGCGCCAGAAGGTCGGCTTGGTCGTTTTCTGCTGCCTGCGCGTCGGCGGTGTCGGCGGCGTCGACGTTGAAGCCGCTGACCTGCCAGTTTGCGGACGAAACGTGGGACGACACCGACCAAACGCCATCAAAGCGCGTGGCATCCTCGCAGTCTGCGCCACACGCGCTCGCGAATCCAGCCAAAATCACCAACAACGAACAACGAAAAGCAGACATGACGCACCCACGGACCCAGCGGAGGCAAGGATAGGGGGATGCTACCATCCGCGGCCACTCCGGGCCAGCAGGGTTGACCAGGGTAGCGGTTGCGCGGTTAGAATCTTTTTCCTGTCCGAAACCCTCGGACCCTTTCCTACCGCCGTGCGACAGGTGCGGCGCTGTGAGGAGGCCGAATGGCCCTCGATCTCCGCTGCTTTTCGTATGTCGACATTCTCCAGCCGCAAACCGCAGGGTTTTTGGGCACCGTCAGCCAGGGCTACCACCCGCTCGTGGGTCACGCGGCTCTCGTGATTGAAGTGGCGCCCGGCATGGACATCAACGTCGTCACTGACATCGCGCTCAAGCGCACCTCCTGTACGCCCGGAATGCAGGTAGTCGAACGCGAGTACGGCTTTCTGGAGCTGCACGACGCCGACCAAGGGCAAGTGCGCGCCGCAGGGGAGGAGATCCTCGCCGCGCTCGGCCTGAAAATGGAAGAGCGATTGGCGCCCCGTGTGGTCAGCGGGCAGCTGATTACCGGCATCACCGGCTACCACAGCCAAATGGTCAACCGGATGCGGCACGGCAACTTCCTGCACGAAGGGCAAGCGCTCTACGTGCTCGAAACACATCCCGCCGGATACGCGCTCATCGCCACCAACGAAGCGGAAAAGGCCGCACCCATCGAGGTGCTGGAGTTCCGCGCGGTCGGCGCATTCGGGCGCGTGTACTTGGGCGGTGGCGAAGCGGAGTTGGAAGAAGCCGCCAAAGCCGCCATTTCCGTGCTCAGCAGCATCAGCGGGCGGCCCAATGAAGGCCCCGGTGCGGTGTTTTACTGATACGAGGTCGAGAGAGAGGCCGCTGGCGCCCTGCGGGCTCCAGCGGGCCCGCCAGCCCCGGTGGGTCTGGCGGGCAGCCGAGGAGCCCAAGGTCTCCTCGGCAGGAAACCGCCGGGCGGGTGGCAACGCGCGAGGGTGAACGGCCAAGCGCGCGAACGACAGCAACGCGGCAACGCCGACAACCATAGGCATGTTCCGAAGCGATGGCGCGCGCAAACTCCAGCTCGGGTTCGTCGCCCAAACGAAAAGCCAAGAGTGGTGCGGTAAAGGCACGGCCAAAGGCACGCGCCAAGAAAGCCGCGGCGGCCGTGGGCAAGCAGGCGAGGGCGGGGGCGCGTAGCGACGCGCGTACAAGCCGACGATGGGCAGGCTTCACTATACGGCAATGGGTGCGCGCCTTTTTGCAGCTGCTTGTGTTGGCTGGAGTGTTGGCGCTGTGGGTGCACAACTGGCTGCAACCACCGGTGGATACGCGCTTATCGCTCGACGACTTGCGGGTGTTGTCACGGCCGCTGCAGCCGCTGCTGCAAGTGATTGGCGAAGCGGAAGGCGATTACACGGCCGTCAATCGCGGCAAAGCGGGCGACACGCCCGGAGATTGGCCCAAAGCCAACTTGGGTCGGTCGATTACCGAGATGCACCTCGGTGAGCTGCGCGGGCACCAAGGCGGGCAAATCCGGCGCTGCTGGCACAACGGCGTGCGCGGCGAAGCCAATCTCGTGGCTGTGGGGCGCTACCAGTTTATGCCGTGTACGTTGCACCTTGCGTTGCGGTCCTTAGAGGACCTCCCCCTGGACCTGCCCTTCAACGAAGTCACCCAAGACACACTGGGCGCGTGGCTTGTGTTGAGCAAGCGGAAAGTGTTGGGTCATTATCTGGTTGGTCACCATGAAGACATCGAGGGTGCCATGCAAGACCTGGCGCGCGAGTTTGCGAGTATGCCCATCGCGCGTGCGACGGCGAGCTGCAAGGTAGGACAGTCCTACTATTGCAATGACAGCGCGGGGAATGCGGCGCGTGCTTCCTTGGATGCGGTCGAGGTTGCATTGCGTGCAGCCCGCGAGGCAGTGTATTTGGATGAAGCCGCGCAAGATGCGCTGAACGCGGCGGAAGGGGTGCGCGGTCGTTTGCGGCGGGGGGAGCGCCGTTGGCTTCAGGGGGAGACCCCCTGAATCCCCGCTTTTTTTGGTTTGTGAATTGCGATTTGGGGGCTTTGGGGGTGGTGCTTTTTGGTTTTGTGGGCTGAATTGGGATTTAGGGGCTTCTTGGCTTCTTGGCTTCTTGGCTTCTTGGCTTCTTGGCTTCTTGGCTTCTTGGTTGCATAGACTGAATCGCGATTCATTGGCGTCTTGCCTGTCGAGGGTCTTGGCTTCTTGGTTGCGAGGACGTTGACCTGCTGCCCAGGCTCCGAGGGA
>CAZCUX010000024.1:0-17351 GCA_964502005.1 uncultured Enterobacterales bacterium
TACGCCGTCGTGGTCACAGAGCGCGTGGTCGGTGAAGATGGACAGCCCGCGCGCTCACCATGGGAATATGTGCACCACCTCAGGCAAACAGAGGCCTTGCGCCCCGTGCCCGATGCGCTGGGCGCCGTGGGTCTCGGTCTCGACGATGTCGCTTTCGCATGGACCTATACAACCGGCAGCATCACCCAAGACCTCGTCGATGCACGGCGGGGTCTCCAGGGCAAAGGGCCCCTCTCTCGCTTGGCATCGGAGTACCCCGCTTCGGTCGACGAAGCGCTCCAGGTCAATGAAATCGCCGGAGAGGACCCCATCCGTTTGCCTGTCGGCGTGCTCATCGAAACCCTATCGAGCCTTGGTTTGTTTAGCGGTGACAGTGCGGACGCATTGATGGCCAACTACGGCGCGTTTGGTGATTCCGTGGTGGGCGGTTCGTTCCAAACCGCCAACTTCTTCGGCGACTTCGACCACCCGCCTGCTCCGTGGCCCGAAGTAGACGACCACGACGACTTCTGGCAAATAGACAGCTTCAACGGCGAATACCAAGCACGTGCGGAGCGGGTACCGTTCACCTGCGTCCTGCCGAAGAATGTTCCCCAGCCCATTCCGGTCGCCAGCTTCGGACACGGCTACGGCTCTTCGCGCTTCGACTTCCTCGCATTCGGTTGGGCCATGAATCGAATGGGCTACGCCGCGTGTGCGTTTGACTACCCCGGCCACGGTCCTACACTTTCCGCAGAGGATGAGGCGCTCGTCGTCGCGGTTCTCGGCCCAACCGGTTTGGCACCCTTCTACCACCACCTCCAGGACAGCCGTTACCGCGACATCGACTTCGACGGCCGCAAGGACTCCGGCGGCGACCAATGGAGCGCCGACGCTTTCCACACCCGCGACATGGTGCGTCAAGGCGCACTCGACCACGCACGCTTCATCGACGTGCTCCATTCCTGCGGTAGCTCCACCTGGACCCTCGAGACCGGAGGCTCTGGCGTCAGTTGCGACTGGGATGGTGACGGCACCCCAGACATCGGCGGCCCCGACAACGAATATGTCGTGCTCGGCGGGTCACTGGGGGGCATCAATACCGCCGTTGCGGCGGCCATCACCGACGAAGTCAGCGCATGGGCTCCGGTCGTTCCCGGTGGCGGCTTGCTCGACGTTGCCTTCCGAACGGAGATTGGCGGCGCAGTCGAAGCCATGCACGGTCGCCTGATGAGCCCCCTCATCCTCGGTTTGCCCACCGACGACGGCAAACTTGAGGTTGTGCAATACGTCAACACCGTCGCCGACATGGTCCCCGTTCATATTGCCACGCTCTCCGACTTTCCGGCGGGCGGCCGCATCGTGGTCGAAAACCTCGACAATGGTGTCGTGCGCGAAGGCTATATCCCGGCCGATGGGCGCTTCCGCGTGGGTATTCCCGCCGATGCCGCGACTGCGTGGGAAAAAGCAGAAGTTGCCGGCGCCCCCCTCGAAGGCTTTTCTGCGCCCCTCGAAGGCGTGTCTCCCTACACCATCGACGACCCCACCTTGGTAGGTGACCGTCTCGTGATTCATCTCGAAACGGAAGACGGCCAGCTTGTGCAGACCATCGAAACCATCGACGAACAGGTCACGTTCCAAGGCGTGAACTTTCCCGCTGGCTCAACCCTCGTCGCCGCAGCGGAGGGCCTCGGGCACATCCGCGCGACGCCCGAAGTACGCCGCATCGCGTTTGTGTTCAGCGCTATCTTGGAGCCCGGCGACCCCATCGCGTATGCGCGCGGTTTTGACGAAGAACCGCTCCCTGGAACCAACGGACAACCACGCAATATTCTCATGATTCCAACACCCGGTGACACGATTGTCAATGTCAATACTGGCATCGCTTTGGCGCGTGCAGCCGGTTGGATTGATGACAGCGTCGAAGACCCACGGTACGGGACCTCTGTTGACCGTTGGTTGATTTCGCGGCGCGTGGTGCAAGGTCTCGAGCAATACGGCCCCTACGTCTGCGCCGACGGGAACCCCTGCCTTTTCGACGCCGACAACCTGGACGAAGGTCTTGACGGCACCGACGCACCGAGCGACGCGCCGTTGCGGCTCCTTCACCCCCACGCGTCCGGCGTGAGCGCCCTGCGCCTGCCGTATATTCGGACAACCGGCACCCACGGCTTTACCACTCCCCGCCCATCAGACCCCTTCGACATCAGCACATTCGCCACCATGCAAATTGCTTCGTACTTTGTCTCGGGCGGCACCGAGGTGGTCGACGACCTCTGCCTTGAAGATGCATCTTGTGATTGGATACCCCAGCTCCCAGATGACGCGAGCGCGGCAGGAGGTGGCCGATGATGAGCCTCCTCCTCGTTTTGTCCTTTGCGAACGCCGTCTTCGCCGAAGATGCTCCCCAGTTCGGCGCCCCCGCCGTGCAACCGAACCTCGCCGACGATACCTGGATTGACCCATACGGCGAACTGCGTCTCCTCGCGAGTCTTCCGCCCGATGTGCCCCTCGATACCGACGGAGTCCATCTGGGCCAAGACTTCGTGCTGGACTCCCGCCTGCGACTCGGCCTCGGATTGGGAAAGGGCGGCGTTCGGGGCGTCTTCGAGGGCGACCTCTTTGATGGGCAGCTTGCCGGCGACGCTTGGGACGTACCGGGCGAAGAAGATGCCCGCGACCGGCAACGTATGGGCGTACTGACCAGCGACGACTTCGACTTGCGGCGCGCCTTTGTGCGGGCACGCCTCGGTCCCGTTGGTGTACAAGCCGGTGTCGCCACAAGCCACTGGGGCCTCGGGCTATTGGCCAACGACGGCAACCGCGACCCGATGTTCGGTCGCAATGATTTTGGCGACCGGGTGATTCGCCTCATGGTGGGCACAAAGCCATTTGGTCGCGGTGAAGTTCCCCTCACCATCAGCCTCGCAGGAGACCGCGTCATCGAAGACGAGTTTGCTACGTGGCATCCCTTTGCCGAAGAAGGCGCGCGGGGCCAGGTCGCATGGCAAGGCATTGGCGCGATTCTCTACGAGCCCGAAGACCAACCCGACATCGGCGTCTACGCCGTTCATCGCCGGCAAACCGAAGAGGATGGGGAGCGCACCACCGTAATCACCGCGCTGGATGCCTACACCGACTGGACCACCAACCTCTCGGGCGCATCCCTCCGGGTCGCATTTGAAGGCGCGACGCTGCTCGGCAGCACCAACCGCGCACTCAACTACAACGAGCGCGACCGCCTCCGGGTTCGCTCGGGTGGTTTCACCGGCATCGTAGAAGTGGCACCCAACGACCTGCCCCTGCGCGGCATCGTGCGCGGCGGCTGGGCATCCGGTGATGGCAACCCCGATGACGACGTCGTGCACGACTTTGCATTTGACCGCGATTTTGATGCAGGCATGGTCATGCACGACGAACTGCAAGGGGCCATCGACGCAGCAGCCTATGACCAAATCAACCGCCCCGAGCACGCCGGCACCGGTCCCGAAGGTGCCGACGCCATTGTGCGCGAAGGAGCCCTGGCGCACGCTTCTTTCTTGCAGCCCGTCATAGCCGTTGACGCACGCAAGTGGCTCGAACTGCGTGGCGGCGCAACCTTGCATTGGAGCACGGGGCCGGTTTCCCAACCGTTCACGACCACCCGAAACGGAGGTATGCCCGCCAATCACCTCGGCGAGCCAACCTCGGGGTATGCCCTGGGCACCGAGCTCAACTGGGCGGTGGTGTTGGGTGACACGGTGGTCGGTCCAGAGGCCGCCGGCCTGACCCCCGCGCTCGTCCTCCAAGGAGGCCACCTCCTCGCCAGCGAGAACCTCGGCGGCGGCGTTGTCAGCCTTGTGACCGCGACCGGACGCCTCCGCTGGTAACACTCGCGCATTGGCGCTCGCACGGGGCTCCTGCGCACATGCCTACCGCCGTATGGGTCCACCGACCGCATGCGGCGCGGCGCGTGCCGTCGGCCACGTCGGGTACGTTTCCCGTCGGCCTACCGGGCGCCCGCCCCGCCGTCGATACGCACGGGCATCAGGCTTCCGGGTGTCACCCGCACAACGCGGGCAACCCGCGCCTCCGACGCTGGGTTCTCTACGTCGTCCACCAAGTAAAACGACGTCACCACCGAATCAGGGGTGACCACCGCTTCCGCCCAGCCATTGACCGTCCAGTCCCACCACTCGATGTGGGGAAGGGTAGCCAACAAAGGCCCGATGACGTCTGCTTGCTCAATTGTGACGCGTGAACTGATAGGCGGCACCACGAACTCTGCAACCGCGGGCGTGCTTTCGTAGTCTGCGGGCGCCTCTGGCACGCACCCCGTCCCCGCCGCATGAATGTCACCCGAAAAGGCAACACACCGACCTGCACATGAACGTGCCACCACATCCAAAAATCGCTGACGGGCCAAAGGATAGCCATCCCACTGGTCCGGGTTGAGAAATGCACCATTCAAGTCGAGGGGAAGCATGACCACTGGATTGCCAAGTACAACCCAGTCATGCTCATTTTCATCAAGCATCTGAGTCAGCCATTCCTCTTGCTCCGCCCCCAGCAACGTCCGCTCCTCGTCCACCTCCTCGCACCGAGGGCCAATCACATCGTCGCATGGCTGAAGGTCGCGATATTGTCGACCATCAACCAATACCAAACGCATCAGCCGTCCTACGTCGACACTTCGATAAATCTGTAGCGAACCATCCGCACCAGGAGCCTGTCGTACTGGCATATGCTCATACCAAGCCTGGTACGCCGCACGCCGTCGCGCGGCCATCGTCGCATCATCGGACGGAGCCCCCGCGAGGTTGTTGTCCACCTCATGGTCGTCCCAGATGGGCATCCACGGCGCGCTCGCGTGGGCTGCCTGCAGGTCTGGGTCCGCGCGGTACAAGCCGTGCCGATTTCGGTATCCTTCTAGGTCGACCGGCTCGGAGGCACCGTGGTCGCGAACAGCGCCCGTATTTCCCCCCTCATAGATATAATCGCCGAGAAAGACCACAAGGTCAACCTCCGCAGCGGCCATCGACCGATGCGCAGCGTAAAAACCAGACAGCCAGTTCTGGCACGTCGCAAAACCCAGTCGAAACGCCTCGGGCTGCGCATCGGGGCAAGGCATCGTCTTCGTGCGGCCCACCGGACTGGTATACGGTCCACAACGGAACCGATACCAATACACCGTGTCTGCATCGAGCCCATCGACGTCAACATGCACGCTATGCGCAGCTTCCGCTACCGCGACAACCACGCCCGTTTGGACAATTTCGGCAAACGAAGCGTCGCGTGCGATCTCCCACACTACATCCGCGGGCGTACTCGGAGAACCGGCAACATCCGTGGCCTCTTCTACCAAGCGGGTCCACAAGATGACCCGGTCAAACAGCGGGTCGCCGCTCGCGACCCCAAGACCAAACGGGTCGGCGCGGAACGGACATGCCGTGGCTTCATCGGCGCTTCCTTGCGCCGTCGGTGTGCCCGGCCCACACGTCCCTTCCACCGGCCACGCTTCACCCGTATCCGCAGAGTCCCGCACTACGGAGTCACCCCCAACGCCGCCGCGCTTTCCACCGGAACCACATGCGGCAACCCAGGAAGCACCGCCAGCGAGCACAGCCCGTCGCGAAAAATCCGTTGGCACGCGCCACAACAGCCGCTCCCAACCACTCTTGCGTCCCATGCAGTCCTCCACCGCCGCCGCCGCGACGAGTGTCGCCTTCGCCGCCTGTCTTCGATTGCGTGAAGTCAGGTGGACGCGTCATGTACACCCAAGTGAGTGAGATGCCGTGACCATTGACCCAACAGGTGCGCAACCGCCGCGAGGGCCAGCGGCAGCGTCAAAAAAATCCCAAAATAACACGCCAACAGCCCCGCATAGGACATCATCAACGCCGCCATCATGCCCGCAAGAACCGTAAGGTAGGCCAACGGGCTCGCGAGGATGGTCTTCACGGCGGAAATCCAGCGGAACCATGCCCACAAGTCGCCTTCATGGGCGCGCCGAATCAGCTCCGGCATCAAGGGATACAACGCGAAAATGACCAACATTCCGAACATCTGCGCAACCATCGAAAAGACGACCACTGCGCCTACCGCCTCTTCTCCCGCGACGTACTGAACGGCCGTGCCCAACGCGATGAGGACTCCCACAACCAACCCAATCACCGCCATCAAACCGAATGTTCCGATGAGAAAGCTGCCAAACACACGCGCGCCGCGGGAAATATCGCCTCCGAAGTCAACCGAAGGCAACCCGCGCGCTTCGGAAGCCCGTACTTCGTCGAAGATGCGTTGCATCCAGCCAAACACCGCCAAAATGCCCACAATGGGAACCAAGTAGATAAGCCCCATCAGGACGGCCGTGGACAACCAGTCTGGCGAAGAAAAGGGGTACTTTAGCGCCGCCGCAGGGTCGATTCGTTCGGCCGAACCGGAGTCGATGACTGGTCGCCGTGCACCCCCTCCCACCGTTGCTTCGGGCGCACGGTACGGCGAGTCCTCAAAGTCCGAAAGCCGGATGGAAGGGGGGCTATCGTTGTCGTCCATTCGTTCGCCTCACCGACGGGTTCATTCACTTGACGAACCACCGTACGCGTCTATTTCACATGCTTCATGCCGTCATTGCAAAGACGCCATATTCAAAAGACACCCGAGCCGAGGCGCTCCCACCGAACCGCAGGAAGTTCGCCCTTGGGTGCGCAATCCGACATCGACCACCAAATAAAGCCCACCCGTCCTTTGATGTCGCCAACCGGCACAAATCCAAAGCTGCGCCCATCATTCGACCGGTCGCGATTGTCGCCCATTACAAAGACATGGCCGTTGGGAACCGTTTTGGGACCCCAATTCGCCCTTCGCCGCATAGGGTCGGGCTCTTGCAATACCGCATGGCGCACGCCCCCCAAACGCTCCTCTTGCAAGTTGGCGCGAAGGCGGTCGCAGTCGGAATTAAGATACGAGTGTTCGCCTTTGTTCTTTCGCACCATAGGCCGTCCGTCTACGAGCACCGTGCCTCCACGGACCTCTACCACCTCTCCCGGAAGGCCCACGACCCGCTTGACGTAGTCGTCGGAAGGAAACGCTGGAGGAAGGTCTACGCTGGAGGTCCATGCGTCTCGGTCCACGCTCCCTGGACGCCGAAACACCACGATATCACCCCGTTCCGGCGTTTCTATCGCAGTAATCGGAATCCGCGTGAGGGGGATTCGCAGCCCATATGCAGACTTGAATGTTACGACACGGTCCCCCGCTGTCAACGTTGGTTCCATCGAGCTGGAGGGAATGAGATAAGACTCACAGCCGGAACTTCGCAGCACAAACATCGCCGGAAACAGCAACAACGCGCGCAAAAACCCGTAGGCCGGATTGCGGCTTCGCCGCGCAGGCGTTTCAGACGGGTCGGATTCGTTTGCCACGCGCACTCCTCGGAAGGTCGTCTACCACGGTCAAAACGTCTGGAACCATCCACGCAGGCAACCGCTGTCCCACACGCCTGCGCAATCCCTTTTCATCCAATACCACACCAAACACAGACACGACGTAGCCCACCAACTGGTCGTCTTTCTTGAATACAACGCAGTCAGCGACTCCTTCTTCCTGCTCTAAGGCAGCTTCGATTTCTTCCGGTTGTATTCGAAATCCGCGATGCTTAAGTTGGCTATCGCGCCGCCCCAAGGCGAACATGCGCCCGTGTTCGTCCACGCGCACGTAGTCTCCCGTGCGAAGCCAACGGGTGCCGCGCGCCTCAGCGAAGGCTTGTGCATCGAGTTCCGGTCGTCCCCAATAACCGTTCATCACCGTCGGCCCTGCGACCCAAAGCTCCCCGTCCGGCTGTATCCAAAGTTGGGCTTCCGATGCGGCAAAACCTATCGGCACTGCCTCAACGGGCGGCGCGTCGAATACATATGCACAACACACGTTGGTTTCTGTTGGACCAAACCAGTTCTCCACCGTTCGGTTGGGAATCGCCGCCATCAACGCAACCAATGCCGGCACGGGAAACGCTTCTCCTGCATACACAATTCGGCGCAACGGCCCATGACGCAGCGGTGCGAGGTCTCCGGCCAACAACCGCATCCACACCGCAGGCACCGTATACACGAGAGAGCAGCCTGCGAGCGCGTCAACCAGCGAAGCGGGAGCCTGCGTCGCGGCGGGCGGCACCACCTGAATCGTCGCACCCACGACCGCAGGCGCAAAAATTTCGAAGGTAAATAGGTCAAAAGACAGCGGAGACAAATGCGCCACGACGTCTTCTTGTGTCAACAATACCCGCTTTGCCGACCAGTTTACAAATGCGTGCACCGCGCGCACAGACAAGCGGACAGCCTTTGGGCCTCCCGTTGAGCCGGAGGTATATAGCATCAAACCATCGGCGCCAGGGTCCATCTGCGCGATTTCCAACCCCGCAGCGTCCTCCTCGCCTTCCCCCACAACATGCACCAACGGCACGGTGCAATCCGACTGCCGCAACGCTGCGAGCACACGCCGCGCGCCCGTATGCAGAATGACGGAAGGCGAAGCATCTGCAAGCACCTGCGCAAGCCGCGCCGGGGGCAAGCCCGGCTCCACCGGCACCAGGGTACCTCCCGCGCGCAGTACGCCATAAACGGCCACAATCGCTTCCAGCGAGCGGTCAGCGACCAGTGCCACCCGATGCCCTGGCCCTACTCCCATCGCCCGCAAACGGGCGTGCAGGCCCCGTACCATGCCCGCCAGAGCGGCGTACGAAAGCACCGCGGCTCCCATACGCACCGCCACCGCTGAGGGCGTGCGCAAGGCCGCTGCCTCCAGGTACGACGCGAGGTTCATGCGCCGCTCATCCGCGCGATAAAGTTGCGTTGGATGTCCGATGGTCCTGAATAAATCAGTCCACAGGTCGCGTCCCGCAGCGCACGTTCGACCCCATTCCCTTCGACAAGGCCCGCCGCCCCGAGCGTTCGCAAGGCGGTCATCGCCGCGTCAACGCAGGCTTCCGAGCAAGACAGCTTTGTCATTGCTGCCTCTACCATGCTCTGCTTTCCTTCGGACACCAGCCAAGCCGCCCGATACAGCAACCAACGGCTCTCTTCGAGCTGCACCCGGAGGTCCGCAATGCGGTGAGAGACGGCCTGGTGGGTGCGCAGGGGCGGCCGGACACCGTTGGCGCGGCCTGCATGGCGCACGCTGAGGCGAAGCAAGCGCTCCATTGTGCCCAAAGCGGCGGTCATAATGCCGATTCGCTCCCATTCCATCGCGCGAAAAAACAACGAAGCGCCGGCTCCTTCGCGTCCCAGTCGGTCGTCCTCCGGAACAAAAACATCAGCGAACGTGAGCGGGCCCACCTGCGCGCTTCGCAGCCCAATCCGCGGAACATCGGCGTGACGCACCAGCCCATCGGCATTCCCACGAACCGCAAAACACGAGAGCGCTCCCATCGGCGGGCCATCCGAGGTGCGCGCGAAGACCAGCACAAAGTCCGCGAGCGGACCATTGGTGACCCACACCTTCTCCCCACGGATTCGGTAGCCACCCGGCACACGTTCGGCCCGTGTACGAAGCTGGAATGCATCCGAGCCCGAGTCCGGCTCGGTCATCGCCAGCGCACCCTTCCATGTACCAGACACCAAAAAGGGCAGCCAACGGTCCTTTTGTTCTGGAGAGGCGGCATGCAAAACAGGCGGCAGGCATCCAAAAACGTGGGCCTGTGCCGCAAGCAGAAGCCCGCCGTCGTCACAGCCGCGTGCGAGACCTTCGTGAACAAGCGCCGTTTCTAACAACGACCAACCGTGTCCACCAAATGCCGCGGGCGCGGGCGCGCCAAGCAAACCTGCCGCGCCCAAGCGTTTCCAGCCTTCCTCGGAAAACACCCGCTGCCGGTCGCGATGGTCGGCACCTTCCGCGAGCTCTTCCCCCAAGGTTCGCGCGTGTGCGACCCGCGCGCGCACTTCGGCAGGAATCTCGAAATTCATTTCGCGAGTCCGCCGTGGACACGCAGATAGTCAGCCGCTTTGCGCACGGTGTCGAATCGATCAAGCGTGATGTCTTCTACGGCGACTGTCACGCCGAACCGTTCGTCCAAAAACGCGAGCAAGCGCAAGAAGCTCATGGACTCCAAGATACCTGCCGCACAGAGGTCTTCGTCGAGGCCGACGGTGCCGTCACCATACAAAAACTCCTCGACAATAAAGGCTGTCAGGATGTCTTCGAGAGTCTGTCCCACGTCTCCTCCACCCGCACCCGGCGAATCGATTACCGGCCGCTGCATATGTTCCTATCGTAACCAACCCCACATCGAAGGGTGCCCGCCCCCGCCGGTTCTGCACCCGCAATCGTGCGTTTTGTCCGCCTTGGTTCAGGCGCGCCCGTCTTCACCCACCTGCTTCCCTTGAGCCCGTATGACCAGCCGCGATTTTGTGGCCCTCGGCACCGCGAGCCAGGTCCCTACCCGTCATCGCAATCACAACGGCTATTTCCTCCGCTGGGACGAGACCGGATTCCTGTTTGACCCTGGCGAGGGCACACAACGCCAGATGATTCTCGCAGGCGTCCGCGCCAGCCGCATTCACCACATCTGCATCACACACTTCCACGGCGACCACTGCCTCGGACTCGCGGGAGTATTGCAGCGCATCTCCCTGGATGCCGTGCCTCACGAAGTTTACGTCCACTATCCCGCATCGGGCGAGGTGTTCTTTCAACGTCTTCGTCGGGCAAGCATTTACCAAGACCACGCGCACATCGTGCCCTGTCCATTCGACGCGGACGGCGTGTTGCACAAAGGCGACGACTGGACGCTCTCTACGGCACGGTTGAGCCACACCGTGCCATCGTGGGGATTTCGGATTCAGGAAGACGACGGACACCAACTCGACCCCGCCTTGCTCGCCGCTGCGGGAGTCCGCGGACCCGCAGTAGGCCGCTTGATTCGCGACGGCGTCGTGTCCATCGACCAACAAACCGTGCGCCTGCAGGACGTGAGCCGCGTACGTCACGGCCAATCTATGGTCCTATTGATGGACACCCGCCCGTGTGAAGGCGCAAGCCGACTGGCCCAGAACGCGGACCTCTTGGTCTGCGAGAGCACCTACTTAGAGACGGAGACGGCAGAAGCGTGGGAGCGCGGGCACATGACCGCCGCCCAAGCCGCGACACTGGCGCACGACGCCCAAGCACGGCGCCTCGTACTGACCCACTTTTCCCAGCGCCACCCCGACGTGCAGGCCTTTCTCGACGAAGCGACCCCCATTCACGCAGATGTCGTGGCGGTACAAGACGGAGACTCCGTGCCTGTCCCGCGACGGGAACCACGGCCCCATCACTCGCCCACGCCCTAAACCGGAAAGAGACCATGGGTGCGCTCGTTTTCGCGCAACGAGCGCTCCCCCACCGCGTTTGCTGTCCCACGGCCGCCCCACAGGATGGCCGGCTCGGTTCCACAGGCCCTCGATGTGCGAAACGCCGACTTAGAACGGGATGTCTTCGTCGTCGAAGCCGCCATCACCACCACCAAAGCCGCCGCCACCGCCGCCACCGCCGCCGCTGCTGCCTCCGCCACCGGAGTTGTAGCCGCCGCCGCCGCCGCCGCTGTACCCGCCGCCGCCGCCGCCGCCGCCACCGCCGCTGTACCCTCCACCGCCGCCGCCGCCGCCTTCGCCGCCATCGCGTCCGCCCAAGAAGCGGAGAACGTCACAGACGACTTCGGTAGACCAGCGGTCTTTGCCTTCTTTGTCCTGGTATTTGCGGGTGCTCAACCTACCTTCGACGTAGACTTGGCGGCCCTTCTTCAAAAAGCGGCCCGCGTTTTCCGCGGTCTTGCCGAAGGCCGACACCCGGTGCCACTCGGTGTGGTCGGTCCAGTTGCCTTCGCGGTCTTTGCGACGCTCGGTGGTGGCGATGTTGAGGGTGGCCACCGAGTTGCCGGTGGTGGTGGTTCGGATTTCGGGATCTCGGCCGAGATTACCGACGAGAATCACCTTATTGACTGTCATTCAAGCCTCCGAAGGCGGCATGGTATGAAAAAATAGGCAGGGAGCAGGCGACGATTCAGACAAACGCCAGCGTTCCCCTTCCGTCGACCCTACATAGGCCGAAAGGACAACAAATGGCGGACAAATAATGTCCGAGTTCCAAAAATTACAGCGAAGCGAAGCCCCCGCCCGCTTCAAAATCGTCGACAAATGCCGTCCATGCGGCATCATCTGCGTCAGAACCACGTCCTAACCCTGCACAGGTCCGCACCGATTCATTGATATATCCGGGATCGCCGGGGCCGTAGAAGTGCAGGCCGTAGTTGTTGGGCGCGTAGAAGGTGTTTTGCGAAGCCGAGCCGCCCCACACGGCGTACTCGCCACCACCGGGAATCAGCAGGCCCGAATCGGACATATAAAACGCGCGAATGTCCTCGCCGGCTTGGTCATCCAAGACCGCCCATGTGCTGCGTACCATAAAGTCGCGCACCCCATACGGGCTTACACAGTCAGGATAGGAACCAATCGGGTCACCCGGAGTCACATCGCCCGGCTCACACTTGCCGTCCCGAAAATCCAGGCGGTCATACGGGTAGCGCCAGTTCTCGGGACCTGCGGCTGCGTGCATCAATTCGGCTACGGTACACAAGCGGCGTCCATAGGCGCTGATGGCAACCTGGAAGGCCATCACGCCGTCCCAATCGAGCGCATCGGAGGTCCACGCGCGTCCTTCGCCGGGAAACGGAAACGCGTCCACACAAAATGCGTCGAGGGTCATTTCCCGCGCGAGCACCACTTGGCCGAGGTACGGCTCGGCATAACCCGCGTCGTCCTCGCCCAATTCCAGCGTAGCCGCGGCAATCTCGACCATCCCCAAAGGGCAATCGCCGCGAATGTCCACCGACGAATCGCCCCCATCGGTCGTGCCCGTTTCCGTGCTACCCACCGGCGACCCTTTCGGATTGCCGGTGTCGCCCCCCGAGCAAGCGACCGCAAAGGCCACCCATGCGCAGCGAATGGACCTCACTCGGCGTACCGCGAATACAAAACGCGCAGCGCACCTTCGTCACCGAGAATGTCGGTTCCCGGCGCGCCAATGAGAATGTCGGTGGTTCCATCACCGTCGATGTCGCCCATGCCAAGCGCGCGGCCCACTCCATCGCCTGCCGATGCACCGTCGTAGATGGCGCCAGCGTTCAGAAGCGAGAGGCCGCCCGTGCGAACGGCGTCGGACAGCACCAGCCACGCCGCACCGGAACCAGAGCCTCCGGCGGAGTTACCAGGCCCACCGACCAGAATGTCGTCCAAACCGTCATTGTCGATGTCTGCACCCGACACAAGCGCCGAGCCCGCATTTCCATCAATCTCACTGCCCGTGTATTGCAGCAAGCTGTTGGACGAGGTCAACGTGCCGCCGTCGTCGATGTCGCCACCTTCAAACACCAAGACCTGACCGGCACGGGTTACGGCGCGCGCCGCCCCGACAATCAGCTCCTCCTGCGACTCGGAGCCGAGAATCCGCGCTTCGCCCGCCGCGACCGCCGCCCCCGCATTTGCGCCGGCAGCGCCAACCACCTTCGCCGAAAGCCGCGCGGTCACGGCTCCCGACGCGATGGTCAGGCCATTGTTGCGGACCACATACACGCTCCCAGCGCCCGAGGAAACAGAGGGGTCGCCGATAATGAGGTCAGCGTCGCCATCGGTATCGTCGTCCGGACCATCCGAGAAGTCGCCCGCCGCCAACGACGCACCAAACCGTCCCGTCGTCGACTCGCCCGTGAGGATCGTGTCGGCATCCGAAGCCAACCAATCCGCTTGGCGCGAAGTGAGGCTGCCACTCTCAAAAATGTAGACCTTGCCGCCTTCGTCGTCCGGCGCGCCCACCACGACGTCCTGAAGCCCGTCGCCGTCGATATCGAAGTCGGCATCTGACAGCACGACCTCACCAAAGCTGCTCCCGTCGACCTGCCCGTAAATCCGCCAGGACGACGAAGAAAGCTGCGTGTTCGTCGGTAGATTCGCGGCGACGATGTAGACGGCGCCCACATAACGCCCGAAGCTGTCGACGTAAGACGGCGTGCCTACGGCGACTTCCTGCTCCACAAGCGAACCACCGGTGTAGTCGCCGACGAAGGCCACATCGGCAATCGGGCCAGACGCCAACTGGGTAAGCACCACCTTGACGTCGCCACCTGCTTTCCCAAACAACGGGCCATCCGCCAAGCCGGCGCCGTCGACAATCAACAACTGCCCATAGCCGCCCGCGGTAATGCCCGAGTCTGCCGATTGGACCACAGCAACGTCCAAAAACGAGTCGGAGTCCGCAAAACCAAGGGCCAGGGCACTCCCCAAACCGTCTCCGACATCGACACCCATAATGGCCGTCCCAATGAGGTCTTGGTCGGATGTGAATTTGTCCTTGGTGCCGTTACAGTCGGTGTCTACGCCATCCAACCGCTCCCGCGCGCCAGAAAAAATGGTGGGGTCGGCGTCGTCGCAGTCGGTGCCTGTGGCCGTCTCGCCAACGGCGTCCTCGCCGTCGCCATCGGCATCGTAATCATTGTCACCGTCGCAGGCTTGGTCAATGCCGTCGTACCAAACTTCCGCCGAGTCGGGATTGATGTTCGGGTCAAAATCATCGCAGTCGCCCGGACCCGACGCATAAATCTCCGCGTCAAAGCCGTCCCCGTCGGCGTCAAAGTCCGAGTCGCCCAAGCAATCGCCGTCCTCGCCGTCGTACCAGACCTCTGCTGCATCGGGATGGACGTCTTCTCGGTGGTCGTTGCAGTCGTCGCCCGCGCCCTCTTCAGCGCTCGCATAGCCATCGAGGTCAGCGTCGAAGTCGTCGTCCTCGGCGCAGTTTGCGTCGACGCCGTCATACCAAACATCCAGCGCATCGGGATGAATGTTGGGGTCTGCATCGTTACAGTCAAGACCACCGAATGCCGAGTCACGATGACCGTCTTGGTCGGCGTCGTAGTCATCATCTCCGAGGCAGTTTGCGTCGACACCGTCATACCAATCATCGTTGGCGTCAGGGTAGATGGCGGGGTCGTTGTCGTTGCAGTCGAGCCCTTCGTCGAATCCATCGCCATCCCGATCGAGGACAACCGGCTCGTCATCTTGCACATATTTACCCGTACAGCCCGCCAGCACGACCGCGCAAAGCAAGCTGCAGCGCGACACCGCACTCCACGATGGGGGGCGAATGTCAGGCCGCTGTGCCAAGAGATTACGGTTCGACAACATCGTCAGGTCTCCACGTCGGTGAGGCGGCTGCCCCACCTCCAGCCGTAGGAAGATAGACCCATCACACCAATCGATCAAGCAGACTCCCCAAGGTCATCTCACCCCATCGTCCACGTCACGCCGAGCCACAGGACATCGCGATGAATCTCAACTCGCGTTCAGATTGCGCCCATCGCGCATTTGGCCCCCGTTGGCGGATGGGTCTTGCGGGCATGTTGGGCGGACTCCTGTTTTCTTCCGCAAATGTGTGGGCGGCGTCCGCCGATGCGCTGCTTCCCAAGTCGCTGCGCGCGCAAGTGGTCGCGTTGGCCGAAGATGCAGAAACAGGGCGAACGGCGGTCATCACACGCAATGGCGAGGTCTGGACCGGCAATGGGACCCGCCTGAAGGAACGGCCCGAACTTCGACTCGACCCATGGGCGCGAGACGTAATACTCGATGGAGACACGATTATCGTGTGGTCCACACGGCGAACCGGCCTGTCCGCGCGCACAAAAGTTGTCGCGGAAATCCGCGGTAGCATCGTGCAAACAGTGGTCGACTCGCCAATTCTCGACGTCCGAATCGCAGATTCATCGGTGGTCGTTCTGCTTCCGGGCGAGCTGCTGGTGCTCTCCCCAGCGGCCCCCCCCTTGCTTCGCCCGCTCCCCGTCGAGCGTCCCGAGTTTTCTGGCGACGGCTTGGGTATTCGAGGTCGCGGCTGGTCGGGGGGCGCAGTGGATCCCCATACCGGTTGTGTCACAAGCGACGCCCCCAGCGCCGCTTCTCGATGGGCCAGCCACCAATGGAACCTCCACCAGTCCGCCTGCCAGCAAACCGCCTACACCGACGACGCTCCCGTACTCACCGAGGTCGAAACGCTCTTTCGCGCACAACGCGCAGCAATGTCCGGCGATATCGTGCGCACCACCGCCTATGGCTACCGCGGAGCCAACGTCGAAGCCCTCCGCCCGCGCGTCGAGCACAAGCCGGGTGTGTTGTATTTTGGTGGCCTCGGACAAGTAAATATTTCCAAAGCACTTGCAGACGTCGGGCCGGTGGCAATTGTCTACGATATGGTGCCCGATACGCATCCCGGACTGCTGATCGGCGGACAAGACGGTGCAGCGTGCCAAGGCTCGGTCGTTTGGGTTGAGCAAGACGAAAACCGTCGAACTTGGCTCCTTTCGGAACTGGACCGTCTCCATCAAGCCAATGTTTCGTGTGCAGCCAATCTGCATATTGTCCCACCGAACGCCGCGCCACCACGCGAAGACAACGCAGGCGTAAGGTATCTCGACAAAAGTGGGACAGAGCTTGGCTGGCGAAGCGGCGTCGCATCTCCAGGCTTCATTCGCGACGACCTCGCTTGGTTGGGCGAAGACGACGAAATGAAGCAACTTATCATACAAGCCAAGCCGCTGTCCCCCGAGTGGTTCATCGGACCCGGCCCCGTGACGGTAATGACCAAAGACGTCGACGGTTCCTGGCTCGCGGGCGTGGGTTGGGAAATCGCCCGAGCCACCGCCGATGGCTATCGAATGGTCCGCATGGCGCTTCCCGGCGCGGCAACCTCTATCGCCGTGGCTCCCGATGGCCGCTACGACGTGCTCGCTGGAGGGCAGCGGGTTCAAGTCCTGTTCGAAGGAGGCACGCTCGGCAATACCACCCCACCCGCCGAGTGGAGTGACACCTGGACCCTCGACCCCGCCGAAGCGCCCGCAAAGCCTACGTTCGCATGGCCCGCCACTCCATCCGGCGTGCGGGTTCCCGGCGGCCCCGCGGTTGAAACGGGCGGCACACCCCTCGAGGTCGTCGCGTGGCCTTATGGCGCGATAGTGCGCACCCGCGCGGGCTTGGTCGCGCTCTGGCCCGACGGTTCCTACGCTTGGCGCATTCCAGATGCAACCCACATGATGTTCGTTGACGAACTCATCTTGGTGGGTTCACGCTTTGGCCTGTCCGCCTTTCGTCCTCCCACCACCAAACCACCCGCCCCGCTTCCCGACAAGCCAAGCACCGACTCGGAGACCGAGGCTGCAAACGGCCAAGGAGGACCCAAAGGCGGCCAAGGAGGACCCAAAGGCGGCCAAGGAGGCCCGCGTGGCGGAGGACAAGGCGGGCCCGGTGGCGGACAAGGCGGGCCCGGTGGAGGACAAGGCGGGCCCGGTGGAGGACAAGGCGGGCCCGGTGGAGGACAAGGCGGGC
>CAZCUX010000024.1:17451-124165 GCA_964502005.1 uncultured Enterobacterales bacterium
CCGGCGGCGGACAAGGCGGGCCCGGTGGAGGACAAGGCGGGCCCGGTGGCGGACAAGGCGGGCCCGGCGGCGGACAAGGCGGGCCCGGCGGCGGACAAGGCGGGCCCGGTGGCGGACAAGGCGGGCCCGGCGGAGGTCAACGATGACGCGCGATTCGTGGACAGACATCCTACCAAGAGCGGTAGCGTGTCTCAAGAATGGCGACCTGGTCGCATTTCCCACCGAAACTGTCTATGGACTGGGCGCCGACGCGACCCAACCCCTCGCCGTGCGGCGCATTTTCGCGGCCAAGGGCCGCCCCGTCGACCATCCAGTCATCGTCCATGTCGCGGACTTCGCCGAAGCGCAACGTTGGGGACGACCCACCGCCCAAAATGCAGCCATGTGGGACGCATTGGCGCAGGCGTTCTGGCCCGGCCCCCTTACCGTCGTCGTCCCGCGCGCCCCGTGGGTTCCCGATGAGGTGACCGGCGGCCGAGACACCGTCGGGATTCGTGTTCCCAGCCATCCCGTCGCCCAAGCGCTTCTTCGGGCATTTGGCGGCGGAGTCGCAGCCCCGTCCGCCAATCGGTTCGGACATGTCAGCCCCACCGAGGCCGAACATGTGCGGTCAGAGTTTGGGCACGACGTGTTGGTCGTCGATGGCGGACCCAGCAGCGTAGGCGTTGAAAGCACCATCGTCGACCTCACCCAAGCGCGCCCCGCTATCCTGCGCCATGGTGGCGTGCCCGAAGAGGCCATCATCCCCATTGTCGGCCCACTGGGCCACAGCACGACGGCAGCACCCGGAACCCTCGCCGCACATTACGCACCGATGGCGGGGGTGCTGGTCAGCCACACGCCCGATGCCGATGCCGAAAAACTCCGCGCAGCGGGGAGAACCGTTGCAATCCTGCGGGCCACAGACCCCCACGACCACGCCCGCCGCCTCTACGCGGAACTCCGCGCCGCCGACGCCGCGGGTATCGACATTCTCATTGCTGAACCCGCAGCACCACGCGGTATTGGCAAAGCCATCAACGACCGGCTCCTGCGGGCCTCCGTCGGCTCTCCCGTGCACGCCCCGCACAAGCCCTGACCCATGGCTCCCTGCCCCGTCGTCATTGGCAGAACATAAATAGTATTCCGCAGCGATAGCCCGCATGATGACCAAATTGGGCAGATCGCGTTACAGCCCTTTGTCCTCATCCGCTCGTCCCCAAAAACTTGGACGCGCAATCGGAGATTCTATGCGTTCTACGCTTGTTGTACTTTTGGCCGTCGCTGCCGTGGCTTGCGCCAACGAAGAAAAGCCCGCCGCGCCCGCCAGTCCGGCCCCCAAGGCGGAGGCCGCACCCCCCGCACCTCCCCCGGTCGCCGCTCCCGCAGAAGCCGCTCCCACCGCCGACGCCACCGCCGCCGCCGCTCCTGCACCGGACGGCAAGGCCATCTACGACCAATACTGCCAGTCCTGCCATGGCGCCGATGGTCGCGGCAACAACGGCATGGGCGGCGACTATGCCACCGTCCTCAAAGACCGCTCCGATGAAGACCTCATGGCCTCCATCAAGAACGGCAAGACCGGCACCATCGGTGTGATGCCCCCGTGGGGCGCGGTGCTCAAAGACGACCAAGTGGCCGCAGTGCTCGCCTACGTCAAGACCTCCTTCGGTCCCAAGGCCGAATAACGTCCGGGCGACAAACGCGAAAACATCGCTCGTCTCCTCCCACCCATTCGCTGGCGGCGCGGCCTCCGGCGAATGGGTTTGTTGTTTGTGCGTCTCCCCGCAATTCTCCCCAGGCCCGCGCAATCGTGTTCGCCCCAATCTCGACACGAAGCCCTCGCAGGTTGCGTCCGCGGTCGGTACAGTCCCCGAACATCCCGCACAAAGGCCTCCTGATGTTCCCTCGCTGCATCCCACGAATCTGTCCCTTGGCAGCTCTATTCTGGCTCGCAGGAGGCTGTAGACAGCCCGCGGAACCCTCGTCCTCCAAAAACAACCTCTCGACCCAAGCTACCGTCGGCAACGGCGAATGGACGGGGGAGGAACCCATCCAAGGAACGTACGCAGGCCCCCTCACCCTCGCGCTGACCATCAACGGCAACGACGACATCTGTGAAGGCACCGTAACCTTCGACGTCGACACCGAAGTGCAGCCCCCAATTGTCGGCATCGCAACCTGCGCATTTTCGGGACCATTTCAAGCCATCGGCGACATCGAAAGTGACCTGGAGGCGGGCTTCGGCACCCAACCAGGCGTCGTCACCGGAACCGCGCGTTTCTCGCTCGGCCGCGAGCCCACAACGCTCTCGTGGACCGGCACCTTCGACGAAACCTCCCTCGAGAGCCATCTCGAAGATTCGATGACCGTCGATCGATACGAGGTCGTTTTTTCCCTCGATTTTGAAGCACGACCTGACGCCGACGGGGCGTAACTACGACTTTTCCAACTCCTTGACATATTTTCACAACCGCCCCCCCCTATCGGAATTGTTCGACAAACCGTACGTTTTCGAAAAAACCAGCACCCTCTACCCATAGAAATTCCTGGATCACCCACCAAACTGGTGGAGAATCGCGGTAGAAACGCACCCGACATCACCTCTGGAGCCGCCCTATGAATCGTTTGAGCATTCTTCTGGTTCTGTCCTTCGCAGCCGCCTGCGCCCCCGATGCCGAGCTTGAGCTCGTCACGGACTCCGCAGCGCCCGCCACGGGGAACTACGCCAACACCAGCGATACCGCTTCGATGACCGAGGGCGAGGCAATCTCCTTCGCACAATCGTACATCGCCAACACCCCCAAGTTCCTCGAAGGTGTCGAAAGCACCAGCGTCATGCGCAGCAAGGTCGACAAGCTCGGCATCGCGCACGTTCGCTACCAGCAGATGGAGCGCGGCGTGCCGGTGTTCGGCGGTGAAGCCATCGTCCACATCAACGCAAACGGCTCCTATCGCGGCATCACCGACGACTTCGTGCGCAACACCAGCGGCGTCAACGTCACCCCCAGCCTCGACGCCGACCGCGCGACTGAACTCGCTCGCACGCTCCTCGACGCCGACGAAACCGACGTCACCGCGCCGTCTGCCAAGCTCTTCGTTCTTCGCTACAAGGGCGCCGACCACCTCGTGTGGCAGGTTTCCCAATACGTCGCCAACACCGAAGGCCGGCCCAGCCAGCCCGTCGCGTTCATCGACGCCCACACCGGTGTTTTGGTCGACCAGTTCGAGAACTTGAAGTCCACCAGCCTCACCGACTCCGACAAGACCACCTACGACCTCGCTGGCTCCACCCGGTACAGCCGCGCTGCCGTGGGCGACTCTTCGGACGCCGACCTCAACGAAACCCACACCTCCGTACAAACCACTCTGAGCTTCTTGTGGTCCAACTACGGGCGCGATTCGTTTGACGGCAACGGCGCCAAGGTCAACTCTTACGGCCACTACTCCCGCAACTACGTCAACGCATTCTGGGACGGCTCCCGCCTGACCTTCGGCGACGGCGACGGCGTCAACTCCAGCTACCTCGGCGTGCTCGACGTCGCCGCGCACGAGCTGGGCCACGCCCTCACCGAGTACGAAGCCAACCTGGTGTACTCCTACGAGTCTGGCGCTCTCAACGAAGCCGCCTCCGACATCTTCGCCGCTTCGGTCGAAGCCTATGCCGATGGCGCCGTCACCACCGACACCTGGGACATCGGCGAAGACTGCTGGCTCGCCTCGAGCGCCCTCCGGTACATGTCCTCGCCGAGCAGCGATGGTTCGTCCCGCGACCACTACAGCAACGCCTACACCGGCACCAGCGACAACGGCGGCGTCCACTGGAACTCCGGTATCGCCAACCACTTCTTCTACCTGTTGGCCAGCGGCGGACAGCACCACACCGCCGGCTACCGCAGCGGCAACACCGTCACCGGCGTGGGCATCGACCTCGCTTATGACATCTGGTACCACGCCCTCAGCAACTACATGACCTCGTCCACCAACTTCGCTGGCGCACGCACCGCGACCGAAGCGGCTTGCGCCGACCTCGCCGATGCCGTCACCTGCGAATCGGTGTCGTATGCATGGTACGAAGTGGGCGTCGGCGCCGACCCGGCCAGCGGCGGCGGCTCCACCGGTGGTTCTACCGGCGGCGGCTCCACCGGCGGCAGCACGGGTGGCACCTCCACCTCCTGCCCCGCTGGCTACGGCGAAGTCACCGGCACGCTCGCCAGCGGCGCCACCGACTCGTACACCTACACCACCACGAGCAGCGGCACCCACGACCTCCTGCTCTACGGCGCTTCCGGCACCGACTTCGACCTCTACTTGCAGAAGTACAGCCGTCGTAAGTACAGCACCGTGGCCTCGTCCACCACCGCCTCCTCGAGCGAGTCCATCTCGTACTCGGGCACCTCGGGCGACTACCAGATTCAGGTGAAGTCGTACTCCGGCGCTGGCGACTACACGCTCTGCTACATCCTCCCGTAGTCCTCTACGGCGTGGAGCCAAACGGCGTGTCGGAAACGGCACGCCGTTTTTGTTTCTCGCGCCCAATGTTCGCCGTGACGCAATACATCGCAAGTCGGAGGTCGAAATGTCGAACGCGATGGTCCCCCAACAAACCAACTCGGTGCGCCGAAAGTTGGCAATTGCGACCTGGTCGGCCCCCCAAGAGGGCAACATCTACGGCAAGCTCACGGTGGACATGACCGAGGCCTTGAAGTACCTCGACCACATCCGGGCTACCACCGGCGAGAAGGTCACGGTCACGCACTTGGTCGGCAAAGCGGTCGCGCAGGCGTTGGCCCAATGTCCCGGCCTCAACGGCGTCATCCGGTTGGGAACGTATGTTCCTCGTGAAACGGTAGATGTCTCCTTTCTCGTTGCCCTCGAAGAAGGGCGCAACCTCGCCAAGGCGTGCATTCGTGGCCTCGACCAAAAGTCGGTATCGGATGTTGCGCGCGAGCTGCGGGAGCTGGCCCAAAAGCTCTACGCGGGCAAAGACGAGCAGTTCAACAAGTCGATGGGACCGCTCCAGTCGTTGCCCTCGTGGATCATCCGGCCCCTCGTGGCGGTCTCCGGCTACCTTACGGGCGTCTTGGGCGTCAATGTGCCGGCCCTGGGCCTTGAGGCGTATCCCTTTGGTACTTGTATTATCACCAACGTCGGCGTGTTTGGCCTGGATGAAGGCTTCGCGCCGCCCACGCCCTTCGCCCATGCGCCCGTGCTGGTGCTCGTCGGCGCCATTCGCGATGCGCCGGTAGCGCGAGAGGGTGCGGTGGTCATCATTCCCCAGATGACCCTGTGCGCCACCATCGACCACCGCTACATCGACGGCGCACAAGGCGGCGTTCTCGCCAAGGTCGTGCGGAGCGTGCTCGAAAATCCGTGGCAGCTTGACCCCACGTCTGCGCCCTCGCCTTCGCCTCCCTCCGCGTAAATTGTACACCCAATCGGCGTTCGGTTCTTTGGCGCGGTTTGCCCCTTGCGTCGCCAAGAAACTTTTTACCACGGCGCTCTTGCAACAGGGGCGCATCGCGCGGAGCTCGTGAAGAACGACGTTCAGCAGGGGTAGGATTTTCGACCTGCCCGATTCGTCCCGCAGCCGTTCGCTAATGTTGCGTGACGTCCATCGCACAATCGATGCGACTTACGTTGGGGTCGGCTACACCTGTCGTGTTCCGCGGTCCCTGGCGGACCGCACGGCGAGAAAACTGGCGCGATTCGTTGCGTCTTGTCTGGAGACTCCCGTGAGCCAACCGACGTTTTTGGTCCTTTCTCCCCGTAGCCTGGGCTGTTTGGCGGCGCTGCTGTTCACGACCGCCTGCGAAAGCGACACCAAAATCAACCGTCTCCAGGAACCGCCGCAGGCATTTATCGATGCGCCGGCCGCCACCGATGTCTTTCGCCAAGAAGGCCCATCAGTCGGGCTTCTCGGCCGCGTAGAAGACTCCTACGACCAGCCCGGCGAGTTGATGGCCGAGTGGGTGCTGCCAGGCGGCGAGCGATTCGAAGTCACGCCCGATGCCGATGGCAACGTGCTCTTTGACTTTCCTCTCGATGGCTTGCTCACAGGAACCCACGAGTTCCTGCTCGTCGTCACCGACTCCGACGGCATGAGCGGCCAAGCCAGCGGCCGCTTCGAGCTGCAAGGCCCCTTGGGCCCGCCCACCGTCACGATTACCGCGCCGATGGACGCCTCCACCTACCCCGAAGGCACGAGCATCACCTTCCAGGGCCAAGGCAGCGACCTCACCACCCCCGCCGACGACCTCGCGTTCGAGTGGTCCTCCGATGTCGACGGCGTGTTTTCCGGCGCCATTTCGGCCGATGGCAGCACGGTCGTCGTGGTGCCCGCCTTGTCCCCCGGCGAGCATGTCATCACGCTCACCGCCACCGACAGCGACCTCGAACAAGGCTCCGACTCCATCATCATCACGATTGGCGATGAAGGCGGCGGCACGGTCGACCCACCCGTCGATGCCGAGCCCGGCGACGTCGTCTTCTCCGAGATGATGGTCAATCCCGAAGTCGTCGACGACGAAGTGGGCGAATGGATTGAGCTATACAACACCTCCGGCTATACCGTGAATTTGGCCGGATATAGCTTCCACGACGACGACTACGACCTTTGGATTCTCGGCACCATCATCGTCCCGCCCCATGAGTACGTCGTATTGTGCGCCGAGCTGAACCCCGCGCTCAACGGCGGCGTGCCCTGCGACGCCTGGTTCTACCGCGATTGGGACGGCGATGGCCTCGCGCTCGCCAATGGCCCCGACGAGCTGGTATTGACCCGCGCGGATGGCGTCGAAATCGACTGGCTCCACTACGACGACGCCTGGTTCACCAAGGCCGTCGCAACGGGCGTCGACCCGGACTACCTCGAAGGCGGCGCCAACAACGATGGCCGCTATTGGTGCGACCAGCACACCATCACCTCGCCGATGGTAGAGCCGGGCACCCCTGGCTACGAAAACGACGAATGTGACTGATGATACCACAGGCTTACACTTTTCAAAGCCTGTGTCGTACCCCATGTGCTAACCGCCAAAAGTAGGCACTGGAAGACCATTTCCACCAAGGATAGGGGAGTGGTCGCCAGTATAATGCTGCTTCATTTGTTCGGCGCGACCCGCTACGGACGCCACGATTTTGTCCATTGTCCAGAAGACAAAGCGGTTGACCAAGCCATCGGGGATTTCCCCACCGAGCGACGTAGAGGCGTGGTACGCAAAGAGGCAGTTTTCGCCCGGCAGGTCGATAAACAGCCAGCCACCGATGTTTGCAGGCACATAGATCGCGGAATCAAACGTCGCGACGTCGAGGCCTGCCACTTTCCCCGCCGCGACGAGGGGCCGCATGGTGTCCCTGCCGTCGGGCTCTTGGGACCACGTTCGCTCCCACATCCGCCCCCCCGATGCCACGGCCATTTTGCGGTTGACGGTGGTGCGAATCAGGAAATGGCGGTCGGTAAAGGGCGCGGGGAGGTCGACGAATCCGTACCAACGGAACATCTCGTCGCCCTGAATTGGCAAATGGTGGGCAATTACCTGGCCGTTTGACTCGTCGCCCAAGTGCTGGCCATCCGCGGAGCCGAGCCACATCGCCTCTTTGGCGCGGGGCACGAGGGCCATCGCCATCGCGCCGTCGAGCGCGGCGCCGCGGGGTCCGATGCGGGTCTTCATCACCCGGCCGTCGAGCAGCCCCGCCCGAAACGCGGCGTTCGGCAACGGAAACGACAAGGCGGTCCATTGGCGCCATTCTTCGAGGGCGGCGGCCACATTCGCGTCGGTCACCCCAACCAGCGGCGCGGCCTCCGCTGCGCACGGAAGCCACGACGGCGAGGCCAATGCCGCGCCGGACAAACGAATCAAATTGCGGCGGGACCAGCCGTCGTCATGCACCGGAGTCTCCTTTGACCGACAAATCGTACTCAATCTCGGCCAAATCGCAATGAAGGCAGAGGTCAACTGTTGCACTCCCCTCCGATTTGACGTGTCGACTGAATTTGCGGAAAAGGCGGTCCTATTGCTTGACCCACCGCCTCGCTTCTGCCATCGTGCCCCTATGACTGACAGTCAGTCACCTCCCATGACCCCCGAATCCCGGCGCGCGCAGCTGCTCCAGGTGGCGCGCGCGTTGTTCTTGGAGCATGGCTTCGCCGGCACCTCCGTCGCCGCCATTGTGCGTACAGCGGGGGTCGCCCAGGGCACGTTCTACATCTACTTTCCGAGCAAGCAGGCATTGCTCGCCGAGCTTCGCCGCGAGGTCTTCCGCGACTACGCGAGCACCCTCGCAAACGAAGCCGCGCGCTGCGGTCCCGCCGACGAGCGCTTGTGCCGGGTCATCGTCGCCATGTTGCCAGCGGTGGCGCGCAATCTCGACCTGGAGCGGGTGTTTCGGCACGCGGACTCCGCCGAAGATTCTCTGCGCGTCGCCCGCGAGGGGCGCAGCCGCCTCGCCGACACCGCAGCCCGCTTCATCGACGAAGGGGTCGCGCAGGGCTTGTTTCACGCCAACGCGCCCCATCGCACGGCGCGGTTCATCATCACCTTGTTTGATTCGTTGTTGTACGAGGCCCTCGTCTACGAGCCCGAAGCGGCAAACGCCGTGCTCGATGACAGCCTCCGGTTTGTACTCCAGGGCGTCGGTGTGCCTTCGTGCCGTGTGGCCGAGCTGCTCGCCGCGTCGCAGGAGTGGAGGAAGCGCCCATGAGCGTGCTCATCAGTACCGTCGACCCCCACAGCACCGTGTTTGCCGAGCAACGAGCGGCGATGCTGGCTCTTGTGGACGACCTCCGCGAGCAAGAAGAGAACGTACGCCGACACGGCGAGCGCTCGCGAAAGAAGTTCGAGAAGCGCGGCCAGCTCATGCCCCGCGAGCGGGTGGCGCAGCTTCTCGACCCGGGCACCCCCTTCATCGAGCTCTCCACCCTCGCTGGCGCGTGGATGCACGATGATGTCGGCGGAAAGACGGCCGCCGGCGGTGGAAACATCATCGGCATCGGCTTTGTAGCAGGCGTGCGCTGCTTGGTGTCGGCCTCCGACGCAGCCATCAAAGGCGGTGCGGTCACACCCATGGGCCTGCGAAAGTCCCTGCGGTCCCAAGAGATTGCCCTTCGAGAGCGCCTTCCGGTGTTGTCGCTGGTCGAAAGCGCCGGCGCCAACCTATTGTACCAATCCGAGATTTTCGTCGACGGCGGACGCGTCTTCGCCAACATGGCCCGCTTGTCTGCGGCCGGCATTCCCCAAATCACCGTCGTACACGGCTCTTCGACCGCCGGCGGCGCGTATATGCCCGGCTTGTCCGACTACGTGATTGCCGTGAGAAAACACGCACGCATTTTCCTGGCCGGGCCGCCGCTCGTCAAAGCGGCGCTCGGTGAAGACGCCGATGAGCTGTCGCTGGGCGGCGCAGACATGCACGCTTCGGTATCAGGAACAGTCGAATATGTCGCCGAGGACGACCACCACGCGCTTCATCTCGCACGCGAGGTCGTGAGCGCCATCGGCTGGAACGACGAGACCCCACGCCCAAGCATCCCCTCGTTTTCGCCGCCGCGGTATTCGCCCGACGAGCTGTGCGGCGTCGTCCCCACCGACCCCCGCCAACCCTACGATGTGCGGGAGGTCATCGCGCGCCTCGTCGACGACTCCCGCTTTCTCGAGTTCAAGGCAGACTACGGCCCGGAGACGGTCGTGGGCCATGCGCGGGTCGAGGGGCGTGCGGTCGGCATTTTGGGCAACAACGGACCCATCTTCCCCCAAGGCAGCGTCAAGGCGGCCCAGTTCATCCAGTTGTGCCAACAATCGGGCACCCCCCTCGTCTTTTTGATGAACACCACCGGCTATATGGTCGGAAAAGACGCAGAACAAGCCGGGGCCGTCAAACACGGCGCGAAGATGATTCAGGCGGTCGCCAACGCCACCGTTCCCAAAATCACATTTGTATTGGGCGGCGCATATGGCGCCGGAAACTATGGCATGTGTGGACGGGCCTACGACCCCGATTTTATCTTCTCGTGGCCGACAGCCCGCGTGGCGGTCATGGGCGGTGACCAAGCAGCGACGGTCATGAAGATGATTACCCGCGCCAAGTTTGCGCGGATGGGCGAAGAGCTGTCCGAAGAAATACTAGAACATATGGCGGGAGAAATCAAGTCCAAATTGGACAAAGAATCTACTGCTTATTTTGCCACCGCTCGTATCTGGGACGACGGCATCATTGACCCGCGGGACACCCGACGGGTGCTTTCTTTCTGCCTCGCGACGTGTGCCGAAGGTCGCCGGCGGACTCTGTTCAACAACACATTTGGGGTCGCCCGCGGTTAGCCGCGGCAGCGAGGAGGCAGCATGGAATGGACCGAGCAGCACGACGCACTGCGTCAAACCGTCACCAAATTCGTAGAGACGGAAATCAACCCATTCGTCGATGAATGGGAGGAGGCGGGCATTTTCCCCGCACACGCGCTGTTCAAAAAGGCGGGCGACCTCGGCTTGTTGGGCCTCACCCGTCCCGAGGCCTTTGGCGGGCTGGACCTCGATTATAGCTACGCCATCGCCGCCGCCGAAGAGCTGGGCCGCTGCAAAGCGGGGGGTGTGCCGATGGCCATCGGCGTGCAGACCGATATGGCAACGCCCGCACTCGCCCGTTTCGGCTCGGATGAACTACGCCAAGAGTTCCTTGCACCGGCCATTTCCGGCGACCAAGTCGTATGTTTGGGCGTGTCCGAGGCCGTGGCGGGCTCCGACGTCGCCCGCATTCGCACCCAAGCCCGCAGCGACGGCGACGACTACGTCATCACCGGGTCCAAGCTGTGGATTACCAGCGGGATGCAAGCCGATTGGATGTGTGCGCTCGTCAACACCTCTGACGGCCACCCCCACATGAACAAGTCCCTCGTCATCATTCCGATGAACACGCCCGGTGTCGTACGCTTGCGCAAGCTCGACAAGCTCGGGATGCGATGCAGCGACACCGCCGAGATTTACTTCGATGAAGTCCGCATCCCCAAGCGGTATCGCATTGGCGACGAAGGCGGCGGCTTCTTCATGCAGATGATTCAGTTCCAAGAGGAGCGCCTGTGGGCAGCAGCCAACGTGCTGCGCGGGCTTGAACGCGCCATCGACATCACCATCGAACAAACGCGCGGTCGGCAAGCGTTTGGACAAAGCATCCTCGATAATCAGGTAGTACACTACAGGCTCGCCGAGTTGTCAACCGAGGTTGAACTGCTCCGTTCTTTGGTTTATCGCGCCACCGAAGAGTACCTGCGCGGAGAAAACGTCACGCGCTTGGCGTCGATGGCCAAGCTCAAGTCCGGGCGTTTGGCCCGCGAAGTCACCGACTCTTGCCTCCAATACTGGGGCGGCATGGGATTTATGTGGGAAACCGAGATTGCGCGAATGTACCGCGACACCCGCATCATCTCGATTGGTGGCGGCGCAGACGAAGTGATGTTGGGCATTCTCTGCAAGATTATGGGCACCTCTCCCGAAAAGAAGAAATCGAAGGGCTAAACCATGGTGGACCGCACAACTCTTCGCCTCGAACGTACGGGCGGCTGGCTCCATATTTGGCTCAACCGCCCCAACCGCCGCAACGCCATGAACCGGGCGATGCTGTTGGCTTTGCTGGACGTTTTCGCCGAGGTGCAAAACGACCGGAGCGTGCGCGCCATCGTGCTTCGCGGTGAAGGAGGCCACTTTTGTGCGGGGGGCGACATCGCCGACATGGTGCAGGCCGCGGCCGACACCACCTCCGACCATGACGGAGTCGCCGCCTTCAATCGCTTGTTCGGGCGCTTGATGGAGACGGTGGACTCCGCGCCTGCTGCCGTCATTGCGGTGTGCGAAGGCGCCGTCATGGGCGGCGGATTCGGCCTCGCGTGTGTGGCCGACCTCACGATTGCCGTCGACGGCGCGCGCTTCGCGCTCCCCGAGACCTCCATGGGCATTCCTCCCGCCCAAATCGCGCCGTTTGTTGTGCGCCGAATTGGTCTGTCCCAAGCCCGCCGCCTCGCGGTCACCGGCGCGAATCTCACCGCAGCCGACGCCCTGCGCCTCGGCTTGGCCCACGAACAGGTGGCCGCAGAGGGGCTCGACCCTTTGCTGGCCCACGTCCTCCGCCAGATTCGCGCGTGTGAACCCACCGCCGTCGCCGAGACCAAGGCCATTATGCAAGCGGTAGGCACGGCCCCTCTCCACCACCTGCTTGACGACGCCGCCACGACCTTCGCCCACTTGGCACGCGGCGAGCCCGCCCAAGCCGGCATGATGGCCCGCTTGTCCAAAACGCCTCCCCCGTGGGACACCGACTGAACTCGGAGACCCGATGTCCGCTGTTTCCCGTCCGACTTGGGACACTTTGCTCATTGCCAATCGGGGCGAAATCGCCGCGCGTATCGCGCGCACGGCGAAGGCGCTTGGGTTGCGCACAGTCGCCGTCTTCACCGACGCCGACGCCCATTCCCCCCACGTCACCGCCTGCGACGAAGCCATTCGTATTGGCGAAGGCCCCGTCGCGTCTAGCTATTTGCGCATCGAATGCCTCATCGACGCCGTACAACAGAGCGGCGCACACGCGATTCATCCGGGCTACGGCTTCTTGTCCGAGAACGCGGCCTTCGCCCGTGCCGTGCAGCAATGTGGACGGGTGTGGGTGGGTCCGCCCGCCGCCGCAATCGACGCGATGGGCGACAAAGCGGCTGCAAAAGAGCGAATGCGCGCCGCCGGCGTGCCGGTGGTCCCCGGCTACGATGGCGACGCCAATGACGACGAAACGCTCGTTTTGGAGTGCGAGAAGGTCGGCTTTCCGGCGCTCATCAAGGCGAGCGCTGGTGGCGGTGGCCGTGGAATGCGCGTCGTGACCGATGTTGCGGGTGCGCGCGACGCCATCCGTTCTGCACGGGCCGAAGCAGAGGCCGCGTTTGGATCCGGGCGCTTGCTCGTCGAGAGGCAAGTAGAGGGCGCACGCCACATCGAAGTGCAAGTGTTCGCCGACCAGCACGGCAACGTGGTCTACCTGGGCGAGCGCGACTGCACCGTACAGCGGCGCAACCAGAAGGTCGTCGAAGAAGCGCCCAGCCCCGTCCTCAGCGACGACGCCCGCGCGCGTATGGGGGAGGCCGCCTGCGCCGCAGCCCGCGCGGTCGGCTACGAAGGCGCGGGAACCGTCGAGTTTTTGTGGTCACCCGACGGCGATTTTTACTTCCTGGAGATGAACACCCGCTTGCAGGTCGAGCACCCGGTCACCGAAGCGGTCACGGGCTTTGACCTCGTCGAGTGGCAGCTTCGGGTCGCGATGGGCGAGCCATTGCCCGTCACCCAGGCCGACATCGCCCTCCGCGGCCACGCCATCGAAGTGCGCCTCTACGCCGAAGACCCCCAGCAAGGCTACTTGCCGCAGCCCGGTCCCGTCGCCTGCTGGTCGCCCTCGTCCCTCGTCCGCGTCGACCACAATCTGCCAGAGACGGGACACATCAGCGCGTATTACGACCCGATGGTCGCCAAAGTCATCGCGACGGGTCCAGACCGAGAAACCGCACGGCGTCGCCTGTTGCGCGCGTTGGAGGACACCGTCTTTTTTGGCGTGACCACCAACCGCGACCTCCTCACCGCCATTTTGTGCCACCCCGACTTTGTCTGTGGTCCGATTGACACCCGTTGGCTTGACCGCAACCCGCAGTTGGCCGAACATCCCGCGGCGACGGCAGAAGCAGATGCGGTCCTCCTGGCCTGTTGGTTGTCGACGGAACACACCCCGACCCCCGATGGGTTTCGAACCAGCCACCCCACCGCGCGCCGTATTGACGTCGATATCGATGGACGGCATCTTCACGCCAATATCTCCGCCACAGAAGCGGGCTGGACGGTCGCCCGCGACGACCGCGCGTGGACCCTCCAATTGTTGCCAGGAACCGGTCCCCGACGACGCATTCGCATCAACGACCGCATCCATGGCGTGCACCTGTTCCGGTCGTCCGACCGCCTGTGGCTGCGATTCCGCGGACACACAAGCGTCGTCTCCGCGTGGAACCCCGCGCCCAAGGCCACCGCCGATGCGAGCAGCGGCGCGATTCGTATGCCCATGGCCGGGACCGTGCTATCCGTGGATGTCTCCGTCGGCGACACCGTCACCCGCGGCCAAGTGGTCGCCCGCGTCGAGGCCATGAAGCTCGAAACGTCTTTGCGCGCCAGCGTCGACGGCGTTGTCACCGAAGTCCACGCCGTGGCCGGTCGTTCGGCCACAGCAGGCTGGGTCCTGCTTCACATTCAGCCGCGGCCCAGCGAGCCCGACCATACGCTGGCCCACTGAATCACGGTTCACTGAATCACGGTTCACTGAATCACGGTTCACTGAATGGCGGTTCATTCCTCCCGGAGCGCCGAGCGGCCAAATCCGGCGCCGGGTCGCGGGTTGGGCTCAGCGGCCAAGCCCGCCGGGTTGTCCAGCGATTGCAGCGTCGACACGGCCCGCAGGCTTGACGGCCCGCATCACACACCGGACCTCTTTGTAGACATTGTTCCAACGCTCGCCCGCCGCGCGAAGCTCCTCGACCGTCATTTCCCCATTGGAAATCGCCTTTGCGTAATAGGGCGCTGGGACGTATTTCCAGTCCAACAAGTCAAAGTCGATGCCCAGCTGCAATCCGAGCGGAGTATTTCCAAACCCACCTTCGATGAGCCGACGATTGCGCTTTTGGCTCAACAGAGCGAGGCCATCGGGCAAGACCGGGCGAACGTGGGTGGGGTCGGCCAAGAAGTCGTCGGAGCGTGGATGGGGCACATGAATGTGGACGATAGCGCCATTCCTGCACACACGCCAAAGCTCGCACCAGAACTGCAAATACACCGACGCTTGCTGGCCGATATGTTCCAACACATGCTTGAGCAGCACTTCGCCGACGGAGTCATCGGGCCAGGGCCACGGCGCCGATTCGAGGTCGAGCACCACATCGGGCGCCGAAACGGGCGATTGGTCTACATTCACCCAGCCTGGCAGTCGATGGTGTCCCGCGCCCAGGTTCAACTTCATGGTACCTCCCGCCAAACGCGACACCCAAACGTTGCGTTACTGATGGGCTTTGCTCACGGCAACTGCCCAACCAACACATCTGCCAATACTTCTGCGACCTTTGCTACCACAGGTTCATTGGGACGACAAGGCGAAAACGGCACCCAGTCTTGCATCACAAGGTCTCGGCGGACCTCAAAGCAAATCAAGCGGCCTGGATATCGCGCCGACAAAGCAGCCGCGCGCGTGGCCGGATGCAACCAATACGTGCCGCACTCTTGGGCCACCCATCCAAGCGTCGCGAAGCCTTCGATGAGCGGCTCTACGACACCAAGCGGGCACTGCCGCACCCGGTCTCCATCCAACGTGATGAGGTCCACATCTGGCCGCAAGGGCCACGTTTCGACCAACGCCGGCCCCCAAACCCGGTGCATCTGGGACACGATGTCGCGGCCCACAGACGCGATACCCACCTCGCGGGGCGCATACGTGTGCGGCAACACCGCGAACCCGCCCGCCGCTACCACTTCCGCCAATGCTGCGTCCACAACGGCCGTGTACTGCGCGTGGTGTTGCTGCAACAAACGCACGTCCTCGGGATGGTCGACGTAGACCGGCAAACCCGCCGTCACATCTCCCCCATGGGCGGACGCATCCCCATCCAGCACCCGGTTGCAGTCGATAAACGTGCGGGGAATCAGACACCGGAGCAGGCGCACCACTTCGGTGGGACGACGAGCGACAAACGATTGGGCCGTCGCGCAGGCGATGTCCCACGCGCCTTCATCGGTGTTTGCGTGAAAAAAGTCGACCAGGCCTTCAGGGAACGGACCCACCAAACGCTGCATCCAGTCGTCGTAATGGGACCGCTGGTCCGCGCCATGCGCCACTTCGAACAACAGCCGGGGCACCGCGTCTGCAGACGCCGCGACACCGCGCACCTCGACCACGTCCACCACACCGAGAATCGACGTCAACACACGCACTCCAGCCGTTGTGCCCTGTCCCACCGACCGGGCGGCGCTACCCTACCACGAAGCAGAGTGAGAGAGGCTTCGACCATTCGCCGCCGGTTAGGCAAACCGCGGCGCCAATGACGCGAGCCCCACCTCGTCCAGAATCTTTGCTTTTCGCTCGGCCGCGGCCTCGCCGTCCTTTCCTTTTTGGGTTGCAATGATGAGCTCGTTTTTCATCGAGTGCTCCCAACCCACGAGCTCGGTCACCGTCACTTCATACCCATGGGCCTCCAACTGCAAGCAGCGCAGGACATTGGTCAAATGGCTCCCGAACTCCCGCGCATGCAAGGGGCGCCACCACATCGCGGAGAGCGGGTTCAAACGGGTGGACGAGCGCACTTTCCGCAACTGCGCGGCGACCTCGGCCTGACAGCATGGCACGACAACAACATGATTTGCGCTTTTGTCAATTGCAAACCGAATCGCGTCATCAGTAGCCGTATCACAAGCATGTAGCGCCGTAACAATCCCGACATTTTCTGGGATTTCTGGATGCTGCGCGGATTCTTCGGCTTTGATTTGCAAAAACCGCATATTGGAGAAACCGCTCGCTTGTGCAAGCGCTTGCGACTTCGTGACCAGCTCTGGGCGCGACTCGATTCCGATGATAGTCGTCTGCTGTTCCTGGTTTTTGCAAACCAAGTCATTCAGCAAAAACCCAAGATAAGACTTGCCCGCGCCGTGGTCCACCAATGTAAGCGGCCCGCGGGATAGCTCCTCCAAGACCAGCGGCTCAATAAACTGAACCAAGTGATACACCTGCTTCAGCTTTCGACGCGAGTCTTGGTTTAGCTTGCCATCGCGCGTGAGAATGTGCAGCGCTTTGAGCAACGCGACCGACTGGTCGGGTCGAACGTCGTATTTTTCGGCCATCGAATGCCTCGGGTACGGACGCCGATGTGCGGCGCCGGGCGGACGTCCGTATCGTCTCCGCGCCGGATTGACCGGTAGAAGTCAAACGAGCGAAACCACCTCATAGACTTGTGGGCCTTGGGGACTTTCTACCTCTACGGCGTCACCTTCCCGGCATTCCGCCAACGCACTCCCGAGGGGCGACTTGGGGGAAATCACCCGCACGGATTGGTCGCCCACCATCACCGATGGCCCGCCAATCGGGGCCACAAACACCCAGCCCGGTCGTGGGCCGTCAAGCTCCACCAGGCTGCCGATAGTGACGGTGTCGTTCTCGATGGTTGGTTCAAAGACCGCAAACCATGCCCGCAGGCGGCGAAGCTCCGCGACCCGCCACGCTTGGCCCCGCGCGAGGTAGGACGCTTCAGTGGCCCGTGTGTCGTATTTTCCCTCCTGCTTGGTTTCTTCGCTGGACACTTCGTCGCGGGCCATCGCCGCGACGCGCTCAACAACCGCAAGCTCTGCGCTCACTTCCGCCAAAATAGCGGCCACCACAACATCCTTGTCCATATCTTCCTCAACCTGCTGCACACACACACGGGCAAACCAACCCCTTAGAGCGTCTTCAAGAACTCCACAAGGTCTGCGCGGTCGGAATCCGACAACAACCACGCGCCGCTTTCATCGCGCAACATCTCGTCGTGGCCGATATTTCGGAGTCCATCGACCGTTGCGTCGAATACAGCGGCCTCGTCTTCCCACCAACCTTCGGGAATCGCGTCGCCCGTGGGGTAGCCCACGCAAGCCGCGTCAAAATCGGTACTCGGGTCGTCTGCGGGCCCTTGCACAAACACGGTGGGCCGCGCTTCTGGAGGAGACAAGAGGTCGCACAATGTCGGCACGGAATTGTTGTGAAGGTACGGATACCGGGCCCAAATTCCATCGAGCGGCGGCGGCACATAGCCCCCTTGGCCAGCAAAGGTCGACCCTGCGTGCTCCAGAATCGAGAGTTGGTTGAGGTGGTCGATGTAGATGTCGCCGCCGAGCCGCCGCTGGGCGTCAGTGCCTACGTCCATCACGGGTGTTTGGCTGTGGTAGCGCACTTGAACCGTCGCGAGGCGCTCCGCGGCCGACCGCGTGCCGGCATCGTCGGCGCTCCAGCCTTTTTCGTAAGAGCCATGGCAGCCCGCACAGAGGTCCGCAAAACGCGCCTCTCCGCGCATGGCCGCCGCTTCGTCGATAGAGGTGGGAGCGAAGAAATCGGTCCAGCGGGGCGGCTCGGTGGCGAATACCGCGACGGTAAGTTCGTCCAAGACTTTCTGTTCGTGGACGAGCCAATCTTCGAGCTCTACCAAATCCGTTCCGCGCCCCAGCTCATTGGCGAGCAAGTTGTAGACAATCGGATTGCCGGACACCAAGGCGCCATCGGACAGCCACTTTGTCTTGTATTTGAGGGTCCACCAGACCGCAGGCTTGCTATCCGCAACATAGGTTTCAAGTTCCGTATACGCGGGATGACTCTCGTATTCGGCGGAATACGAAGCAATGGGGTCCGGTGCCCGTCGTCCCAGGCTCAAACCAATCTGGGCAACGGCCGTATCCAAACCCAATACTTCGGGTTCCTTGGCGCCAATAGCACCGTAATGTTCGATGGTGCGCTCATACAGAGCGCGCTCTTCGTCGGTGGCGCCCAAGAAACTTTGGAAGGCGTCCGGCGGGAATGAGTGGATGATTTCGGCGGCCAGCAAAAAGACGGCGTTGGCCCGCGCGCGGCGGTTTGTCATCCCAACGACGGTCTTTCCGAACAACGTGCCGGTGTGGCAAGTGGCACAAGAAAACGTGAGGCCTTCGCCCCATGCAGAGTCGATAATGGCCGCACCGACTGCATCGCCGGGAGCTTGTCCGGCGGGAATCGGAATGTCATAAATTCCGGTTTCCCCTGGCTCCGGGAACCGCGCCAAGCCAAGCCAAGTGTAGAACTCCTCGAAGTTGCCGAAACCAATCTGTTGGCGCATCAAGTCCACTGCGCCTGCATTGGATGGGTCACGGGCAAAGTCGTCGAAGGGGCGATAAGGAATCAAAACGCCCGTGATGTCGATGGGCCAAACAAAAACGTGCTGGAGGCCATCTCGGCGAACCTGTGCCCAATCGTCGGGCGCAAGGTTGTAGATATTGGCGCGATTGTCGCCTTCGGGAATCGTTGCACCCGCAGACCAATCCACGAGGTCGCCGTCGCACACACCATCCTCGTTGGCGTCTAGCCCCCACGGACAACCCGCTTCGATGGGGTCGTTGGATTTTGCGTCGTCTTCGGGTTGGCAGCCCACGAGCGTCCCACAATACAAAAGCAACATCACTTGGCGGCGCATGCGGACTCCAGATCGAACGAGCATGATAGCGTACCGATGGGTCAAATGGAACCCTCGCACTTCAACGTTCGGGATGGGATGAGATGCGCAGCGTTTGGACATTTTCTGCCGGAATGGCGCTCGCGACCGTCGCTTGTTCGAGCGGCGACACGGCCAAATCCCGTGATTCCGGCGACGACACGGCCATGCCCCCAAATATGGGATGCAACGGCCACGAGGTTTTGTGCAGCCGACCGGTCACGCAAGTCACCTTTCCGGGCACCCACAACAGCATGTCCAACGCGGATGCGGGGTGGTTGGGCCCCAACCAACAACACGGCCTGACCCAGCAGCTCGAAGACGGAATCCGTGCGCTCATGCTCGATACCTACGAAGAGGACGGTGAGCTGTGGCTGTGCCATGGCTACTGCGACCTCGGCTCCCAGCCCCTCCGCGATGGTCTCGGGGAGGTCGCGCTTTTCCTGGAGTCGCACCCGCGGGAGGTCGTGCACATCATCTTTGAAGACCACATTCCCTTAGAGCGCACCCAACAAGCCCTGACAGAAAGCGGCCTGACACCCCAGCTCTATACTTGGCAGGCCGGCGCTGACCCCACCCTCACAGACCTCATCGACGCCAATACCCGCCTCATTGTCGGCCTCGAATCGGGTGCCAGCGACGACGCGGGCATTCACGCCGCATGGTCGTTGTGGGCCGATACTCCGTACTCGTTCAACGATATGTCCGAGTTTTCGTGCGCACTGAATCGCGGTTCAGTCGAGAATCCGCTGTTCCTCGTCAATCACTGGCTCGGACCACTGCCGAACCCGGACGCCGCTGCAACCGTCAATGTCGCCGAGGTCCTCGAAGCGCGCGCCCTCGAATGTGTCGAAGAATGGGGTCGACCCGTCAACTTCTTGGGTGTGGACTTTTACGAGCGGGGCGACCTCTTCGCCGTAGTCGACCGCCTGAACGGCATCGACGGCGAATGATTCGGAATCCGCCGTGATTGCGTGTTTTCGACAAAGTCAACGCGCAGATGTCTGGTGATTGGAGACCGTCGGCGGGAGCACATTTCCGCGCGCTTGGAGGTCCATTGCGCCGGGATGTGCGCGGTGAAAGCGGCGCAGGGTCTCCGCCAAGCGCAAGCGGGTGGCATCGTCGAGCTCCGGAACGGGCACAGGCGCCAAGGTGTCCAGAATATCGCGCAACAGTTGGTCCAAGGGGTTTGGCTGCAGCGCTACCCATTCGGTCAACAACGCCCGGCTCACGCGACGGGGCAGCGAACCCAAAATCCCCGCGTCGTTGTCGCTGTGGACCAATACTCCCGCAGTGGTGCCACGGTCGAGCGTCAGAACTTGGAGCACATATAGGGTGTGGTACGCCAGCTGCGCCATGCGGTCGTCGGCGGTGGGGCGGCGCCCGCTCTTGGTCACATCGATGAGAATATCGCAGTACGCGTCAATCACAGCACGACCAAACGAAACAGCAAACGCTTCGTCGGCGTCAACATCACCGCTCGAAAGTCCTTCCAAATAATAATGAACCACGCCGCGGGTGCGACCCAATGCCGGAATCTGGAAGTACCGGTCGCCTTGGGCCCGTCCTTCCTCCCACGTATTTCCCGCGGCCGTCTCCAACACAGACGCAAAACGGGCGGTGTGCGCTGCGTCGACCACCGAAGGGTTGAGGTCGGCCATCACCCGCCAATACCCCGCGTGATTGCGGAGCTCCGTCCAGGACAAGTGCATGTGCATCGACGGTGCCAGCGGATTGCGCGGGTGCACAATACAAGAGAGCGCCGTCGCCGAAACCAAGGGCCGCCCAGGGTCGTCTTCATAATGGACGCCCGAAACATTGAGGGACGCTTGGTCGTAGACCGAACCATCGGTACTCCCCAGGCGCGTCCCCCCACCGTGCCGCCCATTGTCCCGCAGCCAGGACGTCGCGACAAACGACTCGGGAAAGCGCGCGCACGCAGCGTTCTCCTCCAGTCGGGTCGCATAATGCCGCTGCAACGCGTCGAGCTGCCGACGGGCAGAAACGGCGCGCGGAGTGCTCGGGTCCAATCGCTCCACACCAACCTCCGAGGCCTGCATGCAGTGCAGGCGCAGCATCGGCTCCCCTACCGCGCCCCCGAACCGTCCACAACGCCCGCGCCCGTGGCGGTGAAAACACCTGTTTCCGCCCCGCACGCCGCAAATTCGGCTACGCTTGGCACGCCACTCCACGGAGAAGTCCTCGTGCAACAAATTGTGATTCCCCGCGAAGGCGGGCCGGACGTGCTCCGGTTGGTCGAACACCCAGACCCCACCCCCGCGCCCGGCGAAGTTCGGATTGCCGTGGAGGCATCGGGTCTCAACTTCGCCGACCTCATGGGGCGCATGGGCCTCTACCCCGACCGCCCCGCGCTCCCGTGTACGATGGGGTATGAAGTGGCCGGCACCATCGACGCGGTCGGTGCGGACGTCCCCGAAAGCCGCGTTGGCGAGCGGGTGGTCGCGATGACCCGTTTTGGCGGCCACAGCACAGCCGTGTGCGTGCCCTCCCGCCAAGTCGTTCGACGGCCCGACACCATGGACGCCGTGACCGGCGCGGCGATTCCGGTCAACGCCCTGACCGCTTGGATGATGCTGGAGGTCATGGGTCGTGTCCGCGCTGGAGACCGCGTGTTGGTGCACTCCGCAGGCGGCGGCGTGGGCCTCGCGTGCCTCGACTTGTTGCTGTGGCGCGGCGCCACCGCGATAGGGACCGCCTCGGCAGGAAAGCATGCGTTTCTTCGGGAGCGCGGCTTTCATCAGCTCATTGACTACCGCACCCAATCTATTTCTGCGGCGCTTCAAGGCGAGCCTGGCCTCGACCTCATCCTCGACCCCATCGGGGGCGCGTCCTGGGAACAAGGACTGCAACAACTGCGGGCAGGTGGGCGCCTTGTATGTTTCGGCTTTTCTGCGAACGCGAGCGGCGACACCCGGAGCGTATTGGGTGCGGTACGCAACTTATGGGCGGTCCCTTGGCTCAAGGTCAATCCGGTGTGGCTCATGAACCAGAACGTCGGTGTCATGGGTGTAAACATGGGTCATATGTGGCACGAAACAGACCGTGTGACGGGCTGGCTTGACGATTTGCTAAAGCTATGGTCAAGTGGTATATTACGGCCTCATATTCACGAAACGGTCCCTTATTCGCGCGCTGCCGACGCCCATCGTATTTTGCATGAGCGCAAAAACATTGGAAAGGTCGTGCTGGTTCCCGACGAACATTGGTCGGGCGCCAATCCCCCCTGAGCGCCGGCTTGCCACAGTTGCCAAAAACCGCAATCACGGCCGATTCTCACCGTGTTTCTCGTCTCCTCGCGCCGCGCGCACCTTCGCGGGGCAGCGGGATGGCGACGGGGCCTCGCCCCCAGCAGCGACCAACGGACGCCCCCAACGGCGCCTCTATCGCCCCACCACTTTTTGGGTGCCCACCAAGGCTCCTTTTCCACGGATGGTCCCATGCGCCTCATCGCCTTCGCCTTGTCGCTCGCTGCATGTTCGGCGAAAAGCAGCAATCACACGTCGGAAAGCACGGCAGCCGATACGGCAGACACATCGGTAGACCCCGGCCCCAGCCCTTATCCGCGCGATGACGTACTCACGCTCGCCGACGCCCAAGCACTCGGCACCCACAACAGCTACCACATCGAGCCCGCGAGCCCACTCCACGACAGCCACCGCTACACGCACCAGCCCCTCGACGTGCAGCTCGAAGACCAAGGCGTGCGCTCGTTCGAACTGGACCTCCATTATCACGTGGACCTTGGATTGCAGGTGTTTCACCTCCCAGGTGGGGTCGATGACCAGACCACCTGCCTCCAGTTTGTCGATTGCTTACAAACGCTCAAAGATTGGTCCGATGCCCACCCGTGGCACCTGCCCATCATGGTGTGGTTGGAGCCCAAAGACGAGGACTTAGACGCCGCGATTGAGGAACTACTGGAGCTTTCCGGTCGCTGGCCCGAAGTCGAAGACACCATTTTGTCGGTGATTCCTCGCGACCGCATCGTCACCCCCGACGACGTTCGACGCGGCGAAACCGACCTCCCCACGGCCATCCTCACGCACGGCTGGCCCACCCTCGGCGCGCAGCGGGGGCGCTTCGTGTTCTCGATGCTCGACAGCGGCGCCCACCGCACCGAATATCTTGCCGAAAGCAGCGTCCTTGAAGGAAGGCTGCTGTTTGTGGCATCCGATAGCCCCGAAGACCCCTGGGCCGCTACCTTCAAGGTCAACGACGCACGCGGGGAAGCCGAATTGGCCGCATCGTTGGTACAACGCGGCTTTATCGTCACGAGCAACACCGACGGCGCAGACACAACCGACGAAGATGCCGCCGACAAATTCGCCGCAACGTTGGCCGCCGGCTCGAACTTCCTCGCGACCGATTATCCGGCACCTGTAGACGGGCGGAGCTACTTCGCGGAGATTCCCGCTGGCGCGCCGGCCCGGTGCAACCCCCAGCGCGGCCTCCCCGAAGACGCCTGCACGGCCGACGATATCGAGACAAACCGCGGATTGCCCAATACCCGAACGACGGGGCGGTAAGTGCTACGAAAACATCGTAGCACGCAATCCTTTCGCATTACGATTTGCGACGACGACGCGCCAGCACGAGGCCCACGCCTCCCAACAATGCCCCCCAAGAAAGCGCTCCCGCGGTGACGGCACAGCCGCCCGACGGCGCCTTGGACGCCCCTTCGTCTACCGGTGCATCGTCAGCATCTTCGCCCACCGTGCCATCGTCGGTGCCGCCGCTTCCACCGCCACCGCCCGATGAACCACCCCCACCCGGCGCGTGTGCGACCAGCTGCGCACCGCCGTCGGTGTCCTCTCGCGATACCGTCCAGCCGTCGGGTACTTCGGCCACGAAGGAGTCGCCCAGCTCTAGCGTCTCGGCATCAACCAAAACACTACCATCGGCCTCCACCGAAAGCGCGGACAAGGTCCCATCGAGGGTCGCCGATGTGAGCGTGAGCGCCGGGCTTGCCGAAGGGTCAAGCGCCAACGTGCCCCCGCGGAGGGTCAAGCTGCCACCCGATGCGCCTGCACGGAGCGCGAATGTTCCGCCGAATACCGAAACCCCGCCGGAATATGTATCGACGGTCAGCCGCCCGTCTTGAAGCTCGACCCGTCCCCTGTCAGCCGTCAGGGTCGAGATTTCGGCCACTCCGCCGGCCACCACGAGAGCACCTTCTCCCGAGCCATCGTCTCCCACCACCACCGTGTCTGCCGTCAGCGCCCCGCTTTCGAGGACATACATCCCGCCACAGCCCGGCGCGGCGGTGTGGGCGCTCCCCAGCACCACTTGGTCAAATGGGCCAGCCGACGCATCTACGCCAACCGTCCAGCACCGGGTCGTGCCCGACACGACGAGGTCGGCGACGGCCAGAGCATCGGCGGGTTGCGTGTATTCCGAAAGCGAAACGGCCCAAGAATACGGCAAGTCAGCAAACGGAACCACGGACAGCGCAGCGGCCTTTGCGGCAATCGGCAGGTCTTCTTCTGCGACACCCGGCGGAATACGCACCCACTGCGGCGACCAGCCGGTCAACGACCGCACAAAGACCCCTGCGGCCACGGCGCTGCCAAATGGCGAAGGGTGGCTACCGTCGGAGTCGTAGAGCGCAAAAAAGCGCGTGCCAGGGTCTTCTGGGCGAAGGCCCTCATCGGCGACCGCGTGATAGACGGCTGCGAACGCACGTCCAACGGGGGCAATCCAAATGGTGCGCGAAGGGTCCGCCGGACGGGTGGCGTACGCGCGATACCCGGCGTCGAGGCGGTCGTTCATGGTCAAGAAATCGGCGAACAGCTCGGGATTGCTAGGGTCTCCGTCGCGTCGGCCCCAGGTCATAAACAGCATCGTCTCGGCACCCTGGGTCGCGGCGAGTCCATCGAGAACCGGGACGGCATCCGCGCTGTCCATCCAATACGGCTCCGTCTCTGGAAACCCCGGAACTTGGCTTTGGTCCTGGAGCACTACGGTCGCCCAACGCCCTGGCGCGCCGTTCAAGGCATCCACCCATCGCGCATCTGCGCCCATCGCACGGTCGACGTGGTCCGGCAATCGCAAGCCGCCTTGGGTCAGCGCGGAGGCTTCCGTCGTCGCCAACGCGGGCACGGTGTCGCGCAGCAAATCGGCCACCCGATTGTGCAGCTCGTTGAACTGGGTGTAGCTATTGCCAAGGAACAACGCGCGCTCTGGCGTGCTTTGCGCATATGCGGTCCCGCACAAAACAACGGACAACATCCAAGCCATGACCACCTCAATATCCACCAAGCTACCCGAAAGAAGGCGTATCCGCCGACGCCCGTGGGGTCCATTCAGGCTGATTTGCAAAGTCCATTCATTCCCCACGGCCGCACCCAAACATCGACCGCCGCTGCATCGAGGTTATGGCCGCACCCTCCCGCACGGGGTCCGTGGCCGATGTCCCGCTTGCTCGCATTGTCCGACCTGCACATCAATCGGGTTGACAACCTCGCCGCCATCGACGCATTGGGTACTTACCCCGATGACGACCTCATTGTCGCCGGAGACGTCGGCGATGGCCCCGAAGACCTCGCGATGGCGTGGACTCGCTTGTGCCCACGCTTTCGACGCGTCTTCTGGGTTCCCGGCAACCATGAACTGTGGGCCGCCCCCGGCCAAACCCTTCGCGGCACGGCCCGCGTCGCAGCTCTCGTCGACGTATGTCGCCGTTTTGGTGTCATCACCCATGAAGACCCGCCAGCACGCGGTGTTTACGATGGCACACCCGCCTGGGTCGTACCCCTGTTTGTCCTGTATGACTTTTCGTTTCGTCCCCCCGACATCCCCCGCTCCGCTGTGGCCGCGTGGGCCGCAGAAGAGGGAATCCGTCCCGTCGACGACCGCCGACTCGCGACGGACCCCTACCCCGATATTGTCGCGTGGAACGATGTTCTCGTCAACATGGCCGAACAACGACTCGACCAAGTACCCACCGATGCACCTTGGGTCCTGGTGACGCATTTCCCGCTGCGGCTCGACTTGGTGCGGTTGATTCGAATTCCTCGATTTATACCCTGGTGTGGGACGCGAAAAACCGAACAATGGCACCGGCGCCCCAACGTTTCCGTGAGCGTTTACGGGCATCTCCATATGCGTGCGACCGATTGGGCCGACGGCGTGCGTTTTGAGGAGGTGGCCCTCGGGTATCCTCGCCATTGGCGCAAAGAAGTCGGGGCAGACGGGTACCTGCGCACCATCCTGCCGGGTCCACCGCCGCCCAAAAATGGCCGTGCTGGACCCATTTGGCACTATTGACCTCGCATGCGCCCAATCGTCGGGCCTCGGGACGCGGCGCAGCATACGTCGCAAACAACGCACGTTGTTGGAGCGACCATGAATCCCCGAGCCCTCCTCTTGCTACCACTGACGTGGACCGGCTGCGAAAGCACAGGCGCGAAAAACGCCCCAGACGATACCGGCGTGTCCGAAACCACGACCGACGACACCGGCTCACCCGAGCTTCCCGTCGCGGAAGGCTGCCGGGCAACGCCAATGGCACCGAATGCGCCCCGCACGGCCCTCGTTAACCTGCCTTACGCGACGGGCGGAGAGGGGGATTGGGCAGTGCTTTCTCTCGACAGCGACGGCACGCTCACCGACACTGGCGCAACCGTCACCGCGGGCCGCTCGTATTACGGTCGCGGCGCGTTCTCTCCCGATGGCAGCATCGGCGTTGTACCCCTTGACGACGGCAATATCGCAGTTTTCTCCGTCGATGAAAGCGGAGATGTCGCCGTCATCGACACAGGATGGTCTGCCGGATTCTACGCAAGCGCTGTGTCTTTCGACCCTTCGGGCGAGTGGGTCTGGGTCTCTGATGGAAACACGACGGGCAATGGGGGTGGGGTCTACGCGGTCGCGATCGACTGCGACACCGGCGCACCCTCCGTTCCCATCGACGACCGCCTCATGGTCGACGAAATGGGCAAAGTCGTCGCGGCAAACCTCCCGGCCAATGCGATGTCCGTGCCAGGCCGAAGTGACCGTCTCGTTGTCATTGGCGGCGACAATGCCGGCGCCGACGTGCAACTGGTCGAGCCGTCCACCGGCGCTATCTTGTCCGCTGTCGATGCTTTCGGCGACGACGACGACGTTTGGCTAACCTCCACGGCCATTAGCCCATTCGGCGAGCTGGTCCTTGTCACCGACACAAGCGCATGGTCTTCACGGGAAAATGCCATCGCAGCCGTGCGGATTTCCGGCGACACCGTAGAAGCAGCCGGCATTGACGACCTCTTCGATGGCGTAGGACTTGGAATGTCCTTGGATGGCACCACCGCCGTCGCCAGCAGCGGCTATGCCGATGACATCCTGCGCCTGTCGATTGACCCCGATGACGCCGACCCGGTGCAAGTCCTGGGCTCCGTGGCGACCACCGATGGTTCCCCCCAACTTCCCGGCATCATGGTCTCTACCGTCGGGGCAGACGGCGCGACCTTGGTTGTCGAAGTGTACGGAGTACGCACGCTTTTGCTCGGCTCCGACGGAGCGGTCACCGACCTCGGCGTAACCGGAGGCCGCCTCACCAATTCCGGGGGGCTGCTCGTTCAGCCATAAGGTGTCCACGCCACCGAAACGGGCAATCACGCGCAATTTTCGTCAAGCGATTGACCAAAATAGAGGACAACCCGACTACGCCAGTCACAAGGTATATCGTCGAGATGGCGCAATCACCGCGGACTTTCTTTCCGAACCCCGCCTGTCCGCCGAATACCTGCCGCGATGATGCGTCCCCCTATCGCGCCGCGCTGTTCCTGCACGGCCACTCGGAGGACATATGGCTGGAACGAACGTGTCACGGATGCTTCTGGTTCTCTCTGTCGCGGGCTGGTTTTCTACCCCTGCGTGGGCCAAGCCCCAAAAGAACAAAAAGAACGCCGACGACACTTCGGAGACCGTCAACCAAAATACCCCAGCACGGCCGATTCCCGCAAGCCCTGGACGCAAGCCACGCGGCGGACAGGTCGATGGTCCCGTGACATTGGGTCGACCGGCGAACACCGGTACCGGTCGTCCAGCGCGCCCTTCCGCCCAAGTCAGCCCCCGTCCCCGCGCGCAAGGCCACGTCCCTACGCAAGCCGCACCCGACAAACCCAAGCCGCGGTCCCCCGCCAAGCCCGTCGCCAAGCCCCACGCCCCCCGTCCGACGGCCCAAGGCCCCCACGCTCCCAATAAGAATCCAGTCGGAACTCCGCGTGACAAGCCATTTACGCAATCTGTGCGGCCCCAAACCACGTCCGCGGCCGGTTCCCCCCGGAACGAAGCAAACATCGCCGGGCGCCCACCCATCCGAATCGAAGTGCCCGCGCGGCTTCCCGAAGGCTGGGCACCCATCGCCCACCAGCACCACCTCGCGCAGCTTCCCGGATACTCGCCGAAAGTATGGGGTGCTGGCATCTTGTCGTACAACGCGCCAAGGCAGGGCGAGAACGTGGTTTACGTCGAGCGCGACCCGAAGACCGGCAAACCCACCCGCGTCGACGCGCCCGTACGCGCCGTCAACCGCGCGGGCTCTATCGCCGTCGGCCTCAAGGGCGGCACGATGTTCGGCACCGAAGACGTCGCGACCCTCACGGGTGACACCGGATTCGGACTGATGGTGCGCTACCGCCCCGTCGAAGCCATCGGCCTCGAAGGCACATGGATGCGTCACGAAGACAGCATCGACGGGACATTGGTTCGCGACCCCCTGAGCCTGTCGGCCCAAGTATTTCTCTTCCCTTGGACCCGCGTGAGCCCCTTCGTGAGCGCGGGCATGACACTCGATGGGCCCGTCGGCAGCAGTGAAAGTGTGCCCAGTGAACACCGCTTCGCCCCGCACGGCGGCCTCGGTGTCGAGCTGGCCATCGGAAAGAGCCTCGCAATCGACCTCGAAGGACGCTACCTCGCCGAGCGCCAATCGCTCGTCAACGACCCCGCCCAAGGCGGAGCGATACAGGCCACTGCCGGGGTTGTGCTGCATTTTTGACATGCTCTGCGTCAGTCATGCACATTCGCGTAGGACCGCCACCTTCAGGCACGACAGTCGCGTCAAAAGGCGCGCGGAGGCGCGTGTAAACCCTTGAGCATATGGCCCACCGGGGTAGGTATCGAACGAGTCCCCCGGAGCCAACCACAATGGGCACAACCGCAAGCAGCGGCGCTTTCCGCGCCCCGCGGATTTACCTCGACCACGCGGCCAGCGCGTGGCTCGACCCTGCGGTGTATGCGCGGATGCACGCTCTCGTAGAGCGCACCGGGGCCAACCCATCGTCGGTTCACCGCGACGGCCTCCGCGCAACCCAGCACGTCGAGTCCGCGCGGGAAACCATCGCTGAACGCCTGGGCGTACCCTCCGATTACCTCACGTTCACGTCTGGCGGAACGGAAGCAAACAACTGGGCCCTCAAGGGCGTCGTTTGGTCCGCACCGCCCCATCGCCGCCACATCCTCGTTTCCGCCATCGAGCATCCGTGCATTCTGGAAGTGGCCGCGTGGCTCCAACACACCGGTCAAGCGACGGTCGAGCACCTCCCGGTCGACGCACACGGCATCGTGCACCCCGATGTCCTCCGCGCGCACCTCCGGCCCGACACCCTGCTGGTCTCAATCATGCACGCCAACAACGAAACTGGCGTGCTGCAGGACCTTCAGGCGCTTGGCGCCATCTGTCGGGAGGCGGGCGTCCTATTCCATTCTGATGCTTGCCAGAGCTTCTGCAAAACCGACATCAACCTTTCCGCGCTTCCGGTCGACCTCCTCACCATCAACGCCCACAAAATCCATGGCCCCAAAGGGGTAGGGGCATTGGTGAAACACCCCAAGGTGCCCATCACACCGCTGTTTCATGGGGGTGGCCACGAAGATGGGCAACGTTCCGGCACACTCAACGCACCCGGAATCGTTGGATTCGGCGCAGCCGTCGCCGCATATGCCCCCCACGATGTCCGACAAATGCGCTCCTTGGCCAACGACTGGCTCACCGACCTGCGCGCCCGGATTCCTTCGCTGCGCGTCAACGGCCATGGCCCTGCGGGCATTGGAAACATCATCAACATCGCGATTCCCGGCCATTCCGGGAAAGCCTTGTTTATGGCCCTCGACCGCGCGGGAATTGCCGTTTCGTCCAGCTCCGCCTGCCACTCCACAAAACTCACGCCGAGCCACGTATTGTTGGCCATGGGCCAGTCCCCCGTAGTCGCCGACGAGGCATTGCGGGTATCGTTGGGACGGTTCACCACAGCCGCCGAGCTGCGGCGACTCACCGAATCCTTATTGACGCTGGTTTCGGACGGCGCCCGAGGTACACCGTGAACAAGTTTTTGTTCATGTTCCGCATGCTCCGCCAGCTGGGCGGCCTCGTCCAAGAAAACCGCCTGTGGTTCTTGGCACCGTTTATGATTGTGCTGGTCACGCTGTCTGTTCTCGTCTACTACGTCGGCCCCACCGTCGTTATCACATTCATCTACGCGGGCGTTTGAACGTACCCGTCTGCACCGACCCCGGAGTGTATATGTCTCCACGGCTCTGCGCCCACTGCGTACTTCCTGAGATGCCGCCCTACATCACCTTCAACGGTGCAGGCATCTGCAACCTGTGCGTTGAGCACATGGAGGAAGAGAAAAAACCGCTCTTCCTCGAGTCCGATTTCATCAAGATTCTGGACAAGCAGCGCGGAAAACACCGCTATGACTGTCTGGTGATGTGCAGCGGCGGAAAGGACAGCACCGCAGCGCTGTATTTCATGAAAAACCGCTACAAGTGCAACCCGCTCGCCTTTATGTTCGACCATGGATTCGAACAAAATGACGCCGTAGAGAACGTGCGACGCGCAGTAGAGAAGCTCGGCGTTGACTTTGTGTTCTACAAGACCGACTTCATGAAAGACATGTTCAAGCGGATGATTTCCACCCGCAGCAAAGCGGTCATCTGCCATCCGTGCTCCATTTGGTACATGGACCTCGGCTACAAAATGGCCAAGCGCTTCGACTGTCCCCTCATCATCGCCGGATGGACAAAAGGGCAATCGCGCAAAACAGAGGTCATGTCAAGTTGCGGCTGCAATGTGCACCAAGCGGAGTACCGAAAGATGGCCGAGGAAACCCAACGTTTCCTCGACAACGAGCTTCGGGACATGCCGAAATACAAAAACTTCCCGCGCACGATGGAAGAGATGCTCAAGCGGGCCAAAAAGCAACACAAGGCCCAGGTGATGTCCCCCCATTGGTTTTTGCCGTTCACGCCCGATGAATATGTCGACATCATTCAGAAAGAAGTCGGCTGGCAATACACCGAGAGCAGCTATCCGCGCAAGTCGACGAATTGCGCGCTAAACTTCGTGAGCGTTCACAACTCCATGCGAGACTACGGCTACACCCACTACCACGTCGAGATGAGCAAGCTCGTACGACAAGGGGTTGTAAGCCGGGCAGAGGCCCTCAAAAACCTCCAAGAAGACTTCAACGATGAGTTGCTCAACGACATTCTCCGAGTTCTCGACCTCGACGTGAGCGCACTGCGATGAGCCATTCTTCTTCTACCGCTATCTGCACCCGCTGTGTCCTGCCCCACGCTCCCCCCGACGTGGTCCTCGACGCCAACGGCGTATGCAACATCTGCCACAACTTCGACCGCGAACAATCCTGCGCGCCGTCCGAAGAGCGGGACCTCCTCGAAACCGACTTCATCAAAATCTTGGACAAGTACCGCGGCAAGTACGAGTACGATTGCTTGTGTATGCTGTCCGGCGGCAAGGACAGCACGGCGGCGCTGTACTATATCAAGGAACGATACAAACTCAAACCGTTGGTTTTCACGTTTAACCACGGCTTCGTTCCCGATGAACATATTACGTCGGCCCGTCGAACCGTCGAAAAGCTGGGAGTCGATTTTATCTACTTTCAGACCGACTTTATGAAGGACATGTTCCGAAAGATTGTGCAGACCAAATCGCGCGTCGTAGTCTGCCCCGTGTGCTCGCTTTGGTACATGCTCAAAACGTACGAAATCGCCGCGATGTTCGAGGTTCCTATCATCATCTCGGGATGGACCAAAGGACAGACCTCCGGCGGCAGAAAGTCCGTCTTGTCCAAATGCGCCTGCGACACGAACCCCGAAGAGTTTGGTTCGATGGCGCGCGCAACCCAAGAGTTCATGGACCGCCACGTCCGCACCGATCCCAAGTACAAAGACTTCCCAAGAAACATGGATGAAGTGCTGACCATCGCGAAAAAGAAGTACAAATACAAGGGCATCGTCCTTAGCCCCCATTGGTTTGTACCCGGCGGTCCCGAGGAGTATGTTCCCCTCATTCAAGACAAGCTCGGCTGGCAATATCCCGAGCGTTCGTGGCCCAAAAAGTCCACCAACTGCGATATGAATTTCTTGGCGACGCGGTTGTCCATTCAAAACTACGGCTACTCGGTCTACCACATCGAGTTGGCCAATATGATTCGAATGGGCATGTTGACACGCACCGAGGCCTTGGAGATTCTCGACACCGAGTTTCCGAAAGACATCCTCGACGGTATTCATGCGAAGCTCGGCACCAACCCCGCCTGAGCCGCGCCACCTGGAGACCTGCGAACGTGGACCTTCCCGCTCCCCTCGAACGAACCCTCGACCGCATTCGAACGGTGTCCACACGCGTGGGGGTCGCCGTACAAAGCGCGGTGCTCACCGTGCTCTTGTTCAACCTGTATTTCTTCGGTTTGGGCCTGACCCGGCTATTTGCGATTGTCTTTGGCCGGCGGTACCTCAAGCTCTACGCGTCCGAGCCCGCCGATACCTATTGGCGCGAGGCGGAGGGCTACAACGCCGACCGCGCCCGACTCGAGAAAGAATATTGAACGACCGAAAGGCAACCGCGAGGCGACTCCCGTGTCTGTGACCGTTCTCGGCATTTCTTGCTACTACCACGACGCATCGGCTGCCCTCATTCGCGACGGCGTCGTGGTGGCGGCAGCCCAGGAGGAGCGCTTCAACCGCGACCGCTACTCGCCGGCGTTCCCCATCCAATCCATCAACTATTGCCTGCAAGAAGCGGGCATTACCATATTGGATGTGGACGAGGTCGCCTTTTACGAAAAGATGTACCTCAAGTTTGAGCGTACCGTCATTGGGCACCTCTGTGGGTTTCCTTACACCTTGCGAAACTTCTTGGAGACGATGCCCCTTTGGCTCAAAGACCGCCTCGCCATCAGCTATGCCGTCGAAGAGCAGCTCACTTGGCGAAAGCCCATCTTGCATGTCAAGCACCACCTCGCCCATGCCTCGGCGGCGTTTCTCGTGTCTCCGTTTGAACGGGCGGCGATATTGACCGTAGACGGCGTGGGCGAATACGCATGTGCTACATGGGGTGTCGGAAGTCAATCCAACATTGACATCCGAAAGGAGATGCACTATCCACACTCCCTGGGCTTGCTGTATAGCATTGTAACGGCGTACCTAGGCTTTCGCGTATTCACCGGTGAAGGCAAAGTGATGGCCCTCGCCGAGTTTGGCAGCCCCAACTACATGGAGGCCTTTGCCAAGGTCGTGCACATCGCCGAAGACGGCAGCTTCCGCTTGGACACGGACTACTTCTCGTTCAATCGCGGCGAAAAGATGCACAACGAGAAGTTTGTCGCATTGTTCGGCCCCGAGCGCGATTACCACAGCCCCTTGGAGCAGCGCCACAAAGACATCGCCGCGAGCCTCCAACGCACCACCGAAGAAATCGTGCTGCGGATGGCGCGACACGTCCACCAACAAACGGGGGAGCGCTACCTTTGCCTCGCAGGCGGCGTCTCGCTCAACGTCACGGCCAATAGTCGAATTCGGGCGGAGACCCCCTTCGAGGACATCTTCATCCAGCCTGCTGCGGGGGATGCCGGCTCTGCATTGGGTGCGGCGGCCTTTGTCTACACAAATGTGCTGGGCCAACCCCGACCTTCCGCCATGAACACCTGTGCGTTGGGGCCTTCGTTCAAGGCTCGCAAGGTCGAAGTGGCGCTCCGAAACGCGCGGGTTCGTTTCCGGCAACTGGCGGAGGAAGAGCTCATCGAAGAAGTCGCACAACGCATCGCGGACGGGCAGATTGTAGGGTGGTTCTCCGGAAGAATGGAGTTTGGCCCCCGCGCCTTGGGCAATCGCAGTATGCTCGCCAACCCCGCCGACCCAGAGATGAAGGACAAAATCAACCTGAAAATCAAGGGCCGCGAAGATTTTCGTCCTTTTGGGGCGAGCGTTTTATTGGAACAAGTATCGGATTGGTTCGACTTTACCGGCGAGAGCCCGTTTATGCTGCTGGTCGCCAATATTTTGCCCGAACGTTTGGGCCAGATTCCGGCGGTCACCCACGTCAACAACACCTCTCGCATTCAGACCGTGACCGAGGCGGTGGATGGCCGCTATTACCGCCTCATCGCCGCACTCTACCGACGCACTGGCGTGCCGATGGTCCTCAATACCTCGTTCAACCACCAGGAACCCATCGTCAACACACCGGACGAAGCCCTGGCTTGTTTCCAGAAGACCGGCATGGACTGCCTCGTCATCGAGGACTACCTCGTCGAGCGCGGCACTGACTGAGCCTGTCCTCCCGATTCCCTCCCGCACCCCGTTGGAACCGATGTCTTTGCCTCCTGAACCCACCGAAACCCTCGACCTCACCGGCGTACCGTGTCCCAAAAACGCCGCGCGGACGCTCCTTGTGCTGATGCGTATGGACGAAGGCGACGTGCTGAAGATTTTCATCGACGACGGGGAGCCGATTTCCCTCGTGCCCGAGTCCATCGAAGACGAAGGGCACACCATCGAGCACCGTGAGCAGCTTCCCGACAGCCGGTGGGTGTTGTGGATTCGCGTCGCTTGACCTTCGTTGGCCTCTTGGCCAGCGCAGCTGTGGGCGCAGGGAGCCTGTCTTACTTGCTCCTCGCGCCGCAACCGTCGATATTCGCGACCAACCTCGCGAGTGTAGGCCTGCTCGTGCCCGACACCGAAGGATTTGCGGTGGTCCGCGCGGACCTCGAAGACGGTCGCCTCGTTTCGATGCTTGCGGAGCGCGGCGAAGAGCGGCTGCGAATACACGTCGCCTGGGACCTCGACGCGATGGCTGGTCCCCAGCGCATCCAGCAGAGCCGCGCAATCATCGACGGTCTTTATGGCGAGCGACAAGCACCTTATCCGGGTGAGCTATCCAATACGCTCAAATGCCCAGAAGAATATCGCCCCACCGACATCTCCCCGATGGGCGCGGCGGCCCAGCTCGTGCATCTTTATGCCAACGAACGCTATGCATTTGGTGGCTGCAACCCTGACTTGCTGGCCTACCGCGCCACCGTCGGCATGTATTATGACGAGTCACGCCGCCGTTTCGTCGAGATGACGTTTTTTGCTCCCCTCGAAGGTGTTGATAGCGGACCCACGATATTGGCCGAAGCCCGTTGGGCGCCTCCCTCTGATGCCCGAAATTAGCGCGCATAAGGGGCTGTGCGATGGGGGCGAAGCACTGCCGCCGCACAGCGTCCAATGGTGGAGGGCGGCCGGCAGGATGCAGCCGATTCGCGCGTCGCGCGCGGCCGAACTAGTGGGTGACATCCAGTCGGAATGTGCGGTGACAGGTCACACACGCCGTCGTCGCCTGGGCGACGCCCGCAATCGGAGACGTCCCATTTGCAGCGGCTTTTGCGGCTTGCGCCAAGCCCTCGTCGACCTGCCGCCCAAGCGCACGCCACTCGGGGGGAAGGCGCGCCCGCAAGCTCTCCGACCGCGCGGCCGGTCCTGGCAACTGGCTCGCGATTTGGGCGGCCGCAGCCGCAGCGGGAAGGTCCCCTCTCCCCGCCGCTTGCAGCACAAGGTCCACCGATTCGAGGGTCTCGCGCATGGCGGCTCGAATGATTTCTTGCTCTTCGGCCGAAACCGGAATGGAACGCCGACCGTCTGGCGGCAGCGTATCGACGCGGCTCGCCCACCAAACGCCCGCTGCGACCAACCAAGAAGCGGCCGTCACGGCCCACCACAGGGGTCCGGGAGCCGATGAAGTACGCCGTCGTGCCATGCCGTTTCTCCAGTCCACGCACTGCCCCTATCGCGAAACGGGCACGCACGTTGCGCAGCCTGCGCGTCCAAGCGCAGTTGACCTCCGCCCATTGCACGTATAGGCGACCGGCTATGTTGACCCGTGGCTTCTCTCTTTTCGCCCTCTTGGCTATCGGATGTGCCCCTACATCGGAGACACCCGTCGCGGTGGTTCCCGAGGGTGCCGCCGCGCCGTCTGCCACGCCCACGACGCTCCATTGGTTCATTCCCGACGGGATGCGCGCGGACCCCGATGTGTTCGACGTATTTCGCTGGGCCAATGAAGGCCGCCTCCCGCATCTCAAGTCGTTGATGGACCGGGGCACCTGGGGCTACTCTATCCCCACCTTTCCGTCCCACACGCCCACCAACTTCGCCACGCTGCTCACTGGCGCTCCACCTTCGGTGCACGGCGTCGCAGATGGCCCGATGCGTACCGAAGGGAACCCATTGAATCGGCCCTCTGTCGGCGGCTTCAGCTCTACGGCACGCAAGGTGCCCGCGGCATGGTCAGTGTTGGAGAATAGCGGTCGAGACGTCGTCTTGATGAGTATGCCGGGATCTACGCCCCCGGAGCTGACCCATGGTGTCACGGTACGCGGGCGCTGGGGCGGCTGGGGCGCCGACTTTCCGGCGCTCATCTTCGAGAATGAAGACCCACGGCGAAAAGAGGAGTTGGGCCGTCTGTCGCGCTTGTTCATGTTGTCGACCGAATTGACCCGGTTCGTCCCCACCACCGCACCCGTGCAGCAAACAGAAATGGGGCCAGACCTCGTCCCCGCGTATTCCTTTTCCCTCGATGTGTATGGCGATAATATTGTCGCAACTGCCGTTGATTCAGCTGATTCTGACGGCATCGCCGACGCATTTGTGTTCTACCGAGACAGTGTTGCACTCACACCCGCCATTTCTGTCTCCCAATGGAGCGCGTGGGTGCCCGGCGAAGTGCGCTGGAAAGAGCTTGGCATCGCGACATCCCTGCAGTTTCACGTCATCCGAATGGCGGGGGAGCAGCAGTTCCGCGTTCGAGTCCTCGTAGACACGCTCAATCCTACGGTCACCGAGCCCCCCACCGAAGCGGATGCCTTGCGGGCGGACGCGGGGCCGATGGTCGACTTTGTCGACAACTTCCCGGCACAGCTCATCCATTACCCCGAAGACCACACCACTTTCGTCGACGAGGCCCGCCAATCGCTCGAATGGCACCAGCGCGCGGTGCGCTCGGTCTACCAGCGACGAAATCCGGGCGCGGTGTTCCACAACATCTACACGCCCAACCAGATGCTCACAAGCCGCTGGTGGATGGGATTCATCGACCCCGTTAGCGCACGGTACAACGAAGTCGACGACGCCACACGGGCCCGCTTGTGGGAAGAAGTCCAGGACATGTACAAAGGACTCGACGACATCCTGGGAGAAGCCATCGCGGGCGCGGGGGAAGACGCGCTCATCGTGCTGTCTTCCGACCACGGCGCGGCACCAATGGACCAAACTGTCCGTCTGAACGACTTCTTCGCATCGAAAGGCTGGCTTCAGCGGAAGACCGACCCAAGCACCGGCGGGCAAGTGGTCGACTGGGACAACTCGAAGGTTGTCTTTTTACAAATGTATAATGTCTATATCAATCCCAATGGGCTGGGGGGGCCATGGACCCGCGCACAAGGTCCTGCCTACGACGCCCTTCGCGACGAAGTGACCGCCGCGCTGCTGTCGCTTCGGGACGAAAACGACCACGCACCCGTCGCCAGCGTGCTGCGGTGGGAGGAAGCCGACCAGCGATTCTTGCCCGCCGACCGGGTGGGTGACCTTATCGTCGCCAACCACCCAGGCTATGGCTGGAGCGAAGAAACCACCGCACAGCAGCGGGTTTTTGAAGTCCCCGCCGCCACGGGCTATAAGCAAGCCATCGAACCTGGCAGCACCAAAGCCGTTTGGACCCCCTTTGTGCTCGCCGGCCCCGGCATCCGACGAGGCCACGAGCTGTCCGCGCCCATTCAACACATCGACCAACTGCCGACATTGCTCACCGCGCTCGGCGTTCCTGTCCCTGCGCATGTCACGGGGACGGTCGTGACCGAGGCGCTCCAATGAACGGTGTTTGGCTGGCACTCGCAATTCTGGGCGTCGCGTCCGCCACCAACCTCACCGAAGCCCAGGTGTTTGACCGCTTGTTCGCCGACCTCGACCGAGACGGCGACGGTTGGGTCAGCCGAAACGAGTTCTCCCGCAAAGGCGACCTCCGACATTTTGCGGCGCTCGACCGCGACCAATCCGACACCATCGATGTCGACGAATTGGCCGAGTGGGTGCGCCTTACCCCTCCCCGTCCCGAGCGAAACGACGCGCTCAAACCCAAAGCCGCCCCCGTCGCCGTTCCTTCTCCCGGGAGCGCGCGCCCCGCAGTCGCCACCGGCGTACCCGCGACCGGGGAGGCGGGTGCTCCATTGCCCGTTTCCGGCTGGTCGCAGGCCGAAGAAGCACCCGAACCCGAACCCGCGCCGCTTCCATGGATGTGGATGTCTCTCGCCTTCGCCGCGGTGGGACTGGGGGTGCTGGGCTGGGGCTTGGCACGCGGCCAACGCGGCGGTCGCCGTCGGAGGCGCAAATGAATCTTCATTCATTTGGACTGAATCGCCATTCATTTTGGATGCAAACGCAGCCGCTCCGTTGTCAAAAAGACGCAAGCACGGCTGATTTTCGTGGACACCTGCGCGCGGCTGCTGGCGCGATGCTGCTCTTGGCTGGGGCCTGCGACACCCCCGCACCCGCGGTCCCCGTCGGCCCTCCGAATATTTTGTTGGTGTCCCTCGACACCACGCGCGCCGACCACACCTCGCCCTATGGCGCGCCCGCCGGAAACACACCTGTGTTGTCTCATATAGCGAGCCAAGGCACATTATTCCAACGTGCATTTAGCCAATCCAACGAAAGCGCATATAGCCACGGCTCTTTGTTCACTGGCAGGTACGCATCGGAGCTGGCCGAGCCGGTCTACCAGACCTATGGCATTCCCGGCGACGCAACCTTTGTGAGCGAAGCATTGCAAGCCTACGGATACCGCACCGCAATGTTTTCGGCAGGAGGCCATGTCACGGCGGATTATGGCTTTGCCCAAGGTTGGGACCGGTATGTTGCGGCACCTGGCTTCGGTTCTATTTGGGAGACCGGCGCTTCGGCCCTGGACTGGATTGACTCCGACGACAATCGGCCGTACTTCGTGTTTCTCCACGGCTACGACGCTCACCGTCCGTACAGCCGCGAGGGATTCTGGGACCACCTCCTCGCGACGGGCGAAGGCAGCGACCTTGCGGAGAATCTCGCGCGCAGTCCGTGTCTTTCCGAGATGGTTCGCGGACGCACCTTGTATCCTGCGTTGGTTCCCGATTGGTTCCGCCATGAAAGCGGCGCGCAAATCATGGACCCGGCAAGCTATGACCGCCTAGCGAACCCCCCGCCCGACACAACGACAGTTCCGATTTCCGACGACGACGTCAAGCATATTCAAGACCATTACGACGGTAGCCTCCGCTATGCCGACACCTTGCTCGGCCTTGTATTGTCCCGCTTGGAGGACGCCGGACGCCTCGAAAACACGATTGTCATCATCACGGCCGACCACGGCGAAGACCTCCTCGACCACGGCTTTATGAACCACCGCACCGGCCTGTGGGACTCCTGCACCCATGTGCCCCTCATCGTGACCGGGCCGGGATTTCCCGCCGGCGCATCAGTGGACAGCCTGGTCGATGCACGCGACGTGGCGGCCACCGTTCTCGCGGTTGCGGGCGCACGCCCACCGGCAGGGAGCGGCGGGCGCGACCTGCGGAGCGTGCTCGCCGGAAACGACCTCATAGACGCGGTTTTCATGGAAGGCGTCATGGACATGGTGTCGGTGCGAACCAACACCCACCGACTCGTATATCGCGGTGCGCCGCTCCATTCTGCGGACTACGTCGAGCGCTTGGCCAACACCCCTCCGACCGACGACGGTTTTGTGCTCTACGACCTTCGCTCCGACCCTCGCGAGCAAGTGGACGTGCATATCGACCAAGCCGAGACCACCGCAATGCTGCGCGACCGCCTCGTCGCGTGGCGCCGCGGCCTGACCGTAGGCGCGTACACCCATCCCCAAGACCTCGTCTCCCCCGAGGTCGCGCGCTCCCTCCGCGAACACGGCTACTGGGACGCCGGTGGACCACCATCAGACGAAAAAGCTCGGTATACCGACACGGTTGGCAAAGCCGAAGTCACGCCGCCCAAAGGCCCGATGGATGACCCCGGCCGCTTTTGCAGCGCGCGCCTCAAATATTTGCCCGAGAATCAGCCGTGAGACGATGTTTGGGCGTGTTGCTGGTCGCCTCCGCCTGCCAACCCGCCACGCCCCCCAACATCTTGCTCGTGTCCCTCGACACCACACGCTACGACGCAACTTCGCTGCCGGGTGGCAGCCCGCGGCACCCGACCCCCAACCTCGCGTGGCTGGCCGAACAAGGCACCGTGTTCACCCGCGCGTATGCGGTGGCCAATGAGTCCGTCACAAGCCACGCATCGCTGTTTACGGGCCGCTATCCGAGCGAATTGGCCAAGATGGACCCCGCGTCGTTCGGCCTACCCACCGGCACGCCAACGCTCGCTTCGGTACTGTCCCAGCACGGTTGGGCCACCGCCGCCTTTACGGGGGGCGGTCATGTTGTGCCCGAGTTTGGTCTCGACCAAGGCTTTCAGTCGTTTTCTACGGTCGATGGCCCCTTTACGTTCGGCTCGTTCTTTGACTCGGTTCCTTCTGCGACCCAATGGATAGCAAAACAAGACGGACCTTGGTTTGCGTTTGTTCACGGATACGACGCACATACCCCATATGTCAAGAATGGTCCATTCGCGCACCCATGGGGAACCGAAGGCAGCACAGAGCGTATCGAGTCACTGACACAAGACGACCTCGCACTCGAACAACTATACCTCAATTTGTGGTTTCGCGACCGCACACCGCAGGACTTTGTCCACGCATCCGGCCGCACATTGTTGTCGACCGACTTTTATCGAACGCCCCCAGAAGCCCATTCTCGTGAACGGGTCGAGCTGCTGTCTGCATCGGAGCGCGCCCACTTGCGACTTCATTACGAAGCGGGCGTCCACTACGCCGATGTGTGGCTCGGTGTGCTGCTGTCCCACGTTGACCTAAACAACACCTGGGTCATCGTCGTTTCCGACCACGGCGAAGACCTGACCGACCACGGCTGGGTCAACCATCGCTCCGGGTTGTGGGACAGCACCCTCCATGTCCCCCTCGTGATTGCCGGCCCCCACATTCCCCACCACACCCAGGTCGATACCCTCGTCGACCTCCGTTGTATTGTGCCGACGATTCTCGCATTGGCCGAGATACCGGCCATGGCCGGCGCGTCTGCGCAATCGTTGCTGTCTCCGTCGCCTACACCCTTTGTGTTTGCAGAAGGCACCCTCGACGAAGTGTCCGTTCGCGCTGAAGATGGCCGTCGCTTGGGCGCAGCAGACGTCTCCCTCTCCCAAGGCGCGCAAACACTGCCCGCCGCCGCCACCTACCGCTGGTGGAACGAGCCCGACGCCACACCGCACGACGGCGCCCTCCCCGACCTCGCTGCCGCCCTCGCCGACTGGAGGGCCTCCCTCTCGCCGGCCCAATCCGCGGGAACCCCCATTACCAATGAGCTGCGCGACGCGCTCCAGTCCCACACCTACTGGATTCCCGAGGATGGTTCCACGGGGAACGCCGCACAATCCGCGCCCGAAACACCCGTCGACGAAGCGGGGAGACAATCTGCAATTACCCCGTAACGATGAATGTTTCCAAAGAATGAATCGCCATTCATTCCGCCAAGTCGCCAACCAGAAACCTTCGCTACGGACCAAACACAAACCACGGCGGCGGCGCGACGGCGGTGCTCATTCCGGCCGGCAAGGCGCCATGAAGCTGCCCCCACACATAGTCGCTCACTGCCGCTACCACAAGAACCACCATCAGTACGAGCATACGACGGATGAGTCCCCGCGCATGGGCGGGTGTGCCGCCGTTGGGTTCGTCGGCCCATCGCCCCAAGTAGCGGTCAGACTCCCATGCCCACGGAATGCCAACGAGGCAGACACGGGGAAACCACCCGCCCACGCAGCCAGCAAACGTCAGCAGCAAGGCGCTGCCGAGCAGGATGCGCGCGCCCAGAATCGCCCCGCGCGGGCCGTGTGTGGCCACCAGCGTTCGGTCGCCGCGTGCGCGGTCCTCGTCCTGCTGGAAGGCTTGGGCCGCAAAGGTCAACGCGCCCATCGCGAGTAAGGTAATCAGCAGGAAGCCGAGCGTGCGCGGGCCAACGCCTCCCATTGCCGCAACCAATCCAGAGAGAGGCGTCAATACACCGTAGCCGAGCATATTGACGGCAGGACCGCCGATAGGGTGACCCTTCCAAGCAACCGCAGGATGACTGTATCCAACACTCAACAACACGGCCAAGAGAGCGAATACGGTCATATATCCGCCCACAATCGACGAAACCGCAATACAAGAAACCAACGCAATATAACCCGCTGGCACAATGCCCGGAGGAACCCGCACGGAGCGACCAAACAGCACGGGGCCTTCGTCGCGGTCCCGCGCCGCATTCAACCAAAGCGTGCCTGCGTGCAACGCGGTCCATGCGAGCAAGGCCACGGCGAAGCGGTCCAGGCCCTGTAGGTCGATGCCCGCTTCCCAATGTCCGACCATATAGCCAAACAGCAGCGCCAACCAAACGAGGGGCAGCATACGGGGCCGCGCCAAAATCCACAGCGCCGCGGTCAGAGCAGCACCTTGGCAAGCGCCACGAGACCCACCAGCACAGGCACATGGGCCATATACAAAAACAAGCTGTGGCGGCCGGCCCATGTCAACCACCGTGGCCCATGCGGGAGCGCGCCTGCTGTATCGGAAAGCCAGCGCCCGGCCAACAACCCGAGCAATACAACGCCCCACCATGGAAAAAACGGCTGGTGGTCAAACGTGGGCAAATGCACCGGAGAGAGGCCGGTCCATACCCATGCCGGATGGTCCAGAAACGCGCGTGCTGGCCCCATCCCAGCCGCTATCGCCGCAAATGCGAGCCCGCCCACCAACCAAGAGGGTTGATGCACCAACGGCCGCGCGGCCAATGTACACGCTGCAATCGCATGGAGAATGCCAAACGTGACCGCCCTGCGCGGGTCGAGCACGAGGCTCGTGGTGGTCACGACGGCAGCACACCCAAGTACCTTTGCCAAACGCATGAAAAAAGGGCGCCAATCGGATGTTCGACTGGTCGACAAATGGAGACTTACGCCGACGAGGAGGAAGAAGGTGCCTGCGATGCTCTTCTGAAACACCCGCCAACCCCAGCCACCGGGAATCGACAACGAAAGTACGCCCGCATCGGTAGCAAACCATGCACCGTGGTAGACCACCATCGCGACAAATGCCGCGCCTCGAATCGAGTCTACAACTACAAGCCGGCGTGACAGGTGACCTCCAATAGGAGACATCCTCCTAACCCGCGCCGCCGCAACGTGATGGATACAAAAACCCCATGCCTGCGCATCCTCACCCGCTTGTTCGCCTACTTCGTCAATTTCGCGGCCACGGCGCGGCGGTGCGAACCGCGTCGCTGTATTCGGTGCTCAACAAGCTCGCCGACCTTGCGCCCCCCGTACTCATCGGCATGGCGGTGGACACCGTCGTCGCCACCGACCAATCGCTGCTGGCGCGCATCGGCATTGTCGACCCCTCCGCGCAGTTGGTCGCCCTGGCCGTGCTCACGGTGCTCATTTGGAGCGCAGAATCGGTGTTCGAGTACCTTTATGCGCGCGCATGGCGGGGTCTCGCCCAAGACATCCAACATGAGGTGCGCATCGACCTCTGGTCCCATGTGCAGCACCTCGACATGGAGCACCTCGAACGGCGGACCCGCGGCGAGGCAATGTCGATTGTCAACGATGACGTGAACCAACTAGAGCGCTTCCTGGATGGGGGCGCAAACGACGTGCTCCAGGTGGCGACCACCGCATTGACGGTGGGGACCGTGTTCTTTGTGCTCTCGCCTGGTGTCGCGGCGTGGTCGATGGCGCCCATTCCGTTCATTCTGGTGGGTTCCTTCGTCTTCCAGGACCGCATCGCACCCCTCTACCAGCGGGTTCGCAGCGAAGTAGGTCGGATGAACGCGGTCATCGACAATGCGCTCACGGGTCAGGCCACGGTACGCAGTTATACGGGCGAGCAGCGAGAGGTCGCGCGGCTCAACACCGCCAGCGACCGGTACCGCAACGCCAATGACGCTGCGATTCGCGTCAGCGCGGCGTTTGTTCCGCTGATTCGGATGTTCATTCTGCTGGCATTTACCGCAACCTTGGTGGACGGCGGCCACCGCACACTGTCGGGAACCATGGCCGTTGGCACCTATTCGCTGCTTGTGTTTCTCACGCAGCGGTTGTTGTGGCCCCTCACGAGCTTGGGCCGAACCTTCGATATGCTGCAGCGGTCGATGGCGAGCATCACCCGGATTCTCGACCTCCTCGCGGTCCCAGCGCGCATCGTCGATGGACCGGAGCGGGTGGGTCGGTTGGCGGGCGCCGTCAAAATGAATGACATTCATTTTTCGTATCCAGGCCGTGCTCCGGTGCTTTCGGGATTCAACCTCGAAATTCCCGCAGGCCAAACGGTCGCCTTGGTGGGGCCGACCGGCGCCGGAAAGTCGACGGTCATTCGCCTCCTCAATCGCTTGTACGAGCCAAACCAAGGGCGCCTTACGATTGACGATATTGACGTTTCACGGCTGAATCTCAGCGATTTGCGTCGAAACATTGCCGTCGTCGACCAGCATACGTTCTTGTTTCCCGGCTCTGTCTACGAAAACATTGTATACGGACGTCCTTCGGCCACCCGTGCCGAAGTCGAGGCCGCTGCACGGGCATCCGAGGCACACACGTTCATCGCCGCCCTCCCCGCAGGCTACGACACCCGCATTGGCGAGGATGGCCGCATGTTGTCGGGAGGACAGCGGCAACGGCTGAGCTTGGCCCGCGCCGTACTCAAAGACGCGCCTCTGTTGGTGTTGGACGAGGCCACGTCTGCCGTCGACAACGAAACGGAAGCTGCGATTCAGCGCTCCTTGCGCAGAGTGAGCGCCGGTCGCAGCACGCTCATCATCGCCCACCGCTTGTCTACCGTACGGCACGCCCACGAAATCGTTGTCGTAGACGAGGGGCGCGTGGTGGAGCGGGGCACCCATGATGAACTGGTGCGCGCAAATGGGCCGTATGCGAGGCTATGGCGCGTACAGACCGGAGAGAGCGAATCCACCGACAAAACCGTCTCGGGATGAGGTTCAGAAGTGCGGGCACTGTGCCGAAGCCGCCCTGTGCCACACCGCTCTCTAGAGAATGTGCTCGATGAATCAACCGTAGTCCTCGCTGAAACGAATGCGTGCTTGCCGTTTCTCACTAAAATGACATGTCAACCGATAGGTTGAGGTCATTTCGAGGCCGTTCTGTCACGCTCGCTCCGGCTGCGCGCTTGAATGGGGCACCGATTCGAGCGTCCTTCCCTCTTTTTACCCGCGCGAAATCGATGTCGACCTCCGCTGCGCTCCAATGCACCTCATTGCTCTCCGTGCTGGCATGGATTCGTGGCTCCGTACCCCGCGCGGCCTTGCTGGCTGCTCCCCACGCGACCGGGTTCACCGAAGCCACGGTGAGCCAAGCCATCGAGACAGGTCATATCATCGAAGATAGCGCGTGCTGGCTACGTTTGAGTCCTTTCGTGTCAGCGTCCCGCGACGAAGCCGACCGTCCGCTGGCCCGAGATGTGCTCGATGTCGCCCTGCGGCTTTATCCGGCAAACCTCGACTTCCACGTGTCACGGCTGTTTTTCGTCGAACAAGAAGATGCACCCGCCGTCGCCGACCTCCTCGAACGTATGCGTGTCGGCCAAAGCGCCCGCGCGCTCGCACCCCGTCTCCTTGCCGCTGACCTCCTCCCCCGTTTGTATGCCCTCTGTCCCCAAGAGCTGCTTGCACTGCTGATTCAGGGTGGTCACGTAGCCGAAGCGCGGCCGATGTTGGCGCCCACCGACCGTTGGCTACACGCGATGGCGGCCATTGAAGAAGGCGAACATGCGCAAGCACTCACTATTCTCGATGGGTGCGACGAAACCCGCGAGTGCCTCGTGCGCGCACACGCCCTACGCCAACAGTTTGACTATGAGGGCCTTTCCGTTGAAGTTGAGCGCCTGGCGCTTCGTCCGCTGCGGCCTATCGATGCCTTCCAGGTGGCCTACCACCGCCACCGCGTCGCCACCTTCCGCTACGACGAAGAGGGGCGCAACGATGCGCTCCGTGCCATGCAAAACGCCCTGTGTGCCTCGACCGACGGCGGCCTGCGCTGTCGCGTAGAGGAGGCCTGCTTGGCCGACGCGGTGCGGCGCGGCGAAGTGGCCGAAGGGCTCACGCGCTTGGCAACCTTACAACGCTTGGTCAGCGAAGGGTGGGCGCCTGGCCTACGAAGCCAGTTGAGCCTGTATGACGGCTTTTTGGCCGACCTCTCGGGCGACCACCTCCGCCTTGCAGCCGCTCTGGCCCAACCTTTCTACGGGGAGTCCGACGGTCGGTTTCGACGTTTACAACAGGCGGCCTTGCTCGCGATGCAAGGCCAAGTGCTCGCTGCTATCGCCACTCCCGAGGTACAGGCCGTGGGCGGAATGGCCGCGCAGTTTCTGGCGGAGGTAGGCCGCTACCGCGAGGCCCTTCAACGGCTTGACGCCCACTCCCGCGGCTATGGCGACATCGACCTCGCGGTCTTGCGCGGACCCATCGCGAGCCGCTTGGGGCAAACCCCGTTGCTGCGAACAGAAGACACCCGCACGCCCTACCAACACGCCAAAGTGTGTTGGTCCAATACGCTTGTGTGCTTGCGCCAAGAAGCGCTTCAGGATGCCCGTGATTGGGCCGCACAAGGAGCAAAGGTAGCCCAGCGCCATCAACTTTGGGAACTGGGAGCGCGACTTATGGTCCTGCGGGCCGATATCGCGGCGCGGTTGGGGTCTGTGGACGATGCGCTCACGTGGCTCGACCGATTTGACGCCTTGCAGCGCCACCACGAGGACTTCTTGGTCAATCGCGCCTCTGCCGCACGGGCTTATTTGGGAAATGCCGTGGCCGATGACGGCTTCACCCAACGGGTGACCGAACAGCAAGATGTAGAGACGTTGGCGATTTTGCGTCATTCACGACCACTTGGCCGTCTCGGCGAGGCGCTCCTTGCTGACTTGGATCCCGAAGCACGCCGACAACTCGGCAGCGCGTTTGTCACCTTGGGCCGACGTCCGCGCCTCGTCGTCGCCGAAGAAGGCCGTCTGGTAACCCTTCCCGATGGTGAAACGGTCGATTTTCGCCGCTATGGCTCCCCCCGGCGTGTGCTGTTGGCTTTGGTCGACGCCCGCTTGAACAGCCCTGGCGAGGGTGTTGACATCGACGAGCTGATTGAGCAAGGCTGGCCTGGAGAGCGCATTCTCTGGGACGCCGCCCGAACACGATTGTATAGTGTCATGCGCCGTCTTCGCCGAATGGGCTTGACTTGTATCGAGACCGTTGATGAAGGCTACCGCTTGTGTACCGACTGGGACATTCAACGGATCGAACGGTAAAGCGCCCTGACTTGCCGCTGTCGAAGGTCAATCCACGTCGACTGCCTGACAGAAGCCCCCACACTTGCCACATTGGCTCGTTAGGCTGTAGGAGGTCGTCCCCCCGCCGGGACCCCTGACGAGGATTCCACATGACTTGGCTGCTCTTCTTGTCGTTGGCATGGTCGGGCGAACCCGCGTCCACCGCACGAGAGGCCATTCTCCAGGGCGACCCCCGCACCGCGCGAAAAGCCATCGCCGAGCTCGATGCGGCCATCGCCGCCACCACGACGCCCGTCGACGCACACCTCCTCGGCCAGCGGTACCAGCTCGAGGCCGCGCTCGCGGACCTATTGGCCCGCGAATCCGACATGCTCGATGCCATGCGCCAAGCCTGGGTGGTTGCGCCCAACAGCCAGCCCGACCCCGAGATTCTCACCCGCGCGGCCTTGGCCGATGTCTTCCGCGCCATTGGGCCCGAAGTCAGCCAGCGTCCCGCGATCGACCTCGCGTCCCTCGGACTCCCCCTCTCCCCCGTGCGGATTGATGGCCGCGCCCGCGAAGACGAACCATTCGTTTCTGGTCGTCACCTCGTACAAGTAGAATGCGCCGACGGCTCCTGGTCGACCACTTGGAGTACGCTCCAACGCCGCGCCGATTGGGGCCATACATGTCCCGACGGTGCGTTGGCCGCCGCGCCTTTGCCCCCCGAAGGCACACCCACCGACGACGCGCCCCCAGACGCGCCGAGCGACGAAGGCTTCTTCGCCCGCTATTGGCCGCCGCCGATGCCGTCGTTTGGCCCTGGCCCCAATGGGCGCCGCGTGCTCGGTGGGCCGATGCTCGGAATGGGCACGGGCGGAGAGCTTTTGGTGGTTCCCGGCGGAGACGCCGGCGGATTTATCACCACCGCTTCGTTGAATTATTTTCCCCTCCGCATTGCAGCCGGCGAAATTGGACTTGGCTGGCAAAGCGCCGGAAACACACCACTCGGCGTTGAAGTCCGTGGTGGAATTGCCCGCTGGCACGAAACATTGGTCTACACCGATGAGTTGTTGTATATCTCCAGCGCCCTGCTTTTGCGCTACGACCCCCCCGGAACCGGCTGGGTCGCCCATGCAGGCGTCGGCGGTGTGTTGAACTACGTCGACCAATGGTTGGTTCCGCGCGCGTCGATCGGCTACCAGTTCTAACCAGGCTGCCTGTCGCCAGAGTCCTTCTGCAGCGCGACATCGCGGTTCTCGCCTGCGCAGCGCAGACCTCCACGGGCATCGTCTCGCGCTTCGGCTCGGCAGCCAACGGCCTATTTATGTCACGCCCGCAAACGCACGGGTGCGTGGCCGTTTCCGATTCGCGTCCGCGAGTTCCGTTGCGGAACGGTCTGTTCCCTATTGGTGTTCCCCACCCAAGGAGGAGGATGGCGGACAATTCAACCGTCAAGACCTCGTGGCGGCCAATACTTTGTCCAAATCTCATCGCAATTCGCACCCAAAACCAACCACAACGGGTTCGCCCCTTCAACCTGCGAATTTCGAGAATTGGTGCGAGAGAGGGTCAGGGCATTCTTCGGATTTCGCGGCGTGTTCTATGTCCTGAATGCTGGATTCCACTGTGGGCCCCGCATGCCCAAAACGCCCAAAAAATACATTGTTACTGTCTTTTTACATTATAAGTGCAAACTCTTAGCCCATCGCTTTTCCGTCAAAGGTCTGGCGAAACAGAGAACAGACGAGAATCATTCGCCATTATTTCCGAATCGTTCTCAACCCATGCTCGCTGCTGTCCTCGTACGGTAGACCAGCGAGGAGGGTCCATGAAAGCAGATTCAGAAAGTGGACGGCCGTTGGCGACCGCTTCTGCATCGGGCCCCGATGCGGTTGCGGTTGCCGTTGCACGCCTCCGCGCGAAGTGGCCGGGTGCTTTCGGGGCGATTGTCGCGATTTGTACGGTGGACCACGAGCTCGCCCGCTTGATGACGCTGTTGCGCGACACCTTTGGGACCGAGACCACCCTCTGCGGATCGACATCATCGGGGGGAGTGTTTACCGAGGACGGCGTGGTGCTTGGGTCTTCGGTTGGCCTCATGGCATTCGGCACCTCGGACGACACGCGCTTCGGCGCGGCCGTGGCAGAGGTCCGACCCGGCGATTCTTGGCGACAGAAGGCGGTTTTGGTGGCGGAGGCTGCCGCGCTGGCGGCCGAGCGTCCGGGGGAGCTGCCCAGCCTCATCGTGCCCTTTCCCACCCCCGGAGGCGAAGAAGACGTCCTGCAAGGCATTCACGACGTATTCGGCCCCTCAGTGTTGGTAAACGGCGGTACGGCAGCCGATGGGGACCTGTCTGGAAAATGGAAGGTCGCAGCCGGCGACATTGTTGTCGGGCAGGGCATTGCGATGCTGTTTGTGTTTGGCCCCGACGCGCCGCGGGTGGCATACCAGAGCGGCTACTTGGCGTCCGAGCACCATGCGGTCGTGACCCGCGCAACCAACCGTGAGATTGTAGAGTTGGACCACCAACCTGCGGCCGATGTGTACCGCCGCTGGACGGCGGGATTGTTGGACCCTACCGTGCGCGAGGGAGGCGCCTTCATCGAGGCCACCGCTTCGATTCCGCTGGGCCGGAAAGCCGGCAGCATCGGCGGTCATGCCGTGTACTCCATGACGCACCCCATGGCGCTTACCCAAGCGGGCACCGTCAAGCTCTTTACCCAGGTCTTGGAGGGGCAAGAGGTGGTGCTGATGACGGGGACGGTCAGCGCCCTCGTCGACCGCGCGGGCTTGGTGGCCCAAAATGCCGTAGCGGCCCAACCAACGAGCGGTGGCCTCATGGTTTACTGCGCGGGCTGCTCGATGGTGGCCCATACGCGCTTGGAGGAGGTCGCCCACCAAGCTGCGCGGGCATTTTCGGAGCAACCATTGCTTGGTTGGTTCACATTTGGTGAACAAGGGCCGCGCCGTGCCGATGGGCGACCGGAACATGCAAACTTGATGATTTCTGCCATCGCGTTTCCAGGCTAGACCATGAGCCACGTCGAACAAGCCCTGCTAGAGCGCATTCGGGAGCAAGAGATCGCCCTTGCTGAAGCCCGAAATGCGTTCACGCGTATGCAGGAGGAGTTCGAGCTCGCGCTCGAAGGCATCGAACGTATCGTTTCGTCTACGGGCAAAGAAAACGCGCTCGACTCCACCCTCGCTACGGTTTGTTCGATTCTTCACGGCGACGCGGCATTTCTCCTCGCCGGAGACAACCAATCCGCCGGCCAAGTCTTGGCATCGACGGACCCCCGCTGGAAGCCGGGCCTCGTTTGGCCGTGGGCGGGGCCATTCTTGCGTGCCTTGCGGGGTCAAGGCGTCGTTTGCCACGATGTTCAGCGCGTTGTGGGATGGCCCGCGGCGGCGACGAAGCTCGGTGTACACTGTTGCTTGTTGGTCCCCGTACAAAAGGAATCCTCCACGGCGGTGCTGGTCGTGACGCACCCAGCACGCGGCGCTTTGGCGATGACGGACCTCGAGCTCGCGCGCCAGATGACCCCCGTGCTGAGTACGGCGCTCGAGAGCGCCGAAAACTGGCGTTGGTTGCTGGCCGCGGAAGTAGAGCGCGCGTCCCGCAGCGAAGCGCAGCGAGCCTATCTTGACAACCAGCATAGATTATTGCTATCATCTATGCAAGAAGCCGTATTCATGGAGTCTTTCGATGGCTCCGTTGCGGTAACAAATCCTGCGTTCAGTCAGTTGTTTTCCCTATCCGCACCCGAAGAGCTGTCCGGCACACCCGCTTGGGAGCTCACCCAAAACATCGCCGAGTGCTTCGCCGACCCAGAAGATTTCTTGCAGCGAACGCGTGCCACCGCACAACTCGATGGTGAGACCTGCGAAACGCTGGTGATGCAGGATGGCAGGGTGCTGGAGCGCTGTACCCATGCCGTCGACGATGCAGACGGCACTGTGGGGCGGATGTGGCTGTATCGGGATGTGACGGCCCGCGTACAAGCGGCGCGTTCGCTCGAAGAAGCACTTTCCGAAGCGCAAAAGGCCAACCAAGCCAAGCGCGACTTCTTGGCCAGTGTCTCCCACGAAATCCGTACCCCGCTCAATGCAATCCTCGGCATGACCTCCATGTTGATGGAGACGCCTTTGTCTGCGGAGCAAGAGGACCTGCTGCGCACGGTGCGGGGTTCATCGTCCCAGCTTCACCACCTGTTGAGCGAGCTGCTCGACTTTTCGCGCATTGAAGCCGGTGCGCTCGAACTTGTCGACCGGCCTGTCGATGTGGGCCAGTTGGTCGAAGCGGTCGTAGACGGATTTAGCGCCCGCGCGATTCATTTGGGCCTCTGGCTGCGGGTGGCCATTGAGCCCGAGGTTGGCTGGATTCGGGCCGACGCCAATCGCCTCCGGCAAATCGTCACGAACTTTGTGTCGAATGCCCTCAAATATACCCCCAAGGGCGGGGTGGAAGTGCGGGTATCGAGCTCGGAAAACGACGTCACGATTGCCGTTTTGGACACTGGCCCAGGAATCACGCCGGAGCTGAAGGCGCGGTTGTTCCAGCGGTATTCGCAGGGTGCCCGCGGTGGATTGGCCGCAAGTGGCGTTGGCCTCGGCCTTTATATCTCGCATAGCTTGGCGTTGGCGATGGGCGGCACCATCACTGTGTCCTCCACGCAGGGACGCGGGAGCGAGTTTCGATTCATCCTGCCACGTCCGCGCTTTCGCGAAACCGAGCGGCCGTTGGCCGGCAGCGGCGTCTGTCTCGTCGGTGTGCCGGCGGAGATTCAGCCGTTTCTTGCGACCCAGCTCCGCTCGCTTGGCGCCCGCGTATGTACCGAGATTCGTTCCGATGCGCGGTTTGTCGTGGTGGGAGACAAGGTCTCGCGAGAAGAGGTGCGCACCACGCGCCCCGCAGACCAGCGAATCGTGAGCATCGCGCCCCATGGCGCTCCTGTGCCTCCTTGGGCCCATGCAGCGGTGCGGCCCCCCATCACACGGCAAGGGCTGCGGCGGGCCCTGCTTCCCCAGTCGGTCAACCGCGGCAAGTCGGGAACCCAGCGTGGCCGGGTGTTGTTGGCGGAGGACGACCCCATCAACCTCACCATCTTCTCCAACTGGCTCGCAGCCATGAACGTGGACGTACATTCGGCCACAAACGGGCGCCTCGCCGTAGAGATGGCCAATGCGCGACGTTTCGACCTCATCTTGATGGATATTCATATGCCGGAGCTTGATGGAATCGAGGCCACGCGCCAGATTCGTCAAGCCATGGGCCCAGAGGTTCCTATCGTTGCGCTGACGGGCCATGCGACCGCGGAGATCCAGCAAGCGGCGCATGCGGTGGGAATGCAGGGATTTTTGACCAAGCCTGTCTCCCAAGAAATGCTCACGGCCATCGTCGACGAACATCTTGTGCAAGGGCCGTTTGTTTTGGTTGTCGACGACGACCCCCCGTCGCGTCGGCTGCTGCGGTACTTTATCGAACGCCTCAAACCGGGCGTCTGGTTGACCGAAGCGGGAGACGGAGCGGCAGCATTGGATGCAATCCAAGAACAAACATTCGATATTGTCCTTATGGATGTAGAGATGCCTGGTCTCGACGGCATCTCCTGCGCCCAAGAGCTTCGGCGCCGCGAATCCGAGCTGCCCCATACCCAGCGCACACGGCTCATCGCCCTCACAGGGCACGACGAACCCGAGACCATGCGCGCAATCAGCAATGCGGGCTTCGACCAGGTTTTCACGAAGCCGGTCTCGCCCGAAACATTACAAGCGATTTTGTTCCCAAAGGAGGCTGAATGAACGTTCATTCAGCCACAACCGACGCGGAAACCACCCCCGCGTCCCGCGCCCCGCGGGCGTTTGGTGCCGTTTTTCCTGGACAATCGGTGGACCTTGCCCCACCCGCGTGTGCCCAGATTGCGGCGACCGGCCCTGTACGCCACCCCTTGCGCCCGATTTGCATGCGAGGATGACCATGGACTTCTTGTTCAACGACGACGAACCTTCGCTCACACCCCCAACCGATGTGCCTGCATGGCCTGTGTTGGTCGTAGATGACGACGAAGCGGTCCTTCGCTTGACGAGCATCATGTTTGGTGCCATGAGTTTCGAGGGGCGGCCATTGGAGCTCTTGTGGGCGCGGTCCGGTGCGGAAGCACGCACGGTGTTGGAGGCCCGCCCGGACATCGCCGTGGTGCTGCTGGATGTCGTCATGGAAACCGACGATGCCGGTATTGAGACGGCCCGCTGGATTCGGGAACGCCCCGCCCTTTCTGCTGTACGCATCGTGTTGCGTACCGGCCAGCCAGGTCGCGCCAAAGAAGATGAAATCGTTGAACAGTTGGCCATTCAGGACTACTGGTCAAAGACAGAGCTGACCGCGAGCCGGTCGCGGTCGCGGCTGGCGCTCCAGCTCCGCGCCCACGAAGACGCCGTGAGTCGCACCCCCAAGCCGCTCCCGAGCTGGGGTGTGCAGGCCGTTGGCGACGTTGGCGAGTGCCAGCGGATGATTCAGGTACTCGCGCCTCTCGTGCGCGAGATGACCTGCACGCTCCTCCACACGCCCAACGGCGGCGCCGTCGCGGCGTTCACGACGAATGCAACGCCCCCCATCGTACGCCTGCTCGAAGCGCTCGAGACCCTTACCGCCGATGGGTACCCCGACACCTGGACCATCGCGCACGGCGCGCTATCGCTGCGCGACGATGGCCCCGTGTGGACGTCCGACGAGGCACCCAGCGGTAACGCGACCAATGCCGGCCTGTACCTGTCCCCCCGTGCTGTCGCCCGGATGAATGACGAGTCCTTGCCGACCACCGGCACCTGGACACGCATGGGCGGCGTAGAAGACAATCCCACCGCACTTCCAACGCTCCGTTCGATTGCCTATACAAGCCGATATGTTGGAAGTGACTTCATCGGTGATTTGCGTGCTATCAAACAATCCAGCACCCGCAACAACCCAAGCCTGCGCCTGACCGGCGTGCTCCTGGCCGCGGGCGACCGCTTTGTGCAAGTGCTCGAAGGGCCAACGATGTCGGTCGCCCACATGATGCGCTTGATTCGCACCGATTCGCGTCATGAGGACCTGGAGGTCCTGTACGACACCACCGTACAGACCCGCTGCTTCGGGGGCTGGGACTTGCAAGTCTTGTCGCCCAACACGCAAAGCAAACACACGGAAGACGACATGATTCTGCTGATGCGTTCCTACACGACCGCCTTTCAGCCGTCACCTCGCGACTTGCTTGACTTGGTAAATCGAATCGTTTGACGCCCAAACACCTAAGCCCGGAAAATCCGCCCATGTCTCGCTCAATTTTGGTAACCGGAACCAGCTCTGGATTCGGCTCGCTATTTGTACGCACGCTCGCCAAAGCGGGCCACACCATCTACGCTGGGATGCGCAACACAGCCAGCGCCCACAAATTAGAGGCAGAAGCCCTGCTCGCGTGGGCTCAGGAAAACAACGCCAACGTACATGTCGTGGACCTCGATGTAACGTGCAACGAGAGCGTCGCGGCAGCGGAAGCACACATTGCGCAACTTGGGGGCATCGACACCCTCATCCACAACGCAGGACTCGCGGCGGCGGGCCTCACGGAGACGTTCTCCGCCGAAGCCGCGCGCGCCTTGTTTGACGTGAACGTCTTTGGCATGATTCGCGTCCAGCAGGCATTTTTGGGACAGCTACGCAGGCGGCCAGGCGCGCGCGTCGTTTATGTCACGAGCACGCTCGCACGCGAGGTTATGCCCTTCCTCGTGCCGTATAGCGCCTCCAAGCATGCATTGGATTGTATGGCTGAAGGTTGGCGCTACGAGCTCAATGCAATTGGCATTCGCACTGTGATTGTGCAACCCGGGACATTTCCCACCACCGGCATGATTACCCGCCTCCTCCCCGCCGACGCGCCGCAACGCGCCGAAGCATACGGCGCCTTTGCCTCCGCGCCCGAAGGGTTGTTTGCCGGATTGGCTTCGATGATTGCATCCGGGAACGCACCCGATCCACAGATGGTCGCCGACGTAATGTTGACGGCTCTTGCAGATGACGCCCCTGTGCGCATTGTCGTCGACCCGTCTGGATTCGATGGCGCAAGTCGCTTGAATACACTGGCCGCAGATATCCAAGCGCAGGTATTGGGTGGGTTTGGCATGGCCGCCCTGCTCAACGTGCAGGGTTGAGACACACGATTCCGTAGAAGTACGGTGGCAAACTGGATTTCGGATGCAGGCACGACATACCACCACCGTCATCTCGGACGACCTGTCCGAAGTGGAGGCCAGAAACCTCCTGCGGGCTATCGTCGAGGCAACCCCCCTCGTTATTTACGCGAAGGACCGGTCTCGACGCTTCATCTTGTCCAATCGCCAGCACAACCTGCTCGTGTCGCGTCCAGCCGCCGATATTCTCGGGCACACGGACTCTGACCTCTTCGGCGAAGAAGCGGAACCCGTCGAAGCCACCTCCCAGCACGTCCTCGACACCGGCGAACACGTCGCCCAAGAGTTCGTGCTCACCCTCGAAGAAAAGGCCCACACCTTCCTCGAAACCATCTTCCCCCTTGAAGATGCAGAAGGCCAACGCGTCGGACTTGCAGGCATCGCCACCGACATCACGGAGCGGCGAAACCTCGAACGCACCTTGCTTCAACGAAACGAAGACCTCTCGCTTGCCCTCGACGAGCTTCGCACCACCCAGGCCGCCCTGCTCGAACAGCAAAAGCTCGCGGCGTTGGGAGAGCTTGTGGCCGGTGTCGCCCATGAGGTCAACACGCCCCTCAGCGTAGGACTCACGGGCGCGAGCGTGCTGTTGGATACAGGCGACGACCTCCGAAACCTCGTGTCACGCGGCAAATTGTCGCTGCGCACCCTCAACGCATCCATCGAGCGTATCACCGAGACCGCGACCCTCATCCGCAGCAGCTTAGAGCACGCCGCGCACTTGATCCAATCGTTCAAACAAGTAGCCGTAGACCGTCAAGTTGCGTCTGTTCGCGACGTTTCGGTCGACACATGGCTCGACGAGATTCGCCAGTCCCTCGAACCCACCGCCCGCCGGGAAAACGTGCGCTTGCGCGTGGTCACCAATGGCGTCGGACGGTTGCGCTTGGCCACCGGTGAGCTGCAGCAAGTATTGACAAACCTCGTCATGAATGCGCTGGTGCACGCATTTCCTACGCAGCCCGTCGACCCTACCATCACCTTGTCCTGCCGTCTGACCCCCACACACTTTGTGCTCATCATCGACGACAATGGCGTAGGTATTCCCTCTGGGCTGAGCGAACGCATCTTCGAGCCGTTCGTGACGACACGGCGCGGCCAAGGCGGCACGGGACTCGGCCTGCACATCGCGTGGTCTATCGTCACGGCAACATTTGGAGGCACGCTCCGCCTCTTGCCCAAGGACACCGCCGGCGCCCAATTCGAAGCACAGCTTCCCCTTCGGCCCGGCAGCTTGGAAGTGCTCACCGATTAGTTCGGGAGGGTCGAATACGCATACCAACGAGCAACGCTAAAGCCCTGCACGACGCCTGGTTTCTCGGTCCCCCCAAATTCCAACAGTGGCGTTAGCGGCCGTCTCCGGGCCCTGCGCCGACCAAGGCAACGATAGCGCGCCGCATCCCTTGCACATCCAGAGCGGTCTTTGGCCAAACTGCGTGGACACCGACGGGAACAGCACCGAGTTCATCCGCCGAAAGGCCCGTGCGCATGATGACTTTGACATGGGCCAAGCGCGCTTGTGTAGAAATCCACTCGGCCAAGCGCTCCCCCGCATCGTTGGTCTCCATTCGTTGGTCCGTAATCACGACCCACGGCGTGCTCTCCGAGAGAATCGCCATCGCTGCCTCGGAGCTTGTCGCCGTTTCAACGACCACACGCAACCCCCCAAGTCGCATCGACTCCAATGCAAGCGCCGTTACGAGGCACGTGCTGCGGTCGTCGTCCACCACCAGCACCATCGGCCGCGCACCCGACGGATGCTCGGAAGGTTCATCAGGAACGAGAAACGAGGGGGGGTATTCGTCCGACATTGGACAAATCTAACGTTTCGCGTCACTTGTGCGACAGCGAAGAATACGCACCGAATCGAGCTTCCTCGCTGCAGCAACATACCCAGACCTACGCAGGTCCGCAGGAATGCATCGGAATTTCCGTTCACGGAATGTCCCCGATGATACAATAAAACAGATGGGTGGGCAGGTCCATCCGCTCCAACAGTTGTTGGTTCCTGCAGTTTGCCACCGCCGCGTCGGTTTGGCGGAGTGCGGGCGGAGCTGGCACCTTCATCCGAGATGACCGCGCAAACAACCGGCACCTCCGAAACCGAACACTTTGTTTACCGGAATCCGAACCGTTCGCCGTTCAAATTTCCGATGTCCCGTTCATGCCAACATCGGCCCTTTTGCCTTGAGGAATGCCCCGCGATGTCTTCATCTATCCACATCCGCGACGACTTCCCCGACTTCCTCTGGACCGAATACCGACGCGACCTCGTAAAGCTCCACGAGACCATCATGTCCGAGGCCGACGTCGACACCTTGCGGCGGCATTGTCACAAGCTGGCTGGCTCGGCGGGGCTGTACGGCTTGGGGCCGCTTCGGGATGCCGCACTCGCCCTTCAACATTGCGAAACCCCCACCCACGACACCGCGGCGCGCAGTGCGTTGGAGGGGGTCATCCGAGAAGTGCTCGCCGTGTTGGCGCCCTACGACCGTTGACCGCTCAGCCTTCGTTGGGCGTGCTTGCGTCGAGGGGCGTGATGCCCTGGCGAATCGCGTAGCGGGTGAGGCCGGCCACAGAGTGAACGCCGAGCTTCCGCATGAGACGCAAGCGAACCGCGAGGACGGTCTTGTGCTTGATGCCCAAGCGCGAGGCCGCTTCCTTGGCTTCGAGGCCTTCGGCCACGAGCTGCAGCACTTCGCGCTCGCGGTTGGTGAGGCGAATGTCGAGGGGCGGCTGGTGGTCCATCGCGCCACCGACCACGACGCCCGTGACTTCGGGCGAGAGGTACATACCACCGCGATGAACGGCCGCGATGGCATCCCGCAATAGGGTGGGCGAGCCGCTCTTGAGGAGGTAACCGCGGGCGCCCGCTTCGAGGGCCTGCATCACCGCATCGCCGTCGCTGCGCATCGAAAGAATGATGACGTTGCCGGAGAGGTGCCGGCTGACCCAAGTGCGGGTGAGCGTAATGCCATCGACCACGGGCATCGTGAGGTCGACGACCGTGACGTGCGGCATCAGCTCTTCGCCAAGCGCCAACGCCTCTTCCCCGTCGGATGCCTCGCCCACGACCTTGAACCGGACATCGCTTTCCAAGATTGCGCGGATGCCGTGGCGGGTGACCGCATGGTCGTCTGCGATGAGAACTCGAATCATGGGGTGCATCCTGGTTTCGTCATCGTCTCGTTCAACAGACGAATTCTTCGCACCATCATAACCGCTTCGCATGGACTTTGGGGAAAGAGCCATAGGGATATCAACCTCCTATCGGGTCAGCGTAGAGCCTGATGCGCGGATGGACGTACTGGACGAACAATCCACAGCATCAAAAAAGTCAGTGAGTTTGTCGTTTTTGGAGAGAATTCGATGACCAAGTGAGCTCACCTGCTGCTGCAAGGCCTCGGTGAGACTGGCGGTCACAAAGACGGTGCGCGGATGGAACTCGCGAGAGACCTCCGCGAGCTCGCGCACGAGGTCGGGTCCACACGTGTCCGGCAGGTGGACGTCACACAGCACAAGGTCTGGACGTAGGCCGGACTGCACTTGCTGCGTGGCCTCGGACCCGTTTCGCGCGGTCACCACGTCAAAGTGCGGATTCAACATCGCCTGCCACACACGCAGAATGGCTTCGTCATCGTCAATCGCGAGCAGGAGCGGGCGGTTCCCCTCGGGTGCGGCGACGCTCGGCGCCACAATGCTCGGCAGGGTCAGGGTAAAAACCGCGCCACGGTCGGAGGACTCGAGCGCGACGGTCCCGCCGGCTTTGGAGACCAAGTCCCGGACCATCGGCAGTCCAAGCCCTGTCCCTTTGCCGGGCGCTTTGGTCGTGAAATGCGCATCAAAGATGCGGGCCACCAGCGCGCGCGGCACACCGGGTCCGTTGTCGGAAACGCGCACGGTTACGCGGCCTTCGCGATAGAAGACCACGACGTCGACCTGGCCGTCGCGGCGCCCACTTTCGTCGAGAGCATCCCCTGCGTTGACCAAGAGGTTCAAGATGACTTGGCCCAGCGCAGAGGTGGACATTCCGATTGGAGGCAGGCCAGGCGCCACTTCGGTGGTCACCTGAATTCCGCGGGGCAGCGTGTGGCGACCAATCCGCATCGCGAGGCCGATGGCCTCGGCGACATCCCCTTGGACCTGGGTCTCGTTGGCGGTATGCGCGAGTTGCCGAACGTCGCGGATGATGTGGGTGACGCGCTGCACACCCGTCTTTGCGTCATTGAGCAACATGCGCATGTCTTGGACATTGGGCGCGCCCGATGCAAGCTCCGCGGACAGTTCGTCGACGGTGAACAGGACCCACGTCAGCGGGTTGTTGATTTCATGGGCCACGCGGGACGACAAAAAGTCGACATTGCGCTGCCGCACGAGGTTGCGCTCCGCAGACGTCCGGTCGTCGACATAAAATCGCAACAGGCGAAAGGAGGGGTGCCCCGGTACCGGCGAAGCGACGATAGCGCAGGACTTCTCGGATTTTCCCAATGCCGCATTCGTGTCTAGCGAAATGGTGCCGCGGCTATAGATCAAATTCCCGGCGTCCTCCGAAGAAATCACGCTGTCCACCCGCCCCAAAACCTCGGACCGGTCTCCCAACATTGCGGCCATCTCTGCATTGATGGCAACGATTTGAAAAGAGTCACAGACCAACGCGGCACCGGGAAGGAGGTCCAACCAACCTTCGAGTTGGGGAGGAGCAACTGTATATTGGAGGGCGGAAGTAAGTCCCATAACGATAAATCCAAAAACAAAGAGAAAGGAATTCTTAGCCTTCGCGTATTGAAATACGAAGGTTCTAAGATTTGGCTCGAAGGCGCGCGAAAAATGAACCAGGTTCGTGTGCGTGCGATTCGCTTCTTTCCCCCACACAATCGCCCATTCCGAAGTCCGCCGCTGCCGGTGAATTCTTATTGCGAATCGAAGATTTCGCTAGACTCAGGCGTTGACTCACTCCAATTTCGCAGTTGGCGATTCGTCAGCCAGGTATTTCGCTGTTCCTCATTCTCTCAAAAGAGCTGTAAATACGCTTTCTTGACACCCAACACACAATCGAATGGAATGCGAATTTCAAACGTCGTTCGCAATTCCATCTGCGCGCAATCGCGAAGGAAACGACGAGAAAAAAATGGCGAATTCACACCGCAGGAGCGCAGGACCGAGGGGCTGCGTTTCGCCATCGGGAGCCGACCCAAGCCAGGAAAATCCCGAAAGCATCGCACCCACGTTCAAGCCATGGGGCTTTCCCTTATTGCAGGCCAGAAGTCCGTTATGATGGGCGCAACCGGACATGCAAAAAAAAATCCCGGTGACGGGAGGGCACCGGGAGAAATGGGTCTGCAAGATCGGGAGGGGGTCAGCGGGTTTGCCATCTCGACAAAAAGCGATCGATCTCTTCGCGTTCGAGGAGGCCGAGGGAGAGCTGAATGCACGAGTTGCAGATGCAGATGTCGTTGTATTGGTACAAGCCCGCGGATTCGAAGTGCGTACGACCGCAAAGGCTGCAAGTGCCGTCGTCGGGCGCGATGAGCGTGTTTCGCTGTCCGGTGACGTGGACCACGCAGATGTCGCAGACTACGACATTTCCACCGGCAATCATGTGGGTGACTTCGCCGTGGGAGCGCCCACAGGTGGAGCAGCGGGTTTCGCTATCGCCCGACACCTTTCGGGGCACCAAGGGCTCGACGGGCGGAGAGACCGCATCCATCAAGCGTTGGACAAGGGCTTCGTGGCCGGTGCCTTTGGCCCGCGCCACGAGGCGGCTTCCCGCTTCGGGCTCGCCGGACATCGCCAGGGCGGCCCATGCGGCCACGGCCAGCTCGGGGTCGGAGGCATCGGCCCAACGCCGAAGCAGTTCGCGTCCAGAGGCCGAGCGCCGGTGACCGATGGCCAAGAGCAGCAACGCTTGGTGCGCACGGGCGCGGTCGCGCTCCACACGCAGGTTTTCGCGGTGCGCAGAGACATCATGGGCCGGGTTGTGGCGGTCGACGGCAGCGCGCTTGAGGTCCGCTTCGTCGAGACGGAGCCCCTGAATCAAGTGCGGTTCGGGGACAGCCGAAGCGGTCGCGAGTGCGAGGCCGCCGAGACCTGGCCCGTAAAACTTTGCGGGCTGCTGCAACCGCGCGCTCGCCGCGCCGGCCACGGTGGTGACGGCGAGGTCGCAGGCGGCCTCCCACAGCAGAAAGCGCAAGCCCTCTTCTTGGGTGTGCCCGATGGCGCCCAAAATCGCAGGCACCATCTCATCGCCGACGATTCGCATCTCGTCGAGCACCACATGCACCCGCTCGCGCGTGACGGCGCGCGATTCGCCGGGTGCCAAGCGGTCGTGGTTGGCGACTTCGGATTGCAAGGCGAGGCGCAACCAACGCTTGTCGCCTCCGGCACGCCGCGCTCGCACCATCTCGGTGTAGCTCGGCATGTGGTCGGGACGCTCCTTGAGCGCCTCCCGAAAGACCTTCATCGCCTCCGCCGGCGCGCCTTCTTCGGCGAGCGCGCAGCCGAGCGCAAACCGCGCCTCGACGTTCTCGGGGTCCGCCATCAACGCCTGGTGACAAGACTCTCGGGCTTTGCCGTAGTCGCCCAAGTGAAACCAGCACATCGCGACGCGCGCGAGCACGTCGGCATTGTCCGGGTGCTTTCGCAGGTAATGCCGGAGGTGCTGAATCGCGTTGTTGAATTTACCCAATTGATACGACACTTCCCCCATGTGGAGATGCGCCGTCGCTTGGTGCTGCGGATCTTGCTTCAACCGCGTGAAAAAACGCTCGGCCTCCCGATACCGCCCCGTGCGCATACAAACGATGCCCAGGTCGCGAATCACCTCGGGCGTTCGCTCCATCGAAGGCTCTTTCTGCATCGTCTGAACGAGGTGGTACTGCGCTCTTTCGACCAATCGCGGCGGATTGCCTTCCCGCCGGGCCAAGGCCATCAACGCGCGCGCCAGCTCCAGGTGCGTTTCCCACGCATCGGGGGCGAGACGACAAGCCGCCTCCAAGGCGCGCACCGCCGCCCCATGCTCTCCCCGCAAACCCTCCATTTTGCCCATCGCCAGGCGCAAGTGGGCAAGTTCTCCATCCACGCGTACGGCTTGGTCGAGGTACCGGGCCGCAGCACGCGGGCGGTCCATGCCGCACAAGGCAAGCGCCGCAACCACGAGCCCATCGACGTTTGCAGGGTCGTCGGCCAGAGCTTTGCGGACGTGGGTGAGAGCGTCGTTGCACTCCTTCTCGCCACCACCATGGTACAGCCCATGGGAAACCATCGCAGTCGCTAATTGAATGCGCGCTGCGGGGTCGTCCGGCGTGGCATCGACCCGCTCGCGCAGGCGAGCGATGGTCCAATCGAGCTTGTGGTGGGGAAGGAGGCTCTGGGGGGAGCGGGTCATGGAGGTCTCGGCGCGCAGCCCCGCGAACGCGGGACAGTGTACCGGTCGACGCTAACCGAAAGACGGCGAGTTGGCCGTCCCGAACGGTGGTCCACGTCCGGTTGACAAACGTACTTCGGAATCGGTCCACGAAGGAAGCACACGCGTCCCTCCTGATTCTTGGCCATTCTGACTTACTTGGGTCAGAGCGATCCCCTTATTTATAGACAATTCGGCTCAGGCTCCCCGACCGAAGTGCGATGTCGAGGCGTCCGACGTCGCCCCTTGGCCCGTCCTTTGTCTACTGGGAGACCCCGTGCGTATCTGTGGCTTGCTGCACCAGCACACCGTTTTGCTTCTGTTGTCCGCATGCACAACCACAGGTAGCGAAGATTCCACGTCCCCCGCCGAAATTGTTTTCGCCACGAACGCCACCCCCCGCGCAGAAGTCGTCCGCCACACCACCGGCGATACCGCGCGCGAAGGCTTCCCTTTTGTCGCCTACGGCCGCGTCACCGACGCAGACACGCCAGCCGACCAGCTCTCCGTGCGCTGGCAGGTCAATGGAGTCGATGTCTGCACCCACCTCCTCCCGAACGAAGACGGCGAGGTCTCCTGCGAAGTCACGCCCACCACCGGCCCATTGGCGCTCGCGCTGTTCGCCACGGACCCAAGCGGCAACGAAGGCAGCGACACCCAAACCCTCACGGTCACCCCCACCGATGCGCCCGAAGCCAACCTTCAGGCCACTACCTCCACAAACGACCGCCGATACGCAAATATTCCCATTCGCGTCACCGGACAGGTACGAGACAGCGAGACCCCCCTCGACACCCTCGCTATCGTCCTCACGAGCGACATCGAACCCACAGCCACGTTTGACCTCACCGTCGATGCGTCCGGCGCTCTGTCCGCCGTCTCTACGCTCATCGAAGGCGACCACACGCTCACGCTCACCGTCACCGACGAAACCGGCAAATTCGGTCGCGCCAGCGCACGCCTCTCGGTCGGCGCCCCCAACCAGCCGCCTGCCTGCCACATCATCACCCCAACCGCAGGCCTCGCTACCGAAACAGGCCAGCTCACCGAACTTCTCGCCACCGCAAGCGACCCCGACATCGAAAGCGCCCGCCTGTGGACCGTCTGGTCCAGCGACCTCGACGGCATCCTCGCCGAAGGACCGCCCGCCGTCGCCCAAGACATGCTGACGTCCACCATTTTGGGGTATGGACAGCACACCCTCTCCTTCCAAGTGACCGACGAAGTGGGCGCATCGTGCGTTGCCAACGTCATTCACACCGTCGGGGACGCCCCTGTCGCCGAAATCACAGCCCCCCTGGAAGGCGAAACGGTCAACGAAGGCGAACCGGTCTCCTTCATCGGACGCGTCTCCGACCGCGAAGATGGCCCCACCGACTTGGTCGTCGAGTGGACCCTCCCCGACGGCACCCTCCTCGACCGCGCAACGCCGAGCGTCGATGGCACCGTCTCTTTCACCACCGACACGCTCCCCCGCGGCGCTTCGACCGTCACCCTCACCGCCATCGACACCACCGGCTTCCGGGAGTCCCACACCGTCGAAGTGGTCGTCAACGGCGCCCCCTCGGCGCCGGCGCTCTCCTTGTCTCCCAGCACACCCACCACAGCAAACGACCTCACCGTCTCGATTTTGGTCGACGCAATCGACCCCGAAGGCGAACCCATCGAATATCGTACCACATGGTACAAAAATGGACACCTGCGCACCGCGGGCACCGATTTTACGTTGCCCGCGCGGGCGACCACACGCGGCGAAACGTGGACCGTCTCCGTCGTCGCATCGGACGGACTGGCCCAAAGCGAAGAAGCAACCGCCACCGTCACCATCCAAAACACTGCGCCTGTGGGTGTCCTCGCAGAAATATCCCCTGCAACGCCCACCACCGCCGACGCCCTCGTTTGTGTGCCCAGCGCCACCGACCTCGACGGAGACAGCGTATCGTGGACATTCGCTTGGTCCATCGACGGCATCGACGCAGGCATCGTCACAGACACCCTTCCCGGCGGCAGCGCAAGGCGCGGACAAGCCGTCGCGTGCTCGGCGACGCCGTTCGACGGAGCCAGCGTCGGTTCGTCCATCACGTCCACCACAACCATCGTCGCCAACGCGGTTCCGAACGTTGCGTCCATCGGCGTAGCCCCGCAACCCGCGACCTCCGCCGACACCCTCGACTGCACCGTCCTCACCGAAGATGCAGACCATGACTTCATCTCCACCGCGCTGTCCTGGTGGGTCAATGGCGTGAACATCGGCGTGTCCGACGCATCCATCGCCGCGCCCTCTTTCGTCCGCGGCGACACCGTATTTTGCGCAGCGACACCGTTCGACGGGTGGGACACCGGCGCCACCGTCGCTTCCGTTCCCGCTATCATCCAAAACGGCGTGCCATCCATCACAAACATCCACGTCACGCCCTCCTCCCCCACGGTGTCCGACGCCCTCGTTTGCGCCGCCACCACCGCCGACCCCGACAACGACCCCCTCACCGTCACCTACGCGTGGACCGTCAACGGCATCGCCGTGGGCACCGGCGCTACCCTCGCTCCCGGCGCGTTTTCAAAAGGCGACCTCGCCGTGTGTACCGTCGAAGCCGCAGACGGCATCACCGCGACCGTTCAACCGTCCGACGACGTACCGATTGCAAACACACCGCCTACGTTGACCGACGTGGACCTGTCGCCCGCAACCGCGCGCGCCGGAGACACGCTCGTGTGTACGCCCATCGCCACCGATGCCGACAACGACACGCTCTCGGTCACAACCACTTGGCGCGTCAATGGCGTCGATGTGGGCGTCTCCGGTGACCAACTGGCAGGGATGTTCGCAAAGGGCGACAATGTGCAATGTAGCATCGTTCTCGATGATGGAGACGCGACGGTTGGACCACTCTCTCGCAGCCCCGTGACCATCGCCAACACCCCGCCGTATGTCTCGACCGTCAACGTCACGCCGCCCAGCCCCACCACCGACCAAGACCTCTCGTGTGTTGTGACCGGCGGCGATATAGACGGCGACCCCGTCTCTTATACTTATGAATGGAAAGTAGACGGGCTATCCGTCAGTGGAGACACCGGTACACTTTCCCATACTACATTCTCGCGCGGACAGCAGGTCACTTGCGCAGCCACGCCCCATGACGGAATTCTCGATGGCGCCGCCTTGGTCTCTGCAGCAAGCACCGTCGCAAACAGCCCGCCCGTCCTCGACGCCGTATCCATTTCGCCCGCACAGCCGACCCAATCGGACACCCTCACCTGCACCGTCTCCGGTCACGATGAAGACGGCGACGAAATCTCGTATACCTACGCCTGGTCCCGCAACCACACCCCAAGCGGCGTGAGCACAGCGACGCTCGACCCGAGCCTCACCCAACGCGGCGACCTGTGGTCCTGTACCGCTACGCCCAACGACGGGACCGCGCCAGGCGCGTCGGCTTCGAGCGCCGATGTCATGATTTCCAACGCCGCCCCCGAAGTATTGTCCGTCGTGTTGTCGTCCCTCTCGCCGTCTACGGACACCACCCTCACCGCCATTGCAACCACGCAAGACACCGATGGTGACAGCGTTTCCGTAAGCTGGGCCTGGAAGGTCAACGGGACGCTCGTTCCCGGCGCCACCTCCGCGAGCCTCTCGGGCCTCGTATTCTTCGACCGCGGCGACACCATCGAAGCCATCGCCACTCCCGACGATGGCTCTGAAACCGGCGCCCCCCGCGCCTCCGCTACCGCCACCGTCGGCAACGCCGCGCCTACCGCGCCCATCGCGCAGACCGCCCCCGCCGCACCGACCGAATCCGACGACCTCGTCTGCGTCGTCGACCAGCCGAGCACCGACGCGGACGGCGACCCCATCACCTACACCGTCTCTTGGGACGTTGACGGCGCTCCGTGGACCGGCGCTACGTACGACACCACCTGGGCCGGCGACACGATTTCCGCCGCCGACACGCAGGGCGACGAGACCTGGACCTGCACCATGACCCCCAACGATGGCCGGTCGGGCGGCGCAGCCACGTCGGTCGAAGCCACCATCCTGCCGAACCAGCGCGTGTATTTCGTCGAGGTAGACGACCTTATCAACCAACGCGGCTGCGGCGGCCCCGACACCCTCGCCCGCACGAGCGACGGATTGAACGACTGGGGCTTCTCCTGGACAGACATCGACGAGCGCACGCCGATTTCCGTCGCCATCGACTTTTCCTTCGGCATGGTGTTCGGCGGCGACGCCACCTTCGACACCTACCTGAATGGAACCCCGGTCGATACCGTCGACGCCGTCGCCTACAATGCCTGCCCCCTATCCGACGTAGACACCCAGCCGGTCACGGTGATTCCGTCCACCCTCGTGTCTTACCTGCCAAATGACCAGAACGAGCTAATGTTCCCGTTCAGCGGAATAGAGGGCCTGTATGCCGACGCCACCGGTGCCTACGCCATCATCACCGTCGACTATTGAGGCTCAACCGCCCTTCCGCTTTCCGCCCTTCTTGCCAGCCTTGCCACCACCCGACGCCGGCGCGGGGCTGCCCGACTTGCCCTTGGCAATCCGCTCCGCGCATTCCGTCATCTTGCGCGTAGCGGCTTCGACCCGCTTGGAGTCCTTCACACTCGCCGCCACCAAATCCTCGCCATGGGTCTCGATCCACTTTTGCTGCCGTTCGAGCACACCCTGAAGGCACGTGACATCCTTGCAGGCGCACGCGGCATCGGCGAAGCCTTCGAGCTCTTTGAGCGCCGCCTCCCCTTCGCCCCACGCTCCACACGCAAGCGAAAATGCACCCAACAATCCGACTACTCCGAGCAATTTTGCACCACGCATTCGACCTCCAAACCTCCCCAATGACCTATCGCTTTAGCCGATCTGCGGCATCACCCGAATGAAATTCTACTATCCACCCTCATGCAATATGGGGTAATTTCCGACTCCCTGCGGACCTGCGGTGGAGGTGCCCGGTGAGTGCTGCGTTTCGGTTGGTCGTCCCTTCGTTGTTGACCCTTGCGGCCTTGGTCGGCTGCGAAGTGGCAGAAAAATCCGACAACCAAGCGATGGTCGACACCGGCGCTCTGTTCGCCGACGACGACGGCGACGGCTTCCCCCAGTCCGAAGACTGCAACGACCAAGACGCGGCGATTGGTCCAAACTCGGTCGAAGTCTGCGATGGTATCGACAACAACTGCGATGGTCAAGTCGATGAAAATGTAACGCAGCAGCTATTTGTCGATGATGACGGCGATGGATTTGGTGACCCCTCCCGAACCGTCGAAAGCTGCACCGTTACGAGCGGCCTCGTCACCAACGCCAACGATTGTGACGACACAAACCCCGACATCCACCCAAGCGCCATCGAAGAATGCGACCGCATCGACAACGACTGCGACGGCGACATCGACGAAGACCTCGGTAGCATCTCTTATGCCGACCTTGACGGCGACGGCTGGGGCGACGAAGACACCGCCGAGGTGTCCTGCGAGCTGCCATCCGACCGCGTCACGATTGCCGGCGACTGCGACGACAACGACGACCGCGCCCACCCCGATGCCGAAGAAGTCTGCGACGAAATCGACAACAACTGCGATGGCGCCGTCGACGAAGGCGTGACCAGCACCTTCTACCAAGACCTCGACGGCGACGGCTGGGGCGGCTTCACCGGCACCACCGAAGCCTGCGCGCTCCCCCGCGGATACGCCGCCGATGCCGGCGACTGCAACGACGCCAGCGTGCTGCATTACCCCGGCGCCCGCGAAGACGACTGCACCGACCCCGAAGACTACAACTGCGACGGCTCTGTGGCCTACGCCGATGTGGACGCCGACGGTTGGCCCGCATGCCAGGATTGCAACGACGCCGACGCCAATATCCGGCCCGATGGCGTCGAGATTTGCAACGAAGTCGACGACGACTGCGACGGCGCTATCGACGATGACGACAGCTCCGTCGACCTGTCCACCGGCACCGACTTCTACCTCGACCGCGATGGCGACGGATACGGCAACCCCGCCGTCACCACCATGACGTGCGCGGTCCCGGCTGGATACGTCGACAACGCGTACGATTGCGATGACAGCAGCGGCTTGGTCCACCCATCGGCCACCGAAATCTGCAACGACATCGACGACGACTGCGACGGCGACATCGACGACGACGACGCCAGCGTCGACACCCTCACCGGCAGCCCCTTCTACGCCGACATGGATAGCGACGGCTTCGGTGACCCCATGGTCGCGACGATGGCCTGCGACACCCCGTCCGGCATGGTGGCCATCGACACCGACTGTGACGACACCGACGCCGCCATTCGGCCCACCGCCACCGAAGTCTGCGACGCCATCGACAACGACTGCGACGGCAACATCGACGACTTCGACGCCGACGTCGACCTCAGCACCGGCACCTACTTCTACGCCGACGCCGACAGCGACGGCTTCGGGAACGCGGGCGACGCCGCCCGCTCCTGCGCGGTCCCCGCCGGTCGTGTCGCCGACGCCACCGACTGCAACGACAGCGTCACCGCCATCAACCCCGCTGCCTCGGAAGTCTGCGACACCATCGACAACGACTGCGACGGCGCCATCGACGACGCCGACGCCTCCGTCGATACCAGCACCGGCACCCGCTACTACACCGACGCCGACGGCGACGGCTACGGAAACGCCTCCAGCAGCGCAATGTCGTGCTCTTTGCCCTCCGGCATGAGCAGCAACGCACTCGATTGCAACGACGGCAACCGCGCCATCAGCCCATCGGCCACCGAAATCTGTGACAGCATCGACAACGACTGTGACAGCCTCATCGACGACGCCGACACCTCGGTTTCCGGCGCGCCCACATGGTACCGCGACAGCGACAACGACGGCTACGGCGCCGCCGCCTCCACCGCCGCCGCGTGCCTCCAGCCCTCAGGCTACGTCTCGTCGTCTTCGGACTGCAACGACAGCAATATCGCCATCAACCCCGCTGCCACCGAAATCTGCGACAGCATCGACAACGACTGCGATAGCGCCATCGACGACGCCGACAGCTCCGTCGACCTCTCGACCGGCACGCTCTATTACCGCGACGCCGACGGCGACGGCTACGGCGTGTCGTCCTCCACCACCCGCAGCTGCTCCGTGCGCTCGGGATACAGCACCTCGTCCGCCGACTGCGACGACGGCGATGGCGCCACTTACCCCGGCGCGCCCGAAACCTGCGACGGCGACGACAACGACTGCGACTCCAGCTCCGACGAAGGCATCTCCTGCGCCTACAAGCTCGTCCAGTCCGACTACTCGAGCGGCCTCTGCGTCGACGACGACCTCTACGCCAACCTCAACGGCTCCCGCATCTACACCGACCCCTGGTGGGGCGCCCAATGCGGCCACGTCATTTCGTTCAACGCAACACCCGGCGACAACCTCTACTTGTGGGCGGTGGACTCCGTGGGCGGCTGCCGCAACATGAGCGACGTCTACATCGTGCAAGTCGCCAGCGGCAAAGGCCAATACCTCACGAGCGGCTACTCCAACACCTGCGGCCACGGCGCGTCGTCGAGCGCGTTCTGGGCCCGGTCGGTCACGGTTCCTGGCGCGTTTTGAGGGACTGAATGGCGATTCAGTTGTGCGGAATCGTCATTCTTGGGTTCGGGGTGCAGCCGCGTGTTGGGGCACCCATGCGTCCACTTCACGCCGCAGCTCGTCAATCGTGAACGGCATCTCCACGTACGGCGCCGGAAGCGGGGGGTCGTCGGGCCCCACCAAGCCGACCACCGGCACTTGGTGGCCGACCAACGAACGGACGTGCGCCACGGACCAGCCGCGGGTGCTCGCTTCCATCATCACGAGGAGCCGCGGCGAGGCCCGCTCTCGCACCCGGTCGACGGCCTCTTCGCCAGAGACACACTCCACGATGTCCCACCCCGTGCGGTGCAGCATACGGTGAATCATGCGCCGCAAGCGCGGGTCGGAGGACACCACCAGCACGGTGCGCGCGGTGTCCGGGACGTCGGCCATCGCCGGCAATCGAAGGGTCACCTCGGTGCCAACGTGCTGCGCCGATGCAACCTCCACCCGTCCTTTGGCGCTGGACACCACGCCCCAAACGCACGACATGCCCAATCCTGCGCCCTGACCGGCGGGCTTGGTGGTGAAGAAGGGGTCGAAGACCCGCGTGAGCTGGTCGGCGGCCATTCCGGCACCGTTGTCTATGGCGCGCAACACGACCTCCACCGTTCCGTCGCGCGATGTCTCTTCGTCTACCGAAAGCAGCAGCGCGCCGTCTTCGGGCATCGCTTCGGTGGCATTGCGCACCACTTCGGAGAGGGCGGTCGTCAGCGCCAAGGGGTCGATAAAGACGACACCCGGCGCACGGATGTCGAGCGACAACGTTTGCCGGTGCCGCAACAGTGCTTCGAGCCTTCGGACGCGGGTGGGCAGCCACTCCGCGAGGCGCAGGACGACCGGTTGCCGGGTCCCGCTTTGTCCAAAGACAAGGAGCCGCTCCGTCATTTCGCGGGTTTGTTCGGTGGCTGCGAGCACACCCCGCAGCGATTGCGACACCCGCGACGATGCAGGCAAGCTGTCTACGGCGTCGCGCACACCGCCCCACACAACCGTCAGCAGGTTGTTGACATCGTGGGCTACTCCGCCCGCAAGCTGCGCGAGCGCCCCAAGGCCCGTCTCCGCGGGGGCCTCCGGCTCCCTTCGGCGCGACAAGTGAACGATGGCCGAAACGCCCACTGGTCTGCTGTTTTCCTCCAGTCGCGAAAGCACCACCGTCACCGGTAGCACCCGCCCATCCCGATGCAGCGCGAAGGACTCGACGGCACGCGAGAGGTCGTCGCCTTGAAGCACCGCCAACACCCGCTGCTTTACGATGTTCGCGCGTTCTGGCGGCGCAAGCGTTGTGACGGGCTGCCCGAGGATTTCGTTTCGTCGCACACCAAACACACGCTCGGCTGCTGCATTCCAGCTTGTGACACGGAACTGGTCGTCCACCGTAAAGATGGGGTCCACCTGCCCTTCAATAATACGCGCCGCAGACCGCAGCGCCGCCGCGGGACCATCGGCGCGGGTCCGCAGGTCGACCTCGGGCGGCAATGAATGGTGATTCAGTAAGACCTCGACCAGCCTCGTGGCCACATCCGTCGCATCCGGCAAGGGGTCCAAGAGCACGCTGCTGACCCGCCCCTGCGCACTCGCGCTTTCGCACACCAAGCGCGCCCGCACCGCCGCGGCGACCGCTGCCCGCACCGCCGAGGTGGGTCCGACCGCCGGCACCACGAGCTGCAACAGCACACCGCGCGGTTCCGCCGCCGCCCAAGCATCCCAGGCCGCGGCGGGTCGCGCGAGGACATCCGACAAAGCGACCGACCACGGCACCGAAGCGTCGGCCACCAGAAACTCTGGCAGCACAACCAAAACATCCTCGCACCCGTGGGTCGCCCGCAACGACGCCACCCACGCGCGCAAGCCCGCCGCGTCCCGCGCCACATCGGCCGGGGACACCCACACCGTCGCGCCCGCGGCGACCAGCGCGGCGACCAAGGCGTACCCGACGCACGAGTCGTCGGTCGGCGAGACATCACCGACGACGGCCACCCGACGCCCGCAAAGCACCGCACCGGTTGTGTCCGATAGCACGCGGCCATCTTCCACACCGTCCTGTTCCACCGGAGGACGAAACATCGACATGAACACCCATTCGCGTGCGCCCCTTATCGCTTCGGCGGAACGCGGTGGCTACTTGAGCCCCTTATACTTGAAGGCCAGATTCAGGTCTTCATCGAGAGCAAGCAGCTTTTCGAAGTACAAGGGCGTACCATCGACGGGGAGCGTGACCCGCACGGGCTGCACGCCGCCTTGGTTGGCGGACGCGGCAAAGCTGGCCTCGGCTTCGCGCCGCACTTGCTCCACGGCATCGGGAATCGCGAGCCCGCCGTCATCTACGCGAGTGTACGAGGCCACCCGCCGAAAGCTGCCATCCACGCTCTTTTTCATGGCCTTTACGCCGGAGGGGAGCCACATGGTCCACGCGACGGCGGTCACGGGCACGTCGACAGACGGCAGCACCGCGGCCACTTCTCCGGCCCCCCGTGCATCCGGCACAGCCCCTTCTTCGACGTATACAATTTCGACGGCAAACCGCGCCAGCGCACCCCCAGCGGCTTCGCTGCGCGCCAGGGGCACGAGCAAGCGGCCATCCGCGGCGCGCGCAGGCTTGACCGCGCGTCCACCGACGAACACGCTCCACGGCGTGCTGCCTTCGGGCATCTTCACCCGCAAATACTGGCCGCGATTGTTGCGCAATGCCCAGGTCGCGCGCGTCATGCGCCGACCGTCCGGGGTGAGCACCGTCTCCGCGGCGAGCTGGTCCACAATCGTGACCAGCAGGTCCACTTCTTCGTGACGGGTAAGCTCCAACGGGATGGTGCGCCCGGAGTCTCGCCAGGTGAAGCCGAGGAGGACAGGGTAGTCCGTCTGTCCCAAAATGCCCGCCGGAAGCTCACGCACGTCAATCGGGCGCGCGCCTTGAATCGCGCCGGCGTCCACTTCGAGGTTGCTGCGTGCATCTACGCCCAAAAAGCCTTTGACGCGCTCGACGCCAAGCACTTCAATCCGGGGCGCTTCAATGCGGGAGAGCGCGCCCGATGCGTCGTCGGCGAGGGTTTGCTCGTACTCCAAGTGCAGCGAGTAGGCCCCTTCGGCGGCGAAGTCGAGTCCAACCGTGAGCAAGCCGCGGTCTACCGACCAATCCCGCACGCCCCGCCCCGCAACATCGAGGAGGGTCACTCCTGCTGGAATACGGAGCTGAAGGGAGTCGGTGCCGTGGTGCAAAATACTATAATGGACATCGCTCGTCCCCACGAGCACGCCTTCACCAACGCCCAAAAGCGCGTGGTGTTCTGCATAAATGCGCGGAATCGCATTGGACGCTGGCCCCGCATCGAGGGCCTCCCGCCGCCAACTCACGGTCACGTTGGGGTTGGCGGTCAACGCCGCCCGCAGCACTTGCTCGGTGGGCGAGTTCTCGCGCCGAATGCCCCGCGCCGACGGCACCTGGATGTCGAGCGGCTCGCTCGATGGCACCCGCACCACCAGCTCTGCCGAAGCGCCCACGGGAAGCTCGGCGGTAAAGCCGCGCTCGCCCGCATTGTCAAATAGGTCGAGCGCGTACTCGAGCTCGATGTCCACCGGTCCCGATTGCGGTGTGACAAAGTAGTAGTACCCACCGTGAACATACACAGGCGCCGCCCCACGCGCGCCCACCACCTTGGCCGACACCAACGCCGCGCGTGTGGACAGCAAGGGCACCGACACCCAGCCGTCTTTCTTCAACACATCGACGGTCAGGCGCGCCTTGACGAATACGGCGTCACCTTGCACCCGCGCGTCGTGTGTGGACTGGCTCAGCGTATATGCAGATGGCGCTGGCTCCGGCGGCTTTTGGGGCGCTTGCCCTTTATCATACAGCGCCTTGAAGTCTTGCCACGGCAAAACGACGCGGGCCGGCTCTAGCTCGGTGGCACCCGCAGGCATCGCAACACAGAGGGCCAACGCCCCGCAAATGGGCACCAAACGGCGAAAGACAGACATAGTAACTCCAATCTGCGTTACGGTTTTTGGGCGGAAGACCGGGGCGCCCGCCCCAAACGAACCTGAAAAACGGCGGCAGAACCTGCCGGAAGCAACTGCTGTTCGACATGCAAGAGGCGTTCGGGCGCCAGTGGCAGCGCCACGTCTCCGCGTGCGGCGGTGATGCCGTCGGGCAAAGGAGTCATGCCGGGAAGTGCCTCGGGACGCGGTGGGCGCGCGGGGGTGTTGTCTGAAACCCGCAGCCCGTCGTTTGCCCACTCGTCCATGGAGTTTCGCAAAGCGCCCGCGCTTCGGCGGAGAACGCCCGGCATCGACTGCACGGTGGACATCACCAGGACGGCTTCTTGCTTGGCTTCCTCTTTCGCGACGATTTCTTCGGGCAAATCGTCGATGGCGGCGTCTTGGGGCTGGAGGAATGCACCGGCGACGTCGATGTCCTCGAAAAAGAAGACCTCGGCGTTGTTTCCGTCAACCACCACCGGCGCAGGCGACGCGGGCGCGGGAGTTGGTGGCGGCTCGTCGGCCTTTGGCATTCGACGGCCTTCCTGCTGCACGACCACGGCGGCGTTGTACGCGCGCCCTGTGGGGATGCGTTCGAGAGCCTTCCGCTTGATGGGCTCGGGGTCTTCGGGCGGTGCGGGCGCGCCGAGCATTCCGCCGAGCACACCCCCGACCACGCCGCCCATCACGCCACCCGCAGCGCCACCTTCGATGCTACCGACCATTCCGCCAAAGACCGCGCCTTCAACGCCACCCAAGTCGCCTTCTTCGACCTCGCCACCAAAATCTTTGTCGACCTCTCCCGTGCCAATCGCGACCATCGGCGGCAAAAACATCGCCTCGTTGGCGGGTTCGCGCTGGCGCTCGGCTGCTTCGAGTCGGGCACGCGCATCGACCAACGCACGCTTTTGGTCCACGGCTTCGTCTTCTTCGAGAATCGCGAGTGTCTCGGTGGTCTCCACGAGCTGCCGCCAGGCGGAAGCCGCGGTGTCCAGGTCCCCGGAGCGCTCGGCGTCTTCGGCAACCTTTGTCAATCGCTGCTGCTCTTCGACGTCTTTGCCGGTTTTTGCGCGCGCCATCGCTTTGACACGCCGGGCAATCGCTTCGTCGTCGCCCCCGGAGGCTGCCCCCGAATCGGCGCTGTTGAACAGGTCGATATTGCTTTGAAGCTGCATGGCTGCGACGTTTGTGGGGTCGAGCACCACGGATTGTTCGAGCAAGCGCTCGGCGTCGTCAAAGCGGTTTTCTTTATATGCGTCGTAAGCGGCACTCCAATATGCCGTCGAAGTGCGCTTCTTGGCCGTCTCTTCCAAGACAATGGACGAATCGGAGACGCTCTGGGGCCCACGCCGCTCGCCGCCGTCCCGCCGTTGGGCGACGCCGAGGTCGACCGACGCTGTCGCGGCGACGACGGCACGCGCACCGTCCGTTCGACGGGCCGTACGTTCGGGCGGCAAGGTCACTTGCCATTCTACGCGGGTCACCGGCGCATCCAACGTTGGACCCGCCACTGCATGCCAACTGCGTGCGAGCCAGGGCTGTCCGGGGCCGACCGCCGAAAGCTCGACGGGAAGCTGCACACGGCCCACCATCGTCTCCGCCGACTTTTCGAGGGGTACGAGCAAGGTGTCGCCATCGCGGCTCAGGGTGACCACCCGACCCGCCACCCGCGCGCTCACCGGCCGCCAGCCGGGAGGCAGCGTGACCCGCAAAAAGGGCGCCCGGTCATTGCGCACCTGAAACGTTGCCCGCAGCGCCCCCGCTCCTGTTTCCGCGTATGCGACCTCATAGAGCGCGTGGTCAACCAGCACGGGAGGCTCGGGCGCGGGTGTCGTCTCCAAACGGCGCCACGTCAGGCCCACCCCTGCGGGCGCGGAAAATGCAGCGACAGGGGCGCCAGGGAGCACGGCCCGCAGCGAGTCGGGCAGGTCCGCGAAGGCGACGGACCCCCCTCCACCGACCAAATGCGGAACCACGACGGCATCATCGCTCCGCAGGACCGCGATGGTGTGCGTACCGCGGGCGCCGACGACGCTGGCCACGGGCGCCGGGCTCTCGCGGTCGGTGGGCGCGCGGCTACGGGTACGGAACCGGATTCGCGCCGCGTCGGTGATGGGATCGGAGAACGTCAGGGTGAGCGATTCGCCCGAAACCGACACCATCGCGCCTTCGGGTTCGAGCACCTCGACCGTCTCGACGCCCCCTGGCACCCGCACCGGCAGCGACGAAAGCTGACCATTTCGGACGTGGAGGTCGATGCGCGTTTCGGCGATGACCTCCGCCTCATCGACGCTCAACGCCGACTCTTGGTCGATTTGGAGGGTCTGGGGACGCACCGGCGGCGGGCCCACGGGCCGCCATCGAATGGACAGCGGGGAGTCGCCGTCGGGACGAAAATGCACTCCCTTCGCCGCAATCGCCCCGTCCACCCACACATCCCCGGCCGTTGCAACCCGCACTTCGGTCTGTGCGGCCCGCGGCACGCGAAACTGCACCGCGCCCGCTTCGGCGTCCCCGTCCGCCGCGACCTGAAGCTGCCAGCGAATGGTGTGGGGTCCAACGGGCCATTGGCCCACCAACAGCCAAGAGTCCCCGTCGGGAACCAGACCTGCGGGCACTCCATCGACGGATACGGCTGTCATTGCGACGCGAGAATCCGCCAAGCGAACCACAAGGGGTCCGTCTTCGAGAACGTCTACCAGGGCTTCCCCGCGCACACGGGTCTCTTCGCCTGGCTCCACCCAGAGCACGGTTTGGGGCACCAACACGGGCACGGGAGGTGGGGGCGGCGACAGCGCCAAGGCAATCGATGTGGACAGCAACAACAGCATCAGCAACCAAGTGTGCAGCTTCGTGCCAAACGACAACGTCCGAACCCGAAAGTTCTTACACAGTTGGAGAGCGGGCAACATTCGGCGGACTGCGCGGTCCCTTGGTTTCCCCCATCGCATTCGTCGACAAAAGGCAGGCAGGCGCAGTCCGCGTGGTATACGTTGAAGTATGCAACGTTTGTTCTTGGTATGGCTGCTTCCCGCGTGTCGCCCAGAAGAGCCCGAAAAGTCCGAAGAGGAGACTCTTCAGACCACCACCCCCGTGCCCGACGATGGCTTCACCACACCGCTCGAAGCCTTGACGCAATCGGGGACCATTCGCTGCGACGCGCCCGAAGACCGCAGCGCGCGTGGCGCGTTTTACGAAGCAGATTTGGGCGACGAGTGGCGCAGCCAGCGCCCGCGAAGCCTGCCCGAAGATGCCACGACCAGCCCGAGCGCCGGTATCACCGTCGTTGACTTCACCGGCGACGGAATGCTCGATGTGTTTTTGCCCCAAGACGGGCCGTGTATGCTGTTTGTCGGTCAACCCGACGGCACCTTGCGGGACCAATCTGTCGACCGCATCCCCCACGCCGTCTCCCCCTGTTTTGCGTGGAGTGGCAGCCCCGGCGATGCCGATGGCGACGGAGACATCGACCTCTACATCACCCGCGAGGCGATGCCCGATGAGCTTTGGCAAAACGACGGCACCGGTCGGTTCACCGATGTGACCGCAGAGGCAGGCCTGCCGGACCTCTCGTGTGGCAGCCGCAGCGCGTCGTGGGGCGATATGGATGGAGACGGCGACCTCGACGTCTTTGTGGCCCGCCATCGCGTGATTCTGCGCGACGAACCTGAACCATGTCCCCGCGACGTGGCGGTGGAATGGTCGTATCCACCCGGAAATCCCAACACATTGTTGGAAAACCGCGGCGATGGCACATTTGTCGACGTCTCCTACCGTCTCCCGATTCCACTTATCTATGGCTACTCCTTCATCGGAGGCTGGCTGGACATCGACTCCGATGGCGACCAAGATATCGTAATGGTCAATGATTTCGGCATGTACGCCGCCCCAACGACCACCTACATCAACGATGGCGAAGGGCGCTTCCACGAAATCTCGGCCGAGGCCGGACTGACCCTCGCAATCTACGGGATGAGCCTGGCGGTCGGCGACCTCAACGCCGACGCACGCCCCGACATACTCGTCTCCGACATCGACCAACTGCATGTTCTCACCAGTTTCGCACCGGGCTTGTGGGTGGACCAAGCCCGCAGCCTCGGCGTCACCCCCGATTTGGTGGGGGGCCAGCACGCCGCATGGGGCAACGCCCTCGAAGACATCAACAACGACGGCCTGCTCGATGCGGTGGTCGTGTTTGGGCCAACCGAAGACCCCCTCGCCGCGGGCACCGGCGACGAGGTCTTCCAACCGGATGGCGTCTACCTCCAGCAGCGCAGCGGAACGTTTGTGGACATGGCCCGTGTCCTCGGCCTCGACCAGACATCGGTGGGTCGCGGGCTGGTTGTCATGGACTACGACCACAACGGCTGGCTCGACATTCTGCGCACCGATTACCGCACCGGACCGGCCAAGGTCCACCTCCAGAGGTGCGGCGAAGAGGCATGGACGACCGTTGCCCTCGAAGGGCCCTTGGGCGGCTACGGCGCACGCATCGAGGTGGTGGCGGGCGACCTCGTCTTGCGGCGCTGGAACAACCCGAGCAGCACCTCCCTGGCGTCGTCGGGGCCGTCACAGGTCCACTTTGGGTTGGACGACGAAGAGTGGATAGATGTGCTGCGCATTACGTGGGCGGACGGCACCGTCAGTCGTTTTGAGCACCTTCCGTCCCGACAACACCTTGTGGTCCGCCACGACGACTGGATGTAGGCCCCCCCCCAAAAAAAACACCACCCCAACGGGTGGTGCGGTTGTCGGCCAAACAATCTCAGGCCGCGCAGCAATCCCGGCCTTGCCACGACGCGCCCACCACTTCCGATACCGCCGCCTCGACACACAACGGGAAGCGGTTGGAAGGCAGCACATCATGGAGGTGGCTTCGCTCGATGGCGTCGCGCACCGGTCCCCGAATGCCTGCGAGGTACAAGGCGACGTTGCGCTTGCCAAGGTCGGTGGCCAACTCGCGAAGCGCCGCGACCGCGGAGCTATCGATTTGTCCGATGGCCGAAGTATCGAGGACAATCGCGCGCAAGGGCGCCTTCGCTTCGGCTTCGAGGCTAGCAAGGTTTGTTTTCAAGTAGCGCGTGTTGCCATAGAAAAACGGCGCGTCCATGCGGATGGCGAGCACGCCGGGAGCCTGCTCGGCATCAGGGTTGCGCTTGATGTTTCGCCAAACGGAGGTGCCAGGCAGGCGTCCCAGCACCGCGAGGTGGGGCCGGGTGGTCTGGTGGACGAACCACAGCATACTCGCGCCTACGCCGACCAAGATGCCTTGTTCGATACCGAAGGCGAGGGTAGCGAAGAAGGTGAGTCCCAGCAACACGAGGTCGGAGCGGTCGACCTTCCACAAGTGCTTCACTTCTTTCACGTCTACCAAGCCTGCGACCGCCGTCATAATAATAGCCGCGAGAACTGCTTTCGGCAAGTAATGAAAGAGAGGCGTAAAAAACACGAGCGTAAGAGCAATCACAACCGCAGTCAGAATGGATGCAAGCGGTGTTTTTGCGCCTGCTTGGTCATTGACCGCCGTGCGGCTGAACCCGCCGGTCACCGGATACGCCGAGAACAGCGCACCCGCGAGGTTGGCGCCGCCCAGCGCGATGAGTTCTTGGTCGGCTTCGATGTCGTACTTGTGGCGACGGGCGAAGGCCTGGGCCACCGCAATCGACTCCATGAAGCCCACCAATGCGATGGTGAGGGCGGTGGGAATCAAGGCGGTCATTTGCTCGACATCAAGGACCGGAAGCGACGGCGACGGCAAGCCGGCCGGCACATCCCCGACAATCGACACACCTTGGGCATCGAGCCCGAGGCCCACCACAGCGAGGGTGCTGCCGACGACCACGGCCAGGGCTGCCGGGAACCGGGGCGCCACCTTCTTGAGCCCCATCAACACCGCGATGCTGGCCGCACCAATCCCAAAGGTGATGAGGTTGGTTTCCCCCGCCCGCGAAATCGCTTCGATGGCGGTCTCGTGAATGTAGTGGCTACGACCGAGGTTCACGCCCATGAGGTGCTTGAGCTGGCTCATGCCAATGATGAGGGCCGCGGCCGATGTAAAGCCCGATAGCACCGGATGGCTGAGGAAGTTGGTCAAAAAACCGAGCCGGGCGACACCCATCAACAACTGCAATCCCCCGACGAGCACCGTCAACATGACAGCGCCCGCGAGATACTGCACGGGGTCGTTGGTGACGATGGCTCCTACACCACTCGCCACCAGCAAGGACACCATCGCCACCGGCCCCACCGCGAGCTGCCGCGACGTTCCGAGCAGCGCGTACACAATCAACGGAACGACCGAAGAGTAAAGGCCGATAATCGGGTCGAGGCCAGCCAACATCGCGTATGCCATGCCTTGCGGGATGAGCATGACCGCGGTGGTCAGGCCGGCCGACACATCCCCCCGGAGGTCGGACTTGTCATAGGCCGGCAACCAGGAGAGTGCGGGAACATACTGTTGCAGGAGCGCCATCATCGTTGCCTCGGAAAGAATCTGCGCCCCGCCTTGGCTAGAGGACGGGACAAGCACACTGCCGACCCCGCCAACGCGGAGTAGGAATCCTGTCGGACGCAGTGGTCGAAAGAACACCGAAAATCAGAGCAAGATTCGTGCCAACGTCAAGAAGGCCGCCGCTGAAAACACCGATCCAAACGACAAAAGCCCCGCAATGCGGGGCTCACCGGTCGACAGCAGACGAGCAGAGCAGAAAACGGGTCAGGCGCCCGTCGCGCGATGTTCGAGCCAGCGGTCGACCACTTGAAACGCCTGCATTCCTACCATCATAGCGCCGGAAAACAGCAGCGCATCGCCCGCACCAGCGCCCGCACCCACCAGGCCAGGTCCCGGACAATAGCCGCCAAGTCCCCAGCCCAGCCCAAACATTACCGCGCCCAGCAACAGGCGTGGTGTGATGTCCTGCCGGGTGGGAATGCCGAAGTGGAGGGCCATCAGCGGCGATGGACGGTTCACAATCCAGCGGTACATCGCCAAGTGAACCCCAATCGCCCCCACCATCACCAGGGCCAGACTGGGGTCCCAGTTGCCGGAAACATCGAGAAACGAAACCACCTTCTCCGGACTGGTCATGCCCGAAATGCCCAAGCCAGCGGCGAACAGCAGGCCCACACCAAAATACGAGGCGGCAATCACGCCCGGATGCCCCATCAGACGGTCATTCATCGACACTTTCAATGCTCCGCGTGGTGCATTCACAGGGCACCTCCCAACCAGCGCTGGCCGACCATCGCCGCCAAGCCGCCCGTCAACATGAAGGTAAACACCGCCGCGGCAGACCGACGCGAAAAGCGCGTCAGACCGCACACCGCATGACCGCTCGTGCATCCATTGGCCAAGCGCGTGCCGAAGCCGACCAGCAACCCGGCCACCACAATCGCCAATGGCGACCGCACCAAATCGCTGGCAAACACGCCGGGGGAGACCACCGCAAAAGCGGTCCCACCCAGCAACAAGCCTCCCGCAAACAACAACCGCCAGCCCATATCACCCGGCCGCGGGGTCAATAGACCACCGATGATACCACTGATTCCCGCAATCTTGCCGTGCAACAACAGCATGGCCGACGCAGCGAGGCCAATCATGGCGCCGCCCAGCAAAGACGAGAATGGCGTGAAGTTTTCCATAGAGTGAAGCTCCAAAGGGAGGTCCCCGGGGGCGCCCTGCTCGAAGATGAAGCCGGGTGGGACCATGTTTTGGGGAAAAATCGAGATTCGCGACCTGCTATGCAATAATCGTGCCAAACAGCCCGGTTTCGCCTCGTAACCCAGACCTAGCCGGTCAAGGCCATGTTTGTCTGGAGAGCATACCGCGGGCCGCCGAACGTTTCATGAACCATATCATAGAAACATGTCATGCCAACTGTTTCAGATTGAAATACTACACATTGCACGAAATCCGGGGATGTTTCAGAGAACACGAAGATGGAACATCGTTGACCGCTTGCCGACACCGGGGGTGTCGATAAAGCCCAATGTACATTTCCACCATCGCTCGCGCGCCCTTGGGAGGGCCCATGAACCACACCGTCATCTCCTGCCTACCCGTATGGTTGCTGGGCGCCAGCCTTGTCGGTTGTATCGACAAGGGCACAGACTCCTCCGATTCTGCCGGAACGGCGACGCAGACCGACAACACGGGCGGTTCGGGAAGCGGCGAGCCTGCCGGAATGGAGGGCATGGTCGCCGCCCACAATGCCGTGCGCGCGGGCGTTGGGGTTCCGGATCTCGTGTGGGACGACGATTTGGCCGACATCGCCGCCGAGTGGTCCGCAAGCCTCGCTGCACGCGGCTGTATCTTGGAGCACGATTATAGCTCGCCCTACGGCGAAAACCTTTACTGGTCCACGTTTGACAGCACGCCCCAGCAGGTCGTCGACGCATGGGCTTCCGAGGTTGCCGATTACGACTACGACAGCAACTCCTGCGCCGCGGGAGCCCAATGTGGCCACTATACGCAGCTTGTGTGGTCTACCACCGAGCGGGTGGGCTGCGCGCGGGTAGAATGCAGCGATGGCGCCGAGATTTGGATGTGCGACTACGACCCCGCGGGCAACTGGGTGGGCGAGCGGCCGTACTGAGCGCGGGTGGTCACAGCAACGGCGGCGAGAGCGTCGGCCAATGCACGGAGCCGCACCGCGCATCGTCGGCGACCGGCCACATCTCGAAGCGGCTACCCGACGGGGCGGGTCGCACCTTGAGTGACATATCAAACAAGCTGCGCGCCGCGCCCACGACCTCCTGCTCGTACAAATCGACGAAGACGGCTCCCCGAATATGGTCGTCAGAAGCACGGGTGCCATCGATGCGCAAGCTTGCGCGTTGCACGACATAAACGCCCACGTCGCCGAACAAGGGAACGTGCACCTGCACGGTTACACCGGGATTTCCGTCTTTGTCTTGGTCGATGACGCCCGCATCTGTGCCGCGTTTGGGCAATGGACCTGCTCCAACGACGCTGGGGTCGATGCCGAGGGTCTCTACGCCCAAGTCGGCGACCCATCTCTCGGTCCCGTCATCCGTTGAAATACGAATCGAGTACTGGCGGCGGGGGAGACCCGCCACAAACGCGCGGGGAATCACGGTGGTCGCGATGTCGACGGTGTCGTCTACGGTCACGTCACACACCGAGTGCGTCGCGAGCTGCCCGCCCTGAACTTCGGAGAGGTCCACCAACAGGCGGCTTTCGGTAACACTCATCGTGGTACCGAACAGAGGCGCTTCGGCCAGCGAAACGACCTGCACCACCATGGCCCAACGCTTCACGGTTGGCCTTCTAGCAAGCGTGGGTTGTTTCGCAGCGCCCACCAGCGCAAGAAGCGCCCCTTTTGCGGGCCGGAAAACATCGACACCATAGACGAGTTGTCCCCCGCCTCTTGAAAGACGTGGGTTGCCACCATGGGCCGCAGCGCGGGGATGTCCAGACGACTGGGCACGACCAACTCCGACACTCCATGACCCGCTGCACCGTTCGCATCGTGGCCGTGGACGAGCCAACGCAGGTAAAACGGTCCTCGGTCAACTACAAATTGTTGGTCGACAAAAATGTCGGGGATTGCAGCGCCGTCTCCCTGAATGTGCAGGCGACGGTGGTACGAGAGGCCGTATCGATCGAGGCGCCACGCGGATGGGGAGTAGGGCGTGCGTTCGAGGAGGGTCGCGGCGCCGCTGCGGTCGACGCTGAGGAGGATAGCGCGGGGGGGCGCGCCGCGGCGGGAGGGATCGAGGAGGTACCAACTGACATCGCGGTCGGGAAAGGAGATGCGGCCCCATTGCCAGCGCGCGATGCCAAGCTCGTTGAGCAGCACGCGGCTTCCGTTTCGGTCGTGGTACACCCGGCCGCGTACGGAAAACGAGGGCCAGCCTTCTAATTCGAGGTGTGCTTCGCCATCTGCGGCCATGAGCACGGGACTCCACGCGTGGTCGCCACCGGATGCATCATCGACATCGCCCCGGAGCGGACCTTCAGCGGAAATTGCGCCGGTCAGTCGCCCCGTTTGCCCGCCAACGGGCGTATCGAGCTGAATGTCGATTGCGACACGATTGTCGCTTCGACGCACCGAAAAGGTGCTACGCCCGAAGGTCCAGGTTTCGCCAGCGGGGTCCCACACCGCGTCGGCGGGATGCAACTCGTTGAAGAGGTATAGGTCCTGCACATGGTCGCGGTAGACGGCCAAGTTCAACGACGGACGAAACCGTGGACATCCCCCGAGACGGCTACCGGGCAAAAAAGGGAGCCCGTACGACCAGATGAGAACGATTCCATTGCCGGCATCGTCCACGAGATCCAAGTACCACCAGACGAAGCCTTTTGGCTCGTCAAGCAGGTTTTCGGGAAGAGGAGCCCGCGCTGTGGACACTCCAATCATTCGAACTCCGACGAGATGCGAGAGGTTGCACTTGCGTTCTATATACACGATTGTATATAGTTTGGGCAGGCTGTGAAGTCGTGGTCCCACGACGGTCGAGGCTGCCCTGCCCGGTCAGTTGGAGGTTCCGATGCACCCTAACGCCCAATCGTTGCCCGCCCTCGGGAAACCCCGCGGACTTACTTGTTCTGATGGCCTCGCCGCTGTCGAACGGGAAATGACGCGGCTTGTTGTGGGTACCCGTCTTGAGCGCGCAGGCGCGATGGCCCAAGAACACCTTGGAAGCGGCGGACGCCGTATTCGTGCGCGTCTTGCGCTCTCTGCTGCCGAAGCATTGGGCTTGCCGCGGAGCGCGGCCGTTGGCTGGGCGACCGCAGTAGAGTTGCTGCACAACGCGAGCCTCGTCCACGACGACATTCAGGACGGCGACCGCGTGCGCCGCAACCGCCCAACCTTGTGGGCGCGGCACGGTGTCGGCCAAGCCATCAACGCCGGCGACCTCATGCTCGTATTGTGTCACTCGGCCGTCGAGTCCTTGGATGTCGACGACGGCCTCAAGTGGCGCTTGTCTGCATTGTTGGCACGTCACGCCGCCGAGACCGTACGCGGGCAAAGCAAAGAGATGGCCTTGCTGTCGAGCGGCCACTTGGATGTGGAGTCCTATCGCGAGGCCATCGCCAGCAAAACCGCGGCGCTGTTCGCGCTTCCCGTCGAAGGCGCTGCGCTGCTTGCCGGATTGTCCCCGGAGCAGGCGCGATGCTTGGGCGCAGCATTTGAAGCGCCGGGCATGTTGTTCCAGCTCCAAGACGACGTAATGGACCTCTACGGCGACAAGGGTCGCGGCTTTGCGGGCAGCGACATCTACGAAGGCAAGGTCAGCATTTTGGTGGTGCGGCACCTGGAGCGCTGTCCCGAAGACCGCGCGTCATTGACCGAGCTGCTCGCACTTCCGCGCGAAGAAACGCCCGCCTCCGCCGTCCAAGATATTATCCGCCGCTTCCGCGAGAGCGGTGCTTTGGCAGCCGCCTTGAACGACATCGACCAGCTCGTGAACACGGTGGACTCCTCGCCTGTATTGGCCCAGGAGCCCGGCTTGCGCTGGGTGGCCCAAGAGCTCACGTCGTTAGCCGCCGGTCGCTTGCGGGCATCGGTGGAGGGCCATTGAGCGCCGACCTCCAGGCCCAAAGCCACGAAACACTCGCGGTTCACTCCCGCACGTTTTCGTTCGCAGCCAAGCTGCTGCCTCCCGACGCACGAGATGATGCCGCAATCGTCTACTCCTTGTGCCGTCTCATGGACGACCTCGCCGACGACCCACCCGATGGCAACATCGAGACCGCGCGGGAAGACCTGCAGCAACTCGACGGCGAGTTGACGGGACTGCGGCAGCCGCGTCCGCTGGTGGCCGCCTTCTTGGCGACGGCATCCCGTCGAAACATCGACATCAGCGCCGCCCGCGCACTGCTCCAAGGCGTAAAGAGCGACCTCGACCCCTTCTCCATCGACGCTGACGACGCCCTCCTGCATTATGCCTGGCAAGTGGCCGGCACCGTTGGACTCATGATGGCGCCGCTGCTTGGCACCACCGACCCCACCGCGCTCCGCCAGGCCGCCGACCTCGGCATCGCGATGCAAATCACCAACATCTGTCGCGATGTGCGGGAAGATGCCGCGCGTGGTCGTGTGTACCTGCCCACCAGCCGCCTGACCGCCCATGGTGTGCGCAGAAAGGACATTTTGTCGGCACCCGAGGCTCCTACGCCCGCCGTGCGCGCAGGCGTACAGAAGGTCGTTGACGAGCTTCTCATGGTGGCAGAACAGAAATACGAAAGCGGCATTCGTGGCCTCGCCGCCTTGCCCTTCCGTTGTCGTATGTCGATTGCGGTCGCCGCCGCATTGTACCGCGCGATTGGCCACAAGCTGCAGCGCAAGCACCAAAGCGACCCTTTCCACGGTCGAACCATCGTCTCCACCGCCGAAAAGGTTGGGCTCGCCGTAAGCGCCGTTTTTGCGGAGATGGGTCGATGGATACAAGGGCGCCCCGCCCCCACCGCGCACGCCGCGCCGAAGTCCCCAAACCCGCTCAAGACCTGACGCGCGCCTGCTGCTGTGGGCCAACTTGCGGTCCCACAGCAAACCGATACCAGATACAACGCAGCCTGGACCCCCGAGAAGGCCGCGCATGTCCGAGCGAACCCGTATTCTGGCACTCTTTGCCGTCATTGGCGCTGTCTCGGTATTCTTTGCCGTGAAGCTCCAAGATTCCGTCAAGACGCGCATCGAAGAGACAAAGAACCCCACGTTCTCGTCGTTCCGCGTCGAAGGCGCGAACGGGCCGGTGGCCCTCACCGACTTCGCCGGAAAGGTCGTGGTGCTCTACTTCGGCTACGCTTCGTGCCCCGATGTGTGCCCCACTACCCTCAGCATCGTCGGCCAAGCCTTCCAGCGCTTGTCCCCCGCCGAGCAAGACCGCGTCGCAGGCATGTTTGTGAGCGTCGACCCCGAGCGAGACACCATCGCCCACGTCGATGAATACGCCCGCTTCTTTCACCCCAACATCGTGGGCGGCACCGCCAGCGTGCCGGAGGTGACCGCCGCTGCAACCGACTGGGGCATCGGGTTCCAGAAGGTCGCGGGAACCTCGGCCATTGGCTACACCGTCGACCACACCAGCATCTTGTTTGTCATCGACACCCAAGGACATATGGTCAAGGCGCTGCCCCATGGAAGCGACGCAAGCCGCGTCGAGGCCGCAATTCGCGAAGTGTTGACGAAAAACACCCGCGAATGACGCGGGCTCCGCGGGCCAACCTCGCCGACTACCGCGCGGACACCGCCTCCCGCTCGTCCGTGCGCGCGTCCGCCAGCCCTTCGTCGGCCGATATCCCCCGCTGTCCCGCATGGGCCAATACTGCCCGCGCCGTACACACCCCCCCAACCGCGGTAGCCAGGGTGCTCTGTCCCAAAAACACAGAGTCCCCCACCAACCACAAGCCGGGTGCGACAGAAACCGGCCCCGCTTGGCGATACGGCGCCCAACCCACCCGACGCGGCACCCCCCCTACCCGCCCGAGGGAACGGCCTGTAAAACGGGCCCACGTTCGCGGAGACGCAGGCAAAATGCCCGTGACCTGCGCCCGCACTTCGGGGGCGCGCTCCGCGAGCGTTTGTAGCATCTGGGCCTGAATCGCCGCGACGCGCTCCGCGGTCGGCAAGGCCGCGCCCATTCGCACATGCGTGCTGACCGTCGCGGTGCGCACAACGTCGGGCGCCGCGGGGTCGTGGGTGCCGCCGATGCTCACAAAGATGTGGTTGCCATCTTCGAGGGGTCGGCTGGAATCCCCAATGAGCTGCAGGTGATGCGCCACCGCATCTTCCGAGGGCGCCAGCCGAAGGTACAACATACACGCGCCCCAACTTTGGTCAACCGGTGCTTGCAGGGCGGCAAGACGCGGAATGGGCTGGGGCAACAACGACTGCACGACGCCCGGCTGGAGATTCGCGACCACCTGCCGCGCCCCCCAAACCCGGCCCCGGCTCTCTACGTGGTAGCCCCCCGCGACCGGCACAATCGACCGTGCCCGATGGGCGAGAAACACCTGACCGCCCGCTCGTTCGATGGCAACGACCATCTCGCTTGCGAGGCGTCCGATTCCCCCCACCACATGTCCGGTGCCCCGGAACAAATAATCGAGCGCCGAGAGCGCAAACGGCCCCTCAGCGTCGGAAGCGCCCACTTGCACGGTGATTTGGCAGGTGGCGTCCACCCACGTTCGCAGCGGCGCAAAGTCCGCTACGCCACAGCGGCGCAGCGAGGCCAACACCGGTTGGTGCAACGCGCGCAACACCGGGAGGTAGGCGGGCAGCCTTCGGAGGTGATGACCAACACTCTGCACTGACAAAGGAGGCAAGAGCGCCGGAGCATCGAACAGCGGCCACAACGCATCGGCTACCGCTCGCTGTTCTGCAAAAAATGCACGAATCCCTGCCACCGGCGCATCAGGGAAAGAACATAAGGTGTCCACAAAGCGTGTGCGATTCCGGTAGACGGGTATCGACACCGATGGTGTGCGCAGGGTGACAGGCTGCTCGGGAAACTCGAACGCTACGTTCATCCCGTGTGCATCACGCCAACGCCCAAACAAGCCATCGTCATCCAAGCCCGAGAACAAGGTCGCACCCGTCTCGTATTGCGCACCACCGCGCGAAAATGTCGATGCGCAGCCGCCTGGATAGCGTAGCGATTCCAATAATACTACATTCTGTCCAGCTTCCGCAAGGGACAACGCGGTCGCGAGTCCCCCGAAACCGGCACCGATGACGATTTGGTCCACCCATTCAGTCAGGACGACCTCCCGCATACGACGCACGCACGCTGCCGCGATGCAAAACCATATGCAAACAGTGTGCGAGTATCCGCATTCGGGACGGGCGCAAGCGGCATCCCCGCAAACCGGTGGAGCGCGCGCTGCAGTTGCTTCCCGCGGGAAACGCCATGGTGGGCCGATGGCCGCCGCTCCGCGCGAACGCACCCCCAAACGGAATGGTCATTCAATTTGCCAGAACGACCATCCTTACGAGACCGTACGCAATGCGGCCAAGGGAGTGTTTCAGTCGACCGGCAGCGGGCTCACGGCGGTCGGATCCCACACCACGCGGAGGGTCTGCTCTTCGGCCGCAGGTACGGGGTACGTCAGCGAATAGGACGCGCTCGTCGATTCCCAGGTGGTTTGCCACCAATCGTTGCCGTGTACCGACAAGTCGACCGTCTCCCAGTCCCCATCGGTCCAACGCTGGAGACGCCAACCATCGGCGCGCACCAGCCCGTGAATCGTGACCGGCACAATACCGAGGCCACCACGAATCACGAACTCTGCCGCGATGGGCCCGTCCTCCGCCTGGATTTCTGTCGGCATTCGCCGCGCGACCGACCCGGTGGTCGCCGTGACCTCGATGTCGTTGTTTGCCGCCAAATGGACCATCATATCCGTTGAGCCGAAGGTGCTCTCGGAAAGCGCCAGCAGATGGGCGCTTTCGCCATACCAAGCGGTCTTGTCGGCGGGGGGCACGAGGTACTCGATGGTCGCCTGCACGCGGCTCCCGGCGGGCACGAACCGCCGCTGTCCTCCGCACGGCGCGCCGCACCAGGCCGCACCTTCTTCGTCCGGCAATGATAGCTCGAAGGCAAGCTGGGACTGGCCGTTTCGGGTGCGGTTGATGTTGATGGCGGGGGTGGTCCAGCGCGTGCCGCCGATGTCGGCCTCGAAGGACCGCACCACAAAGCCAACGTCGGCCAAGTGTTCGGGGAGCGTGTCGCCGTCGCGCTGGTTGTCGTACAGCAGCACCCAAGGCGCGGAACCCGGCAAAAGAATGCCCCGGTCGGCATCGGAGGCATAGCCAGTGGTGCCATGGTCGGTCACCACCCGCGTTTCCGATACGCCCGTCTCGTCTCCCCATGCAATCTGCGCGAACCCGTTGTCGCCGTAGTTGTCAGCGGCGACCTGGAAAAAGGCCAAGCGAGAATACGAGACGTCTTCGAGGAACGTGTAGTCGAGATGGTAAAAGACGCGCACAAGGTCATCGCTCGACCCCATCTGTACGCGGACTTGGGCGGCGATGCGCCCATCCGTCGACGTGCCGCCATACACCACATCGGTGAGCACCGGTCCAACCGACCGAACCAAGGTGCGAACGCCCGCCAGACGCCGCTCCCAATACGATTCGGTATCGGTCTTGTAGCGCAAAAAGTCGGCGCCTCCAACATTCCCGGTCCAGCTCCACTTTCGGCTCGCGAGCACCTGAAGAGGCCGCACATCGTCCATCATCGCGCGACCCAGGGTGAGGTCCGGGTCGTAGGTCACGCTCTCGCCAAACGCGCCGAGGGCTGACTCATCCCAACGCCCCCCCGCTTCGCCCCAGCCGATGAGCGATAATTGCGCGTGGGACGCAGCAAAGCCTGGTCCCCAGCTCGATGATGCGACCGTAAACTCCATCGTCGTGTCTTCGGTAAACGTCGGCTGGGAATAAAAATGGTACCAATAGCTCCCGTGCCAGTTTTTGCTGATTTGCACGGGAATACCGATTGGCTGTCCATCTTCGCTACGAAAAAGACCAACACCACCCGTAATATACCACGAAAGTTTGTCACTTCCAAATATGGCCAGCGGGACCGCAGCGGCGCGGATGCCCGACATCTGAACCGACAAGCGGTGACGCCCATGCCAATGGTGAAAGGCGGGGTCGTCAAAGTCCGCCGACCGCGGCGCACCGGAATCCTGCAACGTGCCGGGGTCGACCCGAAACGCGCCCAAGGTGGCATCCCAGACCGCAGGCGACGACGCCCCAACCGTCGCGCCCTCTACATCGAGCAACTCGACGGCCACAGACACGACGCGGGTGGGGTCGAGGTACATCTCTATCTCGTCCTCTGAGACAGAGGACCGAGGCAAAACCAGCATTGAGACGGCGTTTTCAGCCTGCGATGGGTCGACGCGCACCCGCTCTGCCAGCACGCCTTCGTCTGCCGAATACGTCAGCGCGGTGATGCCCCCCGCCGTGTCGTAAATCACAAACACCCAGCCTTGACCGGCATCATCGGTCAATTCCAGAGCACGCCCCGGCAACAGCCAGTTTTCGTTGTCCAAACCGGCGAGGAAGTCGCCGCCGAGCCCTACCCGCGCCGTGTTGGCCGATGGCGACGCCCCTTCGACCGTATGGGTCAGCACAAAATGGCGCGGCATCGACGCCACCTGAAAGCGCCCCTCTAACGAAGGTTCGGCGGCATACCGCACCTCGGGCACCTCCACGCGGTTCATAAACATTCCGCCGTCGACCATACGAGTGCGGTCGATGGCCGTTGGCGTCGCCCCCTGAAAGCCCGTGGCCGTCACCCCTCCCGCCGACGGGCCGGCCTCGATGCGCACACTTGCGCTGGGAAACACGGTGACATCCGTAGGTGACCGCTGGTACAAATCCGGAGCGGAGAGGGCATCGGGCCACACCCCCAAGTGTTCGATAGTAGCAGTGTCTTCGCGAAGCGCAAGCGCATAATGGCCCGTCGAGAAGTGCTGGATACGCTCGACCGTTGGCCACGTCTCGGTAGGACGATGGTTGGAAGGCCAGTACCAAACGCCATAATCGCGCCCATCCACAACCGGAAACACGGCACCCTCGACACAACGAGGGTCGTCCGGGTTTGGCAAAAGGTCGAAGGTGCCCGTCGCTTCGTTGCATTCACCGATGAGCGTACACGGGTCGCCATCGTCGACCCCCACCAGCGGAATTCCTGGGATACACACACCATTGTCGTCGCAGGTCTCCGTGCCGTTGCACACGAGGCCATCGTCGCATTCACAAGGTTCTGCGGAATCCTCGGGTGTATCCGTGTCAGGAACAGTAGTACCGGCTTCTCCGGAGTCGACGGTTCCCCCCTCTTCTTTTGGGTTGGAATCCGGGCGACACCCAAGGCCGAGAAAACCAAGCCAAAACACCACCGTTCGCTGCTTCATGCGCCTCGCCTCTCCCAATTTCTGACCACCGGTTTTGCTACGGAACAACATGTCTCCCAACGATAGCGTCTCACGAAAACATCGGTCGCGCGTTTCCTCGTGGGTCGGAAAATTTCTTCTCGCGGTAGCGAGTCCGGCACTCTTTGTCGGCGCGATTGAGGCGGGGATGGTTGTTTGGGACTGGTTTGCCTATGGCACAGTGCTCGAAAATGGGCAAGCAGCCGACCTATACGACCGAAGCAATCCGACGTACCTTCGCCTCCGGCCCCAAGTTCGCCTCGACGGCTGGAAGACCAGCATCCACACCAACGCAAACGGCTTTCGGGGTGCCGCGCTCGACCCCCAGTTCCCCGCCGACGGCCTGCGGATTTGGTGCCTCGGCGGCTCCACGACCTTCGACATCTTCGCGCCGGACGACGCGCACACCTGGCCTGCATTGCTCGAAGCGGAGCTGCGGGCCGCATTGCCGGGGCGCGCGGTCGAAGTCATCAACGCGGGGATTCCGGGCGAAATCGCGACGGGCAGCGCGGCACTCCTCGAAAAAGAGGGGTTGCCGCTTGATTTGGACTATGTTGTCCTCTACCACGGCGCAAACGACATCCGCGGGCGTGCATTGCCCCCCGAAAGCCGCAGCCCGTCACCCTGGTTCCGGTTGCGCAGTTTAGAGCGCGGGATTGCGTGGGCCCAAGAACAAGGAAAAGGCGCCGAACGTTTGCACCGCCGTCTCCCCGATGCCAAAGACGAAAAACACCTCGAAAAGCAGCTTCAGCGACTCATTTACGCGACCAGCCGCGTGCGCGCGCGCCCCGTATTCGCCACCCACGCCTTGCGCGTCGCACCCGATTCCACCGGCCAACGCGCCCAAACCGAAGCAGGCGAGCTTTCGTTTTTGTTGGGCGTGCACCCCGAATCGACGGTGCAGTGGTTCAACACCTGGAACCGAATGGTGGTCGCCGCGGCACAGCGAAGCCAATCCCCGTTCGCCGACGTGCGGGCCGCGGTGCAATCCAACCCGGAAAACTGGGGAGACGCGACCCACTTCGCGACGCCTGGGTCAGAACGCGCCGCCCACGCCATCGCGACCGCGATTCTCCGCGACCTTGGGGTAGCGAATGGCGGGTCGACGCAACGTCGGGACTGAATCATCATTCATTTATTGTAAATACCGGTAAGAACTGCATTTACAACAAATCTCCTCCCGAACCGCAGCCGCCGACGATGCCGTACCCCCTCTCGACTGAATGGCGATTCATTCTACGGGACCGCCCTTGTGCGCGCCGGTTTCCACCAATGCACGAATAGAAGCCTCTACGTCTTCGACGAGGTGCGCGATATGCGCGGCATGGGTTCGAAACGAAAGCACACACACCCGGCCAACAAACACCATCGTCCCGACGGCGGGGTCAAAAACCTGCGCGCCCGTGATGACCACCCGTTTTTTGCGGCCAACCGCGGACAGCACCCGCCGCGTGAGCACATCCCCATCGTGGCCCGGCGCCTCGACGCGAAACGCAAACAACGACAACGTCGGCGGCACAACAATTCGCACCCACGGCAAGGCGGCAATCGAATCGTGCGCTTGCTGTGCGAGGTCGAGCTTTTCATCGAGCGCATCGCGAAACGCGCCGACGCCATGGAGTTTGAGGGGCAGCCACAAGCGCAGCCCCCGCGCGGGACGCGTGAGCTCGGGTCCAAAGTCCGCAAAGTCCCAGTGGTCGGCGTGCCCATCGGGCTGGGGGAGGTAGCTCGCGGACACCGAGAACGCCCGGCGCAACGTCTCGCGGTCGCGCACGAGCACGGCGCCCGTGCCGTAGGGCAAAAAGAAGCCTTTGTGGGGGTCGAGCGTGATAGAGTCGGCGCGCTGAATACCGTCTAATACTACAGAACCACGTTTTGTCAACACAAACGCGCCGCCATACGCGCCGTCGACATGAAACCACGCGTCTTGTTGCGCGCAGACATCGGCGATGGCGGGCAAGGGGTCCACGGCGCCTACGGGCGTACATCCAGCGTTGGCGACCACAAGGAAAGGGACTGCCCCCGCGACGCGGTCTTGGTGCATCTTTTCCGCGAGCGCGATGGGATCCAATCGAAAGGCAGCGTCGTGGGGGACGGTGACCAGTTGTTCTACGGACAAGCCCGCGGTGCGAAGGGCCTTGAGCACCGAATGATGGGCCTGCGCGGTGCAATACACACGGAGGCGGTCGAGGCGCTTCTCCCCACTCGCTTCCCGCGCGGCGACGACGGCGCACAGGTTGGCCATCGAGCCGCCACTTGTGAGCAAGCCACCGGCTTCAGGCGCGTCGAAGCCCACAAACGAACACAACCAACGCACAACGGTGACTTCCAGCTGCACCAAAGCAGGCGCAGGCTTCCACAGGCCGGTATAGCGGTTGGTGACGTCCGTGAGCAGGTCGGCCAGGGCACTTTGGGGCAAGCCACCACCCGGAATGAACGCCAAATAGCCCGCGCCCGACGTATCGAGACCCGGTTCGATGACCTCGCCAAACAAACGAGACAACAACCGGGAAAACGATACCGGCGCTTCCGGGGGCGGCTCATCCAGGCGACGTGCAGCGCGTTGGCTGCCGTCGGTTCGCATGGCAGGGCGCGGCGTGCGCAACCACTGGTCCAAGCGGGACAGGAGCAACGACCCCATACGTTGAAATGTAGGGCCATCGATTTCGAGAGGTAACGGTTCAGGAACAGGAGGCATGGACACCTCGTATTCGGAAAACACTACAGATACCTTTCTATCCCCGCAGTTTCCCCCTCCTCCGTCCGATAGGGCAGTTAGACCCCGCACGTCTTCCTTCGGATTTCTTCGCACCACCAACGCGCAACGGGTGCGAGTCGGTCCAGCCTGTCCCCTTCGTCGAAGCCCTGGGTGGTACCTTCGGTGAACTTAGGGGACAGGCCTTTCGGACGCATCGGCAGGGAGCACATTCCCCGCATTCGTACTAGAACCGACTCCAATTCGAGGGAGAATCGTTCGACAACCGGTGTACAGAATTTGGAGTCTGTCGATGCTGCTGTTTCTTTTGGGATTCCTCGCGACGACCGCAGATGCGGGCGCAAGCCACCGAAAAGCTGGCTCTACCGGCATTGGCATCGGCGGCGGCACCGCTTCGGCGGGCATTTCGGCCAAGCACTTTATGTCAGACAGCATGGCGTTGCAGGGCGTTGTCGGCACGTATGGCCGGTGGCAGGACGGGAGCGGACTTGGCCTGAGTGTGGACTACCTGCTCGAACAGCCGACGTTTGCGTCCGCGGATGTAGTGGACTTGGCATGGAACGTCGGTGTGGGCGCGGGGCTTGGAATCGGTGACAGCGCGCTTGGATTGGGTGTTTCCGGCGTCGCGGGCCAGGAGTTTGCGCTGGTGCCTATCCCGCTCGACTTTGTGATTGAGTACCGGCCGACTCTAGGGTTGTCTCCTTTCCTCTATCTCGACCTCGTCAACTTCTCCGGGCACCTGCGCTACTTCTTCTGAGCCTCTGCGTGCGGCAGCGACCACACGAGGTCGCCGCCCACTTCGCGGGGAGCGCCCAGCAACGGGTCAACGACCTTTCGCACCGCCCACTCGTCGGAGGATTGGAGCAAAAGCCCGCGGTGGAGCACGACCCAGCCGAAGCCTTGGTCAACAAGCTCTTGGGTTGCGGCCACGAGGTCGGCCGAAGGGTCGGGGGCGCCCGGCGTGCCGGGTTCGATGGGGAAACGGCGTGTGGCCGCGGTCCAGTGCCGCAAGGCTTGGTTCATGGAATCGAAGGAGTCGGAGCTCACCTTCGTCGTATACAAAATCGGGTGCTGGTGGACCGTTTGGTAGTAGAGGTAACGCTTTGTAGCAAAGCTGATGCCGCGGTCGGCCGGGAGGTCGACAATCGCGCGGCCGTCGTCGGGGATGGCTTCGTAAACCGAAGGAACGGTCGCGACAGACACCTGCAAGGGCCACGCATTCGGCGCGATGGTGAGAAACTCGACCAATACGGCGGGCACCAATAACCAACCATAGCGACCGCGCATGGCCGCCGCCGCCAGACCGGCGAGCGCAACACCTGTCCCTGCGACAAAGCGCAACGGGTGGTCCATCGTGACGCCCGTGGCCCATTGCACCCAGCGAAACGGCAGCACGACCGCTTGCCCATCGGGGCCACGGGCGAAGTCGCCGTCTACCCACAACAGCGGCCCCAATGCAAAAACCGCGCCAATGGCCGCGGGAATCCACAACCACAACAATCGCGGCGCGCGCATCCCGCCGAGCAAGGCCGCAGAAACGAGCAACCAACCCAAATACGGCGTTCGCTTGAATGGGGTCTCGATAGGCGCCTTTTGGTGGACGGTCCAATAGTCGCCGGGTGTCCACAGCGCCTTGGGGTCAATCGCGTTCATGCGTAAGGTTGGAATGTTGAGACCGGGCGGCGCTTTGTCTGCCAGCGTGCCGTCTCCCGTCAGCGAGGCTTGCAACGCGGCAAACGGTGGCGCTGCAATCAACGCCGACAACAACGCCGTTTCGAGCAGCAAGCGAAAGCGCCCGGTAAACAACAACTGTCCCCCCGCCAACAGTGCGGCGCTCACACCATGGTAGGGCGTGCCGACGGCGGCCAAGCCCACACAAACGCCTGTCCAACGGGATTCTCGCGCGGCCAACACACCCGAAAGGGGCACGAACCCAACCCAACAGGCTTCCGAGATGCCGTTGTGCAGCTCCCCTTGAAACCACGGGAACGTCGCCGTCGCCGCCGCCGCCACCAAACCGCCCGAAATACCACCGTGTTGGCGTCCCCACGCATACCCCGCCGCGCCCGCAAACGTGACTTGGGCCATCACCAGGCCCCAATAAGCAACGACCGGTCCCCAAATCAACTGGAGGGGAGAGGTCAACACCGCGCCGATAGGGTCAATATACCACAACACCCCCCCACGGGGAAAGTTGAGACCCGGCGCATCCCAAGGCAAGTCACCGTGGACCAAACGGTCAACGAACCACCACATGCCCCACGCATGGGCCCAGTTCTCCAAGCCTTCGTCGCCAATCAACACGGAGGACGGCCACAACCAGCCCGGCCACAGCACGAGCAGGGCCAAGAGCAGCCCCACCACCAGCGACTCACGGACTAACGGTCGCGTGCGCACCGAAACCCACCACTCTTGCGCCGCATCTCCGTAATCTCGCCATTCCGCTCGACCGATGGTCCCATTCGGAACTCGGTGTAATAGCTGCCTCCGCGAAAACCGGCATGCAGGCCACGTTCAAAAGGCTGAGGGTCTTTGAACTCGGCCGTCCATTCCCACGCATTGCCAAAGCCGTCGTCGAGGCCGTAGCGAGAACGTCCGGCGGGAAATGCGCCCACAGGCGATGTTCGCGCAAAACCATCGGAGTCGTCATAGGCCGGCTGGCCGTCTTTGCCGTGGTTGAATGCGCTTGGGTTGTATTCGTCTCCCCACGGATACAACCACTCATCATCCACCGGACCCAACACTGCCAACTGCCACTCTGCCTCGGTCGGCAGGCGCTTTCCAGCCCAGTGGCAATACTCCCACGCATCATACCAGTTGACGAGAACGACGGGGTGGTCGCCCGTTCCCTCGGGCCAGGAGTCGGGCGCGCTCCAATTCCAACCTTCTTCCGCCCACGGTTCGCGTACATGGGGAACACGGTAGCCCGTCGCTTTCAAAAACTTCGCGTAGTCGGCCCGCGTGACCTCCGTGCGGTCAATCGAAAATGCGGCAACTTGGCGGGTTTCAATCGGGGGCGCGCTCTGGGGCCCCGGACGAACCGCTTCGGCCAACACACCCGGCGGATACGAAAGCATCGCGAGGGACTCCGGCTCCATGTCGTGCGACGGCGGCGGAGGGGTGTAGCCGGGCGCGGGGGGCGTCTCTTTGGGCCCCAGGCGGACAGTGCCCGCCGGCACCGAGACCATGCCTCCACCGCACGCGACGAATCCGAGCGAAATTACGGCGAATACGCGCATCGGAAACCAACGGTGGGGCGAGCGCCCCCCGGTCGAATGGGCTCGCGGTGGGTGCAGCGGCAAACGCTCGGCAGGTCAAGAAAAGAGCCGCCTCGTGCGACCTTCCAGGTACCGTCGGCGGGACCGGTCGGATTGGTGACGGGACCGGTGGCATACGCATCGTTGCGGTACCAGTCCGCTGTCCACTCCCAAACATTTCCCGCCATATGTTTTGCACCAACCGGCGATGAAAGCGACGAATCCGCCATATCCGATGGGTATGTTACCACTCGCGGAACATCTCCGGCTGTAGTATAATCCAGCCAGACGGGGCCTTTGGTTTCTTCGTCGCCCCAGGGATAGGCCGCGCCAGACGACGCACAGGCTGCGCGTTCCCACTCCGCTTCGGTGGGCAAGCGACCGCCTTTCCAGCGGCAAAATGCATCGGCTTCGTACCACGTCACGTTGACGACCGGATGGTCGCCCCGGCGCCCCGCTGCACGCCACACCGCACCCATGCCGGTCGGCTGGGAGGCCAGCCAGACACGCCCTCCGTCCGACCAAAGCGCCGGCTGCGTATAGCCACCCGCGGCGACGAATGCCTCGAAAGCATCGATGGTCACCTCGGTGGCGTCCAAGCGGTACGCATCCAAGGTGACCTGCCGCACGGGCCGGGCGTCCGGCGAGGCGTCGTCGCCTTGCTGAAAAACACCGGCCGGCACCGACACAGGGGTTCCCGCGAGTGCTTCGGTGAAGCCGACGATGAGCAGAGCACCAACCATGTTCCTTCCACAGCGCGAAACACGGTAGCACAACGAAACGCGCTGTGGACCGGAGTCAGGGGAGGGCTGCATCCACGGCGCGCACTACATCGTCTTCGTGGGGAAAGCCGTTGAGGTCTTTCTGCGCGACACATTGGTCGCCCACCCAGACCGAAAACTCGCCACGATTGCCAACCACCAGTGACACCGAAACTTCGAGCCGCTCCTCAAGGATGGCTGCCACACGGGCAGCACGGGGGCGGTAGTTTCACGACTGGCAAAAACGAATCGAAATCGACGACATCACAGCTCCTTTGAAACACACCCCCAATATAAGCGAACCAGAACCTGCCAACGGGTAGAACGCACGCACGTTACAAAAACGGACGACCGATACCACGGTCGCCAGCAGAGGAGTCGCAAATGACTACAGAAACGGTTGCCGTGTTGGGACTCGGCCTCTTGGGCGCAGGTTTTGCGTTGAAGCTCGCGGAGAACGGAGTCCAGGTCCGCGTCGCAAACCGCACCGCCGAAAAAGCACGCGCGATAGCGGGGCCAGGCATCGTAGCCTGCGAGACTTTCGCGGAAGCCGTACAAGGCGCAGACCGCGTACACCTCGTGCTCTCGGAAGACGATGCGGTGGACGGCGTGATGGAGCAGATTCGCGCGCACTTGGCCGAAGGCGTGCCCGTCGTCGACCACTCGACCAACCTGCCCGACCGAGTGGCCGCGCGCACCGATGCGCTCTGGGCTGCGGGAATCCGCTATTTTCACGCGCCCGTCTTTATGGGACCAAGAGACAGCCGCGCGGGCACCGGATTGATGCTTATCGCCGGTCCCACCCGCGAAGTCGAAGCGCTCACACCCAAACTGCGCGGGATGACCGGTCGCGTGTGGCATGTCGGCGAGCGCACCGACCTCGCGGCGCTTCACAAGCTCTCCGGCAACGCGCTGATTCTCGGCCTCGCCGGCCTCCTCGGCGACGTGCTCAAGATGGGCGCACACCACGGCCTGTCGCCGGACGAGGTACTCTCGCTCTTCCAAGTGTTCACGCCCGGCGGCGCCTTGCCCTTTGTAGGACAGCGTGTCGCCAATGCAGACACCAACCCGACCTCTTTCTCGCTCACAATGGCACGGAAAGACCTGCGGTTGATGCTCGAAAACGCAGCGGGCGGAGCCGCCTTGACAACCTTGCCCGCCGTTGCTGCCGCCATGGATGAGGCGCTGGCACAGGGTTTGGCGGATAAGGACTTTGCGATTTACGCGCGCTAAACTCCGGGTGTTGCGGGGGTAGCAGGTCAACGTCCTCGCAACCCAGAAGCCAAGAGCCTCGGCGAGCTGCAAGCCACTGAATCGCGATTCAGCCAACGCCAAACCAAAGCCCAAGTCACAAGGCAAGCAGCCCCCAACCGAAGATGTCGCGAAAAGGGGGGGTGTGGGGGTGTCGCGTACGCGAAGCGGGAGCCCACCCCCACCGGGGAGAGCCCGAGAGGGGCCGCGCCCCTCTCGGATGGAGGGAGCCCGAGGGAGCCCCCTCCCTCGGGTCCTGGCGGCAGGTCAACGTCCTCGCAACCAAGAAGCCAAGAGCCAGGACAGGCAGCAAGCCACTGAATCGCGATTCAGCCAGAAGCCAAAAGCCTCGAAAGGAACGCCAATGAATCGCGATTCAGCCAGAAGCCAAAAGCCTCGAAAGGAACGCCAATGAATCGCGATTCAACCAGAAGCCAAAAGCCTCGAAAGGAACGCCAATGAATCGCGATTCAGCCCAAACAACAAGAAACCAAACAAAAGCGGGGAAAGAAGGGGTGTCCCCAAAAACTAGCGGCTCTCACAAACAAACGCCCGATAATAGCTCGCCGGCGCAATCTGCCACTCATGGCCCACCCCAAAGGGGCCCGTGGTCCAAGGCCCCGTAATCGTCACCGCAGCGCCATAGTTGTCGTAGTTCCAGCCGTCGACCACCATAGAGCCGTCGAAGTCGCGCACCGAAGACACTTCGCCGCTCACCCACTCCCAGCCGCTGTCGTTGATAGCGTCGTAGACGTCGAAGGTGCTGTCCACGTTGTTGTTATACGCGCCAATCCAAATCCAGGTGTTGAGATAGCCGGCGTAAGCATTGGCGGGCGTCGCGACGAAGGTGCGCTCGATAAGCCAAGCCTGCTCAGCCAAAGAGTTGATGGTCACGAGGTCCATGCCCATACGGTCGCAGGCGTTTTGGGCGCCGTCGAAGTCGAGGCTGTCCGACACGAACGCGTAGGAGTGACCGCCGTAGGAGTCGGTGGCGACCACGGTCGAAGCGAGAGCGGGAGTAGCGAAAGCGACGGCGAGAAGGGCAACAACAAAGCGGGTCATAGCAAGCTCCAGTGTGTGTGGCGCGGCGGCGCCGGGATGCTGGAGTACAATGCAATGGGCGTGCCAGTTGTCCCTTGATCGGCGGAATAGTGTCCATCACGACGCTTTCGCCGCATGACGCACGCGGGCACCGTTGCGGTGCGTCATTGGATGACGCCAATGCGGGATGGCTGCGTCATTTGGAGACGCCGGTTGTTGGGGGCGCTTCTTTGGGGTTGGTGTGCAGCCCGTTTTTGCCATTACGTGGAGACGGGAAGGGTTCCGCAGGCCACTGAATCGCGATTCAGTCTGCGAAACCAACGAACATCCAAAGCCAGCGGGCAAGCAGCCCCCGATTGAAGATGGTGCCGAACCGGCGTGTGGGGGTGTTGCGTGCGCGAAGCGGGCCCCCCCCCCCCCACCGGGCCACCTTCGTGGACCCAACCTCAGACGCGTTCAATCCGAACGAGGGAGCCGAAGGTACTCGGAATTGATGAACAAGCTCGGGTCGGTCTCTGTCCCACCTCGCTCCAGCCATGAGAACCACCGGTCGTCCTCTACTGTTGCTGCGGCGATGCCATGGATTCCGTATTCGTAGGCCAGTGCGCCACTCCAGTCCGCATCACACACTTCTCCGATGTCCGGGTCGAACAGGCATCCCATATGGTGCCTCTGGAGATAGAGGTGGGCAGCTTCGTGAAAGAAAAGAGCGACATCTCGGACAAGCATGCCGGATCCATAGTCGCGACCATTCACCACAAGTACGCGGGTCTCGTGGTCGACATAAGCATAGGCTATAAAGTCATCATTTGACGCAAGGCCTCCGAACACCTCATCCCATTCCGGTATGTAGATCTGCGTCTCCAGAGGCATCGACGTAATCATGTCGTAGACGAGGTCGTTTGTGGATACATAACCGAGACTCCTGCCGACGTACTCGAGCTCCTCCACAAGCGCGCGGTCGATGAGTCCTGTTTGATCCGCGTCGTGAATCTCCGAGAGCTCGTCCACATCTCCGAGGTCGATAAGGAGCGCCGCATAGAGTGGGGTCAACAGCTCCATGAATGAGGAGTCGTCCAACACATCAAAACCAGGTTCAATGGGAACGGCGTGCATCTGCTCTAGTAGGATCCTGTTGCAGTCGATGTTGTCTCGTTCCAATATATGAATCTGTGTATTGGCCGACTCTACAGGATCGAGTGGAGGCAGCGCACATATCTCCCGCGCGGCGATGTGGTTGGGCTGGAGCCAGTCCCTGCCCGGAGGTACCGGATCCTTGGAGCGGTCTGGCCGCTCAGGGTCGGTACATCCGACAACCAGTCCCAGAAAGACTGCCAGCAGGCCCAGCTCAACCACATGCCTCATCGCTTCACTCCACAGCCGCTGACATCAGAGTCATGCTCGCCGGTCCAAAAGACACGCTGGTACCTTCCAGCAAAATCGAGCCGCCAGCAACCGAGAGGTTCAGCGCCTGCGCCGACCGGGTGATAGAGCCGCTGGCGGTCACGCCAAAGTCCGCAAGCGAGAAGGTCCACTGGTTGGGGCCAGCGCTGGTCAACGGGTGAAAAAGATAGACGCCGGTAGCCATCAGCTCAAGCCGAAGCCTCGGCGCAGGTCCATCCTCTACGCGCACAGTGAAGACCTTTCGCGCACCTCCCGGAAGCCAGTCGATGAACGCCGACATGTGGGATGCCCCGACCAGCTCCAGCGCCAGGTCTTCCATCTGCGCCATGGACAATCCGTAGCCAGCGGCCGCAGGAGCGGTCGGAAGGACCGCATCACAGGAGGTATCGAGCTGGATGATGGGGGCGGACGAGCTGGAGGACTCCACGAACCAGGCGTTGTCTCCGAAGTGCCAGGGATGGCCCGAGCGAGTGACCGTGGGGCTGGCCGGAGTCAGGACCACTTCGCTTGCACCATCGTGGATCCGAACCGCGGTGGCTCCATCGAAGTCTTGAACGGTGATGGTCTCGTAGCTTGCGCCGCCAAACGCCATTGGCCCACCGACCGAGATAGGAACCCGGTGGCCCCACCATGGGAGCTGGACCAGCGCAAAGTCGAGCGTGGGTGTGGCTCCAGGCGTGCAGGAGGCGGTGAGCTCGACTCCCCCTGGGGTCAACGCCCGCCTCCCGATGACATCGCTCCAGCGACTGTCGCCCTCCTCGCCGATGATCACCCATGGCTTTTTGTGGTCCATGTAGTCCTGGCAACCGAACACATAGGTGGGGTCGGGGTCATCGTAGGCTGTGCGAAGCGAGACAACAGCCCTCAGATCCAGGCTCTGAACAGTCGTGTTGTAGGTCGACGAGTCGAAGACCCACATGCCGTCATCAAGCTGATCGTCGTCGACTGGGGGTCTGGTCGGAAACACTACATTTCCGTTCAGAGTGACGTGGTCGGTCGAGCTCATCACGTCCCCAAACGCCATGGTGTAGGCGGGCACCGTCTCGCGAGCCACCTCCTCTTCTGCGGAGGAATACGTAGCTGCCCAGGTCGCCGGCCATCCAGTGACCACCACTCGCTGAACAGTATCCTTCTGGATCTCAGAGTTGAGCTTGCAGGCACACGACCTTTCGTAGTGGTCCGACTCATAGGCATCGGAGCCAATGGGGAAGGCGAATGAATTGGTGACATCGCTCCAGTCGTACTCGGTCAGCGTGCAGACTTCCTTCCGCCAATAGTCGGAGCTGGCACTGCCACTTCCGCCAACGGACGATGTGCCAGACTCGGATGTTGCAGATCCAGTAGCGCTTCCGGTGGAATAATGGCTATTCCCCTTGGGCACCGTGGTGCAGCCAAGCACACCCATAATCAATGCATAGATAGAGAGGGGGGGAGAGAGGTTGTTCTCATCACTTCTCCATTGAAATTCTGCTGGGCCTGAGCGATTGGAAAATACCCGAGGGGGCGTCGTTCGTCAAGCACACGCGGTCTCACCAGCATCAAATCTAAGAACGACCTGCAGGCCACCTGTACTCATTCACCTCTCATGACCCAATAGATCCGCAGCAGCGCATCCGTGTACGCCTGGAGTGAAAGATGGGTACGAGCGCACCATGGTGTCGCTCATCAGCGCACCCGTGTTCGCCTGGAGTGAAAAAAGGGTCTCAGGTCTTGCTTTTTGCTCTTCCGCGGGAATCGGCCGCACTCCAGCGCCCCGTCGCCAGCACGTCGGCCAGTTCCCGCAGTCGGACGGCCACCTCAGCCACCTCCCCAAGCGCATCGGCGAATGTGCACGGCAGAGGGTCGACGGGCGGATGCCGAGCATCGCGGCCACCTGCGTGGCCGGCTGTCCGGTCGCCCGTGGAAGCCACCACAGCGTCAGCCACCACTGCCAACGCCGGCCTTGGCCAAGTCCGCGCCACAAAACGCGCTCGCAAAATCCAAAACCCAGGCGCCCGCCACTCGAAGCAGAGCAAAGACCCCAGAGCGGCAGCGCCCCATTTCGGATGGAGGGAGCCCGAGGGAGCCCCCTCCCTCGGGTCCGGGCGGCAGATGGACGTTCCCAACAACTAGAAGCCAAGAGCCTCGGCAGGCAGCAAGCCACTGAATCGCGATTCAGCCAACGCAACAAGAAACCAAACAATCGCGGGGAAAGAAGGGGTGTCCCCGAGTATTAGCGGCTCTCACAAACAAACGCCCGATGGTAGCTCGCCGGCGCAATCTGCCACTCATGGCCCACCCCAAAGGGGCCCGTGGTCCAAGGCCCCGTAATCGTCACCGCAGCGCCATAGTTGTCGTAGTTCCAGCCGTCGACCACCATAGAGCCGTCGAAGTCGCGCACCGAAGACACTTCGCCGCTCACCCACTCCCAGCCGCTGTCGTTGATAGCGTCGTAGACGTCGAAGGTGCTGTCCACGTTGTTGTTATACGCGCCAATCCAAATCCAGGTGTTGAGATAGCCGGCATAAGCATTTGCGGGCGTAGCGACGAAGGTGCGCTCGACAAGCCAAGCCTGCTCGGCCAAAGAGTTGATGGTCACAAGGTCCATGCCCATGCGGTCGCAGGCGCCTTGGGCGCCGTCGAAGTCGAGGCTGTCGGACACGAACGCGTAGGTGTGACCGCCGTAGGTGTCGGTAGCGACCACCGAAGAAGCGAGAGCGGGAGTAGCGAAAGCGACGGCGAGGAGGGAAACAACAAAGCGGGTCATGGGTGCTCCAGGGTGTGTGCGGCGCGGCGGCGCCGGGATGCAGGAGTACAATGCAATGGGCGTGCCAGTTGCCTCCTGAGAGCCAGGACAACGTCCATCACCATGCTTTCGTTGTATGGTGTATACGTTCACCAGTGCAGTGCGTCATTGGATGACGCCAATGCGGGATGCTTGCGTCATTTGGGGACGCCGGTTGTTGGGGGCGCCTCTTTGGGGTTGGTGTGCAGCCCGTTTTTGCCTTTACGTGGAGACGGGAAGGGTTCCGCAGGCCACTGAATCGCGATTCAGTTCAAGAAACTACCGAGCACCCAAAGCCCAAGCCACAAGGCAAGCAGCCCCAACCGAAAATGTCGCGAAAACCGGGGGGTGTGGGGGTGTCGCGTACGCGAAGCGGGAGCCCACCCCCACCGGGGAGAGCCCGAGAGGGGCCGCGCCCCTCTCGGATGGAGGGAGCCCGAGGGAGCCCCCTCCCTCGGAGCCTGGGC
>CAZCUX010000025.1:0-61595 GCA_964502005.1 uncultured Enterobacterales bacterium
GGTTTCCCATCGAGAAGCTGCGGTCCCGCATCAACATCTGAGCGCCGCGCCGCACCATCGTCGGCGTCCATGAAGACCCTACTTCCATCCAAGTTGCGCGCTTCGCCCGACCAATCCGTGTTATGACACTGACACGCGAGGCAATGCGTCCGAATCGCTTGCTCCTTCCCAACGCGCTAGGTGGGAGGCCACCATTTCTGGCTCGACGAAGACTTCGAAGTCCCCTCCACAAGGTCCGTCCAACGACCTCGCCCGTACAGTTTGGGGCCTCGAAACTTGGCAAGGCGACCAAACACTGCTGACAGCGTACGAAGACGCTCCCCGCCACTCCGAACCTTCGATTGCACGACCGAGTTGTATTCCTCCCCATTTTCGGTTCGGGAGCGTAGTAGGCTCCGGCGGCATGGGACAAGTTTGGTCGGCGATTGACACAATCACTGGCCGTAACGTTGCAATCAAGGTCGCCCGCGCGTGGAAATCCACGATGATTACCGCGCTAAAGCGCGAATATAGAGTCGCTTCGGAGCTGATTCACCCCAACCTTGTCGCAATGCATGCGTTGTATGCTGACTCCAACACCTGCGCGATTTGTATGGAGTGGATTGACGGAAAACCAATCTCCGGTGCGATCCCCATTGACCAAATTCGCCCCATCTTTTCCCAGCTCACCGCCGGGCTAAGCGCCGTCCACCAAGCTGGGCTGATTCACGGCGACCTCAAGGGCAACAATGTCCTGCGAACCGAGTCCGGACGGATTGTGCTCCTTGACTTCGGCTTGGCGCGCATCGGAAACCCCAAGACGCCCGTCAATGGTGGCACCGTCGCATATATGTCTCCCGAGTACTTGAGTGGGTCCAACAACACACCATCGGGCGATATCTACGCGCTGGGCGTGATGCTCTACGAGGCACTAACGGGGCAACTTCCCGTAAGTTGCAACATGCCACAACACAAAGAATCCAAGGCGAGTCGCTGGTTTGCGCATCCGCAGGTCATCGCACCGAATGCGCCACCCGAGTTGGCGGAGCTCGCATGGCAGCTCATTCACCCCGAACCTGAACAGCGACCAAGCCTCCAGAAGGTCCGCGAGGTCCTGCAAACCGACCAAACAACTCCGCAACTTTCTACGTGGGATGCACGTCCGGCGCTCGAAGATGCGCTCCGTGAAACCATAGGGATCGAGAGCACCAACGTTCAGTGCATCCGTGTGACAGGCGCGCCCGGTACGGGGAAGACGGCGCTCGTGCGTCGGGTCTTGCTCGACCTGCATCGAACGGTCCTTTGGGGACGTTGCGAGGTGCTCGAGCAGGTCGCTTTCCGAGGGCTGGACGGCGTCGCAGACGACACGCTTCGCTTTCTTCATCGCCCACGTCAAGCCAATTCCGCCATGCACGACGACCTCGCCGCGGCGAGCGCGCTCTTTCCCCAACTTGGAGGAAGGCCCGGCATGGCGCCGTGGGTCGCCGGCGAACGCAACCGTGCCTTCGCTGCGAAAGCATTGGCCCGCGTTCACAATGCGCTTGCCGCCGAACGCGACCTCGTCATTGTTATCGACGACGTACAATGGATGGGGCGTGCTGCCAGTGAGGTTTTCGTCGAGTGGCTAGCGGAGCTCAATGGGCCCATCCTGCTCATCCTCATTGGTCGTACTCCACTCAACATCGACAAGCAATTTTCCGTCATTACCATTGACGTCCCTGCGTTGGACACATCAGACCACACAACCTTAGGCTCTTCGCCATTCGTACGTCCCGCACCATCCGCAGGACCGGAGCGAGAGCGCTGGCTCGGCGCGGTCCACACGTTGTTCCAAACCCAACCCTCCATGGTACGGGCAGCGGCCCGATGGGTCGCGCTCGCGGGTGGACCGATTGCGCAGTCCCACCTTGAAACGTTGGGAATTTCCGAGGGGGACGTAAGGGCTGCTGTCACCGCGAACCTGCTGACCCTCCAGACCGACGAGGCGTACCGTATTGTCGCGCTTCGACAGGCTGCCTTGGGTCCCGCGCTCCTCGACCTTCTCCCTCCGCAACAAAGCGAGTATGCACACCTGGGGCGAGTTCTGCTCGCTGGGAGTCCCCGATGGGCATTGGCTGCACGCGACCTTCTGCAACGCGCGGACCTCCACCCCGCGGCAGTAGAGGCGGAAGCACGAGCGGGTTTCTGGGCCCTGCGTTGTGGCGCGTTCGAGGATGCTCGCGCGTTGCTCACGTCCGTCCAAGAGGCGCAGCTCCCGACCGAACAATGGGCAATTGCATTGGGTCAAGCGATGCTTGCGTTGGGCCACATCGACAGCGCGCGCAAAATTTGGACCGACGCGCTTTCGTCTACGACCGGTCTCATCCGCGTTCAGCTATACGCCCAGCTCGCCAACCTGGTGTTCGGCCATGGGGAGACCAGCGAAGGGCTCAAGCTCCTCACGGCACTCTTAGAAAGTGTTGGCGAAACGTTGCCACGGTCGATTGTGATGTCGGCGTGGCGCGCATGGGGTGCGCGTGTAGAGATCCAATCGCCCACCGACTTGCAAACCGAGACCGACGCCAACGTGCGATTGGAGGCCATTTGGCACGTTGGTCGCGTGCTTCTTGTGGTCGCGCCCATATCGGCATCGCTGCTGCTCGCGCGCCACCAACGTCTCGCGGCCGCGCACGGGAACGCGGAGCATCGAATCCTGTCCGCGTCTTGGCAATGGTGGAGCAAAATCAGTCAAGGCCGCAGCGCGTCCAAAGAGGAGTCCGCGCTCGGAGACCTCTTGGTTGCCCACCAACGTCTAATGGAAGAGCAGCCCCGCCTTCGCGCCGAACTCGATACCACGCGCGCCGCCGCACATTTGGGCGCCGCGCGACTTGCAAACGGTGGCGACGCATTTGAAGCTGCCGCTGCGTCGTGGCGCAGCCTCGCCGGTGATTGTTGGGAGTTTCGGTATTGCCTTTCGGGCATGTGGGTGTGCCGCATCCACGAACGGCCACTCGCCGAGTCTGACCGCGAAATTCGCGCGTTTCGTGCGTATTCGCTGTCCATGGGCGACCGCCGCTCATCGGTTGTGCTCGCGCTGGGCGCAGGTATCTTCCCCGACCTTTATCTGTCGGGGTCGGGCGAGCAAAACCTCCGCTATATCGACCAAGCCATCGAAGAATGGGGAGACGCCTTGCCGCCCGAGTCGGAGTTTCGCGCCATTTATGCGCGTGTCCAGGCCGTCTTGGCAACGGGAGATGCGGAGAGAGCACTGAAGCTCCTGGAGTCAACGCCCTTGCGGGTTCGCGCCCTCCGCGTATTTCCCATGATTCGATTCGCCCTCGATGGCCTTCATGCACGAATTCTCGCCCATTTTCCACGCCGTAGCGCGGAGAAGAAGGCGCATCACTTATTGGAAGGCCTCATAAACACACCCAGCGACCTTACACAAGGTCTCGCCGAAGGCGTGAAAGCGGGCTTTTTGGCGAGCAATAAAGACACACAAGGCGCAATTGCGTTGCGAAATACTGCGTATAACAAGCTTATCCGAGCGCGACAGCATCTCCTCGCCGCCGCCCTCGTAGCCGATGACACGCAACTGCGGGCCATGGGCTTTGCGGACCCTACGGGATTCCGCAGGCTTGTGTTCGGTCCCGGAGCGATAGCGCTTCACGCTCTCGCACCAACCCCGGAACCCTAAGCCCCGGCCCGAAGCAATGCCTGCTCTTGCAGGAGAGCCGCACATTGTGGCCCACCTGCAAGGAGCGGAGGCGTAAGTCCTTGTGCGATGCAGGTCTACCCTTCGGCGGGCGCGGTCGTGTGCGCGCATGGTGCGGCGTTGCTCTCCGGCAAAACCTTGTCCCGCAAGGACATGGCCATTGTGTGCGCCGCACAGAGGTCGGAATACTGCACCGAAACACGCCCGGTCACAGCAGCGCGAGCGACGAGATGTTCGTCGTATTTTAGACGCATCTCGACGCGGAGCTGGGGTGTCAGCTCTTGAATATACTCCCCATCTAGGGCCACCAAGACATCCCCGGTTTCCTGCTTCCAAAACCCTACTCGCTGAATGCCCGAAAGAACGCCGACAAGCGCTTGATGCTGTGCAAGCTGGCCCAGGCGAATACGGTCCTCCAAGTCATCGAAGGGCATCGCGCCCGTCGCGGCGCTCCGCGCGAGCACTTCGAGGACATGCGCAATGCCTTCCGCAGAGTCCGGCAACACAACATTGTTGAACGGGACACTTGCGGCTGGGCCTACCCTCAAAGAGACCTTGTCCTTTAGGGTATGGACGCACGCTTTCTTGAGCCATACAAGCGCCGCCCGGCGAATACGGTCTACGGACTCCTGTCCCAAGAACAAGGCGACCTGTCCGTCCATCGTTCCGACACTCGGAACAATCACTGTCGGGCGCCCCGACACTGTCCACCCTCTGAGCTGCCCATCCACCTCGACGGTCGACACCTCCACATCGGCGAACTGGAGCTGATTATTGCCCTCCAGGCAACGAGGTAGGTCGGTCAATAGCATATGGACGAGGTTGTGCAGGACGTCCTCGACAGACTTCGCATAGTTTGTGTCATCCGTCGATTGTTTGAGGAATGTATGCAAGCTATAGAGCAGTAGCTGTCCCAGTGTGCCTACGTCAACACTCGGCGTAATCGAAGACGCAGGGTCGAGGAGCGTGTAGGGTGGTTCGAGCGAGCCATCGTCAGAATCAAGCCCCAACACGAGACGCGCCCATTTGCGCGCCTTCGCAACCGAAGGCGCGCTCGCGCTCCCATGGCACCGCAAAAGATACAATCGACCGGATTGCGCTGTGTAGGTAGGCGGCACCGCTACCCCACTCGCTCCGCCCACCTCCGCTCCCGGCGCAGCTTCGGAATCGGCCAAGGATGGTTCGGTTCCGGTACCAAACCGCTCATCCGGCTGTGGTGGGTCGGGTACAAGCAGGGTTGTTGCGATGCTAAAGCGCATGTTGTCGACCGTCGAGCCTGCAGTCCGAGCCGCAACCACCATAGGATTGGATGCAATCCACTGGTTGAGCGGATTGGGCACACCCTCCGTTGTCTGCCACCCAAATGCAGTGACAACATTTTCGGCCACCGGTCCAAACAAACGTTCGCCGGTAAGCACCGCGACCTCCTCCCGCCACATTGCGCTATTTGCTGCCGCAAGCTGGGTGACGCCGAGGACCAGAAGGTCGGACGCACGCTCGATGACGGCCCGTGCGGCGTCGATGGCAACATCTTCATCGTCGCTGATCAGACGCACCAACCGATTCAGCAGAGAATCCTCGCCATCATCCATCAATGCAGCAATCACGGGCCAGGGCCGGACACGACTTGCAGCAACACGGGATTGCGCAAATGTCCACTGGACATCATACGGAGGAGACTTCGAGTCGAGAGACATGTAGCGGCGTCCTTAGGTATGGAGAAAGCGAAACACCACACTATTACAGGTTGGCGCAAAGATGTACACCAACCCACCGCGGATAGTACCGCAATCGCAGCGCTGTTTCCCTGGAACTCCATCACGCCAGAGGTCCCGCCAAGTACCGGGTTCGAACACCAATCATGCTCCCATGAATGACCGAATCTAACGTCGAGTTCTGTTATGATTCCCCGCGTGGCGCCGAAGAGAGATTCCAACCCCCGCGTCCTCGCGGAGCAGAGGAATGACCATGCGTAGTACCGCACCTCCATGTCCCCGCGAAATCGACTGGGGCATGATGCCCGACGCACAAGCTGCGGCCATCTTCGAGGTGGTCAGCAGTGTCGTATATTCCCAAGAATGTCCACGCCCCGCGTGGCCCAGCGAGCCTGGCCAGTTGCTCGCACGCTCGGATCAGCAGCGAGCTATCGCTGCATCGTTCTCCGGGATTTCGTCTCCATGGCGGAGAGACCCGCTCCCCAAGGTATTGCACACGATTGGAGGCGTGGGTCTCTTTCGTTTGGATACCAAAGTTGGCGGCACAGGTTCGGTGTTGGAGCCGGGCAGCGCACGCCTATTTGTCGCGCGCTATTCCCGTGCGCGGGGCCCCGAAGCCGACGAGCCCCACGTTGCTAGCATCGCAATAAAAATACCGCGCATGCAGATGCCAAGCCTCGACATTATGATGCTGTCTACCCAAGTTGGTGCAAGTAATATACCACACTTCAAAGATATGTGGAAGCTCGACTTCGCGACACGGTTTTCCGACCCCAGCGAACAGCCGGGCCTCACCCAACGCCAACATGGCCAAGTTGTCGAGCGGATCGCCGCGCTCGATGCGGTCGCCAAGGCTCTGAATGGTCCGCCCGAGCTCAAGGCCTATTCATTGCCAATGCCTACCGGAATACACTGCGAGCGACTTGTATGGAGGCATTCCCAACGCGCCATCAACCTGCTGCGCCAGTGCGGCGACCGCCCGTTCCAAGGCGACCACGTCAGCCCCACCACCGAAACACCACTGAGCGCAAGTATGGACGGCAATGTGTGGGCCGAATTGCATCGTGAACGCCAGTCTGCGGATGGCACAATGGAACGGACGCCAATTGCCAACGTATATCTCGAAAGTCGGCTACATATTGGACCGATTGGTGACCTTTGGCTCCAGTTAACGCATCCGGGAGTACGCCCATGACTACGGTCTTCATTCAGCTTCCAACAGGTACACCCGGAGGCGTTCCCTTCACAGCGGAATTGACCGCGTATTTGATTCCCGTCCTCGCGAACCAGGGCAAAATCGAAAAGGCAACTCTCGAACTCCGAAGCGACTTAAGCGACAAAAGTGTCTTGGTCGGAGTCGGTGAAAAAACTGACTTGGTCGGAGACCGTGAAGTACTCGGTGCAATCGACGCAGCTACCACCCTCCAAACCGACTTCACACCGATAGCGCCAAAGAGCAACGAAGACCTCGTTCAGCTCTACGAAGAATTGCGAAATGAGTACTTTGATATCGAACGAAGATCCAATATCGACATTGGTAATGGCGACGCTTCTACAGCCTATGGGCTCATGGGCAACATTCCTCGCTTGCCGGATATCAAGTCACTTGCCAAGTGGCCCAACATTCACAGAACCCATAATGCAGCCCTTCACAGATTCCTTGGTCGCGTCGTCGCGATAGCCGTTTTTGATAATACCCCACGTTTATATTGGGAAGGCATTGGCATCAAGGAAGAAACGGACAGCGAGGGCCACGCGAATGTCCACATGGAGGCGCTCCACACCGAAATCGGCGGGCCCTGGCGACTGGGTCTCCAACACGCACCCGGCATCCCGCGGATGTGTTTGCACGCCGACAAACAGGCCACCACCTCGATGGTCCTGTGGGAAATCGACACGGGACGAACCCGGTCACGGACTGTAGGGACAGGCCTAATCCGGCAAAGCTACGGCTGGGACGTTGCCTTTGGTGCCGCGGCACGACGCCACGTCGTCCCCTATCGAGGCACATTTCCTCCGCGTGTCCGCGAGCCGCTCGGCGACTGGACCCGCCGCATGCACAACCGCGACAAGCTGGCAGCCGCAAAAGCGACGGACAGCTGGATTCCCTGGGTCCTTGCATATGCCCATTCCGTTGGAATTTCCCAAGGCCGCATTGTCGACACCCTCTCGGTACCTACGCGCAAACGATTTTCTAGTCTCGCGGCATTGCAAACCGAAGCGCTGGATTCGTGGAAGAAGCGAAAGGTACTTCCGGAGAACTACAACTGGCGCATGGGTGACCAAGACCTCATCGACCGCCTCCTCAATGGGATGTGTCCCCATCCCCCCGCTGTCGAGACCGGCGCAGACGGCAACGCACGCCTCGTGTGGCGGTTCACTTGGCAGAATGAAGCAGGAGACCCTGCCCAGACCGGCATCCACCACCTCGATTACGACCCGGCGGAGTTAGAAGCCGCGCGGATGCCCGATATAACGGTGTTCTCGACCTGGGCCGTCCTGTCCTCCCAAGACGACGGCCCGCTGTTGTTGGGCGACGCGCCGCTATTGCCCAGCGAAATCCACCTACAATGGCCCGGGCAAGAGCCTACCGTTGTCCCAAGGCCTGCGCAGGATGCCTCCCACTCTCCGACAACACCGTCTGCTGGCGATTTTACGAACGCTTGGGAGTTTGCCAAATGGTTTGTGCGCCAAGCGATTCTGGTGTCTGGTCAAATCGACTGGCACCTGGGCCGCTGCCACGTTTTCATGGAGCAAATCTGCGCGACCTTGTGTGCAAACCTCCGCTCGATTCGCTGGACCGAGCAGCAGGGTGCCGACCATCCGCTTCTCAATCATCTGTGGCCCTTCATACGTTCGGCTGACGAAATCAACGCATTCGGTGACTTGACACTGCTGAGTCGTGATGGTATATTATCAACTGCAACCTGTTTGGCACCCGAAGCCGTTGTGTTGCGAATGCGCCGCCAGCGCGCAACATGGAACTGGGCCACCTATACACACCGGCTCCGAAAAGATGGGCGCCCGCTTTGCAAAGAGGATGACTTTGGCGCATGGTCCGCAGCAGCCATGAAGGCCTGCCATGCATGGGCCAGCCATATCCCGGATGCAGACTTGGCAGACCTTTGCGGCACGTCCCTCGGCGACAGTGTGAGCGGCGCGTTGGCCAAGCTGCAAAAAGACCATGTAGGTCAAACGGAGAAGCCCCAGTCTTGGTGGGGATCGGGCGGTCGAGACCCCACCACCGACGATTCCCCCGTCGACCTCACCGTTCCCACGCTCCGCACCAAGGATGACTGGCGAGAACTGGCCGCGTTTCTCGTCTATGTGTCCTCGTTTTTGCACGCATGGGTTGGTGGCGCGCAGATGGCAGATATGGGGAATGTATATGTCGCTTCCGTCGGCCATCGCTGGAACGCACTCCCCACCAATGCCCCCAGCTTCTTTGCGGCCACCGACACACGCAAATGGGCCCAAGACGAATGGGAAGCGAGGGGCCCGCTCCCTGACCACGCGGGATTCGCTGTCGCGCTCGCCGAGCTCATCGGGACCCAAGACTGGGGACGCCTCGTGTATGCGGAGTCCGAAAAGGAGACGTTCCGCGACACCTCTACGCCCACCATCGACGAGACGCCCCAAATCGGCGCGCTCCTGGCCGAATACCGGGCGCACATCTCCTCCGTCCCGGCGTCCGCGCGGCGCCGGTTTCCCATCGAGAAGCTGCGGTCCCGCATCAACATCTGAGCGCCGCGCCGCACGATGGCACACAGTGACCACACGTACCCGCGCCCCGCCTGATTCACTGCCCCGCACGTCCGTCGCTCTTCGATGGACGCCTTCCCGCGAGGCGTTTCATGCGTTTGGTTTGGTGTTTGCCGTTTGTATTGTGTGCTTGTATCAACCCGAACCCCGGCTCGGGTGGGCCGTCGAATTCCGCTCTGGACGCGCTCATGCAAGGCATTCAGGCCATCCCCAACGCGCTCTTTGGCCCTCCCCCCGATGACCCGCGCCTCGACGCGTGGTTCTCTCCACCGGAGAAGGCCTTGATTGTGGGCGCGCGGGCGCAGTTTCAGACGATTCAAACGCCGTCGGACCTCCAGCTTGCGCTGGTCGCTGCCGTTGCCGCTGCCCGCACAATGAACGATGTCGCCCAGCAACAGCCGTTCAACGGGTGGGAAGAAGCCATCGTCGAAGCGGACTTTGGTTGGATGCGGCGCTTGCATCCTACGCTTGAAGTCGGCTTGTGTTGTGAGGCGACCGCGGTTGGGGTGAGCATGTCGATGGAGCCGTGGCTGGAGAAAGCAACGAGCACGCAAGGAACAGACGACGACGATTATCTGCTCCTTCTCAAGCGCGCGTACGGCGAACCGACGCGGGGGTACGGCGCCGCCTGGCACACAGGTGGCGAAGGCGACTTTTTTTGCAGCTTGTTTGGCACTGGCATGCACCTGAGTATGTTGCAAACCATCCAAAAACAACTCAAATCCAACTCTATTTTCCAACAAGAGCTGTTGGAGATTCGGCAAGAACTATTGGCTGACATCTTCGAGCGAAAGAGCATCTTCCCCTATTGCGGTGGCGTAGATGGCGAGCCCACCCCCGAAGCACAACTCCAAGCCGAAGCGGATGCTATTCTCCAGACCATCGAGCTTTCGCGAACCGAAGCCTCGCGCATCAAAGCCCGAAAACGAGAGCACTTCGTCCGCAAGGACCTTTAGCCGCACCCAATCGAATGCGGCCCTGTCCCCCCGACCCCCAAACGGCTACGACCCGCTGGGTGTGCGCCCCACCGCGCCACCCAACGGAGCGCCGATGGAACCCCTGGGCTTGGACCTCAACACCCTGTCTCCCCACCACCAGCCGATTACGGGAGCCAAGGCCGCCCACCTCGCGCGCATCGTGCAAGAGACGGACATCCCGGTCCCGCCCGCCTTTTGCCTCACTACGGCGACCTATCGCGCGGCCCTCGGGGGCACCCCGCGCACACTCCCCCGCGCGGCGTGGGGTTCCTTGCAGAGTTGGATGGCGCACCATCCGGGTCCCTACGCCGTGCGCTCGAGCGCGAACCATGAAGACGGTCCCCACACCGCGGCAGCGGGCGTTTACCACACAACGCTCCACGTTTCGGAAGAAGCGGCCGTGCGCGCGGCCATTGTCGCGTGTTGGGAATCCCTCCAAGCGCCCGCAGCGACCACCCATCGCACGCACACGCACCCCGCGTCACCCAATGTAGAGATGGCGGTGTTGGTCCAACAGATGGTGCCGGCCCAGGTCGCGGGCACCCTGTTTACCGCTGACCCCCACACCGGAAACCGGCGCACAAGCGTCATCGAGGCCGTTTCTGGCCTGTCCGATGCACTCCTCGCCGGGCGCGCGTCCCCTGCGCGGTTCTCGGTGCGCGAGGAAACGATTACGCGCCATGAATCCTCCGCCCTCCTCACCGACGAACACATCACCCACCTCGTTCATCTGGGCCGCGCATTGGAGCAGCTGTTCGGCGCGCCCCAAGACATCGAGTGGTGCTTTCACGACGGCCAGTTTTTCGTCGTGCAAAGCCGCCCCATCTCCACCTTGTTCCCCCTTCCCGCGGCGATTGGCGAAGGGTTTCGCGTGTATGTGTCGGTTGGGCACGCCCAAATGATGACCGACCCCCTGTCGCCCCTCGGTTTGTCGGTGTTTCAACGCTTGGCCGCGCGTCCAATGTTGGCGGCCGGCGGCCGTTTGTTCGTCGACCCCACCGCGCAACTCCAAGCGCCCACGAGCCGCGCCGCGCTCCTGGGACTCTTTGAGGCCACCGACCCCCTCACCCACAATGCCTTGTGCGACGCACTTCCCCGAGTCCCCCTCGCGGAAGCGGCGCCGTCGCCACCGGCAGGCCCGTGGGGCGCGCCGCCATCGCCCGCCGACCCGTCGCTGATTCCCGTCCTATTGCGCGAACACACCGCGTCTCTCGAAGAGCTGCGCCACGACCTCGCTGGCCTCCAAGGCCCCGACCTGCTGCGCGCAATCGACCACGCTCTGCAACAGACCCGCGATGGCCTCCTGGACCCCCGCGCGGTTGCCTTGCTGCGGTCGGGCATGGCGGCGGCCCAGTGGCTCCAGCAGCACGCGCCGGACGGCGTTGGCGTCCCCTCTATCGCCGATGGGTTGGTCCGCGGCGCGCAGCCGAGCGTCACCGCACAAATGAGCCACGACCTCCTGCTCCTCGCCGACGAAGTGCGCCAATACCCGCAAGTGGTCGCGTATCTACGCCACGCCGATGACGCGGAGTTTTGGGCTGGCTTGGCCCAGGTGCCCGGTGGCGCGGAAACTGAATCGTCATTCAGTGAATGGCTCACACGCTACGGCGCCCGCTGTGAGGGCGAAATCGACATCGCGCGGCCCCGCTGGTCCGAAACGCCCGCGCGTTGGGCGCGTATGTTGGTTCGCTTCATCGACCAGCTTCCCCCCGGCGAAGCCGCGCGACGCCAACACGAAGGCCAAAAAGCCTCTGAAGACGCGGAGCGCGCGCTCTTCGATGCCTTGTCCACGCTCCCCGATGGGGCCGAGAAGGCAAACCAAGCGCGGGCGCAAATCCGCCTCCTTCACGGAGTCGCGGGCTTTCGGGAGCGCCCCAAGTTCCAGATGGTCGCGCGCCTCGCCGTGCTGCGTGACGCATTGTGGCGCGAGGCCGACCGTTGGGTCGAGCGCGGCATCCTCACTCATCGCGACGACATCCAATGGTTGACGCTGGATGAGTTGCAAGTCCTGTGCCAACACAAACGAAAATCCGCTGCTTTCTTCCACGAACGCCGACAAGAACAGTTGCATTGGCAGCGCCTCCTGCCGCCGCGCGTCCTCACCTCCGATGGCGACACGCTTTACGGACAACTTGCCAATCCCCACGCCGCCGACTGGGTGGGCATCGGCGTTTCACCTGGCGTGGTCGAAGGGACCGCGCGGGTGTGCCAACATTGGCGCGAAGTCGCAGAAGGCGCGGGCGACATCCTCATCACCCGCTTCACAGATCCCAGCTGGACCCCTTGGTTTGTGTCGGTGCGGGCGCTGGTCACTGAAGTGGGCGGCATGACCACCCATGGCGCCGTGACAGCGCGTGAACTTGGCCTCCCTGCGGTCGTCGGCGTACAAGGGGCCACAACACAAATCCAAAACGGGCAACGCATTCGGGTCAACGGCTTTCTCGGCACCATTGAACGCATCGACTGACCCATCACCTGCCGCATATGCCATACTACAAACCCGCTGGGAGCCCACGTGTCAAAGTTTGGATTGCTGTTCACTTCGTTTTTGGCTTGCAAAGGGCCCGTGAGCCCGGCGCCGGCCCCAACGCCCGGGTCCACTGCTTCTTCTTCGACACCAACCCCGGCTCCCGCAGCCCATCGGGTCGAGCCCAACTGCACGGGAATGTCGGGCCCATTGCGTCATTCGGGCATGGTCTTTTGGGGCTGGAGCCCCGACGGACGCCACTACGCAATAGAGGTGGCCCCCTGCGGACAAGGTGCCACAGACTGCGATGAGCAGGTGTCTTTCGCAATTGTCGACGCGGAGACCGACACATTTGTCATCCACCAGGAAATCCGGCAACAGGAAATCCAGCAAAACGCCCCCGCCGACCGCGACGAAACAGTCCCCTGCACGCCACCGGACATGGCCGCCGCCGTTCTCCAGGCGCGCACCACCGCGATGGACGCCCACCCGATTCAAATCGGCAGCGGCACAACCCCCATCCCGCTGACCCACACAGAAGATGGCCTTTGGCGGGCCGTATTGCCGTCTGGAGCGCCGCTCACCCTTCGCCTCACCGTTGGACCCGAGGGCGAGGATCGCGGCTGGCAGGGAGGCTCCTGGTACCGTTTGGAGGCATCCCGCGGTGGACCGTGGGTCACCATCGAGAGCGGTCGCCGCACGCGCGAATGGGTGAACGGCTACCACATGGGCCCCGCCGTATACCTATCACCCGACGGGGAGCACGTCGCAGTGCTAATTATCGAGGAGCGCGTGGCCTACGAAGGCACCGAGTGGAACCACCGGTCCAATGGCTTCAACCTGCGCAGATTGTCCACCAACACAACGTCTTCCCCTTGATGGCGTGTTTTTTGGGGGGCCGCCCGCGCCCTTCGGTCGCTTGCGGGGCGTCCGCGCCGCCGTTGGCGTCGCGCCCGCCCGCGCCGAGCCCTGCGGTCTCGCCGCGTGGAGTCCAGAAGGATGACCCTACCGCCGTCCCCGATGACCTCGGCGATTAGCCACCAAATTCAAACGAGGTCACCCCAAAAATGGCGTGCAGCGGCAACGACGGCGCTTCGCCGAGCACCATGCGCGCACACGAAAACGGCGAAGTCCAGCCGCGGGACTCCGCAAAGTCACGCGCTGCGCGATTGGGCTCGGGGACATCGAGCTGCACAAACGAACCCGAGATGGTGGACAAGAGGCTGTCCAGAAGGCGGTTTGCAATGCCTTCGTTGGCCGCGAAAACCGGCCCGAGCTTGAAGCCCCGCACACATGGCCGCGCGCAGCCAAAACCCCGAAGCTGCCCATCTTCGACGAGCGCGAGGGAGCGCGTGCCGGGCTGTGTGGTCCACGCGCGCAAAAATGTGCTCCGTGGCGCCGGAACGTGCTGCTGGTCGAATGCATCGACCAACGAAAAGGGCACCTGGGAGAGAGGCACGACGAAGGGGTCCATCTGCCCCTCCGCCACGCCTTCGTAGCGGAGGTTGTCGTAGAGCACCCGAAAGCCGCCCCGCTCGTAAAACGGCACCATACCGGGCACACCATCCATCAGTATCGGCGCGTTTGGCGCGAGGCGTGCGCGCAATTGGTCGCGGCGGGCGAACCAAAGGGGCGTGCCAAGGCCGCGCCCACGGTAGTCGGGATGCACGATAAATAGGCCCATGAAGCCTACTTTTCCACCATAAGAAACGATAGCCCCGCCACCCACGAGCGCGTCCAATGCGCGCAATGCAACAAACGCGTCGAGGTCGAAGTTCCAGGCGACATCCAGGTCGTGTTGGCCCGGATTCCAACCTTCGGCCGCCGCCCAGCCGAGAAGCTGCTCGGCTTCGCTGTGGTTCATGGCGCCGATAGAAAAGGGTGCGGGCAAAGTAGGAAACAACACAGCGACCTCCCCGTCCTGCCCTAAGCGACGCCCCACCACCCGGCAATCGCCCGTGTGTCACTCCACGAGCGAAGGATGGCTATCCACACGGGAAACACGCGTACCGAAGCCCATTCCCGCACCAATGCCCGTGGCGACCGTCCATTCTACCACGCCATCGGGGGACACTTCCTCCGAGAAGCCATAGCTCGACCACGTAACCAGCGTGTTCCCCGAGGAGACTCGCTGCGCATTGCCGAGAAAGCCGTTCTGGAGGCACACTCCACTGGCCCACTGCCAAACGGGCAACACGGTTCGCGCCAATTCGTCCAGCGCAAGCTCGATTGCTTGCGAGCAAGTGCCAGGATTGCCGGGGTCGCTGCGATTGAAGACCAGCAGGTTTCCGTCGAGAAACTGCACGCTGTGGGGCCGGTCTACGGCGCCATCCGGCACCGAAGTATAGTCGTCCACACCGGGCGACAAAATCCAAGACACGGCTCCCGACGTGCGCTCGATGCGCACCACCGCCGATGGCTCTGTGACGGTCACAAAGAATGCGTCCTCATCGACATTATAGGACAGACCATTGGCATGGCTCCAGTCTTCGGCGCGGGTGGCTCCGCTCGGGTAGCCAGCAAGGTAACGCCGCGCGAGGTCGGGAGACAAGTGGTCAAAAACATCCCATAGCACAGACACTTCGCCGGAAGTATCGCGCAAAAGTAGCGTGTCACCCAAAAACGACCGACCGCCCACCTCCCGTACGGTCCACCCAAGCATCGCGCTGCTCCCGTCTGGCAGCAGCACAAAGTCGGTATGACCACCGGGAAACTCCTGCTGGTCGAGCACGGTGCCATCCCACGCGACGGTCGTGAGCAGGCCTGGCTCCCGCACATCAAACCCTTGCGTGTTGTAGACAATGCCACGTCCGGCGGGGTCCAGCCGCGCACGAAACGCGACCGGGAACAAGCCGCCGCTGGTTTCCCGCGACCACGTCACGTCCGCCCATACCAGCCGTCCCTCCCCATCTACAATGCTCACCAGCATGTTGTTTTCGGTGATAATGGGAAGCAGAGTCCAGCCGCGGGAATCCGTTCCTGCGCGGGATTCCCCGAGGATGGCAGGAAGCGCCGCCGGAAACGCGCCCGTCTCTACTTCAATCGGTTCAACACAGATTGAATTCCCTGAAGTGTCTTCTGCGCGTACCACAACCGTCACGACGTCAAGCTCGTGGAGACCAAGGAGCGTCCAGCGATGGTCGGTCGCAGGGACCGCATGCATGGGCGCTTCCGTCACGGTACCCCGCGAATCGGTAACCTGAACCTGCACCAGCGCGGGCACGGGCGTGGTCCAGGACAGTTCTTTCACGGTTGCAATCCGCGTATCGGAAACGGTGAGGTCCGAAACGATGCCAGCCGCACAATCGCGCGCGCCCGTGTCTGCGTCGGCGGCCGAGTCTTGTTGTTCCGTCGAAAACGCTGTGTCCACCTTTGCGGACGGGTCTGCCCCCGCGCAGCCTATCCATCCCCATCCCATACAAATCGTGCGTATTGTCCAACGGTCCACGGTACCTCCCGACACCTCCTGCCTGCTTGGTTCCACGAACCAATTGCCCGTAGTGATGAAGCATTACGCACAATGTTCCACGCATCCGAAGAAATGAATGACATTCATTTCATTTGCGTGTCCGCACAATACACAAAACAACCCTACGTCGCTTTGCGATGCCCTCACCAAAGAAGGACGCCTACGGAAGGAACGTCAGCAAGCAGGTTTGCTTTCATAGTGCCCGCTTTCCCCCCGTTCAATTGTCAGTTTGATGTTGGCACACCAGCCCTTCGCCACCCTGAAATGCCGAACAACACCCAACAGCACTACGTTGCGGAGCATTGGCCCAGACAATGTCGAACGAAAACGTGGATACGAGAATTACGAAGCCGAATCGGCGGTCATCGCAGGAAATGTGAGCACAAACCGCGTGCCTTGGCCTTCTTTGGACTGGATGTCCACCCGGCCCCCCACGCGCGCCAAGGTCGCGCCGACGATTGCGAGACCGAGGCCCGTCCCCCCTTCGCGACGGGTGAAAAACGGCTCCATGGCACGCAAGCGGACCTCCTCGGACATGCCCCGTCCGGTATCAAACACTTCGAGGCGAACCGTCGGCCCGTCGTGAACCACTTGTACGCCGATGGTGTCTCCCGGCCGCGTTGCTTGTTGGGCGTTGACCACGAGATTGAGCAAGAGCTGGTCAATGCCAGCGGCATCGAGCCGAACCCGCGCCGGGCCGGTCCCCAATCGAAACACCAGTTTTCGCTCGGTGCCGGCGAGGTGTCGCAAAAATGCCTCCCGCGCGCGCACTTCGGCGACGAGGTCGAGGCCGGATACGGTCCCCGTCCCCGCCGTAGACAAGGCGTGGAGGCGAGCGGTCAAGCCACGCGCGAGTTCGACGGCCTGGAGAATCGCCGAAACGCTCTCAAAGTCGGTGGTTCCTTCGTCCTCTTCCAACATCTCCGCGCCACTTTGAATGACGAGCAGCGTATTGTTGAAGTCATGGGCCACGCCGCGCGCGAGGGCCTGGACGGCCTCCGCCTCCGCCACTTTCGCACGCAGCTCGGCAATCGCTTGGTGCTCGCGGTGGTCCACGACAGAAGCCACCGCGTACAGCGGCAGGCCGGCGACATCGCGGACGAGCGAAATCGACACCAAGCAAGGAATCCAATCCCCCGAGGCGCACCGAAACCGCTTCACAAGCTGAAACGACCGCATCTCGCCCCGAAAGAGGGCGTTCCCGAGCTTGATTTCTTCGTCTCGGTCCTCGGCGGCGGAGAGGTCACCGACCAGGGTGCCCTCCACCTGCACCGCCTCCCAATTGAGCAGGTTCAAGAAGGCCGGGTTTGCGTGCAGGATGCGCCCTTTGAGGTCGGAAAGCACCATACCGACCGCTGCGTCTGCGAACGCGACACGAAACGGGCTCAAGTCCACCGAGGCATCGCGGTGGTGCAGGTTTTCCTGCGTAGAGAGCCAGACCAATTCCCGAATATGCCGTCGCAGCGGGGTCGGTGGACGGTCTGCGGCAACGGAGATGGGCGTGTTGGTATCGAGCGCGCCCACCTCCACCTGGGCCAAAATGGCCGATGCCGAAAGCTCCTCGACGCCGGATTTCCCGTGCACGAAATACACAGAGGAGCTCGGCGACGCTCCAGAGGCGCCCACGGAGGGGGACGGGGGCTGTCCTGTCCGAATGAGGGGAACGACGTTGGCCACGGGCCTGCTCCTGTCGCGGGAACGGCATGGATTCGTGAAACACCCAGCAGACCAGAAATCACACCGCACGCTGCGGCACCTTACCCCAAATGGGGGGGGGATTCCGCAATAAAACGGCCCAAACAAGCCAATCGTGATGCCCTGTCAGTGGGACGAAACAACCAATTACCCACGCAGGCGTAGCCAGATGCCGCCATCGTCAAACCCGAAAGAATCCGCTCCTTGCGCAGATATTTTCGCTATTCCCCACGTCCGACCGCGCCGAATCCGCTGCAACGCGCTGGCCTGTGGCTGAACGAGGACGATTACACAGCGCAGAGGCGCTCCCAACACACGCCAGCAGGGACCAAAATCGCCGGTAACGACAAGCGTTGTTGCGCAAGTGGGCCCTATTTCGCGTTCGAGGGCGCACTCCACAGATAGGCGCCATCGAGGCTGCCGCGAAAGCCACAATGCGGTCGGATTTCGTTGTCGAGGCTTGGGATTTCTTCGAGCCAAAGCACCCCACCCTCTCGGCGCAAGCGCATGCCCCACGCATCCGCCGTTGGCTGCCCGACCCAGCCGTCGCCTTCTTTGTTTACCTTCGTATGGGTTTCGCAAATCCAACGGCCCGCCGTGGGTTCAACGGCTGTCGCATCGACCGCCCAGCCATCGGCGGTTTCCCGCACCACCAGCTCTCCATGGAGGTTGGTGTAGGTTCCCGCGAACGAGGACGGCGCGGCGGACAGCGACTCCAACCACAAAATGCGGCTGAAAAAAAACGCGGAGAGGTCGGGGTCAGGCCCCTCGACCTCCAGGTCGCGCGCATGCAAAAAAAGCTGCTGGTCGGACTTGAGCACACGAAGCGCGGCTTCATCCCCATGCAGGCGCCGCCGCGCACCCGCCCAGGCTTGGGCCAAGCCGCGGTCGAGCATCGAGAGCGTCGCATCGGCGCAAATCGCGTGCTCCGCAGGCAACGACGCCCGCGCGCAATCGAAGCTCGGCCCCAAAGGTGCCGACGCAAAGCCCATTCCCACGACCATCGAGAACCACATTGCCGGTCTCCGCTGCGAACCGATGTCCGCCAGAAAATTATCCACCTATCCGTGGGTGCATCCACAACAATGTCCATTCATCGAGAAATAGACCTGGATGTCCACCAATGCCGGAGATGTCGTCCCCAAAAGGGCGGAACCCCCGACACACCCCCTGACGCCGCGCGGGGTGACCCGATGACCACGCTGTCTTCGTCCCTGGCAAGCAGTCGATGCCGATGTTTTGGAGCACACGTGCACATCTCCCCTTGTCCCACAAAAAATGGGGCCCATGAGGGGGATGTCCCCCCAACCTGTTGTGGAGAATGTATGTCCTACACCATCGACCGCATGTTTCCCGAAGCCTCGTTCACCGACATCGACCAGCGCACCCGCGCAGCACTCCAGCAACACGGATTCGGGGTGCTCACCGAGGTCGACATTCAGGCGACGATGAAGAAGAAGTTGGGCCAAGACATGCCGCGCTACACGATTTTGGGTGCCTGCAACCCGACGATGGCGTGGAAGGCCATGGGTCTCGAAGCCAAGGTCGGGACGATGCTCCCCTGCAACGTCATCCTTCGCGAAGTAGACGGCGGCATCGAGGTGTCTGCGGTGGACCCTCCCGCGTCGATGGCAGGCATTGGAAACGCTGAGCTGTTGCAGGTTGCCGGCCAAGTGCGCGAGATGCTGGCGGCCGTCGTCGCTGCGATTTGAAGCGCCGGTCAACCCACCGCGTCGATGTCGTCCAAACCGTAGTTTCGGGGAAACGACGCGGGCAGCTCCAAGTCGGCTTGGCGCGCGGAGCCGGGTCCGCGCATGACATCCCGCACGGCATCTCCGGACAACGGAGCCGGCACCGACAAGGTGTTTCGGTCGAGCTTGAGGAGCGAATCGCCGAGATAGCGCACGGTACGGGCTACCGGCGAGCCAGGCGCGAACTCGACGATCGACTGCCGATGTAGCTCCGCGTCGCCGACCAATGGGTCGCGGGGGACTACCGCCAACACCTGCGTGCCAATTGCGTCGGCGAACCGCTGGATGGGCACGAGGTCGGCGTGGTTCGACCGCAAGTTCACCACAAAGCCCGCCAACGCGATGCCGTTGTTGGCGTACCGCTCGACAGCGCGGGCGATGTTGTTGGCAGCAAAGCAGGCGAGGACTTCTTCGGAGAGCACGATAGAGACGAGCGAACCGGCGGCACGGCGCATAGGGGCAGCAAAACCACCACAGACCACGTCGCCCAATACATCGTAGACGACGACATCGTAGCCGCCGTCTTCGACAATGCCTAGCTCGTCGTATACTTCAAAGGCTTTGGACACCGCGCGTCCACCGCACCCGATGCCCGCCTCGGGCCCGCCGCTCTCGATGCAGTCGATGCCGGCTACGCCTTTCATGATGAGGTCGGATGGCTCCAGCTCATCTACGCTTCGCTCACCCAGTCGCGAGATGACCGTGCGGAACGGGCTGTCCCGCACCAACACCAAGCTGGAGTCACTCTTGGGGTCGCAGCCGACGTGCAGCACCTTGAGGCCCTTCTGGGCAAGATGCAGGCTCACACCCGTCGAGATGGTCGACTTGCCGACGCCGCCTTTTCCGTAAAACGCCAGTCGAAGGGTCATCGTTGGTCCTCCCGTACTGTCCGTCCGTCGTCCCAAATGCGGGGCGCCTGGAGGATCCGTTGGGCCAAGGTCACCACACCGCCATAGCCCAAAAATGGAAGCTGGATGAGCGCATGGTAATCCCTGCACGGGAAACCGACTTCTAACAAAAAGGGTCCGCGGCGCCCTATTCTTTCTACGTCCTCCGGGTTGAGTGACGTAATCGCTGCCAATGTTGTCGCCGATGACAACACACCATCAAGGTTATTGTCAAGTAGTAACTGCGCGATATTCTCTCGGAAGGTCGGGAGGCTCGGGTCTTCCAAAACCTGCGTCTCGGCGGGCAAGGAGTGTCCCATTCGACCCAAGGCCGCGTGGAGGGCATCTGCGCCTCCGAGGCTCGTACCTTGGGTGGCGACCAATACAGGCCGCATCCCAAGCTCCAACAATACCCCGCACAACCCCGCCGCCAAGGGCGCTTCCGCCATCACGGCCACCGGCTTTCCCAGCGAGCGGGAGCGGACCTTTTGCAGCGGTGCGCTGGCCTTGCGTTCGCGGAGCTGAATGTAGGCTTCCGTGCGGGTGGGGTCCAACCGTGCGGCCTGGGCCACTTGCCGCAGCCACGCGGACGTCCCGCCGAGACCCATGGGAAGGTCGGTGGCGAGGGGCGCGCGGCCCAGCCGCCGCCAAAAGCGCTGCATTTTCCCCGCGACGGGCTGCAGGTACGGCAAGGACACCAACACGCCCGACGAAGGAACGGTAGCCATTTCGGCGTAAGGAGTGCCACCCAACACAGATGGCCCAAGCGTGAGGCCAATTCCCTTGAGCAAGGTCGCGAGCTGCTTGAAGTTGCCCGCGTGGTCGCCTTCGTAGCGGTCGAACAAGTACCCCAAAAGGGAGACCTTTCGGGGATCGATAGAGGGGGATTTCCAATCGAGAGACTCGATGACCGCGCGACAAACGGCGGCATACCCATCAAAGGTGTCGCCATCGTAGCCGGAAGCCGGCAACAACACGACCGGCATCGGCATCTCTTCGGCAATTTGCCGCACCTCGTCGGCAATGTCTTCGCCGGCGAGGTCGAGGAACGTCGCCGACACAACCCCCACGAACCCCGAGCTCATGCGCGCCGACCACGAGCGAACATAGGGGCCCACCCGCGCTGTTGCGCCGACGATGAGGTCGCGGTCTCCTACCTCCGTCCAACCTTGCCGGAGGTTGCAGGCGACTTCCCAATCGTGGGCGAGCAAGTGGGTAACCTTGTCTTTGCAACCGACGCCGACATGCATCAACAGGTAGCCGTCGGCAATCGCGTGCAATCCAATCGAAACGCCCGTGAGGCGGCCATAGCTGGCCTTCATTTCGTAATGGTCGAGACCGGGAAACGATTGTCCTTGCGTGCTCATCGAATCAACCGCTCCAACAGCGCAAGGTTGCTGGACATGCCCGCATAAAACGGCCGCAAGCCACCCGTCGAAACCCAGCGAATGCCCGCCTGCTCAACGACGTTCCGCGCAACATCAGACATCACCGCGGCTTGGTAGCCGCCCTCTCGCAGCACGGTCCCAAGCATCCATGGCCCCGCGAAAGGAACCACCGCGACGCCCGTGATTCCACGCTTTTCCACCATTTCGACGTAGCTTGCTACCGCCCCTTCTTCCGTCGGGCCTTGCACCAAAATGTCCACCGAAAACCCAAGCTCCGACAGCATCCAATACGGAGACAGCCCGTCATACGCCAAGATATCGCTGCGATGGGTCTTCATCATGCGTACACACAACGCAACACGGGTACCCAAGGCCCGCGAACGAAACGCGGCGAGCGGCTCCCGCAACGGCGAAATATGGGGCGCCAGGATGTCGTCCACCGAACCCGAGAAGCCAGTGTGGCGGGCGATTTCGCGGAAAAAGTCGGATGTTCCCTGAATACCGAGCGGCATCGGTACGTCGTGGATAGATTGCCCACCCCGCTTGAGCACCCGCGCGAGCTTTCGGAACATGCCGGAGTCGACAAACAAGCTGTGTTCGGCGTGCGAGATTTGTTGCCACGCCGACAACGGCACGCGATTGGGAAAGACGCCCCGAAGTTCGGTGCCCAGGGCGTTCAACACCCCGCGCAGCACCTCTTCGTCAAATCCAGCAGGCAAACCCACGAGATTGATGCCACGCCGCGCGGGACAATCGTGTTGCGGCAAGCTGGCCAGGGTGGAGCCCATCCAATCTTGAACGGTATGCAGCGGCATCATCGCGAGGCCGTGGGTGTGCAATGCGACCATAGGCACGCCCGTTTCTTCGGCGACGGCCATCACGGTGGTCTCGAAGCGGTCGCCGATGACCTCGACAGGGCAGGTACCGAGAACCAACACAGCGTCAGGTTTTCGCTCCTGTGCAATCAACCGCAGGAGGTGCGCAAGGGGCGCCTGGGTCTGTCCCGTGCTGATTTGGTGGTCCGTCAAACGTGTGCTATAAAACCGAATCCCACCGTTCCCCGAATGATGGAAAAAGCAGTTTAGACAGTCACTTTCACCATGAATGACCACCGATAGTTGCCCGTCCAGTGGTGCATCAAAAAGTGCCCAGCTCATATTGGATTGGGAACAGCAAGGCTGCCCCAAACCCAGCCGACGCTGTTCTTGGAGGCGCCAAAACGCCTCGTCGGCGGCCCGTGTACGTTCAGAAATCTGTTTCACCCCCCGAGCATACCACTCCGTTTGCAGGTGTCACGCGCGCCGTCGTCTCGGTCGGCAAAAATGACGCGACGGACAGTCCCTTCAACTGCAATCGCAGGCACAATCGCAGTGGTCTCCACAGGGCAGGTCGTCACAACAAGGCCCATGGTCTGCGTGGTCGCCGCCGCACCCACCGCAGTGTACAAATTCACAGCAATACGCTGCGTCTGTGGCATCTACACCTTCATTGTCGTGGCGCTTTCGTCGATGCGCTTTGGGGTCGATGTCGCCACCTGACGCGGTCAACGATGCCCAACCACGGCGCAATCCGTAGACCAGGCCGTGCCAAGCGCGCATGGGCGCCGAGCGGGCAGGTTCACCCGCGACCAAATGCGCACCCGCACGTTGCGCACGAACCAGACGCGCAGGCAACGAAACGCGCAGCACGCCGTCCAACAACGCGAAGTTTCGCACCAACGGAAGTGCGCGGAGCGCTTTTCTTGCCTCCTCCAATGACGTGCGCAGACCTTCGATGGCTTCGTTCCAACGCTCGGGGGAAACCTTGCGGCGGTCGGGCGTAAGGCAGGGATTATACGCGCCCGACGCCAAGTCAGCCTCTATATCTTCGATTGCATCCAACAAATAAACAATGTTTCCCAAACTGCGACCCAAAGTCGCCAGGGTCGATGCGGCATCAGGTGCCGAAACTCCTGGCAAATCCGCAATTTGCGCGCACAGGCTACCCAAGGTATGCGCGGTAGGCTCCGCGGCTTCTATTGGACCTGGGGCGGTCGCCTCCAGACGAAATTGGGACTCCGCCAATGTCCCGACATTGCTCCATCGAAGCCCCAAAAGGTGCAAACTTCGGCTGGCTACGTTCGCCCAACGTCGCACCCACGCTTGCCCCAGCGATGCCCACCATTCCCCGTCCAAGGTATGGTCTACCATCCATTGCTGCGCCAAGACAACTTGTACATTGGAAGCCAATACAATGGCTGCCGCGCTGGGCGCGACCCCACTGCGATAGCGCCAAGGCTGAAGAGGGCACCGTCCCGCACACAATGCAGGTGCCATCGGCGTCAACCCATCCACCAGCGCCGCCAACATCACGCCGTCGTGGGTGAGCAGCGCGCGACTGGTGAGGCCATGTTCGGCGCCAAGGCGATGGCAAGTGCCACACATCAACCGACGCCACTGGACACTGTCGGTCGAAGACAAATGGCACGAGGCTGGCAACAATCGTCCAAACACGCGAGAAATCTCCGCTGTCGTAGGAGATTGTATCGCATCATGTCCGAATGCTCGCCCTGACCTCCGCAAATAATTGCGGCCTGCACGTTGGTTTCCTTTCCTATCGTCGCACGGTCGCCGAATACGGCGAGGTGACGCGCAAAACTTTGCGGAATACAGCCCCCAGGTCGTCTCAGTTTCTACACGTGCCTCGTGGAGGGCGGAATGTCGCGCAACGTTCGCAGTATGTCTCTTTGGTTGGCCCTGGCTCCAACCGTTTTCTCGTTTGCTTGCTCTGACAAAGATGGCGAGACCACCACGTCGACTTCGAGCGGAACCATCGGCGAAGGCGAAGGCGAAGGCGAGGGCGAGGGCGAGGGCGAGGGCGAAGGCGAAGGCGAAGGCGAAGGCGAAGGCGAAGGCGAAGGGGAGACCGTTTCTTACGACTACACCACCTTCGAGCACAACTGGACGGCGCAATACGGCTTTTCGCTCTCGCCCGGCGATTATTCGTGCGTCGAAGCGTGGACGGGAACAAGCACAGAGTGGGCTCCCGATTGCCCCGATTGCGAATGGGCGTTTCGCACAACCTATACGCGGGAGATGTCGAGCGGGGATGGCTGTGGCGATGTCGACAGCTTCGAAATGGACATCGGCCTAGGCGACTATTACGGCTCCATTTACCTGCTGTTCGGGTACGACTACTACGGCACCGTCTATTGGTATGGATTGGGCGCCGCGGAATGGGACGGGCGCAACTTCTCGTCGGTTTATGGGCTTGTCGACTACCCCTATGAATACAACGGCAGCCTGTATTACTACACGTCCTATTACATGGACACTGGGTTCGCCGAGTAAAATCAACGCAGGTGGGCGCGATGCCGCCCACCTCGCCCGACAAAAAGAAAATGCCCACCCCGCATTTCGAGGAGGGCATTCGCGTTGAAATGGTCCCCTGGCCGCTCGCGCGGTACCCGACCGTTTAGCGCGACATATTCAGCGCAGCCGTGTAAGTGAACGACACGCCGCTCATCGAACCCGAACCCGAGGCCGTTCCCGTGACGGTTCCGGGGGAGGTGAAGGTGCCAGTCCAAGGTTCGGAACCAACACCCACCACAACGATTGTACCTTCGACATCGTCATCGTTGACGAAATCCCCGTCGATGTCGAAGTCCACATCGCCAATCAAGCTCGCGCCCAAACCAGCCCAAGAACAGGTCCCCGAGCCGAGCAAGGCGGGGCTGGTGGTATCATCGACCGACATAAGCGCCGTGCCCGTGCAGGTGTCAGACAACCCACTGACCGTGGCGGTAAGGGACACGGTGCCGGTATAGCGACCGTTCCAACTGCAACCCAAGGCAGGATTGGCGAGGGGGTCCGTATCGTCGCAGTCGTCGGAGTTCAGGACGTACGTGCGCGGGACATTGCAGGACCACAAGTATACATCCGGGTTGCCATAGCCGTCGCCGTCCGCATCTTCATAAGACGTGACCTTGTCCACGGCACCGCGGTCGACCGCACCGTCACAGTCGTCGTCTACGCCATTGCAGTACTCGGTCGCGCCCGGGTAGACGGAATCATCCGTGTCGTCACAATCCGTCGAAACATCGTAACCATCGCCGTCGGCATCCGTCGCGCCGCCTGTAGAGCCGCCGCCCGTAGAGCCGCCGCCGGTGGAGCCGCCCCCCGTAGAGCCGCCGCCGGTGGAGTCGCCGCCCGTAGAGCCGCCGCCGGTGGAGTCGCCGCCCGTAGAGCCGCCGCCGGTGGAGTCGCCGCCCGTAGAGCCGCCGCCCGTAGAGCCGCCGCCGCCGGTTTCGGTCGAACCACCCGACCCATCGTCGGCACCAGGGTCGCCGGTGTCGAAGTCACCCTGGTCGTCCCATTGCTCGTAGACGCCGCCTTTGGACACATTTCCTTCGGACGTTTCTCCGTCCCGGTTGGAGTCCACACAACCCGCAATCACGAGCAGGGGAACGATTCGACGAATCAACAAGACACACCTCCACAGTCCACCCATCATAGCCGACGACAAACCACTTGGGAGGCCCATAGAAATTCACCCCACCAACTGCGCCATTCTCTCCCTTCCGCAGAAGGAGCGCCGGTGCCGGGACAAGTATCCGCAATCCTAAGTTTCACACCCAAACGGAAGTCGAATCGACCGAGGAAGTGGCACTCTTACCCGTGTAGAAACGCAACCAGAAGCTCCTTCGGGTCTGCGATGTCCAGCGGAGGGAGGCAAGACAACGGATTGCTATTTTTGACCATATTTATAGCCCAAGCAACCACGACACACTGTTCTTGAAGATAATTTCAAGCTCCGTCTCGGCGGCGGCCGAAACTTGCGCATGGTTGGTCATAAAGATGCTGGTCTCCAAAGCAACGGCCCGCGATCCATTTCCCGTGTCCTCGTAGACCGACCAAACGGGCGAGCTGGTGCCATACGCGGAGTTTGTCGCGAGCACCGTCGTGCCCGTCCAGGCGGCGACATGGTCCATATCCTGCGCATAGGCGAAGCTGGCGGGGGTGCCGTAGGGGCCGACGTATGCATCGTGGGCTACCCCGGACATCGTAAACGTCGATGCAGCGCCGTTTGAATAACAGCCCTGCACGAGCGTCAGAGCCTCTTCGTCGACGACATTTCCGCAGGTCCAGCCAAGGTCGTCGCCAAACAAAAAGGTGGGAATACCAAGGTCACGCATATCCAGAAGCTCGTCCACCAACGGCTGATTGGACGCTTGCCAGGACCAGCCGCAATCGGAATACAACACGAGGTCGTAGGCTTCGAGCGCCGCGCCCGAACCGCCCCATACGACTTCGTCGTATCGGTCCATTCCGAGGTCCATGTCGTCCAAATAGGCCTCGATTTGGTCGGACTCGGCTTGCGTCGCTTGGGCGGGCGTGAGCGAGGGGTGGCCGACGTTATCGACACACTGGAACGCGAACACCATCGCCACAACGGCCTCGTCAACGACTCCATCGCAGTCTTCGTCGTCGCCGTCCAAGCGTTCGAGCGCACCAGGAAACGCGTCGGCGTCGGTGTCGTCACAATCTGAATCGTCTGTCGTGACACCCGAAGGCTCTACGCAGGTCCAGATTGCACCGCTCGCGTCGCCAAAGCCGTCGCCATCGGTATCGGGATACCACGCGCTGCCGGTGGACGTGTCGAGACTGGTGTCATCGTCGTCGATGGCAAGGTCGCAGTCATCATCGATGCCGTTGCAGACCTCTCGCGCGCCAGGGTTCACAGCCGCGGAGGCGTCGTCGCAGTCGCCCGACAACGCGACCTCGGTGGCGGTAGCGTCACAAGCCTGGCGCGCTGTCGCGGCGTCCCCGTACCCATCTCTGTCGCCGTCCGTATAATACGACACTGTAGTGGATATATCCAATCCAGGGTCATTATCGTCAATAAGGCTGTCGCAGTCGTCGTCTACACCATTACATACTTCGTTTGCGCCCGGATAAATCGCCGCTACCGAATCATTACAATCGGTGCCAAGGGCAACCTCGCCCGACCCAGCGGCACACGACAAGCGCGCGGTCGTGCTGTCGCCAAAACCATCCGTGTCGGCGTCGGCGTACCAGGTGGTGGCGGTCGAGAGGTCGACAAGGGGGTCTGCATCGTCAATGAGGCCATCGCAGTTGTCGTCGATGGCGTTGCACACCTCATTGGCACCCGGAAACACGGCCGCTTCGGCATCATTGCAGTCCGTAGCGTCGGCGACATGTCCCGAAGGCGCGGCGCACGCCATCACCGAGGTCGATGGGTCGCCGAATCCATCTGCGTCGGCATCGGCGTAGTACAGCGAAACATCCACGGCGTCGGGCTCATCGACGGCGCCATCACAGTCGTCGTCCAACGCGTTGCATACCTCCGTGGCACCCGGATTGCGCGCGGGGTCGGCGTCTTCACAATCTCCGGCAACCACGGCATACCCGGCAGGCACCACGCAGGCTTCGACGGTCGCGCCCAAGGACCCCCAGCCGTCCGCATCGAGGTCAATCCAGAACGTCTCCTGCACGCCCTCGTCTACGTTTCCATCGCAGTTGTCGTCGCGCTCGTTACAAACCTCTGTGGCCCCAGGAAAGATGGTTGCATCGTCATCCTGGCAGTCAGAGGCATTCGCGACCGCACCTTCGGGCGCTTCGCAGCCGAACACCGCAGCATCGAGGTCGCCAAACCCGTCGCCATCGGAGTCGGCGTACCAGACCGCGCCGACATCTTCATCGACCTCGACGTCACAGTCGTCGTCGACGCCGTTGCACGTCTCGGGCGCACCCGGCCAAATCGTGGCATCGGCATCGTCGCAATCGTCGGCATTGGCCACGGTGCCCATGGGCGGCGCGCAGGCCGCAAATGCCGCTTCGGCGTCCCCGAAACCATCGGCGTCGGCGTCGGCGTACCATGTCAACATCACGCCTTCATCCACCACACCGTCGCAGTTGTTGTCGACACCATCGCACACTTCTTCGGCACCGGGAAACGTAGAAGCATCTTGGTCGTCGCAATCTTCGCCGCTCGGCGAGCCGTCAGCGTCAAGGTCATCTCTCGAAATGTTCTCAAGGGCTTCTTTGCCACTGGTCGCGACGCTCTCCGCGCGACAAGCAGCCAAACCCACTGTCATTCCGAGCAAAAGCAAACGCGCTGCCGACATGTCTCTACCTCACTCGGACCCACCATCTGCTTCGCCGCACAACGACAACAGAAAGCCACTGTCCACGGGCACAACCGTACACCTCCCCCGTATCCAAGGTCAAGCGATTCTCCCAAAAGCCTGCGCGCAGGGTCTGGTCACCGCCCGTACGCAGCGCGTGTCAGGATGAAAAAGCGCGCGAGACGGTCCTCTGCCCGAATCAGTCCTCGTCTTCCCACAGCATCTCTTCCTGCAGGCTGGCCAACGTCTGCCGCGTGTGAACCGCACGCGCACGCGATTGGCCCAATGTCTCGGCCAATGCCGGCCAAGTCGAGGCCACCGCATCCATCCACTCGAGGTGCATATCGCAGAAAGCGCCGAGGCGGCCCACAAGCGCCGCGAGGTCTTTGGGCGAGTTGGGCGACTTGAGGACATCGGCCAACATACGGCTGCGCTCGTTGACCCGCAAGCTACCGTCGGACACATTGGCCAATACAATAATCTCGCTCTTGGTCAAATATACGCCGCTTCGATACGGAAGGACGAAGTTTTTGGCCAACTCATCCAATTCACTGGTTTGTTTCATTGTTTTACACCATACAATTCAAAGACTTCTTCTTCCATCGCAGCGCAACGCGGACACAGCCCGGAATGGTTCACCGCGGCATTATACGACATACCGCACTCTACACACTTTCGGGCGCGAATCTTCCCAAGCAACACAACGGAGCGTTCGTGAAACGATGAAACCGAAGTATTGGGAGACAACGTAATCGCGTGCGTTGCACACACGTCATGACACAAACCACATCGCACACATTGGCTTGTGTCAAAGAACAGCTCCCGAAACCCATGTGTCGCGGAAAGCGCACCTGTCGGGCAAATCCGGACGCAGATGGTACAGAGCGTGCATTGCTCCGCATGAAAGACCTTGGACGAGGAGATGCCCACGGCATCGCCTGGCACGCTTGGCTCCACCACAGGCACCTGCGTCGGGAGCCGCGACAAAAGGCGCCAACGGCGGTCCTGTGTATATTGCAGAGTTTCTTTGTCGAGACGCCGTGGCGCGGTCAGCTTCCCCTTGGCAGGCGCGGAAACGCCGCCACCCAACAGCAGCCGCCGCCGGTTCGCCGACACGGGCTGTTCCTTCGGCGGTGGCGCGGGAATCGTTGCACTGCCTTCCGCATACGCCAAATGTCCCCCGAGACCCGACGCCTGCAAAAACCGGTTGGCCTGGGCGACCCGCTCCGCGACAACCGTGTGGCCATCATTGCCATAGACGCACGGCCCATCGTGGAGCACCACCTCCCCCAACCGGAGCGCCAATACGACCAAGTCTTCGGTGGACAAGGCTGCAATGCAAGGCAACTCCTTTACACCGCAAACGATGTCGGATTCAAGGGAGTCTAGAACCGCGTCGATATCAAACGGGCCCGAGAAGGCATCCGTTGGACATGCAGCGACACATCGACCACACGCTGTACAAGCATCCAAATCGACGACGATAGACTTGTGGTCTCCGTCATCGCGAATCGCGCCCGATGGACAAGCCGTCACACACGCCGTACAGGACGACCACACCGACAACGAGCGCACACACGACTCAAAACGAAGCGAAAGTTGGCCCGCCATCAAGCCGCCCCGTCTACTAACTCTTGAAAGTGGCTGGCGACGAAGTCCATGGTCACTTCAGCGACTTCCCGATAAAACAATGTATGGGCACAACGTTGGACTGCAAACAGGTACAATGGAATCCAATCCAACATATGTTCCCGGAGGAGGCGCGACTGGAGGCCGCGAATCTCCTTCGCGTAGGCTTCGTCGGGTCGTTCCATCGCCTCCGCTTCCGCCTCACACAAGTGCGCCAGCAACTCCAGCAGAATGCCGATATGGTCTGGCGACAGCGACCTCGCCGCCGCAAGATCGACATCAAATCCACACATATTGAAAAACGAAACGATCGGATTGGCCGACCCTGCCTCTACAACGCCCGCCGGGCTGCGGAAAAACGAGCCATACGGCACCAGATTGACGACCGTAATGTGGACAAAATCAGCGTCAAAGAGAGCTTGACGCTGGTCGACATTACCGCTGGCCATACACAGCCGCTCTTCGGACGTCCAAAAGGTCGGAAGCAGGGCCTCACCCAATGGGCCAGACAAGCGCGCGGCCGTCGCAGCGTCGAGCTCTTGCACCCACACCCGCGATAGCACGGCATAGAGGTTCGCGCGTTCGCGTGGTGTCACGACTTCGACCCCATCTTGTAGGCATCGCGGGTAATCGGCACCCAGGGCCGCTTCAGGTGCTCGGGCCGACGGAGCCCACCGGGCCCTGGCGCGGGACGGGTCAGCTCATCGCGCCATGCCCGGAAGGTCGCGAGCGTGGCCTCGATGTCGACCTTGATATCTCCCACTTGGTCGCCGGGCGCCGCCTTTTCAATGAGTACTTTTTGGTGCCAACAATGCATCCCCGACAAAGGGTCTGGATGCGGATGGTGCGTGGCATTTTGCCAGACCCCGCTTAGGCCATCCCAGCTAATGTTGTCCATGTCTTTGTTGAACGCAGCATAGGGCCAACCGTGTTCGCCGAACTCTTTGGTCGCCAACACCTGGAACGGAGAGATGCCCTCGACCGTGCGCAACGTGCGCGTCGAACCGCTCTCTTCTATGGTAGCCCGCGGCGCGCCTGCCCGCATGATATGGAGCGGCTGCTCGCTTCCTTCAACGTTGACCTCGTTGACCAGACGCCAGCGGCCCGCATGGTGGCTACAAGAAACGACGCCGGGAGCGTGCCCTTGCGTGGGTTGCGCCTGGGCCACGAAATAGCCCGACTCTGTACCGCTTACGGTGTCCACCACCCGTACCCGCACCGCTTCCCCGCGCTTGACGCCGACACGCGCGGCATCGTCTACATTCATCCACAATGGCGCATGGTTTTGGCTAATTTCCATTAGCCATTTTGAGTTTGCACTTCGTGTGTGAATGTTGTATGGTAGACGGAAAATCGGGTTGAGCGCGAACGCATTGGGCTCCGTCATGTAGTCGTGGTGAACATGGGAGACGATATGCACCATCTCTTTGCGCTGTTCCGGCGTCTTGGGCACAATCGGAATCGCGTACTCCGGCCAACCCCACTCTTTCATCCAGCGCGCATAGAACTCAAGCTTCCGGCTGGGCGTCTCAAATCCCTCGTGCCATTCGCCGTCTTCGCCGACCACTCCGACATTCACCCGCCCTTCGTCGGTCTCCAAGTACAACTGACGGGTGCGCGCATCGGTCTTGACCTCGTCCACCGGCACATTGACCGACGAACCAAAGTACTGCGGCGTTTTGTAGGTGAACTTTCCGGTGTGATGGTCGACGTGTGCATGGTGCTCATGCTGCTTGTAGACATTGGTGGCTTCCGTCCACGCACCCCGGTCGCGCATGAGGTCGTAGCAAGGAAAGGCCTGCGCAACCGCGGCAAGCTGCTGCTCGAGAGGAGTCTTCGCGTTTAGCACCTTCTGTGCCGCAGCTTCTCTTCCTGCGGCAGCCAAACCCGGCACCAACGAGAAGCACTCGTCAAAGTACTCCGCCATCGTCACGGGCTTGCCCGGATTGCGCTTGCTCTCCCAATACTGCCGAATTCCGAGGGAGCCGTCGGGGTCGACGTGGTGGAACAAGAGATTGATCCAAAGCTCGCTCTCCTCCCAGATTTCCCCGAGACCCGCCTTCATATGGGCCTCTAGCGTGGCCTTCGCTGGGTCAGACGGAGTCCAGCCGCTCTTTTCGAGGGCAACACGGAGAACCGGCTGCCGAAATCCAGTCCAGGCCTCAACGTTGGTGGGCTCTGCGTGCTGGTCATGGCGCTCACCGCTGAGTCCCACGGGGAGAATGTAGTCCATAAACCAGTTGGTCTCAGACCAAACCGGCGACGGGTTGAAGGTGAGCTCAAGAATCTCTTCGTTCCGCAGCACCTCAATCCAGCGGAACCCATCCGGGTTGATCCAGACTGGATTGTACATGCGCGGAATCCATACGGCGAGTTTGCCGGGAACCGTCAAGCCTTGGTCTTGCCACTTCTTCTGCCACTCTTTGTCCGACAACAAATGGGGCAAAAGGAAGCTCAGTTCATAACTTGCAAGTGGCCACTCTGGCGGGTATCCTAGCTCGTTCCATTCGTTGACCGCAGGTGGTTTTCCACCCGTCGTGGCCTTGTGCCCTTTGCCTGCAACCGAAATGTATCGCCCGTGGTGAACACCCAATGCGCCCACACCACCGAAGTTCCCGGTCATGCTCAACAACATGATGCCGGTTCGCGCGGAGGACATCCAACCACCACGATTGCCTGCGGCGGTCGCGCGCCAGTAAAATGAAGTGATGCGGTCGCCAGCAAACACAATCATTTCATAAAGTTTTTCGAGCTTTTCGACGGGCACCCGCGCCTCTTGGGCCGCCCAGTCCATCGAATACTCACCATAAATGCTATGAAGAACCTTCTCAAAGTCCTCGAACGTGCGTCCAGTGGGGACAGCATCCAACACACCGCGTGACACCAACAACTCTAGCTCTTCAGTATCGTCGAGGAACTCTTGCCAGTTCCACCACTGCTCGACGAAGCTGCGGTTGTATTGTTTTTCGCGAATCAGGCGGGATACCATCGCAAGGTGAATCGCACCTTCCGAACCCGGCCAGCACGGAATCCAAAGGTCCGCGATGCCCGCTGAGTTGGACATGCGCGGGTCCATGACCACGAGCTTCGCGCCGCGCTTGCGCGCAGCTGCGATTTGCCCAGCCGCTTGCTGGAAGTAGTGTCCGGCGTCGGCGGCATGGGAGGAAATCAACAAAAACAGGCGCGACCTCTCCCAATCAGGCGAGCTTCGGTCGTCGTTGGTCCAAGCGATGCTCCCGAATCGACCGTTCGCCGAGCAAATGTTGGTGTGGCTATTGGTGCAGTCTTGTCCGAGGCTCGCCCACACACGGGTCGCAAAACCCGACTCATTGGGGCGACCCACATGGTACATAATCGACTTTTTGGCCCAGGGGTCGCCGGACTGAATCGCCTGGCGCATCTTTGTGCCGATGGTGCTCAGGGCCTCGTCCCAGGTTGTACGAACCCAGCGTCCATCCCCTCGTTTTGACCCCGGCGCCCGTTTCAACGGGAAAGGAATCCGGTCAGGGTCATAGGTTTGGGTGGTGACCGCAATCCCTTTGGCACAATTGCGGCCCTTGCTGCCTGTATGCAGCGGGTTGCCCATGTACTTTCGCACCGTGAAGGTCTCTTTATCGACCCACGCGGTCAAGCCGCACACGGCCTCGCAGTTGCTACAAATCGTCGGTACGATGATGTGGTCGTGTACCGCAACTTGGGTCCGACCAATGCCCCCCCGCTTCCAGTCGTCGCCGGACATCTCCCGCCAGCTGTTCCAGCGCTCAAACGGGGGATAGGAGCTAAGGTTCCCGTCGACCACGGGCAGAGTATCAAAGCCCTTTTCGGTGGCGCGGATAGCGTCGCCCGCTCGCGCGCGCGGAATAAACGAACGGACTGCGCCCACCAAGGCGGCCAAAGCCCCCGCAGACGCTGCACTTGCTTTCACGAAGTCCCGGCGATTCAATTTCATGGTTTCGTCTCTTCTATTGCAAATGTGCAGTCTACGAACCGATTAGCTCAATGGAACCAACTGGGGAGCCAACAGCCAAGCGTGCTTGACCAACCACAGTCCCAGGAGGCTTGCGATGGCCGCACCGGCCATCAAGCCCTGGTTGGGCCGACGTCCGCCAACCAAAACGGCGATGATTGGCACAGCAAAACCAACCGCCAGTCCGGGAAGGAAAATCGAGGCCAACTCACCCGAGGTGAGAATATGTACCAAATGTTCCGCTTCTTCCGACTTCTGCGGCCCGAACACGAGCTCAACCACGAAGAGAGTCAGCGACACAAACGCAGAGATGCCCAAAACTTGTGCAAGGGGCCGTCGGGCTTCTTCTCCGCCTGTGCCCGCGACCAAGTATACGGCGCTGCCTGCCAACGTCGCCGCGAGGAGCATCTGGGCGGCTTCTGTTGGCGCGTGCCACAGTTCCCGTGCATTGGCCTGCCCCAGCAGGCCGGCGGTATAAATCGTGGCCAAAAACGCGAGCACCCACTGCACCGGCAGAAGTCGGTCATAGAGGTCGTCTCGGCCCTTCCACGCAAGCCCCGCAAGCAAAACACCCAGGCCATTGAAGGCCGTCAACAGCCACGCGCCGAGGGCGATGACACTGGTAAACTGCGCATAAGCGAATATGTGCCAAAAACGGAAGGGCTGGTGCAGGTCGAGGACCGTGAACAACAGCGTGATATTGATGAAGACGACACTCAACACCGCTGCTTGCAGACGGAGTGTGGGCATTGATTTGCGCATCAATAACCAAGGCAACAACAGCATCACGCCGGTTGAGATGCTCTTCGCCCAGAAGTTCATCGTGACGTACCAACCCCAGATGATGCCGGAGTGCAGTACGTCCAACGTAACAATGGCGTTGCCGGAGGAGAGGGGGTCCATTTTACTTGCCTCCGATGTGGTCGAGCTTTCCGATGCGACCAAACAAGTTTTGCCCTTCTTCCCGAACGCTCGCACTGGGTTCAAGATGGACGGCACCGGCACCCGTATAGAAGTGCTTGGGCTTGGTGCCCTTTTCGGGCTTGCGCACGCGGACATCCGAGTGACTATGGATGTAGCGGCTGATTTTGCTATTGGGGTCGTCCAAGTCGCCAAAAATATTGGCTTCGGTAGGACAAACCACCACACAAGCAGGTTCAAGGCCCGCTTCGGTGCGGTGCGCACAGTAGGTACATTTGTCTGCTGTGTTGGTTTCGGGGTCCATATAGATGGCGCCATAGGGACAAGCCATCATACAAGCCGCACACCCAATACAGCGGTCCTTGTCGATGTTGACAATGCCGTTGTCAAGCGGATGAAGCGCCTCAACGGGGCAGCTCCGCATACACGGGGCATTTTCGCATTGATTGCAACGCATGGGCGTAAACGTGCGCCGAACCTCGGGGAACACCCCAAAATCGACATACTTGACCCGTAGCCGCCAAGAATTCACCGGAACGCTGTTTTCCGACTTGCAGGCCACTTCACAGCCTTTGCAGCCGATACAGAGGTCCAGATCCACAAGGAACCCGAGATTCATTTGGAACCTTCCCATGCGCCACCCCGAGGGGTGGGCAAATCAACCCGAATCTGCGGAATTGCGGCTCCGCGACGGCCAAAACGGAAAAACCTACAAACAACCCTTGAACGCACCGGGAGTCGGCTTGGGCGAAATCGAATACTCGTCGGGGAAAATCATCGGCAACCCATCCACCGTGCCCTTGATGGCCCCCACAATGTCGATGCTGCCACCAAAGCCGTGCTCAAGCTCGAAGGTGTAGATTGCGGCAGGGTCCACCACATACACCTGTTCTTCGACGGGGTCGTAGATTGCAAAACCGGAGCGCGCACCTTCAATCGGCGAGCAGGAAATCGCGATTCCCAAGTCACCGGTATCGGCGATACGTTGGGCGCAGCTTTTGGCGGTTAGCACCGCAGAGTACAACTCCACGTCGGCCGGCCCCGACCACGGACCCAGGGCGGGCGTGGCGGTCACGGGGGCTTGGTGGGGCGGCGAAAGGGTTGCGAAGGCGGAAAGCGCCCACGCTGCGAATGAAACGCTCATGGCTGCTCCTCGGGGTTGGGGAGGGGTGCGTCTGCTGAACCGTCGGCACCCAACGATTTGAAGTAGGCCACGATGTCGTTGACATCGGATTCGGTGAGGTGGGCAAAGCGGGGCATCTTGCTCACATAGGAGCCGTCTTCCGCCTTGGTGTACCACGAATACAACGCGTTGGGTGGATGTCCGCCCGTAGGTTCGCGCGCGGCGTTGGGGTCGTAGTGGCGATTGGGGTTGGGATTCCGCACGACGACCTTGTTGGGATCGAGGATAGAGTCTCGAATATAGGACGCGGCGGCTTGGTGTCCAACCTCCGACAAGTTGGGCGCCATCCCTTCGAGTGCCATCTCTTTGTCGTCGAACCGGTGGCAAGCGATACACAGCGTTCCGGCAAGCTCCTTGCCATGGGAAGCGTCGCCAATCGGTCGCCCGTCTTCGCCCCACCGAAGCTCATCGAGGTAGGCAACACTCGGCTCCTCCCGTACCAACTGTAGCGCATGCCAACGCATGACCGACTTGTAGCCCCCCCGCTCGAGGTCGCCGCCGTCCCAGATGGCCACCGAAAACGGGATGACGGGTGCTTCGCGGAGGTCGACGTTTCCATCGACCCGCGGTCGCACGAACACCGCCGTCCACTCTTTGCGCTCGGCGTCGTACTCCATGGACATCTGGGTATTGATATCGATTGGCTGCAACGACCCGAACCCCGCAGCGACAAACTGCCGCTCTTGGGTTGCGTGGCGGTTCGCCCGCTTGCTCGCAATCACCACGGGGTGCTGAATGTCCCCCATTCCAATATACGGAAGCGGCTCTCCAGGACCGAAGACGGTGGGCAACGACCATGCAATCGAATCGCCATACTGTTCGTCTTCGAGATTCAACTCATTGTGGGTTTCGTCCGACCAAGTGACCCGAATTCCCACCGCGTCGTCGGTATACAGCGCACGGATGGTCGCGCTTCGCCCTCCAACGGCATCCAAACGCGCGTTGGCAGCGATGTCCATGAGCGGCACGGTTCGCTGGCGCGAAAGCTCCACTTCCATAGGGCCGGCTTTGCGCCACGCCTTCGCTTGCCCGTCGACCGGAATCGAGCCGACGCGATAGGCCAAAATGACCGTGTCCGGGGTCTGTGCCTCGGGAGCCTTCGCGTCCGCGGTGGCTCCACCGACCAGCGCTGTCAACAAAAGGGGCCACATCAGCGCTTCCCTCCCGGCTTGCTGGAAATGCGGAACATGTCCCGATGGCTGTATGCAATGAGCTGGTCGAGCATATCGGAAGCCTCGCCTTGCTTCTTGCGCTCCATCTCGGCCTTGAGACGCTCCAACGCGCCATGCACCTCGGGTCCAAAGAGCGACTCCAAATACTCGGGCGGAATCCGCTCGCTGCCGGGAATTGGCTTGCCTTGGGCGTCGTACTTCGGTGGACCGCTCAACGGCGGTACATAATAGACGTTGGGTTCCGTCCCTGCCTCGGGATGCAATGGAAGCGCTACTTTGTATTTCTTGACCAGCTTGTAGACTTGGCCTTCTTCGTCATCCAAGAAACCAACAAAACGGATGCGGCCCACGCATTGCTCCGCACAAGCGGGCGGGAGGCCCTTCTCAATACGCGGGAAGCAGAAGATGCACTTCTCGGTGCGAGACCGCAACGCATTGAAGTAGACCTTCTTGTAAGGACACGCAGCGATACATTGCTGTTCGCCTTGGCAGCGGTCGAGGTCCACCAAGACGATTCCGTCTTGCGGGCGTTTGATAATCGCCTGGTTATTGCATGCCGCAAGACAAGCTGGATTGGAACAATGGTTACAAATCCGCGGCAAGTAAAAGAAGAAGTTGTTGGGGTAGTCACCTGCCCCCACATCTTCATCCCAGTTGGGACCATACTGGGCTTTCTGGCCATGCTCGAATACTGAGCCTTTCATCAGCTCGTCGTGGTTATAATCCCACGGGACACCGTATTGGGAACGCCGACCGGGGACCGTGCCCGGCTTGAGGTTGCCTTGGGCGTCAAAACCACCCCCAGCATCCTCCCAACCACGAGGATAGCCCATCCCCGGTTTGGTTTCGACGTTGTTCCAATACATGCCTTCGCGGCCATCCCGATTGGTCCATTGCGTCTTGCAAGCGACCGTACAGGTTTGACAGCCAATACATTTGTTGAGGTCCATGACCATGGCGAGCTGACGTTCGATCATGCTCAAGCCCTCCGAATTTCGACAGTGCCAGCATAAGCGTGTTGGTTTCCGTCCCAATTCACGCCAAACTTCAAATGTCCCCAGCCGTCCGACACCTCAAGCAAGTTGAGCATGTCTCCCGCGAGCGCGTTGTGACCGGTCTTGCCTTGAAACATAAACGGCTCCCACCCGTGCTCCATGACCACCGCGGAGTCCGGCACCACCGGCGATATCTTCGCCATGAGCCGGACCTCGGCCAAGTCGTTGAACATCACAATCGCGTCGCCATCTCGAATGCCCCGCAAATCCGCTATCTTGGGGGAAATCATGATGTACGGCTCGCCCCGTTGCAGGCGTTGGAGCAGCGCAGACGTCTTGTAGGTCGAGTGAATCGACCAACGCGCGTGGGGTGTCATGAGCAACAGCGGGAAACGGCCAGGCTGCAGGGGCATCGACGCCGTCGCAATCGCGGCTCCTGCCTGAATCCAGACAGGGTGGTCGACATAAAACGTCATGCGACCCGACAATGTTTCAAAGGGTTCGTGCAGCGCGAGGTGGTTCTCGAACGTGTGGTAGGGCTCGTCCGGGTAAAGCGGCGAGGACTTACCGCCTTTATCGTTGACCTGGAGAAAGCCGCCCCGGCCCGTGGTCGACGCGAGGGTCTCCCCTTGGAACTGCGGGACATTTGCCAAGGCATACTCGACCGCCTGCTTGTCCGTGCCAAGGTGACCGTGGTCGGTGAACAAGTCGACGATTTGGTCGAGCTCGCGGAAGCCTGTGGTGCTGTGGGTCGCGTCGGGGATGTGCAGGTCTTTCATCTCGCCGGTCTTCTCGAATGTTTCGAGGGCGAGCGCCTGAATCCGTTCAATCAACAATGTCGCGATGTCCCACTCTGACTTCGCCTCGCCCACATTCTTGAGACCCTTCGGCGGCATCGTGATGTTGGCGAACCGGTGGTAGCCCGGATTTGTACGGAGGTCATACACCTCATAATGAGACTGACACGGGAGCAGGATATCTGCAAATGTAGCCATGTCGCTCATTCGGAAGTCCAAATAAGCAAAGAACTTGGCCTTCTTCAAAAATGCGTCACGATATCCGCCTTTATTTCGGCGGAAGCGTGCGTCTGCCACAATCAAGAACGTCTCGACAGACTCCCAATAGCTCTTGCCTTTCCCCACACCGGCGTCGTTGGCGGCCGGCTTGATTTGGGCTTCGACTGCTTCCTTGTATGACTTGAAGTCGGCATTGGTCGCTTTCTTCATGTCCTCGTCAGAGAAGAGCTTCTCCGCGTCGGTCATCCCTTCGCCCAATACAAACTCGCTGACCGCACCCGAAGCAAATCGCTGCTTATACGTTCCACCGAACCCGCTCAAACCACCCAGCCCCGAAATCGACCACTCGTTTTCGGTGTTCATGCCGCCTTCCGGTCCCATTCGGCCAGTCAAGGCCACCATAGAACCAATCGCGCGCTGGGTGAGCATACCGTTGAAGTGCTTGCCGAGAGAGAAGCCGATAGTGACCGACACCACGTCAGGCAGGGCGATGTCTTGGGCAAGAATCGAAACGACCTCTGGGTGCACCCCGGTGAGGGCCTGTGTGTCCTTGGGTGCAAACTTCTTGAGTTCGTCTTTGAGGTCGTCGAAGACCGTGTGTACGCCGACCATAGTGCCGTCTTTGAGGCGTACCTGGTGCCGTCCGCTCAATGCTGGCCGAATATTCCAATCGCGGTCGTGCAAGCGAAGCGTACGAAGCGCGCTTCCGCGACATCCCGGCAACGCGGTGAGCTTGTCGGAGCCAGAGTCCCAACACAAAAACTCTTCGTCCGGTGCGCCTTCTTTTCCATGGGCGACGTGCGCGAGCGTCTCGTGGAGGGCATGGTCAAAGCCATCCCATTCTGTGTCGATATCGGACACCTTGAGGAGCATCCGGTTGTCGTCGCGCACCAAGAACGGGAGGTCGGTGAAGGTCGCGGCTCGTTGCTGGTTGAACAGCCCTTTTTCCACCATCTCGTGCATGATGGACATGGCGAGATGACCGTCGTATCCTGGCTTGATGGGCACCCAAAGGTCGGCGTGAATACACGTCGCATTGAACTCCGGCGTGATGACGATGACCTTCGAGCCGTTGTACTTTCCTTCCCAAATATAATGCGCATCGGGAATTCGGGTTTGGTTGGGATTGCATCCCCAATACACCTGTACGTTCGTCTTGAACATGAAGTCGTAGGTGCAGCCGATGTTGCCTTCGCCAAACACAAGGGAAGTACCGGGGAACATGTCCCCTACATACGACGCGATGTAAGGACGCACAGCACCGAGCAGCGTGCCCATTCGTTTGAACGACGCACCGCGCGCTTCCGACAACAAACCGGCGCCAATATGAATGTAGTTGCCTTCCGGCCCCGTCCTTCGCATCGTCTCGTAGATGTTCTTCGCTACTTCGTCGATGGCTTCTTCCCACGAAATTCGTTCCCATTGACCTCCGCCGCGCGGCCCCGTTCGGCGCATCGGATGCTTCAAACGGTCCTCATTATACATGACTTGCGAATGCTGCGCACCTTTGTTACACCCACGCGGATTCGCATCGGGAATATCGGGCGAAATCGCGGGGTAGTTGGCCGACTGGCTTTCGCGTGTGACCTTGCCGTCCTTCGACCACACGGTCCATGCGCAGTTCCCTTGGCAGTTGACACAATGAAATGCTGTGCCATGGTCCGCAGGGTCGCCGTAGGTATTGGCAAACTCGGCGCGGTACTTGTCTTCGGTGCTCTGGATGCCTTTGGGCGCCAGCCGCGGGTCATCGACAATCCTCGGCTCGTCTTTGGCCTCGGCTTCTTTTCCACGCATTCCCGCGAAGGTTGCGCCCACTGCAAAAAAGGAGCGAAGCGCCCCACGCCGCGTGATGCTCATCAGAGGCACCCTCCGCCCGCACCCGCTTTGGGTGCGACATATTCGCCTTCGTCTTCCGGCAAGAAGGCGTCGACCCAACCGAGCATGCCGCCTTCGAGGTTCCGCGCCCGGTCAAAGCGGGCCCCGCAATTGGCAAACGCCGCTGCATCCCCTTCTGCCGAGACAATCACCGTGGGGACACCAAACTGAATTTGGTCCAACGCCCCATCGGGTGCTTGGGAAGGCTCACAATTGGGCAAGGGAATAGAGCCAGGCACATGGGTGTATTCGTAGCCACCCACGTCTTCATTGTCGTCGTCCTTCAATGGCCGCACGTCAATGATTTGCACGCGCGTACCGCCGGCAAGCTGCTCGTACAGCGCCTTTCCCTGCACGGGAATCTGCCGTTCGAGGCCAACTTGTGCCTGACTTTCGGAGACCAACACACCGGAAAACACCAAGATGACCGTCCAAAAAACCGCCCGCTCCAGCATTTCTTTGTTCACGGTGCATTCTCCTTGGCCACACCCGCGGGAGTGGTCTGCTGTACGAGCGCTGCATTGGACTGGTGAATCGACACGATGGCCACCAACAAACAGGCGACCACCACCGAATACAAGATACGTTCCAAGTTGGACATGGTGTACTCGCTCACTTCGCCGAAGTGGGTGACGGCAAGGGGAACAACTGGGGAAGACGGCCGGTCGACCGGAGCAATCCTGCTGTCACGAGAGCGACGACAAAGAACGTGCCACCCATCGCGAAGCTTCCCAAGGAGAGGGTGGGGAAGGCGGAAATGAAAGCGCCAGTGGTGCATCCGCCCCCCATCATCGCCCCCAATGCAAGAGAGGTTCCGCCACCAAATGCAAGCGCAGACGCCGGACCCACCAAGCGCGTGGGCGCGTTGTCTTCCGCGGAAGGCCACACCTGCCGCAACGACCACGCGTGGGTCAAGAGCGCACCGATGACCACGCCTCCAATCAACGCCGCACGCCACATGATAGAGTCATTTACCACAGGAACGAGCTTGCTCGGCATTCCCATAAGGTCGAGGGCCCAGCCATACGAGGCCAGAATCGAGCCGGAAAAGCCGATATAGCCATCCTGGGCGGTGGCCCAAAGAACCGTAAGACCACCCAAAGTGCCGGCGGGAAGCCAATGCCACTCCCCGCGGATTCGCTCCACCAACGTAACGTGGGTAGAATCATAAGCCGGTTCGGGGCCAAAGCGGTCGAGGGCCGTTGCGAGTGTCAAGAAGAAGGCGCCCGCCAGAACCGCGACGGGTCCGTACGGAAGCCCCAGCGCGCCATGGAGCGTGAGCGGCCGCGGTGTCGCCAAAATCCCCGACTCCACCAGAGGTTCCTTGAGAACGGCGTAGAGCGCGATTCCCACGAACAGGCCCACAAACGCGAGCAGACCGTCCAAGCGACCTCGCCCGGCGTTGGCCGGCAAGCGACAGGCGGCTGTCCCCGGACACAAGCCGGTGAGGCCCATCGCGACCCCAAACAAGACACCGCCCAACACATGGGACCAGCCCGTGAAGGACATGACGCGCGGCACCAAGTGCAGCTCCGCGGCCATACCGGTGAGGTCTGCCAAGCCATAGCCAAAGCTCGCGACGGCAATCGCCGTAAACGCAAACTTCATAATTTTGAGGTCAGAAAAGGTCAGCATCCCCAGCACCCGAGAGTGCCGCATCGCCGAAACCTTGTAGAGCACGGTCCCGAAGACCATACCCGTCAATGCTCCCATTACGACGACCGACATTGTTCTTCCTCCACGCAACCTGTCAATGCACGAACCACGCCAACCAAATCAAACCCAAAGACCCATCACTGCGTTGCAAGGGGAAGGTCGGTGTTGCCGTACTCGGACCAGGAGCCCATATAGAGCTTTACGTTGTCGTGTCCGGCGAGCTGCACGGCCATATACTGAAAGCTCCCGCGGCCAAGACCGACGTGGCAATACGTGATGATTTCGGAGCTGGGCGAATAGCCCTTGGCTTCCAGGCGAGTGAGGCTGCTCTTGAGCGAGTCTGCCGACTTGAAGACGGGCTTGCCCGCTTCGCCACCCTTGTTCCCCGCGTACTTGCTCCAAGGGGAGAACACCGCCTCCGGAATGTGCCCACCGCGCGCGACCTTGACGTGCTCCTTGGCGTTTTTCATTCCGTCTTTGAGTTCTTGGCCGGTGTATTCTTCCAGCTTGTGCCGTGCATCGAGGATGATGGACGTCGACTTGCCTTGGGCCGCTTTCACGTCGTCCAAGGTTGCAATCATCGCGGTGTTGGGCTTGGCATCGAACTTTACAGGCGACGGCTTGGCGCCAGCGCCGGTGTCGAGCGTGAGGCCGGCTGCTGCCCAGTCGACGGTTCCGCCCGACAGAATCTTCACGTTGTCGTGGCCGTAGGTCTTCATGAAGAACCACACCCCCGACTCATTGACGCCTTTGCCGTCTTCATACGCGATGACCATCGTGTCGTTGGAGATTCCCAAGCCGCCGAGAAATGCCTCCGCGTTGGCCTCGCACATCGGTAGTCCACCACACTTTTTCACATCGTCAAGGTACTGCATATCATGCGCGTATGCGTTGACCGACCCAGGAATGTGCCCCTTCTGAAATGCTGCATTGCTGCCTGCATACACAAACACGACATTGGGTTTTCCTACGAGTGCCTTCGCCTCTTCGACGGAAATGATGATGTCTTTTTCCGAAAGAGCTGCCGCTGCGGTGGTGCTGTACAAGAGGCCGCCGGCGAGTGCGAGAAGTGGGATGCGCATGGGAGTGACTCCGAGGTTCAACACAGTGAAACCTGGGGAAGAGCACCCACTTGTTTCACTATTTTGTTTCATGTTTCATTTCACGGTTGAAACGTGAAATGATAGTTCTGGTCTGCATTCTTGGAAGACTGAACCAGTAATTCCGAACAAGGTCAGCGTACACTCTGGCGCAAAAATTGGGAAGGAATTTCGAGAAAACCACCGGGTTCTCCCGTCCCGTTCGCCCATGCGTTCGCAAAATCTGCCCCGAGAGGCTGCGGTCCACTCCCACCAGAATGCCTGTTATATCGACACTTTCGCTGGAGTGTCCGCGAGATGTTTCCGGCTGAATCAACGGCGAGACAAAACGCGGAATCGAAACGTCCGTTTGTCCGCAGGCCCCCCCCCACCCTTCGCCGTGGTGCGCGGCGCGCAACGCACGATCTCCGTTACCCATGCCAGTATGCGACACCCTCGGTCCCACCCGCACCCAGCGCAACTCCCCCGTGCAAAATACGCTCCGCGAACCGCGCCCTGGAGTCCTGATGCACAGCAAATCGACCACCCCCGAAAGTTACCTCGCAACGCTTCCCGAAGACCGACGCGTCATCATCACCGCAATCCGCGATACCATCCGCGCCCACCTGCCGCCGGGCATCGAAGAGAGCATGCAATACGGAATGCTTGGTTGGAGCGTGTCCCGCGACGTCTATCCCCCCGGCTACCACTGCGACCCGAAGCAAAACGTGCCCTACGTCAGTCTCGCCAACCAAAAAAACAACGTATCGCTCTACCTATTTTGTATGTATACCGACGCCGAATTGACGGGCTGGTTTCAACAAGAGGCCCAACAACGCGGCTTCAAGCTCGATATGGGCAAAAGCTGCGTGCGGTTCAAGCGTCTCGGGGACGTACCCCTCGACCTCCTCGCCGAGACCATCCAAAAGATGCCCACGGACGCCTTTTTGGCCCGGTATATAGCCCAGATTCCTGCCCCCAAATCCCGGCCCAAGCGTCAAAAGAGCGGCGCATAATACCGCGCGCGGGCCCAAGTATCGCTGCTGTAATCCGCGCCAGTGGTGCCTTTGTCCACGCGGTCCATACTGCGCACATTGGGCCCCTTGTTGTACGATGCAACCGCCGCCTGCAACAAATCGGCTTCCGACCAATCAGGATGGCGCCGCCGCATCGCATCCCGCATATCGGTCAAAATCTGCGCCGCCTGCGTGACATGCTCCACGCTCCGCGGGCCACCTACGGGCGTGTGGTGGTTCTTGTCGACCTGCAACACGCCAAAACCCTGGCCATCCCAACGCGAATACCCATCTGCGCGCAATGCGTTGCCACCGCGGGTCTCGCGGCTGGCCATCGCCGCCAACAGCGCAGGAGGCAAGTCGAACGTCCGCGCGACCTGCACAAACACATCGCGCATCGCCGCGACACGCGCGAGGTCCGTCTCCGCCATCGTCTCCGAGGCCCCTACCCCTGCTTTCAAGCGCTCCTGCCGCGCGGTATCCGACGAGGCACCCGCGGTGGCGTGGGAGAACAAGATGCCGTTGGGGCCGGCCTGTTGCGCTTCGAGCGCAGACAGCGTCGCGGCGTCCACTTCACCTGTCACCGGCAAGCCCGCGCGTTCCTGAAACTGCCGCACCCGCCCGGCAGTACCCTTGCCAAACGCGCCATCTTGGGCCGCACCACCGATGCCAAGCAGCATCTGAATGCGCTTGAGGCCGTCCCCTTTCATGCCTTCCCGCAATACCAATCCTTGCGAGACCATCGCAATCGCGCCCGCATCGATGGGTGCGCGGCCCGAGAGGAGGTCGGCCAGATGTTGGTTTCCAAACTGACCTTGCAGGCCCCCGCCCCCTCGGTCCAAGTTTGGACGGGGCATCGGGCGAACAGAGGACAACGTAGATTGGCGCTGTGACTGGTCTGGCATACACCGACGATGCCCCTATCTATGCACGATAGCAAGTCCCCTGGGACTCCCCCCCGCATACCTCCAGGGTGGGCGACAGTACCGTTTGTCCCCCATCGTCCCCGCTTCCACCCTCGCCTCCCCGCACCGTTTCGCACATCTCGTTGACATTTCGCCCGCCGACGCGCCCGCGCGTCAGGGGGTCGGGGCGCCCTCCGCGCTCTCGCCAATCCCCATCGGCACACACCCCTGGAAGACGCGCACGGGTTGCGCGAGAGAAGAAGATGCGGGCGCCCCGGCCACAGGCGGAAGCAAAAACCACACCGATTGACAATCGTGGGACCGGTCACACATCGATGCGTCGCGGTCCTTGCACAATGCAGCCCACTCTTCGGCAGAAAACGTCGGCTGACAGCGCCCTTGTATCTTCCAGCCATCCGCGCACACTTGGCCGCCTGCGTCCGACGAGGACACCCAGCCCGTCGAAGTGCCGCACCACGCCACCCCGCGCGCGACCTCGTCGGGCGTCGACTCGCGCGCGGCAATCCAAGACGACCCACGCACGATACATTCTGCTTGTGCGTCGAGACAGCCATATCCGTCCACCAATCTTGTTCGTCGACCGTATAAAAATGCCCCAGCAGCGTCGGGAGCAGGTGGGCATTCGCAAGAGCCCTGTTTGCCCGCCGAAACCGGCCTCCAAAAGCCGCCGGTCTCGATGCACAACGCCCGCGCGATAGCCCGCGCCTCCACGTCGTCTCCGGAGCGAGCAACGCAACGAAAATGCGATGGTCCGGTGATAGACCTTCCGCGGACCTCCGGCTTCGTCCATACCTTGCACGTCTCTACTTGGTCGCACCGCTCGCGTGCCTCTCGCGCACAAGCGGCGTCCGTTCGCGTGGGGGGCACGGTGACCGGAATCCGCCGCTCTGGCCGCGACTGAACACCATCCGAGAACGCTGGTACCGTCAAGATTATCGTACGTCCCGAAGCGCGTGGCTCCGGCGTCCACGCGACGCGCCACGTCCACACCAGCCGCGAGGGGTGGGCGCTCGAAAGCGGGGGCAAGCGCGCCCGCAGCAGCTCCCGTTCTACGCACGCAGGCACCCCTTGCGGGAACGGGGTCTCCGCGACAGAAACCTCCAACGTGGCAGGTATACGCCCTTGGGACGGCTTCACTTGCACTTCGACAGCAAGGTCGAGGACAAGTGGCTGGGTCGGGGATGCGACCCCCACACACCGCACGACGTCGTCCACGCGGGACAGGAGCGTCGCGAAGACCGCCTCCGCATCGGCCCCGAGCAGCATCGCGCGCGGGAGCACCTGGGCCTCCCCCCGACCCAAAGGCGGACCCAGCGGCGAGGTGGCGACGGCCAACGTTATCCAAAAACCAAGCATCGTCATGCCAGACACCCCAGCCAAACAAGGGTTCCGCGCAGTAGAGACTGAATCACCATTCAGTCCAGACCCCGATGTTGCCGAACCCCCTCTCGCGGCGCCGTCAGAAGCGCGAACGATACGCGAACACCACGTTCAAATCCACCACTTCAAAAAATGAATGGTCATTCAGCGCCCCACCTCCGAAGCGGCCATGCGTCCCCGCGCGCCCAAGCCGGGGTTGCCGAAGTTCCCCCCAGGGTGTCCACCCGCTCCTCTATTCAACGCCCGTAGCGACGGCCGTTCTCGCCGCCTCTCCGTGCGTGTATACCCGTCCTCGATTGTTCAAACGAATAGAATGCCGCCAACGCCGAGGACGTTGTGGTCACTTCTCCCAACAGCACCCGCATCCGACACTGGGCCGAAATCGGCCCGTGGCTAGCGATTGCGGGAATCGGCGCGGCGGCGAGCTCGTATGTCCACCGACTCTGGGCGATGGGCAGCGCGCTCCCGATTCGGATTCCGATTGGAAACGATGCGGCGATGTGGGGCTTGGCGGCCCTCGAAGTGGAGCTGGGCGTCCCTACGTCGATGCCGCCGGTCCACCCCAATTTGGTAGCCGCGCTCAGCACACCTGATGGTTTGGTGCAAGGCGCACTGCTCCTCAACGCGATGTGCCTTGCTATCGTGCCTTCTGCCGCAGCGTGGGCGGCTTCTCCGCCTCAAAATCCAGCGCTCACGCGAACGGCAGCCGCGATTGCAGCGGGACTCATGGCCCTCGGCCACCTTCATCTCGCGTCTTACGCGTGGTACTTCCGTCCCGAGCCCCTCGTGATGGTCCTTCTGACGCTCATGTTCGGCGCGGTCCTTCGGTTCAGTGTACGTCCTTCCTTGCCCTATGCCGTGTTGGTCGGTTTTCTCGCAGGCTTGTGCTTTGACAGCCGCGAGCACGGTATGGTGATGGGCACAGCCGCGTTGCTGGCGTTGCCGTTCCTCGCAAGGGGCAACGCAAAACACCGCTCCGTCTACTTGGCCGCTGCGTTGGCGCCGGCCCAGGCCGTCCACACGTTCTTCGAGCCCCATACGTTTCCACGACCGTTCTTCCTGAACGCGCAAATTTCCGACAAGCTGCGCATCACCCTGCGGGACGCACAATCCTTGGCCCAAGGCCAAGACCTCGGACGCCCCGACATGAAAGAAATGCCCGAAGAAGCTGTACAAGCGGCGAGTGAGGGCATTTTGGCGTTGGTGGAGGTCATGGGCAAGCAGATGCTCGCCTGTGCGTCTCCCTTCCTCGCGGTGCTCCTCGTCGCGACGGCGCTTCTCGTGTTGTCCTTGCGCTATCCCCGCCACACCCTCGCGCTGGCGCTGGGGCTTTCCCCGATGGTTCCGTTTTTGTTCGTGTGGACCATGCCTCGGCACTTGCTCGTGATGGCGCCGTGCGCCGCCATTTTGGCGGCTGCCGCCCCCGGGCTCATCACCCGCGGGAACAAAGGGGCCGCCCTTCTCACGCTGGCGGGCGGAATCTACTTGGCGCAAACCGGTGTGGCCGAGATGGAGTTGGAGGTTTGGCAGAAGTGGAGCGGCGTGCAGCAGCGGGTTATCATCGACAAGCCGTGGTCCGACTTGGTGCCCCGCATCGTCGCGCGCTCCTCCTCTGAAGAGCGGCTGGGTGGCGCAGAACTATTGGCCATCGCGACGGGGATCGCGCCGGTTTCCGGCACCCAACGGGCGCCGCTGGGACAACTTCCCGTGCCCGACCCGGGTTGGCGCGAGCAAAGGGTCGCAAAGACCGCGCCCGGCACGGACTGGGAGGTCGTCGAAGAAGGAAACGGCTGGTCGGTGTACCGTCGAAAACGTCCGGCTGGTGTGTCGGAGCGGTGCTTATATGGGCGCTGGGTAGGCCCCGTGTTCTTCCAACAAGTCCCCCACGACACCGCGCCCGCGACCGTGGAGCCATGGCCCGATTGTCCGGTGGTCACCGTGGAAAAGGTTCGCGGATTGCCGGGATCCCCGACGGGTCCGATTGTTGCGCCGCGGCTTTGAAGGACTACGCCGCGGCCCCTTTGGTCCGAAACTTCCGCCATTGCCACCCGACATACACCACCGCAAAGCCACCGCACGCAAGCATGAACCAAAGCGGTGGCTCTTCGCTTTCGGGCACAAACACCTCTGCCAAGCCATCCGCAAACGACAGCTCGCCTTCGGACACGGCGCTGCCAACTGTCGGCACGACAAACCCCAAGCGCAGCACCCCCGCAGGCGCCCCTTCGCCCGCGCTCCCGTCAACCACCAGAGGGTCGTCTTGGCGCATCTGTACGTCGTTCAAGGGTGTCCAAACGGTGAGCGGCAATCGCACGCCATAGGAGACATCCGCCATCGCCGCGTCGACGATTGGCTGCACCGTCGCCGCATCGCATGCGTCGGCTACCGCGACCAGCACGACGTCATCTGACACTTGGTCTGCAAGCGCCGATATCGTTTCGTTCCACGCTGCATCCTCTTGCACCACCACAAGCCAGCGCACGGGGTCGTCGCGCAGTGCCACCAGCGAAGCGACATCGGCGACGGCCTCCAAACGGAGCGGCGCGGCGTCCGCGCACGGTGGACCCAGGTGGACCGCGACAAGCGGGCGCGGGTCAGGTCCAGAGTCGACGGGGTTCGTCGCGAGGTCGAGGCCGGTCTGCACGAGGTCAAAGACCGTGAGCCCCGCATCGACTCCCTCGGCGGCATACCCCGCGACCTCCCGCAGCATCTCGTCCTCGGCGCGCAAGGCAGCGTGCTTGCCCCAAGCATCGCGGGTGAGGGTCCAGCCGCGCACTTGTCCCAATGAATCGACGACGCCTGCGCCGGGCAACAGGTCGGAGCCGCCCCGCAGCATCACGCTGGGGTCCCACGCGAGGTCCGAGTGCACGGCCAGCGATTCGAGGTACGCGCCGCTTCGGGCAGCATCCAGCGACACGACCTCCGATGCCCCGCGACGCACGACATGCAACATCTCGCCTTCGCGCGCGATATACGCGATCCCCCGAACCGCGTCATCGGGCACCGAAGCAAAAAACAGCGCCGCTCGCTCCGCCGCGACGGCTGCGGAGACGCTTCCCGCCCCGCCGAGCGCCCGGAGGCCCAATGCCGCGAGGCCCGCTCCTTTCGCGAGCTTTCCGGCGGCAAAGGCCGCTCGCCCCGCTCTTCCCGCCGCTCCCGCACCTTTCGCCACCTTCCCCGCGATACTTCCCACCCGTCCGGCCAAGCGGAAAAGCGAAAAAATGCTCGCATCAGCGTATGACGGAGCACTGAGAAGTACCGTCAATAGTACTAAAGCAGTCAATCGGACAACATTTGACCAACTACGGCGGCTGTGCTGTATTTCAGATTTTCCCGACCCCATTCGCGCCTCCCTTTTGACGCGCGGGCGTCACCCGCCGCGGCTCGTTGGCTCACGCCGACCCGGCAACCAATCCTGTTTCTCGCCTCGTGCTTCGAGAAAGCGCGCCAGACGATGAAAGTCGCTGCCCGGACGAATAAAGCGAACCTCGGTGACGAGGGTATTGGGGTCGACAAGCTCGTGGAATGGCACATAATGGAGGTCGAGCTGCCCCGAGACGCTCACCATATGCCCGTCGAGGCCCTCTTCGCACAACGCCCGGAACGCGCCGATTCCCAACTGCGAGCCGAGCATCACATCAAATGCGTGGGGCTCGGCGCAGCGCGACTCGTAGCCAAGCTGCACGCTCTTGACCTTCTTGCTGCGCCCTGTGACTTCTCGATAACGACTCTCCAAACGGTCGGCGACGGCGCGCCCAAGGTCGAGGTTGCCCAAAGAAATGTGTCCATGGGCATCGCGGGCAACGTTGGACAAGACGGCGTCGGGGAGCAGCTCCGAGAGCCCCTCGGCCAAGACGAAGACCCCATGATGGTAGCCGCGTTCTTCTCGCTCCAGGAGAATATCGAGCAAGTGTTGGACGAGACGGTCGAGGTTGACCCGCGGCCCTTCTTCGCGCTCTTCGACAAACTCCGCCGCGTCTTCTACGCCGACGACGGTGGTGGCTTCCCCGGCGATGGCCACGCCATACGCGAGCCAGCCGGCCTTTCGGCCCATTGTCTCGACAACAAAACATGACGCGGTGGCGGCGGCGTCGGCCCGCAGGTTGAGCAGCTCTTTGGCCATCACATCGACGGCCGTAAAGAATCCGAACGTGAAGTCGATGCCGCGGTAGTCGTTGTCGATGGTTTTGGGGAGGTGAACCACCCGCACGCGGCGGGCGCCTTGGGGCAGCAGGTCTTGAAACCGGACCAAGTGGTTGGCGGTTTTTAGGGTGTCGTCGCCGCCAATAGACACGAGCGCATCTATTTCGAGGTCGACGAGGGCTTCATAGACCCGCCGCAGGGGCGCCGTTTTTTCCGCATCGGCGAGGTCGGCGGCACACCGAATGGCCCGACCGGGGTTGGTGCGCGCGGTGCCCAAAATAATGCCCCGCTGGTTCCGCAGCCCTTGCACATCGTCTTCGTTGAGCAGTCGATAATGACGACCCGGCAACAATCGATGGGTGACGGGGTGGTAGGCCACGAGGTTGCTGTACCCGTGGAAAAAGCCCACCACTTCGATGCCGGCGGACAAAAAAGACGTGACCGCGGCGGAAATCACGGCGTTTGCTGCGGGTGCAGGGCCGCCCGAAAACAAAATCGCCGCACGACGAACGGGAAAACGGGACATCGACGCTCCGACAAGGAGACGGCCGTTACCCGCCGCCGACCTTTACGCACAGAACTACAAAAAAGGACGCCGCCTTACCACGGACGCTGCGCACGACGAATATCTTGTGACGCTGCCGTGATGGGGCGGCCAAAAGATTCGGCCCGCGGATCTCCCAACCCCCGATCGATCGGGTCCGGCCGAAACAAGCGAAAACCGAGCGCAACCGGCGCGACCGCAACGACGTAAACGACCGTCATCAGCACCACACTGATTATGTGGTTGATGCTGTGCGTGACCCGTTTCCAGCCCCGCCACAATGCCTTGAGCGCTTCGAGCATATTCGACCTTTTGCTGTTCGAGGTGCGGGCTCGAATGCCCGTCCTGGCAACGTTTCTACCTGATTCGAGGGGGGAGACGCAAGGTAGTGCAAAACGCAGGCCAACCCCCCCATGGGCACACAACCCGCAAATGCCCGTCCACCTTCCCGTGCCAGTCGCCTTTTTGCCGGGTTCAGCATCGCGTGCTACCAGTCCGGCCGCTAGTCTGCCCGTCCCGGGCACATTGGCCCCGCCCTGGGAGGCGATGTCCCTGCTCATGCTGCCGAACCTCATCCTTGCCACCGCCGCCCTCTCTACGGCCCACGCGACTGAAGTCGTGTGGGACGGTCATTACCGGGCCCGTGGCGAGTTTTTTGATTCGCTGTCGTTGTCGGACACCAACAGCAATGCCGAAGGCGCCGCGTGGACCATGAACCACCGCCTTCGCCTGCGCCCTGGTTTCCGCATCTCCGACCAAGTGTCGCTGTTTACGCAGGTCGACGTCCTTCCGTATGTGTCGTGGGGTTCGTCCCCCGTCGCCGTGGTGGATCCCCTGACTGGAGAAGTCCAGTCGGTGGTCTTTTCGGACGCCGTGGCGCCGCCCACCACCGAAGAGGGCGCCGCTACACTGCAAAACATCCAGATGACCCGCTTGTGGGGCGAGGTCCAAACGCCCTACGGTCTGCTCCGGTTTGGTCGGGTCCCCAACCACTGGGGCTCGGGAATGGTCTTCAACGCCGGCAATCGACCCGTGGACGAATACGGCGACACCGTCGACCGTCTCCAGTTTACGGGCCAAGCCGGACAAGTCTTCCTCATGGGCGGCTATGAAAACCGCTATGAAGGACTTGCCGCAGAAAAAGACGACTACCGCGCAATTGTCGCGTCGGTCCTCTTTGAGAGCGAAAAAGCCGCCCTCGGAACCTTTCACACCTACCGCTGGCAAAACACCGGCGACACCCGCTACGGCGTGTGGATTGGCGACCTCTGGGGCCGGGCGACCCTCGGTATGGCCGAAGCAGAGACCGAGTTCGCGGCCATCGTCGGCGGCGGCGACCTCACCAATGGCATCAACGACGTCCGCACGACCGCGTTTGGCGGCCATATTCGCGTAGGCATCGACCCCGGCAATATCCGCGCTGGCGTCCTGACCGGCTTCGCTACAGGTGACGCAGACCCGAACGACACCTCCAACCGCACCTTCTCGTTCGACCCCGACTTCAACATCAGCGTGTTTATGTTTGAGGAGGCCATGCCCACCCTCAAGCCCCCCGCAAACACCCTCGATGCCGATGGTCGCACCACCGCCGCCGCCCAAACCGGCACCCAAATCTCCGACGCGCTGTTTTTCCAACCGCGCGTAGGCTGGCGCTTCAACGACAAGCTCACCACCGACCTCACCTGGTTGGCGGCCCGACGCGCCAAGCAAGCCGAAGTCCCCACGACCGAGCCCGGCTATGGCTCCGAGTTCAACGGAACCGTGCGGTGGGACCCCTACCCCCACTTCTGGGTCCAAGCCACGGGCGCGGTGTTCTTGCCCGGCAAGGTGTTCAGCCAGTACGAAAGCGTCGATTACGGCACGGGCTTCTCGTCCCCCGCAATCGGCGGCCGCCTCCTGACCACCATCGAGTTCTGAGATGCGCCCCGCCCCGGTGCGGCTCGCCGTCCATGGAGCCACTGGCCGTCTTGGGCGACTAATTGTCGCCGAAGCGGGAGAGCGGTTTGTGGGAGCAATCGGCCGCACGGGTACGATTCCCGAATGTGACGTCATCATCGACGTTTCGAGCGCGGAGGGCACCGCGGCGCTCTTGCCACGCCTGACCGGACAAGCCCTGGTCGTGGGGTCTACGGGTGCGCTGCCTTGGGACGCCCTCGCCGATTATGCGCAGACCGCGCCTGTCTCGGTGGTGGCCAACTTTTCGGTAGGAATTCCGCTCCTGCTCGACGCCGTGCAGCAAATGGTCGCCCACCTGCCCCCAGGTTGGGACATCGAAGTCGTAGAGGCGCACCATCACCACAAAATCGACGCGCCGAGCGGCACCGCCAAGCGCATCGTCACGGCGATTGGCCGAGCCAACGTCCCCGTCCATGCGCTGCGGGTCGGTGACACCTTCGGCGAACACACCGTCTGGCTATGTGGGCCCGGCGAAAGAATCGAGCTGAAGCACGTCGCCACACGCCGGGAAGTGTTTGCGATTGGCGCGGTGCGCCACGCCGAGGCGCTCGTCGGCCAGCCGCCGGGGCTAACGCGCCCGTAGCGCCTCACCCCGCTGCGATGGTCACCGTTCCGGCAACACTCGAGAACATCGCGTTCAACGAGTCACCGAGCGCGGTCAGCGTCGCGATGATGCCCACTGCGACCAGCCCCGAGATGAGCCCATACTCAATCGCGGTGGCACCCGACTCGTCTTCGAGAAAGCGCTGTATCCAAAGCATCCGTTACTCCAAGCACTTGCCTGCGCAAACGGATTGCAACGCGCAAAACCAAAGGGGTGGCCTCCGATTTCTAAGGACGGCGGCCGTTTGTGGGTTCAGCACGCGTGGGGCGCGTGGGGCCAGCCACACGCACGGCACAAATCACGGTCGGGCGTGCCACGCGACTGCGCTGTCTGGGCGGCGCTTTTCCACGCTTGGCCTTTCCAAAGCGCCGCGAGGCTACCCGGCGTGACCTCCCCCATCGTGTGCTGGAGCGTCCGGTCGGCCGGGCACAACGTCACCTTGCCATCCCACGACACGACGGGCGCTTCGACGACCGCACGGCACCGCGCGGCAGGCCCCGTTGGCCGGGTCGGCGCGGGAACGCCCGCGACACGCGCGGCCTCTTCCAATGCCTTCCACGACGCCTCCATGGCCAAATAATGCGGGTGGACCCCCGCGCGCACCCACAGGCAGTCTCCCCGGTCGCGGGGCGGGCGGTCGCCGACCACCACAGCAAGCCCCGGAAACGCCTGCAAAAGCCCCGCCAGAGGCCGGCCCGTACCTGCGGTCGTTGCGAGCACGAAGCGAACCCCAGGCCCGGCCAGCGCCCGCAAGCGCAGGTAGGTCGCGGCGTCGCCCCGGTCGAGGTCGAGCACCCACTCTTGGGGACCACCCGCAACGACCACGGCCTCCACTTCGTCGGTAAGGAAGCGTGCATCGGTCTCCACGCGCAGCACATCGGCCACGCGACCGATGGCTTCGGCCATCAGGTACCGGAGAATCGGGCCGACCTCGGGATGCAGCAGCGGCTCTCCGCGCCAACGCACGGCCCACGCCCCAAACCGCACGCGCGCGGCGCGGAGGTCGTCCACCACCGACCGCACGACGTCAAAGCCCATAAATCCGCGCCCAAAGTCGAGGTAGCCATTGTCCCGCAACCGGCGCCAAGATTCCGCATTCGGACGCTCCGGCACGTCTTTTGTGAGCACTTGCCAACGCTTTGTGGGCGTCGTACAGCCTTCCCAATCGCAAGGGCAAACGTCGGAGAGCTCGACATGGAGCGTCGTTTCGGCGAAATGGGAGACACGAAACGAAGGCGCCGGCAAGCGGCGCTGCACCTGCTGGGCGCCAAGCCGCGCCGCGTCCACCAGAATATCGGTGAGATGGTCGCTTTCGGGACGAAGGTAGCACTTTTGGATACAGGGCGTGCGGCACGTGCGCACCACTTCCCGTCGCTTGCGCAACGCAGGGTCGGCCCACAACTGCTGCAAGGTCTGTTGGCGCACATCGCCGAATGCCCCGGCGAGAAAATCGAGCTTTCCGTCGCACATAATCGCGCGGCCATCGGCGTTGATATACAGCTCCTTCCAACCCGCCCAGCACGGCGCTTCGAGCGGCTCCATGGCCTCCTCGTAATAGCGGGGAATCCGGCGAAGCTCATCGGCCGAGTTCTCGATGCGGTAGCCTGCGGTGCCTTGGGCTTCGGCGCGCATCGCGAGGTCATTGCAGACGGCCTTGAGGGCGGGAAGGCGGTCTTCGGTAAACCAAAGCGCCTCCGACGCGGGCACCACGGCGTCCGGAGATGAGCGAAAGAGCGTCAACACCTGCACGCCATCAAAGCCAAGGGCGGCTTGCTCGTCCAACACTCCCAAAAAGTGGTGCACATTTTGGGCATGGAGCAGCGTGTTGGCCAAAATCTTTCGCCGTGCGTTGCCGGCTGCCGCGTCCGCCGCGCGAATCCGCTGGTAGCCCAACACCGCCCGCGCCCACATGCCTGGCCCGCGTACGATGTCGTTGGATTCGGCGTTTCCATCGAGCGACACGTTGAGGTGCAAGCGGTCGGACGGAATCGCCGCCAACGCAGCCGCGCGCTTTTCCGTAATGAGGGTGCCGTTGGTGGTGACGGTCACATAAAAGCCGCGCCGCACTGCATACGCGAGAATCTCCTCGATGTCGGCGCGCATAAACGGCTCGCCACCGAGGGGATTGAAGACTTGCACACCCCAGGCAGCCGTTTGGTCGATGATGGACTTGACTTCATCGGTCGACAGCTCGGGCGCGTCGTAGCAGGTGGTGCACATGGTGCACTTCAGGTTGCAGCGCAGCGTGACGTTGAGGCTCACCCGGTCGGGGGGAGCGAGGCTGCGGTTGAGGCGGCGGGACCAGTAGAACCTGAAGTCGCGGCGAAGTTCTGGTGCGGAGCGCATGATTGCGGGCTACCCCGTCTCGCGGTGGTCGGCGACGTTCAACCGACGCGCGGGCCGCCGGTCCCGGCGCCCTCCTCCGGCGGCGTTTCTCCGCCAGTTGACCGAGATTCCGTACCAATGCGCATTCTCATCGTACATCACGGCTCCGTTCCCCACCCCGACCGGCCCGTCACGGGCGGTGCGCTGCGGGCGCGACAGCACGCGACAGCCCTGCACAACGCCGGCCACGAGGCGGTGTTGTTGGCGCGGGACCAAGACAGCGCGGGAGGTTTCCGTGACCACGCCGACCTTCGGGCGCGGGTGCGAGACCTGCGTCCCGACCGGATCGTGTGCGTGCAGCCCGAAGACGCGCCCGCACTTCGCGGCCTCGATATTCCCCTGGCCGTCGACCTTTACGCACCGCGATTGCTAGAAGCGGCCTACGACGACACCCTCGCGACCACAACGGCCGCCGTGTTCGGCGCACTCGACGCCGGTGACGTCTTTTTGGTCAGCAATTCCCGCCAACAATGGAGCTGGTACGGCGTGTTGGCGTTGGCCGGCTTTGACCTGCGCCACGACCCTACGCGGTGTGTGCCCCTAGCGGCTCCCCAGGGCGTCCTCCGGCGCGAGCCGCCCGACCCCCTGGTGCTGGTCGGCGGCGGCACCGCATGGCCTTGGCAGCAGGCACGGCCGGCCTTGGAGCGGGTGCTCCAGCACCTCGACCGACGCCAAACCGGCACAGTGGTGTGGACGGGCGGTGCGCCGCTGCTCGGAACCACCCGCGCTGGCTGGACCCTCCCCACGCACCCGCGCCTCGTCGCGCAGCCGTGGAAGCCATACGACGACCTGTTGGCTGCGTGGGCGGGCGCTTCCGCCGCAATCGACTGGATGGGCACCCATCCCGAGCGTTCATTGGCGCTCTCGTTTCGCCATGTCGACGCGCTGGGCGCCGGCTTGCCGATTCTTACGTCCGACAACTCAGCCCTGGCCGATGTCCTGGGCGACGCCGGTATTGCCACCGAGGACATCGAAGCAGCCATCGACCGCGTCCTCGACGACCCAGCACACCTCCACCAGATGCGCGATGCCGCCTATCATCTCGCGCAAACCCACTTTCACCCGGACACCTGCACGGCCCCCCTGGTCGATTGGGTGTCCGCGCCCTCCCGCGCGCCCCGGCGAAGTGGCCCGTTGGCCGAACACGCCGCCCTCTTGACCCGCGCGCTCCAGGCCGAACACCTCGCCGCGCGATTCGACGCGGAGCGCGGGCGCCTCGAAGCAGAAGTGGTCGCCAAGCGCCAAGAAGTCGAAGGACTGCACCAAGACCTCCGCACGCTCCTCGACTCCGTCGCCCGCCAAGCCCGCGCCCTCGACGAAGTGGCGGGCTTCAAGCGCGAAGCCATTCAGGTGTTGGGCAATCGCGAAGAAATGGCGCAGCGAAACGCGACGGACCTCGCACGGGAGAACGCTCTATTGACCGCCGACAACGAGAAAAAGTCCGCCGAGCTACGGGCCATGGACAGCCTGCGGGAGCGCCTCGAAAACGACCTCCACCACCTGCGCGCCGAGCTCGAGCGCACACGGAGCAGCGGGTTGTTTCGACGAACGCGCTGAACCCGCGGCCACGCGCATCAACGCCCGGCGAGCGGCGCGACCTCCGCCACCAACACAGCATCGCCATCGACCGGCGCTTCGGCCAGCACGACACCATCCGGCCCGAGAATCGCCGAGCGCCCGCAAAACGAGATGTCGCCGTCGTCGCCCCAGGAGTTCGCCGCGACAAAGTAGCCGCCGAAGCCGCGCAGGCGCTGTTGCCAGTATTCGTGGACGTTTTCTCCTTCTTCGAGCCAGTTGGTGCAAAACGCGACCACTTGGGGCTGCACCTCACGCACGAAGCTGGTGAACGCGGGGTCGTTGAGGTCCATACAGATGCCGGGCAGCATATTTCCGAAGGCGGTGGGCACCACACAACGGCGCCAGCCCGGACTCGCCCACGATTCGTCGGCATCAAACAGCAACACTTTGCGGTAGCAGGTGACCAGCTCGCCCTCGGGGCTCACCACGAGCGCGCTATTGAACAACGACGCCAGCGGGCGGCCTCCGGGTCCCTTGCGGGAAGGGTGCACAAACAGCTCGGGGAAGCCACACACAATCCAAGCGGAGTGGGTCCGCGCCGCCTCCGCCAACATACGGTACGTCTCCCCCCGCGGTCGTTCGCAATGGGGCCCGATTTCGCCGGGACTGGACCAAACATAGCCAGTGGTCGCCATTTCCGGGCACACAATAATATCGGCGCCCTGCTGCCCCGCTTCTTCCAAAAGCACACCGAGCGCCAAGCGCGCGGCATGGGGACGACCTTTGGGCGGGCGAAATTGGATTGCGGCAAGTCTCATGCGGCAAGCCCTAACCGAAGCAACCTGGGGTCGTGCCACGAAGGTCCAATCACGCTATGCAATGCCACCTGGAGGACCGGATGGGGCCTGCCCGACGACGAATACCATGGACCCGCATCTTGGGTGTCATCGCCGCAAGCATCCTTATTTTGGGCATCGCCGCCTGGGTTCCTGCCCGGCGCGTCACCCGAACCGACATGGCGTGGACCTTCCAGCCCAACGACGTGGTCTGGCTTGTTCCCGATCGCATTCGGAAGGCCGACGTCGTCTCTCTGGCCGACCCCCTCGACCCCTCGCGCACGGTGCTGCGGCGCGTCGTCGCCGTTGCGGGCGACAACGTGCGCATCGAAGAGGGCCGCGTGCGCGTCAACGCGAAGCCGCTTCGGCAAACCGAGATGGGCGACCGACCGGGCCTGCGGGTGCGAAAAGAGGTCATTTGGAGCAAGCCACCCGCGCGCGCCAATGGATACTTCGTGCAGGTGGTCGTCCCCGAGGTGCCGTGGTCGTCTCCGGGCATCGTCGAAGTTCCCGAAGGCCACGTCTATGTGTTGGCGGACAACCGCGACCAAGCCCTCGACAGCCGGTGGTGGGGGCCCGTGCCCGAAACCTCCGTGAAGGGCGTGGTGCGCGCGGTGTGGGGCGAGGTCAACGAATGGCGGGAAGCGCCGTTTGGCATCGTGCTTCCCGAAGAGTAGACCCCCCACCGGGCCGTTTAGCTGCGCTCTTCGATTTGTTTGGTCGTAAAACCAAACCGAACTTTGAGCGTAAGGTTGTCGTCGGTAACTTCGAGCGCGACATCCTCTACACCCATCTTTAGGCGCAGCGGCCCCCCTGCTGGCGACACCAGCTCCTCTACTTGCGCTTTTTTGAGAATGGGCACCGTCGGGAACCGTTGCTCCGCTTGGTTGGCCAACACGAACGCCGAAACTTCGTTGAGAATGCGGAATGCGACATGCTCGCCGAAGTCGAGGGCCGGGTCTTGAATCTTGCCCGTGATGGTCTCCGAGCCGCGGTCGAAGTGAATGTCTCCCAACGAACAGCGGGCGCCCACGCGCTTTTCCAATGTAAACGGGATCTCGACGTTCTTTTTGAGCAAATGAATTCGGCCCGACGCCACCGCCTTGATGTGCGCGTCTACTCCAATCTTTTGGGGCGCATATTCAAATGCAGTGCCGTCTTGGTCGAGGTCGAGGGTCCAGTCGCCCTCCACATGCAACACTTCGTCGATGACCTTGAAGACTTGCCCTTTGTGATTGCGCCAGAGGTCGCGCGCGCGGTCTTTGGCGACCACCAACGGCTGCGGCGGCTTGCGGTCCTCCAACAAGGCGACCACTTGGGAGCGAAGCGTCTCTTTGAGTTGGAGCTGCTTGATACCGCCATAAACGGCGCGTCCAAGGTCAAAACGACCGTCCTGAATGCGGAATGGGAGCGCGCTTCCCATGAGGTCGTCCCACAACGTCTTCCCAATCGAAAGGGAAAGGTGCCACTGTTCAGGGATCTGACGAACGGTCATGCCATCTCCAGGCCAAGGTGCCGTAGGGTACCTCAAGCGAGACCAATCGCCACACTTCTGTCACGAAAACACCGCCAACCCCACCAATTCTGCCTCGGCCCGGCCCAGTCGCGCCCGGTGCTCCACCGGGGCCAATCCGGGAGCCCGTCGAGCCTCGGCGCGTTTCCGATTCGATGCCGACCGGGGTGGTAGAAGACCACCCCTCCCCCCGACGCGATGCCAACCGGGGTGGTAGAAGACCACCCGCCCCCCCGATGCGATGCCGACCGGGGTGGTAGGAGACCACCCCTCCCCCCGATGCGATGCCAACCGGGGTGGTAGAAGACCAACCCTCCCCCCCGATGCGATGCCAACCGGGGTGGTAGAAGACCACCCCTCCCCCCGATGCG
>CAZCUX010000025.1:61695-112420 GCA_964502005.1 uncultured Enterobacterales bacterium
GGCGTCTCCGTGCGGGCCTTCTCGCGGGGCGTCGGGACAGGCGTGGTGGTCCGCGCCGCTTCTCGCGGTGTGGGCGGAGCTTCTCGCGGTGCAGGCGTCGCCTCGGGGACCGGTTGGGCCGCCGTCGGATGTCGAGAGGTATGACGCGGCCGCTCTTCAGGCTCGGGGGCCGGCACGGTCGGCGCAGGCGTGTCCGCGGTGGGGGTCGGCGGAGCGACGGCCTCCGGCGGAACGACGGCCTCCGGCGGTGCGACAGGCAGCGATGGACGGCTCGGCGGCTCGACTTGGGCGGCGACGATGTCCGCAGGAGACGGGCTCGGCGGCGGAACCGTTGGCGCGGTGGTGGGGCCGGGGGACTGCATCCGCCAGGACTGAATCAGCGGATTGGCGGCCATGATAGCGAGGACCAGCACCGCGGCGGCGCCAACAGCCCACAAGAAGGTCGAACGCGGCGGTTCGTCTCGCGGGGGCGGCGGCAGCGGTACGGGAATCGGCTCGGGGCGGTGCACCAAAGGAGCGGTCAGCGCCGGCTCTTCGGTAAACTCGGGCAGCACGTCTTCTGCGTCGCCTGGGACCAAGCGAAGGTGCGTGCGCCCTCGCCCTTCGGTCGCCGCAATCGCGTCGGCTTCGCTTCCTTCAAAAACAAAGCCGTCGAGGTCGTTCTCGTTCTTCTCCATCGTGACGCGAATGCCACGAAGCGGCGGCTCCGGCATCCGGTGGGGAACCCGTACCGACGCGACGGTGCGTGCCCGCTCCGCTTGCCGTGGACCGGGAACGAGATGGTCGGGGAGGTTGATGCCGCGAAGGTCGTCCCAGCCGACGCCCGAGCGGCCCGTCCCCGCTGCGGACACCCGAATGCGAACGCTGGGCTCCCGCCGTCCTTCGTCGTCCCAAAGGTCGAGGGCTTCATCCACTTCGTCTTCGGGCGGCGCGGATTCCGACGCAGCGTCGTAATCATCTTCGCTTCCCGCGAGCAGCTCTTCGTCTTCGTCGACTGCGCCGCCTTGGAAGTGAATCGGGTCAGGGAGGACCCCCTCTTCCGGGAGGTCATCGGCGCCTGCAAATCCAAACCCGAGGGACGGCGCATGGGCGAAGACATCGAGCTCTTCACTCTCGTACTCGCCGGTCTCCAGGTCGTCGTGGGCGGTGCCCGGCAGAGCCTTGGGGACATCGCCGCGCATTGCGTAGGACGGCCAAGCGCGGGGGTCGTCGAGGGACGCTGCACCTGCTGTCGCGAGGCTCGCGCTTGCTACAAACCGCACCGACACGCCATTCGACGATGGTGCGGCCATCGGAGGGAGGTCGTGGGGGGCGCGGACGGCACGCAGGAGGTCCTCGGCATCTTCGCTGCCTTCATCGAAGGCTTCGAGTGGCAGTCCATCGTCGTCGGCTTCGAGCGTGAGACCATCGTCATCGACGTCGAGACCATCATCGTCGGCCTCTAAGGTGAGGCCATCGTCGCCGGCTTCGAGGGCCTCGTCGTCGGCTTCGACGGCGAGACCATCGTCGTCAGCAGCAATCTCGATAGAACCCGTATGAAACTCTTCGAGGCTGTCTACGTCTGCGCCCAAGGACGGGCCGGGCAACGGCGCCGCGAGCCAGTCGGCCTCGGTCTCCGAGGCTTCGTCCTCGGAAGCGGCTGCACGGGGCAGATGCCGCGCGATCTCCGCAATGTCGACTTCGGGTCGGGGCGCGGGCACCGGCGCTTCTACCGCAGGCTCGTCTCCCAGCATCTCTTGCCGTGCAGCAACGCGCGCCGCCGGAAGGTGCTCTCCTACCCACTCTTGCCACGAAGGCCCGTCTTGCGTGCGGACCATCTGCTCCATCCAGCCGTGTACTTCTTCCCCCGTAGGACGGCCTTCAGGGTCATGAACCATACACCACGCGACCAGCTCGGCCAGCGCCCCTTCGCCGGTGGCTTCCCGAACGCGGCGCGCGGTCTCTGCAACGCCTTTGTTGTGCGCGGCCTCGCCCGTTTGGGCCAAGCGCGGGGTTTCCCCCGTCAGCAGCCACGCGAGCATCGCCGCGACGGAGTAGACGTCGGAGGTATGAAAGGCAGGACCAGACACCGCCTCGGGCGCGGTCCATGGCGAAGGATGGGCTTCGTGGGGGCGCAGTCGCAGCCGTGACTCGGGAAACTCGCCCGGAAGCTGGCCGACGCCTGCCAATCGAAGGTCGCCGCGATTGCCGACAAGGACGTCGGCCGGGGTAAGGTCGCCGTGAATCAGGCCATAAGGACGGGCTTTGGAGCGGGGGAGACGGTCGAAGGCCGTATGAATCGCCAACGCCATCTGGGAGGCGATGCCGCAGGCCACCGCCAAAGGTGCCCTGCGGTGCCCGCGTACGAAGTGCAGAGGAACGCCATCGACCAAAATGCTTGCGAGTGCGATGCTTTCGCCGACTGTGACGAAGCCTTTGTCGCGCACCAGCAGGGGGCTGCGCAACTCGCCAATCCGGGTCATTCGGCCATCGATGGCCGGTGCGACAGCATCGAAGTCAATCGAGGGGTCGAGGAGCGTCAACGCGTCGAGTCGACCGCCTTTGGAGTCACATCGCCCCCGCACCACCCGCCCAAGGGGCGAGCGATAAAGGGGCTCCAACGCCGAATAGGACCAGTTTCGGACACGCATCCGATGCCTCACCAAGTGCCAACGTAGATGGCCGCGCAACCTGTACCGAGCGCAACCAAGCCCACACCGGCCGAAGACCACCCGAGGCCGTTGGTACGCCGCCGCAGGGCGTCAAGTTCCGAGCTGGGCGTCGCGGGATCCCAAAACTGACTCGCGCTGGACCGCGCCCCCAAGTACAAGCCGCCTGCCAACAAAGCAGAGCCCCCCGCAACCAAGGAGAGGGTTTTGGCAGTCTGGACCTTGGGCGTATGTGCAGTCAACGTTTTTGGCTCCGAGAGAACGCCAGCAGGCGGTGTTCCTGCCGTCTGAAATGACGACAAAACCACCTTGCCCGATTCGTCGAACTTCTGAATAAGATATGGACGGTCGACTGGCCATGCGGTCGCCGTGGAACCATCGATTTCCGTCCACCCCGACTTCGCCAAAGGCAACGGCTGGGCCGGCAAGGACACCAACTGCTCGGCGATGTCATAATACATGCGCAAGGGATGGTTGGGCGGCGCGATTTCCGTGGACAGCGCGTATCCAGGCGCGGCGGCGTTCAGCGATCGGAGCGACGAAACGGCATTTGCGTGGTCGCGGGCCAAGAAGTACCCGAGCGCTTCCAAACGGTGGAACCCCGCGGCTTGGGCGGGCGTGATCCCCTCGTCCAAGCACGCAAACATTTGGCGCGCGGTTACCCTCGCCGTTTGGAACGCTTCTAAATCCATATCCGCATAAGCCGCGTCTCCCGCCGATACAATTTGGTGAAACGAGCGCGCGGACACCGGCGCGGCACACGGTTCTTCGGCCATCGCAGGCAACGAGAAGGCACCACTGACCAACATAACGACGACAATGCGGCTCAAATGCCACCTCCCCACACAACCTGGCCAAGCGCATAAAACGGAGCGCCAATGAGCAGGTCGTCGTATCCATCACGATTGACATCCAAGCCGTAAACATCGGTGCCTGCGCTACTTCCGTTGACACCCGACACGCGATGGTCGGCGGCGCTCGCCGCGTGGGAGCCGGAAATGGGGCCGTAAAACGCGAACGCAGCGCCGGCTCCATCTCTTACACCTGTCGCGCCCACAACGATATCGGCGTTGCCATCGGCGTTGAAGTCTCCGCCCATATGAACGCTCGTGCCCATCGCATCTTCAGCGCCATCCCCCACCAGCACTGCCTTTGCACCGGCAGATGTCCACGTGGCGCGCAATGCCAACTGGTCGCCGCCAAACACGAGCGCGGCGCCGGCGCCGACGCGGCCGCCCGGATCCGTGCCGGGCGCACCGACAATCAAGTCGTCAAGGCCATCGCCATCTACGTCTGCGCCCGAAGACAGGGCCATACCCAAGCGCTCCTCGGCCGCGTTGCCCTGGATTCGCACGTCGGCGTCTTCCATTTGCGCGACGCCCGAGAGCGGGCCGATGAAAACGCTTACCAATCCGCTGTTTTCGCCCGCGGTGTCGTCGGTATATGGACCGGCGACAATAATGTCGACCACACCATCGCCATTCACGTCGACATCGCCCAAGAGAGCGCGTCCAACGCCATCATCGCCGGTGCCACGCACCGACCACTCCGCCTCCACCAACGAACGCGCGCTCGAAATTGGACCGTGCATCAAGAACGCGGCGCCGTTTCCTTCTCCGCCCGTTCCGAAGGCGGCTGCACCAACGAGAATATCGACCACGCCATCCTGGTCAACGTCGCCGGCGGCAGCTACCGCCTCCCCCGCGCCGAGTCCGGTTTGGTGACCGCGCACACGCCAACCACCGGTCGACACGACCTGGCTGCCTGTGGACGCGCTGGACACCACCCACACCGCACCGGCCCCCGGACCACCGTTGCTGTTGAGCGGCTCCCCCAACAGGAAGTCGGGAATGCCGTCGAGGTCAATGTCGCCGATGTTGGCGACGCCTGCGCCGAGGCGACCGCCCGCAGCGGACCCGGACCAAGTCGCGGAGGCGGCGTCCGCGCCAAGCGCGAAGTTTGCGGCGGCGAGCGTGCGCACGACCCCTTGCCCTTCGGTGGGAGAGGCAAAGGCGAAGTCGAGGACGGTGTCGAGGTCGAAGTCGCCCAGCGCGGTGACGCGGGTGCCAGGCGTGCTTTGTCCGAGGCCTACGGTCAGCACGTCGGGGTCGCTGAGGTCAATTTCGGCAGCCAGCCCACAATCGTCGGCCGAGTCATTGCAGTTGTTGTCGATGAAGTCATCGCAGACCTCCACCGCATCGGGATGCGTTGCAGCATCGGCGTCGTCGCAATCGCCGCCCAATGCCACGAAGTCGGTGGACGCGCGACACACGACGATGGCCCCCGCGTCGTCGCCCCACCCATCCCCATCGCGGTCGGGGTAGACGGGCACGCCGGAAGACAGGTCAACGTCGTCATCTTCGTCGTCGACAAGGCCGTCACAGTCGTTGTCGTAGCCGTCGCACACCTCGACCGCACCCGGAAAGACTTCGGCGTCAAGGTCGTCGCAATCGCCGGTCAGGCCGACATACCCAACGGGCGGATGGCAATCGCGCGTGGCAGAGTCGCTCCCGATTCCATCGTTGTCGATGTCCAAATACCAGACAGACCAGACAGCGACGCGCGCATCAAGGTCGTCGCAGTCTTCCGAGTTGTTGGCGGTGCCGCCCGGTTGCTCGCAAGCGGAAACGGGAGCCTGAGGATCGCCGTATCCATCGGCGTCTGCGTCATTGTACCAAATCGCAGGTGGCTGGCCATTGGCACATAACGCCGGGTCGTTGGTTGCGTCGTCGGCGTCCGCCGCAGCCATACGCGCTGCGAATTCGTCATCGGAAATCGTCGCGCAACCCTGCGCAAATCCGATCGCCAAAGTCGACAAATGGAACAGCGAGGCGCGCCGCCGCAGGACGGTCGGGCCCGCAGGCACCTCCGAGTGCGCGTGCGGATAGAGCATTGTGTCCTCCAAAGGGACGTTCCAACGGATCGAACCGTTCATCAGCAACGGGTGTGCCCAAGAATACCGCACTTGCCCGCGTCACGTCACCCCGCCCCCCGACACCACCCCCGCTCCACGTTTCCCCAAACAAGCGGAAAGCGCGGTCAGGTCGCCGCAGTCTGGGCGGGTGCGAGTCCGGTTTGGTCCAAGAAATCAAATGCCAATGCTTCCAACGCAGCCAACGCGCGGTCTCGCGCGGTGTCCACAGATTCATGCCCGAGGGACTCCATCACATCGAAGTACAACTTGAGCTTGGGTTCCGTCCCACTCGGCCGCGCAATGACGCGGGCACCCCCGTCGAGATGGTAGATGAGCACGTCGCTCGCAGGAAGGTCGAGCGTGCTCACCGCACCTGACTGACAGTCAGTCACTGTTCCTGCACCTACGTCCCGCCACTCGCGGACGCGCCGGCCCGCAATCGAGACGGGAGGGGACGCGCGCAGTTTGGCCAATACGGCGTCGATGCGCTCCTTCCCTGCCGCACCCCGCAACGTAATGGCCCGTTGCCCACTGCCCGCCACGCCATAGCGCGAAAACAAGTCGTCCAAGTGCTGCCGCAAGGTGCGTCCGCGGCTACGGCACCATCCCGCGAGGTCCAACAGCAACAACGCTGCGCTTATGCCGTCTTTATCCCGCACGGTTTGTCCAATCGTATAGCCCAAGGCTTCTTCAAAACCCATCAAAAAAGAGCCACCCGTGGCTTTTGTATGGGCAAGCCCCGCATTGGCAATCCACTTGAAGCCGGTGAGGGTCTCGATATGCACCGCACCATGGGCTTCCGCGATACGACCCAACATTGGCGTGCTGACGATTGTATTGGCGACCATACGCGGCTCATCGGCCACCGCATGCCGGATGACATCGTCGGCCAACAGCAACCCGACTTCATTGCCTGTCAACTGGCGCCAGCCCCCTTCGGCGGTGCGGTCGGGAACGGCCACCGCCAGGCGGTCGGCGTCCGGGTCGTTGGCAATCACAATGTCTGCTTCTACGGCCCGCGCCGTGCGAAATGCAAGGTTTAGCGCCCCTTTTTCCTCAGGATTGGGAAACCGCACGGTAGGGAAGTTTCCATCCGGCTCGACCTGCTCGGGCACGACCTCTACGCCGAAATGACCGGCCGCTTCGAGGACCCGACGCAAGGTGGCGTAGCCGACGCCGTGCATCGCGGTGTAGACCGCGCGAATGGGATGGCCGGTGTGCAAGCGCATTGCGAGGACCGCCTGGACATAGTCCTCCACAATGTCGTCGTGGACGGGCGACCACAACCCGCGGGCCTGCATGTCCGCGACCTCCGCCAGTTCGACCGAAGCCGGGGCGGTGTTGTCGATCTCCGCGGCAATACCCTCGTCTTCGGGCGGAATCACTTGGGCGCCATTCGACCAATAGACCTTATAGCCATTGTCCTCGGGGGGATTGTGGCTCGCCGTGACCATGATTCCCGCCGCTGCCTCCAAAGCCACGACCGACCACGCCAAAACGGGAGTGGGCGTGCTGCCTGCGTGGACGTGGCACCGAATGCCGAGAGCACCGAGAACCCGCACTACATCGTCGACAAAGTCAGCCGTGTTTCGGCGGGCATCACCCGCCACCGCGACACCGCGGGAGGCGGCACCGGGAACCGTCGCGAGCAAATACCGGCCCAAGCCCGCGGTGACTTGGCGCACCAGCACCCGGTTCATTTGCCCCGGCCCGGGCCCCATCCGCCCGCGAATGCCCGCGGTGCCAAACGTGAGGCGCGCGCCGAAGGCTTCCGCAAACGCAGGGCCTCCTTCTGCAATCAACCGGTCGGTCTCCGCAGCGTGCGCGGGATTGGGGTCGAGCGACCGCCAGAGGTGGGCGGTGGACAGCAAGGTTTCTTGGGTCGACATGGGCGCTCCACAAACACCTCGCCTATGTAGCGTGGCGGCCAACCGTGTGCCGGGGGGCTTGTCGCAAGTGCGACAATCGCAAACAGACCGCCAAAATGCGGCTCAGTCGCCCACCGCGGGGGCAGTCATTACGGCCAACGCTGCGGCTTCTTGTTGGTCGCGACCTCCTCCGTCTACGGCAACATCGAGCGCACGCGCCAGCGCTTCAGCAAAGCGGGGACCGGGCGCGAACCCCTGTTGCCGCAGCCAGTGCCCATCCACCGACGCACGAATGTGGCGCCCGGCCTCCCACCACCACCACAATTGGCGGTCAATTTCTGTCCGGTCTGGTAGGCGACGGCCCAAGCCCACCGTCACCCCCCACTCCACGGCGTCGAGGCGCCGCAAGGTGTGCGCAATCCGCGAGGGCGTGCGGGGGGTCGCCAAGCCCCGCGCAATACGACGAAGCCGCTCACAGCCGGCCACAAAGCGGTTGCGACGCGCCTGCGTGCCCGGAATCCACGCAGCGACTTGGGCGCGCGCTTCAGCCGGGAGTCCCTCCGCGAGCACGAGCCAAGCCCAATCGGCCCGCGCGGTGGGCAATTCTTGCGCTTGGCGACCGGCCCCGACATGCTCGGCCCACACTTCCATGACCGAGGAGAGGTCCGCGAGGAGCCCCGCGTCCACCGAGAAGGCGGGGTGAACAACGGGCAGCAAGCCGAGGCTGCGCAAGCAACGCAAGGCCAAAACGGGGTCTGGCTCGTCGAGCAAGCGCTCCAGCTCTGCCCCCAATCGCTCGCGCCCGAGGTCGGCGAACACGCCCGAACGCACGGCGCCATCGAGCAAGCCGCGGGTGCCCGGCGCCAAGCGCAAGTCGAAGCGCGACATGAAGCGGGCGGCGCGGATGACGCGGGTGGGGTCGTCGTGAAATGACAATCCATGCAAGACGCGCAAGACACCCGACTGAAGGTCGCCCCAGCCGCCATACGGGTCGAGCACTTCGCCGAGACGCGCCGGCGACAAGCACACGGCCATCGCGTTGATGGTGAAATCGCGGCGGTAGAGGTCGCGCCGCAAGTCGGCTTGCACCACCGTCGGAAGCACGGCACGACCCGCGTAATGCTCCGCACGGGCGCTCGCGATGTCGATGGTCTGGTCAGGGTGAACGGCGCCCGGAGGGGTCCATTTGGCCGTACCAAACGCCGCATGAACGAGGACAGCGCCCCCCAACCGGCGGGCCAACGCTTCGGCGACGGTTCGCGCATCGCCCTCCACCACGACGTCCACGTCCCGCACGCCGCGTTCCCGCAGCAAGTCACGGACCCCTCCGCCCACGAGCCAAGCGGTTCGCCCGAGCGCCTCCGCCTCTTCGCCAAGCGCCGCGACATTGCCCCAACGCTGGCCCAAGGCGCGCACGAGCAGGCCGCGAACGGCCCCCGTCGACGGCGCGCGGCGCAAGGAGCCCAAGGCTGGTTCGGCCGCAGCGCGCAGCACGGTGGTGCGGGTCAGCAGACCCGGTTGGTCGTCGTCGGGGGTTCCCACGAGCCAAATTCGGCCTTGGCCGCGCAACATTCGGTCGCGCACGGAAGACAAGGGCGCGTCGGCGGCCAGCCAAGCGGGTGCGCGGGCGCTAATGATGGCGGCGGGACTCGCGCCGAGGCCGTGGCGCAGCGCAGCGTCTACCTCTTGACGGGTCACTTGACCGGTCCACACACGGCGGCCCGCGGCGTCCACTTCGTACAGCGGCAGCGCATTGAGCCTGTGCTGGTGGAGCATCTCGGCCAGCTCCGCCACCGACAATTCTGCGGGCGCCGCCACAAACGGACGCACCATGAGGTCGGCCGCACAGCGACTTTGCCCCAAAAAGTCTTCGAGCGTTTCGTCGACCAAGCGCAGCGCATCGGCCAGCCCGACCACCTGGAGCACCGCGCTGGCCGCTTCGGGGTGACCACCACCGCCCAACAGCGCGCAAATACGTCCGACGTCCACCGAGCCATCACTGCGACCAATCACGGACACACGCCCCCGCGCGATGGTCACGAGCATCACCACGGGCCACCGCTCGGCTTCCCGCAACGTCGTGAGGAGACCCGAGACTTCTGGCGCGGAATCGTCCGACTCGTAATGCAACACCACGACCGACACACCGTGAACGGAGCGTTCCCGCGCCGTGCCCGCTATCGCTTCGAGCAACGTCAGCTCCGCGAGCGTGAGGCCACGGGGCACAACATCTGCGATTTCGGCCGGGCGCGCCCCCCAGGCGATGCACTGTGCGGCGGCGGCGTGGTCGGTGGACGTAGTGGCCGGGAACGTGAAGTGCCCCGTGTCCACGTGGATTCCGACCAACATGACCTGGGCATCCGTAGGCGACGGAGACACACCTTGGTCGACCAAGGCCAGCACGAGCGCGGCGGTGCAGCTTCCGGCCGACGGCAGGGGCGCCCGCGGGAGGTCGTCGGGCTCGGCGGGGTGCGTATCGTAGGCCACCACGCGGGAAAACCGCGCCACCAGCGGCGCGAGGTCGCCCAAGCGCGATGCGCGGGCGGTGTCGACCACCCGCAGCTCTCCCGCAAAATGGTCGGGAGTAAGGGTCGAAGGATTCGACGACCACGCAGGAATGGACACATCGGCGCCCCAGCGCTTCCACACACGGCGCGCAAGGCCGTCGAGGCCACTCGGAACCAACAGCGTCGAGCCTGGCGTCAAGAGGGCCATGGCCAAGAGTGCCCCGAGGGCGTCACAATCGGCTACGGCATGGGTGGCAACGGTCGTCAAAGAATGGGTCATGGGCCCGTCCTGGGGCGATTAGCCCTCGTCCGGCATCCGTAATATACCCGACGTTAGCAGTGCTGTCAATTCTTCTACAAGGTCGTTGGGGTCTAAGGTTTCACCACGAAGACTTGCCAAAAATACCGGTTCCTTGACCATCCCCAAAATACATCGCGCTGTCACCCGCAGGTTGCTTCCCGCACGCACGACGCCGAGGGCCTGGCCGGTTTCGAGCGCACGCACGAGGCGGTCTTCGGCCTGGGCATAGAACGCGCGAACCACCGCATCGGCCTCTTCGTCGACGCCAACTGCCTCCGAGAACAGCAGCCGCACGACATCGGGGCACATGACGGCCTCAATGACCGAAGCCACGTTGTTGCGGGCTTGGGGCACAATCGGCTGGAAGATGTCGATGGGGGTGACGGCGCCAGCCAGCTCGGTGGTCAACGCGTCCAAGACCGCGTGAAAGACCGCGCTTTTGCTGTCGAAATAGTTGTAGAACGTGCCGCGCGCCACTCCCGCTTCACGAATAATGTCGGATACGCCGGCCTTGTGGTAACCAGACTCAGCAAACACCCGGCGGGCCGCAGCGAGGAGCTGGGCCTGTCGGTCGGCGGGATTCATCGGGATGGCTCGTGACATACGACATTCGTAACCTATGCCTCTCGATTCCACGACCCACGGAATTCCACCGGAATTGCTGGCACGCCTCCCCCGAACGGGCTAGCGTCATCGAGTAGACTGACGTGTCAGTCATAAAATGTCCCTCGGCCAACCCCGCCCTTTTGGAGCACCGATGAGCCTCGCGCCTGAAGACGAGTCCACCATCTGTGAAGACGACGTGTCTGCCGCTGTTTTGGCTGCTGACCCTCGCGCGTCGGTCACCACGGTGGCCATCGGCGTCGACATCGGCTCTACTACGGTCAAGGCGGTCGTTTGCGACCCCGACACCCTCGACATCTTGTGGTCGGACTACCAGCGCCATGAGACGCGGCAGCCCGAAAAGGTGCTCGAGTTTCTGGTGCGGATCGGCGCGGTGTTCCCTTCGGCACGCGACATTCGCATTTTTGTGACCGGCTCGGGCTCCGGCCCCCTCGCGACGCACCTCGGCGCGCGCTTTGTGCAAGAGGTGAACGCCGTCACTCTGGCGGTAGAGCGTCTGCACCCGCAGGTCGGCTCTGTCATTGAGCTGGGCGGACAAGATGCGAAAATCATCATGTTCCGCAACGAAGTAGACGAAGACGGCATGCCGACCGGTGGAAAAAACGCCGGCACGTCGATGAATGACAAGTGCGCATCCGGCACGGGCGCCACCATCGACAAGTGTATGATCAAGGTGGGAATGCCCGCCGAAGAAGTCGTCAAAATCAAGTTCGACGACACTCGGCTCCATCACGTCGCCGCAAAGTGTGGGGTCTTCGCGGAGACTGACATCGTAAATCTCGTGAAGAGCGGGATTCCGGCTGTCGAAATCATGAATTCGCTGGCGGATGCGATTGTCCACCAGAACTTGAGCGTGCTCACCCGTGGAAACACCCTCAAGCACGATGTTCTGCTCCTCGGCGGCCCCAACACGTACCTCCCCTTCCTCGTCGAATGCTGGCGCAAGCGCATCCCGGAAACATGGGACTCTCGCGGGCACGTCTACCCCAAAGACCGACCTATCTCGGAGCTGATTTATACGCCCGAGAACGCACAGTATTACGCTGCTTTCGGTGCCGTGGTCTTTGGGATGACCGAAGCCAAAGACGACCCCGAGCTGGGCCGCTATAAAGGCATCGACGGCCTCAAGAACTACATTCAACACGGCCGTGGCGCCCGCTTGCAAGGCACCGCCTTGGGACCGCTGGTGAAGAGCGAGTCCGACCTCTCGTCTTTTATCCAAAAGTACGAGATTCCCGTCTTTGAACCGCCCCCCATTTTGCCCAACACAACCGTCCGCGGCGTGATTGGGCTGGATGGCGGCTCCACCAGCTCCAAGGCCGTGTTGGTCGACTATGAGACGGGCGACGTCCTCTACAAAGCCTATACACTATCGAAAGGCAATCCTATTCAAGACACCAAGGACATTCTGCGCGAAATCAAGCAGTACGTCCATGGTTGCGGTGCCACCCTCGAATGTCTTGGATTTGGCGCTACCGGCTATGCGGCGGACGTCCTCGAAGAGAGCGTCAAAGCCGACGTCAATATCGTCGAAACCATCGCGCACATGATTTCCGCGGTGCGCTATGTCCCCGACGCTGACGTCATCTGCGACATCGGCGGACAAGACATCAAGGTCCTGTTTTTGTCGGAAGCGAAAGGCGGGAGCCGCGACGTGCGCGACTTCCGCTTGTCCAACCAATGCAGCGCGGGCAACGGCATGTTGCTGCAAGCGATGGCCGACCAGTTTGGGGTAAAGCTGCACCAATACGCCGACACCGCCTTCGCAGCCGACCTCGCCCCCAAGTTTTCCTACGGCTGCGCGGTGTTCTTGGACGCCGACCGCGTGAACTTCCAAAAAGAAGGCTTCACCGCGCCCGAAATGCTGGCCGGCCTCGCCCGCGTATTGCCCAAAAACGTGTGGCAATACGTCGTGCAGGTGCCCCGTTTGGCGGAGTTTGGTCGCGTGTTCGTGCTGCAAGGCGGAACCCAACGCAACCTCGCCGCTGTCAAGGCCCAGGTCGACTACATTGTCGAGCGCGTTCCCGACGCGCGGGTGGTGGTCCATCCCCACACGGGGGAAGCCGGGGCCATCGGGGCCGCAATGGAGACCTTGCGGGTGGTCCGCCGCCGCGGGCACTCTACGTTCATCGGCCTCGACCAAGCCATCGACCTCGACTACACCACCAAAAACGACGAAGAGACGGTCTGCCACTTCTGTCCCAACGAATGCAGCCGCACGTTCATCGACACCCGCACCCCCGATGGCCGCACGAGCCGCTATATTTCGGGCTTTTCGTGCGAAAAAGGTACGGTCGAATCGGCGGATGCGCTCAAGGTGCTCGCCCGCGAGCGCAACGCGATTCGCAAGCAGCACCCGAACTTGGTAGAAGTCGAAGCCGACCTCGCATTCAAGCACGTCTACGACCCCAAGCCCCTGCCCGCCGCTGGCACGTCCAAGCAAGACGTCGCGGTCGTACGCAAGCACCTCTTCCGCATCGCCCGCCGTGTCTTGCACCGCGGCTTTTTGCGAAGCCACGTCGACCTGCGCAACATCCGCATCGGGATGCCGCGCGTGATGAACCTTTACAGCATGGCGCCGTTCTTCCGGGCCTACTTCGAAACCTTGGGTTTGCCTTCGGAAAACCTCGTGTTTTCGCCCCCCACCACCGAAGAGTTGTGGGTCGAAGGTGGCCGTTATGGCAGCATCGACCCCTGCTACCCCTCCAAGGTCATTCAGGCGCACATCCACGAGCTGCTGTTTCACGCCCACAAAGACCCCAAACGTCGCCGCGGTCCCCTCGACTACATCTACTACCCGTGTATGACGCACATCCCCTCGTTTATTGAAAACGTGATGGACAATGCGTCTTGCCCGATTGTGGCAGGGAGCCCCCTCGTCGTCAAAGCCGCGTTCACAAAAGAAGTCGACTTCTTCGCGCGGGAAGGCATCGAGTACATCAATGATGCCGTCACGTTTACCGAGCCGAATCTGCTGCGGCGCCGTATGTTCGACACCTGGGGGCCGCGCCTCGGCGTGACGGAGGACGAATCGGACTGGGCTGTCGACCAAGGCTACGCCGCAATCGCCCATTTCGACGAGCTCCTCCAGCGGCGTGGGAAAGCCATCATCGAGCAGGTCGAGCGAGAAAACCGGGTCGCTATCTTGCTGATTGGACGCCCCTACCACAACGACCCCGGCCTCAACCACGGCATTCCCGATGAATTCCAGGTGTTGGGTTACCCCATCTTGTCCATTCGCAGCATCCCAAAAGACCGCGAATGGCTCAAGGCCCGGATGGTGGGCGTAGAAAATCCCCTCGATCTCAACGATATCTGGCCGGAAAACTACAGCACCAACAGCGTACAGAAGGTGTGGGCCGCACGTTTCGCCGCCCACCATCCCAACATCGCTGTTTTGGACCTATCGAGCTTCAAATGCGGCCATGATGCGCCCACTTACGGTCTTATCGATAGTATCCTGAAGACTGCCAAAGCTCCCTACTCCGCGCTGCACGATATTGACGCAAACAAGCCAGGTGGCTCCATCAAAATTCGCGTCAAAACGTATAGCCACAAGCTAAAACTTGTTGAAGAGCAGCTCCACGACGAAGCCGATCGACGGGTCGAACTGGCCCGTCGTGTGGCCGCCCGTCGACAAGAGCTCCTCCAGCAGTTCAACGCCCGCTGAACCCATGCCCAACCCCACTTGGAGTTCCCTGTGAGCCTGCACGAGAACGAATCCGCATTCCACGAGGACGCCCCCGTCCACGCGGACGATGCCTTCGATGCCCTCGACGCCGAGACCCGCGCCCGATTGGAGCGCGAGCTCGCCGCATTCGCGCATCAAGAAGCCCGCAAGCTGGGCATCGGCCGCGACCATTACACCGAGCACGTCAACACCCACTTCACCGCCGAGCAGCGGCCCCACACCACCGTGCTCGTGCGCGGCCTCACCCTCGCCCACGACGACCTCATCGCCGCGGCATTGCGGGGCCTGGGCTACAAAGCCGAGCTAATGGACACGCCCGACAACGAGGCGCTCCAGTTTGGCAAAGAGTTCGGCAATCGCGGGCAGTGCAATCCGACCTACTTCACGGTCGGAAACTTGGTGAAGCACCTCGTCCGCATGCGCGATGAGCAGGGCATTCCCACCGAGACCATCCTGAAAGACTACCTGTTTGTGACGGCGGGCGCGTGCGGCCCGTGCCGCTTTGGAACCTACGTCACCGAATACCGCAAAGCCCTTCGGGATGCTGGTTTTGACGGGTTCCGCGTGCTGCTGTTCCAGCAGCAGGGCGGCATCAAGCAAGCCACCGGGACCGAGTTGGGTCTGCAAATCAACGCGGACTTCGCCTTGGGCCTCGTGCGGGCCATCATGGCGGGCGACGTCATCAACCTCATCGGCTACCGGCTGCGGCCCTACGAGGTAGAGGTCGGCGCCACCGACGCCGCGATGTCGGACTGCAAGGACATGTTGCGTGACGCATTCGGCAACAACCGCAGCATCTTGCTCGCATTGACCAAATGTCGTCGCCGGTTGGGTCAAGTCAAGGTCGACCGCAGCCAGCCAAAGCCCAAAGTGAGCGTCATCGGCGAGTTCTGGGCCATGACCACCGAGAGCGACGGCAACTACCATATGCAGCGCTTTTTGGAGTCCGAGGGCGCCGAAGTAGACGTACAAAGCGTCACGGCGTGGGTGCTGTTCATGATTTGGGAGAACCGGTACGACACCGAGTCGCGCTTGGACCTCCGCGAACACGACGAAGCACGAAAGGGCCTCAAGGACAAAGACGGCACCCAGAAAATCTGGCTGCTCATGGCGCTCGACAAGATTGTGCGGGCCGCCTTCCAGACCTACGCCAACACCGCTGGTCTCCACGGCTATTCGTTGCCGGACCTCGACGAAATCGCAGCCTTGGCGAGCGATTCCTACGGCAACGAAGTGCGGGGCGGCGAAGCCCATATGGAAGTCGGCAAGCTCATCCACTTCGTCGAAGACCGCATCAACCACATGACCCTTTCGGTCAAGCCCTTCGGTTGTATGCCTTCGAGCGGCGTGTCGGACGGCGTACAGAGCCTCATCAACTCCCGGTATCCCGAGGCCATCTTCCTTCCGATTGAGACCACCGGCGACGGCGCGGTCAATGTATATAGCCGCGTGCAGATGATGCTGTTCAAGGCCCGCCAAAAGGCCCGTGAAGAGCTCGAGACCGTGTTGGCTGAGACGGGGATGGACGCGGAGACCTTCCGCAAGCGCCTGTCGGGTTCCCGGCGGTTCCGCCATCCGTTGTGGCAGCCTTCGACGCGCTATGCCGGAACGGCGGCGAATCTCGCCCAAGCCATCGGCAAGTAGCGTCGTCGCGCGAAGCGGCCGCCGGGAAACCCCCGGCGGCTTTTTTTTTGGGGGGGGCACGGAAGCCGGGTGTATCGCGGTGTTTGGGATCGTTGACGGAGCAATAGGTCCCATCGAATCTTTCGAGGAAATTTCAACAGATTCCGAGAGCGGTCGAAGAAAGGCCGGGTGCGAAACGTTGGGGGAGCAACCGCCCGGCCACCGGGCCTGCACCCAAGAGGACGCCATGTCGCTGCTGCCGCTGATTCTCGCTGTATTTGCCTCCTCCGCTGACGCCGCTCCCCACAAAGACCAGGTCCACTTGCAGCTGCAAACAGGCCTCCTCAGCCGGTCCTCCCTCCATGTGGACGAAACGGATTTCCAGAATCGCACGACGGGTATTGGTGCAGGCGCCGGCGGGGTCGCGCTCACGACGGGCTACCAGTTCCGCGCGCCGTCCGAAGTCGGCGTGCGCCTTGAAATGGCCCGCGTGACCCAAAGCGACGGCACCGATGACCTTCGCCAGTCCAACTTCCGCCTCGCGGGCCTCTACACCCACTCGTTCCGGGTGGACTCCACCTATCGCCTCACCGCCACCGGCTTGTTGGGCCTGGAGCGGTCAGACTGGGACGGCGACGCTATCGCACGGGCGCCTTTTTTGGGCCTGGGCGCCGGCGTCCAGTACTTCGCGACCCCACGAACGGCTCTGAGCGCCGGACTCGAAGCGACCCGCACGTTGGGCGGTCGATTTGAGCAGGACGGCCTGGACGGTTCGAGCCGGTTCTCCAATAGCGAAATCGCCGCTGTCATCGGCATGAACGTGTACCTTGGCGGGAGCAAGGGCGACAAGCGCAGCATCCACACCAAGAAGCCGGCGGCACGCCGTCCCTGACCACACCGCGCCACGCCCGCCTCGCGACGCGCGATGGCGGCCAACACGATAAGGGGCACCGCCAACCCCGGAGCGCCCGTGCCCCCCAAACCCATCGTCTTTCTTCTGGTCGTCGGCGCATTGGCCTTTGGCGTCGCCGTTTGGACCGGCCCAATGCTCATCGACGCGATGTTCGGCCCCAAAGAGGTGGCCGAGGCCGCGCCGGAAGCGCCCTGAGGTTTCGCGCGCCCGTTATTCGAACTGGGTGCGCACGAACGAAGGCGTGTGGTTCCCGGTGGTCAACGACTGCCCCGGCAGCCAAACGGGCGGTGCGCTGCCGTCGCGTCCTGCGGCGACATCCGCGAGGTTCACGCCCGTCACCCACACTTGGTGGACGCCGCTCGTCTTGAGGGCGTAGTTGCGGCGACTCGAAAACGCCAACCAGCCGATGTCGCCGACGATAGGGCCCCAACGCGGCCACGAGTTCGTGACATTGGGCAAGCTATTGGCCGCTGCGAGCAGCACGGGCGGGCTCCCCGTCAGAGAAACCATCATCAACTCGGCGGTTGGTTCGTCATACGCATCAGCATTGGCTGTATTTCGCGTAAACGCTACCCACTTGCTATCCGGGCTAAACTCCGGGTAATAATAGCTATGACTGGGGGGCGCGATGGCCAAGGCCGCATCGGGGCCCCAGGTGTCGCCGGGCAGCACTTCGAGGAGGTGAAGGTCGCAGTCGAGGGCCTGCCAGTCTTCGGAGCCGCGCGCGCTCGCACAGCTCGAATAGGCGAGGTATCGACCATCCGGCGACCAGTTCGGGTGCGTCGCCCAGCCAACGGTGGGAATCGCGTGAAGCTGGGTATTCGTGGTGAGGTCGTCGAGGTAGAGCACACCGTAGCTTGCGCGCACGAGGCGGGTTCCCGAAGGATTGAGGGCCGAGAACGACACATTTCGCCCGCCGCCGCCCGTGACCGTGAGGGGGTCGGAAACGGCCGCGACGGCCGAGCCGCCATAGCCCCCCGAACCCCGCGAAGTCGCGAACACCGCTGGATTCGCGGCATTGGACGAGTGGCAACCAACACATTGGCCGGAGTTTGTCACGTCGAGCCATTGGCTTGCCGTTTCGGCGCCGATGTCGATGGTCCACAGGCCTTGGGTCGCGGGCGTCCAATAAAAGACAGCGCCGGGCGCACCCCACTCTTCGGTGGACAACGCGGTGGGCCACGGGGAGCCGCACAAGCCGTCTGCAAAGTCACCAAGCGCGCCGTCCCATCGGCCGCCGAGCACGGTCATGTCGATGTCGCGGCCCGCGTTGGGGTCGGCCACGGCCCACCACTCGTCGCCCGTGGGCGTCCACGCGGCGCCGCGAGAGATGGCCCGCAGCGTGATGTAGGTGGTCTCGAAGGTGATGACAAAGACGTCCTGGCCAGAATCGGGAATCCACTGCACTTCGGGAGAGAAGAAGTCGGACGGGATACGCGATTGGTCGTAGGGATAAAGCACGTAGGGTGCGCAATCCACCGAGAGGCTCGGGACCGCGGCGAGAGCCGCTGCTTCGATGGCGGGGTCGCCCACGAGGTCGACGACGGCGTCGAGATAGGTGTCTACGGAGCAGGTGGCCGTGAGCCCCTCCCATTCGACCACAATGTCCATTGGACCTGCGTTTCGCTCGGGAGCGGTATACAAGCCGCCCGGCGCAATCGTGCCTTCGCTCGCCGGGTCGACGGACCATACAGCGAGGGTTGTCACGTCTTGCACATTTCCATCGCTTGTAGTACCTTCCGCCGAAAAGCGCGCTGTTTCCGGCATATCCCAAGTAGAGTCGATGCGGGTTCGGTCGGCCACACACGTCAAGCCGGTGGCGACAATCGCGGTGTCTTCGGGGTCGCCGGTCGCGCCATCCCCGCCCGAACCACCTCCTGAGCCGGAATACGCCGAGTCTTCGGTGGTAGACGACGTTTCACCACCGTCCGCGCCACCGACACCCGATTTGCTCTCCGCGCCGCATGCGACCAACACAAGGCCCGCAAAAACGGACACAGCCCTCGACCAATCGTTGCGATGCACCATCGGATCTCTCCGCTTGAATCTTTGAACCGGTGTACCACAAAACGGTGGTGCGGGGACACCCCCACCGGAAACGCGTACCGCATCGCTGGCCTGGGCGGGCGAAGGCGCACTTCGTGTCACCGTCAAAACGTAAGCGCTCGTGCCCCTTGTGGTCCATCCCCCAATTCCGGTACCGTCGCCCTCTGCATCGCACCCCCGCACCCCGCGTGCGCAGTGCATGCCCGGAGTACACACGATGCGTCCGTTTGCCATTCTGTGTCTGGGACTCGCGGCCTGCCGCGTCGAGTCGAACGTCGTCGCGAAGATTCCTGACGCAGAGGACAGCGGCTCCCTCTCGGGCACCACGAGCGACGAACCCGCCGACTCCGGCACGCCTGCGCCCGAGGAGGTATGCAACGGCGAGGACGATGATGCAGACGGCCTTATCGACGAGGACTTCGCGGACACCGACGCCGATGGCATCGCCGATTGTGTAGACACCGAAGTCTGCGATGGTCAAGACAATGATGGCGACGGCGAAGTGGACGAGGCCGGCGCGACCGGTGAGACGCTCTATTTCGCCGACGCGGATGGCGATGGCTACGGCGTTGCACCCGGCGTATTGGCGTGTTCACCGCCCGCAGACCATGTTGCGCAAGATGGCGACTGCGACGATACAAACGCCGCGATTTACCCGGACGCGTCCGAGGTCTGCAACAACATCGACGACGACTGCGACGCACGAATCGACGATGAAGACGATGACTTGGACGTGTCCTCCGCCGAAATCTGGTACGCGGACACCGACAACGACGGCCACGGCGCCGCAGACACCTTCGTGTGGGCCTGCACCCAACCGTCCGGTTTCGGCGACTCCCGCGACGATTGCGACGACTCCCGCGACACCGTCTTCCCCGGCGCCGACGAGACCTGCAACGACATTGACGACGACTGCGACGGCGTCATCGACAGCGGCGCGTGCAACTGTGACCTCGAAGTCTACGATGGACGCGACTATTGGTTTTGCAGCACCCCCCTCGACCAAGCGGCAGCCGTAGCGGATTGCGCAAGCTGGGGCGCTGCCCTCGTGAGCATCTCCGACTCCGCGGAAAACAGCTTCCTCACTACCACCGCGCTCGCCTATGGTTGGTACGGCGGCGGCCTCAACGAGATGGCGTGGATTGGCTTCAACGACGCCGCTGTCGAAGGCACCTTCGAGTGGGTGTCCGGCGAGGCGGTGTCGTATCTCAACTGGAGCAGCGGCGAGCCCAACGACCAAGGCGGCGAGGACTGCGTCTGCCTCAACTATACGGGCATGTGGAACGACTACCCCTGCACCGGCACATTTCCGTACATCTGTGAAGGTCCATGAATAGACAATGTTCATTTAGTTCAATACTGATTGAAGCAAATGAAGCATCGCCACACAGCCCATCGGGACGCAGCCCGCTCCCCTCGCCTCCGCCGCCGACGGCCCCACCGACCGTCCCCACACCGGCTATAGGGGCGAGCGGCCCACCCCGCGCGCGGCCCAAGAGGCGGAGACCACGATGCTGTCGCTTGTATGGATGTCTGGCTTGGTTATCGCGGCCGAGCCCCCGTCGATGGAGGTGCGCCTGTCCGCCTCCCCCACCCACACACACCTGCGGTTGGTCGCCCCCGAAGGCCACCACATCGCCCCTGACGCGCCGTTTTTCGCGCAAATGACCGTTGGCGGCGCGCCTTGGTCGGTCGACACGGTTGGCGCGATGGCCCAAGGTGGCGTGACGGTTCCCGCGCCTTCTCACCGGCCCCTATTGGTCGAAGGCAGCCTGTCTGTCAGCATTTGCGACGACGCAGGAACCGCCTGCGCGGTGGTGCAGCAGGACGTGCAGGGCATCATCGAGACGCGCCGTTCGGGCGAAATCGTCCTCAGTCCCGTCACGTTGGAGGAAACGTCCGAGATAACGCGCGTGACCTCGCTCGAGGAAACCTTGGCCACGACGCCCCATGACATCGTGTTGGTCGACTTTACCGCCATTTGGTGTCCGCCATGCAACCTCCTCGGCGCAGAGGTGCTCCACGCCGCGGAGCCACCCGACGTTCTGCAAGAGATGACCGTCGTGGAGGTCAATGTCGACGACCACTCGACGTGGGCCGTCAAAGACCGCTACCGTGTCGGCGGCTATCCGACGCTGATTGCCGTGGACCGAACCGGCGCCGAGATTGACCGGATGGTCGGCTATCCCGGCAAAGACGCTACCCTTCAGTGGCTCGCCCAGCTCTCCCAGGTACCGCCGCTCGCCCACGCGCCTGCACCGGAGACGACGACGGGCACCGACGCGAGCACGTGGGCACGCCGTTTTGCGGAAATCGGGCAGACAGACACCGCTGCGCGCTTTCTCGAACGCGCGGAGCCAAACATAGATGCCGCCGTTGCGCGGTTTTTGGGCAACCCGACCGCAGCGGACGCCCAAACACTCGCAGCCGCCAATGTTCCCGTCGACACATGGGCATGGTCCGCCTTGTCCTTGGTGGAATCCCACGCCGAGGTCGCCGACACCATCGCCGAGGCGGCGCGCCGAAGCCTGGTCGTTGACGCCGCCAATCGGGCCGACCACCTCTATTTGTTGTCGCGTGTGGTCCCCGCACCGCAGCGCGCCGACTTGGCGCGCGCCGCGGCCATCACGCTCTTGGCCCAGCTCACCGGCGACGCCCACCACGACCGCGGCCACTGGACCAGCCTCGCGACCTTTTGGTCGGACGCCGGGGAGCCCGCCGCAGCGGCTTCGGTGCTCGATGCCGCAATCGCGGCCTTTCCCAACGACATGACCTTTCACGAAGCCCGCGCCGACCTCGCCTTCGACCAAAACGACACAGACACGGCCATTCACCACGCCCAACTGGCCGTCCAAATGGGGGAAGGCGACAATCGCTTGCGGGCCACCGCGCTGCTGGCCCGCGCCCTCCACGCCGCAGGCCGCACCGACGAAGCCCGCCAGCTCGTCCTCTCTACGCTCGCGGAAACCCCCGCCCCCGATGAGGCCCTGAACGTTCGCACCCACCGCTACCGCAGTCAGTTGCGCGCCTTGCCCTTCGTAGAAGCAACGCCAAACTAAAGTCGCCCACGCGAAGGAGGGTGCACCCACGCTCACCGAGAATATGCGTATTTACGATGTTCCCAATAAATGAACCGCGATTCAGTCGAAGGCGACCTCGGCAAAATATGCCTCTGCGAGGTGGGCGTTGTCTTCGTCGTCGGGATGGAAGTTGGGCCGCAAATACCCGAACGCCGCACGGCGCAAATCTCCGATGAGGTCGACGCCCTCGGCGCGGGCCCGTTTGCGGAGGTCGAGGATGTCTTGTCGCTGCCAGCCACCATCTTGGGCCAAGAGGTGCTGCATTCCCCGGCTCCATGTCCACATGAACAGAAGGTAGCCGAGCAACATTCCGAAGATGCGACGGAAGTAGCCGCCCCCCACTGCCCGGTAAACATCGAAGGCCACGGACTTGTGCTCTACTTCTTCGGCGGCGTGCCACAACATGAGCTGCCGCATGACCGGGTGCGCGCGCTGTACGCGCGGGTCGGAGAACGCGCGGGCGCCCATCGATGCGGTCAAATGCTCCAACGCGCAGGTGACGGCGAGGCAGGTGAGCGGGCTGAACCATCGCTCGATTCGGCGCACACCGGCCCGCTCGGACCAATCGAGGAAGGACTGCACTTCGATGCCATCGCGAATCAACAGCGCAAAGGCTTGCTCATGCTCCCGGCCATGCATCGCTTCTTGGCCCAGGAACCCACGCACGCGCGCCTTGAGCGCAGGGTCACGCAGGTCTTGGGTGAACGCTCGAACGCTGCGCATAAAAAAGCGCTCGCCGGATGGAAACAGCATGTGCATCGCATCGGCGCTTCGGGTGAGGACGCGGTCGCCATCGAACCAATGGGCCGGGATGTCCGACGTGGCGAACGGAAGCGCCGGCTGACGAACGATAGGGACGGTCATGGCAGTCCTCCTTGGAGGCGGTCTCGCTTCGCTATTGAATCAAGTTCAACACCAGTGTACGTCCGCCGCTCACGTCGGTCAATCCGTCTATTGAACTTTGGTCAATAAAAAACGAACAAACATCGAAAACCATCATAGCTACGACATTCTGAACCGCCCGGAGCGGGAGCGGTCGCGCAACGCCGTCGCCCTATCTCCGGAATCCCCGCCGTGACGCAGAAAAGCACCGTCGCAGCGACGAGGAGGCGGGTTCGATACCGGAAACGATTCGCCGCGCGGCTCTCCTCTTTACACAGCCGCCAACTGGTGTATACAAACCATGTTCAAAGGAAGCGCCATGAATGTGTTTATCACCGGTGCGACCGGCCTCGTGGGCCGTGCGTTGGCCTTACGATTGCGACGGGACGGGCACTCTGTCACCGCCTGGAGCCGCTCGATTGAAAAAGCGCGGGCCTTGCTCGGTCCCGAAGTCGCGATTGTGACCGGCCAGGACGAAGCGTTGACCGATGCCCTCGCCGCCAGCGACGCGGTGGTCACGCTCGCGGGCGAGCCCGTGCTCCCCGCGCGCTGGACGGCCCAACGAAAGGCGCGCCTGCGGCAAAGCCGCGTCGACCTCAACGCCGACATCGTGCAGCGCATTTTGTCCCGCGATGCGCGTCCCCAGGTCATTTTGGCAGCAAGCGCGGTTGGTTTTTACGGCGACACCGGCCAAAACACCGTCGACGAGACCGCTCCGGCAGGCAAAGGCTTCCTCGCGGACTTGTGTACCGACTGGGAGAACGCCTTCCGACCGGCCGCCGACGCGGGCATTCGGGTGGTGTGGGGCCGCATTGGCATCGTGCTGGCCACCGATGGCGGCGCGCTGGCGCCCATGTTGCCGTTGGCGCGTACGGGCGTTCTGGGACCGATGGGTTCGGGTAAGCAAGGCCTGCCGTGGATTCATTTGCACGACCTCGTCGAAGCGATGGTGCTGCTGCTCACCCACCCCGACGCCCATGGGCCCGTGAATCTCGTGGGGCCAGAATCCGCTTCTCAAGCCTCGTTTGCGCGCGATTTGGCCAAGGCGGTGGGTATGCCGGCGTGGCTGCCCGCGCCGGGCTTCGCGATGAAACTGGCGCTCGGCGAGGCGGCCTCGGCCCTTCTGGAAGGCCAATATGTCGCGCCCAAGCGGCTCTCTGCGCTTGGATTCTCGTACACATGGCCCACCCTCCCAGGCGCCCTCCAGCACCTACTCCAACCGACCGGCGCGGACATCACGCGGGTCTATGGTCCGGTGACCGTCGATTGTGGCGCCGATGCGCTCGCGGCCACCGCGCCTACGCACACGTTGCGCGCGACGCAAGTCGTCCGCGCGTCCCCCGAGGCTGTTTGGTCATTTTTTGACCGGGCTGGCAATCTGGGCGCCGTCACCCCTGGTGATGCCGGCTTCGGCGCAGACCCGTCGGTGGACCGGATGCGCACCGGCGACCGGTTCTGCCACACACTCGCCATCGGTCCCGTCCGCTTGGACTGGGCGGGGGAGGTCGTGGCGCACGTTGACGGGAAACGCTTCGTGGATGTGCAGCGGCGCGGTCCATTTGGCTGCTTTTGGCATGAGCACACCGTCGAGCCGGTCGTCTTGGAAGACGGAACGACCGCCAGCCGCATCAGCGACCACATCCACTTTTCTGCGCCGCTCGGCGCATTGGGCGCCGCAGTCGGTGGTCCCATCGCCGCCGCCCAGCTCCGACAACTGTTTCATTACCGCCAACTGTCGCTGCACCTGCGATTTGGCGCGCTGGACTCGTAGCACCGATGTTTGTTCCTTCCTCCCGCATTCGTCGGCTTTGTGACGCCTCTCCCCGCGCGCAAGGCCAGTTCGTCGTCTATTGGATGATGGCGTCTCGACGCCTCACGCACAACTTCGCGCTCCAACACGCCGTGCAGCGGGCCAACGAAGCGAACGTGCCCCTGCTCATTTTGGAAGCGTTGAGCAGCCAGTACCCCTATGCCTCGGACCGCTTCCATGCATTCGTCATCGACGGCATGGCCGAGCATGAAGCGGCAACCGGGAACACCGCCGCGCTCTATTTTCCGTACATCGAGCCACAGCACGGGGCAGGCCGCGGCTTGGTGGCCGCATTGGCGGAGCGGGCGGTCGAGGTGGTCACCGACGACTGGCCCATGCCCTTCGTGCGGACGTGGCAGCAGCGCGTCGCGAAACATGCGGGATGCCGCATGGTAGCGGTAGATTCCAACCACTTGCTGCCGCTGTCCGCGACACCGAAGGCACACGTCCGGGCCCACGACTTCCGGCGATTCTTCCAGAAGACGGCGGCCGCACACCTTTCCGAGCGCCCTGTCGCAGACCCCCTCGCCCACCTGGCCGTGCGCGCGCCGGCTTCGGTGCCCGCCGACATTTTGCGACGGTGGCCCCGCGCAACCGCAGCAGAGTTGCAAAAGCAAACGCTGGCTCGTCTTCCCATCGACCATTCCGTCGCTCCCGTCGCCGAAACTGGCGGCACAACCGCCGCACGCGCACGCTGGGCCCGCTTTCGCAGCGTGGGCCTCCGCGACTACGGCGAAGGCCGGCGCACCCTGGACCCCGATGGTTCGAGCGCCCTTTCGCCGTGGCTGCACTTTGGTCACATTGGCGTACACGAGCTACTGGCAGACATTGTCACTGACCATGGCCCCCTTTCGTTCGGCAAGGTCACGGGAAGTCGGGAAGGTTGGTGGGGGCTGCCGCCCGGCCCCGAGGGATTCTTGGATGAACTGGTGACGTGGCGGGAAGTCGGGCACCACTTTCAGCATCATACGCCCGATGCGCACACCTACGCCTCTTTGCCCGCGTGGGCCCGCGAGACGATGGAAGAGCACCTCGGCGACCCGCGCCCAACACCTCCCTCCAAAGCTGCCCTCGAAGCCGGCCGGTCGCCGGACCCCGTTTGGAACATCGCGCAGCGGCAACTCGTCGAAACCGGGCGGATGCACAACTACTTGCGCATGATGTGGGGCAAAAAGATGTTCGAGTGGACCGCGCATCCCGCCGACGCGATGGCCCTCTTGTTCGAGCTCAACGACAAGTACGCCCTCGATGGTCGCGACCCGAACTCCATGTGCGGCATCTCTTGGGTCTTTGGCCGCTTTGACCGCGCATGGGGCCCCGAACGGCCTATCTTCGGCAAGATTCGGTACATGACCTCGGAAAACACCGCCAAGAAAGTGGGCCTCGGAAAGTCCCAGCTATCGCTGTTTTAGACGCGGGCAGGAGCGCGCATATCGCGAACCGACTGCACCCCACCGGCCAGCGCGGCGGCGGCGACCAAAACAACCAAGCGCCCCGTTGGCAACGACGTGGAGGCCGAAGAAGGCCCCTGGACCGCTCATCGTTTGGGCTGGGGTGGTAATCGAACGTGTATGCGCCCCAATCAGAAGCAGCACGCACGGCGATTCAGCCAAACAAACGAGCGTCCAGGGGTACAACCCCAAGGCCAAGGCCCGGAGTTTCCTTCACAAAGGCCACGCAGAGAGAAAATCACACGACGAAGGACCATCGCCGACTGCACAGGGGAACCGCTGACGCCGCAATCGCGCTTCAGAGCAAGATGCCGCGCCTTGAACGCACCCGAGAGAGGAGCCGACCGACCCTCTACCGCTGCGCACGACTGGGTTCCTCCCACACAGACAACGCCGACGAAACAAACCTAACGGGAGTATTTAATCATATTCTAATTTCGCCATCAAGGGGAGAATTTGTCTTACAAATTCTTCATCGTTCTCCTTGCCCTCTAATTGAGGCAATTGTACGAGGAATCTCCGCGGAGGTGGCGGATTCCGCAAGCACGCTCGGTGGCGCACCCGCGGGTTTTGGAGGGACGACGTCGCGCGGTCGGGCGGAATCGAAGGGTGGAGCGGCATCGACCACCCAGCGGCCATCGGCGTCGGTGCCCCACACCGCATAGCGGATGCGGTCCAGCCCTTCCAACAGCACCCGAAGCTCATCACCGCGGAAGGGACCGCGCAGGCCAAACACGCTGCGGACCCGAAGCCGCAAGAGCGCGTCGCCCATCTGCACGGTCATCTCGTTGGTTCCCACGGACCATACGTTTCCTTCGAAGGTGTCGACGCCCCAGCGCGACGGCGGCGGCGTGGGCCTTGTCTCCTTGGGTTCCGACATCTGCTCTCCTGCTATTACGTTCATGCTACCATTATCGAACGCAACACATAACAAATAGAACATTTGTTCACTAAATTTGCAGGAGACGGGTCAAGAGACCCGCTCGATTGGAGCTGAAGTCCAATCGAGTGAGCGCGGGCGGCGCCGCTTACATCAGGATGTTTGTGGTGACAGCGCGCTGAATATTCCGTGCTTGCACTGCTGCCGCCTGCTGTCCTTGGGTGCCGACCCAGCGGGCGAGGTTGCGTGCGGACGCTCGCGCGGCGTCCCCGTCGTCAACGCGGTTGGCCTGGCTCTCGGCGTCGAGCGCGCGTGCGGCACCGGCCTCGGCCGCGCTCGACAGGCGGCGGTGGCTGTCTCGATTTTGCTCCCGCGCGTGGGAGACGGTGCGCAGCGCGCCATCGATTGCGGAGACGGCGTCTGTGGCGGCCGACGGCGTCGTGACGTCGAGGGACGACAAGCCCAAGGCGGCGGGTGTGAGTGTCGGCGTCGCGACTTCGACATCGGCTTGGTCCAGACCATCGACGGGCACGGCAAACCCATCCTGCGTTCCGTCGGTGAGCGCGACGCCGTCGACCATCGTGCTCTCTGCATCGCCCAAGATAGCGTCGCGGAGTTTGGCGACTTGGTCCATCAGGTCCACGCGCGCGGCGTCACCCGTACCGGCTGCCTCGGAGACCACGGCGAGCTTGCGCATCTCGACCAGCTTCTCGGAGACGCCCGAGAGGGTGCCGTCGATGGCTTCGGTCATGGACATTCCCGCGTTGGTGGCGCGCAAGGAGAGGCGAAGGCTTGTGGTGTCGATAGAGGCGGCGCGTGTGACCGATACGTCGGTCGAGGGGGGCGCCGCTTTGGCCGATTGCACACGAGGAGGCGCAACAACACGTTGTACGCCATCAAACAAGCTTTGGGACGCAGCGCCCAGGGATCCTGCGGAGGAGAAGAGGTTTTGAATCATGACCACTCCGATGAGACCACCGGCGACAAGCGCCTATTGGTGTCTCGTCTAGAGAGATCGGAATCTATGCCCCCGGAGATAAGGCCCGCACAACACAACTGCGAATCGGCCAAACATGGCCTCCCCGCAGCCGTTACGCGCCCCGACCATCGCAGGCCAAACGCGCGATTACGCAGCGGAGAAGCTTGAGCCTTCGCCCTCGGAGGGGGCATCGCGCGGCAGGGTGCGCGGCGATTCGAGGTTGGTCGCGGCGCGGCGTGCTTCGCTCCAAACGGCGGTGGTGGTGTCGAGCAAGCGCGCGACGCTCCAACGCTGTGCGACCATGTCGGCAACCGCCTTGAGACGGCCTTCAGCGCCGTCGCCCCACGTATGGGCGCCGACGACGAGCCCACGGCGGACCACGAGCTTGAAACCAAGCTGGTCATCTCCATCGTGCGCGACCTCGGCCAGCGGATGCGCATCCGAGCTTTCGCCCAGTTGCGCCAACTCCGGCACAGACAAGATGCCCTCGACAAACGGTCCCGCCGCCGAGAGCTCCGGCAAGCCAAAGGCCACCCGCACGGCAGACCGCGCTTGGGCAGACATCCGTGGCGCGCACGAGCCCGCGCCAATTGCCGCGCCCACCGCGAACACGCCGCGCACCGACGTGCGAAACTGGTCGTCTACGGAAATCCAGCCCGACTCGGTAAACGCGAGGCCCAAGGTGTCGACGCCCAATCCGCGGACATTGGGTTCCCGCTGATGGGCCAGAATCACGCGGTCGACGACGCGCTCGGTCTCGAGCTTTGTAGCAATGTCTGCCAAGTGAACGCGAACCGACGCACCGTCTACCTTCTCCGCGGAAACGACCGACTGGCCACGCACGATTTGCCCGCCCGCCGCGACGAAGGCAACCACAAACGCACGTCGAATCGCGGGGTCACTTTGGGGCAAAACGCCGTCGCTGCCGACCACGAGGCTGACCTTCGCGCCCAAGTGTGCAAATAGACCGGCGATTTCTACCGCTGGAGGACCGTCGCCCACGACCATCGCGGACTGCGGCACATACACGGAAGACAACGCGGACCCGATGTCGAGAATGACCTCGTGGTCGATGCGTACATGGGGCATGGAAGGTGTCTTGTCACCCACCGCCAGGAGCACGTTTTTTGCCCGAACGAGGCGTTTTTCGCCCCGCAAGGTCGAGATTTCGACTTCGGTAGCACTGCGAATCTTGGCGCGTGCGTGCAGGCGCACGACACCCAAGCTATCCAAATATTGGGCCAGCTCGGCCGAACGTTCTCGTCGTTTTTCCTCCAGATTGGGCAACAGACGAGTCATTTCCACGGACTTGTTGTCTTGGTCGCCAGGGGTGTTCCGCTGTACGGTGGCTTCTTGAAGCAACTTGGCCGGCAATCGCCCTCGGTGCCAAGCCGCGCCACCAATCAAGCGATTTCGCTCGATGAGAACGACTTTTCGGCCCGCACGAGCGGCCTCCACAGCGGCTGAACAGCCCGCGACGCCACCACCAATGATGGCGATGTCGCATTGGAGGTTCATGATGCCATCGCTTTGATTGCAGCGAGAACCTTGGGCGACTGCATCATAATATTGAGGACTTGGTCGGGGTAAAGGTCCAAGGCTTCGGAATGGCGGAAGGGCACCAGCTCTTCGACCGACGCGGGAATGAACGTGGCCTGTTCCTCACTCAACATTCGGTGGGCCACTTCGGCGCCAAACGCAACGGTAGAAACCGTGACGGAGTGACGCTCTGCGCGCTCAGGTTCGCGCACATTGCCAATGACCGCCTGCACGACCTCAGGCAAGCTCCACGCTGCGGCGAGCGCCAAGCCCACCCGCTCGTGACCAATGTCGACGGCGGCACGAACCGCGGCGGGCGTCGCGTTGAGACGCTTCCGTTTGATTTCTTGGATGAGCTCCCACAACGCAACGGGGCGCCCAACAGAATGCAGCAGCCCACCGATAAATGCCGCCTCTACGTTGTCTCCGCGGAGACGTGCCGTGGCCTTCGCGAACAGCGCTGTGCCAATTGCATGACGCCAAATCGACGACGCAAGCTGCTCGTGCCCCTTGACCTCGTAGACACCCGCAATCGCGGCCGACAATACGATTTCTTGCAGCGTTCCCATGCCCAGGCGCGCCACGGCTTGCTGCAATGTGACCACCCGCGCGCGTCCGCGCCATGCGGGAGAGTTGGCCACCCGAAGCACTTGGGCCGCCAGCCCCGGATCGCCGTGGACCAGCAGTGCGAGGCGCTTGCTATCGGCGCGGGGGTCCTGCAGGAGCGTCATCACCTCCGCAACAACCTCCGGGCGCGGCGGGAGTGACGGTGAGCGCGAATTCACCCGCGACAGGAGCGTCACGAGCGAAGCGACCTCCGGGTCCTCGAATTCCCGTTCGACGGGCTCGATGGCAATGTCTTCAACGAATGGGTCTTCGGGCTCGAGACAATCTTCGTAAATCACGGACGACTCCATATTCCTCTTGGAGTACGGATTTCCGTGTCAGAAGGTAAAGGTTGTTTTTGACCATCCCGCGCCTTTTCCTGCGCTCGCGCCCGCAGAATCAGCCCCGGCTTGGGGTCGGCGTGCCGAAGGAGGTCGCGGAGGGGTATCCCGAGTCGAGGTATGCCGAAAAGTCGTTCCGGATCGAGCGCTCGGAGAGGCCGAAGTCGGCGAGGGTATAGCGGTGTCCACCGCCATGTCGAGCCGAGGCGCGCTGCACTTCTTCGCGCACGGCGCCACTGACCTGGGGAGTCCACGGCAAGCCGAAGTGGCGATGAATTTCCGCGACGACGCCCAAGGGGTCGGCGACGAGGCGGGTGTATGGCACGTCGATGAGCTGCCCGGTGGGAATGTCGCGACGCTGGGTGAGTCCGCGCTCCACCGACCAAGAGAGGTAGTCTGACATCTCCCGGCCAAGCGCGTGGGGGTCGGAGGTCGAGGGCGAGGTCGTGAGGGTGCGGGTGGACGCAATCAAGCTCGCAAAGCTCGGGACCACTTCGGTCGGGTTGCGGTGGGTCCAGACGATGCGCGCGTCCGGGAAGCGGGCCAACAGGTCGGCGAGATGGCCGGTGTGGCTCGGCGACTTGAGGGTCAGGCGGGCGTTGGGGTCGTCATGCTGCACAAAGCGCAAAAAGTCGGCCCAATAGTCGTAGGCAGGGCCTGCGTCGGCGCGCTGCATCCAGCGAGTGTACGAAGGGATCGGGTAATCTGAAAACCAAGCCCACGAAAAAAACGACGCCACTTGGACGTGCATACACTCTTCGGGCTGCTCGGATTCGATGCTGTGTTTTTGCGCGAGCGTCGGTACCGTTGCGCGAATCAGGGCTGCACCCACCTTGCCTGCGGACCGACGGCGGTCAGGCTGGCCCCTGCGGGGAAACGTGCGGGCGACCTCCCAGAGCGGCAATGGGCGCGCACCGGGCGCGGCGGACAACAGTCGGTGGAGCAAGGTGGTGCCGGTACGCGGCAAGCCAACGACGATGAGGGGCGCCACGAGGGGCGTCTGGAAGCGTCGGGGCTCCGCGGTACGCCAATCGTAGTAGGCCAATCGTTGCTTGAGCGCGCCGACCAGTTGCCGACGCGCCATTCCGAGACCAACGGTCGGGAAGTCCGGGATTGCGTCAATCGCCGCGCAGATGCGCTCCAGCCCTTCCCGGTAAGCAGCGGGCGGCCCCAGGTCGGAGAGGCCCTCGGCTTCCTGGGCTTCGGCAATCAGAGCATCGGGAACGAGCTGCCGACGGGGCATTCCGGCAGAGCGCCATACACGCCCGACACCGTTCAACGCACGAATCATCCAGGGGCCATCGGCCATCATGCACCTTCCGAAGCGGTGTCGAGATGTTTCAAAATGCCGTCGACAAGGCCATCCAGGCGTCCGCGCGTGGCAAGCTCGGGCGACAAGCCGCACGAGAGGTCGACGCCCGATTCATCGCCGGTCACGAGAATAAAGAGGGGCACAACGGGACCACCACTGGGCACCCAGAACCACGAGCGGGCTTCGAAGCCCCCGCCCGAGAGGCGCGACAACGGATAGCGGCCAAAGTTAGAGAGCATGGCAGAGAGCGCGACTGTGCCGGTGTTGAGCTCTTTCTCCCGCACCCTACGCACCGCGCGGGTCAGCGACCAGATGGGCACATGGCGCATGAACTCGGTGTCGATGATGGGGGCCATCGCTTCGCCGTGCTCGGACTGCGCGCGCAGCCGTTCGATGAAGACTCCGATGGCGTCGGGTGCATTGACGAGGTCGGAGACGCCGACGCGCGCGGTACCGGTGAGGTTTGCGGTGGAGCGCGTGCCTTCGGGCAAGTGTCGGCGCAGGTCGACGGGGATTTCGACGGAGATAGGGCCATCGGTGTAGGCCCGCGATGCGGCGTACACCGCAATTGCGAGGCGCGGCAAGAGGCTACGGGTAGAGCCGGTGTACCGCACCCGACGCCACGGCATCGGCGTGCCGGGTGCAACACGCTCCGGCATTCCGGTGGGCATTGCTTGGCTCGGAGGCTCAGGCTTTCGGTGCTGGGCCCCGCCAGCGAGAGCGACGTCACGGTCGACAATATCGAGGCGACTTCCTTGGGGACGCTCCCCCCGCAAAACCGCGAAGACATCTTCGGCGAAGGTCAGCAAACCACGCCCGTCGACGACACAATGACTGCCGCGGAAAACGATGCGGGGGACCGGTCCTTCGACGCGCAGCACCTCTACTGTAGGACCGCTGGGCGTCAGGGGTGTCTGCAAAAAAGGAGCGCCCGCTTCGTCGCGCCCGCTCCAGCGTGTGCCATCGACCTCACGCAATGGCGGCGGCGCACCGCCCACCACCCACCGGGCCCAGCCAAGGTGCCCCACGCGGCGCAAGCGGACCCCCGGATTGGCGCGGGAGGCGCTCGCAATCGCGGCTTGGAGCGACGCACGGCTCGGCAGGGGCGTCGAGGGGTCGGACTCCACGACCAATTGCACCGTAAACGGCGGGCTTACGCGACTGACGGCCATCCACAGCCGTTCCATTCCGAAGATTCGTCTGGCGTCGTTGGCTGGGACCACGTTTCCTCCGGCGAGACACGCACGCCTAACCAGCTTGACCCCCCGCGAGCGTGAAGGGCTTGTCTGTTCCTGCACTGCGAATAAAATTGAGAGACGCGGTCGCGCGGGCATCCCCTTGCGGATGTTGTGTTTCGCCCCGGTTCGCTGCACGATGTCCGCGATACCCAGAGAATGCCGCATGTGCCGGTCGCTGCTCCGGCAGCGCGACCCGGTCGTCGAGAGGAGTGTGTGAATGTCCCATTATGTTGTGACCGGCGCCACCAGCGGCATCGGTCGAGCCACGGTCCACCACCTCGCCGCCCAGGGACACACGGTTTCTGCGATTGCGCGCGATGAGTCCGCGCTTCGATGTCTGCAGGGCGAGACCCACGGTGCCGCCCACCCTTGCCCCGCTGACCTCCTGCAGCTCGACACCATCCCCCCTCTCGTAGATTCGATTTGCACGACCCAGGGCGCGGTTCACGGACTTGTGAACTGCGCAGGTGTCATCGCGAGCGGCGCTATCGCCGACACCTCCGACGACGACTTGGAGCGCATGATGCGCCTCAACGTCCACGCCCCCTTTGCGCTCATGCGCGCGTGCTACCCCGCCCTCCGCGAGAGCAAGGGCGCAGTCGTAAATGTGTCCAGCGTGACCGGCTCGCGGCCCTTCCCCAACCTCGCGCCTTATTGCGTCTCGAAGGCCGCCCTTGACCACCTCACCCGCTGCGCCGCGATTGAGTGGGCTGCCGACGGAATTCGCGTCAATGCCATCAATCCGGGCGTGATTCGCACCAATCTGCACAAGCGGGGCGGAATGGACGAAGAAGCCTACGCTGATTTCTTGGCACGCACGGTGGGCGCGCACCCCCTCGGTCGCGTCGGGGAGCCCGAAGAAGCCGCCGAGCTCATCGCGTTCTTGCTCTCGGATGGTGCCCGCTGGATTACCGGCGCGTGTGTGCCGCTCGATGGGGGACGCCACTTGACCGCAGCACGCTAGTTTCCTGGCGTGCTGGCGAACGATAAGGTTGTGGACGCAGCACGTTGTCTTGTGCTCAAAACGTCCACTATCACAGCGTCTTGACGCCAAGGTCACCGCTGGAACCCAGCGCTCCGCAGGTAGGCGGGCGGCTCTTGCCCGTCGCGTTGCGCGGAAATCTCGTAGCAAAGAGCAGCGCGCCGTTTGGCGAAGACCACATACAGCGTCGACACCAAAACGCTCTTTCAGACGCCTTCTATGCGCCACTATCGTCGCCGACGCACGCGCGAATCAGTCAGGCAAATCAGGCGCGCGATGCTGCATGGGCGCCAAACGTCTTCGCCCGGCGTTCGGCAAGAATGCGGGCCAAACCCCAAATCAAGAACGCAAAAAGCCGCTCCGACAAGTCGAAGCGGCACGATGCGACGCGAGGTCGAATGAAACCCAAAGAAGCAAACCCAAGCAAGCCAACGGTGGTGGGGTCGGGGGGAATCGAACCCCCACTCCTTGCGGAACTAGATCCTTAGTCTAGCGCGTCTACCAATTCCGCCACGACCCCGAGGGGCCACCGTGCAGCTTTGCTTGCGGCAATCACAACTTGGGATTTCAATGCAAAACCACTGTTGCCAGATGGTTTGCAATATCGAGCGAGGTTGGCTTTAGACACCACCGCCGCCCGAAGACCCACACCATCTAACCGAACGCCGACGTTCGGCAAGGGTGTTCCGACAAGAAAACAATCGCTAACCGAAACTGACTCCACAACGCCCATCGCCACGCACAATGGAACAAGTTCGCGTGCGCATACAGCCACCGTGTCGCGCCAAAACGCCCGGCGCCCCGCTCCCGCTGCCGTCTTGGGGGGGGAGAGATTCCGCGGCCAATGGCCCGCAATTCCGTTGCTCGAACCGTACATCTACGATTGACCCGCCCCAATCGGCTGCCAGCGCATTAGAGGGACGCGACTCTGGAGGGCGCCCATGGCGGGACGCAACGTGGACGCAACTATTGACCTCTCCGTCGTGTGGGCCACAGGACAGTGGGGCGTCGCCGGCGAGCGCTGGAAAGCCCGATGGCAACGCGAATGGCCTGAGGCCGAGCTGATTGTCGTTGACACGGGCGATCTCGGAACCACGCAGCTCGGCCCCGGCGTGCAGGTGCTCCAAGCCCACCGCGGCTTTACGTCGATGGCGCTCAATGTGGGCTTGAATGCCGCAACGGGTGCGCGCGTCATTTTTCAAGAGACGCCCCGCGCGCCACCTCCGGGCTTTGCTGCCGCGTTTCGCAAGCTCCCTGTCCGCGCGGACACCACCATCATCGGGCCTGGCGCGCCGCCCGATGGCGAAGTGCAGACGGCCCTCGACGTGCTGATGCTGCACCTGATTTCGCCCGATGCGCTCCAGCATGCGCCGAATCGTTGGGCCAACGTGCCCGGCACCTTTTGGGCGTGCTTCCCCACGGCGCGGCTGCGCGCCGAAGGCGGTCTCGAAGCGGCAGAAGCGTGCTTCGAGCTTGCGATTCAAGATGCGTGCTTGCGCTTGGGCCGCTTGCGAAGCCCGCATCTGGCGCAAGGTTTGCCTTGGTCTGTCAACCGGATCACGCCCAATGAGTTGGCAGAAGGGGTGCGCGGTCTCACGGCCGCACGGATTCGGCGCTTGGGGCGCCATCCCGACTCTCGCTTGGAGCCTGGCTGGTCGCTGGCGACTGTGCCCGCCCTCGAAAGCGCCCTCGCACGCGACGCACAAGGCGAAGACCGCGAGAAAATCATCCTCGACACAGGGGCGGTCGATGTGCGCCCGATGGCGCGCGCCCGAGAGTGGGCCCCCGTCGCGCGCGACCTTTTGCGCCGCTTGCTCGTCGCTCTCAAGCAACAGCAGCAGCGTTGGCTGCTCGAAGGTTTGTTAGAAGGACTTGTTAGCTGTGAGGCCGATGGCATCCCCGACCTATTGGCCCGCCATCCCTTGCGCATCGGAGGCGGGCAGACCGTCGTGCTTCCCGTCGAGCGAGAAGACGGCGCGGGACTGATTCACGCGATTACCAACTACTTTCGGTGTACCATCGGTGCGCCTTCGACCCTCGCGGTCGTCGCGGGCCCCACCACCAGCAGCCGTTTGCGCCGCAGCCTGGGTCGCGAGTGGCACAGCTTGGAGCTGATGGCTGCGTTGGCAGGTGCGGAGCTTGTCATGCACCCCACCTCGCTCACCGCCGCGCGCGCGATTCGGATTTTGGCGAATGCGAGCGGCTGGGTGCCCGTCGAGCGCCTCCAAGGCGAAGCATGGTCATTGCATGCAAAGGCCCTGGGAACGCCGAGCTTGCGACCGGAATCGCGTCCCCCGTGGCCCCTTGACATCGCACGCCCGGTGCGCCTTTTGGCGTGGCCCGACTGGAACAACCCGTCTGCGCTCGCCGCGTTTGTCGACGAGGTCATATTGCCGCTGGCGGGTCGCTCCGAAGTGGCATTGTGCCTGCGTTTTGACCCACAACTCGACGGCGACTTGCGCGCGGCACAGCAGCGGTTGGATGAAGAGGTTTCGGGCAAGCTGACCGAAGACGCCAACCTTGAGGTGCTGATTCTCAACGAGCCGATGCCGGGCGACATCCCAGCACGACTCGGATTGAGCGTGCACGCGTGGGTGGGGCCGTTGCGTGTTCCCGAGTTTGTGGCATCGGTGGGGGCGCCCGTCTCGTCGCATCCCCACGAAGTGTTGGCCGTGTGGGACAGCTTGTCGGGCGATACGCCCTTCGATGGTCCCTCCGCTTATTGAGCGCTCGTCACGCCCCTTCGGCGCCACCAAACACAAGCGCGCACACACGCGCGAGACCCGCGACGTCCACCGCGTCGAATGCGTCCAGGTCCTCGGAGTCGACGTCGAGGACCGCGCACAAGCGGCCTTCGGCATCAAACGCGGGCACGACCACCTCCGAACGTGACCGGGAATCGCAAGCGATGTGGCCGGGAAATGCCTCTACGTCTGGAACCAACTGCGCTTGCCGTTGCTGTGCGGCTGCGCCACACACACCGCGGCCAAACGCGATGCGCAGGCAGCCGAGTGTGCCTTGGTACGGCCCCACCACCAGCATCTCGGGCACGGTTGAATCTACGACATAAAAGCCCGTCCAAAAAAAGCGGGGCCGAAACGCGGTGACCAACAAGCTGACCGCCGAAGCCATCCGGGCGACGAGGTTGGTCTCCCCGTCCACAACCGAATGCAGTTGCTCCACCACCTCTGCATAGGCCGTCTCGCGGTCTTCGGAAAACAACGCCACAGAATGTGTCAATCTTCGCCTCCCCTGCCGCGCTGCGCGTCAGAAGTAATACCGAACACCCGCACCGAAATTCGTGAAATGGATTTCGGTATCCGTGGCCAACTCTAGCATTGGGCGAAACTCCACGAAAATATCGAGGGGAACGACATCAATATCGAAGTCTCCCCCCAAAACACCGTTGACGCCCAGCACAAAGTCGGTGGCCCCCAAGCCCAAAGCGCCGCCAAAGCCGGCATACCACCCAATCGTGACGCTTTCGTCCGAGCGAATCGGTGAAAAATTGTAGAGATAGTCGACGTCCACGAGCAATGTGGTGCCAGAGTTGCGAGGAGCGATAACGCCCTGCAACGCGTTATTTTCGTTCATAAACCACTTGCTCGCGATGCCCACACCAAAGCCGCTACCGCCCAAGCCGACGCCGATATTGCCTGCCTCGCGCACCGCTTCCGCCGCTTGGGCTATGGCTGGAGCGCCTGCAAAGAGCAGCCACAAAACGCCGAATTTTGCTGCGTCACCCATTGGCCCGCGCCTCCAGCTCTTCCCAACGCGCATACAACTTCTCGATGTCACCCGGCAAGCTCTCTGCTCGCGCCGACAGCGACGCCAAAAGGGAGCTATCCTTTTTCCAAATATCGGGGTCAGCCATTTTTTCGTGAAGCTCCGCAAGCTCGGTCTCCAATTGCTCGATTTGCTCCGGTAGCTGCGCATATTCCCGCTGCTCGCGGTTGTTGAGCTTCTTGGGCTTGGGCGCCGCCGCACGGGACGCATCGGGCTCTCGCGGGGCAGCCTTCTTGGCCTGCGTGTCGGCTTCTGCTTTTCGACGACGCTCTTCGTGGGCCGCGAGGGCCTGGAGCCGCGTGGCATAGCGGACGACGCGGCCATCGCCTTCAAATGCCAGGACGGAGGTACAGACGCGGTCCAAAAACGAGCGGTCGTGGGTGACCACCACCGCCGCGCCGTCGTAGCCCAGCAAGGCCTCTTCCAAGATTCCCAGTGTGAGCAAGTCGAGGTCATTGGTGGGCTCGTCGAGCAGCAAAAGGTTGGCACCTTGCAACATGAGGCGCGCCATCAGCAGCCGCGCGCGTTCACCGCCCGACAGGGTGTGGGCCGGTTGCTCGTAGCTCTCCCGTGGAAAATGAAAGCGGTCGAGGAGCGTAGCGACGTGCGTGGGCCGGCCATTGACGAACACATGGCTATTGCCGCCCCCAGCAGCCTCCATGACCGTTTGGTCGAGGTCGAGGCCGGTACGATGCTGGTCGAGCACCGCGGCCTGTAGGCGCCCCGCAGCGAGCCGCTGGCCGCGGTCGAGGTTTTGCTCGCCTTGAATGACGCGCAGGAGCGTAGTCTTTCCGGCGCCATTTTCGCCCACGATGCCGATGCGCTCGCCTGCCGCCACGACAAGGTCGAGGTCGCGAATCAGCGTGCGGTCCCCAAACGACAAGCGCGCACCAATCAGCTCCACCAGCGGTCCCCCTTTGGAGCCGGTGGACTCCAAAGAGAGGTCGAAAGACTCTTGCGCACGAGCAAAGCGCACGTCCTTCAACGCATCCAGACGCTGCAATCGCGCTTTTTGCTTGGTGGTGCGAGCGGCAGGCGAGCGACTCGCCCACTCCGCCTCCCGCGCCAACAACGAAAGGTGGCGGTCGCGGGCTTGGGACGTGCGCGCTTGGCGCTCGGCGCGCTCTACCAGGTAGTCGGCGTAGCTGCCGTCATAATGGACGCACTGGCCGTCTTCGACCTCGGTGATGCGGGTGGCCACCGCTTCCAACAGGTACCGGTCGTGGGTGACGAGCAACAAACCGCCCCGCCACCCCGACAACCACGACTGCAACCACTCAATCGTGTCGGCGTCGAGGTGGTTGGTGGGCTCGTCGAGCAACAGGAGGTCCGGCGCACCCAGCAACGCACGGGCCAAGGCGACCCGCCGATGCTCGCCGCCCGACAAGCGGGCCAAGGCGGCATCCCGCGACGGGCATCCCAAGCGGTCGGCCATCGACGCGACCCGGTGGTCCACCTCCCAACCCACGCGGTCGAGGCGGTCGTGAAGCTGCGCCACCCGGCCCAAATCACCCGCAGTGGTCGCCTCCTCGAAATCGCGCAACAATACGCGATGCCACGCCACTGCTGCATCCAGCGCATCCGCAACCGTCGTGCCCGGCAAGACGGGGTGCTGCGAAAGGTAGGCCGCATCGCCAGGAATGTCGAAGCGTCCATGGTCAAGGCCGTATTCGCCCGCCAAAATCCGCATGAGCGTTGATTTGCCCGAGCCGTTTGGCCCGACCAATCCGACCCGCTCGCCGAGGTCGACCGTGAGGTCACACCCGCGGAGAACTTGGCGGTCGCCGAATGCTTTTTCAATACCAGCTGCCGTGAGAAGTCGCGTCGTCATGGGGCCGCTGCTTATCCTGTTTCCGGTCGCTTGCCGATCTCCGCCGGAACCTCCCCACCGCATACTGCCATGTGCCGTCCTGCACGCGCTTCACGGCAACGCTTGCAAGCCATCCCGCGCCGAAGCATGGTTGGGCGCAACGCGCAAAATCGCCTCAAAGACCACGCGAGCCGCGTCATATTGCCGGTTTTTGAGTAACGACCAGCCAAGCCCCGCCTGCATTTCGACATCACTCGGATAATGAACCAACACCTGTCGATACAAGGTGGCGGACTCCGCATATTTTCCCATATTATATGCAATATACGCCAATCGACTGGTTCCCCGGTAGTCGTCGGGGACCATCGCCAGCAGCTCCTCGCAAGCAGACTTTGCATCAACCCATTTTCGTGATGCCATCAACGGGAGAATAAGACCTTGACGTGCTTCTACACTTCCAGGAGAAGCCGAAATTGCAGCACGATATGCACCTACACTCTCGTCGTAGCGCCCCAGCACATACAACAACCAGCCCCGGCGCAAGTGATGCACGTAGTCGCGGTCGGTAGCAGGGATGGCCTCCATTTGCGCCAGCGCGCCAACGTAGTCCTGCACCGCCTCTAAATCGTACGATGCTTGGTAGAGCGCCGGCACCGTCGCGGCCCAAGCCGTAGAAGAGACAGTCCACACCATTACCGACACACCGATGGCCAACATGGCGCCTTTCATCGTCTCTCCCCTACCCGTAGCCGCGGATGGTAACGCACCCCAAGATTCCCCGTAAATAGGTCGCTCTCTACGGACGTGGGCGCCGGAAACGGTGCGGGCGGCGTCGCGTCGAGGTGCAGCCAGCTCGCGCCCACAAACAGCGTGGTGTCTGGCAAGACATGCACCCATAGCGCGCTTTCGACCCGCCCGAGTACATCCTCGTCGAGGTTCCACACCACCGCCGCGGGCACATCCACCGGCCGCACTTCCCGCCCCGCGTGGGCGTCGATGCCTGCGCCGACCCGCTCGCCCGTCCAATCGACACCGACAGCCACCGCAGTACCCGTGCGCAGCGTCGCATCGGCTGACGTGTACTGGGTTTGCCGTACCGCGAATTCCAAGGACCAATCCGCCCGCAACCGCACGCTGCTGTCGGCTTCCCACTGTCGCCCCGTTCCATCGGCCCACACGCTTCGAACCCCCGCCAGCCCAACGTTCCCAACCCCAATGGGCGCGCCCAGACGCAGACTACCGAGGCGCCCATCGGCTTCGCTCTCGCCCGATGCCACAACCCGCGCCCAGCCCGCACCGAGCGACCACGCGCGATAGCCAACGCGCGCTTGGGTCCACACCTCTTGCTGTGTGAGGACCGTCTCGGTCAGCGCCGGGGCTGCGCCCGGAACGGGAGGCACGCCGACCGGCACTTGGCCGCGCGCGCGAACCTGTCGGCCCGTTACATGCAACGCGAGCGAGTCGTCCCAATGAACGCCCACCCGCGCCAATCCAAGGCTGCCGCTCTCCCGCCATACATGCTTGGAATAGAGCGCGCCGCCGCCCAAGAGCCACAGGTCGACGCCGAGGGGACCTGGCAGCGCCGCCAAGCCCGCGACAGCACAAGGCGATGGGTCGGCGCGGAACGCGGCGCGGGCATCGGCCAAGTGTCCCAAACCCCACCGCACATGGCCAACACCGCACGCAAGGTCCGGCACGCCGCCTGCGCTTTCTGCGTGCCGATACGCGGCGAGCGCACGGTACGCCGCGCCGTCTGGAAGCCACAGAACGTGGCGCAGCACCCAGCCACGCCACGCCCACAACGTCGCCGCTTCTGCGGGATGTGTGGGCATACGCGCGTCGATTGCGGCCAGCGCGCGCTGCTCGTCGCCCAGCAGCAACCACGCCGACAAGAGCCCTTCGAAAGAGTCGAGGTTGGAGTCAGAGAGGGCAGCGGCGGCTTCGAATGCAGAGAGGGCCGTGGGACCGTCCCCCGCAGTGAGAGCCGCGGCGCCGGCCGCCATCGCCGCACCGTAGTCCTGAAAAAAGGGCGCATCGGTGGTCGCGTGCGCGTCGTCGGCGAGCGACAACCACACCAACGCGAGCAGGGGCGCGGTCAACGCCACCCTCCTTGTCCTTCGACCCGCACATGGCGGCCGAGCGCATGAACGTCCACCCACGCGATGCCGTCATCGCCAACGCGCGCTTCGCCCTGCACTTCTTCTCCTTCGGTGTGGACGGTCCAACCCGCGCCGTCGCGCCGCACACGCAGTTGGAGCGACACGAGCGTGCGCAGGCCGAGCCAATCCCGCCAGCCGAGAGGCACGAGGTCGAGCGCGTCGTGAACGACGAGTCCTTCGGGCGCCGTCTCCGCGGCGGAATCGTGGGGAACGAAGGCCAGACCGACGTAAAGGGCCCACAAGGCTGGCTCGTCCCCCTCCAAAGCGCGAACACGCCACGACAACGCCGTACGCGAGACCACCAATGCACCCGGACGTCCGGCGCACACGATGCGGTGGCTTCCGTCGTCTTGCAAATGCGCCATGAGCACGCGCGCTTCGGGCGGACCTCCGGCAACCGAGACCTGAATGGCATGCTGCTGGCCTGCCATCCACCCCGGCCAAACGCCCGGAATCGCCTGTGGCTGCCGAATCCACGCGCCTGTCGACGGCAGCAGCTGGGAGCTCCACGTCGGCGGTCCAGGGCCTTCCAAGACGCCTGCAATACTCCATGAACACGTCGGCGCGCCGATTTCCGGCCCGTTTTGCACCTGCAGATGAAGATGAGGCCGCGGCGCGCGCCCTGAAGAGCCTACGCGTGCGAGTTCTTGTCCTTCTGTGACCACATCTCCTGGGCGCACGCGCAACGAACCCGGCGACAAGTGGGCCAGCAAGAGCCAGCGCTGGTGCGCCACTTGCAGCACCACGACATTGCCCCAGTTGTGGATGGTGTCCGCAGAACCGGGAAGGCTGTCCGGCACACCGTCGACAACTGCGGTGACGGTGCCGGCGCAAGGAGCGAACACCGGCAATCGATAACAGGTGTAATCGATAAGCGAAGCGCCGTCTCCCCGAAAGACCGCACCGTCGGGGGAGAGCACTTCGAGGTCGAGACCATGCCGCCACGGGCCTGTATGGGTCGTTGGACCGTCCCAACCTTGGGTCACCACCCAAGTGCCACGCACGGGAAGGCCGATGGCCAGCGGACCCTCGTTCCGCAGGACAGTACGCCGATAGCCAACCAATACGGCCTCGGGCGGACCTTCGATGCCGTCATTGGCAAGCACCCCGCCCGGTGATGTGCGCGCTGACAAGGCGTAAAGGGCGAACAGCACGACCCCATTGAACGGCGCCGCCAATGCGGGGAGGCCCAACGGCGCAAGCACGGGAGACAACGCGGCCGCGACAAAGGCCGTCACCAAGCCCATCACCACAGCAAACGGCCACGCGCGGAGGGTGGGCACCACGAACACGCCGCCAAGCGCGAGCGTGGTGAGCACCACGTTGAAGCCCGCGAACACGGGGAACACGCCCGGCGACATCTGCAGCAAGGCCCCATCGACCGCCCAAGCAATCCCAAACCCCAGCAGCGCGTGAAGCAAAGACACCCGCGACCAGCCCGCCAACGCGACGAGCACCCACAAACCAGCCGCAGCATGGGGCACGAAAAACACCGCGCCCAAGGCACGAAGGCAAAGGTCCACGGGGGCAGGCAACGAAAGCAAAAACCAAGGGGCGAGACGGGGTGGCGGGACATCGAGCAAGGGCACGAGCGCCGCCACGCCCCACGACACCAGCACAAAGGGCACGGACAGCGAAGGCAAGCGCAAGTGGTACGAAAACGCCGTTGACACCGCTGTAAACACGAGAACCGTGCCGAACGCGACGGCGATGGCCAGGGGCACCAACGGCAAAGAGGGCCCAACGAGCGTGCCCAAGCCCAAAAACACGAGCAGCGCGTTGGCGGCGAGCGGTCCCGGCCGCGCTGGCAGCAAACGGAGCCAGTGCGCGACCCCCAACGTCAAAACGACGCCAACGAGACCCATCCAGCCGACATCGGGCACCATAAACGTTGCGAGCAGCAACAATATGCCCAATCGCCGCGAACGCGCGAACAGTACGGCGCTATACCCATCGAGCACCGCATCGACGGCACGGGCGCGCGCGGCGCGGTCGAAGCTCAACCGCCCGCCGAGAGCCAAGGAGGCATCGCTTCGGGACCATCGAGGTCGCTGAGGGTCTCCGCGCGGCGAATCACCGCTGTGTCGCCGTTTTCGCGCACCAGCACCACGGCCGGACGCAGAGTAATGAACTGCTGGGATTGCGTGAGGTTGTAGGCGCCAACGGGCGAAATCAACAGGCGGTCCCCGACATGCAGGGGTGGCAACAATACGTTTGTACCCACGACGTCGATGTTCATGCACAGTGGACCAAGCACCGTGGTGCCTTCGAGGCCTCCCGTGGTTGCTTGTGCCGGCACAATTCGATGTTGGTACCAGTGTGCGGTGAACAGGAGGTTGACGCCGGCGTCGACGACGATGGCCCTCCGACCATCGGCGAGGCGCTTCGTGGCCAGCACGGTTGTGATGAGCGTTCCCGCATCATCCACGAGTACGCGGCCTGCTTCGACCAACAAGCGCGGCCACGCCGATGGAGAGGAGTCCCAGGCCAAAAACGCCTCTCCAATGGCCGCGGCGTAGGCTTCTAAGGAGGGGGTGCGCACATCGCTGGACAAGGCCTGCGCGTGCGGCCGATTGGACGACGCAAAGCCGCCGCCGATATCGAGGGAGCGAATCTCGACACCAAGCTCTTGGCGCAACTGGCGCACGAAGCCAAGGAGCTTCTCGGTGGCTTTGCCGTATGCATGGGGGTCTTGAATGAAGGTGCCCAAGTGGCAATGAAGGGCCGAGAGCGTGAGCTTGTTTCCGGCCAGCAGCCGACGGACGGCATCTTTGGCTTGGCCGGAATCGAGGTGAAAGCCGAAGCGGTCCCAGCGGGGAAGGCCGTCTACATCGAGGTTTACCCGAATCCCCACCGCCGGGCGGGTGCCGGATTCCGATGCGATGCGTTCGGCGAGCGAAAGCTCGTCATAGTGGTCCAAGTGGACCAGAGCACCCCCCAGGAGCGCGGCAGACAGGCTGCGATGGTCCTTTGCGGGGCCGTTGTAGACCACCTTCGACATCGGCACGCCGGCCTTGCGCGCTTTTTCGAGCTCCATCGACGAGACGACCTCGGCACGGGCGCCTTCTTCGTGAAACACGGCGCAGACCGCTTGGAGGTGGCAGGTTTTGTAGGACCACGCGAGGTCGACTTCGGGAATCCAGCGCAGGAGCGCCGCACGGAGCGCTTGGGCTTGGGAACGCAACATACGCTCGTCGTAGACGAACAGCGGCGAGCCGTGCTGCTCCACCAATGACGTGACGGAAACCCCCGCGAGGGTGGTTTGGGGCACCGCACGGGGCGCGCTCCCTGCTTTGCTCTGCCAGCCGGTGTGGTGACGGACCAAGGTGGGGCGTTCGTAGCGCGGACGTTCACCCATTCGACCACCCTTTGTTTCCACGCGGGACCCGCTCGCCCTGCATCGTCAGAGACTCCAGCTCGGAAATGTCGACCAAGCAATCGACCGAAGCCCGCACGAATGCAGCACCGGGGCGGTAATCCGACAACGGTGCGAGGGGAAGGCCTTGGGCGAGTGTTACCACAGATGCGGGCAAATTTTGTCCGGCGCTGGCCGTGAGGTCGCACCAAGCGGGAAAGCGGGGGTTGATTTCGAGGACGTGCAAGGCCCCGGATGCTTCACGACGAAGCTCCAGCTCGAACGGGCCCCGCCAATGGGTACCCGCGACGAAGCGTTGCGCGAGCGCGAGAACGGATGCGTCGCGAATGGCCACGCCCGCCCAGCCTTTGCCCGCGGCCGTCATCCAGAGCTTGCGCATCGGAACGGCCCCCACCAAGCCACCTTGGCCATCGCCGACACCGCAAACATCGACCTCTTCCCCGTCGACGGCCTCTTGCACGACCACGGGGAGGCCCCATGTAGCGACGGTTGCGTAAAACGCAACGACCGCCTCGTCGACCGATGCACACACGCGGGCGCCATACATCGGCCCTTTTACGACACAGCGCGGTCCCAGGCGGGCGCAGAGCGCCAAGAGGCCCTCGACATCCTGCACCACACCACTGCGGGGCACCGGCAGGCCCAAACGCTGGCCGAGGTCCGCCAAGCGCACTTTCTCCCGCGCCTCCAACTGCGATGGAGTCGGCAAAAACGAAGCAATGCCCAGCGCGGCGAGCTCGTGCGTGGCGGTCACCAGCGCGGGAAGTTCGGCATCGAGGGTGGGGAGCAGCACATCGAGACCGACTTGCGCCTGCACGACCGCCAAACGTGCGACCAGGGCGGCGCGGCCGTCGGTGGGCCAGGGCACCAAAAACGACGCATCCACCAAGCCAGGCAGGTACAAGCCGGGATCGAGGACATCGCGCGCGAGGCCGACGATGCTGCCCCGAAACGAGGGGTCGGCACGAAGGGCGCGAATGACCGCAACGCCGGGACCTGGATTGTCGGTGGCGTTGAGGCCCGTCACCGCCACAACGGGCGAAGGGAGGCGGCGCGGAAGGTGGGTCAACACAACACGAACTCGGGCGGCAGCACACCGTTTTCCCGCAGCAAGCGGACGTATTCAAGGACATCGCGCGCAAGGTCTGCGTCGTGGGTATCGAACAACAAGGACAGTCGCGCGACGATGCCCGAAAGGTCAAGCCCATCGCGCAGGCCTTCGAGAACGACGCGACCGCTGCCATTTACCGTGAACGTTGTGCCGCCGTGGGGGTCGAACACAAATCCAGACGGACTAATCGCGAGGTCGGCGAGGCGGTCGTGCATCCAGGCTCCAACGTGTCACAACAACACGCGGACCCCGTCTATTCCGTCTCGGGCGGGTCGGCTGGCTAGGGGCGACGGCGAAGGAACGCACCGACGAGGCCGAGTAGGCCCAGCGACCACGCGGCACCGGGCACACCCGAGGCGGTTGCGCAGCCAGACTTGTCGTCTTTCTCGTCGTCATCGGCACAGTAGCGGTCGTCCATAATGGTTTCTGGGCAAGAGCCCTCGGCCACAAACCCTTCGCCACACACCGGCAAAAACTCGGTCAGCTCGACATTCCAAGTGTAATATTCTGGCGCGCGGAAGCCCGACTCAGCGAGCGCATAAAACACCGGGTCTTGCAGTGCTTCGCCCGGAGAATAGCGCAAATGCAGGCGACCCATTTTCGCCGGCATACCGCCAAACCAATCACGAACAGCGTCTGCAGAATCGCCAGACAGGTTGACTTGCGAAGTGGCCCCGGTGTCGAAATCATCTGCAGACCAAGGACTAAAGTATTCGAGGGCCCACACTGCTTCGCCCGCAGTGGCGTGGGAATCGTTGAACAGCGCGGCTTGCGCGGCGCCCAGGCCTTCCTCACGCAGCATACAGCGGCTTTCGGGCGTGACTTCTTTCCAGTTGGACACGCCAACGGCACCAATTTCCGGCGCCCAAGTGGTCACAAAGACGTCCTGGGCGGTCTTTGCGCCCGATGCGCCGAGAAGGAGCGGCAAGGACGGCAGGCCACCGTCGAGGCGCATGGACAAGGCTGGCAACACGCTGCCATCGGCAATTTCTTCGCCCGCAGGCACGCGAACGGCGACAAAAACGTAGTCTTGCGCGATGTATTGGTCGACGATGTCCGAAGCGCCTGCGGGCAGAGCCAAACCCTCCGCATCGAGCCATGCGAGCAGGCCATCTGCGCCTTCCGCCGACAACACGGAGACGTCGTAGACGCCGACTTCAAACGAGGCGTCGACGGTCACCCCTTCGTTGTCGAGCCATTCGTTGCCCGCACCGCCATCGCCGCCCGCCTGGGCCTCCCACCGGTTTTCGCAGACGAGTTCGACATCTGGGCGAAAGTCTGCGCAAGAGGCGGTGAGCGAGCGCGGCCCCGTAAATACGCGAAGGCCGTCGAGAAGAGCGACGTCCTCGACCGACACGTCTTCCGGGCCAATGGCTTGGGGAACGGGAATCACAAAACCGGCGCCATCGGCGGCGCTATAAACATCGGAGGAAAGTACGATGGTCGCAGGGTCTTCGAAGCCACCTTCCCACGCAATCAACATTTGGTAGGCAGTCGTATATGGACTGTCGGATGGCGGCGTGCCCTCTGCGGGCACGTTGAGCGGCGCACAGGCCCACACGTCCGAAGCCAAGCCAAGACCTGTAGCAAACACCAACATGCTGCACAACAACGACCGCATACGACCTCCAAACGTCTCCACAACACCATAGCCGCAGGTCTGGCGACTGTCGTGTCATTCCTGCACAAAGCATGGCGCAAAACGGCCCCTCAGTGTGCAGAACCGAGATATGTATTTATGCTGTTACTGTGACAACAGGCAAGGCGAGTCGGGGCGAGTCGCGTTGCAGATGCGGCCAAACAACGGCAGGGTCGTCTCGGGAGCGGCAGCCAATGCGTCGTAGACACGAACCTTGAGGTCAAACTCGCCTTGGGGCACTCCCTCCACCTTACGAACGGGGAAAACATAGCCATCACGGTCGCCGGAGGTGTTCACCAAATAGTCGTTGGTGACGACACGGTACTCCGCCGCGGGGTCGACGGGCTGCGGCACACCTTCCGGGGAAAGCACGAACACGTCGGAGACCGCGCCCGCGCCTTGATTGGCCGAGGGGTCATGGCGGAAGCCCCAACCAGACACTTGCAACCAGTGGCCATTGCCCTCCCAGGCTTCGATGCTGCGCGCTGCCACCGCCGACAACTCCGCGCCTGTCAACGTCACCAAATATAGGTTGGCATTATAGGGAAACAACTCTTCTAACTGGCGACGGGTAAACGCAACGCCTGCTGGCAACGTCTGGTTGAGACGGAGCCCTCCTGAATTCACGAAAGAAAGCTGGGCACCGTGGTCGGCATACGCGGATAGCGCGAGGTCGGCGACAAAGTCGCCTACGTTGGTCTCAAAACGACGCATCTCCAGCTCTTCGGCGACGAATGCGTTGCCCGTGCGTGTCAGCGGGCGCGCAAGGCAGCCAAGGTCGTCGTCGCCGCAGAACTGCACATCCAATGTATGTTCCCAGGCATCGACAGCGGCTTGTGCGGTGGGGTCAGCGAGGCCGTCGAGGGGCGTTGCCAGCACCGAACCTACCGCATCGTGGGACACCTCCACGCGGCCATCTGGATGGACGGTCACATACAAAACACGCACGGTGGCGGCATCGGCATCGGCTTTGAACACGAAGCGGCCGTCGGCGGAGGTGCGCGTCATTGCATTGTGATTGTGGCCACCGAGGATAAAATCCAACTCGGGGACTGAGTCCAAGAGGGCCACGTCATCGGCGACATCCAAATGGGTAATCGCCAGGCGCACATCCATATCAGCAGGCAAAGTAGCCAAGGTATCTTTGGCGACTTGCGCGCGGTTATTGTTTTGCGTCAAAAAGGCGGGAGGCTGGTCCGGCTTGATGGGGAGCGCCATGCCAATGATACCCACCTTGAGGTCACCAAAGGTAACGGTGTGGCTGGCTTGAAGCTTGGGGCTTGCGACTGCTGGCGTATCGCCCACGGGCACCCAGGTGAGGTTGGTGTCGAGCCACACAAAGCCGCTGGCGTCGACGAGCTCCTGCAGCACAGGGGCGAAAGCATCACCACCGTTGTCAAACTCATGGTTACCGAAAACCATGAACATACGGTCATCCATTGCCCCTGCATCGCCATCGAGAAGCGATAGCAGGTCGACCATATGGCGCCCCATCGTTTGCACCTTGCGTGGCGCACCCGATTTGGGTGTCATATTCTTGGATTTGGTGAGCAGCGAGGGGGACAGGAGGTCGCCACCGTGCGTCAACAGAAGGTCGGGGCAGGTCTGCTCCAGCTCAACGCGCAGACGGCGCAAGCGCGCGATGCCCCCTCGACCGTCCAAGAGGCCCTCAATACGGTACACGTCATTTACGTGGAGAATACCAAACGTCTGGGAGCCGTCGGCGTGAAGGCCACAGCGCGCCGGGACGCGGTCCTCGGGGGGCGCAGATGGCGGCGTAGAACGGGCGCAGCCCAAGCCTACCGAACACAACCACAACGTGAGTGGAATACGCGACATCGAAGACTCCCAAACCAAAGAAACGTGCGGTAACGTCGAACGCCGAGCGGCGCAAAAAGAGGGTGGAAGAATGGGGGAGGCCGCCCGAGCCCCTACGGGTCTCGGTCGGGCAGCGGAGCCGAAGTCTCCGCTGCAACGAAATAAGTGGGGGTGAACACGCGCAGTGGTCATGTGTGGATTTGCGCGGTGATAGGGGGCCGGTTGGCCGGGAGAGGCGACCTCGGAAACGATATCGCTTTTGAGGTAGGGGAACGGTGCGCGGGCGTTGTCGATAGCACGAAGGCTGTGTAAAACGGGCATGGATGAGGAGCCAACACACACGCGCTACAACCCGACGCCGCTGACGAAGTAGACGGCGCCTTCATTGTCGGTGCCGGCGAAGGGAGAGCCGACGATAATGTCGGGTACGGAGTCGGCGTCGAAGTCCGTGCTCGTCATGAAGCGAAGGACGTCATCTGTGCGGCCATCTCCGTTGAGAATGACATCGGCGTCAGCACGTGAACCGAGGGTGGCCGCAGCACTGAACGGACCCCAATACAAAAATGCCGACGAAACATCGGTGCCTGCGTCATCGCTCAACACACCCAAGTCCGCAAATCCATCTTGGTTGACATCCCCCATGTTCTGCACCACATACCCATACCATTCTAAAGAGCTATCCCCTCGAATCTTGATTTCAGCATCCGTGACCGTCGACGTATTGAAAGATGAGTCCCCCCATAGCAAATAAGCATTGCCACGCCCTGAAGGATTCGAGGAATACGCGGAGC
>CAZCUX010000026.1:0-110107 GCA_964502005.1 uncultured Enterobacterales bacterium
GCCGGGTCGCTCCACTGCGCCCACGACGCTGCGCTTGCCTACCGCGGTGCCTCCTACGCGCTCGCCAGCTCGCGCCCGGCACCTTGCTCCGTCCAGATGGCCACGAGCCGGTCGCTGCGCTCCTTCACGTCGGGGTCGGCATGGTGGGGCGCGGCCACGGCCAGGTACGACTGTGTCTCCGCCCGCAGCGTGCCCAGAACGGCCGCGCACCGCTGCACTTGCGAGTGCTACGCACAACTGCCGCGCCGCCTCTTTCGCGCTCGCCAGCTCGCGCCCGGGGGCTTGCCCATCCTGCGCCACGGTGCCCCGTGCCACCGCCGCCTTGAACAGCGCCAGAGCGGCCCACAGTCGGTCGCCCAGCAGCCCGTCCACCCAGGTGCGGAAGTCCTCGAGCCAGGCCGATGCCAGGGACATCGTCAGCCTCCCGGCAGCGAGAGCCGCCACGGGGGGCCGTCCGGCGGCAGCCCCTCGTCGAAGTCGGGCTCGTCGAGCTCCACGCCCGGTAGGAGCATCGCAAGAAGCAAAAACGCCCACCAGAAAGTAGCTCTGGTGGGCATTTTATCAGTGGGCGATACTGGATTCGAACCAGTGACTTCTACCGTGTGAAGGTAGCACTCTCCCGCTGAGTTAATCGCCCGAGGAGTGTCTGTTGCGTGAGCGGCGCGCGCCTCTCTCTTCAACGTCCGCCACTTATATTGCCCCACCCTCCGCGTCAAGCCCAATTTTCTGTCTCCCGATGCACGCGGGGAAGGGGAGGTGCGTTTTGCTGCTTCGGCGCTTCTGCGCGTCGTTTGGGTGTGTGTGGGCCTCGCTGCGTCGTTGCTTGCGTCGTGCGGGCGCTGCGCTGCCTTTGGCGGTCCACCCGCAGCGCGCGGAGGATAAGGGGGCGGTATGCCTCCGATTTCAAGCTCGATGTTGATGCAGAACTTGTCTGCGCTGGCGGTTGCCGACGCAGATCTCGCCCGACGCTTGCGCATGGGCATGGCGGGCGACCACGTCAAGCGCGCCGCGGACGGCACGCTCACGGTGTCTGCGGGCGCCGAAGACCGCCGCTTGGGCCTAACGCCGCGGGAGATCCAGGTGGCGTTCCAGCGCATCGTGCGCCCGTCGTCGCTCGTGGTGTTGGGGATTGGGGCCGGCGAGCTGGTGGATGCGGCGCTGCGCCTGTGGCCGTCGTTGCGCGTGTTTGCGTGGGACCTCGACCCCTGGATGCTGCGGATGCTGCTTTCGCGGCGAGACCTCTCGATGTTCCTGTCGACGGGCCAGCTCCGCCTCGGCTTCGGCACCGACCTCCTCGACCTCCCGCCAGACGCTTCGGTGCCGACACTTCGCCACCCGCTGCTGGCTCCCCGCTATGCGCGCGAATTGCAGGTGTGGTCGGAGCGCCGCACGGGGCCGTTTGTGTGTATGGCGACGGCGGGCCTCTTTGTTGACGACCTCGCCGACGCGTGGTGGGAGCGCGGCTTGGCGCCGTGGCGGGTGGATGTGTCGCGGCTCGACCGCCAAGAGGTGCTCCACCAAATCCATCGCCTACAACCCGCTTTTGCTGTTGCCGTGAATCAGGTGGTGGGCCTACCAGAGACCATGGACGCCTTGGGCATTCCGCTTCTGACGTGGGAGGTCGACCCCGCGACCGACCACTTGCCGACTCCCGCGCGTGCCGTGCCGCGCTCCCACTTGTTTACTTTTCGCAAGCAGCACGAGCAGGCGCTCGCCAATGTAGGGCATGGCTCGGTGACGTGGCTGCCGCTCGCGGCGCCCGCCCACCGCTGCCCTGTGGCGTATACGGAACAAGAGAGAGAAGAATATGCGGTAAACGTCAGCTTTGTCGGCACGAGCATGGTGGCGCTGGCCCAATCTTATGCGCGCGCGGTCGTGCAAGACGTGCGCTCGTATTGGGCTGCATGCGGTCGCGCCGACGGAAAGCCAGCCGAGGTCATCGGCAGCATCCTCGATGAACAGCGTGCCACGCTCGACGAGTGGCGCATTCCAGCGCTTGTAGAGACCCATCTCCCAGGATTTCTCAGCTGGTGTTCGCGCACCCAAAAGAAGCATGACCCGTGCATTCTCATGAGCGAACTGCCCGCCGCCGAGCGCCGCTTGCGCTGTGTAGCCGCGCTGGCGCCGTTTGGCGTCGATGTGTGGGGCGACCCCGGCTGGCAGGCCATCGCGCGACCCGGCGTTCGCTTACGGGGCTTTGCCGGCCACAAACACGCGCTGACACGCATTTATGGCTTGTCGCGCGTCAATGTCGACATCGGTCGCTTGTACCAGTCCGACATCGTCACCATGCGGGTCTTCGATGTGTTGGCATGCGGCGGTTTTTTGATTGCGGAGCATTCGGCGGAGCTGCCCACGCTGTTTTCGATTGGCGTCGAAGTGGAGTCCTGGTCGACGTTGCCGGAGCTTGTGGACAAGGTGGCATATTATTTGCAGCACCCGGAGAAGGCCGCTGCCATTGCGCGTCGGGGTCACGCGGCCGTCAACGCGCGGCACCGCTTGTCGATTCGGGTGGACACGATGCTCGAAGTGGCGGGCTTGCCGTTGTGGACGCGGCAGCCGGCGGAGGCGCGTCCGGGGTCTTAGCGGCTCTCTCCGAGGAGGTCCAAGCGTGCATCCAGCGCGCACGGTGTACTTTCCGACGAAACGGCGCCGCCCATTTCGGCGAGCATCGCGACAATACGTTCGGCGGCGTCGTCGACGGACTCCTCGGCGAGATTGGTGACAATATCAGCGTGGAGAGGGTTCTCGTACGGTGCGTCGACGCCCGTGAAGCCGAGGAGTTGCCCGGCGCGGGCTTTTTGCCAGTTGCCCGAGCGGTCCCAGCGCTCGCAGACGTCGGCGGGGGTCGACACCCACACGCCCAAGAAGTGCCCCAAGCCGGCGCGGATGGCCTCTCGGGTTTCCCGGTACGGGCTCACGGCGGACACCACCGCGGTGACGCCATTGCGTGTCAGCATCGCCGCGGCCATCGCGTGCCGTCGCAGGTTGGTCTCGCGGTCGCCGCGAGAAAAGCCAAGCGTGGCGCCGAAGGGCGTTTGCCGCAAGCGCCCCGAATCGATGACCTCGACGGCCTGCCCCTGTGCCCGCAACCGGGCCGCAATGGCTTCGGCCAGCGCGCGCTTTCCGGAGGCAGGCAGGCCGGTGACCCACACCGTGAATGCAGGGGCTTGTTCGGGAACGGCGGTCACGGGGGACTCCTCGGCGCAGTCCACCTCGCCTCCATTGCGGAGAGAAAGGGGCCGCATCGGTGTTGCGTGGTCGCGGGGTCATAGCGAGTCCCCCGCATCAAAGCCAGACCCCCGTGGCGCCCACCCGTGCGTCGCGCGCGGATGGGCCGCAATTGGCTGCGTTTTCCTCCGCGCAAACCATCGCGCGATGACCAAGTGTTGGCGCCGCGCGATGGTCGACCGGACGCGCCCTTAGAAGGGGATGCCTTGCATGTCGGCGTCGGGGGCGGCGGCGAAGGCGGGGTGTACGCGCTCGGCGCTGTGGGACGGGCGCGGGGAGTCTTCGGTGGCCTTGCCGCCCATCAGGTGCAAGCGCTTGCCGTGAACCACCACGCGGCTGCGCTTTTCACCGGAGGCGTCGGTCCAGGTCTCGGTGCGAAGCTCGCCTTCGACACCCACGAGCCGGCCCTTCTTGACGTACTGTGCGCAAATGTCGGCGTCCTTCTCCCAAAGCGTCACGCGGTGCCAATCGGTGACGTCGACCCACGCTTCGCCTTGACGGGTGGCGCGCTTGGTGGCGATGCGCAGGTTGCAGAGGGTGCGGCCGTTGGGCGTGTGCCGAAGCTCGGGGTCGTGTCCGGCGTGTCCGATGAGAATGATCGAGTTCAGTCCGCGCATGTTGTGCTCCTTTCGAGTTTGGTGTGCCCCGGTGTTTCCGGGTGCCAGGCCCTTGTGCACGGACTGTGCCAGCGTATCTCTGCATGATTTCTGGAGGGGGGGGATGCCAACCGGCCGACGGCGTCGACATTGGTCAGCCAAATCGCTGACGCCCCGTTTTGGGGCGGCGCCGCGCCGGTGCGCGATGGTCGGAATGGTCTGTCGTATTGTGCTAAAAAACGATGAAATCATGCAAAAAACGACAGGCTGCCGGGTCGAATGCGGTGGATTTCTCGCTGTGGAGCGCGCGGGGCGCCCCTGCTCAGGCGACCGAGACCGCGCGTGTGTGGGTGTTCCACCACGCTTCCGCTTGTCGGAGCCGCTCGGGGGTGCCTGCATCGAACCAACAGCCGGAATGATGAAAGGCACGCACGCCCTGGGGCATCAAACGCCGCACGAGGTCGGGCATATCGCACGGGGAGCCGTCGAGGGCGCTGCGTAAGGCCGCGGATTCGAAGACATACAAGCCGGTGGTCACATCCACGCGGAGCTTGGGACGCTCGTTCCATGCGGTGAGATGGGGCTTGCCATCGACCATCGTGAGGTTCACGACGCCTTCGTCGATGGTGGTCTCGACGGTGGTGGTGACGGCGATACATGGCCCCTCGGCGGACAGCACCAATGCGCTGCGGTCTACATCCGAGATGTGGTCGACATTCACGACCAGCCACCTGCGCGGGCCGTCCGGCAAGTGGACCAGACCGCCTGCGGTGCCCAATGGCGTGCGTTCGACGAGCGGCGTGTACCCGGCTGCGGCTTGCGCAATCGCCCGCGCTCCGCGTCCTTCAGACACCAATACGACATGCACGTCGGCGCGCAGTGGGGCGCATCGCGCGATTTGGTGCGAGAGCAGGGTCCCGCCCGCGAACCGCGCGAGCGCTTTGGGTGCGCCGCCGGTAAACGTCTGGAGGCGGGTGCCGGCGCCGCCGCCCATAATGGCGATTCCGAGCCCCATTAGGCCGATTCCCCGCCGAGGCTCCACCGCAAGCTGCGCCACCCGTTTCGCACGCCGGTCCAGCCATCGTGCATACTGGCGCCTTCGCTGCGTTCGGGCATCCACACGGCGACTTCGCGGGTGCGGAGGCCGGCGCGTGCTGCCAATACGCGGGCGCCGGTGTCGGGCGCGATGTCGGGGAGCTGTTCGACGAAGAGCCGCAGCGCGCGGGGCCCGAGGGCCTGAAGCCCGCTGGTCGGGTCACGAAATCGATTGCCGGTGTTCCAGTACAAGGCACTGCGAAGCGTCCACGCGCCGATTCGACGTCCCCACGTGCCGGGGCTGCCGGTGCCGTCGCGGCTGCCAATCGCCCAGTCGACGCCCTGCAGGGCATCGGCGACGGCCCGCGCGCCGGAGACAGGGTGCTGGCCGTCGGCGTCGAGCTGCACCACCATTTGTGCGTTTCGTGCGAGTGCTGCGGCGTATCCGGTGCGCAAGGCCGCGGCGTATCCTTGGCCCTGTTGCGGAATCACGTCGGCACCGGAGGCTTCGGCGATGCGTACGGTGTCGTCCGTGGAATGGCCATCGACCACCAAGCACGGGTGGGGGCCCATCGTCTCGCGGATTGCACGCACGATGCCACCGATTCGGGCCGCTTCGTTGCGGGCAGGAATCAAAATCCAACAGTCCACAGGGCCAGTCTCCGGCTGCGGGGCGCGGGCGAAGCACAATCGGACCCGTATCATGCAGGCCGTCTATAAGACTATCATCCTGGCGGAGCGGGGGCGCGTTTGTGGGCCCGTGCGGCGTCGTTCGTTTGCGCCTTTGGTATCTTCGCGTGATCTCTTGGCGGACGGCGCCCCGAGGAATCGGCGTGCGGCAGTCTGGATAGCGCGCCGTTTGGGTTAGACCTTGGTTCGTCCCTTTTTTGGGCCAGCAGGACAGACAAGATGGAATCCGAAGCCCCCCCACTTGTGCTCGTGGTCACCACCGCGCCCTCCGACGAAGTGGCCGCCAACATCGCCCGCGCCGTCGTCGCCCAAGGCTTGGCTGCGTGCGGCAACATCGTGCCGGGCGTCCGCAGCATTTACCAATGGCAAGGCGCGCTCTGCGATGATTCCGAGGTGATGGTGGTCTTCAAGACCTTGCCCGAGGCGGTGCCCCAGCTCCGCGATGCGATTGTCGCCTTGCATCCGTACGAATGCCCCGAAGTAGTGGCGACGCCGGCGTCGTTTGTGTCCGCGCCGTATCTCCAGTGGGTGCGGGAGAACGTTCGCTTGGGTGGGTGAGGGGACGGCAAACTTGGCTCTTGTCCTTGCAAGGAAATCCACACGCTTCGGTTGTGACAAATTGGCGTGTTGACGTTGCTTTGGTTGTTTTCTGGCTCACTTGCGTATTGTATTTTTTGTGGGAATATACACGCGTCTGGCCGGAGACGACCCACTCTACCCCCCGCCGGGAGCGGCGCGAAAGACTCGCCAGTTGACCTGCACGGGATGCTCGAATAGCGAAGGACTCGAAGGCTTGTCGCCGTTGGCTTCGCCTGTTCGCGGCGGACCAACGGCAAATCGGGTCGCCCGCTGCGTTTTGCGTGGGCCTATTGGATGGAGGTCGCGTGTCGGTCGAAACGAAGGTGCAAAAAGTCGCAGTGGTTCCCGGAGACGGCATCGGTGTCGAGGTCATCGCAGAAGGCGTGCGGTTGTTGCGTCACCTCGCGCCCGACTTGGAGCTCGAAACCTTCGACCTCGGCGCAGAGCGGTACCTCCGCGACGGAACAACCCTCCCCGACGACGTCTTCGCGCGTTGGCGCGACGAGTTTGACGCTATCTTCTTGGGCGCGCTCGGCGACCCCCGTGTCCCGTCGAACGTTCACGCCAAGGACATCCTCCTCGGCAGCCGTTTTCGCTACGACCTTTACGTCAACTTGCGCCCCATCAAGCTGTTGGACGCACGGCGCTGTCCGCTCAAGGGCAAAGGCCCCGAAGACGTCGACATCGTCGTGTTCCGTGAAAACACCGAAGGCTTGTATACCGATGTCGGCGGCGTCCTCAAAAAAGGGACACCCGACGAGGTCGCGCAAGAGGTCTGCATTGTCACCCGAAAGGGCGTAGAGCGCATCATTCGCGCCGCGTTCGAGTACGCGCGGGCCCATGGCCGGCGTCGGGTGTGTATGTCCGACAAGTCAAACGCCATGCGCAATGTCGGCCAGCTTTGGCAGCGGACGTTCAAAGAAGTGGCCGCCGAGTACCCGGAAATCGAGACCAGCCACCTCTACATCGACGTGCTGGCCATGGAGCTGGTGCGGGTCCCCGAGCGCTTTGATGTCATCGTCACCGGCAACTTGTTCGGCGATATCATCACCGACCTCGGCGCGATTCTCCAGGGTGGCATCGGCCTCGCGTCGAGCGCCAACATCCACCCCGGTCGCCTCGGCTTGTTTGAGCCGGTGCACGGCAGCGCCCCCGATATTGCCGGCAAAGGTATCGCAAACCCGATGGCCACGTTCCTGACGGTGGGTATGATGCTCACGCACCTCGGTCGCGCGGGTCTCGAAGCGCGGATTCAGCAAGCCGTGCGGGAATTGTTGCTGGCGGACCTTACGACCCCCGAGCTGGGCGGCCACTTGTCTACATCCCAGGTTACCGACGAGCTGTTGGCCCGCTTGGGCAACTGAACCGTCATTCATTCTCCGATTTGTGGGTCTGCATCGACTCTCCAACTTTCGTGGAGCTCCTCATGTCCGACGTCGTCTTTCTTTCTGGCAAGCGCACCCCCTTCGGTGCCTTCAACGGTGTGTTCACCGACATCTCCGCCCTCGACCTCGGCGTCATCGCCAGCAAGGCCGCGATTGCCCAAGCGGGTGTGTCTGCCGAAGACATCGACCACGTCATCTTTGGCAACGTCATGCAGACCAGCCCGGACGCCATTTACGGCGCGCGGCACATCGGCTTGAAGTCCGGCGTGCCGATTCCCGTCCCCGCTGTCACCGTCAACCGCTTGTGCGGCTCGGGCTTTGAGAGCTTGGCCCAGGCGTCCCAGCTGCTGCGTCTTGGCGAAGCGACCGTCGTCTTGGCCGGTGGCACCGAGAACATGACCCAAGCCCCCCACGTCATCCGGGGTGCCCGCAAGGGCTTCCGCTTGGGCGGCGCGCCCATGGCCGACTACTTGCAAGAAGTGCTGTTTGACACCCAAGCGGGCTGCCAGATGGCCATCACCGCCGAAAACTTGGCGGAGAAGTACGGCATCACCCGCGAAGACGCCGACGACTACGGCTACCGCAGCCAGACCGCCTACGCCGCTGCCCTTGCTGCGGGTCGCTACGACGCGGAAATCACGCCGGTCGTGATTCCCTCCAAGAAGGGCGACACCGTCGTGACCGTCGACGAGCACCCCCAGCTCAGCCCCTTGGCGCCCGAGCGCTTCCGCGCCCGCTTCAGCCGGGAAGCGATGGCCGCGCTCAAGCCCGTCTTCAAGAAGGACGGCACCGTCACCGCAGCCAACGCTTCGGGCATCAACGACGGCGCCGCTGCGATGGTCATGACCACCGCGGCCTACGCCGAAAAGCGCGGCTTGGCCCCCATTGGCCGCTTGGTCGCCAGCGCGAGCATGGGCGTCGAGCCGAAGTACATGGGCATTGGCCCTGTCGCCGCAATCCAGTCCGCGTTGGCCCGCGCCGGCATGAGCCTCGGCCAGATGGACCTCGTGGAAATCAACGAGGCATTCAGCAGCCAATACCTCGCGTGTGAGCGGGAGCTTGGCCTCAACCGCGACATCACCAACGTCGACTCGGGCGGCGTGGCCGTGGGTCACCCCCTCGCGGCATCCGGCACGCGCATCACCATGCACTTGCTCTACGAGTTGAAGCGGCGCGGCCTCAAGTACGGCGTCGGCTCGGCGTGTATCGGCGGTGGCCAAGGCATCGCAGTGGTCGTCGAAGCGTTCTGATTTGCGGTGGGCGGCGGCGCTTGCTCCCGTCGCCCTTCGCTTCGAAACACAAACGCCCCCGGTTTTGGGGGCGTTTTTTTGTGGGGGAGGGGAGCCTCAGAGGGCGCCGCTCACGATGATGCGGTCGACAATGCCGTCAGGGTCGACTTCTCCGGGAGGGCCATCGTCGTCGATGAGGGTGAGGCCCCAGCCGGTCCAGGTGGCCTCGACCAAGACGTAGTGGTCATAGACCAACTGCCACGTCGCGAGGTCGGGGTCGCCGTAAAGCTGCAAAAAGCACGACGAGGACGCGCCAATGCCGAGGCCATCGGTGGTGCCGCCATCGTAGATGCCATGCACGCTGACGGCTTGTGCGAGGTCGCCTTTGTCGGCTTCCATGTCTTCATCGAGGTCGGAGAAGGTGACCTCAATCACGCCCTCCCAGGTGCATACGACGGACGGCGCGCCATCGGCGCTCGGCTCGCAGGCGCCGGCTCCTCCCATCAACTCGGCGATTTCGTCGTGGGTGCGACCGACGCAGACGTCGTCGGCGCATCCAGAAATCACGTTGAGGCGGCCATCGGCAGCAATCAGCTCACAGGCCGGCAGGGTGTCGAGCACACCGCCGATGGTCGACGGCGTCTCGGTAAAGACGACAGAGTCGCCTTTCTCGTCGCTGCCGCAGCCAGTGAGCAGGGCGGGAACAAAAATGGCGACGAGGGTGGGGCGAAACATCAGGACCTCTCTGGACACGGTTGGCGGCGGCGACGACCGTCCACCTTGGTTCATGTAATTTCGAGTGTTTGCGTTGGCATGTCAAGGTCGGATGTGTAGACGATCCTCCGCGTTCCCCCTCATTTTTGGCGCGCGAGCCGTCCTGTGTTTGCGCCGGTTTGCTGCATTGCGTCGTGCAGGGCGATTCCGTGTCCCGCCGTCCAGCCTTCGGCGACAAAACGATGGGGGTTGGGCGACGAAGGCTTGAGGGAGATCCCGCGCTCTTCGAGCCAGCGCTGTACGTCGTCTCCTTCGGACAGCACCATCGCGTGACCTTCCGGGTCGATAGACAGCTCCTCGTGGCGCATCGCGCGGAGCTTTGCTTCGACGGCCGCGACGGCGGAGTTGCAAAAACCGGTGGTGCGCTGGGACAATTCTGGGCCGGACGGCCCGTCGGGGTCGTAGTCGGGCTGCGCGGCGAGCCACGCGGCGCGGGCGCCATCCAGCTCCCGGAGCAAGACGTGGGCGAGGTACGCGGCGATGTCGAGGTTGGAGACGGTGCCGAAGAGCAGCACTTGGGAGCCCGATGGGGGCCATGCCGCGACGCACGCACAATGCCGGGCGACCGCCGCTACGAGCCGTCGCCGCCACGGCCAGCGGTGCTCCAGGTCGAGGACCCGCTCGTGCAGGGGTAACTTGGCGCGAGAGACGCCCCGGCGCGCCCGGTCCCAGGCGGATTCCCGCATCGCGCGACGGGCCAATCGGGCCGCCGTCTCGCCTTCGGGGGTGCCCGCTTGGTCGCGCGCGAGGTTGAGCAGCTTGCGAATTCGTTCGGGCGTGGTGTTGGGATTCAAGGGACCTCCGCGGTTCCGGGACTCGACCCTTCGTACATCCTGCGGTTCCGTGTCGTCTGTGAGGAGCATGTCAGGGCGGGCAAGGGGCGCGGCTTCGGTTAGACGCTTCGCCTGTCTGTGTTCGACCATCCATCGTCGTTTTGCCTGGAGTCCTAATGTCGTGCCCCCCCAACGCACCCGAGACCGAGAACGTAGAGCGTGAGATGACCGAAGCAGACGTGATCTACGACTGGAACGTCCGGGGCGCGGCACCCCTGCCGCGGTTGCGGGCCGTGGGCATTCACGACGAAACGCTGCGGGATGGCCTCCAGTGCCCCTCGGTGACCGACCCCAGCATCGAAGCAAAGATGCAGGTCGTGCGTCTTTTGGCGGCGTCGGGCGTGGGGACGGTGGACGTGGGGCTCCCCGGTGCCGGTCCACGGGCCGTCGCCGATGTCACCGTGCTCACCGAGCTTATCCGCGACGAGAAGCTTCCGATTCTGCCGACCGCTGCGGCCCGCACCCACCCCGCCGACATCGCGCCGATTATCGACATCAGCCAAAAGACGGGCATGCCCATCGAAGTCATGGCGTTTTTGGGCGCGTCTCCGATTCGGCTCTATGCGGAAGGGTGGGACGAAAACCTGCTCGAAGAGCGCACCCGCACGACCGTCCGTATGGTCAAGGCCGCGGGCTTGCGCTGTAATTTCGTGACCGAAGACACCACGCGCAGCCAGCCGACCACCTTGCGTCGCTTGTTTGAAGCGGCGATTGAAGAAGGCGCCGACGCCCTCACGGTCTGCGATACCGTCGGCCACTCCTCTCCTACCGGCGTCGCAAACCTCGTCCACTTCACGCGCGACATCATCCGCGGCCTTGGCACGTCCACAGAAATCGACTGGCACGGCCACGACGACCGCGGCTTTGGCCTCGTCAACGCGTTGGCGGCCATCGAAGCAGGGGTCGACCGCGTCCACGGCACCGTCCTGGGGGTCGGCGAGCGCGTGGGCAACACCCCCCTCGACCTCCTCTTGGTCAATCTTCGCCTGTTTGGTATTATCGACCAAGACCTCGGTCGATTGGGTGAGTTGGTTGACCTTGTGAGTGAAAGTTGCGCCGTTCCTGTCCCGGTGAGCTACCCGGTGTTTGGCAAAGACGCCTTCCGCACGGGCACCGGGGTTCACGCCGCAGCGGTCATCAAGGCCATCCGCAAGGGCCACGACTGGCTGGCGGACAGCGTCTACTCGGGCGTGCCCGCCCGCTGGTTTGGCCGCGCCCAAGAAATCGAAATCGGCCACATGGCGGGCGATTCCAACATCGTCTACTGGCTCGAGTCGCGGAAGCTGCCCACAGACCGCGGTTTGGTCGCGGCCATTCGGGATGTCGCGAAGGCCACCAACCGCGTATTGGAGAACGAAGAGGTGATGGCGGTGGTGCGCGGCTGGTCTCCGGCCTGAATCGCCATTCATTTCGCCCGCGGCGCGTGGGGAAACCGCGCGCTGACTATGTTTCCGTATTCGCTGGGACGGTTGCGGAGGGTTCGCACCCTTGCGCCCGGCAGTCGGGCTGTACGTACTGGCGGAGGATGCGCACCAGGTCCGCGCGAGAGACGGGCTTGGTCAGAAAGTCGTTCATTCCGGCTTCGAGACATACTTGTCGGTCGTCTTCGAAGGCATTGGCGGTGAGCGCGACAATCGGAAGATGAAACCCACTCGCGCGGAGGCGACGCGTGGCTTCTACGCCGTCTACGCGGGGCATCTGTTGGTCCATGAGCACGAAGTCGTAGCCTCCAAACGCGGCCTCGACGGCCTCCTCGCCATTGGAGACCAAGTGAACCTCGCACCCGAGCGCGCGGAGCTGCGCCTCGACGACCATCTGGTTGATGCGGTCGTCTTCGGCGACCAACACGCGAATGCCTTTGACGCAGGTTTGGCACGCATCGTCGTGGGTGGCGGGTGCGGAGGCGTGGGGCAGGTCCACGACCATTGCAAACTCGCTACCGACGCCAATTGCCGTGTTCACGAGCTGCAGGCGCCCCCCCAGCCGGGTCGCGATGCGCGAGGCGATAGACAGGCCGAGTCCGCTCCCGCCAAATGCCCTGTCGCGCCCTTCGTCTGCTTGGGCGAAGGGGTCGAAGATGCGCTCCCGCGCCTCGTGGGCGATGCCGATTCCGGTGTCGATGACCGAAAACGTGACGCTCGACACGCCGGGTTCGGTCTCCATGGCCGTAACTTTCAGCGTTACATGGCCTTTTTGGGTGAACTTGAGCGCGTTTCCAATCAGATTGACCAGCACCTGCCGTACGCGGGTGGGGTCGGTCTCTACCCACAATGGCGCGGTCTCGCCAAACTCGAAACGAAGCTCAATGCCCTTGCTCTCTGCATTTCGCGACAGCGCCTCGATGACGCCTTCGCACAACTCCCGAATCGCGACGGGGACCGGGTGGACCGACAGCGTGCCCGACTCGATGTGGCTGAGGTCGAGCACGCCGTTCAGCAGGTCGAGGAGAAGCGCGCCCGAGCGCCGAATCTGGAGAGCCAGCGCTTTGTCGGCGGGATCGAGGGGCCGCTCGCCCAGCATCTCGGCCAAGCCGATGACCGCGTTGAGGGGCGTGCGGATTTCATGGCTCATGGTCGCCAAGAAGGTTGTCTTGGCGGTGTTGGCGGCATTTGCCGCGAGCTCTTTGTTCCGCAATTCGGCATTCATCGCACTTTGGTGCTTGGCCTGTGCTTCGGTGCGGGTGCGGAACGCGAGGGTGATGTTGCCGGTTGCCAAGATAGACGAGGCCGTGACAATAAAGACCGAAAGCTCGTAGCTGGGCTCGTTGTGGGGGGACGCGGCGGCTGCTAATACCAAAATGCCCTGTGCAATCCAAACGAATATTTTTCCGACCCGCACACCGCTTGTGTAGGTGACCATCGGCGCCATGAGCACCAGCAACGGCAGCGTGGAGGTAAAGAGCCCGCGTTCGCCGACCGACCACAACGCGATGATAGCAGCCGCAACCGTAACGCCAATGCCGGCGACATCCATGCGGTGCGTTTTTCGCTCGTAGGCGGCTAGGCTCAGGACCGCGATGCCCAGCACCAGCGAGCGGAGCGTGCCCCCGGTGGGTGCAGCCACAAACGAAAACAGGGCCGATACGCCAAGCGCGATGGCGCCCAATACGGTCAGCAGGCCTTGAAAAGCGCGCCTGAAGCGTCTGTCGACCGCATCAATGGCTTGTTCGTATTGCTCGATGTCCGTCGCGGTCACGAGGGGCCCAATGTACGGGGTGGAGATAGGGGCAAACACGGATGCTGTGGCGTTCTGCGGCGAGGCAGGCCTCCCTCACGGAGCGCCCGATGTGTGGACCCCGAGGTTGTCGCCCAAACGCTCGTGGTTGCCAATGGCCATTGCCTCAAAGGCTAATCGGCCGCAGGTAAAGGCGGAGAAAGTCTTTTTGCGGCGCGGTTCGTGTTCCTTGGGCGCAAACGGCCAGCACGAGGGCGCCTGTGCTGTCGGTTCCAACGGCCAAATCGCGGTTTCCGACGGTTTGGGTGTCGAGCGTCTGGTTTGCACCTGACTTCGCGTCGACACGCACCACAGGGTCAAACCGAGCGTCGTCGTCGAGGACGACGATGAGGCTCTCGCCGTCGGGGGTCCAGGCGGGACCGTGACTGTCGGGAACCACGCCCTCTACGAGCTTGCGCAAGGCACCGCTGGGCGTCGCGACCCATAAGTCGACGCGGTCGATGTTCGCGGCATTGCTACTTGAAACCCCGTAGAATGCGAGGCGCAGGGGTGCGGTGGGCGCCCAGGTGGGACGCACTTGCGTCGCGACGTCTTGGGTCAAGCGGCGCGGCTGTCCTCCGCGTGCGACGTCGTCGAGGAGCCAAATGTTGTCTCCCGCGTTGGAGTGGGCAACAAACGCGACGCTGCGGCCGTCGGGCGACCACGCGGCGTCGACTTCGGACGAGTTCGACATCTGCGTGAGGCGGGTGGGCTCGCCGGGGCGTGCGAAATCGAGCAGGTACAGGTCTCCTTCGCCGCTGCGTGCGCTCGTGAACACCAATTTGCTCTCGTCGGTTGGGTTCCACGAAGGGTCGCCGTCGTGGCCGGGGCCGGGTGCGGGTGTGGTTCCTTGGTAGGAGTACAGCTCAAACTCACCCGCGCCGTCGGACGCGCTGTAGACGTACTGGTTGGCGAACGTAAGTGCGGAAGCGGGCGCCCAGACGAGGTCGTGAACCACAGTCGCTGCGCGTCCGCCGAATGCGGCGGGGGCGCCGGGGCCGGCGCTGGGCGGCGAAAGCAAGTCGGTGGCGCCGCTCGCGCGGTTGACCACCCACGTCTCGATGCGCCGGGTTTCGTGGTGGTTCAACTCATATGACGCCCAGTCTGCGCGCGCAGAAAATGCGGGGGCTTGGCAGTTTCCGCCCACGACGCGGGGAGATTGCCACTCGGTGCCGGCACCGAGGGTCAGGAGCAATGCGGATGGGAAAAGCGGAAACATCGGCACTCCCGTTTATCGGTACAACGACATCACAAGTGTCGCCATATAGCCCGCAGAACGCCAAGAAGGGTCCATCGGGGCGAAGGGGCGCGACCCCGTCGTTGTGGCACCCGAATACGTGCCTTGGGTGGTCGTAAACCCGCCTTCGACGCCGAGGCCAAGCCAGCGCACGCTCCCAAAGTTTCGATAATCGAGCGCGGCGAGGGCTTGGAAGGATCTGCCGCGACCCATCACGGCGATGGTGTCGACAGCGTCTTCGTCCAGCGCCGACCAAGAGCATTGGGGGTCGCCGGGCAAGCAATCGAGCAAGAGCCCCGGAACGGCCCGAACGCCCGCAGAGCCCGCCACGCGCACATCAAGCCCGACCGAGGTCTTGTAGAGCGCCTCTACCACCGCGCCTGCCGCACCGCCCGCGGGCGTTGGGCGCTCGGGGGCCCACGCGCGCGGTGCCGTCCCCTCCACGGCCAACCCCGCGCGCAAGGAGAGGTCGATGCCCTGCACGACCGGCCAAGTGGTCGTGAGGCGGAGCACACCGGCGAGGTCGGGGGTGCGTGCGAAGCCTGCGGAGTTCCACGCGGTGCCCATACTCAGGCGCGCGGTGGGGGAGGCCCAGGCGGGGCGGGTCTCGCTCGGTCGCAAGATGACCTCTTGTTCACGACCGGGCACAACGGTGACCGACTGGCCGTTGACGACATACGCCCCGCCCGGCAGCGCCAAGCGCACAGGAAGTGGCTGCCGGTCGCGGTTGGCGGCCAAAACGGTCTCGGTGTACGTCTTTAGCTCCGCAGACGCAAACAGCTTGGGCGGCGTGACGGAAAGGTTGACGGTGGTGGAGTCCCCCGCGGTCACAATCACGAGGTAGCCAAAGCTGCGGTCGAGCTCTTGCAGCAACGCGCGCGCCTCTTCGGTGTCTGTGCCGCTGCGTTGCAGGTCGAGGGTGGCCTGCGCGAAGCACCGCGCCTCGGGAATCCGTTGGAGCGACCGTGCAATCCGCGCGGACGTCGCCCAGGCCTCGGGGGTGTGCGCGCCTTCGGTCGTGGCACGGGCCATGGCCGCCTCCCGCGCGGCGTCTTCGAGCCAGCCTTTCTTTTCAAACAATCGGGCTTGGCGAAGGTGGGTGTCGAGGTCGCGCTCGGGCAGAAGCGCTTCTTCGGCCCAACCACAAGGTGTGCTCGCTGGTTCCGCACTCCATGCGGCGGTCGAGCGAAGCAAAACAAGCAGCATCGTCAACATTTGGATTCCATAGGCGACGAAATGCCGGTGAATTGGGAGACAGAAGCACCTGTCCCTGCGATGGGTACACCGGCTTCGGGCGGTGCATCGACGGGATGGCAACAAGATAGGGTGTTTTCGGGTAACGCGGGTGCTGCGGGCAGCGTATGGCAAGCAGCGGACGCGTGGGCGCAGGTGGTCGAGAGGGGGCAGCCAGCCGATGTCGCATCGGCTTGGAGACGGGGGACCCATCCGGCCCGTAGCCCCGACGCGCGAAGCAGCGCATCGGTGTAGGGGTGGTGCGCGGCCTTGCCCAACCGCGCGGTGGTGGTGCGCTCGACCAGCCGTCCGCCGACCATTACGACCATTCGATGGCACGTTTTTTGCATGAGTTCGATGTCGTGGGAAATGAGCAACAAACCGCCCGAGGGGGGACGGCTCTCGACCAGGGCCGCCACCAACGATTGTCGCTGTCCGCCGTCGATGCCGGCGCACGGCTCATCCGCGACGACAAACGGCGCGCCGGACGCCAGCACCCGCGCGATCCCGAGGCGGCGTCGCTCGCCGCCCGAGAGGCGCCCCGCGGGCACGTCCAAGCGGTGCTGAAGGCCGACGCGGTGAAGCCAAGCGACGCCGGATTCGGTGGTGTGGCCGAATCGGCGTGTGGTCTCCCCGAGCAACTGTCGGGGAGTCCATTGCGGAATCAAGTGAGCATCGACGTTCTGAAAGAGGAGCTGGAGGCTTTGGGGGGACGGTCCATGCTTGCTCCCTGCGCGGCCTGCGACCGGTCGCCCACAAACGCGAATCGACCCCGACTGTGGACGCACCAGACCCACACACGCGCGCGCCAAAGTGGACTTGCCACAGCCACTTTCGCCCACCAAGCCCACCACTTCGCCGGGAAACACTTGGAGGCTGACGCGGTCTACGGCGGTCGCGCGGGGGGCACGCCAGCCGCGGGAAAACTGCACGGTGACGTCGTCAATGTCGAGCCATGGGGTCATGCTGCGTCCCCGCGCAGGCGGGCGACCGCAGGGTGGTCGCGCAAGGCCGCCACCGGGCCGTTGGCCACCACCTGGCCGTCTGCCAAGACAACCATCTCGTCGGCAAACCGGTCGAGAAGCGGCAGGTCGTGACCGATGAGCAGGACTCCTGCTCCCGCATCGACCAGCGCACGAAAGGTCTCCATCAGGCGCGCTTGCACCGGGCGGTCGAGGCCGGTGGTGGGTTCATCGGCCAACAAAAACGACGCGCCGGTCGCGAGTCCGAGCGCCACTTGTACGCGGCGGGCCATGCCCCCGGAGAGCTGGTGGGGGTACGCGCGGGCGACCATCGATGGGTTCCCGAGGCCAACGCGTTCGAGGAGGTCCAAAATAGCGCCTGTTTCCGTGGACCTGCGCGCGTGGCGCAAGGCGTCGCGGAGCTGCCGCTCGACCGTATACACGGGCGCGAGGGCCGCGTGGGCATCCTGGGGTATCCAGACTGCGGCGCGCCCGCGAACGTGCTGCAGGACGGCGGCAGCGGGGCCGATGGGCCATGCGTAGGCTTGCCCCTTGTGTTGCAGTGCAGCATGTCCCGAAATCCGGGTGATTCCCGGCGGCACTTGTCCCAGGATTGCCCGTGCGGTCAGAGATTTTCCTGCGCCCGATGCTCCCACCAAGGCGACCATTGTTCCCGCCCGAACTTCAATGTCAACATTCGACAAAAGCTCACGGTCGGCAGTTCCCAGCGACAAGCCGGTGATGCGGAGGTAGTCGAGGCGCTCTACCATGCCTCCTCCCGCTGTCCCCAGTGACGGCCCAAGTGCTGTGCGGCGGAGAGCGTTGCTGCGATGCAGCAGGCCGCGGCGACGCGGGCCGGCCAAGCCAAGCGGCTGTCCACGAGGCACCCTTGAACCATATTGCCCCAGCTTGGGTTCGGCTCTTGTACGCCCAGGTCGCCCAAATACGAAAGGGTCGTCTCGACGACCAAATAGAAGGACCAGGCTTCGAGACCCAAGCGCGGGTAGACGGGGCGACATTGGGCCCACAAGAGGTGAACCGCGAGCACCCGCAGCGTAGAGTTTCCGTGGACCAAGCTGGCGGCCACGCCGTCTTGCCGCCGCAAGCGCGCCACCCGCGACCCCACTTCTGCGGCACATGCGGGCAAGAACGCGAGCCCGCAGCCGATTGCCAGCACCGTCGGCGTGGGTTGAAAAATCGTCGCCAGGAGAAGGACCAGCACAAAGCGGGGCACCGCGCCCGGCAGGCCCGCCAGCGCGAGGGTCACCCGTTCTGTCGTGGCGCCGGTCCAACCGGCCACCGCGCCGAGGAGGGTGCCGCCAAGCACCGCAAGCAAGGCAGCGGCGAGACCAGGCACGACAAATGCATCGGTCGCGCGCACCAAACGCCACAACACATCGCGGCCGAGGGCATCTGTGCCAAGCCAATGCTGGGCCGACGGCGCCTCTGCGATATGGTCCGGGTCTACGTCCGCGACGACATCGTAGCCGGATATGGCGCTCACGCCGCGGGCCAACACGACTCCCGCCAGCACCAGCACGCTCCACCGGCTCATGGCGACACGGCGAGGCGCAGGCGCGGGTCTGCCCACACCCGCACGATGTCGGCGAGCCACCGCACGAGCGCGACGAAGGCCGCGGCGGTGACGCCGCACGCGAGCACAACTGGCTGGTCGCGCTGCACACATGCTTCCCAGAACAGCGCGCCAAAGCCGGGCATACCAAACACCCGCTCCAAAACCACGAGGCTGCCAAACACCAACACCGCCCGTTCCGCGAGGAGCACGGCGAGGTCGGGGAGGACGAGCCACATCACGAGGAGGCCCGCCGGTTGGCCGCGCGCTTCGAGCGCCTCTACGGCGGCGGACCCGCGGTGTTCTCGAAAGCGTCCCGCGAGTGCGTCGGTGAACGCGCGCAAATTGCCGGAACCAAGGGTGAGCACGGCGATGCTGAGCACGGTGCGAAACGGCGAAGCGGTGTCGGGGAGCGAAAACCAGCTCGGCCTGTCAACCATGCCGCCACGCCAGAAAAACACGACCGTCTCGTTGATGCCGACAATGAGCAGCCATCCGAGCAAAAATACCGGAATCACCAAAATCGACGGCCATCGCGCGGGGCCGGAGGCGTGGCGTCCTGCCAAAATCGTCCCCGCGACGGCGGTGGCCAGCCAGGTCCCGACGAGCACAACGCCCGATTGCCAAAGGCCATCGGCCACGAGGATGCGCACGTCGGCGCCGGGCCGCACGGTCACGCTCGTCCCCCATTGGCCCGTGAGCGTGCGCAAAAGTGCCGTCGGCAGCGAAACATCGAGCTGGTAGGCCGCCGTGAGCTGCGCGCGCAGCTGGCTGTCGGTGGTCAACAAGTCCACCGCGTCGCCTGGCGCCGCACGCAGCAGAACCAGCAAGCTCGTCACCGCGACCACCAGGCCCAATACCGTGGTGGCGGAGCGGGTGAGCATTGCGCGCACCATCCCGTTCATCCTTTGCCTGCGACCCAGTCCGTTATCCAGGTAAAGAAATAGAACGGGTGAATGGCGACCTTTCGGATATTGGTGCGCACTGCGCTATAACTGTCCAACGTCCACAAGAATACCATCGGCACGTCGTTTGCGATGACGCGATGCACTTCCCGCAACGCGGTCTTTTTTTCTTGGGGGTCAAGGGTGTCGCGGGCGACGTTCAAGAGACGGTCCACTTCCGCGTTTTTGTAGGCGCCAAAATTGCGCGTGCCTTCAGAGTGAAACTGCTGACGGATGTCTTCGGTGCGGTCGAAGCTCCACTGGGACAGCACGACCTCGTAGTCGCGCTCCCGCCACACCCGAAGCTTCCATTCCGCCTCGTCAACAAACCTGGGGTTGTCGACCTTGAGTCCTGCTCCTTGCAGCATGCTTTGCAGGTTGATGGCGACTTCTTGGGCGGACTCAAGTCCGCGGGGAACCAATAGCTTTATCGTAAGCGGCTGCCCTTTGCGGGTCCAAACGCCATCGACCCGGCTGTACCCGGCCGACTCCAAAAGCTGCGCTGCGCGGGCGGCATCACGGCTCTTGACGGGTACATCGTGGTTGTAGAAAGGACTTGAAGGAACGTATGGGCCGCTGACGGGCTCCCCGGTGCCAACGGGCGCCAGCAACGACCGCGCGTCGACCAACAACGACACCGCCTCTCGTACGGGCGCTTCGTTCCAGGGGCCCGCGGTGAGGTTGAAGCCGAGGTACCACCAGGAGTTGGTCTGGTAGGGGTATAGCTCGACGTTTCGGTCGGCTTGCAAAATCGCGAGGTCGCGCGGGAGCACCCGCACGAGCGCCTCGACGCTCTCGTACAAAATCAGCTTGGCCTGGTACGACTTGTCGCTGACCTCCCGCATCACGACCTCGGTGATGCTCGTGGCCCGACGTGCGCCGCCCGATGCGGCGGAAAGCTTGATGCTGTGGTCCGTCTCAAAGCGGTCGATGCGAAACGGCCCGGTGCCCACAGGGCGGGTGTGGAAGGGGTCGTCGCGACGAATGGCCGTGCCAGAGAACAGGTGGGCCGGCAGAATCTTGAAGTGAAGGCGGTCGGCGGGACTGGGCTGCGGCGTATCGAACGTGAGGCGCACCGTCGCGGGGCCCGTCACGTCGGCGCTCTTGATCCAGGCAACCCGCGCACCTTCTGGAGACATCGAACCGGGGTCTTTCATCGCCTGAATCGTAAACACGACATCGGCGGGCCCGAACGCTTTTCCGTCCTGCCACGCGACATCCGTTCGAAGGTCGATGTCGGCGGACAGATGGTCCGGGGCCACGCGAATCGACCGCGCCAACAAGGGGGTGGTCGAGAGGTCGCGCGCATCGGTGAACAGGCTGTCGAACACCAGCTCGTTGAGGCGCGCTTCGCCCATCGTGGTGGTGAAGAGAGGGTCTACAATCGCAGGCGCGCGGTCTTCGACGTAACGAAACGGGGCGGCGGCGGCCGGGGTGGCCAGAACGCCCAGAACGACGGGAAGAGTCAAGTGGAAACGGCGCATGGGATATCCCGATGGGCGGGGTCAAGGTTCTTTGGAGTCGCCACCGCGACCGATGGTGGTAGCGACGTGGAGGTCGTTGACCAGCTCGGTGAGGGGTGCCAACTCAGGCAACAAAGGAGAGAGCGGTGCGAGCGACCGCAAGGCCGGCAGCGCATCGCGACCGTGCCCCGTAGCAACTGCTGCAAGGGCCGTGAGGGCTGCGGCGCGGGGGGGATTGCGGGGGCCCAGGGTACGCGCTGCGGTGGTGTCGTAGACGGCGCGCAAGGCCTCACGGGACGCTTCGGGCGAGGTCGCGCCCGAGGCCACCCAGTCTACGACCACTTGCGCGCGGTAGACCTCGAGCGCCAATAGCTCGCTCGACAAGCGGTGGCCCGGCGCGGTTTGGGGGGCGGCCCAGGTGTCGAGGACTTGGTTGGCGTGTTGTACGACTGCCAAGGCGTCGGCGGCCGTGCTCGCCGGCGCGAAGCCCAGGCGTTGCGCGGTGGGGCCGGTGGCATCGGGAGGGTCGTCGACGCTCCAACGACCGGAGAACAAGGTGGCGGACAAGGGGTGTGCGGGGGCCGGAGGCCGGGGACTGCGAAGCGCCAGCGTGCGGGCGAGCAACGGGTCGCCTGCGGTGCGGGCGCCATTGTTTTCCCACAGGTAGGGCGATGGGCACGCGGCTTCGATGCCTGGAACGTCGTTGGGCGTAGCGGTGGTTTCCTTACGCGCGGCAACATGGGCGAGCAAGCACTCCCCGAGCGGTGGCGCGACATGGCTGGCCACAAACGCGAGGCGGTCGGTTTCGGGCAGGTCGACGGCCATTGCGCTGTGAATGGCGGCCCAGCGGGGATCTAAGGGCGGAGGACCGAGCGCCAGGAAGGGGGCGGGGTCTTGTCCCGCGTCGAGCGCAGACAAGGCCGCCATCGTGTGCAGCGCCGTGCCATTCGGCAATCCGCCGCGGGCGGTCCACTCCGCGAGCAACTTGGACCATGCCAAGGTCTGCAAGTCGACCAGGGTGTCGCGCAGCAGCGCCGTTTCGATTTGCGCCCGCGCGACGACATCCGGTGAACGCGCAGCGGAAGCCGTGACGAGGTCTCCCTGGAACAAGGCGGCCCACCCGTCATTGTCCGCGGCGAGATGGGCCAGCACGTCGTCGGGCGCCTCTTGCATCTGGCGCGGCCATCCCTGCGGCACATCGGAGACGGGCGCGAGCGGGGCCTCCTCGTCGCAGCCGAGGCAGAGCAGAGCCCCAAGGGCTGCGGCAGGAACCCGGAAACGGGGGCGCACGGGGGTCATTCTCCCTCGTAGGTTGCGCCGCCGGACGCGGAGGGGTCGGCGTGGAGGCGGTCGGGGTGCAGTGGCGCCGCGGCGGGCGCGACCGTGAGGGTGTCTTCAAGCATCTGAATCGTGCCACAGTCGTGGACGCCGCGCTTGAAGTAGAGGTCTGTGCGACCATCCTGAAACCCAGTGCGGAAGAACGAGAGCGTATAGTCGCTCCGGCGGGGCAATCGGGCGCGCTCACCGTCGTCTTCCCGCACATAGTCAATCGAAAACTTCCCTTCGTTGTCGGTGAGGATTTCGACGTTTCCAGGGTCGAGGGCGACGATGACACGGTCCATGGGGTCGCCGTTTCGGTCGATTACAGTGCCCGTAATCGCATGCCGGCCCGCACATCCGCCCAGGAGGGCAAGTCCAACGACACAACGCAGAATGGTTCGGGTCATAGGATTACTCCAAGCGAGTGCGGATGGCCCGCAGCTTTTCGAGTTGGGTGTCGGCGTTGGCGATGAGGTCGTCGCGAGACGCCGTGCTGACGTGTTCGCGGTATCGAACCCAACGCTGGATTGCATCTTCCGCCAACTGCAACTGCTCTCGCTCATTGTCAGAGTCGTAGAGCAAGCCTTGGGTGGCGGCGGCCTGCACCTCGTAAATCTCGGCCTTCTTTTCGAACATCATGCCCGAGGGAATCCGCGCCCAGTGCTGTTCGGCCCGGTGCGCGTTGTCTAGGGCCTTGGTGTATTGCCGGCGGTTGACTTGCAGCCGCGACAAGCTGCCGAGGAGTACGGGGTTGTACCTGTTTTCGGTCAGGGCCATCAATTGTTCGAGGTATCGCTCCGCGCTCCGGGGGTCTTTGCGCGCGAGGGCATCGCTCGCCAACAAGGTGTAAGCACGGGTGAAGTTGGGGTCGTCAATGGGCGTGGATTCGAGCGTTTGGCGCGTGGCGGGGTCGAGGCCGCCGCGGGCTGCAACCCTCGCTGCGTTCTCGTAATCCACGGCGCCATCGCGGGGCTCTGCGGGGGCAGGCGGTGGCTCGGGGGGTGGCAATGGCACCGGCGCCACACGCGGAGGCGCCTCGCGGGTCGCCCGCGGCGGTGGGTCGGAAGCAGCACGGCGAGCCGGTTCAGGCGCGCGTGGGGCGGGGCGTGCGGCGGCGACACTGGGCGCGGCGGGGCGTGGGGTCGCGGGCGGCTCTGCGCTCGGGACGGGGCTTGGCTCCGCTGCGGCAACCGCCGGGCCTCCGGTGTCATCGGTGAGCTTGGCCGCAGCGGTGGTCTCGGGGACTGCCTCGATCTCCGCGGTTGCGGTGGGAGCCTCTGCCTGGGCGACGGGCGCGGAGGGCGCGAATACGTCGGAGGTGAGCGCGACGCCGAGCACACCCGTACACGCAATGAGCGCAACGGCGGCCATCGCGACGCCGACAAAGACGATGGTGGGCGTAGCGGACTTCGCCTTGGGGGGCGCCTCGATGTCGTCGTCGAGTTGTTCCGATGCGTAGGCGCTCGGTGCCGCGACCACTGGTACAGGAGCGGCCACAGGCGGCGGTAGGGAGGCCTCGGGCGGTGACCACGGGGGAGGTGCCACGGTCGCGACCGAAACGGGTGGAGCGGGCGGTGGGGCCGCAGGAAGGGCTGCGGGCGGCGGCGTGGCGGCGGCGACGGGCGGAGGTACCGCCGGAAGGGCGACGGGCGGCGGCGTGGCGGCGGCGACGGGCGGAGGTGCCGCAGGCGGTGGGGGCGTTGGCGCGGGTGCAAACGGAGGGGGAGACGCGACGGGGCTCGTGCGCGGCATCGGCGGCGCAGGGGGCAGCGGTGCCGCAAAAAAGCCCGTGTCTTGGGGGCTCGCGGGGGCCGCAGGCGCTGGGACGGGCGGCAGACCCATCGGCAAGGGCAGGTCCGCGAGGTCGTCGTCGGGGGGCGGCGGCACGAGGGTCGGAGGCGCGGGCAAGAACGCGGTGTCTTGGGCGACAACGGGCGCGCCAAACGCGTCTTGGTGGGGCACGAGCGGGGGCAGCGGACCTGCGGGCGGGCGGCGGAGGTTTTGGGGCGGCGCAGCGGGGGCTCCGCCAAACGCGCCGGTGCTGTCGCTCGTGACCGGCTTCGAAACCGCCCACGTCGCCTGCCGCGCGGGGACATCGCGGGGCCCGGTTAGCTCTTCGAAGAGGGGCAGGTCGGCTTCGGCGGCCATGGAAGGAGGCGGCGCCGGCGGACGACCGGGTACAGCCGGAGGAGGCGCCAACGAAGGGGGAGGCGGCGGCACATCAACGAGAAAGCGCTCGGGTGGTGGACCCGCCGACAGTGGAAGGGGAAGATGGGCCGGCGGGGGCGGCGCGCGCTGGGCGAGATTGGGGGGGGCAGCAATATCGGGCTGCGTCGGCTCGGGAACCGCCAAGCCGCGGAGGTCGGGTGCGGCGAACACACCCATCTCGTCGGTCACCAGAGGCGGGGGGCCGCCACTCTGAAATGTGTCCTCAAACAGTCCCGCATCGAGGGCGTGGGCATTGTGAAGCGTCTCGGAATCCGGCGGGACCAGCGTGGGGTCGGGCGCAGACGCGAGCAGGCGGTGCTGGCCTGCCACCGAGGCTCCGCTCGTGCTCGCACGCACAAGGGAGCGGATGTCGTCGTTCGCCGACTCCGGGCTCGCCTGGGCCATGAGGGCCCGGAGGTCTTCCCGCAGCACAAACGCCCGATGGTAGCGGTGACGCGGCTGCTCTGCCAGCGCGCGAACCAGCACCCGGTCGAGGCCGGGCATCACGGCCCGTACTTTTTCGAGGGCCTGTCCGACGTTGGCCCGTCGAACCGCATGAAGGGTACGAAGGTTCGAGTCTGTCTCGAAGAGGGGGCTCCCGGCGGTCAACTCGAAGATAATCGAAGCGAGGGAGAAGATATCGGACGCGGGGGAGACTTCGCCGTCGGACAGGGTTTGTTCCGGCGACAAGTAGCGCAGGTGCGCGGTGTTGGTGGCGCTCACGCCTCCATGGGGGAGCGCGGTAGGGGAGGCGGTCAGGCCGTAGCCGCCAACCACGACCCGGCCGTCGGGGGTGAGGCGGATGGCGTCGGGGCGCAGGCTGAGGTGGAGCACTTGCTGTACGCCAGACGCGGCTCCTGGCCGGCCATGAAGCGCTTCGAGGGCGTTGCAGACCTGGGTAGCGATAGTGAGGGCCACCCGCCCGGTCATGGGCGTATGGTGGCGCCGGCTCGATGCAAGAACCGTGCCGAGGTCTGTGCCTTCGACAAACTCCTCGATGACGAAGTATTCGTCCCCTTCCTCAATCCACGCGAGGACGGGCACCAAGAAGGGGTGGCGAATCGAAATCAAGTCGCGCACACGCTGTTCGATGGCGGCGCGTCGCGTGGCGTCGCTCGAAATAAACGGAAGAAGCCGACGAATCACAACCGGCGCGCGGCTTGGCCCAGCCGTTGTTCCCTTGAACGACTCTGCGATGCCGCCGATGCCGAGGCGCTGCTCGAGAACATAGGCGCCGACGGCGCGGGGGAGGTGCATCATGGCTGCGTCCGATGGAAAAGCCAGCAGGCGATAAGGAGAGGCAGGGCGGGTGGTCGGTGTCGACCGACGGTTCCCAACCACTGGTCGTCCGCAGAAGGTTAGCCTGCTACGCCCGTGAGCGGGGTGGCTCCTCCGTGTCTCGTGTCGGAATTCTGCACGGGTGCTTTGGCTTCATCGTACTTGGGGCCAACGCGTAGCGCAAAAAATCCGATCTCGCGGGGGGCTTCTGGGGCTTCCGACAGATAGGCCGACCTGTCAAGGAGATGTGACGGATGCGCCAAACCTTGTGCCGTTTCGTCCTCATGGTGACGTGCAGCGGGTGTGTTGGACCTGCAAGATATGTCGGTCTTATCGACGTGTCCGATGGCAACCGCGTGCAGCTCATCGACTCTCAAGGCCACGCCGTGCGCCTCGCGACGGGCGAGTCCGCCGACCTATTTGCGCACCTGGGGGGGTGTGGGGCGTGGGTAGACGGACCGCGTCGAGGCCGCACTGTGGTCGTTCGGCAGTGGGTGGTCACCGACGCCGGAGATGGGTCAGCGCCCTATATTGGCGTGCTGGAGCACACCGGAATGCGCTGGAGCATCTTGGACCGCCAGACCGGCGCTACGTTGTTTTTGGTAGAAGAATCCCTGGGTGGATTGGACAAGTTCGAAGGGCGCCCCGTGCTCGTCGCGGGGTATGTCATCGGCCCAAACACCATCAATGTGGTGACGTGGCGCTCGCTCGACGAGTGACAATGCGCGGCACCAGCCATCCTGGGCCGAGGGTCGGCGCGGCGTAGATGCGTGTGTCTCGGTTGCGTTCGCCCGCGGCGCCTTCGCAGGGTGTACAGTGGAGGTTCGTTCATCGAACGCGCGTGAGCACATGAACCGACGATATTGTTTTTCCTGCGGTGCGCCGCTTCCGCGGGCCGAAAAGCGCCCTGCTGCTGTGTGCGGCCGTTGCGCCCTTTCGGGTCCCCAAACGGCTGCCGACCGCCGTCGATGGCAAGTTCGCACCGTCGATGGGGGGAGCCGTGGTCCGTTGTCGCGGGAAGCATTGGTCGACCAGTTGATGCGCGGTGCGCTGTCGCCCGCGGATGTTGCTGCACGCCAAGGTGGCGTGTGGCTGCCCATTGTCGAACACCCGGACCTCCAGTCGTTCTTCTTGCCGGGCGCCGCCGACGCCGCGCAGTTGGTCGACTCGCGCGTCTCCCAAAAGCGGGAGCGGCGCAGCGAAGACTTCCAGCGGGTCGGAAAGTTGGCGGGCGCATTGGTCGCGGCGGCGGCAAGTGTCGGCTTTGCTGTGTTTGCCGTGCAGCAGGACATGTTCATCGTGCCTGAAGAGCACGTCGAAGAGTTGCTGAACATCTTCGCGCGCACCGAAAAGGCCGTCACCGACCAAGTGGTGCAAGCCGTCGACATCAATGCCGCGGCCGAAGCCGTCGACCGCAAGCGTGCGTTGCCCGGCGAAGAGGTGCTGACCGCGCTCAAGGAAAAGTGGCCCGCGGCCGGCGGTGCAGCCCATCTGCACCTCCAGCGGGGCCTCGCGGGGATTTGGTCCGGCGCGCGCGCGGCCTTGCCCGATGCCCGCGAGCATATCGAACAAGCCGTAGTTCTTGCGCCGCACGATGTGGAGGCATGGTCCGCGTTGGCGGAGGTATACGCGTTGAGCTTGGTGGACGAACCCGAGCTGGGCGCGTCGCTTTCGCTGGCAGTTGACCGCGCATTGGCCTTGTCTCCCGATGCGACCAGCCCCTTGCGCGCAGCGGCGATGAGCGCATTTGCCCATGGAAATCGGGGCGCCGCCGCCGACCTCGCCAATCGGTGCGCCGCCGCGCCGGGCACGGCCGGGCTGCCTACGTCCACCTCCGACCTCGGCTGTGCGCTCGTCGCAGCAGAGTCCCAAGGCATGTTGTCGGATTTGCAGGCGATACAGAGCCGGCTGCCGGGGCACCTGCGGGTGGAGCTGCCCCTGGCGCGGGTCTTGCTTGAAAAAGAGCGCTACCGCGCCGCTGCCGAGCTCGCGAGCACCCTCCAGCGTATGCACCCGAAAGAGGTAGGCCCACTCGAAGTGCGCATGGATGCCCACGCGGCTCTTGGCGAATGGGAAGACGCCCGAAAAGCAGGCGAGAAAGCGGTGCAGTTGGCTCCCCACCGCGTCGACCTCCACGCACGGGTGGCCGAGATTTACCTCAAGGTAAATGGCTCGCCCAAGTCAGCTGTGGATGCCTACAAGACCATCATCGAGCACCCGCGCTTTGCTCTCCTCCCCAACCGACCGCGCATTCTCGCCGATGCGGCATCTGCCTACGTTGCGGCCGGAAAGTATGCCGAGGCGGTTGCGGCGGCCGATGCAGCGCTCGTCTTGTCCGAGCGCGACCCCATTGCGGGTCTGCACAAGGCGCGCGCGCTGCAAAAGATGGGCAAGGCGCCCGAGTCCGAAGCCTTGCTGCGGGCCACGGAGCCCACGGGACTCACCGGTCACACCCTCGCGGCGTGGCATGTCGCTGCGGCGAGTTTTTATATCGACGCGGGGCGAGAGCGCTTGGCCGAAGCAGAGCTGCGGAGTGCAGGGGAAACCGATGCATTCTGGCCTGCCGTTCCGATTGAAGCGGCCCGCAACCGCTTGAATGTCGGCGACCGGGATGGTGCGATTTCCTTTTTGGAACAAGCTGCATATATGGACCTATTTGTCGATCAATCGCGAAACCCGATGCAGGTCGTGTGGACCGAATCGACCGACTGGCGGGCATTCCGTCGCGCGCTCGAAAACGAGCTCCTGGTCGATGCGCGCTTCGCGTCGCGCGGAAATGGCGTCATTGGCATTTTGAGCGTCTATGCGGGCTTCTCCGATGCTCGGCGCGTGCTCGAGCGCGCGTTGGCCGGAGGTGCCGAAGCGCCCGCAGCGAACGCCGCGCTGGCGCAGATGCACATGCAAGGCGGAGACTCGCGCTTGGCCGTCAAACATGCGAGCCAAGTGGTGGATACGAGCGCCAATCCGGGCATTCTCCACGGTATTCGTGGGCGCGCCAACGCGCGGATGGGCGACGCCGCGCAGTCGCGGGCCGCGTTTGTGCAAGCGCTCGAAAAGTCGCCCAACGAGGCCACGCTCTACCGCTGGCGTGCTGAGGCGCAGCTCGAAGGGGATGACACCCGCGGTGCGCGCAAGAGCTTGGCGGAGGCCCTCCGACTGATGCCCGACGACCTCCGCTCGAAGGTTTTGATGGTAGACCTCCGCGAAGACGCCCCCTGAACGGCGAGCCGAACGTGAAGCGAACGTGGTCCCCGCATGTCGCGGCAGACGGGGTGGTCGTCTACCAACCCGACAAAGGATACCGCTCGGCGATGGACCCCGTCTTGTTGGCGGGCTGGATTGCCGAGCGCGGCGTCCCTCCGACGGTCCTCGATGTGGGTTCGGGCAGCGGCGTGATGTCGCTGTTGCTCGCCAAGCAAGGCGCCCGTGTGGTGGGCGTGGACGCGTTTGCGGAGTGGCAGCCTTGGGCGGAACGCGCAGCAGAAGCCAGCGGCCTGTCGGACAGGGTGTCGTTTGTCACGGCCGACGTGCGGACGGCTGCGTTGCCGCGGGTTGCCTTGGCGGTCTGTAATCCACCGTACTTCCCCGTGGGGAAGGGGCACCTCCCCCAAGACCCCATGCGGGCGTTTGCACGCCATACGCTCAATGGTGGGCTCGCCGAGTTGCTGGCTCCAGTCTCCTATGTGACCGACCGCATCGCGGTTGTGGTGCCCACCGAGGTCGCGCCCGAAGCCCGGCGGGTGCTCGCAGAGCTTGGGTGTCCTGTGGTGCATTCGTTGGTGCTGGCCCCGCGTCTGGTGTTGTACGAGGGCAATCGCAGCGGCGCCGCGCTGTCCGAAGAGCACTCCTTTCTGCGCCACGATGACCGACACCACCCGCGTGTCGCGCGCCTGTTCGCGTCGGTGGGTGCGCCACTTCGAGACGGGCTCGCTTGAGCCGTCCTTTCGGAATATGGGCGTGCGGAAAGGAGAGTGGGCGTGGCAAACTGGAACTTGAAGGTTCGAACGGGACCACGGGACCGCGCCGTACTTCCCGATGGCGATGACGCACTCGGCGAGGCCTTGTTCGCACGCGTACGCGCGACGGCCGAAGCATCGGGGCCTCCCCGTCCGGCCTTGTTGGCCATCACCGACGACACGGTAGAGCAGTTCGACCTTCCCACACTGGCAGCCATTGAAGAGCCGCATCGCACGCGCATCATCGCGGCTGCGGCAGGGCGACCCGAGCTGACGTGTGGCGCGATGGCGGGAACGTTTCGGGTTCACCGTGGGCAAGACCCCCAACTTCGAGCGTTGGTTGTGTTCATCGAGTGGCCCGACAACCGCTGGTGGACCGCTTGGCACCCGCTCGACGCCCAGGGGCGCCCCGTCGATGGCGAGTCGATGATTCGGCGTGCCGTCGATGGCGCGCCATTGCCGCGCGGCGTGGGAGGCTGGTTCGCGCGGGTGCGGCGCGAGGGCCTTCGCCTCAACCGAAGTGAACCCGAGATGGTTCAACCTGGATTGCATTTGGTACACTAAAACGGGCGGGTCCTCCGCTCCGCGCGGTTGTCCCGCCGCCGCACGCTGGCGCTGTCGTGGGTTCAACGGCCGTTGTCCCCGTTTGTCCAATGGCTTGAATCCGCCCCTGTGCTTGTAGTGGAGTCGATGTGGCCCTTCCGAATGTTCCACCAGACGTCATCAAGGTGCTGTCGTTTCATGGATTGGTGGAAGTGTTTGCCGAAGGCCCCGCGCCCCGTCCCGTTGAGCGGGTGGGGTGTGCGCCTTTTGACGACCAAGTCGTGCTGTTTCTTCGTCCTGGCGGTGCGGTCGAAGAAGCGTTGCGGTGGAGCACGCGGCTCGATGTTCAAGCGCGCCACAAAGACGGCGATTATTCGCTCCGAATGGTCGGCCGGGCGCACCCTGGCGTGCGCCTTACCCGCGAGCGCGACCGCCATGCGATGGAGCCGTGGCTGCCCGATGGTGTGCTGCCAGGGTCGGTGTTGGCCACGCACTTCGTGCCGGAGCACATCGAGTTCGTGCGCACGGAAGCCGGCGAAAAGGTGCGGTACCACGGTCCTACGGCCGCAGGACAAGCCGCGCCGGGGGAGGTCGCGCGATGGTTGCGGGCCGCGTCGTCGGGCAGCGCGGCAATCGCCGTGTTTTCGTCAATCGTCCTCCCGTTTTTGTACTTGGGCTACCAAGGCTCCGAATACCTCGGACGCCCCCTCGCGACGATTTTGGCCGTAGGCGGCGCATTGAGTCTCGCGTTTGGCACCCGCCTTGTGCTGCTCCATTATGCGTATGAGCAGTGGCGCGCGGGAAAGGTGGCGATTGCCGAGTCTTCGTGGGTTGGCGACGGCCTGCTCGCGTCACGGCAATGTGTGAGCGTGGGCTTGGGTGCGCTCGGCATCGGCTTGCTGGCCACCTTGGTCGCGAAAGTATTGTGGGACGATGAGCTCGCGTTGGTGGTGTTTGGGAGCAGTCTCGCGTGGATCCTTGGCCCTGCGTCTGCGATTCACCTCTTTACCGCCACGGCTGGGTCCGAAACGACAGATTAGGTGCTTTTTTGCTGGGCCGTTGCGGTCAGCCCCGCGTTGAGGTGTGTATGTCGGTCGAACTAAGCGGGAACAGCCCCGCAACCCTCACGGCTGGCATCCTGCTGATGTCCCGGGCGCGGACTTTTGGCCAGCGGATGGCGGTTTCGGTGGTGGGCAACCCCTCGGAAATCACGCCGGTCGAAGGGCCTGCCATGGTGCACTCTGCGGTTCTCGCATCCTGCGGTGTCGGAGAACGTCCGGGAAATGGCGCGGTGGTTGTGATTCCTGGCCCAGCAGACCAACCACTCGCGGTTTCGCTGGCAGATGGTGGAATCGGGACTTGGTTTACGCTCGACCGCCGTGGCACCGGCGAGCACGCCGCCACGCAGGCGTTGGTGCGCTTGTGCCGGTCGCCGGAGCCAGAGCGGCGCCGCCTGGGCCGAGAGGCACTCCAAGCCCTGCGCGCCCTTGGCTGTATGCCGGAGCCTGCGGTGGTCGACCTTTTGCTCCATGCGCCGGTCAGTCCGTATCATCGGCTCGTGTTGGGGCTCCGCGCGGGGCGCTCGATGAACAGTCGAGGAGACCTCGCCGTCCACAGCCACCTCGCCGACGGTGTCGTATCGTTGCCCGATGCGTTGCCGATTCCGTGCGCCCTCGCCGATGTCGAAGCGGCGGCCGCAGACGGTCGTCTCGAAGCGCTCGCTGCCCGCTTGGGTCCAAAAGTACGGGCCGCCGTCTGGAGTTGGCTCGGAGCCATTCGGCAGCTCGCGCCCGTCGACCCCGATGCTGCCGTGCTGCTCGGCGCAATCCTGGACCTCGCGGGGCCCGTGCTCGCCTTGCCAAGTCCGGTCGTGCTCCCGACGCTCGACCCCGCCTCGGATGGCATCGCCGTTGCGTTGCCCTCGGCATTGGGCGCCACGCGCGGAAACCACGACGCCGCACGCATGTTGGTCGATACGTTCCAGTTCCTCGGCGGAAAATTTGTGTCGCAAGCGCGGTTTCCGGTGGCCATTCCGGGCGCGGCACCGCCGGAAGGTCGCTTGGCGCGATGGCGTTGGTTCTGCGAGTCCACACGCACCGCGGCGGACACGGCCGATGCCCTGTGGCGTCGTGTTATCGATCCCATTCAGTAGCGCATTTTCGGCATTGTGTGGGGCAAAGGTCCATAACCTGCTACATTCTTTCTCTGTACCGCCCCACACGCCGGTCGATGAAGCCTTCGCGACCCACCCCCGCAGGGCGGCCGGCCGTGTACGGCACCGGAGCCGCTTTGAACGACAGGAACCGCGATTCAGACTCCCCAGGTGATGCCGAAATGATGCGGCAGCGCCGTCGGGCAGACGAACGCAAGCGCGCGGAAGCCTGGAGGCGGCGGCCAAAGCGGCGCACCAGCTTCCCGCCCGATATTTTGTACCACGCAACGTCGTTGTCGCGGGTCACCAAGGCGATGCAGAAGGGGTCGTTGGAGGTTCGGGGTGGTCGGCCCGTCTTTTTGTCGCGGCATGAAGGCCAAGCGTGGCAAGTTGCCCACCGTTCGATACCCGACCCCGCCGTATTGTATGTCGATGTGTCTCGTGCGCGGCGAGATGGCTGCCAGTTTGAGCGAAATGCGCAAGGCCTTTGGCAAACGCGCGCGATTCCGTTGCGGCACGTATTGAACTTGGCGGACGGCTTCGCAGAGCAGGTGTCGGCGGGCGGCATCCCGATGTGGATGGGTCCAGAAGGCCCACGCTTGGCGCTCATTCGCGTACAGCGGCGAAGCGGCACCAGCTGGGAGGTCGCGAAGGGCAAACTTGAGCCAGGCGAGTCGCCCGACCAAGCGGCGGTGCGGGAAGTGCGCGAAGAAATGGGGTGCCCCGGTCTACCGCTCGAAATCGTCGAAAACCTCGGCTATATCCGCTATGGATTCCATACTCCCGACGGTTCCCCGCGCCTCAAAACGCTGCATATGTACTTGATGACCACACCGGAGCTTTGCTCGGACTTCTCGCCGTCCCGGCGGGAGGGGATTCTCGATGTGCAGTGGTTCGACCCCGACGAAGCCGCGCGGGTGTGCAACCACCGCAGCCTTCGCCCGCTGATGCGTGCGCTCCGAAACTCGCTGTTGGGTGAATAGGTTCCGCCACGGGAGGAGACAACATGCCGGCCCGGCCGAGTTGGTTTCGTGTTCACCCGCGTGTCGTGCTCGCCCAGGCAGACGCCTGCGTCGCCGATTTGGTCGCGCCAGAGTTCACGCACGCCGTGCTGGACTTGGATGTGGTGGGCCTTGATGGCCCGGTGTTTCGGCACCAACTCCAAGCAGCCCAGCGAGAGTTGGCGGACAGCCTCACGTCCCAAGAGGATGCGCGGCGTCGGCTAGAAGAAGCGCGGGCAGCGGCCCGAGAGCTTTCCGAGGCGTTCTTTGCGTGGAGGAAGCGCCTGATTGCGCGCCTTCGTTATGCCTCCACCCAGGGCGCCGACCCCGCCGGCGATTTTCATCGTGTGTTTCGGTACCGGGCAGCACCGCGCGCCCGCGCTGCGGGCCTCGTCAACGAAGGCGAGCATATTTTCGCAGCGCTCGCGAGCCGCGAAGCGACCTTACGCCCCCACGGCATCGACGTGCTGTTTGTGGGGGAGGGCCAGCGCTTGTTGCGCCGGTTGACGGACTCCGTACGCGAGTCTGAAGAGGCGATGGACGCCCAGAAAGAGGCCACACGACGCATGACCGTCGCGCGTGCGGAGGTCCAGCGGCTCTTGTTGGCATTGTCGGCCGCAGACGAAGCAGCGGCAATCGACCGGGGGCGTCCGCCTGCGTTTCCGATGAATGTCCTGCGAAACGCAGAAAGAAACGACAGCGACGAATAGTTGTCAAGTGCGCAGAACGCGCGCCAGCCAACGATGGTTTTGCCGTGCAGGGAGAGCGCCCGTATATCGCTCCCCGGTGCGTTTGAGACAAAGTGTCATCGCGCGGACAAGGTGTCAACAGGTATTGACACCTTGTCAACCGTCGCCGGCCTTTATTTCGTCTGGTGCTCGCGCTCGGTCACAACGGCGCCGCCTTTGGTGCGAATCGTCGCCCGGTCGCGCTTGTTGTCGTAAAGCTCGGTGTCGGCGCCCAAGTAGACCTTGATTTGCTGCTGGGGGTCTTTTTGGTCGGTTCCTTTGCCGGAGTGAATCTGCACGGTGTTGCCAGGGGGAAGCTGGATGCTTGGCAAGGGGAACTGGCGCCCTTCGATGTTTTCGATGGTGTAGTTCGAAAGGTCGAGGGGGCCGTTCGTAATGTTACAGACCCGAAGGTACTCGGAGTTGGGGTTCTGGTTGTCGTCGCCGCGCCCGTTTGCATGGAAGCTGCTGATGTGCAGGTCGCCCCGGAATTCCGGCAACGACCAAACGCCAAGCCCCGCAACCCGTGCCTTTTCTTGCGCAGCCAAGAGGTCGGTGGGGTCGCGGTCATCGGGCGGAATGATGAACACATGGGCGAGGCCTTGGCTGAGCAGAAGGAGGCTCAGCTCGGTGTCGCCCGCGACAACACCCGCCACCAAGCGGCCGTAGCCATCGCGCTTGCCACCGGGACCATAGACAAGTTTGACGTCTTGTCCCATCACCAGCTTGTTGGCGGCGTCGCGGGCTTCGACGGCAAATGGCTCCAGCGGGCGAAGCTCGGGTGTGTTGATCCAGCGCACGCGGACCTTGTCGCCGCTTTCGAGCGTGATGGTGTCGCCATCATAGACCTTGATGACCTTTCCCGACTCCGGCACCGGGCCATCGGGCGGCGGGCCACCCCACACAACACTCGCCCAGCAAAACAAAACGGCAGACGCAATCCCACGCAGCATGGCAACTCCACGGCGGTCAGGGGGAAGAAGAGACGGCTTGGCCCAATCGGCGGGCTTGCCATAGGAGGTAGACATCTTTGGGGTCGCGGAGGGCCGCGCGGACGGCGGCATTGTGCGCGTCGTCCAACATTCCGCGAGACTCGTAAACGACCGCGAGTGTATCGAGATATTGGGCGCTGTGGGGCTCGGCGTCCAAGGCCCGCGCAATATCTTGGGCGGCGGCGTCGAGGTCTTTGCCCGCCAGACCGGCATACCAAGCCGAACAGTTGGCTTGGTTCGCATCGGAGCCTTTTCCGCAGTCGCGGGCAAAACCATCGGTGAACGACTGCGCGGCGGCTTCGGGCGCATCCAACAGCCGATAAGCGGAGGCCATGAAATCGAGTGGACCGTCGCCGGGGTGCAATCGGGACAACGCGACGTCAAGGTCGTGTTTGGCGAGGTCGGGCAAGCCGGCGGCGCGGGCAACCGATGCGTAAATCCACGGCGTATACGGACCACTGGGAAAGATAGAGAGGCGGCGACGAAAGTGGGTGAGGGCGGCGGCTACATCGCCTTCTTGGGTGGCAACCCACGCGCGGCGCAAGAGCTGTCCATCGGGGTCTTCGTCGAGCTCATTGGCCGTTTCAAGAGCGAGCCTTGCTGCGGCGTGGTTCCCTGCGCTGGTTTGGGCGTCTGCCAGCGCAATCCATGCCTCGGCGGCTTCGGGGCGTTCCCGGATGGCAGCTTCTGCGATTCGAAGGGCGCCTTCGGTGTCGCCTTGTAGCCATCGGCTGTTGGTGGCCGTGATAATGGCGTGTTCATCGACCAAGGCACCAGCCGAGAGCGTCGCCAACAGCGCATCGGCGCCTTGAATGTCTTCCTCCGCCCGCAAAACCGCGGAGAGCAATACCGTGAGGTTGGGCGCGTCTTCGTGCTTCAACGCCCGCGTCAACAGCGCGCGGGCGTCGTCCATTTTGTCGAGACGGGCGAGCAGTAGCGCTTTTTGGTAGACGTCCTCGGCGGTTTTGGGCCGCTTGTTTTGGGCGTAGGCCCACGCGTGGGCATCGCGAAATGTCGCGGGGCCTTTGGGCGGCAACAACGAGAGGCGGCTGCGGGGAAAGTCGATAACCAGGCGATGTTCGTCGAAAACTTCGTGCCCGAGCAAGCCGGGCATATCGGGCGGCAACCGCGACCGACCCGGTGGCGCATCGATCCAGCGGGCGTCGAATTCTTCGCGCACTACCATAGGGCCCAACTCTAGGCCCTTGAGGGGCAAGTGGCGCGTTTCACGGAGCATAGCGGTCACGGGGAGCTGGTCGTCCGAGCCGATGCCAAAGAGGGGCTCGATGCCGACCGTGCTGCGTGCGGGCACAGCGGGGTCGAGGTTGTCGGGACGGCCCGCCAGGAGCACCCCCAGCGCGCCGGTGTCGAGCTCGAGCACCCACGGTTGGCGGCGGATTCCGTCCGCGGCCGATGGGTCGTCGACGAGGAGGTTGACCGCGACCTGAATGTGTCCGCCATGGCGAAACAACGGCACGGCGAGTGCTTCGGGCGGTGCAACGTCTGGGTGCCGTAGCTCCATTCGATTGGCCGGATAGTCGATGGTGACATGAAAATGCTGCCACACGTCGCTCCCAATGATGCCGGCGACGGGGACAATACCGGTATGTGTAGGAACACCGGGAACACCGACGCCGACGAACAAATCACGAAGTGTAGTGGGCCCCAGGTGGAGCTCCACCCCTTCAGCGACTTGCCACCGCTCGATGGAACCTCCGATGCCCGCGACCGTTCCGCGTTGCTCGCGGACGGTGAGCCCCGCTGCTGCGGCGACATCCGCGTGGACCATCGTGAAGTCTGCGCCCGTGTCGACCATAAACAACCGCGGGACGCCGTCTGCCAGGGTCGCTTCGACGTATATCTTGGGGGACGCCGGATCCGAGCGCCACAGCGGCAGGGAGGTGGTCTTCGGCCCCTCGAACACCAAAGGCTCTTTGGGCGGACGATGGGGGAGGCAGGCCGTGGTGCCCCAAGCGGCCAGCAGGAACGGCCAAGCGAACCCGCTGGGCGTGCAACGTCGTCGAAGGGCGGCGAGGCGAGGCATGGTCGTCTCCGGCGTGGCGCTGACGCATCGGTGCCGCGCTACGGGGTACGTTTGGAAAAGACGGTGTAACCGAACCGACACCCTTGAGGCGGGCAAATAAAAAACCCCGCCCCGAAACCGGGACGAGGCATTTTGCTTCCGTCGGCACGAAGGGCGCGGCGCGGGCACCGTCAACGGGACCACGCCGCCCGCAATCAGGGCATCATCGGGTCGTCAGTGACGAGGACCTGGGCGATATACATATCGGCCTTTTCGGCGCCCGAGAGACCCGATGCTCCGCCTTCCGGCTCGACGACGACGTAGATGGAGTCGAGGTCATCGAGCTCCAAGTCGACGATGACGGGGTCGGCGCCGGAGTTGAAGTCGTTGCTGGTAGCGGTCGCGAGAACGGTGGTGCCGTCATCGGCGTACACCGTCACCTTTGCATCGACGCCCCAACCAAACTGTTCGCTGAATACGAACACGTTGGCGTAGCGACCGACCAAACCACCCGAAGAGCCGGCGTCAACGCGCCAGCTGTCGAGGAGGTCTGTGCTCGAAAGGTAGTTACCGACGCGACCGCTCGCGCCGGTGCCGTCTTCGAACTCCGTCATGTCCATGTCTGCGCCAAAGTCGACAACGCCCGCGTCATTGTCGATTTGGAACGGCCCCAGGGTGTCGTAGTAGCCGCCATAAGAGCCGATGTAGCCGGTGCCCGCACCCGAGGCGCCCGAGCCGTCTTCGACCGTGACGTAGTACTTCGTGGTCGTGCCATTGTGGGGCATATACGCCATGACGCCGACGTCGGGAAGCATGGGGAAGTACTGGTAATACGAGCGGAACTCGACGTCGTAGTTGGAGTTGTCCGACCACGCCAAGAGGTTCCAGTCTTCGTCGTAGAACGAAACGGTGAGGTCGCCCGAGGCGCGGTATCCAGGCCAAAGGTTGAAGGCGTAGTAGAGGCCGGCGAAGTTCGGCTCACCTGCGCCTACATCCGGGGGGCTGACGCTCCAGGGGTAGATGTCGATGTCGCCCGAGCTATCGGAGTTGCCAATCCACATCCCGTTGGTTTCGATGATGGGGTCGAGGACAAAGCGATAGTTGCCGTCTACGGCCGACCACGCTTCGGCGTCGGCCGGGTCGTCGTTGTCGGGCTCGGGGTCGTAGTCGCTCGGGACGTTGTTGAACCACCAAGCATAGAGCTCGTAGTCCCAGTCGCTGCCGCCGTCGGCGTCATAGCCGGGGTCCCAGTCGCCCCACTCAAGGACTTCGACGTAGTAGTTGCCGTCCTCGGTGGCGGTGAAATACAGCGAAGAGTCGGTCTCTGCCCAGCGGTACGGCATGTCGTCGTTCGTGGCGAGCAAGGTGCCGCTGGCATCGTACAAGCGAATGACGGTGTCCGGCGTGCCTTCTTCGTCGTAAACATACGACTTTGCCCACACGAGGACGTCCATGCCTGCGCTGACTTCGATCGCGTAGAAGTCGCGGTCTCCGGGGGAGTCGATTGCGTCCGCGACGCCGACGAAAAGGTCGGAGGCGAGGCCGGTGAGTGGGTAGGCTGTCTCGATGGTGTCGCCGACTGCATCTCCCGAGCCGCCGGAGCCGCCGGAGCCGCCGTCGCCGGAGCCGCCGTCGCCGGAGCCGCCGTCACCGGAGCCACCATCGCCGCCGCCGTCAGAGCCAGCGTACCCATCGGCGCCGTCGTCGCCGCCTTCGATGGTCTTGTCTTCTTGACAGCCCGCAAGGAAGCTGCTTCCGATCAATACGGCCAGAAGACTGGCGTAGGTGTGATTTCGCATGTGTGACATCTCCAGAGTCGATGGTCGTGCGCCGAGCGGCGTCGGCGGGAGTGTAGAGAGCGCGGGGACGGGTCGCAAGCCAGAATGGGGAAAAAACGTTTCCGACGGGTCGGGGGTGCTCACATATTCCGGCGATACCGACCGCCGACCTCGTACAGCGCTTGTGAAACTTGGCCGAGGCTTGCCACTTTGGTGGTTTCCATCAGCTCTGCAAAAATATTGCCACCCGAGAGAGCGGCGTGCTGCAAGCGGTCCAATGCGGCGGCCGTTCGCGCGGCATTTCGGTGTTGAAACGCCTCGCGGGACGAGATGGCGTAGGTCTTTTCCTCGGGATTGGCGCGGATGACTTCACGGGGCAGAATTGTTGGGCTGCCTTGCTCGTCCAGGAATGTGTTGACGCCGATAATCGGCAACTCTCCCGTGTGCTTGCGGGTTTCGTACGCGAGAGACTCCTCTTGAATGCGCGAGCGCTGGTACATCCGCTCCATCGCGCCGAGCACGCCACCGCGGTCGTTGATGCGGCGGAACTCGCTGAGCACGGCTTGCTCGACGAGGTCCGTCAGTTCTTCAACAATGAAGCTCCCTTGGATGGGGTTTTCATTTTGCGCCAAGCCCAGCTCATGGTTGATGATGAGCTGAATCGCAAGGGCGCGTCGCACGCTCTCTTCGGTGGGAGTCGTGATGGCTTCGTCGTACGCGTTGGTGTGCAGCGAGTTGCAATTGTCGTAAATCGCGTAGAGGGCCTGCAAGGTAGTGCGGATGTCGTTGAACGCGATCTCTTGGGCGTGGAGCGACCGGCCACTCGTCTGAATGTGGTACTTCAGCATCTGGCTGCGCGCGTTTCCGCCATATTTGTCCCGAATCGCCCGCGACCAGATGCGTCGCGCGACCCGACCGATGACGGCGTACTCGGGGTCCATTCCGTTGGAGAAGAAAAACGAGAGATTGGGCGCAAACGAGTCGATGTGCATGCCTCGGCTGAGGTAGTACTCGACAAAAGTAAAACCATTTGACAGCGTAAATGCAAGCTGGGTAATGGGGTTTGCGCCCGCCTCGGCGATATGGTACCCGCTAATAGACACGCTATAAAAGTTGCGGATGTCGTTATCGACAAAGTACTGCTGGATATCGCCTTGCATTCTAAGAGCGAATTCGGTCGAGAAGATGCAGGTGTTTTGCGCCTGGTCTTCCTTCAAGATGTCTGCCTGGACAGTACCGCGGACCTGTTGTAATGTTCGGGCGCGAATGGTCTGGTAAATCTCAGGTGGCAGTACTTCGTCGCCGGACACACCAAGCAGACGAAGCCCCAGACCATCATTTCCATCGGGCAGCTCGCCTTGGTACGAAGGGCGCGCGATGCCACGCTGTTCGTATTGGCCCGCAATCACCTGCTCGACGGACTCCCAGAGGCCGTTGGCGGTGATGTACCGTTCACATTGCTGGTCGACAGCCGCATTGAGGAAAAATGCGAGCACAATTGGCGCCGGACCATTGATGGTCATCGACACGCTGGTTTGGGGATGGGAGAGGTCGAAGCCGCTATAGAGCTTTTTGGCATCGTCGACGGTGCATACGCTCACGCCGGAGTTGCCCACCTTCCCGTAGATGTCGGGCCGGTGCGCGGGGTCTTCCCCGTAGAGGGTCACGGAATCGAACGCTGTCGACAAGCGACGGGCGGGCTGTCCCCTCGAAACGTAATGGAACCGTTTGTTGGTGCGCTCTGGGCCGCCTTCGCCCGCAAACATCCGCGCGGGGTCTTCTCCTTCGCGCTTGAGGGGGAAAACGCCTGCGACATAAGGGAACATTCCGGGTAGGTTTTCGCGTAGGCGCCACGTGAGAAGGTCGCCCCAATCGGCCTTCTTTGGGATGCTGACACGTGGGATTTTGGTGCCCGAAAGTGTGGTGCGAACCAATGGCTGCGACAATGTTTTGCCGCGCACCTGAAATTCGTAGATGTCGGCCGAATAGCGCGCGACCAGATCCGGCCACTCTTCGAGGAGTGCGCGATTTTCGGGCGAAAGGCGCTCGCGGATGTGTTGGTAGCGGCGAATGAGGTCGCGCACGGTGTCGGAGTCGGTCGGGCGCGCCGTGAGGTTGGACGCCGGCGCGATGTCGGGACTCTGCTCGCGGAGCAGCGCGATGGTGCCCCACAGCTGGTAAAGCTGCCGGGCCAGCGCGGATTGCGACCGCACCATCTCGTCGTAGCGGTCGAGGGTGTCGGCGATTTCGGCCAGATAGCGCACGCGGCTGGGGGGCAAGATGCCGCGGCGGTCGGGCAACACAGGGATGACCTTTTGGTCGGTGCCGACGGGCGCCAAGCGCTGCATGAGGTGCGCATAAAGGGCGCTCATGCCTGCATCGGCGAACTGGCTCGCGATGGTGCCGAAAACCGGGAGCTCTTCGAGTGGAGCGGTCCAGGCATCGCGGTTGCGGCGAACTTGCTTGCGAACATCGCGCAAGGCATCCTCTGCGCCCGCTTTGTCGAACTTGTTGATGGCGATGACATCGGCGAAATCGAGCATATCGATTTTTTCGAGCTGGGTGGCTGCGCCGTATTCGCTCGTCATCACGTAGAGGGAGACATCGGCGTGGTCGATAATGCCGGTGTCAGACTGCCCAATTCCGCTCGATTCGAGCACCACGAGGTCGTAGCCCGCAGCCTTGCAGAGCACGAGGGCGTCTTCGATAGCGTTAGAAAGCGACAGGTGTGCTTGGCGTGTGGCCATGGACCGCATGAACACGCGTGGATGGTCGACGCTGTTCATACGAATGCGGTCGCCGAGCAATGCACCCCCGGAGCGACGACGGGTGGGGTCTACCGACAAAATGGCGACACGGTGGCCTTCTTGGGCAGGGTCGCGCAAGAACCGCTGAATGAGCTCGTCAACCAACGAGCTCTTGCCTGCGCCACCGGTTCCAGTGATTCCCAGAACGGGGACGGTGCGGTCGCCCAGAATCGCGCGTGCGCGTGCAAGAATCGCCTCCCGCGCACTGGAGTGGTTCTCCACAATCGTGATGGCCGCCGCCAACGCCGCATCGTCGCCCGCCGCGAATGCGTCCCATTGGGCATCCGTGAGGGCCGCGGGGCGTTTCTCGAAGTCGGAGCGCACCAACAAATCGTTGATCATGCCCTGGAGACCGAGTTCACGTCCGTCGTCGGGGCTATAAATTCGAGAGACGCCATATTCGTGCAGCTCTTCGATTTCCGAGGGCAAAATTGTGCCCCCGCCGCCGCCGAACACATGCACCTGCTGGCCGCTCTCCCGGAGGAGGTCGACCATGTACTTGAAATATTCGACGTGACCGCCCTGGTAGCTCGTGATGGCGATACCTTGGGCGTCTTCTTGAATGGCACACTGCACGACTTCGTGCACGGAACGATTGTGTCCGAGGTGTATGACCTCCGCGCCCGTGCCCTGGATAATGCGACGCATAATGTTGATAGCCGCGTCATGACCATCGAACAGCGAAGCTGCGGTCACAATACGAACGGGGTGGGTCAACGTGATTCGGGGTGCCTCGGAGGACATCTAGCCACCTGTGCGTAGGGTCTGGGTTGGCGAGTTTATCTCCCTTGGGCCGGTGCGCCTTGTTTAGAAGTGCCTTTCGACCGTCCCCGACTGCCGATTGTTTCGTCGTGGACGTGGCGCCTACGTTTGAATGGATGGCGCGCGGCAACCGGCGGTTGGCTCACTGCTCGACGGCGATCACGCGTAGGTCGCACTTCAGTTCACCCTCGAAGCCTGGCACGTTTTGAAAGTGGAGGGCCACTGCCGTGTCCATTCGAAGGGGAGGCGGCTCGCCCCAGTTGGGCTTGAAGTCCTTGAAGTGCAGCGTTTGGGCACGCCATTCGCCAGAACCATCGCACTTCAAGGTCTTTTCGTAGGGAGCCTTTCGCATGTCGGCGCAGCCCAAGACTTCTTGCTCTTCCATGATGAGCATGGCTTGAATGTCGACGGGCTCGCCCGTGCTGCGGGTTTCGACGGTGACCGACTTGAGGCCTGGCAGCCCCGCCAGCGCGCGGACGCCCGCACCAATGAAGGGGTAGGTAGAGCCCGCGCGAATCGTGCCTTCCCAGCGAATGGAACACAGCAGGGGGTTTTCGTCGTCCCAGGGCAGGGCCTCCAACATCGAGTCGGAATGCCCCATCTCGCAACCCGGAAGGGGGATGCCGGGGTTCGCGGTGTCGTCGTACGCGTACCAAGACGGCGCAAAATAGTCGGCGGCAGTGCCGAGCGCGCCCTGGCAGCGCAGCTTTTGGGCGCGCGTTCCAACGGGCGTGTATCCAACGATGCGCGGCCGCGACGCGGCTTCCAGAACGTTGGCATCTTCGGTCTCTGGCGGACCTGGGGGCAGGTCATCGAGGGACTCCCTCGAATCTTCGGATGCACGAGGCGAATCGGTTGGCGCGGCGTCCGAGGAGGATGCGTACTTCGACGCGCGGGAGCTTCGGCGCGAGGGGGCGTCGTCCTGGGAATCGCAGCCGACGGTGAGGGCAGCGACAAAAAGGAGGGGTTGGATTCGACGAACGACTGCGGACATCGCGGTCCTTCCTTGTGGGGGCGGGGGAAGAATCCGAAGCTGGATTGCACAAACGTGGGGTGGTGTCCCTGCTTAGTCTGGCCGAGGTAGGTTTGGCGAATCCGGTGTGTCTGCTTTGTCTTCATTCCGGGACAACGGTCTTGACGGAAATAGCCGAGATCGCCGCAAAATAGACTGTCGTTGGTTTACGAAAACATACGCCAGCGGTGAAAAAGAATCATTCGTTTCCGTTTCGTTGTGACATGTAGACCTATCGGAGACGGTGCTTATTCTTGGTAGCCAAGAGCCTCTAATTGCGCCTGGGTCTCCGTAGAGAGAGGAATTCTTCCCGCTTTGTTCGCATCTTTGGGGACATGTGCGCGGAGGGATTCCATTTGAGACATATCCGCCGGGTTGGCGGGCAGGGGGATGCGCTCTTGCGGGTCGTTTGTGAGGTCAAAACGTGCAGGTCCGGGGTCCGCGATGCGCGTGTCCCAAATGGTCTTGGTGCGCCCTTCATCGGTCAGGAGAGCGACCCTTCCTTCTCTCTGGGCGACCAATGCGGACGGCACCTCGACGCGAACCGGCCACGTTGCAGGGATGCCCAGTCCGCGGCAGACGAGGTCGGGAACCGCAGCGTTAGAGAGCATCGACGGCAGTGCTTCTTCGGCTGCGTAAGGATGGTCCACGACAAGAGGGACATGGGTGAGGGGCTCCCACAGCCACCAGCCATGGCCTACTTGGTCGTGCTCCCCGAGCATTTCGCCGTGGTCAGACGTCACCACGACCAGCGTGCTCGCGCGGTGCGGACCCAATGCGAGGAGGATGCTTTCGACGATGCTGTCGGTGTCTTCGAGGGCGGCGTGGTAGGCCTTTCGGTACGCGTCCCGCACGCCCGGCTCGGTATTTCGCTTCGCGGCGCCGACGGTAAAGCCCATCTTTTCGTCGACCCAGCGCGAATCGAGGTCCCAGCGGGCGGCTGCTTCGGGGGATGGTCGCAGCGGAGAATGGGGGCCGAGGACGTGAAGATAGGCGAAATGCCGCTCGCTTGGGTCCGCCCAGTGCTTTCGAACGTGGTTGCCAAAGACGGTCGCAATATGCGTGTCGCTGGTTCGTTTCCAGGTATCGAAGCCGCGGTCGAAGCCAAGGGGCTCCGATAAGTATGGGTTTGCGTAGAGACCTGTGGTCGAAAATCCCGCATTGCGGAGGACTTCGGGCAAGCGCGGCAGGTCGGGCAGGGGCGGGTATTGGCCGAGGCGTGCGGCAGGTTCATCCCAGCCGTGCCCCAATACGGTGTTGCCTGTCAACAAAGAAACCACCGAAGGGACAGTCCAAGTGCCGCCTGACCATGCGCGCGGGACGCTGGCCCCGGAAGCCGCGAGCTGGTCGATGTGCGGCGTGCGCGCCGCCTGCAACGCGTCGGCGCGGGTGGTATCGAGCACGATGACGATTGCATTGCGCGCGGGGTCGGTTCCTGCGGGGGGCCAAACCAAAGCAGGCGCAGGAGGGGCATCTTCGGTAGGGGCCCGCGTCGTTCCCGTGCAGGCATTCGCGAGGGCAATCATCAACAGCGCACGTTTCACAGGACGACCTCAGTGCTTTTCGGACGAAAGAGAGACGGTGCGGGTCCAGCCATTGGGACCAGACGCAGCCACGCGGAACGCGCTGCCCTCGCGCGCGACGGCGATATCGGAAAGTTCGGTCGCGGGACCAAGGAGATAGGGCGCCCAGCCGAGGGCGTCACGCGCGAACAGCACCACGCGATGGCTGCCGAGTACGACCAAGGCCGCATCCTCTCCGCTTCCTATCACCTGAATGTCGAGAGCTGCGTAGCTATCGGGCACCCACCCGATGACGCGGGCTGTCTCGAACGCGGGGCCCTTGTAAAGAACCACACGGGCGTCTGCTTCTTTTCCGTAAGCGAAGTGCCAGCCATCTCCGGCGACGATGTCTTCGTCCCCATCGCCATCAAGGTCTGCAACCGCGAGGGCGCGAACCCCCCGCAAGCCTGGCAGCACGCGGTCGGGACCATCGCCCACAATTCGGAGGTCGCCGTGACTGCGAGGCTCTTCACCGTACACGCGACCGACGACCACACGCCCATCTTGGAGGGGCGCTTGGCGCTGACCCATGTGGACCTTTGTGCGCCAGTCCGGGGAGTCTTCGGTCAACCAGCCGCCGGAGACTGCCTTGCTGTCCGCATAGACCGCTATCCATGTCTTTTCATTCACGAAACGCAAGTCTGTTGTCTGGTCGCGGTCACCATCGCGTCGCCAAATCTCACGTTCGTTGTCGGCACGAACTTCCGTGAGCGTGACCGCGGCGCTTCGGTTCAGGCGGCCTTCACCGGTGGCTATGAGCAAGGAGTCCCCCGACCCGCTCGGCCGTCGAACGGCCGCCTGCCAGTCGCCGGGGAGCTCCACGCTCCGATGGCCGAGGTCGAGTTGACCGTTCACCACCGTCACAATCGCGTCGGAGCCGTCACCGTCAAAATCGACTGCCGCGACATGATCGGCGCGCAACGGGTTTGGGGGCGCAAGAGTCCACAACTTTCGGGGCGTCGTTGTGGACGTGCAGCCAATGGACATGGCGGCGAAGCAATATGAGAGACGGGAAGTGGTCATGGCGAACAAGGGTAGCCTGTCTGTGCCCGTTCACCCAACCCAAAGGCGCGCAACGGGGTATCAGGGTAGCCCACGCGAATCCCGCCCGGTGGCGGGTGATGCACGGAGGAAGTCCCGATGTTCAGACGGCTGCTCGTGGCGAACCGCGGAGAGGTCGCCGCTCGAATCCTGCGTACTGCTCGCCGTCTCGGCATTGAGGTCGTCGCGGTGGCTACGCCGCCCGACAGGGCCCTCGCGTTTTTGTCCGAAGCAGATGAAGTGGCGGAGCTCGAAAACGCCCGTTCGTATTTGGATGCGAGCGCGTTGCTGGATGTTGCGCAGCGGTATCGATGTTCTGCAGTCCATCCGGGTTGGGGATTTTTGGCCGAAAACCCCACGTTTGCAGCGCGTTGCGAGGCTGCCCGCATCACATTCGTGGGGCCGCGCCCGGTGTCGATGCGGCAAATGGCCGACAAGGCGCAAGCACGAGCCACCATGACGGCCCTCGGCCTCCAGCCCGTGCCGGGCACCGGAGTGCTGCGGAACGCGGCTGCGGCCATCGAAGCCACCGCGCAGATGGGGCCTCCCGTGCTGCTGAAGGCGCTTGCGGGCGGAGGGGGCCGCGGCATGCGCCGTGTGTTCGCTGTCGAAGAGGCGGGCGCGGCGTTTGCAGAAGCAAGTGCCGAGGCGGCAGGCGCGTTTGGCGACGGTCGGATGTATATGGAGAAGCTCATCGTGCGGGGTCGGCACATTGAGTTTCAGGTGATGGGCGATGGACAGGGCGATGTCCGGGTGCTTGGCGCCCGAGAATGTTCTGTGCAGCGTCGTCACCAGAAGCTGATTGAAGAGACGCCTGCGCCCGGCGTAGACGCGGACCTCCTGGCGTCAACAGCCGAAAAGGTACGACAAGCCTGCGCGGCGCTGCGCTACCGTGGTGCAGGCACCGTCGAGATGCTCCTCGACGCAGACACCGAGCAGTTGTGGTTTATGGAGATGAACACACGCTTGCAGGTGGAGCACACCGTGACCGAGGCCGTCACCGGCGTCGACTTGGTGGAATGGCAGCTCCGGGTTGCCGCGAACCAAGGCTTGGGCAATTTGCCGCCCGTGCAGACCTGTGGTCACGCGATTGAGTGCCGTATCAACGCAGAGTCTGTCGCAGACGGCTTTCGACCCACCCCAGGGGTATTGGAGCGGCTCTCGTTGCCGAGCGGGGAGGGGATTCGTGTTGACACGCATCTCCGACAAGGGGACCGCATCAGTCCCCACTATGACTCGATGTTTGCGAAGATTATCGCGTCCGGTGCAGACCGCGACGAAGCGCGGCGACGTATGGCAGATGCCCTCGAACAGCTCGTCGTCGAGGGCGTCCCCACCACTGCACGCCTTCATCGGGCGATTCTCGACCACGCAGACTTTGCTTCGGGTCGTTACGATACTCGTTTCTTGGACCGCGAGCTGGAGGGCCTTCTCGCATGAAAGTGAACCTCGACCTCATTGGGCAAGGCCTTCGCGACGCCGACAGTCGGGAAGCCGAACAACGCCGCGTTCATTTGATGGCCCGCGAAGCGTCGCTCGACGAAAAGCGCTCGGTAGTTCGCCATGGTTGGGGGCCCGAAAAGGTCCACCGCAAGGGTAAACGCACCACCTGGGAACGTATCGCGCAACTGGTAGATGAAGGGACCACCCCTCTCACCGTCGGTACACTTGTCAACTGGGGACGCGACTTTCCGGGTTCGGCGCAGCAGGCTCCGGGCGCGGGCGTCGTTACGGCGTTTTGCCAGGTTCATGGCCGTTGGGTCATGGTCATCGCCAATGACAACACGGTCGCGAGTGGCGCTTGGTGGCCGTTGTCGCCGGAGAAGATTGAGCGCGCGCAGTCGATGGCGCTCAAGCTGCGGGTTCCGGTGGTCTACCTCGTGGACTGCTCGGGCCTCTTCTTGCCGGAACAAGCCCGTTCGTTCCCCGGTCGAACGGGGGCAGGCCACATCTTCGCGATGAACAGTCGCTTGTCGGCGGCGGGAGTGCCCCAAATCGCAGGCGTGTTCGGAGATTGCATCGCGGGTGGCGGGTACATGCCCATCATCAGCGACCGCGTGTATATGACCGAGGCTGCGTATATGGTCATTGCAGGCGCGGCGCTGATTCAGGGCGCCAAGAGCCTCAAGTTGACCAGCCTCGATATTGGCGGCCCCGAAGTCCACGTTCACCAGTCTGCGTGCGCGGACGTCCGTGTCCCCGACGACGACACCTGCGTCGCTGCATTGCGGGCGGAGGTGGCGCGCTTGCCATCTCCGGCGATTGCGTTTTACCAGCACGGAAGTGAAGCGGAGGAGCCGCTCCTGGCGCCTGCGGAGCTTCCGGCGCTCCTTCCCACCGACCACCGCCACGTCTACGACATTCGCGATGTCGTGGGACGATTGGTGGACGGCTCGCTGTTTCATGAGTTTCTGCCCCACACCGGGCGCGAAGTCCTCACGGGCGTCGCCCGCGTGGGTGGCTTGTGGATGGGCTTTGCGGCCAATGTCCTCGAACCGATGCCGCGCCCCGACGGCAAAGGCCGCCGTCCCGGAGGAATCCTCTACAAAGAAGGAATCGCGAAGCTGGCGGCCTTCTCGCGCGCGTGCAACGACGATGGCATTCCGCTCGTTTGGCTGCAAGACATCGCTGGTTTCGATATTGGCGTCGAAGCGGAGGCGCTCGGTCTCTTGGGCTATGGGAGCAGCCTGATTTACTCGAACAGCACGAACAGCGCGCCGATGTTTACGGTGCTGTTGCGCAAGGCATCGGGCGCTGGCTACTACGCCATGGCGGGGCTTCCGTATGAACCGGTGGTCCAGCTTTCGACGACGCTCGCGCGCCAAGCCGTGATGGAAGGCCGCACCTTGGCGATTGCGGCGTTCAATACCAAGCTCGACAACAACTTCGAAATTGACGCGCGCTTCTCGGAAGACGAACGTGCAGCAATCGACGCTGGCATGAAAAAGACGGCAGCGCGCATCGAAGCGGACATGGACCCTGTCGATGCCGCATCGCGAATGGACACTGATGAGGTCATTCGCTTCGATGAACTGCGCCCCTGGCTCGTTGCGATGGCGGAGATGTCCTACCAGGCCATCGGCGTTCGACGCATCAAGAACCCGCGTATTTGGAGTATTCACGACCTTGAAGTGCTGGCGTCCGGTCTCGCTCCTACGGCGGCGGCGGCGGTCACCTCGGCGGTAGCGCCTGTCGACGCTCCCGCGGACGTCGCGGGTGCAGCACCGCTGCGTGCGCCGATGGAAGGCGCATTCTGGACACGGCCGGGTCCCAATGAATCGCCATTCATTTTGCCGGGGGCAGCGGTTCAAGTAGGCGATGTCGTCGGGTTGATTGAGGTGATGAAGACATTTACGCCCGTTCGTGCCACCCAAGCCGGAACTCTCGTTCGGTGGCGCCTTTCCGACGGCGACCCCGTAAGCCCCGACGAAGTGCTCGGTTGGTTGTCCACGAATGGAACAAACGCGGCCGACGAATGACATCGCGTTCTGTGGCAAAATGACCTGTACTGGGTTGGTTTCGCGAGGGAAACAAGAGTGTGACCCTCGCGGGAGCCTGTCCGTTGGCATTACATGTGCTACGCTTAGGTTCGTCTTTTCTGGAGGCCCGGTGTCTGGCTTCAATTTGATCCGTTCGGTATCCGCGCGCATTCTGCGCTCCGCTGTCTTGTTCGGCGTAGCCGGTGTGTTCACCGTTTGGGTGGGCGGCTCGGATGCGATGGCCGCCGACTGCGCGCGGACCTACACCAAGCAAGAACTGAGCCGCGACATCGGTACTCTGAACAACGCCCTCCGAAACCAGGATGAAGCGGCGTTTCGCGACACCGGCGGTCGAATGGCGCAGCAAATCGCCTGTGTCCGCGACGACCTCAACACCATCGTTTTTGCGACCGCCTACCGCCACATTGGCGCGTATTACTACATGACGGGCGACTTTGAGCAGTCGAAGCGCTGGTTCAAGACCGCGCTCGAGCTTGAGCCCACATTCGAATACGGTGCCGGCGACCTCGCGATGGACCACCCATTGCGCCGCGCGTTTGATGCACAGCGCCCCGCCGCAAGCGACGCTCCCGTGGCCCTGGAAGGGCGTGAGCTGGCCGTTCCTGCGGGTGCAAAGCTCAAGCTCGACGGCAAGCGGCTGACCGAAGCGGCAGCGACCCTTGACCGTCCCCACTTGTTGCTCGTTGTGGGCGAAGATGCGCAAGTGCGACAGGTCATCGTGATTGAAGGCAACGCCATTCCCGAGCAGTTCTTGCAGAGTGGCGCGGCCCCCGTTGCGGCTGCCACCACCAAAAAGCCCACCAACACGCCCAATCCGGATGACCCTTACGCAGAGGTCAAGGTGGCGCGCGTGCGGCCCCCAGCAAAGACACCCTTGATGCTCTCCGGCGGCGTGCTGGCCCTTGCCGGTGGTGCGATTTACGCCACCTCGTTTTCGACCCGCGCCAAGTTTGATGCCGCTACGACCACGGCCGACCTCGACCGTTATCGTCGCCTCACCAATACCTTGGTGGTATCCGCAGGCGCCACGGTCGCGCTGGGCCTTGGCGTTGAATACGTCGGCATTATTATCTCCGATGAGCCGGGCTTGGCCATTCGGGGACGATTCTGAGCTCGCAGCCTTCAGCGCGGGAGGCCACGAGCGCCGACGGTCAAGTTTGGCGTGACAATCGTGGTCGAACCTGGGTTGCGGTCGATGCCCAAGCCCAGCGCCTCCCCGACCGTACGGTACGGCAGGTCGCGAGCGGGACCCGCCGGGGGTACATCGAGTGGGCGGCCGGTGAGAGCACTGCCGCACAGGGGCTTTTTGAAGCGCGTCGCGCGCTGCTGGAGTCCTTGTCCCTCTCGAGTGGCCCGGTCGGCGTGCCCAAAGTGGAAGGAATGCTGCTCAACGGCGGTGGAATCGTCGTCGAGCAATCGGCAGCAGGCCTAGAGGCGTGGTGGCGCGAGCAGCTCTTGCGGCGAGACCGCGTGGCCGTGCTGCTTGAAACCCTCGCAGGCATCGCCCGCACGGCCGGGCGGCTGGTCGCTCCCGCCGCATCGGAAGGACTGGTTCCCGTTGTGCGCCCGCGCTCGTTGCGCTGGTCGGAGGCGGGAGCCTGGGTCGTCACGGAGTTTGCCCCGCAGGTCGAGCCTCCCAGTGCCCTTTTGGCAACAGATGTCGCCTCCGGGTTTGTGCCGCCCGAGTGCATCATGGGGGCAGTCGGTGGCCCTGCGGGCGCGCGGGTCTGCTGGGGCGTGGCGGCGACACTCGTGGGAATGGCCCGCTGGTCACGTCTTACGCTCGATGGCTCTGTCGAAGACGCAATCGAGTCCAATGCAGGGCAGAGTCAACGAGGGCGGCAGTTTGCCGACGCATTCGCGCGCAGCGGCGGTGGCCGCGCAGAAGTGTCCACCTTGGTGCAAGGGCTCCCCGACCCCCACCGGGTGTTGGTTCCCGACCGCGATGCCGTCTTGACCTTCGTCGAAGAGCATGGCGGCAGCCGCGCGGTGGCCGTCGAGTTGCTCGGCTTGCTGGACGAAGCCCTCGACCTCGATCCCGACGGCCGACCCACTCCCTTGGCGGTCGCAGAGCGCCTCGAAAACCTGGCCCGCCAGATGCGAAGTGCTCACCGCACCGAAGCTGTCGCCGACACGCCCGCCCCCGTCACCGACGTCGCCACGCGCCCGCCGGACGAAAAAAAGACAAAGCGTCGGGTGCAGGTGCGCACGTCGGGCGTTGACCCGTCGCTGGTCGCGCTCGAACGCGAGGTGGCCCACCTCAAAGACGAGCTCGCCGCCGCGCGCACGGAGCTTTTGCACCTCCAAGAAGACCTTCTGTCCCTCCACAACACTGTGTCGGGCAACCCATCGCCTCCCGACCGCTTGCTGTTGGTGGTCGGGGTTGCGGTAGGCGCCTTGGTGGCGATGGCGGTAGGCGTCGCTGGCTTGTTTTTGCCCGTTTCGACGGGCGAGCCAGCGCCCATCATTATTCAAAACGAAGGCCCGCGGCTGCCCAGCGGTGCGTCCCCATTTCCCGCCGAGGATGCCACCGGATTGCCTGTGCCCTCCGGCCGCGTCGAGATTCGTGGCGGAACCTTGTCTCTGGAGGGCGCTGCGGGCGTGTTTGGGCCGGGGCGTGTGCCCGTCGGCACCTACGACATCTCCGTGAGTCCCATTGGGGGCAACACCGCCGTGTTTGCGGGCGTTGAAATCGGGCGCGACACCTTGGTCCAAGTGCAATGTACCGAAGGGGTCTGCCGGGTGGATGGTCTCCCGAGCGAAGCGCCGGCTGGCGAAGCGTCAGAATAGAGGTCTGCCGCGGTTTGTGGACGGCAACCCTCGACACCTATGTAGCCGCGGCCAACGCTTGCTTTCCCACGAACGGCGTGCCCCCACTCCGGCGCGCGCTGGTCTCAGAAGAGCGCAACCGAGGGCGCTTACGCCCTCAAAGCGTGCGGTCCCACAAAAACTCGGGCTCCCCCAAGGACCGGGCGCTCCAGCGGCTCGCGACAAACAACCAGTCGGACAGCCGATTGAGATAGCGCAGCACGCCTTCGCCCGTCTCGGGGTCGAGGCGAATCAGGGTGACAACACGCCGCTCGGCCCGGCGACAAACCGTGCGCGCTTGGTGGAGAAACGCGCCGACGGGGCCGCCGCCGGGCAAGATGAACTCTTTGAGCGGGGGCAGGTCGGCGTTGAGCGCATCGATCCACGCCTCCATTCGCTCCACCTCGGCATCGCCTACCCGGCGCATCCCTTCCCAGCGGGAATCGGCGGGCGTCGCGAGGTCGGCCCCGACGTTGAACAGGTCGTTTTGCACGCGTTTGCACATCTCATCCAGACGCGCTGCATTTGCTACCTTTTCGTCAGATTTTTCCCCCGGCGACGCTCCGTCGGTGGCTTGGCAGTAGGTGCGGACAATTCCGAGAATCGCGTTCAGTTCATCGACCGTGCCATAGGCTTCGATGCGCGGGTCGTCTTTTTCGGCGACCGCGCCGCCTACGAGACGGGTGCCGCCCCGGTCACCGGTTCGAGTGTAGACTTTGGTAATGCGCACGGTCGCTTCTCCGCGGTTTGGGGGTCCAGCCACGCCAACGAGAAAAAAAACGGGTGGCCGCGTGGGAACCTATCGAGGGTTCTGGGCGTTTGGTGGCAAAGGGTCGACCATGCCGAAGCGCCCCGGCCATGAATGCAGGGGACCAGTTCCCCCGAAGCATGACACGGGAGGTGGCTAGCCCAATGCGTCGCCTCGTGGTAGCCCCGCGTCGGATGCACGAACGCTTCGATCTGGATATGGAGGTGTCCATCGGGACGTGCGTGCGACTTCTCCGTTGTCGCCACCGCATCTTCCCCCTTGTTCGGTCGGATACTTCGGTGTGATGGGTAGAAATCGTCGGCCTATTTGTGCGCTCTCCACCTTTGGGAGCAACCGCAAATCGTCGGGACATTTCGTTCTGCGGGCCATCCCAGGAAGTTTTTTTGGGGGATTTCTGCTCTGCCGTGGTGTTTGAAAAACAAGGAATTGATTCGGAATAGCCCACCATTCGAGCGATGCCTCGTCGTTCGGCCCCCCTCGCGCTTTAGGCGCACACTGTCTCAGGAGTCTCCGTGGAGCAGCGCAAAAACCGGATTTCGGTCGGAGGATTGCGCAAAGCAAATCCGACCCATCTCGCCGTACTCGTTCAGGATGTGCTCCGGCTGCCCGTGCTTCAACTCGACCCGCGCACGTTCTTGGACGTGATGGCGCTTTCCGAGATTGCCTCGCAGGTGTCCACACAGCTCGCGAAAGAGCTCGCAGCGTTCCGCGACCAAAAGTTGCGGGAAATCGGCGACCTTCCCGATGGCCCTCCGCTTGCGGACTTCCTCCGCGATTTGCACAGCGTCGATGCAGGCCTGCATCCCGCCTGCGTTCGCGAAGGGATCATTGCAATTTGTGAAGAGTGCCGCCACGAAGATGTGGAGCCCGCATTCGATGCGCTTCAGCGCCACTGGGACTCCGAGGACCCCCTGGAGATCGAGCTTCCCAAGGCTCCGCCCCCGGCAGCAAAGAAGCCCGCGGCTGCTGCATCTGCGCCCGCCGCAGCGGCCAAGCAGCCCCGTCACGAAATCCTCAAGCCGGCGGACCGCACCCCCCGGCGCGCGGTTCCGCGTGCAAACGAGGATTCTCGTCGCGAAGAGTGGATTCGGGAAGACGTGCTGTCGCGGCTCGTCAACTACGGCACCCGCGGTCTGAAAGAGCAGATTGTGGTGGCTGGCACCCGGCACCGGTCGTCGTGGACCGACCTCACCGAACTCGAAGTGCTCACGGTTCTCCGTAAGCTCAAGCGGGAAGGCCGGGTGCGGTTTTCAGCAGGTCGCTGGATGATTGTAGGCTAAGCGCCTGCCTCGCCCCGTTGACGCCTCACGCCCGCGTGGGGCGTTTTTTTTTTGGGGGGGGTGGCATCGGGTGTTGTGCAACCAGCGCAGCAACGCCAACGTCTCCGAAACGTCGCGGGACTGTCACCAGGAACAGCGTTCACCAGAGTAAAACGGGCTCCTTTCCCATGGAGGTCGCTTGCGTACTCATCGTTCCCTGATTTCGTTGTTCCTTGTGCTTGGCACCAGTGTTTTGGTGTCTGCCTGTGGCGAAAAAGAAACCACCGGCGGCACGTCCGAGGCCGATGCGGATACCGACACCGACGCGGACACCGATACTGACTCCGACACCGATGCCGACACCGACACCGACACCGATTCGGACACGGATGCCGACACCGATTCGGACACCGACGCCGATACCGATGCGGACACCGACGCCGATACCGATGCGGACACGGATGCCGACACCGACGCGGACACCGATGCCGATACGGTCATCTACCAAATCCAGAGCGGCACCGGTGGCTACACCGCTGGCGACGGCCGCTCCGTGCTTGGCGACACCGTCGTCCTCAACGGTGTGTTGGCCCACGATGCCGACATCCTTGGCTACGGCGTGTTCGTAATGGACGGCATGGGTGGCGAATACAGCGGCGTGTGGGTGTATAGCGCGAGCACGTCGCCCAACTCCATCGGCGACCTCGGCTTGGTCGAAGGCGATGAAGTCCAAATCACCGGCACCTACGCCGAATACGACTACGGCGATGGCGACACCGTCACCGAAGTCGTGGTGGCCGACCCCGCAGCGGACATGGTGACCGCATCGACCGGCTTGACGCTGCAGGCCCCCGATGTCGTCACCGTCGCCGACCTCACGGGTGCTGGCGCCGAAGCGTGGGAAGGCGTGCTCGTGACTGTCGAAAACGTCACCATCACCAACACCGACCTCGGCTTTGGTGAGTGGCAGGTCGACAGCGCCCTCGTCATCGACGACATGTTCTATTCGCCGAGCATCCTCCTCGACGGCGCGTCGATTGGCTCCATCACCGGTGTGTTCCACTGGACCTACGGCGCCTACAAGCTCGAACCCCGCTACGCCGCCGACATCACGGGCTACGACACCTGCCCGTATGCCGACATGTGCGTCGATAGCCTCGTCGCTGGCGACCTCGTGGTGACCGAGCTTCTCATCGACACCAAAGAAAACGAAACCTACTGCGAATGGGTGGAAATCTACAACACCACCTCGATGTCGATTGACCTCGCTGGCCTCATCTTGGAAGACGCGAGCGCCAACCAGGACGCCGTCGATGGCTCTACCGTCATCCCCGCGGGCGGCACTGTGGTGCTCACGAGCGGCTCTCCCGCTGACTTCGCGGTCAACTGCCCCAATGCAGCCACGGCGTTCACGCCGGACGGCGGCTACGGCTCGCGTGCGGCGCTCAACAACTCGAGCGCCGACTACATCCACCTCAAGGCGCCGATGGCCGACGGCTCCCTCGTGACCGTCGACGAAATGTTGGCGTACCCGAGCGGTTCCGACAACTGGCAGCTTGACCCGAGCTGTATGGACGCCACCTGCAACGACGACGCTGCGAACTGGTGCCAAGCGACCGCCACCTACGACTCCGGCGGCGACCTCGGCACTCCGGGCACCGCAAACGAGTCCTGCGCTCCCTGATGTTTGGGCGGCTGTCCGGCCCTGATGGGGTCGGGCACCCGGCTATCGCTGGGTCCGTCCAAAAATGAATGGCGATTCAGTGCGTCACGTCGGTCTCCGGCGTGACGTTTTGTTTGTCTCGCGCCGCGTTCTGCTACGGCGTCTCGCACGTGAGCTTGTCGACCGCGTGAATCGGCGCCGCATCGCCCGACATGAGGTCTTTGATGGCCATGTAGACCATGCGCTGCTTTTGAACGATGCGCTTGCCTGCAAATTCCGCTGACACGACATGAATTTCGAAGTGTCCGCCGCCACCGCTCACTGTGGCGACAGCGCCGGGAATGGCGGCTTCAATGGCTTGACGGGCTTGTTCGGTGATGTCCATGGTGGCTCCTTGGAGAAAGTAGCGGGCTAACGTGAACCAGCGCGAACGCCCGTCTCGTGGATAGACCAAACCTCGACCGAAGCACCCGCCCGCGACAAGCTATCGAGCCAAACCCGCTGGTCGTCTCGCAAAGCGTCGCCGGGGCCTTTGACCTCCACAAATACACATTCCTCTGGAATACGACTGGGAAACAAGCCGTCTACCCGGATGGCTGGGCCGCGAAGCACACAAACGTCTGGAAAGCCGCGACGGGGAGCACCTTTTGCGAGTGCCGCCAAGATTTCGGCGCACACGGGGCCCGTAATGCTCTCCAAAAACAAGGCCAAATGGGCCTCGGTCCATCGATTCCACACAACGCCGCGAATCGCTTCGCCCGCATGGTCGCGAAAGGCGGCGTGAAGGCGGCCAAGACCGTGGTCGCCGCGGATTTCGTGGAGCGCGTGGGCGAGCGGCGTCGCGCGGTGCTCGGCGAAGCTCGGCAAGCCGAGGTCGAGGGGGGCCATCGCAAGGCGACCCGAAAACATTCCCGGCACGGGCCAAAAGAGGACATCATAGAGAAGCAGTCCGAAGATGGTCGTCCACAGGTCGTTTTCGACATGTTCCGCGTGGCGCCCCCGTTGCCGCAATGTGTGAACAACCGCGGTCTCTACGTCGAAAGAGCCATTTCCCACGGTCCAGGTGGGGCGGCGGCCTGAATCGTCGCTGCGTACCAGCGCGAGGCTGCGCTCGTTGGGGGCGCGCAGGGGAGGGCTTGGGCGCCATGGCAGGCCCGATGCGCGGGCAAGGCGGCGACCGGTGCGTTCGAGTGCGAGGCGGCAGGCGGGATCGGTCGCCGGCAGGTCGAGCACCGTGCGACAAATGCGCGCGCCATCCGCAGCTTGACCGAGGTGTCCGAGGCAAATGGCTTGGCGTACCGCATGCGCGGCGCGCGGGTCTTGGGCGCGGATTCGTGTCCAAACAGACAGTGCTTCTTCGTATTCCCGCTTTCGTTCGAGCTCGGCGACGCCGGCCAATGCGACGGCGAGACCGTAGCGCGTGGCGCGGTGGCGGCGCTGCCACGGGGCGGAATTGCAGGGTTGCTCTACCAAATGCAGCGCCGCGTCGAGGGCTCCGGGAGGAAGCGCGGGGGTGGCCAAACACTGGCGCGCCCAGCGCCGGGCCCGCTCATCGGCGAGGAGCGTGCGGCGGTCGGGGTAGAGCCCGACGCCCCCCATCGAAGGGACATCGGGAAAACGCACGACGCCCATACGCGACAACACGAGCATACGGAGGTCTCCGTCCGCACGCCCCAAAAATGCGCGGCACAGGCGGCGAAAGAGACCGCGATGACGGATCCAGATGCCAGGCCTGTCGAGCTCCCGCAGCAGAGTGTCGCCGCACGCGAGCAATCGTTCTTCGAGGACCTCTCGACGCCCGCTGCGGGGCAGGCGCAAACGCTTGCAGATGTCGGCGAGTTCGCTTCGGTCGTACAAAACGAGGCGCATCGAGGAGGGCAAGGGCGCGGAAGGAGTACACCACGCAAACCCATGACTCGCAAGTATTTCGGCGGTGCCGTTAATGTCGTCAATATCTGCGTAATCGAGGCGGTCAATCGCGACTATTTGGTGTTTTCGATTGAAGAGGCGCGCAAATAGCGAGCGCGCCGGGTCGGGAAGGCGCTGCCATTTTCGAAGGACAAACCGTTCCCCCCGTGTAAGCAAACGTGACAGGACATCGAGTCCGCCGGCGACGGCGAGGTCGAGGTCTGCCATTGCCCAGGGTGTCTCTGCTTCTATTGACGCTCCATTGTCGTCCTCTGTCGCCAAATTGTCCATGAAAAACGTCGAACTCCTGCCGTATGAGTCGGGGGCCAGCTTTCGTAAGTTAGCCGCTGCAGCCTGGTCCGCACCCCGCGAGCCCAATGTCTATGGTTCGATTACCGTACGAGCGGGGCCGTTGTTGGCTTGGTTGCACCGGCAAAGCGAAGTCCAGGACGAACACCTCACAGTTACACACGCGGTCGTGCGCGCGGTTTCCGTCGTGTTGCGCAGACACCCCCACGCCAACGCATTTGTTCGGTTTGGCAGACTGGTGCGTCGACGGGACGTAGATGTTTATGTTCATGTGCTCGTTCGGGAAGGCGAGGGGATGGCGATTGGCCATGCAGACCTTGCGGGGGTCCGCCTCAAAAATGCGGACCAGCTGCGCGTGGTTGACATCGCTCGCGCGATTTCGGCCCGCGCAGCCGCTATCCGCGCTGGCGAGGATGCCGTGTTCTTGCAGAACCAGCGGGACACCAACCGCTTGCCGCCTTGGCTGTTGGGACTGGGCATGCGGATTGCCGAGTTCTTCCAATATGGACTCAACCGAAGGACAGGCTGGATGGGCGTGCCCCCCGACCCCGTTGGGTCGGCAGAGGTCAGCAGTGTGGGCATGTTTGGCGTACGAACTGCCTACGGCCCCTTTTTTCCGCTCGCCCGGAACGCAATCGCGGTGGTCGCGGGCGCGGTCGAAGACGATGTGGTCGCAGTGGACGGAAAGCCAGTTGTAATGCCGACCTTGGTCCTCAACGCTACATTCGACCATCGTGTGATTGATGGATTCCACGCGGCGGTATTGACCCATGAGGTGCGTCAACTGCTCGAGCATCCCGCGCTTCTCGACGTGGATGCAAACGACGTGCAGATTCCTGATGGTCGCGCGTATATTTCGAAATGAAAAAAGCCACCGTGAAGGTGACTTTTTTGCTGGTCCAACAGATGAAGGGGTAGAGGCGGAGGGACTCGAACCCTCACTCCCGTACGGGAAGCGGATTTTGAATCCGCCGCGTATACCGATTCCGCCACGCCTCCGTGGTCCCTTCGTCTGCGCTTCGCTGTGGTTCGGGTGTTTGTTTTTTACCCAGCGCCCGCCAGCGATAAAACCTTGTAACATGGGTCCACGGAGGCGACATGCCCAATCAAAAAATTCTGGGTGCGGATCGAGAAAATTTGGCTGCATTTCGCGGAGCGACCGCATTCTTCGCCGTTATTATTTCTTTTTCGACGGCGTGCGGCTCGGGAAAAGGCACATCCACCGACGATGAGGCAGTGGGCGGTTCGCTTGATGGAAAGGTCGTAGATGGGCGGCTTATCGCCGACGTATACACCTGGAATTGCTACGACCCATCTACGGGCGCCGAATACCAGGGCGCGTTCGGCCAGGAAATCTCATTGGAGTACGCGCCACGAGGGATCCCATCGCTCGACCTTCCAGCGGTCGGAACGTGTGAAGCGAGCGTCGATATGTTCCCCAACGATGCGGGCGCAAATGCCCTTGACCTGCCCGGGCTAACGGATGACCCTGAGTGGGCATCCGATGTTGATGACGGCTCTCTGGCCCACTTGGGTACGGGCTATTACCGGGATGACGTGTACCCGAGCACGCGTACTTGTTATAGTACCGACGAAGTCATGGGCGGCGGCGTCGAGTTGGTGGCCGCCGAAGACTTGACGGGCGCACGCACGCCTGTCCCTGAAGAAGCACCAAATGTGCGTTTTGAAGGATTTTCCGGCTCTGCGCTCCAGTTCGGAGATCCAGCGACCATCTCGTGGGATGCGCACCTTTGGAAAGAAACCTGGGTGCAAGTTCGCCGCGAGAGAGAAGGGGAGGCCTGGGAGACGGTCACCTGCAATGTCACCGGACTCGACAGCTTCGCCTTGAACGAGGCCGTTTGGGGCTTGATGGATGCCAGCTTGAGCGTTGACCAGAACAACCTCTATGTCGGCTTTCAAACGCGGGATTCCCAAAGTGTTGCGGGCGGGCTCGTGGAGACGGTGACCCGCGCAATCGCTGTGGCCGTGGTTCAGGAATAGTCTGCCACTTCGCCCGCCATCGGTATAGCCCCACGGTTCTTGTGGGGATAAGGTCATCGCGCCTGCGGTCGTTTTGCGTTCCCGCCGACCACGAGCAGGCTACACTTCTGGTCCCTCGGCTTTCCCTTCGCCCCCGCGCAGCTTTGGCGGTCCCTTCGCCCCCCGCTTTGAGGGCAGCCTCCGGCGGGAAACAAAATCCGCTCACTTGGCCCACCACCAGCCCTGGTCTCCTATGTCCCTTCCCACCGTACTTGTCGTCGACCCTAGCCCAAACTCCGCGCGCACGATTTCGTCGGCGCTGCAAGGGCGGGCATGGAACGTGGTGTCCGCACGTTCGGCAGATGCCGCGCTCGATGCCGCTCGTGGTCACGACATCGGCTTGGTGGTGGTGGCTGCGTCGCTGCCGGGCACCAATGGGTATGAGTTCGCAGCCAACGCCCGCGAGCAATGGCCTGCCGCAAGCACCATCCTGTTGACGGGTGGGTTTGAGGTCTACAATCGGCGAAAGGCGGATGAAGCGGGAGTCGCCGCCCATCTTACGAAGCCCCTGCAAGAGGGCCGGTATCTGGAAGCGATGCAGGGCATTACCGGTGCGCTCGCGCCGATGGCGGCTCCGGTCGAGCAAGCGCCCGCACCGGCACCCGCGCCGGTCCTCACAGCTCCTCCCGCCCCGCCGGCCCCTCCGCCGCCCGTTGTGGCGCCGCCGCCGGTGATTCCCGTGCGCACAGCGGCCCCGATGGCGCCCGTCGAGCCGCCGCGTCCGCCGATTTCAAATGAACGTCTGGCAACCTTCCTGCCGCGGGACTATACAGATGTTCCCCCAGTGCGGGTTGATCCCGAGGTCGTAGGCCCTGCCGTTGAGCGGGCAATCCTAGAGGTGCTCCCGGAGGTCGTTGAAGCTGTCCTGCGCCATGCGCTCGGCAGCTCCACCGCCTTCCGGGATCTCGTCGCCGCTGCGGTCGACGAGGCCGTTCGCGAGTCCTTGCCGGACATCGCAACCAAAGTGGTCCGTGAGCGCCTCGCCCAGCTAGAGGCGCGCGCGGACTCCTCCCAGTAATTGCACCTGAAACCTTTGATTTGCCCCTGTGGTGGCATCGGCCACGCACGCGGGGAGGTTGAGTCATGTCTAAGTCTACACCAATGCCCGAACACGCGTTCCCCCGACCCGAAGGGGCACTGCCCCGCACCTACGACGCCCACGATGCCGCTGACCGCTACTACCCCGAGTGGGAGAGCGCGGGCCTGTTCACGGCAGACCCCAACGCAGAGGGCGAGCCGTACAGCATCGTCATCCCGCCCCCGAACGTCACGGGCTCCTTGCACATGGGGCATGCCCTCAACAACACGTTGCAGGACGTGCTCATTCGCTACAAGCGAATGGACGGCTACAACACCCTTTGGGTCCCCGGCACCGACCATGCGGGAATCGCGACCCAATGGGTGGTCGAGCGGCAGCTCCGAGCGCAAGGCATTGAACGAAAAGAGCTTGGCCGTGAGGCATTCCTCGAACGGGTGTGGGCCTGGAAAGAAGAAAGCGGTGGCACCATTACCCACCAGCTGCGCAAGCTCGGGGTGTCGTGCGACTGGAGCCGGGAACGCTTTACGATGGACGAAGGCCTGAGCGAAGCCGTCCGTGAAGTGTTCGTGCGCTATTTCGAGCAGGGCTTGATTTACCGCGCCGAGCGCCTCATCAACTGGGACCCCATCGGCCTCACCGCGCTCTCCGACCTCGAAGTGGAGGCCGAAGAAGGAGCCAAGGGCGAGCTCTGGAGCTTCGCGTACACCTTGTCCGAGCCGCTCGTGCGCGACGACGGCTCCGTGCTGACCGAGATTGTGGTCGCGACCACACGTCCCGAGACCATGCTCGGTGACACCGCCATCGCCGTGCATCCCGAGGATGTCCGCTACAAAGACCTCATCGGCAAGACCGTCAAGCACCCCTTCGTCGACCGGCAGATTCCGATTGTGGGAGACGCCGTGCTGGTGGACCCCGCATTCGGTTCTGGGGCGGTCAAAATTACGCCTGCCCACGACTTCAATGACTTTGAGGTGGGCCGTCGTCACAAGCTAGAGATGATCAACATCTTCACGCTTGACGCCAAGGTCAACGACAAAGGTGGCCGCTTCGCTGGCATGGACCGCTTTGCGGCGCGCACGGCCATCAAGGAAGCCATCGAAGCCCTTGGCTTGTTCCGCGGCACCAAAGAGCATGAGCTTGCGTTGCCCCGGTCCCAGCGAAGTGGTGCGGTGGTCGAGCCGATGCTGTCGACCCAATGGTTCGTGCGCATGAAGCCCCTCGCAGGTCCGGCCGTGGCGTCGGTCGAGCGCGAGTTCGTCAAATTTGTGCCGAAGCAGTGGGAAAATACCTACTACGCATGGATGCGTGACATCAAGGACTGGTGCATTAGCCGCCAGCTTTGGTGGGGACACCGCATTCCTGCTTGGTACGATGCCGCGGGCAACTGCTTTGTGGGGCGCTCGGAAGCCGAAGTGCGCGCGAAGCACCAACTCGCCGAAGATGTCGTGCTCACCCAAGACGAAGACGTGCTCGATACTTGGTTTAGCTCCGCATTGTGGCCGTTTTCGACTCTTGGCTGGCCAAACTACACGCCGGAACTCAAAAAGTACTACCCCACCAGCGTGCTTATCACTGGCTTTGACATCATCTTCTTCTGGGTCGCCCGAATGGTGTACAGCGGCCAGCACTTCATGGGCGAAGTGCCGTTCCGCGATGTCTACATTCACGCCCTGGTGCGCGACGAGCACGGGCAAAAGATGTCGAAGACCAAGGGCAACGTCGTTGACCCTCTCGATGGCATCGCGCAATACGGCGTCGATGCGTTCCGGTTTACGTTGGTGGCCATGGCCGCCCAAGGCCGCGACATCTTGTGGGCCCCGGCCCGCGCCGAAGGCTACGTCAAGTTCCAAAACAAGCTGTGGCAGGCATTCCGCTTTGCCATGATGCACCTTGAGTCCTACGACCCCAACGCCGCGCGCGCGTATTCGCCTTACGACCACTGGATTCGCGTTCGCTTGGGTGCCGCCGTTGGCCGTGTGCGGGCAGCGCTCGATGCGTATCGATTCAACGAAGCCGCAGGCGAAGTCTACGCCTTCATCTGGGACGAGCTGTGCGACTGGTTCTTGGAGCTCTCCAAGGGCACGCTGTACAACGACTCCCCCGAAGCCGCCGCTTTGCAGATGGGGGCACGCCACACCCTGCTCGATGTGTTTCACGCCTTGGCCCGCTTGGTTCATCCATTCATGCCGTTCTTGGCTGAAGAGCTATGGCGTCGCCTCCCGGGAACTTCGGGCACGGTGTGTACCGCGCCCTATCCAAAGACCTCGGATTTCCCGGCGGATGATGGCGCGCTCAATGAGGTCAAGCACCTTCAGGAGCATATCGTCGCGATTCGGCGGATTCGGGCAGCGATGGACATCAAGCCCAAGCAAGCGCTCAAGCTGCAAGCAATGGATGTTGCGTTGTTGCAGCGCCACACCCAGGCCCTCGACGACCTCGCGGGGGTCTCGGAGGTGGTGCAGGGTGGCCGGGCAGGAATTTGCGCGACGGCCGTTGTGCGTGGCCAAGAGTTGTACCTTCCGCTCGAAGGCATCATCGACATCGAGGCCGAACAAGCCCGTCTCGACGATCAAATCGGAAAAACAGAAAAAGACGTGTCTGCGCTGACACGGCGCCTCAACCCGGGATTCAAGGCCAAGGCACCAGCCGACGTCGTCGCGGAGTTCGAAGCGAAGCTGTTGAGCGCCCAAGACCGTCTCGCACGCTTGCAAGAAGCGCGCGCGCTCTTAGGCTGACCGCAAATCGTTCGGCCTCTCGCCGATGCGGGGGGCCGTCCGCCGGCGTTTTCCGGCAGCGATGCGATGGGAGACTGCTATGAACCTTGCCGCTCTCGTACAACACGCCCTCGAAGAGGACGTCGGCACGGGCGATGTCACCACATTGGCCACCGTGGCGCAAGCAACCCGCGGGAGTGGTGTGATTCGCGCCAAGTCTCCGTTGGTCGTTTGCGGCCATCGCGAGGCGAGCGAGGTCTTTCGGCAGGTGGGGGAAGGAGCCGTTGTCTATGCTCCCCAAGTCGCCGAAGGTGAGGTCGCGATGCCCGGCCAGGTGGTCGCGACACTTTCGGGCCCGCTTTCATATATCTTGACGGGTGAGCGGGTAGCGCTGAACTTTTTGATGATGTTGTCGGGTATCGCGACCCACACGCGCCAAACCGTGTCGGTTCTTCCCGCGGGAACCACATTGAAAGTCACCGACACCCGAAAGACCGCGCCGATGCTGCGGGAGCCCCAGCGGCGGGCGGTTCGGATCGGCGGCGGGGCAAACCATCGCTTTGCACTCTACGACGGCATCCTCATCAAGGACAATCACATCGTCGCGGCGGGCGGTATCACTGCCGCGGTTCGTGCTGCGCGCGCCACCGCGCACCACCTGCTCCGTGTCGAGGTCGAGGTCGAGACCATCGAAGGCGCCCACGAAGCAGTATTGGCGGGCGCGGACGTCGTGATGCTCGACAACATGGATGATGAGGCCATTCAGCGAGCACTTGATGCGTTTCGTGGCCGGGTCTTGTTTGAGGTGAGCGGAAACATCACGGCCGAGCGCTTGCCCCGGCTTGCCGAAATGGGCGTCGACATCGTCAGTATCGGTGGACTTATCCACCAAGCGCGTTGGGCAGACCTCTCCTTGAAGCTCACGCTCGTCGCGCCATCTGCGAACCTATAAGCCCGAACTTCTGTTTCCGATGTTAGGATGACCGCCGGAGGACCCATGCGTCTGTCGATTTCTCACTCCCGCGCTCTTTCCGTGGTCACCACTTTGCTGACCCTCTCTGGGTGTTTTGTCAGCAAAGACGACATCGCGTTTCGCCTCGACCCTGATGGCGACAACGTGCCCGTGGGCGAAGACTGCGACGACGACGACAAGTCCGTAGGCGGGCCGGTCAGTTGGTATGTCGATGTCGATGGCGATGGCTTTGGTTTTGGCGAACTCCAGGAAGGCTGTCCCGCCGACCGGCCGAGCCGCAATACCTCGGAAAACGCCGACGACTGCGACGACTCCAATCCGAGCGCGTATCCGGGAGCGGTCGAGCGCTATTACGATGGCGTCGACCAAGACTGCCTGGGTGAAGATGCCGACGGCAACGGCTCTATCGACGACTTCGATCAAGACTCCGACGGTTTTGAGCAAGACGTAGACTGCGACGACCTTGACGCGACCCTTCGACCCGACCCCTCGATTCCTGAAGTCTTTTATGACGGGATCGATAACGACTGTGATCTATCCACAGGCGACGGTGACAAAGACGGCGACGGCTATTGGTCTGTCGACTACCGCACCAAAGTGTCCGGAGCGCCCCTCCCTGTCCCATCGGGCGCCGATGGCGACTGCCTCGACGACATCGACAATCCCGAGTCTCCCTCGGTTGTCCTCAATGGCCTCGACGATGTCGCTCCCGCGGATGTTTACCCTGGCGCGGCCGATGTCCCGTATGATGGCATCGACGGCGACTGCGGCGGCATGGACCGTGAGTTCGACGACGACGGCGATGGCTTCCAATCGGCAGCCTACGCCGACTGGGACGGCCTGTACGGCGACGACTGCCAAGATTGCGCCGCGGATTGCGAAGGTGAAGCCAACTGGACGTCTTCGATTCCGTCTAACGAAATCAACCCCGCCGCAGACGAATCTTGGTACGACGGCGTCGACCAAGATTGCGGTGGCCTTGATGCGAGCCCAGCCGATGGCGTAGAAGACGACTACGACTACGATGCTGACGGCTACGTCGCGGTTGGCTACACCGACTCCCTCGGAAATGTCGGCGACGACTGCGTCGACACCGACGACAGCATGTTCCCCGGCGCCCGCGACTTGCCACGCAACGGCAAAGACGAAGACTGCGGCGGCGAAGACGACTACGACGTTGACGGCGATGGCTATGTGCCCAACTCGGCGCTCGGCTTGGCTACGCTCGGCGTTCCCGGTTCCGGCAACCTGCCGATTGGCGACTGCGTCGACGACCCACGCTTGGATTCTACATATCCGTCGCAAACCGCCGCTTCCTATCATCCGGGCGCCGCCGACGCCTGGGGCGATGGCTACGACCGCGATTGCGCTGGCAACGACGACTACGACCGCGACGCCGACGGCTACCGCGACGAAGCATTTGCCTCGTATCCAAACCTCGCCACCTACCAGCAGGCGTCGATTGTTGTCCCCAATGCGGCATCTCCGGCCACCGACTGCGACGACTCTCGTGCTTCGGTCAATCCCGGTGCAGCCGAAGTCGAAGGGAACAGCCTGGACGACAACTGCGACGAAAGCGCTGCGCCGTTTGGCGTAGAGGGCCGGAGTACTGTCAACGACCATTATACGGGGATTATTGTCGGCGATGACAATATCATGGACCCCCAGTACCATGCGGTCGCAGACATCGATGGCGACGGCTACGACGATGTCATCACCGCGGACCCCTATGCCAACGGCGGTGTCGCGGGTATTTGGGCATTCTCTGGCACCGACATCATCACTGGAAAGCTCGGGCCCACCGACGCTATCGGCACTATCCTCGACACCTACAACGAAGGATTCGCCCAGTTCGTCTCTGCCGGGGATGTCGATGGAGACGGCTACGACGACATCTTGGTAAGTATCCCGTATTACCAGTATACCGTTGGCAACAACGACGGCGCAGTGTTTGTTTATAGCGGTCCATTGTCGGGTACGGCGAGCAGCCCGGTTGCGCTGAGCCTCTGGGACGCGAGCACGGCATACTTTGGAAAGTCCGATGGTTACTTTGGGAACAAATCCGCTGTGGGCGACTATTCCGGCGACGGAGTCCCGGACGTCATCGCGTCCGCACCCTACGCGAGCGCGGTGAGCGGTGCGAATGAAGGCGTGGTCTACCTCTTTGATAGCTCTCTGGCGTCTACGGGCGCCGTAGACAACGACGCGTCCATCACCATCACCGGCCACACCACCTACGCATACCTGGGGGAGGGCGCGAGCGCCCCGAAGATGCTGAACTTCGATGGTTCTGGGCAGTCGGTGGCAATCCCAAGCGCGAGCTACCCATCCTTGATGAGCACGTTTGGTGCCGTCCATATCGTACCCGCCGCTTCATTGGGTACAGGGGCCGCCTATCGCGTCACCGATGTTGCCAGTACAGAGATTTACTCTACTGAAACCTACGCCTACGTCGGCTCCTCAATCGCTGTCGGTGACTTGGACAGCGATGGCTACGACGACATCGCGGTGGGTATGCCGGGCGCATACTCGAATGTCGGCGCGGTCGCGGTGATTTACGGTAGCGCACGCCCTGCGTACTCCTACTCGACCAACTCCGCGAGCCTCCTCTTGACAGGCACCTCCGCGTCTGGAGGGGGCAACTTCGGCTACTACGTCCACACCGCCGACCTCACCGGTACGGGGCAGCTGTCGGTGGTAGCGGGCGACATCTATTATTCCCAGTCGTATGTTTCCGGCGGCCGGGTCGTCATTCAGGACGGCAGCTCCACCGGCGTTTGGTCTTCGGGTTTTGACGGGGAAATTATTGGGGACACCTTCTACGGGTACCTCGGCGCAGGCCTCGGCTCTGGCGACTTCGACGGCGACCGCATCGACGACCTCACTGTGGTTCGCTCCGGGACGAATATCGATGGCGAATACGGCGACCTGTCTATTTTTACGGGCGGTCAGTGGTAGTCGGAGCGAACACCCGCTCGGCCCAGCGAGGGTCGAGCGTGGTTTCTACGGGTGCGGACAGCCCCGGAAATGCAGGGTGGGTGCGCACTGCGCCGAGCCAAAACAGCAACATCGCTGTCGCTACGACAACAGGAAGCCGCGGGTAGCGTAGCGTGCCACGAGAGAGGCCATGGCCAGCCGCGATAAGCAAAAATAGCCACGGCAATAGGAAGAGCATCTCCGGTTTTGCCATACGCCAAAAACCGGGGATGATTGTATTTGCGGCGAGGTACACCGGGTTTTTTAGCAATGGCACGGCTTCCGTTGTGCCGGGTAGGAGCACAGGGCCAATCGACAAAATCCAAAAGCCCAAGGCGACCACGCCCGCCCATCGAAACCAGCGGCAGGGTGTCGTGATTCCGACGGCGGCGAGCAACACGACGACCGGATTGCATGCACGCCACACTTCGAGGCGGTTCCAGCGAAACGGGACCAAGGAGAAGCCGTCGAGGGCCGCGCGCTCCCACAAAAACTGCTCGGGCGTTGCGAGCGCGGGCCCATCGGACTGAATCCAGTGTTGCAAAATAGCAATCGGCAAGACCGCAAGCGCGCTGGTCGCCGTCAAGCGGGTCGCTTGCTGCCAAATGCGCTTGTCTTGATTGCGCCGCATCTGCTCGTAGGTGAGCACGCTCCACACGCATCCGAGGACCAATGATGCGAGCAGCGCGAAATAGAGGTTGTAGAGGGCCATACCCAAAAGGGTGAGGGGGACCGGCCACGCCTTTCCGCCGCGAAGTGCGCGCAGCACCAACCAGCCAAACAGAGGCAACCAAAATACGCCGCCTTTTTCGACGGTACCCCAATTGAGGTCGCGGAAGAGGTGCAGTCCCATTCCAAACGGGAATGCGACAATCCACGCTATCCATGGGGTTTGTGGACGTCTCTCGTCCAGGACCTCGCCAATAAGCAATCGCGCGCACCACCAGCCCAACACCATTTGGGTCAACCAGACCGCACCAAATGCGCCGGGCGTAGGCAACAAGACGTCCCAGGCGGCCACTGCCCACAAATGACCAGCATGAACGCCAATCAACCGAATCGCAGGGTCGCTGGCAGCCATCGAAGGGGACAAGAAAAGGCGCTGATGGACGCCATTTTCGTAAAAGAGTAGGCTTCCTGCCTTGTCGATGGTCGGAAACGCGCCGAACCAAGCGTCCGAAAGGTGGGCGAGCCAAGGGCTGGTAAGAGCCAGCACCGCACCGATGGTCAGGCCGAGCTGTCGTTTATTCCCGCGAAGAAATCGCCATGAAAGCGCGAGCACGCAGACGGCAACGAAGAGCGTCAGCGCGTGGCCGGTGGGGTCGGCGAGAAGTCCGGTCGGAATCGGAACTTCTCGGGGATCTGGCGGTGGACCGTACACAGAAGTCTGCTATCGGCTTCGCGTTGCCCCACACAGCCCACCGGGGCGTTCCGGGTTGAATGCGTGTCTGAATTTCCCCATTGTCCCGACCCAAACCAGTTTTCTGCCGCCTTGTTGAACTGGTACGACCAAAATGCCCGCGACCTCCCCTGGCGCGGGGCGGGCGTCAGTCCGTATCGAACGTGGGTGAGCGAGGTGATGCTCCAGCAGACCCGCGTGGAGGCTGTCAAGCCCTACTTCGCGCGGTTTATGGACCGCTTCCCGACGATTGAAGTGCTCGCCGCCGCCGACAACGACGATGTTCTCGCCCATTGGTCGGGCCTCGGCTATTATTCACGGGCCCGAAACCTCCACAAAGGCGCCCAGGCGGTCGTCGCGGAGGGCGGCTTTCCCACCGACGAAGCGGGACTGCGGCGCTTGCCCGGCGTGGGGCCCTATATTGCCGGGGCCGTTGGCTCGATTGCCTTGGGGCTCCCGCTTGTTGCGGTAGACGGGAACTTAGAGCGCGTCCTCGCGCGGCTGGTCGGTCATCCCGGCGGACGGGTCGCTATCACGCGCCTCGCGGAGCGATTGCTGACCGGCGCCCCGCACCGTGCAGGTGACTTCAACCAAGCCCTGATGGACATCGGCGCGACGATTTGTGTCCCGCGTAATCCTGCTTGCGACCGTTGCCCCCTGCAAGAAATGTGCCGAGGTGCGGCGGAGGGCACGCCGACCGCATATCCGGCGCCGAAGCCCAAAAAGGTCGTGCCCGAGCGGCGAGCGGTGGCCGCAGTATTTCAGAAGTCGGATGGCGAGGTGTTGTTGGCCCAGCGCCCCGCAGAAGGACTGTTCGGTGGACTATTTGAGCTTCCGGGGGGCTTTGTCGCCGACCCTTCGTTGCGCGGTGACGAAGCTCTGAAGACGCACATCTACGAGCAGTTCGGGGTCGAGGTGCGGCCACGTTCGGCGCCGGTGCGCGTGTTCCATGTGTTGACGCATATGCGGCTCACCCTCGAAGTGTTCGACGTGGATGGTCCGTTCCCGGACAGGCCGCTGTCATTTTATACGTCGATTCGGTGGGTCCGCCTCGGCGCGTATCGCGGCATTGGATTGTCGACGCTGGCACGAAAGGCGCTCAAGGCGGCCCGACCGTAGACGGCTCCGTCAGCCAATCCGTGTGTCGCCCAGCAGCGCTGCGACTGCTTCCGCGCATTCGGCGACCTCGCCTTCGTCTAAGCCATCCAATGTGAGGGTGACGGTCCAAGGTGGGGTGTCAAACTGCGGATAAGAACCAATCGCGACGGAAGGCCATCGAAGCTGGATGGCCGTCAACTCGTCTGCAATGTCTGCCTCGCCCGCAGTGGTCACGAGCTTTTGGTGAAAGACGGGACGTCCGCCGAATCGGTGGGCGATGGCGTTGAATTTCAACCGAAACAGCGATGGGACTCCGGGAAAAATCACGATGTTTGCCGCGACAACTTGGGGAAAAAAGATGTCTCCATCCCACCAAAGCGCGGAGCCTTGGGGAATGTCCGCCATGCGCGCCGCCGCTTTGGTGAACCGCTTGCCCATCTTTTCTTGAATGACAGCCAAGAGGGCTTCGTCTCGCACCAATGGTCGCCCCAACCCGGCTGCGACGGCGGCCATCGTGAGGTCGTCGTGGGTGGGACCGACGCCGCCGCTTGTGAGGACGAAGTCTACGCGGCGGGACCACTCGGCGACTGCAGACCCAACTTCGTCGACAATGTCGGGCAAGACGATGATGCGACGGAGTTCTAGGCCGATTTCCCTGCATCGGCGGGCGACCCAAGGCGAGTTTTCGTCTTGAATCTTGCCGGTCAGGATCTCATCACCGATGACAAGCATCGCGACGGTGGGGCGGGCGGAGGGTGGCGTTGACATGGGCGTAGCGTAGACCGCTCGGCTCATCGCGCAAGGGCAACGATGCCGACAATTTGCACACCTCGTGGGAACCCTGTGTCCACCGCGCGGTCAAGGTCTTCGATGCACCACGGGAATACCAACATACAGGTTCCGGGTTCCTATCCGACGCGCGGGGGGTACACTAGAGATACCGCAAACCGCACGTCGGCCGGTGGTGCCACGGGTCGCGCACGTTTGACGGGTCCCGCGCCATACGCGGGGGAGCTGCATCGCAAGGAACGAATGGCAATCGGGTCCCAACATCCCCACGGCGTGCGGTTCACAGCGCGCTACAACGGCGACGTTGTAGTGCAAACCGTGCGTTGGCCGGACGAGTCTGGCGTAGAGGTCGGAAAGCTCGGACCAGAGGCGATTCCAACACCTTCCGGTGGACCCTTGGTCCGCCTCGACTGGACCAAGCCGTCGGCCGTGTCTGTCGTGCCGCTCGACAACTCCGCCCACGCCGCGACGCTCACGCCAGAGGCACCCGCTTGGCTTTGGTCTGGCGCGGCAGGCATAGATGTTGAGCTTTTGTTGCTACCACGCCACGACGCGCGACGCTTGCCCACCCAGTCGGGCATGGACCTCGGGCTCGCGGTGGTCGTGCTGATGCTGTTGGTCGGCTCGATTCACTTGCGCTTGCTGTTCTTGCTGCTCAACCCAAGCGCGTCGATGAACGGCGACGCACCGGTCCCCGAGCCTTCTCCCGAGTACATCGCCCGCCTGCTCCAGCGCGACCTCGAAGGCGAGGAGCAAGGGCTCCCCGAGCAAGTCGAGCGACCGGAGTTCGAGCGGCAAAACCTGTCGTTTTACTTGCCGTCCGGCAACAATGGACCATTGACCCGCGTGGGAGGGGGGGATTCTTCCGGCGACGACGTGCGCCGCATCGAAGCACCCGACGACGCCGAAGACCTCGCGATGGCCGACGAAGAGGCCATCGAGGCGCCGCCGGTCCTCGATGGGCAGCCCGAGCCCATGCCGGTCGCCGATGCGCAGCCGGCACCCCAAGATTTGCTCGGTGAGCCCGAGCTTCCCGAAGCCGACGAGCCCCCGTCCGCCAAGCCCGCGATTGAAAAGTTTGTTGGATGGGGTTTCAAAGATTGGTTTGAAGTGGAGGACGCGCGCCCCGAGGTCAAAGCGGAGTGGGAAGAGCAGCTTGCGCTCGCGCGGGTGCGGCTCAAAATTGACCCCAACGACCCCTACGCTCTCAACACCGTGGGTCTGTACGCTTACCTCGCAGACAACCACACGCTTTCGCGCGAGTCCTACCAACGCCTCATCGAGCTGTACCCGGATGCGTCGTTTGGCTACAACAACTATGGCCTCGTATTGAAGCGAGAAGGGAAGTACATCGAAGAAGAAGCAATGTACCGCAAGGCCCTCGAGCTCGACCCTTCCGACTCCTATGTCCTGAACAACCTAGCGGTGTGTTTGGCCCACCAAGGGCGCTACGACGAAGCACTCGAAGTGATGGAACGCTTGGCGGAAGTGGAGCCCGACGACCTCTATGCGCACTTACACATGGCGAAAATCCACGCAGCCATGGGAAAAAAGCGGAAAGCGCTCAAGTATTTGGAGCGCGCGCTGGGGAACCGCACGGGCCTCGACACAATGCACCACATTGAGCTTCGCCAAGACCTCCGTGTAGACCCCGCTTTCGACGAGCTGCGTAAAGATCCACGTTTCCGAACCCTCATTGTCGATGCGTATGGCGACGAAGCCGAGTATGTTTTGAAAGGCGGTCGTCAAACGCCAGCGGGAGGACACGGTGGGTGACCTCGGCGTCGTGGTCAAGTTGAATGGAGCGGTTGTCGAAGACCGCATCGTTCACGCGCGCCAGTTCGCGCGGCTCGGTGAAGCGCCGGGCGCAGATGTTGTGTTTCCCGGAGCCGACCTCACCGTTTTTCGGATTGGAAGCCGCCTTTCGATTCGGGGTCGCTCAATGGCCGAAGGCGACACCCTGCACATCGCCCTCGGCAGTGTTGATGTCGAGCTGGAGCACCGCTTTTCGACCGTCGCTCCCGGCGAGTTCTCGGGCCGATTTGACGGGCACTTTTTGCTCGTTGTTGCGCTCGTCACCGTCATGGGCGCCTGGACGGAAATCGCCCAAGGTTGGATGCAGCGACATTGGTCTTCGGTCGACACCGCCGCCTTCGTGTCCCGCGTCGTTTCAGGGCCGCCCGTCGATTGGGGCGCCACTCGTCACGCATCGACCATGCTTCGTGCCGAGCGCCACGACGAGGTCGTGCCGGTCGCGTACCCGCTCGCCGACGGCCCGCTCCATCTGTCAGACGACAAAGAATCCGGCACTGGCTGGTTCCGCTGGTATCGCTCCGCGGTACCCCACGATGATGAGCAGCTCGACATCGCAATTGAGCGGTACCTTCGCGAACCCAACAACACCGAAGCGCGCCGCCTGTTGGCGCATTCAGCATATAATGCAGACGACTATGCTGAATCCGCAAGACAATACCGCTGGATTGCCGACCGCTATCCCACCGACCTGGATGCGCGGATTGGCTTGGCCAAGGCGGAAATGCGGCTGGGACACCACTCTACGGAGGTCCACGAATACCGCGCCGCGCTGCTGATTCAGCCGGGAAACAGCACCGCATTGGCGGGCCTCGCGGTCGCGTTGTCCCGCCTGCAACGCCTAGACGAAGCAGCGTGGGCCCTTGATGAACTCGGAATGGTGCACCCGCGGGCATCGGTTTCGGCGGTGGCATTTGCGAAGGTCGCGGCCTTAGAAGGTCGAAACGACGATGCCTTCGACTGGCTCGACCGCGCCGTATCCAACCGCGGCGCGCTCTCGGAAGATGAGCGCCTGGAATTGCGGCGAGACATCGCAATAGATCCAGCCCTCGCGCGCATCCGAAAGGATGTCCGCTTGCGAAGTCTCGTCAACCGTCACCTCGGCGCCGCCGGCCCGCGTCCTATCCGCGAATAAGCGGCCCCGCAGTGCAGCCCTCGCAGTCTTCCCATCGGTCGGGTAGGAGGACAAGATTGGAGGAACGATGCCCCGCGTGGCTGTCTATGCCGGCTCCTTTGACCCCATCACGCTCGGCCACGTCGACATCGTGCGTCGAGGTGCTACCCTATTCGACGAAGTCATCGTGGCAGTGGGGCAAAACCCCGCCAAGCGATACTCGTTCGGCATTGAAGAGCGGGTCGCGATTATCGAAGCGGCCCTTGCAGATGTTCCCAATGCACGGGTAGATGTTTTTGATGGTTTGTTGGTGGACTACTGCCAAAAGGTCGGCGCACGCGTAATCCTGCGGGGCTTGCGTGCGGTCACCGACTTTGAGTTTGAGTTCAAGATTGGGCTTGCAAATATGGACATGGCGCCCGATATTGAGACCGTGTTCCTCCTTACAGAGCCGACGATGCTGTTTGTCTCTAGCTCGCTCATCCGAGAGATTTCGAGCCACGGCGGCGACGTCTCCCGCTATGTACCGAAAGCTGCTGCGGAGGCCCTGCATCGCCTCCATCAGCGGTAGTTTTGGTGGTTTGCCCACAACCCGTCGTCGAACAGATGTATCGCACCCAATTTCATCGGGGACCGCACAGGCCATAGGTTGGGTGTTGGCAGGTTATGGTGCGCGCACCGAATTCTGGTGGGTCCAGAATGGTAGGGCGAGTCGAGGCGGGTGCCTCCCTCGCTTTGCGATGGGTGTGAGATTGGAGCGCGAGACGTCTGGCCATCGGCTGGGTCGAGCGATTCGCGTCTGTGAGCCGGGAGATATGTATGTGTGGCATCATTGGGTACACCGGAATGCGCCGTGTTGCCCCCATTCTGATTGATGGTCTCCATCGGCTCGAATACCGCGGCTACGACTCCGCGGGTATGGCGGTGCTGGGCCCCCGCTCCCTCGATGTCGTGCGCTCTGTCGGGCGTGTGCGTCGACTCGAAGCAAAGGTGCCCACCGACCTCCCCGGCACCACGGGCATCGCGCACACCCGCTGGGCCACCCACGGTGGCGTCACGGAGGCGAACGCACATCCCCATATCGACGACCTCGGTCGCATCGCCGTCGTCCACAACGGCATCATCGAGAATATGACCAGCCTGAAGGCCCGCTTGGTGGGGGAGGGTGTTCGGTTTCGCTCCGAAACGGACACCGAAGTGCTCGCCCACTTGATTGCGCATTTCTACGATGGCATGGGCTCTTTGGGAGACAGTATTTGCCCTGACTCTGCGGGAGACCCCGTGGCGGCAGTGCGTGCGGCGCTCGGCCGCGTGCGGGGAACGTGGGGCATCGCGGTCGTGTTTCGAGACCATCCCGGAGTCATCGTCGCCGCCCGAAACGGCTCGCCCCTCGTGGTGGGGATTGGCGACGGCGAGACATTCTTGGCCAGCGACCCGCATGCGCTGGTCCCGTACACCCGCCGGGTGGTCTTCCTCCAGGACGGCGAGCTCGCGCGCCTCGATGGCGCGGGTGTGCAAACCTGGCGGTTTGACGGCGACCGCAGCGAAGCGGCCGTTCAGGAGCTAGAAGGCGACTGGGGCGATGGTGAGCTGGGCGACTTTCCGCACTTTATGCTCAAAGAAATTCACGAACAGCCGGAGGCCTTGCGCCAGTGTCTCTCCGGGCGCGTCGTGGTGGAGGCAGGCACGGCGAAGCTCGGCGGCCTCGACCTCACCCCCCGCACAATGGTCGATGCGCCCCATATCGGCTTGGTCGGTTGTGGTACAGCATTTCACGCTTGTCAAGTAGGTGCGCAAGCCATCGAACAACTGGCGCGAGTGCCGTCTTCTGCTGAAATTGCGAGCGAGTATCGTTACCGAAATCCGGTCATCGACCCCCGCGCGTTGTTCTTTGCCGTCAGCCAGTCCGGGGAAACGGCGGACACGTTGGGGGCGGTGCGCGAGATTCAGCTCAAGGGCGCGACGGTCTTTGGTGCGGTCAACGTCGTAGGTTCTACCATCGCGCGAGAATGTGGGCGGGGCGTCTACATTCACTCGGGCCCCGAAATGGCGGTGGCATCGACCAAAGCGTTCTCCAATATGGTCGTCGCCTTGTGCTTGTTTGCGTTGCAAATTGGCCGGTCGCGCTCCCTTTCGGCCCACCACGGTCGAGAGGTCGCCGAGGCCTTGCTCAAGGTGCCGGACCTCGTCGCCGCTTACCTCGCCAACCCTGGCCCCATCGACGAAATGGTCCGGGCGGTGTCGGGCGCGAAGATGGTCCTGTTCTTGGGACGAGGGGTCAGCGCGCCGGTGGCCGCGGAAGGTGCGCTCAAGCTCATGGAGGTTGCGTATATTCCGTGTCTCGCCTATCCATCGGGCGAGATGAAGCACGGGCCTATCGCGCTTTTGGAGCCGGGAAGCCCCGTTATTGTCATCGCTCCCGACGATTCGCATCGCGACAAGACCCTGTCCAACCTGCAAGAGTGCCGCGCGCGGGGTGCCAAGGTCATCCTCATTCACGCGGAAGGAGACGAGGCGGCGTCGTTGGCCGACATCTCCATCCCTGTGCCGCGCACCATCGACCTCCTCAGTCCGTTGGTCACCGTGCTGCCGCTCCAGTTGTTGGCGTACAAAGCAGGCTTGGCGCTCGGTCGCGACATCGACCGGCCGCGCAATCTCGCGAAATCGGTCACCGTCGAGTAGCGATGGTTCTGGTGGGCGAACATCGCGCACCCGAGAACACGTTCGGTGCGGAGACCCTCGCAGCGGGCCCGGCTGGCACCCTCGCAGCCCGCCTCGCGCGGTCGCCGCCGACCCGCAGCGCGACCGGCCTGGTTTTTGCGGTTTGCGACCTGCGCCCACGCGGGGCTAACTGCCGCCAAGTGCTACGACACAGCCGCTCGGCGCGACATAAACGGCGCCTGCGGGTGTAGGGTGGAAGGTCGGCGTCGCAACGGGGGCAGGCGGTGGACCGCCGCGAAGGGGCGTTGGTCGCCCGCTTGCGTCGACCACAAACGTGCGCTTGGGGGTCCAGACAGCAAAATCGCCCTCGGACGTACGCGCGACGGCGAGCGGTGCAGCGGACAGGTCCAGAGGAATCCGATGCTGCACACCCGCGCCCGTCCAGACTTGCAGCTCTGCGGCGGTCGCGTGAAGCACCAAACCCTCCGCGAGACCGACGCAAGCCGCGGCAGGGTCGTCGGGACACAGCAGGCGAGGGGACAGCCCCATCCACGGCCCCCCGACCGGACCTCTGGTTGTCCGGTCAGCCAAATACAATGCGGCGACTTCTTCTGCATCGGCGAAGAGCATCATTGACCCGTCGTCGGCAAACACGCAGTCGCCAGCGGCAAGATGGTCGAGCGACAGTCCCATTTCGTCGACTACCGCATGGCGGACGCGGCGCGCAAACGCACCCGGTGCAGCCACCCAGAGGCATCCCGCCGCAACAAACCAGATGGCGCCAAGCGGGCCGACGTCCCATGCGCCAATCATCCCCGGCGCGCGCCCGGCGACCGTCACGTTGCCCGTCGGCGAACACCGGTACATCGTATCGCCATCGGTCCACGCCCAGCCGGGTGCGTCAGGCCAAGGACGCGCGCCCAAATGCCGGGGTGTCTCGGGCAGCGACAGGTGCGGCGTGGGCCAAAAGTGTGTGTGCAAGCCCCGCTGTTCTACAACCGAATGACCGACGGCCCGCGGACGACCGCGCACGGCCGGCACGAGGTCGCCGTGGAGGTAGACGGCCGCTCCGAGGTCTGCGGCGGGGCCGTTGGGACCGGGTACCAGCAGGGTGGGTTCCCAGGGAGGGGACTCCGGTTGCCGCAGGCACACCGTCCACATTTGGTTGTCGGCGGTCCACGCCAAGAGGTCCGTCGATGCGTGCATCCGATACCCAAATCCTGACCGGGTCAGGAGTGGTGTATCAAAAATGATACGGTCGGTGCAAATGCGCACTTCAGTTTCCTTGAATGGCGACGAGGCGGCCATCGGCAAGTCCGACGATGACTTTTCCATCGATGAGGACGGGGGCTGCGGACGGGGTGGCGCCGAGGTCGATCGACCAAACCTCGCCGCCATCGTCGGGGTCGAAGCGGTGGAAGCGGCCGTCCGCGTTGCCGACGTAGAGCCCAAAGCGGCCCAGGGCAGGTGTCGTGCTGGGCGCCCCCGCGACCGGTGCGCGCCAAATGATGTCTCCGGTTGCGGTGTCGAAGGCGACGATTTGGCCGCCGCGGTCGGGCACATACAGCAGATTGCCAAGCGCGGGCCCTGCGGCGGGGTCGTCGTCGAGGGGCATACGCCACGCAACGGTGCCCGTGTCGGCGGCTATCGCTGCGACGCCACCGGGAAAGCCCGGAACCCCGTTGTACGCCGCAAACACGAGGCCGTCGGCCGCGACCAAGGCTCCGACGATAGGCCCCGGAAGCACCGTGCGCCAGCGTGCCCGCGCGCGGTTGACGGCCACGACTTCGCCTGTTTTTGTACCAAAGTAGATATGCAACCCGTCGCTCGCGGGTGCGCCAATCGCGGAGTCCGATGCGGGGACCATCCAGCCTGTCTCCGAGACCACTTTGCCGGTGTCTGTCACCCACACCAACTCCCCGCCAACCGGCAGAGGCGAGCCAATGACGATGCCGCCGGCGACGAGGCTGTCTTGAATCGTACCGCGGGTGAGGTCGAGGTCGACGACCGTCTCTGCTGTGGTCGCCGTGGCCACGCCGGATTCCCGCGGCGCGACCCAACCCGTCGAGTCTACGCGAGAACGCCATCGCTCCTGGCCCTGGATGTCGACGGCAAAAACCTGGCCCCCTCCACCCAAGTACACCGTGTCCGCCAGCGCGACCGCGGGCAGCACCAATGGCGTTCCAAGGTCTATCTCCCACGCGACAGACGGCGTGCGCTTGGGCCCCTCGTCGTCAAAACGGCGCGCACCCGTATACCAGGCATAGTCGCGCATGACCGTGGTTGCCGTGGTGGTCTCGGGCGCTTGCTCGCGAACATCGACGGTGCGTCGCGGCGCCGCAGACTTCGGGCTGCATGCCACCGCGAACAACGACAAAACGGCGCACTGCAATCGCAAAGCCGCGGTTGAACGTTGCTTGCTCCAAGACCGGTGGCGAAGGTGGAACATCGGATACTCTCGATTTGTGTTCTATCAGCGAACTCACAGGGCCTTTACTGGACAAACGGTCGTCTATCGAGCAACAAACCGCCATGCCGTACTTTCGTTCAACACCTGTTTTCTCTCAGGCCATTCGATCCCTCGCCGTATTGGTTGCCATTTCTGCGGGCACCACGGCGGTTGCCGACTTGCCTGAAAAGTTGCCCAATCACCCTGTTCTCGCTGACGATGGCGATGTGCTCAAGGCCAGTGAGCCTTTGGTGTTCGCTATCCTCGGAAACACGCGCGACGCGCTGCCGAGCGCCGACCTCCCCGCAGGTGCGTCGCTCGTCAAGGGGGTGCGCGAAGCCGTCATCGCCGACATTGCCACGGAGTCCGCGCTGCCGGGTGGTCCCAACCTGCTCATTTTGTTGGGGGACCACACGCGCAAAGGCGACGTTGCGAGCTTCAAAGCGATGGACAAGCAACTGGCGGCCATTCTCGACGGAGCCAAGCCTCCCAAGGGCAGTGAGGCAAAGCAGCTTCGTGCGATGCCGCTCGCGGGTGACCACGAAGGGATGGGCGACGAACGCTACTTCTCCTTTGGCGACATGTTTCCAAAAGTCGGCGCCGACATCGGTTTTGGACGGGTCGCGAGCTGGTACGCCTACGACATTCAGACGAATGGCAAGACGTGGCGGTTTATGGTGGTTGACCCTCGAAAAGAGGCCCTCGGCAGCCGATGGACGGAGCAGCTGGGCTGGATCAAGCGCACCACCGACGACTCCAAGTTCGACTTTCTGATGCTGTTCATGCACGACCCCGTTTTTGACCTCGGCGGTCGAAACCCCGAGATGAACAAAGGCGGAGGCTCCCTTGAACTGCTGGAGGTCATCGAAGACGCAATCGGCGTGCAGCGGCTTCGTGCGGTCGTCAGCGCAGGGCATCACACCAACCAAGTGCTCATGCCCGATGGTCCGCGGGGCGCGTTGGTATTGGGTGCGGGCGGCTCTGGGCCGGTGCAGGACGACCTCAAGCGCTGGGGGCCCGCCGACGCTGCCGGTCGCGCGGCCGATGTCAACTTGGAGCCGATTTTTGACCTCGCGCTGCTCGACCAAGTCGACCGTTGGAACCGCGATGTGGGCTTGCCAGAGGTTGCCGTAGACGAAGCCAAAGCACGCGGCACCTTCGAGGGCTTCACCGCCGCTTACAACGCACGGCATTTTCCGATTGCGGGGTGGTGGACGATGAAGCTGGATGGTGGGGTGATGGTCTTGGACTTCCACTACCGGAAGCTCGATGGCTCCTTCGCCAACATCTACCGCGTTCAGCATCAGCCCGAAGTTGGCTGGATACCGTCTCGGCCCCAAAAATAGGCCCACGCGCGGGCGAGGATGCCGTGGCTACGCTATCGACGCGCCCCTAGATGTCTGCGGTGGCGCGCCGGCCGAGCCGCGACACCACGCCGGCTCCCAGCGCGAGCAGGGTGCCGCCCACCGCGATGGCCGGTCCAACCCACGGCAACGCGGAAACGCCGCCCCAAACCACAGCGCCCGCCAGCGCCGACACCCACGGGCTTCGTTCGGGACCGGGCAAGGCCTCGCCAAGTGCCCGCGCGATGCCCGCGGTGCCAGCGAGCCACGCCAAGGCGGCACCGGCGAAAATCAGCAGGCCCAGCGGCGCGCCGACGACCGTTGCGAGCGCGGTGCTCCCGCCGACGAGGGCACCCATCGCCACGATAGCGCCGCCCACCGTCAGCCAGAATGGATGGCGGATGACGTGGTCGGCCACATTGCGGGTGCGGTCGGGAAAAAACTGGGCAGCGCACACGACGAGCGCCCCGACAAACAGCATTCCCGCGAGCCGGCGTGCGATGTCGGCGAGCGCAAACCCGCCGGGGTGGGGCGCTTCGATGCCCACACGGTCGCCGGTGACGACCGCCGCCGGGTGAACGGAAATGGTGCCGCCCATGCTGACGACGCGGCCATCAACGCGGGCTTCAGGCCCGACGATGATGTCTCCACCAACGGCCACCACGGGCCCTGACACAGCGCCATTGACCACAACATCGCTGTTCCAGGCGACGGCTTCCCGCCAGTGCTCGTCCTCCGGCACCACTACATCGCGACCAACGGTGGGCACGGGCGCCGGGACGGGGACCGACTCGATGCGCGACAAACGCGCTTCGAGTTCAGCGACCCGCGCCTCGAGCGCTTCGGTCGCGGGGTCGGGGTGGGCATGCGCGAGGCCAGGCATGCACAATGCCAATACCAATGCCGCCCGTTTCAAAGGGAGTCCTTTCGCATACGCACGAGCACCAAAACGACCCCCGCCACGACCAGCGCGCCGGGCAAGGCGGGCCACAGCCCAAATGCGGCGGGCTGCGAGAACACAGTGGCCATAGTGGCAATCCCTCTTCCCCAAGCCGCGCCTTCCGCAAAAAGCTGGGCGGGCTCGCCGAGGACTGCCAACAGCAAGGCAGCAGCCCCCAACAATGCCAAGGAAATCGCGGGAACGGGACCCGGCCCCGGGGTGCGTTGGTCGGCGAGAATGGCGGGGATGAGGTCGCGTGGGGGCGCCAAGGCCTCGCCTTCATCCACCAACGCCGCGTGGAGGTCATCTTCGGCAAGAGTCAGCTGCCGACATGGCGCGCAGCCGTCGAGGTGTACCGCGATGGCTACGCACTCCGCCTCCGAAAGCAAACCAGCGACGAATGCGGCGCGCACCTCGGGGGACGGATGACGGCCGCTCATGTCCCCACCGACTGGGACCACATCTCGCGGCGGTCGCGGATTTGTTCGGCATCTTGGGCTTCGAGTGCTTCCCGAAGTTTTTTGCGTGCGCGAAACAGGCGGTTCATGACGGTTCCCAAGGGGAGGCCGGTCATGTCGGAGATTTCCCGGTAGAGCAGCCCCTCAAGGTGGTACAGGGTGATGATTTCCCGGTAGATGTCGGGGAGGGTCGCCAGAGCACGGTGTACGCGGTCGGCGTCGTAGCGTTTCGCGGCTTCGTCGAGCGGGCTCGGACCTTGGGCGGCAATTTCCTGCTCTTCGGCTTCGGGGCGACGCTTCCGGCGCCGATGAATGTCGATGCAGGTGTTGCGCGCTACGCTATACAGCCAGGTCTGAAAGCGCCAACGTTCGTCGTATTGGTCCATGCGCTGCAGAACCTTGACGAAAGTGTCTTGGGTTGCATCGCGTGCGTCTTGCTCGTTTTGCGTCATGCGCGCGCAAAAGCGGTACACGTTGGCCGTGAAGTGGGTCACCAACCACTGCCGTGCGGAAACATCCCCGTCGCGCGCGGCGAGGATTTGTTCTTGTTCGTCGACAACAGGGGGGAGGAGGTGGAGAGGCAGCGTCGTTCTCCTGCGGTGGGGGTTGGTGGCGGGATGCCATCAACCTTCGGTACTTTTGCACAGTCGGAGGGAGGTCCAGCCTTCGTGACGAAACGTGACGAATCTTTGTGCAACGTGAAGTCCAAAGAGAGAACGCGACGCGTTGGTGTTGTCTTGCAGCTTGGCGCAAAAAAAAATGCTGCGATCTGGTAGGACAAAAGTCCCGCAGGGTCCGCGATGGCACATGGGGACACACCGAGGAATGGCGACGCCCGCAGCGGGGTGGTACCCTGGGGGCAATTCAGGAATCGGATGGACAAACGACGCAAGCTTCGCCGTTACGAGCGCAAGGACTACACGCAGCTCGTCGACTTTCCGGTCGAAATCGTCGGCCGGGACGGTCTTGTGCGTAGCTATTCCTTCGATGAGTCCGTGCGCCTGTACCAACGACGCATCGCGAGCGCGCAAGCGCGCTACCTCGACGGCGAGGTCATCGATGCCGAGGTGGTGCACTGTCGCCAACGAATCGGCCAACTGCGGCGCTCTTATTTTGCACGGTACGGTTGGAGCGCGTTGCGGGTCGGCGACCGACCGGGACTGTTGGCCGGGGAGTTTGCAGCAGATGTGTCCGCATTTTTGCGTGGGGTGTTGGCGGATACCGTTGCAGCGGGCGAAGGCGCGGAGAAGGTGAGCTTTGCGCTGGTGGAAGACGAGGAGTACCACCAGCTCTACTTTGTGCGTCGTGAGGATGCGCCGGATGCCGAGCCTTGGCTGCTGTATTTGTTCCGGTTTGGCATGACGGCAGGATGCCCCGGACGAGATGCGTTCTTCCACAATCTCAAGCTTTTACAAGCCGTTTCGGCCAGCGAAGACTCCGTCGAGCGTCTTCTTGGGTTTCATCACACGATTGATTGCGGCCTGATTTTGACCGGCCGCGACGCAGACGACGCCGCATTGGAGTCCCCGGCCCAAGATGTCGAGTGGCTCCATTTTGATGCCGTCGACGATGACCCGCTCCAGGCGGCTTTTTTGGCGATGCGACGTGGGCGCTTGCCCGACGCGCTTTCGCGGTTTTCGGAGTCTTATGAGGCCCAGCCGTATCGGCGTGCGGCATATGTAGGCGCGGGCGTCGTCGCAGACCAGCTCGGCGCATTTGAGGCGGCGGAAATGGCTGCGTTGATGGGTGTTCGCTATTTGCGTGGCGACCCTCTGCTGCTGCATCACCTCGCTTTGGTGTACCTGCGCACCGCGCGTCCCGCCGCTGCGCGTGCGGCGTTGGATTCGATGGCACCACGGGACCAAGCGGTTGGCGCAGCGCGCTTGTTGCGTGGTTTGGTCGACATCCAGGCGGGCCGTTGGGTTTCGGGCGTGCGCCATACGTGGACGGCCGCGCGGCAAGTGGCCGGCGACGACCCTGACCTTGCCGATGCCGCGCGGAGGGTGTTGGCGCCGATGTCGTGGGTCTTGGCGACCGTTGCGGCAGGGGGCGTCACCGCGTTGCTGCCGTTGCTGTTGTTTGTGGCAGGTCGCTCGTTGCCGCCGTTGGTGCAAGGCATCGCCGCGTTGGGCGGTATCGCAGCGGCGTTGGCCGCGATTGCCCTGGGAGGACGCGCGATTCGGGCGTTGCTGCGAAAGCCGAGTGGAGTGGGCCTGCGCTTGGCCAATCCGGTGGTGTTTCGCGGAGCAGGCGGACGCTGGGTGGACGAAACTTAGGCGCCGCTGCGAAGCGCGTCGGCGAGCGCCACCAAGGTGCCGTCTGTGACGAGCATCGGCCGGTCTGCGCCGGGTTCCCGCGCTACCCGTCCGCCCAAGGGCACTGCCTGGAACACCTCGACGCGATGCGGTGTTTCGCCTTGTTGTACTTCGATGATTGCCGTTGGTGGGCCTTCAGGGGCAGGAAGCTCGCCGCCGCGGAGCGCGCTACCGGTCTCGAGCGCCACCAGAAGCGCGTCGACGCGGGGGTCCGACCAGCCCTCCGTGCTTCGTGTTGCCGCGACTTGTTCGCCATCCACCTCGATGGTCAGCCCCCGAAGGGATGCAGGCTGAATGGGCAAGACATGGGTGTCGAACCACTGGGCCGGCATTCGGGCGACGAGGTCGGGGAGGGGAGAGGGCGCCAAGGTCGCTTGTCCCGGCTGGAGCGGGCCAGAAGCGCGCCATTCGACGCCATTGGTCGCGAGCGCCAAGTCGAAGGTCGCGCCGCTGGATTCGGTAATTCGGACGGTGACGTCGGGTCGGTCGAGGGGTCCTTCGGTATCAAAAAACGTCGCGCCTTCTGCATAACGGGCGGCGTCTACGAGCGAGGCGATTGCGGTGGCGTCGGCGCGGGTGCGGGGGCCGGGTTCTTCGAGCCACCACTCGCTCGCGGTGCGGACGAAGCGGAGGGAGGTGGCGTCGGCGCGAAGAATGTCGATGGATTGGAGGTCGGTACGATTGAATGCAATCAGGGCGGGGCTTCGCAAGTCGGCCAGGGAGTCGGGAAGCACGGCGGAGACGCGGGTTCGGCTGGCGACAACGGGACCGCCCTCCAGGCGAAGGTAGGTGCTCGAGCCGACCGGGGAGTCGTCGCCAAGCTCGATGGGAATGGACTGCCCGTCTACTGTTTGCAGTGTGACCATTGTGTGCGGTGCGTCGAGGCCCACAGCCGACGCGGGTGTTTCGAGGGGGTTGCCCGTCTCGATTGCCAAGAGACCGGAGACGAGCGCGTCGATGCGTGCGGTTTCGGCGGGCGCGGAAACCGGCGACGACCAACGCCAAATGCCGTCAACCTTGTTGATTTGGCACTGGGATTCGCCCTGCACCACAGTGAGGCTAACTACGGATTCGGGGCCGAGGTCGGGGAGCGCGCGGGTCCAGACGCGGCCGCGGGTGTCATCGGGCGGCGGAGGATCGAGCCAGACCACACCGAGTACAAGGGCGGAAAGTACGGCAGACAGCCCGACAAGGAGACGGCTTTGTTGATTTTCGAGACCCATTGTGACCTCTGCGAGCGGAAACGCCCGTCGGTGACCGGCGCTTTGTTAGTCGCATCTTTCGAATCGGCTACCCCCAAGCGGCAGAGACCCGCGCGTGGCCGGTTGACGATTGGTCCTGTGCGTTTATCCTCCCGGCCCACGAACCAAGGTGTCCCATGAGCGACGAAACCACCGAAAACATCGAACAAACCGAAGCAACCGAATCCACCGAAACCGGTGCGCCCGAAGAGGAAGCCGCGCCGGAGGAAGGGGAAGACGGCGTCTCTCTTTCCGAAGAAAATGAGCTGGACGACAACGTTGTCGAGTTTGTCGACGAGTCTTCGGTGGCGGAGATTCGACGGCTCGAAGCGGTCGTCGAAGAGCTGCAAGGCCGCCTTCGCGCGGTCAGCGCGGCTTACCAAAAACAGCAAGGTGAGATCGCAGCAACGCGCGACCGCCTCGAGCGCCAAGCCGCCGTCAAAGAAGAGCTTCGCCGCGGCGAGGTTGTGGGTGGCTTGTTTGAGCCGGTGGAAAACTTGCGGCGGTCGATTGATGCGGCCCGAAAGGGCGCGTCTACGGAAGATACCGTGATGGGCCTGGAGCTGATTCTCAAGGCCTTCATGCAAGGCTTTGAGAAGTTGGGCCTCGAAGAAGTGCCGGGCAAGGGCGCTCCGTTCGACCCCAACATTCATGAGGCGCTCACCGCAATCCCCGTACCCGACCCCTCCCTTGACCAAGTGGTCATGGATGTATTCAGTGTGGGGTACCGCATCGGAAGTCGTCTGATTGCTCCGGCCAAGGTGATTGTGGGCGCCTACCAGGAGCCGGCGGGCGAAGCATGAGCGGCCAGGAACCTCGGTTCCATATCGTATTGCTTCATCCCGAGATTGGTCCCAATGCGGGAAACGCTGGTCGTCTCGCATTGGGCGTGGGCGCGCGTCTGCATCTTGTGCATCCCCTTGGATTTCAGACAGACGAAAAAGCCGTCCGCCGCGCGGGCCTGGATTATTGGCGTCACGTCGATGTGGTCGAGCATGCCGACGAAGAGAGCTTTTTCGCGTGGCTCGGCGACCGGCCCATCCACTTGTTTAGCAGTCATGGCACGCGTGCTTATACCCATTGTCCATTTGCACGGGGCGATGTACTGCTATTTGGTCGAGAAAGCGTCGGACTTCCTGAGTCCTTGATTCAAAAATACGGTGCGTGGCGGATTCCCATGGATTCTTCCATTCGCAGCCTAAACCTGTCCAACGCAATTGCTGTCATTTCTTATTCTGCGTTGGCGCGGATTGAACCGGGCTTGTTCGAGTAGTCCGCGGAGCACAGGTCATGCTGAAGTCTGGAACAGCGCCTACCCATGGGGACGGCGCGTCGATGTTTGCGGTCGTGCTTGCGGGAGGTCGCGGGACGCGCTTTTGGCCGCTGTCCCGGCGCGCATGTCCCAAGCAATGCACGGCCTTGACCGGCGAGCAGACGATGGTGCAAGCGACGGTCGCGCGCTTGGTCCCGCTGATTCCGCCGGAGAACATCATTGTGATGACCGGTCCAGATATGGCGGACCTCTTGCGCGCGCAGCTCGCGCACTTGCCATCGCACAACATCATGGTCGAGCCGTCACCCCGCAACACAGCGCCTTGCATCGCGCTCGCCGCCACCGAAATCGCGCGGCGTGCAAGTGGAAGAGCCGTCATGGTGGTGGTGCCCGCCGACCATCACATCGCGGACCCAAGCGCGCTCCGGTCGGTCCTCGCCGCAGCCGCCGATGCCGCTACCACCACCAACGCCTTGATTACGGTCGGAATCCGACCTCGTTATCCGGAATCTGGTTTCGGGTATTTGGCGACAGGTGTTCCAATGGGCACGTGGGGCGGCTATCTGTTTCAGATGGTGGACCGCTTTACGGAAAAGCCCGCGGTCGAAACGGCGAGAAAGTGGATTGCAGACGGCACCCATTTGTGGAACGCAGGCATGTTTGTTTTCACGGTGGATGCCCTCCGCGACGCAATTCGCGAGCACCTGCCGTGCACGGCCATGGCGATGATTGAGCTGTCGCGGGATCCCGGTCAGCTAGAACGGCTGTGGACAAGCATGGAGGCTACGAGCATCGACTACGGCATCATGGAAAAGTCCCGCCACATTTTGACGGTGTCCGCCGACCTTGGCTGGTCGGACATCGGTGCTTGGCCTGCGTTGTCGGAAGTCCTCCCGGTTGTAGAAGGCGGTCACGGGGTATCGCGGCAGGTGATTTCGGTGGAATCTCGTGATTGCGTGGTCTACGCGCCCAATAAGACGGTAACCCTCGTCGGTTTGGAGGGTTGTGTGGTGGTCGACACGCCGGATGCCATCCTGGTGATGTCTCGCGAAAGAGCAGCCGAGATGCGTACGTTGCTCGCACGTCTCGACGAAGAAGCACCGGAATTGACCTGAAACGACAGGCGTTCGGGGCTTCCGTCTTGCGCGCGGACGGAATAGGCGCACATATTCGTCCGTTTGGAGGTCCGATGTACCGTTTGTTGTTGGCTCTCTTGGTAGTGGGTTCGTCGGCCTGCGCGCCCAAGACCCTCGACTTTGAAGTAGAACAAGCGGGGTGCGAAAATCTGGACGCTTCTGCGTGGCCCGAATCTACGTTGGAGCAAACGCAAGACGGCGCCGACCTCATCTTTTACCGCGATTGGGTCGAGCAGCCGTCCTCGGCAATCTTTGCGCCCGAGTTTGAGCAAAACGGTGGGGACGTCACCATTCGCGAATATTGGCAAGACGACGGAACCGAATCCCTGACCACTTGCTTCCGACCCACAGTGGTGCTCAAGTCGCCGGAAAAGTCCAAGTTCGTGTTGTTTTGGTATGTAGGCGACGAGTCGGTTCCGTTCGACAATATCCAAGTGGAAATCGACTGAGGTTATAAGCGGCGGCCTTTCGGGGCACGCGTTGGGTGCTTTGACTCGAACGGCGGCGCAGCGCGGCCGGGACGTGTGGATTGCGGACAGCGTTGGTCACCGGCATTACCGGTCAAGATGGCAGCTTCCTCGCCGAACAACTGCTCGCGGAAGGCTGGCGCGTTGTCGGCGTGATGCGTCGGAGTGCGTCGCCCAACCTTTGGCGTTTGCGACATTTGCGCGGCCCATTGGTGCTCGAACACGGCGACCTTTTGGATATGGGCTCCCTCGCGCGTTTGTTGGTTCGGTACAAACCCGAACATGTCTACAATCTCGCCGCCCAGTCCTTCGTACCAACATCCTGGGAACAGCCCGTGCTCACGGGCGAAGTGACCGCGCTCGGCTGCGCGCGCCTCCTGGAAGCCATTCGCCTTGTACGGCCCGAGGCGCGTTTTTACCAAGCGGGCAGCTCGGAGATGTTTGGGAGTGCGGGCGGCGACCTCCAAGGGCCATCGACCCCTTTTCATCCCCGGTCGCCGTACGGAGTCGCAAAAGCCTACGCCCACCACCTCACCGTCAACTACCGGGAGAGCTATGGCTTGTTTGCGGTGGGCGGCATCTTGTTCAACCACGAGTCGGAGCGCAGGGGCGAAGAGTTTGTCACACGCAAAATTTCGCTTGCGGTGGCGCGTATCCACAAAGGCTATCAGCAATCCCTTCGCCTCGGACGCATGGATGTTCGCCGCGATTGGGGCTTTGCAGGCGACTACACCCGCGCCATTCACGCGATGTTGTGCGCCGACCAGCCTGAAGATTACGTTGTCGCGACCGGCGAATGTTTTAGCGTCGAAGACTTCTGTGCGCGTGCATTTGCTTGTGTGGGGCGCGACTGGCGCGATTTCGTCGAGCACGACCCGGAGCTTCTGCGCCCTGCCGAAATCGTGTCATTGCGGGGCGATGCGAGCCTCGCCCGGCAACGCCTCGGCTGGAAGCCGGCGGTTACCTTCGACCAACTGGTAGAACGTATGGTGCGGCACGACATCGACCATTGCACGGCCTAAATCGCGCGCTGGATGATGGTTGGCACAAAAACGAGCGCCCTGGTGTTGGCGCGCGTTCCCCGTTCGTGTGCTGCGAAGGGTGGGTTCAGTCTTCTCGGACGTCCATGACGCCGTCGCCGTCGATATCGCTGCCCGTTTTGACTACGTTTCCGGCATCGTCGAGGTATTCCCAGAAGTCAATCTTGTCGTCGCCGTTGGTGTCGCGTTCTTTGCGACGCACGCGGCCTTGCTCGTAGGTCTTGAAGAGGTCGAACTTGCCGTCGTTGTTGGTATCGATCTCACTCGTGACCCGGCGTCCGCCCTGGTAGTAATCGACCCAGTCGACCCGACCGTCGAAGTCGCCGTCCATCTCTTCTTTTTCGATAACGCCCGTAAGGTCGAACCAAGTACGAACGTCGATGCTGCCGTCCCAGTTGAGGTCGACGTCCTTCCGCACCAAAGAACGCGCTGCGTCGGTGCGTTCGCGGTAGAAGTTGAAGATGTCGGGCTTGCCATCTTTATTGAGGTCGATGGCTTGCTTGGTGAGTCCATCGGCATCGACAGTCTCGCCCATGATACCGGCAGTGTTGTCGACCTCATCGGACTTCCCGCCACATGCGGTAGCGCCTATCAAAGCGCACAATCCGAAAAGTCGGTGGAACGGAGCTGTCATGGGGAGTCCTCCGGGGCAGGCGCCGACCGTTCGCGCGCCATCTCCATCCCTTTATTCTATCGGCTGCGAAGGTGCCTTGCGTAGTTGACATCGTGTAGTCGTGTCAAACATCGTCACAGAACGTGATGGCGCGCCGATTGCTTGGGGCTGTTCGTCCTGGGTCATCTTCGAGTAGGCTACGTCTGCGAGCAAAGAGATCCGAACCGTCTTGGTCTTGGGGCTCCTATTTTTTCTGAGGATGTGACTTTTGTCTACCGACTCTTCCGCATCGTTGGGCCCGACAGCTCCCCACATTTTGATCGTCGACGACGAGCCGGTAATCCTCCAGATTTTGTCGGCTGTCTTTGAAGGAGAGGGCCACATCATTACCTGCGTCGGTACGGGCACCGAAGCGCTTGAGGTGCTGCAAACAAAAGGTTGCGACCTCCTCATCACCGACAAAAATTTGCCCGACGTCAACGGAATGGCCCTGCTGCGCGCGTGCAAAGAGCGGGACCCACTCGCCGAAGTTATTGTGATTACCGGCTACGCATCGTTGGATACAGCGATTCGCGCGGTAGAGCTCGATGCTTTCGACTACTTGCTCAAGCCGCTCGACAATGTTTTTGATATTCGAAAAAAAGCGCGGCGCGCGCTTGAAAAGCGATTCTTGGCACTCGAAAACCGCCGCTTGGTCGAGCGCTTGGCCGTGCGAAACCGCGAATTAGAAGCCGCACTCGAAGAAGCGCGGGGTCTCCAAGCAGAGCTCATACAGTCGGAAAAGCTCGCGGGCATCGGCACCTTGGCTGCCGGGATTGCCCATGAGGTGTCGAGCCCGCTGTTTGGTATTTTGGGACTCGCAGAAGCGGTCATCGACGAGAAAGACATCTCTGTCGCCCATGAGCACGCACGAGAGATTGTCGAATATTGCGACAACATCCGGGAAATCGTTCAGGAGTTGTCCGATTATAGCCGTACCGGCGACGGACGTATCCTGACGCCGGTGGACCTCGCCCAGTCCGTCGACGATGCGAAGCGATTGGTCGAGCGGTCGCTCGCGCCGCGGGGGGTGCAGTTTGTGGTATCGCAAGGTACGGAAAATTGGGTTCGTGCGCGTCCAAATGAGCTTCAACAGGTGTTCGTAAATCTGCTGAAGAATGCCGCGGAGGCCGTGTCGGAGAGCGGGGGAGGGACCGTACGGGTTCGCGTATCGCGGGAGGGCGCGCTCGCGGTCGCGGTGGTGGAGGACAGTGGGCCGGGCATTCCCGAAGCCCAGGTCGGGATGCTGTTTGACCCCTTCTACACCACCAAGCCTCCCGGAAAAGGCACGGGGCTCGGGCTCAACGTCGTCTACCGCATTGTGACCAAGTACCAAGGCGGCATTTCGGCGTCGTCAGGTGGGGAGCTGGGCGGGGCAGTTTTCCGCGTGTGGTTCCCTGCTGCATCCGAAGGCTGACCGGTGCGGCTGGCGGCACAGCTGGTCCTCTACATCTCCATGGCGGCGGTGTTGCCGCTTGCTGTGTTGGGTGCGGGGGCTGCTACGGTTGCGTCGCGCCATGTGTTGGAGAAGACCGCCGACCTCCAGGGCCGCACCGCAGAGGCGGTAGCGGTGTACGTGGACACCTGGATGGAGCTTCAGGTGCAACTCTTGCAGCAGCAGGTCCGCACGCTGCCGGTAGAGCGACTGTCTCCCGAGGCGCGGGAGGTCGTGCCACGGCTGATTGTCGAGCAGTCGTCCGCGGTGGATGTTGCGATGTTGGTTTCGTCGGCGGGCGTGTCGTTGGCGCCTCCGGCAATGCCCGCCGCGTGGAATCTATCGCCGGAGTCCGTCGATTTGCGTGCGCGCGCGTTGATGCGGGAAGTGCCGCCGGATGTCCTGAGCGACACAAGTGATATGCAAACGTGGGTGTCCAAGCCGTATTTTCCGCCCAGCAGCCAGTGGCCCGCGGTGGCTGCGGTTACACGAAGTGAAGCGGGTACGGTATTTGTGGTGGAGCTTAGTCTGGCGTCCCTCGCCAGGAGGGTAGGCATAGAAGGCACTTCAGGGGTGCAGGTGGCTGTCCTGGATGAAGATGGGGAGGTCGTGTTGGGGGGTGGCCACCTCATCCATCGACAAGCCTTCGCGGGGCTGCTGGGTGGCGTGGCCCTCGACATTCGGTACAAGAGCCAGGACGGGATTGAGGCCGTCGCCGCGTCTGCACCCCTCGACCAAGTACACTGGACCGTTGTAGTCGCGGAGCCGTTGTCTTCATCCGAGCGCGCGTTGCGGGAGATTCAGCAGCGAACTGCTTATATTGCTCTCGTATGCCTTACGTTGTCTTTGGTGGTCGCGGTCTTGTTTTCACGGCAATTCACGGCAAAGGTGGGCGCGCTCAAAGACGCGGCGATGCGTGTGGCAGACGGCGACTACGGGAGGCTGGTGGAAGTTGACGGTGTGGATGAGCTGGCCGACCTCGGGACCGCCTTCAATCATATGAGCGGTCGGTTGGCCGAAGACGCCACCCGCATCGCCGTGCAAAATGAAGAAATCGCTGCCTTCAACCGTCAACTACAAGAGCGCGTGGACGCACGGACCCAAGAACTTCGCGAGGCCCAGGCGCAGTTGGTGCAGTCCGCGCGCTTGGCCGCTGTCGGCGAAATGGGAGCTGGCCTCGCCCATGAACTCAACAATCCAGTGGCCGGCATCTTGGGCCTTGTACAAGTGTTGTTGGCCAAAGCCGACGATGGGCCGTTTGGTGGTCTCTTGCGGGGAGTCGAAGCCCAGGCCCTTCGCTGTCGCGATATTCTCGCCAACCTTCAGGGCTTTTCCCAGGATATCGCTGAGGCGGGGACCGAACGCCTGGACCTCTCGATTGTGATTCGCGACGTGCTCACGCTTGTGCGGGGACCACTCCAGGTCGCGGGCCTCGATGTCTCGTTGGAGGTGCCGTCGGAGCTTTGGGTGCGGGGGCGTCGCGCGGAGTTGGGGCGCTCGTTTGCGTGGCTCACATCGAGTGTGCGCGCTGCCGCGCCGGGTGGAGGGTCGCTGCAAATGGAAGGGAATATCGAAGGCGAGAAGGTTGTCTTGGCAATGGTGCTACGCGCCAAGCAGTTGGCCATTGGCGGTGATGATTGGAAGGCAGCGGGAATGGGCCTTTGGAATGCGCGAAGAGTATTGGTCGCCCATGGCGGGCGCTTGGTGGAGCCCGTGGGCGCCGTGTCGGATTCCGCGGTATGGCGAATTGAACTTCCTCTTTGGCGCGACGAAGTATGAAACAGCACCTTGTCATCTTGGTAGCCGCAGCTTCGGTTCTGTTGCTCGGATACGTTGGGTATATCGGTATTTTTTCGGATGCCGAGCACCGACGTTTGGAAATTGCGGGGCTCGCCGGGACGGTGACGCACACGGATGCTGCGGGCGTCGAGCATCACGCGGCGCTTGGGGATGCTGTGCCTGCGGACGGGGTGGTTCGCGTGGGTCCGGATGGACATGCTTTGTTGGTGGCCGGAGAGGGGACGCAGTTGGTGCTCGCCGCAGAGACCACCGTTCGGGTGCTTCAGGCCGACGCACGCAGTGTTATGGTCGAGTTGGATGAGGGGCGTGTACAAGCACGGGTTGTCGCAGGCAACCGTTTGTTGGGGGTGCGGGCCGCGGGGCGCACTGCGACCGCGGAGAGCGGCGCGTTTCAAGTCGCCCGAGACGCCGACGACCGTGTACGAATTGCAGTCGACGAAGGTGCTGTGTCACTCGATGGATTCGGTGACACCACAGCACTTTCGGCAGGGTCTCGTATCGACGTTCGACCCGGTGGGGAACCGGTGGTTTCTGCGCGGGTGGTCGAAGAGCTCCTCCTGGAAATGTCTTGGCCTCCGCCGGGTGAAGGCAAGGGTCCGGCGCCGATTGGAGGACGAACGGTGCCTTACGCAAGAGTCGCCGTGACAGGCCCTTCTGGGCGACGGGAAGTTGAGTCTGATGCCGCAGGTCACTTTTCTGTCGACGTCCAGCTGGAAGTTGGTGCACATGCCGTGACCGTCGACGTGTCCGATGGCTTGGGGGAGCAACGGCGAGCGACCGAGGTGGTAGAGCGAAAACCGCCGCCGCCACCCGTTGCCACCACTGAGGTACGGTTCGGCGGATGACGTGGTTTGCAACTTGTCGAAAATCAGCCGTGATTGCTGTTTTTGCGACGGCAGGTGGTCCTGTTTTGGCAGCGCCACAGCTGCTCGCCCGACCGACGCCGGGTGTGGTCGCGCGCGGGCAAACCGTACAAGTCGAGGTGCTGCTCGCGGATGGTGACGCGCGTTTGTATGGGGTGCTCGACGCGCCAGGCGCGTCCGTTGTGCCGGACGGCGATGGTCACTGGCGCCTGACATGGACGCCCCGCGACGAAAGCCCGCTTCGCCTGACCGCCGCCTTGCCGACGGGGGAGACCGTGTCTACGGAGGTGCCAGTGTACGGGGGGGAATCGGGGCTACGTTGGCCGACGGGAGCCACCGGAATCGCGGGGGGCGGCGAGCCCGTTGCGCTGCTGCTAGAAGGGACGCTGTCGGGCGATGTGTCCCAGCTTCGGGTTGCCGCGGGCATGGGGTCCATAGCTTCGGTGATTGCGACCGAAGATGGCACGCGGGTCACTTATGTCCCGCCTTTGGATCCGTTCCCTCGCGCGGTCCCGCTGTTGCTCGTGGATACCGCATACCCGCAAAACGACCCGTCACTCGGTGTTTTGACGCTTCGTGCGAAAACAACTGTTCCCGTGCAGACCGAGCCCGGCACCCAAGTGTCCGTCGAGTTGGGCGGGCGTACGCTCCCAACGGTCGTGGCGGATGCGTCCGGTGTTGCACTTGTGCCCCTTGTCGTTCGTCCCGGAGACGAAACGGCGCGCCTCACGCTGACCGATAGCGCAGGAAATACCAACACGAGCACAATTCGACTCGGAGGAGACCCAAGACCCTTGCTGGTGGGCGTCGCCGTTCCTGGGCAGCCAAACGCACGAAGTCCGGAAATCATCGTCGCTGCGGTTCGCGCGGGAAATCGTGGCTGGACGGGTGAGGCGCCTGATTGTCGAACACGGCAAGGGGCCGCGGTGCCGCTGGTGCCCCTGTCGCCCGGCTTGTGGCGCGGTGCCGTCCCCGCGGAGGTGGCCGATGCTGCAAGGGTGGATTGTGACCTGGGACTCGACGCGCGGACCACGATTCTGCTCGACGTGCCCCAGCCGGTCCCCGACCGCCTCGCGGTGCGCGTTTCTCCCCCGGAGCTGGATGCGCAGTCGCCGGTCGCTACCGTGCGTGCGTGGGTAGAAGACCCTTTGGGCGAGCGCATTGTCGGCATTCCGCCGTCGGTGGTTGCTTCTTGGGGCACACTTACTCCCGAGGCAGACTGGCACCAACCCGGTGTCTTCGTTGCCCAGTACGATGGCGTTGCCGCCATAGCGCACGGCCAGGACCGTCTCGTTGCCCAGTGGCGTCTCCCTGCCGGTGTAGGCTCGGAGCACGACATAGAGCTCAGTTGGCGGGTTGATGGCGCGGGTGGCACCGTCGCGGCGCGGTCCTTGGATGCTACCGGCCACCCCCTGCCGCCGGATTCCTTGCGCTTGTCTTGGGGCGGCCAAGAGCTCGTGACCCAGATGGGCGAATACGGCTGGTGCACCGCCGAGGTTCCGCCCAGCCAAGAGTCTGTTTGGTTGTACGTCTCGACGAACGCGCAAGGTATCGGTCGGGGCGCTTTTGTGACACCGGGCATGGCGGAGGGACGAGACTGGACAGGTCCAGACCTCGTCTTTGGGCAATCACTGCCGATTCTCGTGGGTCCGGTTCGGCAGGTCGCATTGTCGGTAGAGCCCCCGGTATTGGTCACAGCGGAGGGGCGAACCGCCCGCATCGTCCTTTCGCTGGCAGACCAAGACGGCAGTCCTGTCACCGACGTACCTGTCGAGCTTTCGGCGAGTCGCGGCTTCGTTTCCGAACCCAGACGGCGCGTAGATGGGAGCATCGAAGCAACCTACACTCCCGAGCGGGAAGGCGACGCGGGACCCGTGGAGATTCTCGTAGGCTCGCCGGATGGGCGCTTTCCTTCGACGGCGACGGAGCTGACGCTTGTGCCCAAGGCGGCCGGACGTGCGCCGGGCTTGCATGTGGGCTGGTTGGTGGGGCCGGATGGTGTGTCGAGCCCATGGGCGTCGTTGGATGGAAACCTGCGATTGGACGCGTTTCCCAACGACCTCCGCCTTCGCTTGTCCGCGGGGGTCTATTCGGTGCGGGCGAGCGCACGGGAGCCCAATACGGGGGAGGCGTTGTCCGTCGGGGCAGACTTTGTTCCGCTTGGCGTCGGCCTGCTCGGCCAACAAGCGCACGGGCGGCTTCTGACATGGGTGGGTGCCGCTGCGCTCGTGGTTCCGTATCGGGTGAGTGTGTCGCTCGACGGGAGCCGTGCGCTGCGAGGACTGGCGCTTGCTCCGCCGGGCGGTCATGTGTTCGTGGGCACGGGCCTCAAAACGAGGACGGGGCAACTGGACCTCCAGTTGGGCTATTTGGTGGTGTCGACCGCGCCTGGCGATGGCGGTTGGCAGGGACAGGTCGGAGGCTTCTTGTCGACGCTCGGATACCGACATGGCTTTTGATGCTTCCTTAGGGTTGCACTGGCGACTGCCCCGTTTGTCGACCTACACTGTTCGTATGTCTCGTTTGTCCCGCATGGTCTGTCGGCCCCTACGCGGCGCTGTGTTCGCAGCGACCTTGGCATCGTGTACCCCCGATGCCCCCCTCCCTATCCTGAGCCAGGTGGAGCCTTCTTGGGCCTATAGCGGTGCCGAGGCGAGCATCGTCGTGACGGGTGAAAACCTCATGCCTTTGCTGGCTGCTGAGGGCGCGAGCGATATCGCCGTCGACGATAGGTTCCATTTGTTTTTGGAGACAGACCCAACGACCCCTTTGCTGTCTGTCGAGCGCTGGTCCAACCAGCGGGTGTCGGCGGTCGTGCCCGCGGGCCTTCCGTCCGGTCGCTACGACCTCGTCTTGGCGACCCCCGCGGGAGACCGCGCCCGCCTCTCCCAAGCGTTTACCGTGACGGACAGCCGTGCTTCGCGCATTTCGGTGTCTTCTACGGCCGCACGCGTGGATGTGCGGTCCGATGCCTTGGTCAATCTGCAATTGGTCGACCCATCTGGACTCCCTGTGCCTTCGGCAATTCCGGTGGTGGTCGAAGCGGTGTCCGCGCTGGGCGACCCTTCCGCTATTGTCTTTCGGGGAGGACTTGTCGACCAAACCACCGTGTCACCCGGTGTTATCGCCGGAACTTTGGATGACGCGGGAGGGGCGAGCTTGTATGTGTCGTCTGCGGTGGTCGACCAACTGACGGTTCGTGTTGAAGGGACCGGCCTGAGCAGCCACCTCGCGGGGGAGAGCGAGCCGATTCGCTTTGAACCGCGTGGTGTTGGCGACGTATGGATTGACGTTCCCGAAGGTCCATTGTTGGCGGGACAACCGTTCTCGTTGCATTTGACACTGTTGGACTCCGACGGAAATCCAACGTATGGCGAGCTCATGTCTGTGGTCCTGTCGGAGACCTGTACCCAATCATCCGAAAGCTATTTGCAAGTCGTAACTGTGCAGGACCAGCAGCAGGTCGACAATGTCGTGCTTACCGGTGCAACCGTTCCGGGTGGTTGTGAAGAAAACCGCATCCGCGTCGTCGGACTTGCGTCGGGAGAGCCGCTGGTCGCCGAAACGGCGCCACTCGACATTCTTGCGGGCCCCGTCGCCGAATATTCTCTCACGTTGTCCCAAGATACTGTCGTCGCCGGAACGGGGGCGCAGGTTGTTGTCGTCCGCGCTACGGATGCCTTACAAAACCCCGTATCAGAGCACTCCGCGAGCTTGGTTTGGCAAGACAGCGTTGGAGGCCTCTCGACGGAAGATTCGGTTGGAAGCGCTGCGTGCTTGCCCTTTTCGGGGGGCATGGCAATCTGCACATTACAGTTGGTTCGCGCGGGGAGCAATGTAACTGTGCAGGTCCAGGACTCCACGGGAATTGAAGGCACGTCCGACGCCTTTGCCGTCGTCGCCGGACCCGCATCGCAGGGCATACTTCTCCCTGGCACCCTCGAGGCCGTGGCCGGCGAACCACTGGACATTACCCTTCAGGTGTTGGATGCATTTGGGAACGCGGCCAGCCTTCTTGCTGCGGACGGTGGGGCTGCCGCCATTTTGAGCGACTCTACGGGGACTTTGGTTTGCGCGGACAGGAGGCCCCATCCATTGGACGGTATCATCAAGTGGTCTTGCGCGATTTTGAAAGCGGAACCAAATGTGGTATTATCTGCCGCATTGACCGAACCTGGCTTCGAGGTCGCGTCTGCGCCTGTTCGGGTCGACAATGCGGATATAGCGCGTGCAGACATCGTTCTTCGTGAACCTTTCGTAGTGGCTGGTGATGCACTTTCTTATACGGTCGAAACCTATGACGCGTATGGAAATCCGTATATTGTACAGTCGGCTTCTTCCCTTCAGATAGACGATGAAGGTGGCGAGTTGCGGGGCACGGTACTCACGTTGGGGCCGGATGGCACGGCGACAGGTGAGGTGAGCTTGTTTGTGGCGACCGCAGCAAATCGCATCGTGGGACGGGTTTTTGGACGAACGCTTGGTGTCTCCGATGTGTTTTCTGTCGAACCTGGTCCCCATTCAGGTTATTCCGTTGTGTTGGATAGCACATGGGTTGACCTTGACCAAGAAGCCCCAGTACGCATCGTCGCAAGCGATGCGTATGGAAATCAAGTACCGTCGGTGAATACCCAGGTGACCTTGGCCTCTGTTGCAGATGATAGCGGTGAAACGCTTGTGGAGGTCGTTGACGGCGAGGGTGTTTACGACTGGTCGTGGCCGACGACCGTGCTCCAAGACCAGTTGCGGGTGACGGATGGTAGGTTGGAAGGTGAGAGCGCACCCGTTGACGTAGTGGAGTTCGATTGTGCGAACGGGCCCGCGGCGGGGTTTTTGGTGGATGGCCTCGACGCGCAAGTATTGTGTATGACGGCCAGTCGAACCGCGACCGTGACGATGGATGCGTCCACCAGCGTCGTCGGTGCTGCGCCATTGGTCGCATTTCACAACCATGATGGCGATGGTGCGTGGAGTCGCTCGACCGTCGAAACGTGGTCGGAGCAATGGCGTAGTGTTGGTGGATGGCTTCCGGAGGTCGTCGTGGTCGACCAAAACGGCTGCGCAGACCGGTCCAGCGTGACGGTGTGGGTGGGCGTTTCCGATGGACAGCCTGTCGGGCCTGTCGATGTGCTGGTCGACAGCACGGAGCTTGTGGTCGGCTCGGTGAGTCTTGGTACTACCGACGTCACCCTGCGCGCAAGCGATTGTGCCGGCGACCCTGCATCGGGCGGCACGCTGTACGTTCGCGCGGACCGGGGCGTTGTAGGGACGGGAGCAGACCCCGTCTTGCCAACGGGCTACGGCCTTCAGGTGTCCCTCGACAGCGATGGCGAAGCGTCTGTCGCGTGGTCCGTGACAGCGGCGTTGGAAGGAGGCCCGTCGTCTGTCGTCGCCGGTGTCCCGAGTGGTGCAGCATTTGGGAGCGCGACGGTGGATGTCGATGGCGACTCTGCGCGACCTTGGGTTGTAGGCGTTGACCCTGATGGTCCATTTATGGGCGCCGAGACATCGTTTACAGTGTGGTTTAGTGAGGCGATGTATGTTCCGTCCCTTTTGACGACCGCGTTTTGGTGGACCGCGCCGGATGGCCGCACCGTCGAAGCCGCTTCATTGGTGGTCGGCGACGATGGACGAACGGTCACTGTCGAGCCAACGGAGCCAGTTGTGGGAACAAGCGGTGAGTGGGTGTTCTCGATTGGGTCGACCGTACGCGATGCAGGCGGAGGCAATCGCCTCGATGGCGCAGAGGTCGGCGTAGCTTCGGACGCCGTATTTTCCATGGGCGGTGTTGCGGCAAACCCAAACGAAGTGCAGCAATGTGCGCCTTCCTCGGCTGTATTTCGACCGGACGGCGACGACGGAGTTGGCGAAGAGCGAGATGAGGCGGAGATTGCGGTGGTCGCAGTCGATGTGCCGACCGCGTGGTGGCTCGGCGTATGGGGCTCTGACGACACGCTGGAGATTGGCCGTATGTACGCGGCGACCAGCTCCGCAGAAACCTTGGTCTGGGATGGCCGCGACGCCGCGGGCCGCGTCGTCGACAATGGCCCGTACTGGCTTGAAGTCGTTGCCCTCAACGAAAAGCGGGTGCGAAGTGGGTCGTGTTTCGCGGAAGTCACAGTTGCCCAAAATGTGCGAGCACCGGAGGTTCCATGAGCGCAGAAAAGCCGAAGGTGGGAGCGCCAACGACGGAGGAGCCTTCTTGGATGGAGACAGGTCGGCTCGCCGAGCAGGGTTTGCGTGCTGCGGAGCTGGTCCATGAGTTGCGCCAGCCGGTCTTTTCTATCAAAGCGTTGGTAGAAATTATGAACGGGGAGGGGACGCACAGCCCCCACCTCTCTGTATTGGCCGACCAGGTACGGCAACTCGAAGTGCTGCTGCAGCGGTTTTCTTGGACAGGGCAACGTGGCTCTGGCGTAAGGGAGCCCGTCGACTTGTCCCATCTGGTATCCGGGTGTGTTTCGGCGCTTGCGGGACGCGCGCGGGCGAGCGAAATTCAGCTGTCATTCGTTCACAATGGGCAATCACGCGCGATTCTCGCGGACCCCGTCGCCGTTCGACAAATCGCGACCAACTTGGTCGTCAATGCCATCGACGCCGCAACTTCGCAGGTCTTGGTGACGGTATCTGGATGTTCGCTTCATGTACACGACGACGGCGCCGGGATTTCGGACGATGTGCAGCGCCGTATGTTCGACCCTTTCTTCTCGACCAAGCCACCCACGCAAGGAACGGGACTGGGTCTTCCGATTACATTGCGGCTCATCGCCGCCTGCGAAGCAGCGCTCGAGTGGGATAGTGGGGTCGCTGGGACAGAGTTTTGTGTGAAATTTGTGCCCCTTGGGGCAGACCCAGCGCTTTCAGGGACGACCGATGACCGAAAAGAAGACTCCACCGGTTTCATCACATCACAGCGATGATTCGCACCTCGACGGCTTGGCCGACAAGTTCATGGTTGCACTCAATCAGCGGCGTGCTGGAAAGATTGACGATGCGGTCAAACGCCTCCGGGAAATTTTGAAGGTAGAGCCGCGGCTCGCAGAGCCGCACATGGAGCTTGCGAGCATCTTCCTCGCTATCGAAAAGCCCGATGCGGCCGTCGAACACGCGAGGGAGGCCACGCGCCTCTTGGAAAACGGCAGCCAGTGGACCGATGACCTGCCCGAAAACGTCGTGCAGAGCCTCGCGTGGAACCTGCTTGGGGAAGCCTTGCGGCAAGTTGCAGACAAAGACGAGGTGGTATTCGGGCCTCCCGAGACCTGGAATCGCCTGATGGTCGAAGCAAAGGCAGCATTCAAGCAGGCCGCGGAGCTCGACCCCGAGAACGCACATGCAACGTGGTCCGCGTTTGGTTTTGGTAGCGAAGCGGAGTCCCCCGAAGCCGATGATGAGCCCGCCGATGTGCCGACGCTCGACCTTGTCGACTTGGTGGAAATTCACAACCGCCCACCAGGTGCCGACGACAGCGAAGAGTCACTCGATTAGGCGACGGCATACAATCCGGGCACATTGTCGAAAATGGGCAATCACGGCACATTTTCGACATCTGGCTTATTGCGGGGCGTTTAGCAAGCCAGGAAAACGCACACCCGCGCGGGGGTCTACGCCTTGGTAGGTGGCGCGGGCCTGGCCGAGCTCGACCGTAAACTGCATATCGGGCAGGTAAATGCGGCCATCGCGTTCAACGAGCTGCGGGGGTGGGTTGGGGAACGGCCCCGCAATGCGAAAAGCATCTACCACGGCGGCATCGAGAGGGTCGGCGCCGCATTTGAGCGAAACGTCGATGCGCTCCACGGCACCGTTGCCATCCAATATGACGTCGACTGCGGTGGTGTAGGTGGGGCGAGCGAGAATGACCGAGCGAGGAAGGTTGTCGAGGTTTTGCTTCCAATAGAAGTTCACCAAGCGGCGAATGCGGTTGATGTAGCCCGCCCCAACCATTTCGCGCGTGTTGAGCTGCGTGCGGTCGCCCACGGCAACGTCCAGTAGGTCGTTGTTTGGAGCACCGGCGCGCTGGCTCTCGCGACTCGAAGCGGGGACGGGCTTTTGAAATCCGTCTTTGTTGGTCACACGAAACGGGGACGGCAATGACGCGAGGCGCCCATCGCGGTCTGGGTCAAAGCGGTCGTTTCCCACTTGCGCGCCGGTCGACGGCTCTTCGACGTTGAGGTCGATTGCGTCTTCGAATTTCAACTCGTCGTCTTCGTGAAACTGCTCGGCGAGAACTTCGGGATTGATGCGATAACGGGGGTCGCGGGTCTCTTTATCGACCGTGCGGTCGTGCTCTGCAAGAAAGTCCGCGTCCTCCGGACGTTTCTCTTCGACGGGCGGGGGCGTGTCGACAATTTGCCCCTTGAGCTCCGGCTCCGGCTCCTCTACCTTTTCTTCGGGCGGCTCGGGCATCTCCACGACCAACTGCACGGGAACGGTGTTGACCGTGGGCGGATCCGACGCCAAGTGCGGCCACATCGGTCGGACCACGAACAGCAGGAGAATGTGCAAGACGACCGAAACCGCCAAGCCTAACAATAGGCCCGAACGGTTGTTTCGGATTGGGCGTCGTTGGTGCACGGGTGGGTTGGTCTCCCCTCGCAGCGTAGACCCGGCACCGGCAGCGTGCAATCCCAGCGGCGGGCGCGGTGCGCAGGGAAGTTATCAAAAAGTTAGGCAGACGCGCGAATCGCTGCGAAGATTGCGGCATCGAGCTCGTCTTGTAGGTGCTTGTCGACCGTGACCTCGAGCGCCGCCCGCACCAAGCCTCCCACGCTGGCATACGAACGTACGAATGATTCGCAATGGGGGCACAACGACAAGTGGGCCTCGACGAGAGCATGTTGGTGGTCGTCGAGTTCGCCCTCCACGTACTCAAACAGCATCGCAGCGACCTCTTCGCACGACAGGAGCGGGGCTTCATTGGGCACAGAAGACATCAGGGCCTCCCGAAAAAACGACAACGGACGATATTGCCATACAAGGGGTTCGCATCAACCAACGCGCCAAAGTTGGCGTGTTGCGCAGAAACTGCACGCTTATTGCGCACCATTTCTCGCACCAGATGCCGCACTTCAAAGGGTGTTTCAAGCAGATGAACAGTTGTCGCACAATTCATTCCGCACCTGCAAGGTAGTCGGCCAGCGACGCGCGAACTGCCAGCCGTGCGCGGTGCAGGCGAGTCTTGACATTGGCGACGGAAATGTCGAGAGCATCGGCGATATCGCGCATAGGAAGCTCGCGATAGTCGGCGAGAATCAACACCTCCCGGTGTGTATCCGGAAGGTCTTCCACCGCCGCGCGAATTCGTCGGCCGAGCTCGTCATCCAGGTGGACTTGGTCGGCCAAGGGGCGTCGGTCGACGATGTTGCGCACCAGTGGCTCTTGCTCAAACTGCTCGCTCGGGCCTGCGTCGAGGGAGGACTCAGGCTTGCGACGCCGCCTTCGAAGGCGCATCAGCGCGCTATTGGTGGCAATGCGGGAAATCCAGCTCGCGAGGCTCGCTTCGCCACGGAAGGTAGAAAGGCGTCGGTAGACGTTGAGAAACGTCTCCTGCACTACATCTCGGGCATCTTGCTCATTGCGCAGCATCGACCAGCCGATGCTATACACCCGGGAAGTGTAGGCGTGGACGAGCTCCGTGAACGCCGTGCGGTCTCCCGCGAGCACACGGGCAATCAAATCGGCGTCGTCGGGGTAGGCCGTTTCGACGTTCACGATAACCTCCTATCGTAACCGGTACGGGTCTGGTTACCGGCGAAGGGGGTACCCTGTCGGAGAGCAAGGCGCCCGCATGGCTTCGGCACCGTTTGGCAACAAATGGCACGGGTTGACGCGACTTGTGCGGGCGAAGCGGTACAACGAGGCGGTTGGGTTAGAGCGGCGCCGGTGGGTTTTTCGAACAGTCCCGGTTGGAGCGCAGATGGAAACCAAGCGTGCTACAGCGTTGTCAAGGCGTGCGCGGCTAAAACAGCTGGGTGCATCGGTTTTGGACCGCCTTCGTACGCCCAAAGAACCCGCAGGTCCGTTTCGTGTCTCTTTCCACGAGGAGGGTCGTTCGCAAGTCATTGAGGTCATGGCCGAAAGCGGCCTGTCACTGCTGGAAATCGCGCGGAAAGCGGGGGTGGATATTTCTTCGTTTTGTGGCGGTGGATGTTCCTGCGGTACGTGTCGGGTTGGCGTGCTGCAAGGGGAGTTGAGCAGGCAGCGCCCCCAAGAATCTATGGTGTTGGGCGAATCGCAGGTGCGCCGGGGGGACCGGCTCGCCTGCCAAGCGCGGGTCGTCGGTCCGGTGTCCGTACGGGTCCGTCGGTTTGGTTGATATTGTTTCGAATGGCATTGAAAAATGCCTGTCACGCTATTGTCTCGCGAATTTGTTCAATGTGGATCGCACGGGTTCTATGCAGATCCGGAAACCGCAGGGCGCCGACAACCTCCAATCTGCCACTCTCTTGCGACACATCGAGACGTGTGGTGTAAAAACACGCGCCCATGAAGCGGATAGGGGGAGGGGTCTGTCGGGGACCGAACGTCGGGCCTCCGACCCAGTTGCTGTTGGGTGTTGAACGAGCGTGCGCCGCGATACTGCCGCAATGAGGCCTATTCGATGTCTACGGATAACACTGTGATGTTGCTTCCCCCCGCCACTCTTGCGTCTGCCCGCGCGTCTGCCCGCGCAGACCGGGCGCATGTGCGCGTCACGTTGATTCAGGCCCGCACTGCCGGCGACCCTGCGCGCGACCACGAACACGCGTGCTTTGCCGCGAGAATGGGCTTGGCACCTGAACAAATCGCTTGTGTATCTATCTTTTCGGACAATCTTGCAGATATCGACTTGGCCCAAACCGATGCAGTCTTGGTGGGAGGCGCGGGGCAGTACAGCGTGCTCGACGACCTCGACAGCATCCGCTCGTTTATCGCGTACCTCGGCTATCTTGCGACAGCGCCGGAAACGGCCGAAGTACCCGTCTTCGCGTCTTGTTTTGGATTTCAGGCATTGGTGGTCGCGATGGGCGGTGAGGTCATTTGTGACGCCGACCATGCGGAGGTGGGCTCGTATCTGCTGACCCTTCGGCCGGATGGCGAAGGAGACCCCCTGTTTGGTTCGCTGCCGCAGCAGTTTTGGGCGCAGCTTGGCCACAAAGACCGCGCCAACGGCATGCCGAACGGCCTTACGGATGTCGCATATAGTGAGCGCTGTCCGCACCAAGCCACGCGTGTGGTCGGGCGTCCCCAATTCGCGACACAGTTCCATCCCGAGCTTTCGGCGGGCGACAATCGTGCGCGTTTTTTGCGGTATATGGAAGAGTACGGCAAGCTATTTGGAAAAGAAGCAGCCCAAGAGCGGCTCAACAGCCACCGCCCCGGCCTTGAGGCGTGCGCGCTGCTTGACCACTTTGTCGAAATCTTTGTGACGGCGAGAGCATCCGCGCGAGGGCTGCACAAATGACTGCCAAGGGCGCCGTCGCGGCGGGAAGTCCGCTTACCGTCAAAGCGGGTCTCCTTGCCTTCGAGGCCGGTGGAAACGCGGTCGACGCTGCGGTCGCCGCGCAGTTGATGGCGTGCGTTGCCGAGCCACTGTTGACGGGGCTCGCGGGAGCGGGCTTGGCGATGGTGCGTGTGGGCGGAAAGGTCGATGTCGTCGACATGTTCTCGACCGTGCCGCTGCTGTCATCCCAAGCCGCGCCCTCGCCGGACTCGGTAGAAATCGACTTTGGACCCACACGGCAGGTATTTCACGTTGGCCCGGCGGCGGTGGCAGTGCCGGCGGTCCCTGCGGGTTTGTGGGCCATGCACCAGCGCCATGGTCGCTTGCCAATGTCGCAATTGGTAAAGCCTGCAGCCGAGGCGGCTGTGCGCGGTGTTCCCGTGACCGAAGGCTTCGAGCGCGTATTGGCATTGCTATGGCCCATTCAGCAGCGAGATGAGGGCTGCGCCGCCATTTTCGGCCAGCCGTCTCTTCATGGACGTCCGACAACCCCCTTGCGCGCGGGGGACACCTTCTCCAACCCGGCACTTTCTCGCACGCTCCTCCGGTTTGCGGCCGAAGGCCCCGCCTTGTTTTCGGAAGGGGTTGTGGCGGAGGCCATCTTGGATGCGTTGGGCGTTCAAGGGCGCCTGCGCGAAGACGACCTGCGCGATTATCGTCCCCGCCTGCTTGACCCCCTCTTGTACCATTACCGCGATGCACGCGTGTGGCTGCCGCCAGCGCCGAGCTTGGCGGGCTTGCTGGTCGCACAGGCGCTCCGCAACCTCGAAGACAACGGGCCAATGCCGCCGATGGCGAGTATGCGCCAGCTGCGCTTTTTGTGTCACGCCCTCGACCGCATCGACACCACACGCAAAGGGCCTCTGCGGGCGCGGTTGTTCGACGCGGGCTTTGTGGACGGCTTTGTGAGCGCGTTGGCGCCCGGAGAGCGGGGCGAAGAGCATGCGCACGGCCGCGTTGAACCCCGTGGACCCGGAAACACCACCCACATCACGACGGTGGACGCTGCCGGAAATGTCGTCGCTATCACGACTTCGCTCGGAGAAACCGCGGGCTTGATGGCGGGCAACACCGGGGTAGTCCTCAACAACCTGCTTGGCGAGGCGGACGTCAATCCGCCCGATGTCGCGCTTGCGCCTGGCGGACGCTTGATGACCATGTGCTGCCCTACGCTCGTTGACCTCGGTGGAAGCGTGTTTGGTATGGGCTCCGGCGGCTCTTCGCGGATTCGCTCGGCGATTTTGCACGGCATCGTCTTCTTGACCGACCATGCGCTTTCCGCCGAAGAGGCGGTTGTGGCGCCGCGGGTGCATGTCGAGGACGGCATTGCCCACTTAGAAACGGACGGCCGCCTATCCGCCACGGTGCAGGCGATGCGCGCGAGTCCATGGCAAGTTCGGCAATTCACGGGCCACAATATGTTCTTTGGGGGCCTCAATATTGCGGGACTTGACCGCAGTGGCTTTCAGGGCGCCGGAGACCCACGGCGAAGCGGCGCGTACGGCGAATTGTAGCGGCTTTCGGGGCGGCGAGGGCAGGCGAGGGGACCACCTGCTTTTTTTTCGGGGCGGGGTCAACTTGTCCTGCTATCTATGGGGCCCCGTGGGGCCGGTGCCACCAGCAAGCCATCGACCGCGCGGGACTCAAAAGCAGAACGGGTTGCCCGCTCCAGGGGTTCCCGCGGGCGTGGTCCCGTCGCACCACCGCTCCATTTCGTCGTTGGTGGTGGCGTCCGTGGCCGAGGGGTCGAGGGACATTGTCGCGCCTCCTTGGCCGGGCCACGCAGCATTCCATCGGACGGTGTCGAGCGAAAGGCTGTCGGCCCGGAGCTCGACGCGGTCCGCGCTTGACGAGAGGTCCGGCCAAGGGGTCGCCGTCAACGCGCAGGGCACGGTGCTGGGCGTCGAGGGACCGCAAATGACGCCGAATGCACCGGGTGCCAGCACGAACCGGTCCGCGGTGCTCGATAATGTGGCGCTCGATGCGTCGGTGCGCAGCGTCCAGCCGTCGAGGACCCAGGACGTGTCGGAAATGTTCTGTACTTCGAACCAGGCGGCTTGGGTATCGCTTGGCTGGCGTAGCATCTCGGTGATGACGACTACGCCCGATTGAATGTCGTCTTCGTCGTAAAGGCCGTCACAGTCGTCGTCGACGCCGATGGCTCCACCGTCAGCCACGCCGGGGCGTACGTCGGCGTCGAGGTCATCGCAGTCGGCTCCGCCCGCGTCGACGGAGGGCGTACCATCTTGGTCCTGGTCATCGTCGTTGCCATCGCAGTCTTGGTCAACGCCGTCGTACCAAACCTCTTCGGCACCGGGAAAGACAGACGGCGCCGTGTCGTCGCAGTCCTCCGCCAAGGAAAACCCATCGAGGTCCTGGTCATCGTCGTTGCCATCGCAATCTTGGTCGACGCCATCGTACCAAGTCTCGGTTGCGTTGCTCGAAACGTGGGGGTCGGAATCGTCGCAGTCGTCGCCACCGGCGTCTACATGGGGGTCACCATCGCCATCAAAGTCCGCAGAAACCGCGACGGGAACCGCGATAGAAAGAATGGCCGGCACCACCTTTTCGGAGAACGCGAGGTCGACCTCCAAGGTGCCAGTGTCGGCACCCATCGGGCTCCAAACCACGGTGATGTCGACCTGGCTGCCGGCGGGGATTTCGTCTGTGGACGTTAGCGTTATGAGTGGCATATCGTCCACAATCAGCGGCTCATCACTGTTGTCGAGCACGCGACCTGAGACGCCCGTGATGGTGGCGGTGCGAAGGCCGGCGTTTTCTACGTGGAACGCCACGGAGGTCGGAATCCCGATGCCGGTTTCTATCGGTGCGACAATGTCGGTGCTCGCGGCCATCAGCGCGACGTTTGCTGGATTGAAGTCCGTCCAGTCGACGCAGCCGGAAACCCACAATGTGCCAACGACAAGCAGTTCGCGAGGATGTTGGTTGAGACGGCGCACAAGAGCTCCGGGATGATGGATACAAACAATCTGCGGCGCTGCGGGCGACGCGAGATGTCGGTGTGGCTGGCGCAACGCCGCCAATGTGCTCGCGGTGCTCGTAATTCGGCAAGCGGTCAAATGGCGGCAACGCAATGCGTTACGCGGCAATCAGGCGTCATTCGGAATTCGGGCGAGCAAACGAAGTGCGGATGGCAACAGCTGCGGGCGTCGGTTGGAGATGGAGCAATTTCGCGCCAGAGAGCGAGGATGTCCCCACCCCTGGCTCGGAACTGTGAACGTCCGATAAGGTACATTATGTCAAGTCGGACATGGTTGGGTTTCGAGGGGGCTCCTGCGCGACCTGTGTTGTTCCTGGGCTGGCGGCCAAACTATTCTTCGCGCGCCCTGCGCACTCCCTTGAGCGAACCCCAGGTAGCTGCGGAGAGCTTTCATGATGCTGCTGACGTGATTGGCAACGGTTCGACTATGTACCAGAACGATGCGCATGGTTTTCTACGTGCGGCGCCTTCTTGGGGTTTTGCGCCTGCGGTGTTTGTGGGCTTCGAATCCCGGTAATCGTGACCCCATGATGGGCGTTTTGTCGTACCGCGGCTGCGGCGGCATCGCGCAGTTGTAGAGATAGGCGCACTGGCCGGCCTTTTGGACCACGGTTCTGGTCTCCCGTCTGCGCGGAGGTCGGTGGTGAAGTGTGCGCGCTTTGGGTCATCGTTGGCTGGCGTTTCGACTGACTGACTGTCAGTCAGTCCGTTTGCCGGTCAGACCGCGATTGGAGGACCGCTATGTTCGTGGACTCCGGGTGGATTTGGCGGCGGTGTACGGTCGCTGTACCTGTCATCCGTCTGCTGTTGCGACGTTGTGCCAAAAAGCTGCGTATAATGATTCAAATGCTGCACAAGGAGGACGCGCTGCAGGTCCCCAGCCTGGGGTGATTCCCCTGCCCTTGTTCCGTTTCCTGGCGTTTGCGTGCTGGTCGCGGGGCGAATCGGAGCGCGCGGGGTTTGGATTTGCGGCCTGACTCTGGTGGTCCTGGTTGTTGCACGGAGAAGTGCCTGTCACGCGTGGGTTTGGTGCTGTTGGGCTTGCTGCTGGGAAGTGGCTGGCACGCGTTGGTTTCGTGATGTGGGGGTGCAGGACGAGTCGCTTGGGCCGGTTGCGACGGTTTTGGTGAAGTGGCGTCGCTGGGACGCTGCTGTCACGCGCGGGTTTCGTGTGGTTGGGACTGAGGGGCAAGGGGTTGGGTGTGTTTGTGGCGTTCTGGTTAGTTGGAATCGTTGTGAAGGTC
>CAZCUX010000026.1:110207-112414 GCA_964502005.1 uncultured Enterobacterales bacterium
GGGTTTCGTGATGTGGGGGCTGCAGAACGAGTCGCTTGGGCCGGTTGCGACGGTTATTGGTGAGGTTGCGTCGCTGGGAAGCTACTGTCACGCGTGGGTTTCGTGTGGTTGGGTCTGTCGGTCAAGGGTTTAGGTGTGTCTGTGGCGTTTTGGTTGGGCGGCGTTGCTGGGAATGCCCTTTCACGCGTGGGTTTCGACTGCCGCGATTGCTGTCCGTGCTCAGTCGAAGCGTAGATTCGGTGTGGTTGTGGTGGGTGCATTTGGGTGGGCATTTTGGCGTCGCGGTGTGGTGAGCGTTTGTGTGCAGGACGGTTCCCTGTAGGTGTTGTAATGGTCGATGTTGCGGGTCGGTTTCGTATGTACGCGCTTGGTATACAGAGTGCAGCGCTGTAATGCGGTGAAGGAGCTGGGGCGCAGATGGGCCCGGAGCTTGATTTGTGGGGATGAGCCAAAGGCTCCAGAACGTCGTAGCCGCGGTTGTTCGCGCATTTCGTATGGCAGTGCTTTGGTGGCAGGATGCACCGCTGGCGGTCTTCGTGGGGGCTTGGGGGGAGGTTGGTCCCCTGCCCTCGTTCGCGGTCCTGCGAAGTGTGCGCTGGTGGTGGGGCCATTGGCCCTGGATGCTGGATAGGAGCCGTGGCTGCGGGTCGGATGCGCGGTTGGATTGGCGGGCTAGTCTCGTCGGCGGTTGGAACGGTGTGGAGAAGTGCCTGTCACGCGACGGTTTGGTGGGTCGGACTGTCTACCCGAGGGTGCTGGCCGAGAAGTGGCTGTCACGCGTGGGTCTGGTGTTGCTGGGCTTGCCGGTCAAGGTACGCGGGCTGCTGGGGGTGCATGCTGATAGTTGGCGCTGCTGGGAAGTAGCTGGCACGCGTGGGTTTCGTGTATGGAGACGCATAGGCCGTTGGGCTTGGCATGATGGTGGCAGTTTGCTTGGTTGGAGTCGCTGGGAGGTAGTTGTCACGAGCTGGCTTTGTCGAATGATGCGATGCGCATCGAGCTTGTGTGCCATCTGGCCGGTATCAGTCGGGAGGACATCGTGGAAAATGGTCTGGCACGCGTGGGTTTCGATCGCTGTGCTTCGTGCGCCCCGTCGGTCGCCTTCCGGAACACTTGGGTTCGGAGCGGGATTCGTACTCGTGCGCCGGTTCTACGTCGTCGGGATCTGTAACTGTACCTGTTGCGGTAATGTAGCAGATGTCTGCGTATAGGAGACGAAGTGCAGCGTTTCGATACGGAGAATGAGTTGTGGCTGCGATGGACCTGTGGGTAGGTTCGAGGCATTGACGTGCCTTTTGTCCAAAACATCGCAGCACGCAGTAGTGCAGACCAAGGATTGGTCAACGCAGCATCCTTGGGCATCCGCGGTCGGCTACTGCTTGGCGACGTCGGTGCGACGAGCGGGGGGTCCCCTGCCCTGCTTTTTGGTATCGCGGTGGCGCGGTGGCGCGGTTCGCCGATTGCTGGGGACATTTGGTATGCCTGCTGCGCTGGGACGCTTCATATCTGGGGTGACGTTGGGCGCAGGACTTGTGCAGTCGAAGGTTCCCGCCGATTTGGGGTGTAGTGCAGCTGGCCGGCGGCAGTTCTGCTGGGGCTGCAATTTTGACGTATCGACGGTTGGATTGTCGGCCACATGGTGTTGGTGTGCGCGGTCGGCAGGCAGGTCGCGAGCGTCCGGGATGCAGCATGCGGAAACGGTGTGCCGCGACCGCATGTTCCTTCAGCGGAGGCTGTGGGTGCCTCCCCTTTGTCCAAGTGGGTGCGACGCTGTGCTTGTTGCCTATCGGGCGGCCTCGTAGCACTGACTGACAGTCAGTCAATCAGGGACAAGGGCTTGTCACGCGTTGTTTTGATGCACTGTGGTTGCCTCGCGTGTCATGGGGGTCCGTGTGTTGCAGTTGCGCCTGTGATGCGCGGCGAGCGCGTGTGCTCGCCTGTTGTGGCGGTGCAGTCGTTTGCTTGCGTGTGTTCACTGCGCTTGGCGTTCTTCCAGTCGAGACCGAGGTTAGCGGTTGCCACGACCCTGGGCATCGCGACGCACACCTGCCCTCGGCGGATGTGTTCTCTGGATTAGCCCTTCGGGGTTCCAGGTTGCTGCGTCGCGGTTGCGCGTTGTGTACGGCCACACTGACTGACAGTCAGTCATTCTTGGACAAGTGCCTGTCACGCGCGGTTTTGGTGCTCCGCCGGTTTTTCTTGGGCCC
>CAZCUX010000027.1:0-103825 GCA_964502005.1 uncultured Enterobacterales bacterium
ACCCCCCGGTCTTCGCTGCATTTTCGGTTGGGGGCTGCTTGCCTTGTGGCTTGGGGCTTTAGGCGCTCGGTTGTTTCTTGGACTGAATCGCGATTCAGTGGCTCCTTCCGTGCGGGGCTGCCGCCCCTCTCGGGCCCTCCCCGGTGGGGGTGGGCTCCCGCTCAGTGTGCGCGACACCCCCACACCCCGCCACAGCATGACCCGCGCGAACACGAGCTGACGATGGCCCTCTACCTATACCGTCGCTCCTATCCACTCCATTGGAAACCAACCGTAGCCGCCACCCACCCTTTCTCAACGTGCCGCTGGGCCATATTCGGCTTCGGGATTCGCAAACACCCTGCGCAAGACGTCGGCCACTACAGCGAGTTGGGAGCCGTCCATCAAGCGGTGGTCGAAGGTGGCGTGCAACGAAACCACCTTGCCAGGCACAACCGCGTCTCCCTCCACCACGGGCACGGTCTGCACCGCACCCACCGCCACAATCATCGGCAAGCGCGAATAGGGGACCAGCGGCACATACGCCGTATCGAGACCCAGCGCGCCGATATTGGTAACGCCCACCGACCCGAAGGGGTCTTTTGGCCCACCCAAGGCCGAAAGGTCGAGGTTGAGAGTGTAGGAGAAAAACGCCGTCGCGTCGAGCGCCCCTTTCATGAGGAACTGCGGCAACTCTCGCATTCTATCGCGCGTCTTTCGGAGGGCGGGGTCGGCGTCGTGTCGCACCCGCTGCACGCCCGCCTCCATCTCCTCGGCCAACGTCACCATCGACTTCTGGTCCACGTTTCGAAGCGTGAGGCCCGAGAGGTCGTGCCGCCCCGTAACGGGGTCTTTGAAGGCCACATGCACGAACACATCGATGTTATCGCGAATATAGATGCGCCCCCACCGCACCATCGCGCGCGTGTCCGGCACCTCCGCTTGCACCGTGCCAAACGCCTTGACCACCGCAGTGGTCAACGTCACGCGCTGGCCGGTCGACCCCTGCAACGCATCCAGGTACGCGAGCATCGGCTCCGCACGCAACGTGAGCGTGCCATGCACCGTAGGGTCGTCTGGCGCCGACCAAGTGCCGAGCGCCATTCGCCGGTGTACCGACAAGCGCTCCTTGAGCCGCATCGCGACGTTGCGCGGCAACACAGCGAATGGCCCGGCCAATCAGGCGCCGTAATAGATGAGCTTGCCTTGCTCCGGATTCTCAAAGGCGCCCAGCGCCAACAAGGCCGAGGCCCGACACACATCCCGCGCGTAAGTGCTGGCATCGCCGTCCGCCGTGAACGTGATGCGCAGGTCGGTGTTCTGCAGCACTTTGATGAGCGTTTCGCCATCGCCCCGCGTTTGTGCGGCGTCCATCAGCTCTTTCCAGGTGGGCGACGCTGCATCGGCAATTTTCACGTCGACGCCCATTGCACGGCCATCCACCGTCAAGCCGAGGTTGCCTTTGCGCTCCACCAACGACTTGTCGCCCGAAAAGTCAAACACCCAACCACGCGACGAGAGTGCGCGGGCGATCTTGTCGATGGGCGGCATTTTGTTCGACTTCAAGTATGCGTGAAATTCGCTGGCCATGGCTGCTCCGGCGGGCTGTTTGGTTAGCCCCTGCGGCTCGGTTTTGGTGAGAGAAGCAACGTCCTATCCCCCTGGCGCCGTGTCCGCCGCCCCCAACCCACCACTTGTTGACGGTCCACCCGCCTCCCCGGCTGGAAATCCCCCACCCGTGGTGCGGAAACTTCCCGATATAAATCCTAAGGTATTGTCGAAAATGACCACCAATGGGGTCGCCCGAATGCCTGCCGTTGAATAGTGCCCCCAGGCGACACAGGAGGTCCACCATGCCAGACGTCTACAGCCCCCCACAGTCCGATCTCTCGGGGTTTTCTTCCGACGGAACCCAGCCCCCATCGGGCCGCGGTGTGTGGCCGTTGGATGTCGGAGCCACCCTCAGTCGCGCATGGGAGCTGGTTCAACCAAACGCTGTCGCTGCCGCCGTCGGCTTTCTCGCCTTGATGGCCATCAACTTTGCGGTTTCGTTGCCCTTGAGCCTCGTGCAAGGCTTCTTGCAAGCCGCGGTCGCGTCCATTCAAGACGAAAACGTACAAGTAGCGGCCACAATCCTCGTCGTGCTGCTTCAAATTGTTTCCGCTATCGTCGGACAGTTTGTCGGCGGCTTTGTGTCCGTCGGAATGGCCCACGGCACCTACCGTCTCATCACCACCGAACACGTTTCCGTGGGTGACTTCCTGCCCTTCCAAGGCGAGCTCATCTTGCGTGCAGGCGCGGCGCAAATCCTCATGCTGTTCGCCGTCTTGGCCGGCACCTGCGCCCTTGTCGTCCCCGGCATCATCTTGTCGCTCGGCCTCGTGATGTGGCCCTTCGCGATGGTGACCGAACGCCTCGGCCCCGTCGACGCCCTCAAGCGTTCCTGGGAGCTCACCGACGGCTACAAGATTCAAATCTTCGTATGGATGCTTGCAATGGGCATTCTCAATATTGTTGTGAGCATCCCCACCTGCTTCTTGGCGATGTTCGTCACCCTGCCCGTCTTCTGGACCGGCTTTGGCCTCATGTTTGAAGGCCTTCGTGATAACAAAGCACAACTTTCCTAAAATGTCAAGTTAGCGTGCGTACGATTTGACCGCCCCACACGGGGCCCCCTGTGCGATGTGCCAACCGCCCGTTGACCTCTGTAATGGTTTCAACGGGCGGCAAGGTCTGTCCCAAAAAGCGCGCGCCTACCTCGGAAAAGCGCTCGGCGTCCCCCGTACACAGCACACGATGCACGGGGCTTGGGTCTCGGTCGTCGAACGTCGGGTGGCGCGCGAGCCAATCGGCCAACCGGTCCGCTACATACGGCGCGGGGTCAACCACCCGCACACCTGGCGCCACGACGTCTGCCAGCGCGCGCTCAAGCAGCGGATAATGCGTGCAGCCAAGGAGCAAGGTGTCGATGCCCGGCAAGTCCGCGAGATAGCGCCGAAGCGCCTCCCGCGCCATCTCGGTGTCCTCCCAGCCTTCTTCGACCAACGGCGCGAGCAGGCTCCCCGCACGCGCGGTCAGGCGATGCTGCCCAAGCTTCCCGACCTCGATGGCATACGTCCCCGAGCGCACCGTCGCCGCCGTGGCCAACAAGCCGATGTGCCCCGCACTCATCGCGGTGGCGACCTCCGCGCCCGGTATCGCCACGCCCAGCACCCGCCTGTCGCTGCCCGGCCCCGCATACCGCAGTTGAAGGTGCCGCAAGCCGACACAACTGACGGTGTGACACGCCACCACAACCAGCCGACAGCCCTCCTCAAACAGCCGCTCAACCGCCTGTTCTGCGAAGTCGAGGATGGTGTGGGGGTCTCGTCCGCCGTACGGCGCCCGGCCCGAGTCTCCCAAATAGCAGGTCGACCGCTCCGGCAGTCGCCGGTGAATTTGCCGCAGCACCGTCAGTCCACCAAACCCGGAGTCATACACGCCAATCATCGCTCGTCCCCCGATTGGGTCTGCGCCACCCACAAACACGCTGCCATGACGCACAACAGCCCCACAAACTTGCTTTCTTGCACGATGCTGTCGAACGGCGCCGGCACATTCGTCCACACCCACCGCACCAAGGCCAACGGCATACACACCGCGACCCATCCCGCAGCCGCCACGCGGACCCACCATCTCCGCAGCCGGCCTCGCTCGGCAGCGACGGCAAGCACCACGCCAGGAATCAACAAAAACGCGAGGTGATGCTCATACGCATAAACCGGCGTAATCACCATCAACACCGACAATGCGCCCGCAATGGCCGCTTCCCCCAAGGTATCGCCCGGTGCTACGCGCCGCGCAACCCACGCAACGCCACCCAAAAGCGCCACGGCGACCGCCTTGCTGGCCCATGCCGCGCGCGGGTCGAGGTGGTGATTGTCGGGTCCTGGCCAGACCATATGGAAGAGGTCGGGAATTGAATGATTGGCAGGGAGCGTGATAGGCACCCGCAAGCCGTGGTATTCACCAGTCGAGAATCCGGGCAGTATTTCGGTGTAAAAGCGAAGCTGCTCCGACAGGCCAACCCACGGCAGAATCGCGATACTCACAGCGATTACGACAACTGCCGCTGCTACTATAGTCCGTATTGAACCGCGAATGAGCGGCAATGTCAAGTAAAGCGCGGGAGACATCTTGGCCATCGCTGCGGCGGCGATTCCCGCTCCTTGTCGCACAGGTGACGAAGACGACAGGCCGAGAAGTGCGATGAATAGGACCAGTTGGTTGGCTTGTCCCATCTTGAACGAGTTATAGAGGGGCGTAAGACTCGCGACCACCGCCCACAGCACCCACGTTGGCGTGTTCAACCACCTCCGCAACAATACCAAGCATCCCGCAAGTGCCGCCAGATTGACGCCCAGCCATACCAGAAATGCGGTGCGTAGCGGCAAGCCGTGGTCCCACACCATCGTGAGGAGGTAGGGTGGCGGATAAAAAAACGGGTGAACGGAGCCGCGGGTGTGTTCGAGGCGGGCAAGTTGGGACAGAGTCGCCGTGTCATAGGGGCTTTCGCCCGACAGCACGGCTTGCCACGCATAATGGTAGGTCGCGAAATCGGACGCGCTTCCGTTTCGAAGCACGCCATGGATGCAATCGACGGTTTGTCCGAGCACTGCGACCGCAGCCACGAGCACGACGAGCGTTTGAATTCGGGAGCGAGACATGCGGCGTGGCATATCGCGCCCGCGGGGCCGCCTGTGCACAACCCAATCGGGTTTGAACGGCATATGTCGGAGAGCGGTCCGTCCTCTGCAACGGTACGACCGACGAAAGGAATCCGATGACCTCCCCTGAAGATGTTTTGTTCGCGACGGTTCGCCGGATGCACGACCACGGCTCTTGGGACCGCGTGTTGGATGCGGGAACCGGCCAGCATTCGCTTCAATGGATTCAGCAGCTCCCCACGCGGCAATGGACGGCTGTGACCGGCGCGCGTGCGCGGGAAAATGAACTGTTGCGCTGGCTCGGGCCTTCTGGCAAACGCTCTCAAGACCGCATCATCACGGGCAACTGGACCGACCCTACGCTGCTGCACGGGGAAGAGTACGATGTGGTGTTGGCTGACTATTTGCTCGGCGCTATCGATGGTTTTGCGCCGTATTTCCAAACGCGCTTGTTTGACCGTTTGCGGCGGCATGTCGCGCCCGGTCATGGTCGCTTGTATGTGGTGGGCCTCGAACCGTACCCAGACCGGTCTGATACGCCGGGTGGGCGCTTGATTTTGGAAATTGCGCGCTTACGAGACGCATGTATTTTGCTGGCCGGACACCGCTGTTATCGGGAGTATCCGCGGACGTGGGTCCACGAAGCGCTGACGGATGCAGGTTTCGAGGTGACTGAATCCGAGGTGTTTCCCATCGTATATCGGCGACGCTTTGTGGATGGTCAACTCGATGTTTGCAGCCGCAAGCTCGACTACATCGCCGACCCCGTATTGCGGGAAGCCTTGCGTGCGAACATCGCGGATTTGCGCCGTCGTGCCTTAGAACACCTCGACCGCAGTGATGGGATACCGTTTGGCTCCGACTACGTCATCGCCGCCCGTCGTGTCGTCGGATAGCCGCACCGGCCGTCCTGCTTGGGCGGCCATTCGGAGATGAGATCATGGAAGACCGCACTTGGCGCCTGCCCTGGCGCTCGCTCGACTTTTCCCGGCTCCACGTAGCCGCCGTCAATGTAGCGGCGGGGTTTGCGGGCGTGACGGTAAATGTAGAAGACGAAGGAGAGGGGACGCACACCGCGTTCTTCACTGTGCCTGTGCCCGACGATGCGCAAGAGTACGACATCGGCCCCGAAGCTATCTGCGAAATCTCGGTCTATGACCTCGATGGCGGCAGCATCGTGATGACGCTCGAAGGCGACGCTGCGGACAATGCGTGGCTCGACGAAGACGCCGACCAGATTGCGGAGGCGCTCGCCGAAGCCCTCGACGCAGACGTGCTCGACCTCTGAATGCAACCGGTCTCGCGGCCGGTTAGGCGGGCCTCCCCCGAAGGAGGCCCCATGTCTGCATTCGAGTATCAGGAGATGTTCCCCCACGCCCACGCCGACGACACGCCGTACCGAAAGTTGGACGGCCTTGAAGGCGGCATCCGCGTTGGGGAATACAAAGGGAAGACGGTCGTGGAGGTCGATGGCAAGGTGCTGACGGCCCTCGCCAATGAGGCGATGCGGGATGTGAACCACCTGTATCGACCGGGCCACTTGCAGCAGCTTCGCGACATCCTCGACGACCCCGAAGCCTCCGACAACGACCGCTTCGTCGCCCGTTCGTTGCTGCAAAACGCCATCACGAGCGCCGCGTTTGTTTTGCCAAGCTGTCAAGACACCGGCACAGCCATCGTCATGGGCAAAAAGGGGCAGTGGGTGGTAACTTCGGGGGACGACGCCGCCGACCTCAGCCAAGGCATCCAAAAGACGTATAACGAAGGCAACCTTCGATACTCGCAGTTGGCGCCTATCTCGACCTATGTTGAGAAGAACACCGGCACCAACCTCCCCGCCCAGATTGACCTCTACCACACGCAAGGCAATGAATACCAGTTCTTGTTCATCGCCAAAGGTGGTGGCAGCGCCAACAAAACGTACCTCTACCAAAAAACGAAGGCGCTGCTGAATCCCGAGAGCCTGCGCGCGTTTTTGGTACAAGAGATTCCGAAGCTCGGCACCGCCGCTTGTCCGCCCTATCACTTGGCCGTAGTCATCGGTGGAACCAGCGCAGAGGCCAACCTCAAGACCGTCAAGCTCGCGAGCTGTCGCTACCTCGACGACCTGCCCACCGAAGGAAGCATCGGCGGCCACGCGATTCGCGACCCGCAGCTCGAAGCCGAGATTCTGCAAATCACCCGCGACTTCGGCATTGGCGCGCAGTTCGGCGGCAAGTACTTCTGCCACGATGTCCGTGTCATTCGCCTTCCGCGGCACGGCGCAAGCTGCCCTGTGGGCATTGGGGTGAGCTGCTCCGCCGACCGCCAAGTCAAGGCGAAAATCACGGCAGATGGCGTGTTCTTGGAGGCCCTTGAGCGCGACCCCGCGCGCTTTTTGCCGCCGCCGACGGAGACCGCCGAGACGGTGGTCCACATCGACCTCAACCGTCCCATGGATGAAATCCGGGCAGAGCTGACCAAGTACCCCATCAAGACTCGTCTCTCGCTCAGTGGACCGATGATTGTCGCCCGCGACATCGCCCACGCCAAGCTCAAAGAGCGTTTGGACGCCGGGGAAGGTCTGCCGGACTACTTCTTGAAGTATCCGGTGTATTACGCAGGTCCGGCCAAGACGCCCGAAGGCTTGCCCTCCGGCTCGTTCGGACCCACCACCGCTTCGCGCATGGACGAGTACGTGCCGTTTTTCCAAGCGGAGGGCGCCAGCATGGTGATGATTGCCAAGGGCAACCGCGGCCGCGTCGTCACCGATGCCTGCAAAACGTACGGTGGCTTTTATTTGGGCAGCATTGGGGGACAAGCCGCCGTCCTCGCGCGCGACAACATCAAGAAGGTCGAGTGCATCGACTACGCCGAGCTGGGCATGGAGGCCGTTTGGCGCATCGAAGTCGAAGACTTCCCGGCCTTCATCGTGGTGGACGACAAAGGCAACGACTTCTTCGCCGGCTGAGAACGCGCCGACGGGTCTGTGCCCCTGCGGGTGTTCGGCCCGCGGGGCAGCTTATTTCTGCAACGCTGCGTCGATTGCCGCCAAAAGCTCGGCAGAGTCGGGCTTCACGCGGCTGCTGAATCGGCCAACGACCGTGCCGTCCTTCCCGATGAGCACCTTTTCAAAGTTCCACGAAATGGGCGGCCCATCGCCGAGAGCTGCGGCGTAGATGGCGCTGCGGTTGTCGCCGTTGACATCCTGGCGGGAGAGCATCGGGAAGTCGACGTCGTACTTGGTTTTGCAGAACGTCGCGATTTCTTCGGACGTTCCAGGTTCTTGCTGGCCAAACTGGTTGCAAGGCGCGCCAACGACGACCAGTCCTTTGTCTTGGTATTTCTTCCAAAGGGCTTGGAGTCCTTCGTACTGGGGGGTATACCCGCAACGGCTGGCCACGTTGACGAGCAGTACGACCTTGCCTTGCACGGCGCCATCGGCCAACACGCCGTCTTGCAGCAAGGGTGGGTCGGCAAGGGAGGCCCAATCGACCTTTCGGGTAGGCTCGGCGGCGTTTGCGGTCGTCATCATCAACATTCCCCAAAAAGCGTGCTTCCACGAAAAATTGGCCATCGGGCACCTCATTGAACACAGTTTGCACACTGTTCTACCCGAACCAAATCAGGCTGCAAGGGCAAGGGCCACAACATTTGGGGCGCGCCTAGCGAACGCTCTGGCACACCTTCTCTACCCGTCCACCTTGCGCGCCGTCGCGACCGGTGGTCCACTGTGCGGTGCGACAGGTCGAGCCTTTGGGGCAGTCGCTCTCTCCCTCGCACAAGTGTGTACAGGTTCCCGCGGACCCGCGCTCCGTCAAACACCGCGCGTCGTTGAAGCCTTGGTTGCGGCACGGGAAGAGGTCGCCTTGGCGGCAGGCGTCGCCAAATCCGCCGCCGATGTGTTGTCCGAGGACCACAACGCCCGCCAATACGAGCAGGAGCGCGCCGAAAAACACGACCAAAAACACGCCCTGTTGACGAGCCGTTCGGGCCACGGTCTATCTCCTGCGCGCCAAACGGGACTCCAAACGGGGCGCCAAACGGGACTCCAAACGGGGCGCCAACGTATCCTGCCGCGGCCCCCCGCCTGATTCAAGCCCTTATCGCTGTCCCCGCGGAGGCTTCGCGCTGCGCGACGGGCATTTCACCGCAAATTGGTCCCATTTCAGACCCAAATTGCGCGTTTTCAAGCAGTTCTGTCCTGTTTTCGACCGGTGTGGAAGCAATTTCGAGACGAGGCGGTCGCGAATCTTCACCGACGCCCGACGATACCGTCTCTCGCGGTTCGACAAAAGAATCCCCAACGTTGCGCGTGCGGTGTAGGCTTTGGGACGCAGGAGCCACACATGCCGTCCGCATTCCTCACCGCCCGCTGGGAACAGCTTCTCATGCTCAATTGGGCAGTTCCGCCCGCGCTTTTGGCCGAACGTGTACCGTCTGGTACCCAACAAGACACGCAAGATGGGCGCTGTTGGGTGAGTCTTGTGGCATTTATGTTCCGGGACACCCGCGTAAAAGGCATCGCTGTGCCGTTTCATATCGACTTTGAGGAGGTCAATCTTCGAATGTATGTGCGACGGGATGTCCCGGATGAAGGTCGTGGATGTCCCCACCGTCGCGGCGTGGTGTTTGTGCGCGAGCTGGTGCCCCGCGCGGCGATTGCGTGGGTGGCCCGCGAGGTCTATGGCGAGGCGTACCGCTCGACGCGAATGTGGCACCGGCGCGCCTTCAGCGGCACACCCGTCGACGCCGCGGCGCCATTGGCGGAGGGCCAGCAGCTCGTGTACGGTTGGTCCACGGACAACGGCGACATTGAAGTCGCAGCGCGGGTTCACGGCCCCGCGACGCCCCTCGAACCGGGGAGCCACGCAGAGTTCATCGCCGAGCACTATTGGGGCTACGCGGCCCAACGCGACGGCTCGACCATCGAATACGAGGTCACACACCCGCCCTGGAGCGTACACGCGGTCGACGGCGTGACCATTCGGGGCGACCTCGCGTGGGAATACGGCGGCGACTTGGCCCGCGCCCTCGACCGGCCGCCCGACTCTGCGTTTTTGGCGGTAGGGAGCGAGGTCGCGGTGCTCGACGGCGCACGCTTGTCCTGACACGCCGCGTTCAGAAGCCGCCTTCGATGCGGATGGTCATCAGCGACATATCGGTCAGGGGAAGCAAGGTGAGCGAGCGGTAGTCGTTCCACGCGCCGCCAATCGAGAAGCCAATGTCGCCGCGTCGGCCCACGCCGAATCCGCTCCACGCGACCTCGGCGGCGCCACCGGGCACAAGCCCCTCGGACAGCGACCACGCCGAACCTCGCGCGCGAAGGAGCACCTCGCGGCTCTCCCGCGTCACTTTGCGGCTGCGGTAGTTGGGGTCGAGGGTCGAAGACGCTTTTTTCAGCCAGAGTTCCACTTCGACCGACGTGTGGTCAAACCCAACCGCCTGTCCTGCTTCATGGCGCATCATCGCTTCGGCGTCGAGCCGCACCCGCTCGGACAAGCCGTTGTAACCGGCGATGTAGGCGCCCGCGCGGACCTGCTGGAGCGCTGGGATCACGCCCAACAAGGGGCCCGCTCCGTCCGCGCGTTCGAGCTGGAAGGGCCGACGGTACACCAACTGGCCGATGCCATCGGGCATTACGGTCAGCGCGACCTCGCCTACGGTGGACCAGCCCACATGCACAAATCCGCCGATTTCCGTTTTGGACGCCACTACATCGCCGTCTTCTCGACCGAGCGAGAACACGGGCTGGCCCGTGTCAGAGGTGGTCGACACGGGAGTCATTCGGAACGCGTAGCCGCCCGAAAGCGTGATGCCGCGGTCGCGGTCGAACCAGCTCGCGTACGCGAGGGTGTTGGCGTAGCTCCAGCTCGCCGAGTCGGGGACTTCAAACTTCTGTTGTTCGAGTGTTTCGGCATCCGGCGACAAAGAGACTTGCGACGTGTCGATGCCAAAGCGCCAGCCTCGCGACTCCGTGCCATTTGTGGTGCCGGACATCGAAATGGTCCCACCCATGACAAACGACGGCTGCAGGGTGGTTTGTAGTGTGGTGGTGCCGTCTTCCGCAGAGACGAAGGGCAACAAATACGACGCACGCATATCGTCGAAGGCCGCGACAACGTCGACGGACATACGGAAATGCGGTCGCCGTTCGATGTCTTCGTCCTCGCGCAAGAAGAAGGTATCGAACACACTGGGCGTTCGCGCGGCGATTTCGGCGAGACGGTCGACGGACATCGTTGGCGCAGCAATTGCGGGGGACAACAGCAACCAGACCAGCACGGGCACACCTCAGCCTTTCCCGGCAACGTAGCGCCTCGGCAAGGGACCTGGGGGCAAGGAGACGGTTTGGGACACGTTGGCGGCAGAAAGGGGGCCCGCAGGAACCCGATGACAGTTTGTCTGTTTGGATGACAATATGTCGTTGTTGGACAAAATGTCAGTCACGCATCATGGGACCGGCGTTAGGGTGTCCTATTGACACCATGATGTCGGTAGGGCATGTTCGTGTCAACCGGACACGGAGTTCTCATGGACGCAGATCGCGCGCGCGCCAGCTTGTTCGGCCTCGCCCTCGGCGACGCTTTTGGCCGTCCCCTCGCGTTTGTGCGGGGACCACGGGCGCGCACGCGGCCCGTCGTTGTTCCATCCGCCGACTTCGTTTGGACCCACGACACCCACATGACGCTCTTCGTCGCTGAGGCCGTCATCGCGAGCCATGTGGGCCAAGTGCCCCTCTCCGACGACGACCTCGGGCGCGCCATCGGTCGAGCGATGGTGTTGTGGTCCCGCGACCCGCGCACCCCCTCCACCGCGCCCGACCATACCTGTCTCCAGAGCGCCGCCACCTTCGCCGCCACCGGTGACTGGCGGCAATCGGGCGTCCCGCATCGCGACGGCAGTGGCCCCATTCTGCGGGTCGCACCCCTGGCCATGCGCCTGTCCGGCGCGCCCTTGGCGGCCGCCGCGCGGGTGCAAGCGATGGTCACCCACGGCCACCCCAACGCAGCAGCAGCGGCCATCGCGACCTGCCTGCTGCTGCGGGAGCTGTATGAAGGGGCGCCGTTGGTCCCCACGACGGTCGTTCGCACCCTCCGACGCCTCATGGCCCTCGGCGTCGCGACAGAAGCCGTATCGGGCGCGCTCATGGCCGCCGTGTCCGAAGCTGCGGGTCCGTCCCTCGCGTGGCTCGACGGGACCGCGATTCCCGACGGCGACGGCGGCTGGCGGGCGCCGAGTGCGTTGTGCCTCGCGCTGGTCACCGCGCTCCGTTGTGGCGACGACTTCGCGCTCGCGGTCGAAAAGGCGTCCCGTTTCGATGGAGACAGCGACAACCTCGCGGCGTTGACGGGCATGTTGCTCGGCGCAGGGGGCGGTATGGCCGCGCTTCCGTCGCCATGGCTCTCCGCACTCCCCGACCGCGCCCACATCGGCCATGTCCTCGATGGCCTGCTCCCCCCATCTGCCCCGACGCCGCGGAACGTCGCGTCGGTTCGCACGAGCGCCACCGACCCTATCGAAGTCGCGTGGATTCCTGGCGAGTTTGGTCCGCGCGGCGGCCGCCTCGGCCTCACCTTCGCGCCCGGCAAGCACGCGCCGTCTACACTCGGGACCGCGTGGGCCCGCGACCTCCAAGCGGACCTCCAACGTCTCCACGAAGGCCACGGCGTACAAGTGCTCGTGAGCTTGGTCACCGACGCGGAGCTTTCGTGGTTGCAGATTCCCGACCTCGTGGTGCGCGCCGAAGCAAAAGGAATCGCCGTGATTCGCCATCCCGTTGAAGACGGCGGCATTCCCGACGTAGCGGAGGCATTGCGCACCGTCGCGACTGCGCTTTCTCTCGCGCGGGCGGGCCAGCGGGTCGTGTTTCATTGCCGCGGGGGGCTTGGGCGCGCCGGCACCTTCACGGCCCTCACGCTGCGATTGGCGGGGCTTGCACCAGAAGCGGCGATGTCCTTGGTGCGCAGCGTCCGTCCGGGTGCGATTGAAAACGCAGTACAGGAGGACTTTCTTCGCCTTTCGCTCCCAGAGTGAGCGGCGACACGCAGCGTTTGGAGCGCAGGCGCCAACGTTTCGCCTTAGGCCGCCCGCGGCCAAACCGGGCGCGTCAACGGCTCTAAGCCAGGGCCCCACAAGGCCTCCTCTCCCGCGATGCGCGAAAACGCGCGCTGGGACGGGTCTGTGCCCAAGCGTGTCTGCAACGTGCGCCCGTATAACCCCACATTGACCCGCGCCCGCACCGAGCCGACACCCGGCAGCTTCCGCCACACTTCGGTGAGCCCACGGTTGGCATGCGCGGTCATGTCCAACACACGGGACCACACCGGATGCGGCGCAAAGCCCCACGCATTCGCCAAACGCGACGGGAGGCAGCGGTAGGTGAGGGTTGCGAGGGCCTCCAAGGGCAAGAATGTGGGGGGCTGGCTTGCGATGCTCGAAAGCGCAGCGACCGCGAGCGCCCGTCCCTCGGCAAACTCGGTACTGAATCGCCATTCATCGAGCACCTGGGACAGCGCGGCGGTGCCCTCGGGGGTGCTCGGCAGCAGCTCTTCGGGGACACCGTGGAGATGATTGACCACACGCCAAAAGTGAACCATCGCGCCACGCTCGGCGTCGGTCAGGTGAATGCCCAACTGGGCCAACTGTAGAGGGCCTTTGTGGCTGAAGGCCGTGGCGGTGTGGGCCATATCGAGCGCGTGCAAGGCTCGCCCACCATCTGGACCCACATATCCATGATGTTCCAAGTGGAGGCGCACGGTCGCGTGCAGCAAGCGCACTTCCCGAATCGTTCGTCGGCCGACGCCATCGGGCGCCAAACCGCTTGGCGCGCGCGCGTTGTGGACCATTTGCCCCGTCTCGTAGAGCCGTCGCTGGGCGTCTTGTCGGAGGCGGCCCGTCCGCACCAAGGGCGTCGAGAGAGACGGCGAGGCGTAGCCTTCCACCAAGCCGCCCGTCACCAGCACGAGCGCCAGCTCGGTCCCAAGCTCGACCACCAACCGACGCCCATGCTCGAACAGCGCCGGTGAATACCACGCAGGGAACTCCGCGGTGCCGTCCAAAAACCGCTTCGCGCCGACATGGCCGTCCTGCGCGCGGGCCTCGACTGCCGCCAACAAGGCTTGGGGTGCCGTGGGTCGCAAGCCGACGACCGCTTCGTCTGCCAACACATCCACTTGCTGTTGATACGGCAAAAGTTCAGCGGGGGACGGCGCGCGCATGGGGCCTCCTTCCTCCGAGCATACCGCAAGAAGACCGTTTTGGTGTAGGTTTTTGCACGCCCCCGCGAGGAGAGGTTTGCTATCCGCAGGCCTTGTTTGGCGTTATATTGGACCGATGACACCTGAACCTTGTCCCGTTCCCCTGGTCATCTACACCGACGGCGGTTGCCGCGGAAACCCCGGCGTCGGCGGATGGGGATTCGTCCTTATTCATTTGCCCACGGGAGCAACGCTCGAAGAACGCGGTGGCGAGCCCAATACCACCAACAATCGGATGGAGTTGTCCGCTGCCATTCGGGGTCTCGAAGCTTTGCGGAAGCCTGGCCAATCGGTCGAAATCCGCACGGACAGCAAATACTTGAAGGACATGGCCGAAACCTGGATGAAAGGCTGGAAGCGCAAGGGGTGGACCAAAAAAGGCGGGGAAATCAAGAACCTGGACTTGGTGAAGGCGCTGGACGTCCTGCTCGCACAGCACACGGTACGTTGGCGGTGGGTACCCGGACACGCCGGTGAGCCTGGCAACGAGCACGCCGATATGCTCACCAACCTCGCAATGGACGCCGTCTCCGGGGGTGGGTCGGCCAACGCCCAGCGTCGCTTGTCCGCGCCCCCGTTTGTCGTGCCGTACGCACCCGGCTCCCCATCGTGACGGCCCTCGTCGAGCTACACCGCCACCTGGACGGCTCGCTGCGCCCCGAAACCCTGCGCGCGCTATCGGCCGACGCGGGATTTCCGCTCGAACGCATCCCCGCGTTTTCCCCCGGAATGGGCTTGTCGGCGGCGCTCGACTGCTTTCGCGTGACCGTGGGTGCCTTGCAGTCGTTGGCGGCCTTACAACGGGTGGCCCACGAGTGCTGCGAAGACGCCGCAGCCGAAGGGGTCGGACATCTTGAGCTGCGCTTTGCGCCCCAACTGCACCCATGCGCGCCTCTGCCAGATGTCGTCGACGCTGTGCTGAAGGGCGTTTCCGGCAGGGCGGGCGTGTTGTTGTGCGGGCTGTATGGGGAGTCGCCGGACATGCTCGAAGCATTGGTCGACATCGCCCGCGACCGTCCGGGAGTGGTGGGCATCGACCTCGCCGGTGGTCCCCTCCCCGACCACCGGTGGGGCCTGTTGGACTATGCGCCCGCGTTCCAACGGGCGGCCCGGTATGGCTTGGGGCGCACCGTCCACGCCGGAGAAGGCCGTCCTGCACAAGAAATCATCGTAGCCATCGAGCAGCTCGGCGCGCAGAGAATCGGCCACGGCCTGACGGTCCTCGAAGACCCGCGAGCCACCGCCCTCGTGCGCGAGCGGCAGGTGACCTTGGAGGCCTGCCCCACATCCAACTGGCATGTGGGCGCCATCCCCGCGATTTCCGCACACCCGCTGCGCCAATGGCTCGATGCGGGCCTGCGGGTCGCCGTTTGCACGGACAATACGCTCTTGTCCCAGGTGACCTTGCCCGCGGAGCTTTCGCGCATCGGCGCACCGCCCGGCAGCGCGCTGGCGGCACGCTTGTCGGCGATGGCGTGGGACGGGCGCTTTATCCGCGGCGTACCGTAGGCTCAGAGGTCGCTGTCGTCGACCACCTCGCCCCAGCGCTCCATTTTTCGGTACAGCGTGCGCCGGTCAATGCCGAGAATGCGCGCAGCATCCTTTTTGTTGCCGTCTACCGCGTCCAACACCCGATGAATATGGCTGCGTTCGATTTCTGCCAATGGCAGCAAACCCGGCGAAAGCTCCGTAGTGGCGTCTCCGAGGGTGACTTCGCGCAGCTCCGGCGGCAAGTCGGCCAAGATGAGGCGGTCATGCTCGGTCATCGCGACGGCGGCCTCGATGCAGTTTTCAAGCTCGCGCACATTTCCGGGCCACGACCACCCGACCAACGCGCGCGCGACGGGCGTAGACATTCCGAGCACCCGCCGCCCCGTACGGTTCGCCGCTTTTTCAATAAACGCCTGGGCCAGCAGCAGCACGTCGCTGCCGCGGTCGCGCAAGGGCGGCAAACCGACACGTAACACAGCAAGCCGATAATACAAGTCACTCCGAAATCGACCAGATTCCACTTCCATTCGCAGGTCTCGATGGGTTGCCGCCAATATCCTACACTGGATTTGCACCTCTTTATCGGCGCCAACGGGCCGGATTCGCTGCTCCTGCAACGCGCGCAATAACTTGGGCTGGAGGTGCAGGGGCAGCTCGCCGACTTCGTCGAGCAGAATGGTACCCGTACCCGCTTGCACAAACAGCCCACGTCGGTCGGACCGCGCATCCGTAAATGAACCGCGGACATGTCCGAACAACTCGCTTTCGAGCAATTGCGGTGGCAGCGCGGCGCAGTTGACGGCCACGAATGGCCCCTTCGAATGACCTGACCCATTGTGCAAGGCACGCGCCACCAGCTCTTTTCCGGTGCCTGTTTCGCCGGTGATGAGCACCGGCACATCGGCACGGGCCGCACGCGGCAGCAGGTCGTACAACGCCTTCATCGAGGGACTTTCGCCAATAATCCCACCGGGGTTGCCTGCATGGGTTGCTTGTCGGAGCCGCTGCACTTCTTGGGTGAGTCGCCGGTGGCGCACGGCACGGTCGACGGACAGCTCCAGCTGCTCCAAGCCGACGGGCTTGGCCAGAAAGTCGTAGACGCCCGCACGCATGGCGGCGATGGCCGACTCCATCGACCCAAAACCCGTGAGCACGATGACCGGAACGTCAGGTTCGCGGGCCTGAATCTCCGCCGACAACTCCAGGCCGGACATGCCGCGCATGCGCAGGTCCGTAAGCACGACGTCGATGGCGTGTGCGGCCAGTTGTCCCAAGGCGACCTCGCCTGACTCGGCGACAAGCACTGTATGGCCCGCGCACTCGAGCGACTCCCGCAAGAGGTCGAGCATCTGCTTGTCATCGTCCACTACGAGAATCTGTCCCGTCATGGTTCCTCCAACGCTGGGAGATATACACAAAACGCAGCGCCCCCGGAAGGCGCGTCGTCGATTTGAATCGTGCCGCCGTGGTCTTCGACAATTCGACGCACGATGCTCAAGCCAAGGCCGGTTCCATCTCCAGGCGCCTTGGTGGTGAAAAACGGCTCAAATACACGCTCTCGGTTTTCTTTGGAGACTCCTGGCCCTTGGTCCACCACCACCAACAACGCGCCGCCGCGGGAGGTCGGTTCGAGCAAGACCTCGACGACTTGCCCTTCGCCGCTCACATGCACGGCATTGAGAACGAGATTGGTGACGACCTGCCGCATTTGACCGGGGTCGACGGTGACCGGAACACCCGCTGGGGGGGCCTTGACGACGATATCGGCGCCAAACTTTCGCGCTTCCGGCTCCAACAGGCCCACCGTTTCCCGAGCCAAGTCCGCGAGGTCCACCGCGGACACGTTTGGCTGGGAAACCCGCGAATAGTCCATCATTCGGCGGACGAGGTGGGAGATACGCGCCACTTGGTCCTTGATGATGATGACGTCTGAAAGGACTTTTTCATCGGACGACCGCCGCGCGATGAGGCCCGCTCGACCGCTGATGATGTTGAGGGGCGTGCCCAGCTCATGCCCGACGCCCGCCGACAACACACCCAAGGTGCGCAGCCGGTCTGCATGTTGGAGCGCGACTTCGGCATCCAACCGCGCGCGCGCTTCGGCTTCGGCGGACTGCCGCAAGAACGCGAGGTCAGCGGACATCCGATTGAGGGCCGCGCCCAACAACGTGAGCTCGTCGCCTCCCGGAATGTCGACGACGCCCCGCAATTCGCCGCGCGCGACCTCACGCGTCTTCTCGACAAGAAGGTCTACCCTTCGCCCGACCAGCACGCGGCCAAACAAAATCGACACCAGGCCCGACAAAAACGTGACGCCCGAAATGGTCACGAGAGCGGTGCGCATCCCCCGCACGATGAACGCATTGCGAACCGCGAGCGGCTCCCGCACCTCCACGATTCCCAGCAGAGCTTCGTGTCGGATGACCGGGGCCCAGGCGACAACCCACACATCGCCGCCGTCTTTGATGTTCTGGACGACCGTATGCCCCGCTTCAATGCTGTCGCGCGCGGACTCTGGAACCTCGGGCGACGCGATGCTGCGCCAGGCCATCCGAAGCTCCGCTTCGTCGCGGCCCACCTTCTCGACCAATCGGGAAGGCTGCTCCGTCTCCGCTGCGGCTTCGGCCAAGGTGTGGGCGACCAAGCGCGCATCCCGCTGGAGGTCGTCTTCCAACAGCGACGACTCCCGCGACAACGTGAGCGCCTCGACACCGAGCAACGCCACGGCCATCACGAACGAGATGAGCAGCGCAATTTTGAGCGTGAGCTTCACTCCACCCTCGGCGGCATCGAGAAAACACCGGCGTGTGACGCACGAAGGTCGACCCTTTCGGCCGCGCACCCCACCACGCCCCTATGGGTACCCCAATCCGCCACCAACGCGCCACACATTTGCGCCTCGTGTGGCGTTTTTGCAGGGCCGCAACGACACCGTGGCCCTACCGTTTTGCTGTAAAAAACGTATTTATCGATACTATCACCGATAAAACATGAGTTGGCATGACTTTTGCATGAGGTTGGCCCGTCGGAGGTCAATCGTGTCCGTCTCTGCTGCCCAACCCCTCTCCGCCCGGCTTGCGACCAACGCCGCATCGGGATTCCTCGTGTTCCTCATCGCGCTTCCCTTGTGCTTGGGTATCGCGATGGCCAGTGGCTTTCCGCCTGTTGCCGGCGTGCTCACCGCTATCATCGGCGGCGTGCTCACAAGCCACCTCGGGAGCGCCCGCTTGACCATCAAAGGCCCTGCTGCCGGCCTCATCGTCATCGCGATTGGCGCGGTGACCGAGCTTGGCGCAGGTGACCCGGTCGCGGGCTACAAGCGCGCCCTCGCCGTCGGTGTCGTGGCAGCGGTCATCCAAATCATCTTCGCGATTGTGCGCGCAGACCGCCTCGCGACCATTATGCCCCCGTCCGTGGTTCACGGGATGTTGGCGGCAATCGGCGTCATCATCATCGCGAAGCAAGCGCCGATTCTCCTCGGCTACCAAGGCGCCAAAGGCGAACCGTTGGAGATGCTGGCCGAGCTGCCCCACTACATTGCCCACGCAAACCCGGCAGTGGCGGTGATTGGCTTGCTTTCGCTGGCGATTTTGGTGATTATGCCGCGAATCAAGGCGCTGAAAAAGGTGCCGCCCGCCCTCGTGGTGCTGCTGGTATCGGTGCCTGCGGCGATGGCGCTCGGATTTTCGACGGGTGCAGAAGGAACGCTGGGCGGCATGGCTTATGCCGTCAACTCCAAGTACTTGGTGCAGCTCCCCGGCAGCTTGCTCGACTCGGTGACCTTCCCCGACTTCTCGGTCATCACGAGCGGCACGTCTATCAAATACATCGTGATGTTCGCGTTGATTGGCTCGGTGGAGTCGCTGCTCAGCGCCCTCGCGGTCGACTCCCTCGATCCCTCCAAGCACGCGTCAGATCTTCGCAAAGACCTCCTCGTGACCGGTATCGGCAACCTCGTGGCCTCGTCTATCGGCGGTCTCCCGATGATTTCCGAGATTGTCCGCTCCAAAGCCAACATAGATGCCGGCGCGACCTCGTCCTGGTCCAACTTCTTCCATGGCCTGTTCCTGCTCGCGTTCGTTGCATTGGCTCCCGGCCTGTTGCAAATGATTCCGTTGGCCGCATTGGCCGCAATGCTCATCGTGACGGGCATTCGCCTCGCGTCCCCCAAAGAGTTCCAACACGCCCTTCACATTGGCAAAGACCAGTTCGCCTTGTTCGCCATCACCACCGTCGTAACCCTGGCCACAGACCTCCTGGTGGGCGTGGGCGTGGGCATTGTGCTGAAACTTGCGCTCCATATTGTGCGCGGCAAGGAGTTCATGACACTTGTTCGCAACCCGGTTACCGTGACCAAAAATGGCGCCCTGCTGGTCGTTCAAGTGAGCGGTCCCCTTGCTTTCACCAACCTGATGGCAATGGAAGGACAGCTCCGAACGCACGTCACGGTCGAAATTGAAGAAGTCGAAGTCGACGTGCGACGGGCGCGCTTCATCGACCACACGGCCTTGTCCCGCTTGTACGGCATGGCCGACGAGTGGCCGAATGCCAAGCTGCGTTTTGTTGGGATGGAAGAGCTCAAGCCCGCTTCCGACGACAAGACCGCCTTCCGCATCCACCGATAGGTTTTCCCATGTCCCGCTCCCCTGCCGATCGCGGCGCGCATCTCGAACATATCGTTCACCATGCAGAGCACCTGCTGCCTGGCCAGCGCCCCATCGAGTCCTTCGTCCACCACAACACGCTCCACAGCTTCGAAGAGATGAGCTTCGAACACGCGGCCGTCTTCGCGGGCCGACGGTACGGCGCGCGGGCCTTCATGCCCGAAGCGGAGTTCCGAAAGGCGTGGGCGGCGTCCCGCATTCTCGACCGCGACATCCAAAACGTCGTCGAGCGGCGGGTTCCGGGTGACATATTGGGAGCGGGGATGGCAGGCATCACCGAGCGGGACGCCGTCTACCGCATGATGCTCTGGTTGCCCGCGGATTGCAGTGGGCCCGCGCTTCGGTGGCGAGTGACCGAAACCAAGGTGCTGGAGGAACTTCCCGCCGAGCTTCCCCGCGATGCACGCGAGCGCTTGACCGGCGCAGGCCGCGACATTTCCACCACACTCCAAAAGTTGTGGAGGGAATGCGAGGCCTACTCGGCGACCCTATCGTTCGACGGTCCCCAGGGCGTGCGTCCCCGCGACCTCGCGCTGGTCAACCAAGGCGTCGACCCCGACCGCTTGGTCAACCCCGTCCTGATTCGCTGGTGCGCCGCTTACCTCGACCACGGCCAGTCAATTTGGCCAATGGGCGACCGGTCCCAAGGCTTCTACCGCACCATGCTCGAACAGCTCGCCCTCGGCGGCGTTCCCCTGCGCGGCTGGATGACCCCCTTGCGCGCCAAGGCCCGCGCACTCCTGGCGGGCAACGTCAGCCCCACCGATTGCGCGCTGCGAGCGCTGGACGAGATGGGCGTGCAGGACTCCGACCACGAAGAGGTGGTCACCGCGACCCTCCTCTCGTTGTCCGGCTGGGCGGGCATGTTCGTGCAGCTCGCCGACCGCCCGGACCTCGCACCGGGCGCCGCGATGCCCACCTCGGTCCTCGAGTTCCTTGCGATTCGCTTGCTGCTCGACCAAGCCGCCCTCGCCGATGCGCCCGATGCGCCCCACCGGCCCCAGGACGCCAAGGGATTGCGCGCGTGGCAGATGTTTCATGTCGCGCTGTTGGTGGGCCTCACCCCCAACGAAGCCAGCCCCGAAGCGATGGGCCGAATCTCGGCGCTGCTCGACCGTTGGCCCGAAGAAGCCCGTGGCGCGTTGTGGCAGCTCGCCTACGAGCGACGATTCCGGGTCACCACCTTGGACGCCCTGCTGGCCCACAACCAGCGGATTCGAAAAGACAGCCGCAAGACGCCGCGCGCCCAAGTCGTCACTTGTATTGATGACCGCGAAGAATCGTTTCGAAGGCACCTCGAAGAGCTGGACCCAGCCTGGGAGACGTTCGGCTACGCAGGTTTCTTCAATGTGCCCATGGCGTTTCGTGCGCTCGGCGCATCGAAGGCCCTCCCGCTGTGTCCAGCCGGCGTCGTTCCGCGACACCTCGTCGAAGAGCGTCCCAAGAGTGGCGCCGAGCACGAATGGGAGCAAGAGCGGGGTCGACGTGCATGGCGCGGTCTGTTGGGCGTTCAAGGCGCACGCTCCAACGCATCGTTGGTCCGCGGCGGCTTGCTGTCGCTGGGCGGGATTGCCGCGCTGGTGCCGATGGTCACTTCCGTGCTCTCTCCGGCTGCTCGGGTCTCAACGCCCTTGGCGTCTCAAGTTCCCACCCGTCTCACGGTGGTTCACGACCCAAGCGAGCCTGAAAAAGACGGCAAGCAGCTCGGTTTCACCATTGATGAGTGCGTCAACACGGTCGCTTCGGTTCTCTCGACGACCGGCCTGTCGCTCTCGATGTCGCCCCTCATCGCATTTTTGGGACATGGTTCATCGTCGATGAACAATCCCCACAACGCAGCCTACGACTGCGGCGCGTGCGGCGGTGGCAAAGGTGGCCCCAACGGCCGCGCATTTGCCATCATGGCCAACCACCCGGAGATTCGCGCCAAGCTCGCGGAACGGGACATCCATATCCCCGACCAAACGTGGTTCGTGGGTGGCTACCACAACACCGCCGACGATTCCGTAGAGTGGTACGACCTCGAACTGGTTCCCGCCCACCTCCAAAGCACGCTGCGCCGTCTCCAAAGCGATATCGACGAAGCCCGACGCCGGGACGCCCACGAACGCTGTCGGCGCTTCATGAGCGCACCCCTCGATATGACGCCCGACGAGGCGCTTCAGCACGCCATCGAGCGCGCAAACGACTTCGCCCAGCCGCGCCCCGAAGCAGGCCACGCCACCAACGCCCTCTGCTTCGTCGGTCGGCGCGACTGGAGCCGCGGTCTGTACCTCGACCGCCGCGTTTTCCTCACTTCCTACGATCCCTCGGCCGACAACGACGACCGACTCCTCGAATCCTTGCTCGCGACCGTCGGCCCGGTCGGCGCAGGTATCAACCTCGAGTACTACTTCTCGTTTGTCGACCGAGACCGCTACGGCTGCAACACCAAGCTGCCCCACAACATCACCGGACTCGTCGGCGTCATGGACGGCCACGCGTCCGACCTCCGGCCCGGCCTGCCCTGGCAGATGGTTGAAATCCACGAGCCGGTTCGCCTGCTCAACATCATCGAAGCCAAGCCCGAGCAGCTCCAAGCCATCCTCGCACGCCAGCCCGCCCTCGCACGCCTCGTCCTTCACCGGTGGATTCTGGTGGTCGCATATGACGTGAAGACCGGTCGAATGTGGTTCTTCGACGAGGACGGCTTCCAACCCTACTTCCCGGAAAGCCGCGAACTCCAAGAAGTCCAAAACTCGATGGACTGGTACCGCGGCAATCGCGAAAACCTCCCCCCTGCCACCATCCAGGCTGGTCGCCCGGAACCGACTGGCGGGAACGACCGCGGACGTGCCGCATGACCTTCCTTGACCTCCCCGCCGCGCTTGCGTTCATCGCATTGACGCTCCCCGTCGGGTCTTTGCTCATCCTCGCCGTCACCTTGCTGTTTATCCCCGACCTCGTGGAGCGACGTGTCCACCAGATTGTCGGCGGAGGACTCGCAGGAGGCTTGCTCGCGACCCTCGGCTTGTCCGTCAGCCTGATGCTCGGCGCGCCGGACATCGCCGTCGACCTCGGCAGCGTCATCGCCATTCGTGGCTTTCATATCGACATCGCGTTTTTGCTCGACGGCCCCGCCGCGATGTTTTTGACCCTCGACTTTCTGTTGTGCGGTCTCATCGGGATGTTCAGCGCACGGTACCTGCACCGCGAGGTCGGCTTCCGACGCTTTTACCTGCTCCTGATGGTGTTCGCGGTTGGCATCTCCCTCGTCGCGTCCGCGCGCGGCCTCGACCTCCTGTTTGCCGGCTGGGAGCTGGTTGGCCTCTCGTCTGCCCTGCTCATCGCGTTCTTCCATCGGCGCCCCTCGCCCGTCGCCCACGGCCTGCGCGCCTACTCCGTCTACCGTGTCACCGACATCGGCCTGCTCCTGGGCGTGGTGCTCGTCCACCACCTCCCCGGCTCTGGTATTGGCATCCTCGACGGAAGCGCGACGGTCACCCCCGGCCCGCTCCCGTGGATGGTCGGCGCATTGTTGATTTTCGGCGCGATGGGCAAAGGCGCGTCGGTACCGTTTACCGGCTGGCTGCCCCGCGCCATGGAAGGCCCCACACCATCGAGCGCCATCTTCTACGGCGCGCTCTCCATTCACGCGTCGCCCTTCCTTTTGCTGCGTATTCAGCCCATTCTCGACACACACCCCGCACTCCGCGCCGCCGTCATTGTCATCGGCTTGGTAACCGCCGCACACGCGTCGATGGTGGGCCGCGTGCAGTCGGACATCAAGAGCACCTTGGGCTACGCTTCCGTCGCACAGGTGGGCATCATCTGGGTGTGGGCGGGCCTTGGCTGGGAGACGGTCGGCGTCGTGCATATTGCGGGCCATGCCGCGCTGCGCACTTGGCAGCTCCTGCGCGCCCCCAACCTGCTGCACGACCGTCGGGAAGTGCAAGCGCTGCTCGGTCAAGGCGTGCAGCAGTCCTACGCCGAGCAATACTTGCCAGAATGGATGCGCGCCCGTCTCTACACCATTGCCCTTGAGCGCTGGTATCTCGACGAGCTGGTGTTTCATGGCGCAGCCTCGTTGCTGTTCCGACCCCTCGCTGCCATCGACCATCTCGACGACACGGTCGGAAACCTCCTCGACAGCACCGAGAGCACCGAGAGCACCAGCGCCGTGCGACAGCCGGCGGAGGTCTTGTCCCGATGACACCTCTTCTTGCCGTGTTGGTGGCCATCGCCGCCAATATCATTGCCTCCATCGTCGCCGCCAATACACCGCCGGGTGAGTCCCGCGTTCCCTCCCTCGTGGGTGCGGGGTTCGCGATTGGTGCTGCCGGTTTGTGCGGCGTGCCGGTGCTTATCCACGGCGACATCACGTCCGCTGTCCTCGGGCCCATCGCCCTCCGCGCGGATGCGTTGCCTGCATCCTTGATGTTGCCGATGGCACTCGCTGCCGGCGCCACAGCGATTGGCCTCCCCCGCCGAATGGCCCAACCCCGCGTGATGGCAAGCATCTCGGCACTCCTCGCGGCGTCTCTGACGGCCCTCATCGCAGACAACCTGCTGGTCCTTGTCTTGGCAGAGATTGCCGGGGGTGCGGCGGTTGCGTGGGGCTTGGACCCGCAGCATCGCGCCGGTCGCCGAACCCTCTTGTCCTCCGGTCTGCTGGCCGTGTCGGGCTTGGGCATCGCGGCGATCCAAGGGCAAATGCTCACCTCCTTTGAACACGGCTTGCACCTCAACATGGTCGCTGTGGGTCTTCTTTCCGCCGCCTTGGTCATGCGCCTCGGCGCGGTTCCGTTTCACTCCGGCCTCACGACGACCCTACGGGGCGAGGCGGTCGCGGGGTCGGTGCTTCTTGCAGCGCCACTCGGCGGAGTGGCTGTCCTCATTCGCGCATTGCAGCCCGCCCTCGCTGCAGCCCATCTCTCGGAGGCAGCCATTATCGCCACCGTCGGCTTTGCCGCCTTGGCCGCGCTGCTGTCTATCGCCGCCAAAGACCTGGGCCGCTCCGTGGCCTGGGTGGTCGCCGCCTTGCATGGCTTGGTTATCGCCGGCAATATCAATGGTGCAGGCGGCGGAGCGCTGGGCGGGGAGTTGCTTTGGGCCGCGCTCATCTTGTCGGAGACCGGCTTCATCCTGGCTGTGGCGATGGTCACCCGCCGCTTGGGAAAAGTCGACCTTCGCGTGTGGCACGGCCTCCACAACGCGGCCCCTCGCTTGTCCCTCGCATTTTTGCTCATGGCCCTCTCGATTGCCGGGATTCCCGGCACCCTGGAGTTCATCGCCGAGGATGTGCTGCTCAACACCGCATCTTCGGGAGGGCTGGTCGCGACGGTCCTGACGGTTGTGGTCCTCGCCGCCGTTGGCTTCAACGCAATTCGCTTGAACTTCTGCGTGTTCTTTGGACCCGACCTCGCGACGGGCGTCAACATGGACATTCGACCGCGGGAACGCTTTGCGCTGCTGACTCTTGTAGCCGTCGTGTTGTCAGGCGGGATCGCGCCGGGACTGCTGCCGCTCGTGGCCCACGCTGCGGGCGCGGCGGGCGGGCACTGAGCGCCCTTTCGTCCCCCTTTTTCTACGTACATGGGGCCGGGGTACCGTTCGCGAAGGACCTCTCGCGGCGGAAACTCCGGTCCTTTGTCGTATTGGACCCCGCGCTCACGCGCTGTCGGCGAGCACCGCAGAAATCCCCCGATAAGAAGCGGCGAGGAGATGCGTGTCCTCGGTATCGTCGGCAAACGCGAGGGTTCGGCATGCGTGGTAGAGCGCACGCCAGCGGGCGAACGATAGCTCGCGTTGTGCCTCCGGCTCTTGCCAGCAGCGATTGGCGTCCACTGCATCGAAAAACCGCTGACGGTGCTGCGACGGAAGCACCAACCACGCCACGGCGAAATCGAGGGCCGGGCAACCCCAATGGACGTCTCCCCAGTCAATCCAACCGGCCAAACGATTGGTATCATCGACCAACACATGCCGCGCATACAAGTCTCCGTGCACAACACATCGACGGGTCGGCAACGCAACCTTCGCCAGCTCGTTCAATAAGGACAGCACATCCGGCCATTGGTTCCCCAACAAGCGGCCCATCAGCGGCCCTTCTTGGGCGAGCTGCGCCAACCGCATTTCACGGTTCAACCGGTCGATAGAATCTTCGGGGAGACTCTGTCGCAGCACGCCTGTGCGCGGAATCCGGTGCAGCGCGCCTACCGCCGCTCCCAGGTCTTCCGCCAACGCAGCAGAGTCCAGACGCGCCGGCGCAACGCGGCAGGCCGTCTCCCCAACCAAATACGGGACCTGCGCGACGGGGCGCCCTTGTCCATCGTCCTCCCAAAAATCAAGCGGCACCGGAATCGGGACCGGCAGAAACGGAGCCAAGGCCGGCAACACCTGCACTTCCGTACGCAACAGCTCCAACGCAACCGACCGGCGCGGAAACCGAAAGACAAACGCGCCCACCCGAAACAGCGTGTTGTCCCAGCCATGCCCCACACACACAACAGGCTGTCCCGCGAGCGATGGCTGGAGAAACCCAATTCGCGCCGCGGCATCTTCGTCGGTCAACGTCCACTCGGCGTGCCAAGGTTTCATTTGCGTTATTCCTCCTGAAACCGTCTCGCCGGAGCGTTCCTTACCGGCAACCGGTCCCCTGACCAGCTGTTTGTTCCCCCTATTCATCCATCGTTTGTAGAGCCAATTGGAGAACTGAATGTCCATTCATTCGCCGTCGATGCCCCATCTCGAAGCCCATCAGCGCGACATCAACGAGTATCGCCACAACGTTGCTTCAAGCGCGCCCCATCGCTACGATTCCGCGTGGTGGGGCACTTGGGACCACGGCGCCGCTCTCGAAGAAAACGGCGTGGTGGTCGACCTTGGCGCTGGCTCCGGCCACCTGCTCACCGAAATCCGTCGCCGCCACCCCAACGCGCGGCTGGTCGGTGTAGAGCTACACCCCGTCATGCTCGACCTCTTCCGGGAAGCCGCCGCCACACACAACCTCGAAGTCGTTCACGCAGACTTGGGCGCGCCCTTGCCCCTCCCCGAAGCCTTCGCCGACGTCGTCACAAGCGTGCTGTCGTTCCACGAGCTGCCCCATCCCCCCGTGCTGCTCGCCAACGCCGCGCACATCCTCAAGCCCGGCGGCCGCTTGATTCTGCACGACATCGTGAAGTATCCGCTGCGGGAATACGTCGCAGAACGAAAAGATGGCCGCATCGACGAAGACGCCCTCGCGCACTACCGCGAGCACTGCTTGTTCTCGCCCGATGACCTCGCGTTTTTGGCCACCCATCACGGCTTCACGGTGACCGACGTCTTCACCCGCGGCCGGGGCCGCTTCGCGACCATCCTGGCGCGCAAGAACGAAAGCACACACGACGCAAACACACAAGCATAGGCCCAGACCACCAAACAAATGGTCTAACGCCTATACCAACAAAAAAGGGCCGAAACAATCGACCCTTTTTTACCCATAACCGACGAAGCGCTCAGACGCCTTCGGCCTTCTGGGCCGTAAACGACGAGGTCTCGGCGACCTTGGCGATAATCTTGTCGACGCTGGTCTTGCCGGCGTCGAACTTGACTTCGGCCTTGCCATCGGGGGTCACGGTAGCGCCCTTCACGCCTTCGATGCCCATGACCGCCGCGTGGAAGCTCGCAGCCGTGCCGCCGCAGTGAACGCCGTTCACCGTGAGCTTGACGGTCTGGCCATCGACTGCGGTGAGGTCGGTCGAAGACGCAGCCGCCGCAGCGCCCGCGCAATGGCCGCAGTTGGCCTGACCGCCGCAAGCCAACGCAACGCCAAGAGTGCTGGTAGCAATAAAGAGGAGCACAGAACGACCAAACATCAGAACCTCCAGTCGGAAAATCAGGGCGAACACGTTGCCCAAAGTGGACGGTCGAAGGGAACCGAGCGGCCCACCGGAGACCTTACCCATGGGCGTATCTTAGCGGCCCTGCACCGACCCACAAGTGCCCAAAGGTGACACGTTGTCGCACGTGCCCCAGAAATCGGGGTCACAAACATCCAAAGCGACGTACTGAAGCCACGTTTGGATGTGCGACCCACAAATGTGCAAATACGCCGTAGCCTGCGCGAACGCAGCAGCCCGTCAATGCCCCATATAGCCCAGCTCTTCGAGCATCTTCTGCGTGTCGCCATCGAGGTCCACGAAGAAGCCGCGCCCTTTGACCGTCCAGACCTTGCACGATGGCGGCAGCTCGCCGACAACCCGCACATCCGCGCCGCCTTGGGCGTCGATGACAATCCACGGCTCGTCTACCAATGGCCCCGTGCCCGCACCCAAGGCGCCATCGACAAAGCGCGCCTGTACGGTTCGGTGGTCGCCCGGAATGGTGACCTTGTCGGCCTCCGACAACGACACCGGCGCGACCCGCACGAGCGAGACATCTGCCTCAAAGCGAACCTCAAGGCGCGCGTCGGCCCGCGTGCAGCGGAGGTGGGTGCCCGGCATGTGCTCGGCGATTCGCGCTTCAATCGGACGCAGCAAGGGGTCGCCCGGCGCCAACAATCGCTCCGCCTGCTCTTCGGGGTCCTGCGACAAATCGTAGACCCGCCCCCCTGCGTCGATGGGGTAGTTATAGGCTTTGTCTTTGTCGCTCTTTTTCTTCGCCGAGTTGTCGAGCGCATTGCGGCTCGACGGCATCCGGTTGTCAATCCATCCCACTGGATGCGTGAACACGACCTTGAGGTCGCCCAAGCGATAGCCTGTGCGGTCGGGGCCCATATATTGATGCTCTAACCACACCAACCGCTCGTCAAGTCGTGGGTCGGTTTGGCCGGACAATACGACACCGTCGAGCGATTCGTCGTGCTCGCCTACCCAAGACAAGAGGGTGGGCACCACGTCGACGACCGAGGTGGGCTGTTCGACCTTCGTGCCCCCACCCGTATAGCCGGGCGGTCGCACCAACAACGGCACATTCACGAGCTCTTGCCAGACATTGTGGCCGTGCTCATACCAGCCGTGGTCGTCAAACTCTTCGCCGTGGTCGGCGGTGACGATAATCCCCGCCCCCGACGGCTCCACAAGCTCCAGGACTTGACCGAATACGCCGTCGGCATGGGCGATGTCGGCGTCGTAAAACGACAACAAGGAGTCGGGATATTCCCGCAAGGTGTCATTCAACTTGTCGATGCGAAACACCCGGCGGCCGTAAAACCAATCCGTTTCATACGCGATGTCGGTCGGGGGCGCCCAATTGGCACGCCCCGGCATCCGAAAGCGATAGGGAATATGGGCGTCAATAAAGTGGACGACCATAAACAAAGGCTCGCCTTCCCCCAAGGGCTCGCGCTGCAAAATATTGTCCACCACCATCTTCAGGCGTTCCGCGCCCTGTGAGCTCGACCCTCCATATTGTGCGTGCCGGTCAAACCCACGTCCAAACCCGAAGTCCGGCGACAAGAAGTGGTTGGACGCGACCATGACCGTTCGGTAGCCGAGGCTGTGCATGCGCTCGGCAATCGTCGGGACATCGGGAGAAATGGCGGTAAAATCCAGCGTCCGCGCTACGTCCTTGTCGACTTTGTCCAGCCGAAGCTGTGCTTGCTCGCGCCGCACCCGCCAGCCCGCGCCGTGAAACGCAGGGAAGCGGCCCGTGATGATAGACGAGCCGCTCGTGAGCGTCCAGCCCGCCGGAGAGGAGTTGTCCGCATAATCAAATGCCGTGGCCGCAAATGCGTCCAAGTCCCGAGAGGTGGGGTGAATGTCGTACCCACTAAACCCGAGGTGGTCGCGGCGGAGGGTATCGAAGATGACCAGCACGATGTCGGGGCGCGTTTCTTTGGGGGCCGTTCGCTCTACCGGGATGATGCGCGGATTGCCCCACAAGCCGATGGCCGCGGAGTCTTCGGGGCCGCCGTTGCGTTCGGTACGAAACCGCAAGGTCGTAGGACCGTCGCGGGCGGGCAGGGGAATCGTGGCGTCAATCCACCCTTCGCCATCTTTGGTGAAGTGGTCCTGGTCGCGGCTCAAGCACTGATGCAGAAGCTGCTCACCGCCATCTTCGCGAATGTCAAAGCAAACGCGCGTAGCGGGATGGGTGCGGAAGTCAGCGGCGAGGCCCACTTGTAAGGTCGATTCGACGGAGCGGTCGACGCGAAGAACCCACTCTGCGGGCGCCAATGTGATGATGCCTGGCCGATTGTCGCCATCAGGAGACAGCCATCGCACGAGGGGATGGGGCTCGGCCCGCTGCCACCGGCTGATGTCCGGCGCGTCGAGGGCCGAGGCCTGCTGGGATACCATCGCCACCGTCACATCGTCGAAAATCGCGAATCCACGCCCCGACCCACTGCATCGGTGCAAGTCGATTTGCAGCGCATCGGTGTTGCGCGGTGCGTCGATCGCGACGGTCATCGTCTGCCAACCTTCGGAGTCACCGCGCAGCCGGGTGGGCGTGATGTTGCGCGTGAGCACTTCGTTTTCTTCGGGGGTGCCTTTCAGCGCCGCGACCTCAATGCCGGCGCCCGCCTTGAGCGAACCCCCGGACAGCCCGACCGCCTTCACCCGCGCGGAAATCTGGTAGCGCGCACCCATTCGCACGGGAACATTGGTGGTGACGGGCACACAGGTTCCCGAGCCCGTGCGTTTTTCGGGCCCTACATGAATGCCGGGCGTGCCATCATAGCCATCGGGCGTCGCCCGAAGCTGGCCTTGGGCCGCTTTGTCGTCGGCTTTGTCACCGAGGGTCCAACGTTCTAGCGCCGCATCGGAGTCATCAAAGTCAAACGCCACCAACACATCCGCCGACGGTGGGTCAGGGGGCATCTGCACGAAGTTCTCGTCCCCCACCACCTCCACCGCGCGCACGGGCGGGACAAACACCGGCAAGCTGTCTACCGAAATCGGCAACGGCTCAGGCGCACAACCAACAACCTGCGAAGCAAGCAAGCCGCCCAGAAACGCAGGAAGACCAACAAATCGACAGACAACGCAACGCGAGGACACAGAACCTCCGGTTCGGTCGTCTATCCGACCAAGGGTCGGTTTGGATGCGGTACAACACCGAAATCAACGATAGTCCGCCCACCCGATTTCGCACCACGACACCCAATTTCTCATGGCACACCCCCTCGCGCTTCGACTGTATCCAGACATGCCGCTAACAGTCGACGTTTTCGCCCAGCACCTCCAAGCGCTGACCGAGCGCCGTTCATCGGGCGGCCTCGCGCCCCGCTTTGGCCTCAGCAGCCGCGAAACCCGCTTTGTGCGTGCCATTCACGCACGAAAGAGCAATCTATGGCTGTGGCGGTGTCGTCAAGACGCATTTGCCGGTGACTTTGTGGTGGTCGACATGTCCGAACCGCGTCCCGAAGCCCGCACCGTTTGGGTGTTGGAGCTCAAACAAGGCCAAGCGCTCAAGCCGGTGGGTGGGCACCAGATGTCCCGCGTTGACACCGTCCTCGAAGAAATAGCCTCCTCAACGGAACCCTTCCCCCTCGGCCACCCCTATCGCGTGCTCACCGGCGATGGAGGCGCAATATTGCGGCACTTTACCCAAGACGAGACGCTCACATTGTGACTTACGCGCCCGACCGCAGCTTCGTCGCAAGCGCCGCCCGGCACACCGCGCGGTCGGAGAACGGTATTTGAAGGCCACCAATGTCTTGCATCTCCTCGTGGCCCTTTCCGGCAACAATCACAACATCGGCGTCCGCCGCATTCCGAATGGCCAGCGCAATCGCCTCCGCGCGGTCCAGCTCTCGCGTCCAGACGGCGCGGTGGGCCTGGACGGGCGGCTGCACTTGGTCTGCGATGGCCGTTGGGCACTCGGTGCGCGGATTGTCCGAAGTCAACACCACCACATCCGCGGAAACATTGGCGATATCGCCCATCGGACGCCTTTTTTCGGTGTCGCAGTCGCCCCCACACCCAAACACGAGCACCACCCGCCCCGCCCGGTGGTGCGCCAGAGCGCGCGCGGACTGGAGCACCATCTCGAGCGCATCGGGCGTATGGGCATAATCAACAAGCACGAGGGGATGGTCCCCCACGCGCTCAAAACGGCCCGATACCCCACCGAATGTCGCAAGGCCCGCCTGAATGTGGGCGAGAGATGTCCCGAGCGCCAGGCCCGCCAGCGCGGCAGCCGCCGCGTTCCACGCATTGACCTCGCCCAACATCGGCAACGACCAAACCAGCGGGCGCCCGTCTAGGTCGAGCGCGAACGTCAAGCCAGCGTCCGTTTGCGCAATATGCGTCAACCGCAGCACCCACGGCAAACGGGCCGCCGCGGCATGGGGCTTGTGTCCATAGCCGCGCACCGTGACCCCCGGCGGCAGGACCGCGGCAAGCGCAGCACTGACGGGGTCATCGAGGTTGAGCACGGCGACGGCGCCGGAATGGAGCGTCTGAAACAAGCGCGCTTTGGCCGCTTGGTAGACAGCAGGCGTGCCGAAACGATTGAGGTGGTCATGGGAGAAGTTCGTAAAGACGGCCACATCGGGTGTCCACCGATTCGCAAAGCCCGCCGACAAGGCCTGGGCGGTGGTCTCGACCGCTATCACCGATGCGCCGCCCGCCACCGCAGCGCGCACCCGCTCACCAAACGGCCCCTGGACGGGCGTGCCGCCAACAAAAGAGCCCACGGTGGTCACCCGCGCCGGCGTTTGCCCGCCTGCCGCCACAATCGCAGCGACCATCGACGTGGTGGTGGTCTTCCCGTTTGTGCCCGTCACCCCGACCGCTTGGAGCAGCCTGCCGGCCTCGGGACTGCGCACGGGTACGCGCCGTCGAATGGTGCTCGAAGCCAACGGATGCACACCCACGCCCTCTTGCTGTCCGACCGTCCTATCTCGATTTGCGACGACGCCGAAGCGAGCGAACGCCAATTTGTCCGAGACCTATCCCAAAGCACGCCGCAAACCGCCCCCACTTCCGTGCTGCGCGCATCTACACCACAGCGGAGGGGTTGCGCCGCCCCAAGCGCCTGCGACGCAGCCAGAAGGCCGTACCCAGCCCAAACGGAATGAGCGGCAACGCGCCTTCCCACACCTCCACCGTGGTCGCGAGCGGGGCATCGCCTTGGTCGAGCAAAAACTCGGCATCCAGGGTGTGGACTTCGGCGGCCGCCACCGTCTCAAAGCGGGTGACGAACTGCCCGTCGACTTCACCCGCAAAGACCCGCACGAACGTAGGGGTGGTCGCGCCGACCTCGGCGAGCGTATCGAGCCAAAGCGTGTCGGGGTCGACGTTGTCGCCGCTGATGCTCTCCATCTCGACGCTCGACCAGCCGGTCACGCGCGCGCCTTGGTCTCCCGCCACATAAATGACGGTGTGAAATGCCTCGGCACCGGCACTTCGGGCCATTCGGGCCGGAAAATACAACCGGGACGACGACGATGTGATGGCCAACGGGGGAAGCTGCCGCCCTTCGGACGGCGTCGCGGCTACATCGGGGGCAACCTCCACCAACACAAGCTCATAGCCACCTTCGGCGACGAGGTCGGCGAGGGTGTCTTCGGCGCCGCCGACCGCCCAGCCATGTGCGTCGAGCCACGCCTGGAGCGCGCCCGCGTCGTCTGCGGAAACAACGGTGTACTGGTAGCTTCCACCAAAACCTTCGGCGACGATGTCGACGCCTCCCTCAAAGTTACGGGCGCCACCGCTGTCCATTCCGCCCTTGAGGCCGTCACTTCCGCAGCCACAGCCGCTCTCTTCTTCGCTGTCGCCCCCAAACGCGTAGACGTCTACGTTGGGCGCCGTCGCTTCGTGCAAGGCGGTGAAGCGGCCGGGGTCGCCATCACCGAGGGATTGAAAGCCCGCGGGAATGACCACCATCCAACCAAATGCCGCAGCATCGCCGGTATAGTCGACGGACAGCTCGATGGTGGAGCCGGTGGGCGTCGCCGTCAAAATCATCTGCTGGCCGCTCGCTTCGGCAAGCTCACCCGCTTCGTGAACCAGCGCCACGCACGCGTTCGCGTCTACACCCGACGAAAGGGCCCATAGAATCCAAAGCATCGTTTTGCCTCCCAGCAACCTCACGGGTCTGTGTAGAGGTAAACCGGCGTGGCCGTAAACTCGAACGTAATCGAAAGCTGGGTACACTGACCGGCATCATTGGGGGACAGGTCCGCGACGACCCCCAGCAGGCTCTCCAGAATGTCGCCGACCTCTTGGGCGATTCCTTGCTCGCGCGCCACCGACAGCACCTCTTGTACGTTCACGCCTCCCGCAAGCGCGCCTTTTGCGTGACCATCGGGCAAGCGGTCGAGGCGCACGGCACCGTCCACCAAGCGAAACTCCAGCGAGGCGTTGAGAATCTGCACAGGCAGCGTAGCGGTAATCGGACGCCCCTCCATCGAGCCGTCGACGATGGCCATATTGGACAAGTGGGCGCCATCGAAGTCGGCGTCCATTTCGAGGGTTTGCCCGGCCAAGAAGTTTCCGTCGGTGCCGAGCATCGGTTCGCCGATGGCGCGGCCGAGCGACATGTCGATGCAGTCGTCTTGCTCGGGGTCATCGACGCCATCGGCCCACACGAGCAACATCAGCTCGCCGGTGCGAATGGTGTCGTTGATGAGCGCCTCCGCCCCCACAAACTCGGTGCCTTCAAGCGCCGGAATGATTTCGCCAAACGAGTTGTCGACGCCGGTGACCCCAGCGGGCGTCACAAAATCGCCGCGCCCACAGCCGGTAGTGCCGCCGGTAGTAGAGACAATGCCGTCGAGGTCGAATCCTTCGGACACACCATCGGCAATGCGTGCAAAGTGCAGGCTATCGACCACCCAAACTTCGCGGGTGGACGACGGCCCATCGCACGTTTCTTGGGACGTGGTGGTGCCCGACTCGGCGGCCTTGGGCGGCGAACAAGCGACCACCGACAACGCAACGGCGGCGATGAAGAAAGACGAGGGCGTGTGCGTCATGCGTGAATGTCCGTGAGCGCGCCATTGGCAGCGGCTTCCCCCGCACCGAACGAAGAAACCGACATACCCACCGCCTGCTGGAGCGAAATCAGCAGCTTGGTTGCGTTTTCGTCCGAAAGTGACCGGTAGTGGTGGTCCTGCTTGAAGAAGCCACACGCCGAACCTGCCAGCACCACCGGCATCTCGTCGATGCTGTGGACTTGGCCGAGGCTCACTTCGCTGGTCGCAAACAGCACCATATTGTCGAGCAGAGTGCCGTCGCCTTCGGGGATGCTATCGAGGATGCCGATGGTGTCCGCCAAGCACTCCATGATTTGAATCGTAATGTCGTTGACCGTCGGCTGCCCGCCGCCTTCGTTGTGGGTGAGGTCGTGGTGCCCCGAGGCCGCGCCTTCAAACAGCACATCGCTCACGGGCGCCGTGACGAAGTGCGCCGCGACGCGGGTCTGGTCGCACGCGAACGACATCGCGATAAGCTCGCTCATCACGCGGTTTCGCGCGCGCACTTGGGGACGACCGGCTTCGTCGGAAAAATCCGCTGCCAACGGCGCGGGACGTGTACACGCTTCAAGGTCGGGGGGGTCTTCTTCGAGCCGCGCGAGGCGCTGTTCGAGCTCCCGCACCCCGGTGAGGTGCTGGTCCAGGCGCGCGCGGTCCTCGACACCGACCCGCGCCGTGAGCGCCTGAATATCGGCCATTACGCCATCCAGCACGCTCCGTCGCAGGCCCAGCCGTGGGTCAACCACCCCGTCCTCGCCTGGCGCCACGAAGGTATCGCCAAACAAGCGCGCGTAGACCGCATAAGGGTCGGTCTCACATGGATTGCGGCTATTGGGACCGTTCCAACTCTCGCCCGCCATATCGGTCGCAGCCGTCTGGATAGAGCGGTAAATCGTCTCCCCACCGATGCCTGCCGCGATGACTTGGTCGATGGTGGGTCCGCCAATGATAGAGTCATCCCCCACCACTTGGCGCGGAACCGCGGTGAGAATGCCCGCCAGACCGCTACCGTGCGGAGATGTGTTGGGCAGTTTGCAAGCCAAGCCCGTGGGCACACAAATGCGCGACTTATACGGAGCGAGGGGCGCCAACTGCTCCGACAACGTCCATTCGTCGCCATCTCCCGTGCCTACCGGCGTCCAGTGGTCTGGCAAGTTGCCATTGCCCCAAAACCACAGCCCGAACCGCACCGGCAGCACCCCATCGCAGGCATACGCCGTGCCATTGCCGTCAAACATCGCCTGAAGGGGCGGCAAGGCCAAAAACACCGCAGAGCCACGGGCCACTCCCCGCAGCACCGCCCGCCGAGACAACGCACCAGTGGAAGGTCGCCAATCCAATGCAGCAGGCCAATGCAAGAAACGTCGATTCATCGTTCATTCCCCCTGTGCGAGCCCGCGAAACGCAGGGCTGAGGGCAACATCGCGCAACAACCACAGCACACGGAAATTGGCGTCGGCGAAGCCTTCGGCGTGCCAGTCAACGAGCAGCGCATCGAGGTCCGCGCTGCGCGAGCCGGTGGCGTAGCGGAGGAAGGTTTCGGTCAAACAAGGCCCCAACTGCCTGTCTTGGGCGACCACTGCGCCCATTTCCCAGGCGTCGGCGAAGGGTGCGCCATCCAGGTCGCCCGATGCGTCGATGGTGGCGCCGTTCTCTGCGTCGCGCCACATGCCCAGGCCGTCAAAGTTCTCGAAGCCCAAGCCGATGGGGTCGGTGATGTTGTGACAGCTGGCGCAGGTGGGGTCTTCGAGGTGGACGGCGATGCGTTCCCGCATTGTGCGCGCATCTTCGTCGACTTCGGGGATTGCCGTGTTGGCGTTGGCCGGCGGCTCGGGAATCACCGTACACAGCAGCACTTCGCGCACAAAGATACCACGGCGCGTCACGGACGTTGTCGACGCATGGGCGTGCAGCGCGAGGAAGCTCGCGTGCCCGAGCAAGCCGCGACGGCCCCCGTCGGCCGGCAACTCTACGGGCGCGAAACCGTCCAGCGAGGGCGCAGGCACGTTGTAGAGCGCGGCGAGGGTGCGGTCGAGATACGTCTGGCGGGTGGTGAAAAGCTCGGGATAGGGCGCGTCATCGTCAAACACATGGCGGGTGACGACAGACAGCGTCTCGGTGCGGGCGCTGGGACCGAGGGCGTCGCTCATGTAGGTATAGACGGTGGGGTCTTTGTTGAGCGCGTCGAGGTTGTCCAGCTCCAGCATTTCCGTAAACAGCGCTTGCACGCCATTCTTCGCGCGTGGGTCCGCAATCATCTGCGCGACGATACCGGCGAGGCTGTCTTCGTCGGTGAGCTTGCTTTCCGCGGCAGCGGTCAACAGAGCGTCGTCGGGCGCGGTGTTCCACAAGAAAAAGGAGAGACGACTCGCCATTTCGTAGTCGTCGTAGCCGCCCGCAGGCGCATCCGAACTGTCCCCCAACTCGACGCGGTAGAGAAAGTGCGGACTCATCAAAAGTGCAGCAAACCCAAAAGTCAAGCCATTGTCAAATGTCCCCAGTGCTTGAGCGGCTTGACTCGAAAGGTCGACCAACCGGTCCAACTCAGCACCGGACAACGGACGACGCCACGCAAGGCGTCCCAAATCATCCAGGGCTTCCGCCATACAGGCTTCATCGTCGAGGACATCGCCGGCACAAGGCACCCAGCGCGCCCGGAGCGCGGAATCGGCCATCACCTGCCGGGCGATGTCATACGCGGCGGACTCATACTTTTCGACGCCATACGCGCTGATGGACGTGGTGGCCGCACCCACAGCATACAGTCCTTCCACCCGCTCATCGGGTTCGAGGCTCGCTGGCAACACCAAGGATGCACCGAAGAGGTCCATCAGGATGTTGTCGTACTGCGGACGCGTGAGGCGCTTGAGGCGGGGCGCGGGCGCATCGACGGCAGGCGCATCGCCACGGTGCGCACCCGTCTCTTTGGCAACGTTTTCGGGCGCACAAGCAGCACCCAGGAGCGCCCACGCTACGATGGGAAAGCGAACGGATGACATCGGACCTCACCTGGTGCTCCAGGATAGCCGATTGGGGTGTATGTTCGTGCCAATCTTGGCGGGAAAAAAGAGACAAGCGGTGTGACGCCGTCATCACTTTCGTGCCCGCGGTGGAGAGACGCCTGACCCGGCCTTACACCAACAATGTCTTTGCTCCCAGTCGCCGCGACTGGCTGCGCACGCTCGCGGCGCTCGCCTTGGTGGCGCCCCGTGTGGCGCGCGCCGAAGACGTGCCAAGCTGGGTGCAATGGCGTCCACTGCCCAACGACGCCGAGCGGAAGCGGCTGACGGCCGAATATTTGGCTGCACATTTGCCCGAAGGCCTCGTCTCCAGCACCACCATGACCCCGCAGGCCATCGTGCTGCATTGGACCGGCAGCGGGAGCGCGCAAGGCGCCTGGAACACGTTTGCGCCCGCGCGCTTGGGTGGGCGGCCCGAGCTCCAGGGAGCGGGTGCGCTCAACGTCGGCGCTCACTTCATCGTGGACCGTGACGGGAGCACGCTCCAGCTCGCGCCCACCGACCAAGTGTTGCGTCACGTCATTGGCTTGAACCACTGCGCCGTCGGCGTGGAGAATGTAGGCGATGGCCCCCCCCGGGGATCAACCGATGCGCCACTGACCGATGCGCAGATCGATCGCAACGCACAGCTCGTTCGCTGGCTCGTACAAAAGCACCCCTCGATCCGCTACTTGCTCGGTCACCACGAGTATAGAAGAATGGAGAAAACTCCGCTGTTTGCGGAGCGAGACTCCTCCTACCGCACCGGAAAATCCGACCCCGGCGCACTCTTTATGGACGCTGTACGCGCACAAACGGTCGATTTGGGGCTGCTTGCTCCGCCTTGAACGAAGTTTCTACACCCACCCTTCACCTTGGGTGTCCAGTGGTCGACCACTACCGGTGTGACAGGATACGTCTCCCCCTCGAATACCTCTGCGCCTACTGCGCGTTTCCTTCTGCCACCTGCAACCTGTGAGCATCCGCGATGGAGAGCCTCTCGTACGGCCTAGTCGGCTTGTCCGTGCTGGTAGGACTCATCAGCTTCTTGAGCGCGCACAGCACGCCCTTGCCACTGCCGAACGTCTCCAAGATCGGGTGCACCGGTGCGATTGCATTGCTGGTGCTGGCGTTCATTGCGGGCTTGGTCACGCCGCTCAGCACATTCAGCACATGTACGGACAAGTGTAGTGCCGTCTTCGCGGACCTGAATGTAGAAAGCGGTGAGTTTGCCGAGAAGTCCTACGGTGAATTCCAGTCTTGTGCCGATGCTGCACGCAATGAATACAGAAATTGCGTGAAGGGCGCGGTTGATGCCGACCGCAAGTCCAAGCAGCTCGCCGACGAACAGGGTGACCCTTCCTTGTATACGCCCATCGACCTGCCATCCGCCAAGCAGCGGTGCCAAGAGCAGGCAACGGGCGCATGTCACGCGCAGTGCTTCAACCCTGACCCTCCGCCGCCCTCGAAGAAGGCAGCCGCCGAAGCTGCCGCTGCCGCTGCCGCCAAATAGAGCGCGCGCTGTACGGTTTGCCCCCGCTCGGGGGCATTTTTGTTTCGAATCCCGCTCTTGTTTTGGACGTCGCACTTGTTTCGGATGCCAACGTCCACACAAAAAAAAAGGACGCCGAGGCGTCCTTCTACCCAAGAGGCTCACAGCCTCATTCGGCGCCTTCGGACGGAGCCGCTGCGACGGGCACGATGCCCAAGCCAGCCTGGGACAAGCCGACAAGCGCTTCTTTCTGGAAGCCCGCCACGATGATGCGGTCTTCACGGGAGAAGTCGGTGTCGAGGAGCACGCCCTTTTCAAACCAGATGTGGGCGACGACAGCTTCTTCACCACCGCGGAAGTCCTGGACTTTGCCATCGGCCTTGGCGCGAATACGAACGGCGCCGGTGACGTCCAGCTCCCCACCCTCTTCCTTGGGCTCGGAGGCAGCGACGACTTGAACGGTGCAGCGGTTTTCGTTGCAGCCGGTGCCGAGGTTGGCCTCTAGCTCGGGCTTGATGGTGATGACCGTGGGCTCGTCTTCGCCACCGGTGACGGCGACCCAGGCTTCCGTCGCATCGATCGCTTCGGCAATCTTCTGGGTGACGACTTCTGCGGTCATGTCGTCTTCGTAGGTCCAGTGCTCGCCTTCTTTGATGTGGGTCTCGTTGCCATTCTCGATGAGGAGAATGTCGAGGCCCCACACACCGCCGCGCTCTTTGTTGGCGGGGGCGCCGAGGCCTTCGCCACGGCTGAGGCGGGCTTTGGACGGCTCACCGGCAATCTTGATCTTCACATCGGCGTCTACGCGGTCGGCGAAGCGCTTTTCGGACGAAATCCGCGCCTTGATCGCATCGGGGTAGTTGATGTGAAACGCAGCGATGTCCATCCGCTCTTCGAGCGACTTCGGCTCGCCGAGGATTTCCATCACTTGGTCGGGGGTCATGCCGTCGGACAGCTTGTTGAAGGTGTCCGCGGTGAGCTTGTGCGGGTGGTCGAGCGACGCGCTGGTCTGCAGGCCGGCGAAGCCCGTGAGCCCCAAGAAACCGAGGGTTCCCAGGACCGGAATGGGCAGGCTGCGGTCCGGCGAGCGGAGCGTCAACACGAGGCCGATGGCCCACAACAGCGAGTAGAGCAGGGCAAAAGCGAGAAGGACGTAGGCCATCGGGGATGCTCTCCGGTGGGGATTCCAGACCGTGCGGGGGCACCTCCAAACGACCGAAGCGCGCGGGGTACCCAATTCGGTCGGTAAGCCTACCACGCCGCACGCATCTGAGCAGCCGGGAAGCCGCACCGATTGTTCAGAGTTCTTGAAGAGATCGGCCAGCAGTACATCGCAAATCGGCACGAGGACCACGACTACAACCATTCCCACCGTGTGCCCTGGCGCTCGGTTGTGGCTTCACCGAATTCTTTCAACCCAGGGCCTCGGCACCTGGACTTTCGGTTGGGCGCGCAAGCTGCGCCGAGTCCCCGTCCAATGTCGTTTTCCCGCTCGAATCATTCGCAGCGCTCCAATAGGGTGTCGGAACACGCAGACACCCTTCGGGTTCGCAAGGACGGTCGCTTCGATGAAAGGGATTCGGCACATCCACTTACACCGCGGCCAGTCCCCCCATCGAAGCGCGGTGGAGATCGCGCTGGTTGAGGTTCGGGCGGGCGGTCCTGAACCCGATGGCCGCGGGTTTTTGGTGAATGTACGCGTCACAAGAGAAGGAAAGCCCCCCCAAGAGAGCACGCGCACGCCGCTTCCGGTGACGGCTGCACGCGCGGAGACACTTTGGGAAAACGAGCGAGCACGTCGAAAACAAGAGGGATTTGTCGACGAAAACGGCCCCGCGCCCCCCCGTCTTGTGCCAGCGCCACCCGATGTACGCGCGCAGACCATCATTCGGTATCTCGAAACCGACACCGGACCCCGCGACTGGCCGCGCTCGCGCATCATCCAGCGGGCCGGCGACCTGCGAATTGTCGGCGCTGCACCTGCGCTGGCGCGTCTCGTGCCCTCCACCACGGGCATCGAACGGATTGCGCTCGCATTCGCGCTGGCCCGCATCGCGACCCCTTCGATTTCCGGCGCCCTCCGCTCCCTCGCCGGCCCCACGGAGCCAGAAACCGTACAACGCTTTGCGCGGGCGGGCTTGTTGGCCATTCCGAACGAGCGAGCCACCTGCATCGCGACCCTGCTCGATGAACTACCGAGCGCCATCTGCCGCGCAATCCAAGCCTCCGACGCGCACGCGCTCGCGCAGGCTGTCGATGCGTACCTCGCGTCCCCCGACCCCACCCGTCCGATGGTCTGGGTCACCCTCGCGCTCCTCGATACGCCCGAAGCACGCGACCTCTTGTGCGCACGTCTCCGAACGCTGCCCTTGCGCCCACCCCACTGGCGCGCCCTCCGACGTATCGCCAAGCTCGCCGAGCTGCGCGATGACGCGGAAATGCTGGCCATCCTCGCGCATCGTATCGACAAAACCCGTGCGCGTCCGATGGGGCACCAAGGGTTCATGTTCCAGAATGGGCAATCACGGCGGATTTCCGACATCGTACGTTCGGGAAGCAACAACATTGGGTATACGGTTGCGACCCGCACTTGGTTTCGGCGGCACCTGTTGCGGACGCTGCGCTCTCGGGCCGCGGCGGGCGACCGCGCGTATATCGACCTCGCACTCGCGATTTTGTCCGCACACCACGACGACGCACAACCCAGCTGGCTGGTGGGACATATCCTCCTGGCCCACAGCCTCGAGTGGGCGCCACCCGACCGACGCCCTGGCCCCTGGCGACCGCGCCTACGAACCCAAGAACCACACCAAGCTCGAACCGAAGCCTATGCGTCCTTATGGGACGAACACCCCGACGCGCTCGTGCGTCTCGCATGTGGCGGGCATACCATTGAAGGAGCGCGGGTCGGGTGCGTCGCATTGACCCCACGCACCGACCTCGCGCGCTGGGTCACCCTCCGCGATGTGCAGCAGCTCTTCCTCGCCAACACCGACCTCCAAGCCAACCTCGCGCTCCAGGCCCTCGCGGCCCTCTGGCAGCAAAGCGCCCCTGACCTCCGCGTGCTGCTCACGCTCGCGCCCGTTCCCCGCGCCGACGCCCAAGCACGCTTTCGCGCGTGGTTCCCCCAAGCCACCCGCCAGTGGATGTCCCAACCCGAGGTCTTTGCAGAGCTTTTCTTCTGTCCCGAAGAAGGTCCGCGCCGCCTCGCGACCGACTTGCTCCCCGCTGTCTTGTCGATGCCCGACAGCGCGCTACGTCTCACCGAAAATATCCTGTCACGGCTGATTTCCACCGACGCCAACGACACCTCCGCGGTTCCGCAGCTCGTCTGCCAATTCGTCGAAACGCACCTGTCACGCTTCATTTTCGCGCTTCCCCTGGAGACATTGGTGAGCGGCCTCGACGCCCCGCACATCCCGGTCCGGGAAGCCATCAGCCGGTGGTTGGTCCGCCACCCGACGCCCGTGTCTGCGTGGCCGCTTTCCTGCGTGCGCGCGTGGATGTCCAGCACGACCCCATCCGTTCGCTGCGACGGAGTTCGCGCATTCCGCCGCTGCACAAACGAGACCCAGCGGTCGCTGTGGACACACCTGCTCGAAATATGGGAAGGCTCCGACGCCGATGTACGCGCAATCGCGCGTGGTGTGCTCTCGGATTGGCTGCCGACCGCGCCCGACTACCGCGCAGAAGTGGCCCAGCAATTGGTCGCCAAGCTCCTTCAAGACGAGCGATGGCCGGAGTTTCACGTCGAGCTGGCCACATTTTGGAACGAACAACCGGACCACTTCGCGCTTCCCCTCGCACAGTCGACCATTTTGGCCCTCCTCGACGCACGAGGACGCACGGCGCAGACCGTGGGCGGCCAATACCTACCGCAGCTGTCGCCCGACACCCTGTCCACCGACCAAGTGCTGGCTCTCGCGAACCATGCCTTGCTCCCCGTACGAACCGTCGCGCAAATGTGGATAGAAGCGGACATTCCGCGGTGGGCCATGCAAGAAGGCGCGATTTTGGGGCTCATCGATGCGGACTGGCCCGAAACACGGGCGCTCGGCATTCGCCTCCTCACGCATTTGCGGTCGCAAACGATGGTCGACCCTTACCTCTTGGTCGCCATTTGTGACTCTGCCCAACCGGCCGCACAAGACATCGGACGCACCCTGCTCCGGGACTGGCTCGATGACTCCCACAATCCCCAGTGGATGATGTATCTCGCCGAGCACCCGTCCCCCAAGACCCAAGCCTTCGTCGCAGCATGGGCCATCGAAGTCGCAGCAACCGACCCCCATCGCCTCGAAGCGATGACCCCGTATTTTCGCGCCGTTCTGTTTGGGCTGTCACGCAGCGCTTTGGCAAAAACGCGCGTATTTGCCGCCCTTGAAACCGCAGCGATGCATGATGAGATGCTCGCACGCTGGGTTCTGGCGTTGATGGAGGACTGGAGCGGCAGCACGTCCGTACAAGACCGAGCGCGCGCGATCGCGCTGATGGTGCGCATACGCAGTCGCTTTGGCCTAACGTCCTCCATCGCCAAGGTCGTGCCCGTCCCCAAGAGCAACCGGAGGCTCCGCGATGAAAGTTGACCACCGGTATGCTGGACAGAGCGGCGCGCGAACTGGCACGCACCGCTCATTGTTGTCGTTTTCCCCCGATATTTCCCGCCAGCCAACGTGGTTTCGGGGCACCGTCGCCCAGCCATGGATGTTTCGCGACGGAATGGCCGCACTGTTCGCCGTCGTGTCATCTGACTTGCGTCCCCGCAGCAAAGACCGCAGCGCATACCTTGCGTGGCGCCACCAGCAGGACGACATCGAATGGGCAGCGACCCTCGCCGCCCTCCCAACAAAGCGCGTCGAGAGCTTGGCCGCCCTCAAAGACGTCAAGCAAAAACTGAATGCCATTCAGCAGGTCCGCAATGCACGCCAAGGGTCTTTTCTCAGGGCCCAGCGTGCTTATTTTGATTGGCTGTATACCCACGACCGGGGTGCATGGGTGGTCCTTGACCCCATCATCACGGTCCACCCGGACCAACTGTTCTTCGAGTGCTTTAGCGCAGACGAGAGCAGCTACGCACGCTTTACCTGCCAGTACGGCTCCTTTCGGTCGATTTCTGACTTTTCATGCGGCACCACAAACATCGACTTCTCGCGCGATTTGTCCCGCGCGTTTGAAAAGCTCCGCTCGTATCGAGATACCGAGCTTCTCATCGACCCCTCGGGATTTTCGGTCCATACACACGGGGAAGTGCCGCACTACGAGAAGAAGATTGACGTTCCCGATTCTTGGGTGCGCGGCTTTTTGCAGGTCAGCGCCGCGATGGGACTTCCCGGCGTTTCTCTTCGCCTGCATCCCATCGACCTCCACAATCTGCTGTTTGTGTTGCGCCGACGAATCGAACAGCACGGCCCACGCTCGTTGCGCTTTTGTATCCAGCCCGATGGCGCCATCCATGTCGAAGTCGAGCCGTTTGCACACCATTTGGTGCTCGCACGCAGCAATGTCATCGGTTCCCTTCCCGCAGAGCCGCTCGAAGTCCGGGTGTGGGGACGGCGCAGACTTCGGGTGCTCGAACGCCTCTTGCCCCACGCACGGCACATTGACGTGCGCTTACTCGGGAGCGGTCTGCCGAGTTTCTGGAACGTCCTGCTCCCGGGGATGACCTTTACGCTCGGGCTCTCCGGCTGGACCGCAAACGATTGGTCACGCCAAGGCGCGTTCGACCTGATGGCGCCTCGTGGAAACACCGACGCACGCACCATTTCGCGCGTGACCGAAGCCCTCACGCGCCGCTCTTTTGCGACGGTACCCCAGCTTGTCGCAGAACTGAATGACGATTCAGCGACCATCACAGAGGCCTTGTTTGGGTCGATACAAGCCGGTCAAGTGATGCTCGATGCCGACCAACAGACCTACCGCGCGCGTCCCTTGTTCCGCGACCCCCTCGACCGCGACGCCTTCCGCTGGGCCAGTCCACGCGAGGCCGAGGCGCAAGCACTCATCCAAAAAAACGCCGTATTGGTGTTCCACGCCACACCCCAAGGCAACGGCACCGCGCTCAACGGGACCCTCTTCGACGCGCGCGTGCAGCGCCACGCTACGGCGCTGCTCGACCAAGATGACCGGATGGTCACAGGCACCTGTACCTGCGCATACTTCCGGCAAAACAAGCTCCATTATGGCCCGTGCTCGCACATTCTCGCTCTTCGTATCGTGCAGTCGCAACAGCACGGCAAGGCTCGTCCATGACGCTCCTCTTTCTTTTTCCCTTTCGTCGTCCAGCGGAGTTCGATACAACAGGAAGGTGGGCTGGGGTTGCGCCGTGTGCCTTGCAAACCGAACCGTGCCATCGCGGTTCATGCCAACGGCTCTTCCCTCCTTCACCGGCCCGGTTTTCACTGGGCGTGGCCTGGGCCATCGCGACGGCTGCCGGTGGGAGTCCTGCCGGACTCAGCCGTCGCGATGGCCCGTCCCCGCGTCGAGTGAACCGCTCCGGTCTCCCGTGTGTGACGAAGTCTTCTTCGGCGCGCCCCAGCCCCTCCCCCATTCTCTCGTGCCCAAACCGCGCACCTGATGGGCAGCGCGATGTTCGCGGACGCCCATCTCCGCAACGCACCCCAAGCGCGCGCCAACACAGCTGCTTTGTGCGGCGCTTGCCGTACGCGAGCCGGGGTCCCCATCTGCGAACGGCGGGACGCACACGCGCGCGAGGGGCACAACGATGAGTCCGCCACCTCGTCGCGAAGACGCCCTTCGAGAGCGCATTCGTGCATCCTCCAAGGCCAAGGTCATCCAAGAAGACATGGCTCGCCTCGGCTTCTGGGGCCAAGCCGAAGACCCACTCGAAGCCGAAGCCCTGCACCTCGCCGGGCAGCTCCACGCGCTCGAACGAGAGCTTGTGGCGCTCGACCAGCTCGAAGCGCAAAAGGAGGCGGCCCACAAAGAGCGGCTGCGCGCGGCCAAAGCGCGCCGGGCCGAAGCGCGGGAACGCCGAGAGAGGGCCCGTCGTGAACGTGCTGCAGCGTGGGCGAGCCGCCAAGCAACCGACATCCTCTTTTTGGGCGAAGGCGTCAGCGATGGCCTGGCGTCCGCGCGCAAGGGCAACCCCGACACAGTGCGCGCCTATGGGCTGCCCGTGCTCGACTCGATTTCGGAGCTCGCGCACGTATTGAACGAAACAGTCGGCGGACTTCGCTGGCTTGCGTTTCACCGCGCCGTGAGCCAAACCTCGCACTACACCCGTTTTGCGATTCCCAAAAAGGCAGGCGGTGAGCGAATCATCTCGGCACCCCTCCCTCGCCTGAAGGCTGCGCAGTCCACCATTGCCGGCTGGCTCTCCGCGGTTCCGCTGCATCCGGCGGCCCACGGGTTTGTGCCCGGCCGGTCTATTGTCACGAACGCAACGCCCCATGTTGGATGCGCTGTCGTGGTCAACTTCGACCTCGAAGACTTCTTTCCGAGCATCGACTGGATCCGCGTTCGCGGCATCTTTGAGCAATTGGGCTACGGACGGCCCATCGCGACGGTATTGGCCCTCCTTTGTACAGAGGCCGAGGTCGAGACGCTCGAAATCGACGGCAAGCGTTGGTTCGTGCAGACCTCCACGCGGCGACTTCCCCAGGGCTCACCCGCGAGCCCCGTGTTGACCAATCTCTTGTGCCGCCGCTTGGATGCCCGGTTGGCGGGGCTCGCGTCCCGCCTCCAGTTCACATACACCCGCTACGCCGACGACCTCACGTTTTCCCTTCGCCCCGGCGGCGAAATACAAAACCTCCATCGGCTACTATACGCATTACCGCGTATTGTGGTCGACGAAAATCTGCGGCTCCACCCCAAAAAGACCCGCATCATGCACAGGGGGCGCCGCCAGGAGGTCACAGGCTTGGTGGTCAACCAGCGGGTTTCTGTGCCCCGCGAGCAGCTCCATCGGTACCGGGCGGTCGTGCATCAACTTCGTCACCGTGGGCCACATGGGCTTCAATGGGGGAGCGCAGACACCGTATTTGGAGGACTCCTCGGGTTTGCCGCCTTTGTTCATATAGTGGACGCGGAAAAAGGAACGGCGATGCTGCGCGAAGTACGCGCGCTCGGCGCACAACACGGCTGGACACCGCCTCGGCGGCCATCTCCCGCAGCTCCCGACGCACCTGCGCCAGAGGACGAAGAAGGGACTCCGCCTCCCGCATCCACACCGATGCTGGAGTATTTGCTGGGCGGGACAAAGAAGTGGTGGCAGTTCTGGCGTTGACACGCGCCGCGATTCGGAGACGCACGCACGAAAAGGGTTGTCTTGTCGAACCTTTGGCATTCTGAATGAGCGTTCATTCACCCATGTTCCACGGGGAACACCCCAACATCGACGAAGCGTTCCACGGGTGTTCCACGCCGCGTGCGAGGCAACCCCTGGCGTTCCGATGCGGCCGTCCGAAATAGATGTTTTTACGAACGACCGCTTCCTTTCGCCCCTGCGGGGGGACGGCGGCCCGAGAATCGTTTAGGCCAAGCAGCGCGCGCGCGGTGCGTCGAAGCGCGGACCTTGTGGGCAAACCACTCGCGTCCAACGGCCCATAGCGCGCAGGTTTTGAACGATGGCCGCCACCTCACGTCCGTGGGTGCGGCGGCCCAGGGGAGTCCCCAACGTGCGATTTGTCCGTCCTGTGGTGCAAACCGTCTCCGACGTTACCGGCCGGGTCCGCGACCTCAACCGGCTACAAGAGGTCGCGCGGGTTCTCGTGGGCCACGGTCTCGGAATGTTGGTCGCCGGCCTCGACATTCCCGGCATTCGTGCGGTGGGGCGCACCTACGAGTCCACCCCCGAGCGCCTGAAAAATGCGCTGGAGCACCTCGGCCCGACCTATGTGAAGCTGGGACAGGTGATGTCCACGCGGCCCGACATTCTGCCTGCGTCCTACATCGACGCACTGCAGGAGCTACAAGACGACGTGAAACCCATCGCGCTCGAAGACGTTCAGGTGCAGCTCGACCAAGAACTCGGCCCCAACTGGAAAGACCACCTCGCGTGGTTCGACGAGACCCCCCTCGCGACGGCGTCTATCGCCCAAGTACACCGCGCACGGCTCATTGACGGCACAGACGTCGTTCTCAAGGTGCAGCGCCCGGGCATCGCCCCCAAAATCCGCTCCGACCTCAATATTCTCAACATCTTGGCGCGACGGGCGTTGGTGGAGTATCCCGAGGCCAAAGCATTCGACCCCGTGGGCGTTCTCGACGAGTTTGAGCACTCCATCCTCTCCGAGCTGGACTTCGCGCAAGAAGCCAAAAATATGGACCGCGTCGCCCGAAACTTTGGCGACGCAGATTTTGTGCGGGTTCCCAAGGTTGTCGCCGCGCTTTCGGGACGAACGGTGCTGTGCATGGAGTTTCTCGCGGGCCACAAAATCCGTGACGCCCGCGATGCCGGCTACGACATGAAGGTCGTCGGCGAACGCTACCTCCGCGTCGCCTACGACATGCTGTTCCAGCATGGGTTCTTCCACGGTGACCTACACCCCGGCAACGTCGTCGTGCTGCCCAACGAAGTCATCGGCTTGCTCGACTTCGGCATGGTCGGCCGCATGACGCCGGAGATGCGCAACAACATCATCTCCATCATCTTCGCGCTGCAACGCGGCGACTACCGAACCATCGCGCGATTGTTCTACGACATCGCCATCAAAGAGGACCGGGTCGACTTTCAGGCGGTAGAGACTGCCACCATCGACATCATGGAGCGCCATTGGACCGGCAACTCCGTCCGCGACATGCAGCTTGGTCCATTCGTGGTCGACCTGGCCGCCGCCGCCGCGCGTCACGGCGCAAAAGTGCCGCGCTCCTATACGATGTTCTTCAAGGCCATCCTGACGAGCGAAGGGCTGTCCAAGACGCTGATTGAAGAGCTGGACCCCATCGCCGCCGCCGAGCCGTACATTCGGGCGCACCTTCGAGACACCTTCGGCGAAGAGCGGCTCCAGCAGGACGCTTTTTACCATTTTGTCACGTTGTCGTCGTTGGGACGGCGACTCCCCACGGTGGCGTCACAGGTACTCGACGACATCGAGCGCCAGCAGCTTCGCTTCGACAGCCGCGACCCCGACCGTCCAGAGACACTACGACGCATCGACAACATGGTGAATCGGACCATCACCGCAGCCATGACATTGGGTGCATTTGCTTGCGGCACCGCCCTCCTCGTAGGCAACTCGCTATCGTTGTTCCAGTTTGTGCTGTCGATTTTGTTTTATGTCGTCGGCGCCGGTGCCTTCGCGGTCACCGCGGGGTTGGTGCTTCGGAGCCGGGGCTGACCCATCAAACGCCCGCGGCCCTGAACCACCATTCATTTGCCGTAAACCAGCCGTGCTGCGTTGTTCTATGCAAATGCAACGAAGAAAGGCAAAGGAGAACAGACGCGCGAACGCGCGAAATGAATGGCGGTTCATTTGTTGTTTTTGCTGCGTGCTGGACTGTTCTCCTCTCTTCCGTCCCAAATTTCCAGCGCAGCCACTCAGTCACCGATGACGCCGCCGTCTCCATTGACCTCGCCCTCATCAAAATCCGCGACATCTTCGAGTGACAGGCCCTCTTCACGCGACGCGCGGAAATGCGTTTCAATAGACACGTCCAACGGGAGGGTAACGTCGCCAACGACACATCCAGCCGCGTAGGTCGTCACGACAACGCCGTTCCGAAGTGCCGTGGCGTCGTCATTGAAGTCAACGAGAATCTGCCGTGAAACGCTGTCTTCGCACACCGACCCGACGAAGTGATGTGCGCCCAGCACCACATCGAGCGCGCCGTCCGACAACATGCCCCCCATGCGGTCGCCTGCATGACCCGGCGTTTCATCGAGGTTCACCCAGTTCACGAGGGGGTGATTGTCTCCATACGGAAGGTCAACGTAAACGGTGCTCCACAAGCCCTCTGCATGGCATCCGGCCTCTTTGTCCCCACAAAACGCCGACAGTGGAACCGAGACGCCACCCACGTCGAGGGTGACGTCTTCGCCCGGCGAGGTCTCGGCGACCACGTCCCTGTCCACCGTAACCTGCCACTTTGCCGCGTACTGGGGCGAAAAGGCGCCGGTGTAGTCGATGTCGCCCTTGGAGAACAAGCCGCCGCCGGAGTCGCCCCCGAGGTCGATGCACGCTACGGAAAGAACGGAAAGCAGCACGGTGGCGCGGGTCATGGGGGTCTCCTTCGCTTGAGGGTGGACCCCCGACGCGATGTGCCCCCGCGCCATTCACTCGTGGGGAGTACCGGCTGCGTCTCGCAGGGCCGAAAGTCGCTCTTCCGCCACGCGTCGCTCGGCGAGGACGGCAACAAGAACAGCAATCACGGCTTGTTCTGGCATACCACGCAGATGGTGGAGGAGGTCGCTTGCACAGTATTGCAAGCCCACGCGGGTGAGGCCGGGCATATCGAGGGGCGTCGTGAGGTCTCCGCGATACAGCGACCGCAGCAAGGTTTTCAACGCACTGTCTTCTACGGGGACAAGAGCACGGCCCAATTCAAAGGGACGCGCGGCAGGACGGGACATAGCTGCTCCATTACGGATGGCCGGATATCCGCTCTGCGACGGAAGTGCCGCGTCTCGCAGCGGCCAACGTGGAGTTCCGATGGTTTCACCGTCTCCTGCTTTTGATGCCGATGTTCTCGTACTGGGTGGCGGCCACGCAGGCGCCGAAGCGGCGGCTGCCGCTGCCCGCATTGGCGCACGCGTAATTCTCGTCACCTTATCCCGCGATGGCATTGGTCGGCTGAGCTGCAATCCTGCGGTGGGAGGCCTCGCGAAAGGGTGTCTCGTACGCGAAATCGACGCCCTCGGAGGTCTTATGGCGCAAGTGGCCGACCGGGCCACGATCCAATTTCGGCGCCTCAACACCCGAAAAGGCCTCGCTGTGCAAGCCAGCCGCGCCCAAGTTGACATCCACCACTACCCGCGCGAAATGCAAGCGGCCCTCGCGCAGTACCCAAGCCTGACCATCGTAGAAGGGGAAGCACGCGGCATTTTGGTGGAGGACGGCCGATGTCGCGGTCTGCGCCTCGCCGATGGCCGCACGCTCACCGCGCGGGCCACGGTGCTCACGACCGGCACCTTCTTGGGCGGCGTGCTGCACCAAGGAGACCAACAAGAGCGCGGCGGACGAATTGGTGAGGCCGTCTCGGGGGCATTGTCGGAGAGTCTACGCGCCCACGGGGTCACGCTCGCGCGTCTCAAGACCGGCACGCCACCCCGAATCCACGTCGACTCCCTCGACCTCTCCGCGCTCGAAGTGCAAGGCGACACTGTGCCCATCGGCGAAGCGCGGTTTTCGTTTCTGCCGACCGACACGCGCCTGCCCCAGCGCGACTGCTGGATTGCGCACACAGGCCCGAACACCCACACCATCGTGCGGGATGCCCTCGTCCATTCGCCATTGTTCAGCGGCGCGATCACCGGCCGCGGTCCACGCTATTGTCCGTCGATTGAAGACAAAGTCACGCGGTTCCCCGACCGGGACCACCACCAGCTCTTCCTCGAACCCGAAGGCCTCGACACCCCGCGGGTGTATATCAACGGCCTGTCCACGAGTCTTCCGCCAGCGCTCCAAGAAGCCCTGGTACGCAGCATTCCCGGCCTGCAGAACGCGCAGATTCTCCAGCATGGCTACGCGGTGGAGTACGACTTCTCCGACCCCCGCGACCTCGGCCCTGACCTCCAGCACAAACGTCTGCCGGGCCTGTATTTGGCGGGGCAGCTCAACGGCACCACCGGCTATGAAGAAGCGGCGGCCCAAGGGCTTGTGGCCGGCGCTTCCGCTGCCTCGGGCGAGCCGTTGGTATTTGGTCGTGATGAAGCGTACATCGGTGTTCTCATTGACGACCTCATCAGCCGCGGCGTCGGCGGGGAGCCGTACCGGATGTTTTCGAGCCGGGCCGAGCATCGCTTGTTGCTCCGGGAAGACAACGCCGACCGCCGCCTGACCCCCGCGGGACGCGCCCGTGGCTTGGTCGACGACCACCGCTGGGCCGCGTTTTCGGCGAAGGTGGAGGCCATCGCAGCGTTGCAAGCCTGGTGCGAACAAACGCCCGTGTTGGCGGATGCGCCTACGCTCGCCCGATTTATCGCGGTCGGGCACGCGCCGCCTCGCAACAAAATAACGGTAGCGGCGTTGTTGTTGCGGCCCGAGGTGGACTGGTCGGCGCTCGCCCTCCTGGTAGACGACCGCCCGGCCGTTGCGGCGGAAGTAGCGGAGCAAGTGCTGACCGACATCAAATACGCGGCTTATCTTACGCGTGCGAAGGACCGCGCTGCGCGCACCCGCGAGATGTCGTCGGTGGCCATCCCCCATGATTTTGAGTACCAACACCCCGGCGTCTCCCATGAGGTCGCCGAAAAACTGCGAAGCGCGCGCCCGCCCACCTTGGCCGCGGCGTCCCGAATTCCCGGCGTAACACCAGCAGCACTCGACGTTCTCGCGATTCATCTCGCCCGACGTTTTGCGGAGGCACCTTGACGACTCCCCTCGATGGCACCGTCCGCGGCCGCACCGACCTCGCGCGGCATGCCGCCGTAGACGCAGCACATCTCCGTTTGCTCGAAAAATGGCGCAAGGCCATGGACTTGGTTGGTCCCGGTCCCCTGCAGCCCCATTTTGACGACTGCCGCCAAGCGATTGCAGGCTTGAATGCCGCAGGCCCTTGGGCCGACTTGGGCAGCGGCGCCGGGTTTCCTGGCATCGCGCTGGCCGGCATGTACCCCGACGCCGACGTTGTCTTGGTGGAGAGCCGCCAAAAGCGCGCGCTGTTCTTGGACAAGGTCGTCGCAGAGGCCAAGCTGACCAACGCGACCGTGAAGAACCAACGCAGCGAAGACCTCGCCGACGGCACCTTCGTCGGGATTGTCAGCCGCGCGTACCGACCGCCGGAGCTGGTGATTGCCGACGCCGAACGCCTCCTTGCGCCCCATGGCCGTCTTGTGCTGCTGCTCGGAAGTCAGGCGGAAATTGCGGTGCCATCCGGATGGAAGATGGTAGACAAAATCGGCTACAACCTTTCAGACGGCGCGCGCGCGCGAATGGTGCTCGAGCGAACCTAAGGAATTCCCTTGCTGGTGCGGCAACACTTCACTCTCCGTGGTTCCCCTACGTCGGTGGACGAGGCGTGGTCCTTGGTGGGGGACACAGACCAATTGGGTCGTTTGGCCCAAAGTCCGTCGATTCGATTGTCGATGGTGCCCGAGAATCGTTCGTTCACGGAAGTCGGCGGGACGATGGTAGGGCCGGGGCCGCTTCGTCATTCGTTTGTGGAGTCCCAAGCACAATGGGTCCACCACCGTCGGTTTGAGCTGATTCGGGAAGTTCGCGGCCCATTTATGTGTTTCACCCACTACCAAGCATTCTTGGAACCAGGGGACGGGCATGTGGTGCCCGTCATTTCGTTTGAAGCGCGCTTTCACAATACGTTCGCCGGGATGGTTGGCTGGCCATCCGTACAACGAACGCAAAGGGCCTGGCACGCTGCATTGTCGCGACTGCCGCGCCCCGAGCTTCCCCCTGCGCCTGTGCCGCGTCGCAGCCTGCCCCCGTTGGTGAAGGGGCTATTGCAATCGTGGCAAAGCCTCGACCCTGCGCATATTGCGGTGGTGCAACGCGTGCATGCGCACCTCGAATCCGCCCGAATGCCCGAGCTTTCGCGCCTCCGTCCCTGGGCGTTGGCGGATGCATGGGGACTTGACCGAAACCACGTGCTCAATAGCTTTCTCGAAGGCGTATTGGTCGGTGCCCTAGAGCTGGTGTGGGTCACCCGCTGTCCGCGCTGCGCGGGCCCGGTCGACCAAAGCCCGTCCCTGTCGAATATCGCCGACCACGCAGAGTGCCCGTCGTGCCGAATCAACGTCACACCGCACTTGGATGAGTCGGTGGAGGTGGTGTTTGCCGCGCACCCTTCGCTGCGCACGTCCGAGCCCGAGCTGTTTTGCACGCTGTATCCTGCCGAGAACCCCGCAGTACGCGCGATGATGGTGCTCGCGCCCGGCGAGCAACGGACCCTCTCGGTGCCGCTCGCGGCGGGGCAATGGCAGCTTGGCGCCGGTGGCGACATCGCCGACCAGACGATTGCCGTCGCGCCTTCGGGCCCCGCGGAGCTGTATTGGTCGGCCGAAGGAGCCCCGCCCGCCGTCGTCGGGGCGGGGGAGGTGACCCTCCACCTGTCCAATCCTACGCCTTATCGCCAGCGCGTGCGTCTTGCCCAAATCGCAGAGGCGGACAACGTCGTAAGCGCGGCTCGTTTGGCGACACACCCCGTCTTTCGTCAACGATTTGGCCCCCAGGCGCTCGCACCGGACGTTCGGTTGTCTGTTCGCGCGATTGCGGTGGTGTTCACCGACCTCGCAGGTTCGGCGGCGATGTACGAAGCACACGGCGATGCGACCGCCTTCTCGTTGGTCCATGCCCATTTCGCGCTCCTCGACGAGGCGGTGCGCGACTTTGGGGGTGTTCGGGTCAAAACCATCGGTGACGGCTCTATGTCCGTGTTTTTGGACCCCGCGCAAGCGGTATTGGGCACACTCGAGATGCAGCGCCGTTTTGCTGCGTGGGTGACGACCCTTGACCTCGAAATACCGCCAGCACTGCGAATTGGCATCCATTGGGGGCCTGCTCTCGCCGTGCATACCGACCAATCGGGGCTCGATTGGTTTGGCGGCACCGTCAACCTTGCGGCGCGGACGGAGAGTCGGTCTCCTCTGGGCGAGGTGACCTGGACGCAGGCCGTCCACGAAGCGCCGGGTGTAGACGAAGCGTTGGCGCGCGCGGGAGTGGTGGTGTCTACGTTCTCGACACCCGTAAAAGGCATCCGTGAACCCATCGTGATGTATCACGCACGGCCCATTCTCAACCTCTCCACCCTGGAATGACAATGATGTGGACCTGGGTTTGGTGGGCCTTGGAGGTGCCTCCTGGCATTTGTGTGGCAGACCGACCATGTGTGCCGGTGCAGACCTTTCCGGCGGGGAGCAGCCCGTCGGGCGTCGCGATGGAGGTCATCGAGGTCGCGCATACGGCACCCTCCACGGACGAGATGCCTTCGTCGGAAGACTGCCCGCACCGCTCGTTTTGGAGAACTGGTGGTGGACTTCCTGCGCAGTCGTTCTTGGCGCTCTGCAACGATGGCTATGGCGCGTCCGGGGTGGGCGAAGACAACGTCACAGTTGGCGAAAATCGCCTGTCACTCAGCCGATACGGGGGTTCAGCATGGCGTTGGGCGAGCGAGTGGACGGTCCAGCTTGCCCCGCCCCGTTTGCTGTCCACCCGCACGGACAGCTTTCACGCCGCGGCACCCGAGCATACGTCGGTCCAAACGGCGGACCTCGTGCGGGGAGAGTGGCGCACGACCTGGAGCAGCCCGGTGTGTGGCGGGGACGAGCACTCGTTTTTGTCGATTCCCACCTGGGAGGGCGATGTCCCCAACGCGCGCTTGGGCACCTGTGCGGCCCACGTCACCGCCGACGCCACCTCCGGCTTTGTGCCCTTTGGCGGTCTTGGTTTGGCCAGCGATGCACGATTTGACGCGCTACTGGTTGGCGAAACGACCTTGGTAATCGACATTGCCGACGATGTTGTGGTTCCCGTGGCGTCGAGTTGGATTCACGCAGACCATATTGAGCTTTGGCTGAGTCCCCAGTGGAGTGATGCCCACATGGACTGGGAGTGCGAGACCCCCAACCGCAGCCAGTGGGGCCTATTGTGGGATGGCTCGGTGGTTCCGGGAGTCGGCGCGAGCGGCGTGCCCCCCACTACCCGTATCGCGCATTTCCCCCAGTACACGCGCGTTGTCGTCACTCTGCCCCCGGATTGGCACGGCATCACGGTGGTGTTTAGCGACAGCGACACCGTCGATTCGCCCAAACAAGAGCGCCTGCTGGCCACCAGCCCCGTATCGATGAAGCAGGCGCACTCCCTCGGCGGAGTCGCGCGCCTTCAGGCCACCACTTGTGCCGTGGAGGAGACACCCGAGGGTCCGCGGTTCAACCTCACGCCCAATCTAGAGGCGGTGTTGACGGCGACCGGCGACCTCACAGGCGGCTGACCGAACGGAGCGTGACGGTCAGAGCATCCAGTACAAGCGGATATAGGGCATCGGCACCACATCCGGCACGGTGGGCGGCTGGGCGCCCCATTCGAGTGCGAGGGCTTCGAGTTCGCGGAGCACTTCGACGCCCGCATTGGAAATCGAGACGCCCCCCGCGACCCGCACCCGCTCGTAGCCGCGCATAAACGCTACACCGCTGTTGAACACGAACGGCGCGACGTTGTCTTCGTCGGTGTCGACGGAGTACATCAGATAGGGGTCGAACCAAAACCGGAGGACTTGTACTTCGCTGAACGCGAGGTCGTAGCCAACGTGCAGCGGCAAGGACGTGATGCGCCGCGACAGGTCGAGAGCCGGAGGGTCTGGGAAGTTGGGGTCGGCGCTCGACGGCTCAACAGTAGACGACAATCGCTGAATGCTGAACGCGACGCCGGCGTTGAGGCGGCTTCCGACCGCGGGCCCCAGCGAGTAGATGAGGTTGGCGCTCACCGTGCGCGTCGAGAACGAGTAGTCGGCGAGGCCATCGATTTCGAGGCTGACCGCGTGCTTGTCGTTGGCGAAAGGGGTGAAGCCGATGTTGGCATTGGGCCCCGCAGCCCACAAATACGCCGTAGAACCCGTCTGGAACCAATCGGTGACACCGTATCGGTAACGACCGGCAATCGAGACGAGGTGTTTGCCTTTCTCCATCGTGCGGCCCGTGACCTCCAGCTCATTGGCGGTGATGGGCGTGCCGGTTGCAGGCTCACCCCCCACCACATCTTGAGCATGGGCAACACCGGACAAACCGATGAACGCGGGAAAAGCACAACAAGCGATAATCTGGAGGAGAGATTTCACGAAAGCTCCAGCGGGCGACGGGCACCGGAAAGGTGGGCACCCCACCTTGCCACGGAATTCGGCGGCTCGGACCAACCTACGTATTCCGTCCGGTGTCACGGGTCGACTTTGCGACCATTCCGCGTCGGTCGGGGACCTTGTTTTTAGGGTGACGCTTCTGCGCGAAGCCGACCGCGCCACGCCGTACACGTCGCGGCGTCATTGCCGGTCATGGCTTCGCACGCACCATCCAAAACATTGGCCGCATCGCCCTTTCGACCCGCCTCCGACAGCGCGCGCGCGAGCTGGGTGCGGGTGATGGCCGATGGCTGGGCCGCCAACGCCGCAATGGCGCCGTCGAGGTCGCCGGTCAAGATGCGCAAGCCCACGGACAAATTGGCCACATCTTGCCGGTCAGCATCCGAGGCCACGGGCACCAAAGCGAGCAAACGGAGGGCCATCGCCGGTTCGCCCGCGTCGCGAACGAGGCGGACGTGGGCGATCATCGTGCCCGGCTGTAATTCCGAGACAGCGCCGCGTCCGATGGCTTTGAGGGCTTGGCTCGCCGGCCCGACCTGGCCCGCCGCAACGGCGCAGCGCCAGATGAGAATTTGCAGTGACGCGATGTTTTCATCCGTGGGGTCCGCCTCCGCCAGCGCGCCTTGCGCCTCGGCCAAGCATGCTGCCGGCTGACCGGCGTTGAGCCAACCCGACGCACGATTGGCGCGCGTGACCGTGTTGACCCGCCGTCCCAAGGCCTGCCGCACGCGTGCTGGCGCGCCATCGGGGTCCAAGGCCACCAGCTCGGTCGCCGCGACCCGAAGTTCGGGCAATTCGCCGTGTTTGTCCAAGGCCGCCACGATGTCGCGCCACGCTCCGGCACGGTCGCCCAAAATGGCCTTGACCACAATCTCCGCCCGGATGCGTTGGGCATGGTCGGGCGCGGCTGCCCCTTGGAGGACCCCGAGAATCCGCCGTGAATCAGCGGCGTGCCCTTGGCGCGCCGCCACGATCGCCCCCACCGCCAGGGCCTCGGGCTCCGCCGTCGGCTGGGCCAGCGCCAGCGACAGGTCGTCCCACGCCCATTCGAGGCGACCGAGTTGGTAGAGGCATACCCCCCGCGCGCGTCGTGCGTCCAAGTTGCCAGGATTGGCTGTCACGGCGGATTCCAGCGCGGGGAGGTCGGCGGCGCATGGAAGCGGAGCGCCCGTCAGACCATCCAGCACCGGAGCGAGGTCTTCAGCCGAAGTGAGGCCGAGCCAAAGGCGCGCAAGGGTTGCACCCAACGAAACCATCATCGGCGTATCCTCCAAACCCATGCGTGCTGGCACATCTTCGTCATTGTAGCCGCTCCATCATCCACTTCCCACCGCGCATCGGTGTACAGATGAACAACCCACCCAACCACGCTACACCAACCCGATGGACTCCTGGACCTACTCTCCACCCTCTGCTCCTTTGGTCGTCGTATATGCAGACCGCGACATCGTGGTCATCGACAAACCATCGGGACTATTGAGCGTGCCGGGCCGACTGAATGGCGATTCAGCCACCTATCGCCTCGCCCAAGTCCACCCCCACGTCTACCCGGTCCACCGCCTCGACCTCGATACGTCCGGGCTTTTCGTGGTTGCGCTGCGCCGCAAGGCGGAGCGGGAGCTATTTCGGCAGTTTCGGGAACGAGAGGTGCAGAAGACGTACTTCGCCGTGGTTCATGGCCTGCCTTCGTTTTCGTCCACTGTGATCGATGCCCCGCTCCGCCGCTGCACCGACGGGCCGCGCTCCGAAGTGGACCCCATCCACGGAAAACCAGCCGTGACGGAGGTTACCGTCTGCGAGCGCGGGTCGCGCACCACCTTGCTGCGCCTGCACCCCCAGACCGGACGCAGCCACCAACTTCGCGTACACCTCGCGTCTATCGGGCATCCCATCGTCGGCGACCGCTTTTATGGTCCCCCCGAACCGAGCCATGGCCGCCTGCGCCTGCACGCAGCCGAGCTACGGCTGGCACACCCGTTCGACAAACGCCCGATGGCCTTCACGTCGCCGGTGCCCTTTGGGCTTGAATTGCCCCCAGAGTCCCCGTCGGGCGCCTGAATCGCGATTCATTCGCACAACGACGAGGTATCGACCGTCGCGATGTTGTTGTCCTCATCGCACTCTTTGGCCATGCCCCACACGGTCGAGCCGCTGCCGACCGAGGGGTCGTCTACCCACACTTCAAGCCGGTCGTAGGACGCCCAGTCCACACCTTCAAATGCCAAGGCCTCCGACACATCGCCTGGGGACACGGGCGCCGCTAGCAGTTGGGTGTCAAGCACCGTCGTGCGGCTCCCCGACACACCCACGAGGCTCACCGGAACCCCCGCATCGACCGTGATATAGGCCGCCACATTGGCCACTTGCACCCACATCGTCGCCGGTTGCCCACACTCCGTCTGGCAAACCTCGATGCGCGGCGCCACGTCCGAGGCGGCCAAGGCCCCAAATGCGCCCGGGGCTTGCAGCCGGAACGAGTTGAGGTTGTCGCTCGTATAGGGCGCATAGTTGGGGGCGGCGACGCCAATCATGCCGTCGTCATCGATATTTGTGACGTAATAGGCGTGCTGGTTCCAATGGGGACGGGCGCTCACCCAGTCGTCGTCGGCGGCGCCCAATAGATAGAACCCGTACTGGGTCATGGCGTCGGGGCGCGGCGAATTCAACACCAACAGCTCGGACTTGCCGTCTCCGTCTACATCGGCCACGAGCGGGTACTCGTGAATGGTCCACGACTTGTGGTTGGTGTCTTCGAGGACGGTCGTAAACCGCTCCCAGGGCCGCATGCTGCCCGAGCCTGTGATCTGCCAGACATAGAGCGCGTCTTCGTCGCCATAGACCACTTCATCGGTGCCGTCGCCGTTGAAGTCGAACACCGTCGCCCCCGTCGACGCGCTCGACCAATCGCGGGTGGGGGTCATGGCTGCATACTGAAGGCCGCTGGAGTCCACATCATAAATGGTGAACCAGCAGGCGCCGGCGACACCGACCTCCCGGCTGCCGTCGCCCGTAAAGTCAGCGATGGTGGGCGGTCCCCCGAAGCTGCGCCGGGTGCGGTCGCAATCGGGGTGCGCGGGGAGCTGGCTCCCAATGCTGGTGTCATAGGGGTCGTTGGTAAGTGTATCTATTTCGATACAACGGTCATATCCGTAAGCATCATAACTTACCACCCCATGATAAAGACTGACGGACTGGTTGCCGGTGACCACAATCTCCGGTTCGCCAGCCGTATCGCCCGCAAAGCGCGCCATATCGGCGACAGCGGGGTAGCCGTCGTCGGCCTTGACCCAGGTGGTGCCTTCGTAGCGCCCAAGCTCGCAGTAGACATCGCCATCGGCGGTATAGACCGTCGAACCGGCGACCACCTCCATTTCTAAGCCGTCGCCGTCCATGTCGTAAGCGAAGGAATGGAAGCCGGAGTTCCAATAGCCCTCCGAGCCGACGTACCAGGCGTTGTACCAGCCGCGTCCCCCCGTACCTTCCCAGCGAAGCGAAAGGTCGGCGCCTTCAAACACCATACGGCCGAGAATAATCTCTACCGCGCCGTCGCCGTCGAGGTCGGCCAAAGCAGGCGCGTGGGAGGACTTCACCGAGTATCCTTCGGCCCGGCACCAAACGCTGTCTTCCCCTACACCATCCAGGCTGAGAACGCCGTTCTGCGCGACCTCGTAGACTGCGGGGTAACAATCGCCCGAAGACTGGCCGATGACCGTGGTGACGATTTCGGTGAGCCCATCGAGGTCGATGTCGCCCATCGCGACGCCTGCGAAAAGGAACGGCGCGTACGCATCGGCGCCATTGGCGTTGGTGTGGTTTGCCCACTCCAAGGTGTCCCAAACGCGGGCGCCATCGCCGGAAACGAGCCGCAAGACGCTGTGGACATCGCCCGAGAACTCGTCGCCCGTCACAATCGCGATGTCGGGGGTGTCGTCGCCATCGACCACACGGTCGCTGTTGTCGTCGGTGGCCTGGCCGACAGCCGGGGACTGAAACACCGCCGTCATCGTGGGGCTATCGACGAAGGCGTAGGCGGGCACGCTCGAACCATCGCTGGGGTCGACGAGCGCATGGGACATGCTCCACTCCACCCGCGCAGAAAAATCGGTGCCGCTCGCCTCGGGCACATACGTACAATCCGAGGTGGTGGCCGTGGTTCCGGCTGCCGGTGGGTCGTCGCACGTGACCGGTTCGGTTCCGTCGCCACCGGTTTCCCCACCGTCGCCACCGCCATCTGCGCCACCGCCGTCGTCCCCCGATCCTCCGCCGTCGGTTTCGCCGGTGCCGTCGGTTTCGCCGCCGTCGCCACGCCCTTCAGGTGCGCCGCCCTTCCCCGCGAGGTCGGAGGAACAGGCCCCTGCCCCTACGCTCAATACGCAAAAAAAGACCGCAACAAAGGGTATTCTCGAAGACATCGCCGCCATCCTGTTTCAACAAGATACGCCCGTTGTAACCTCAAATGGAACAGACGATGCGCCCACCTTCAACCGGTTTGACGATTGCGCTTCGTGTCGGCGAACCGTGAAAACAAGATGCACACCCGTGACACGCCTGCGGGTAGCGGTCGCCGCTGGAATCGGGCAAAACGCAAGCGCAACTCCCCAGGTCACAACGATTGACCCCGAGATGGCACAACACAGGCGCACCCGGCTGGTTACCCGCCCCCCGTCGAACACAAGACGGTTGACCGACCCCGCTGTGGTCCGTCTACCCCACGCAAATACCCGGAGACAAACCCATGGCACTGCCCCGTGAACTCCTCCTGCTGGCCGGTCTGACGATTGGCGCAATGGCTTGCGAACCCGACACCAGCAAAGATGGCTCGACCACCGACAACGCCGATGGCGGCGCTGGTGACGACGGCCTCGGCGGCGACGGCACAGGCGATGGTGGCTCCGGCGACGGCGGCTCCGGCGACGGCGGCTCCGGCGACGGCGGCTCCGGCGATGGTTCGGGCGACGGCAGCTCCGTAGATTGCTCTACGCCCGTCGACCTCTCCGTGTGGCTCGACGCCGACACCTTCGACGCCAGCTTGCTGACCACCACGCCCTACTCCAACGATGCGGGCATCGGCGCCGTATTGGCTGCCGTCCCTGGTGATGGCGAAACCGTCGCGGTCGACCTCGCGATCAACGAAGCGGTCATCACCAACGTCGGCTACGCCCCCGATGGCGCTTCGCCGGACATCTGGTTCGCCGATGCGAGCGGCGCGTTGTTCACCTACCGCGTCGAAGGCACCGTGGGCGCCAAGCCCGGCGACACCGTGAGCATGGTCGTCACCGAAATCACGAACTACTTCGGCAAGCCGGAAATCACGGGCGCCACCAACGTGACCGTGTCGTCGTCGGCCCAGCCGATTTATTATATCGCGGGCACCGGCACCTCCCTCGATTACGCCACCCAAGGCCGTCAAAACGTCCACCTCTACGGCACTCTCGTCGCCGAAGAAGGCGCATGCGGCGGGTCGTACACCTGCTTCACGATGGACCACGGCGGCCAGACCGTCACCTACCGCATCAACCTCGAAAACTTGGGCGATTACCCCGACCAAGTCGGTGATTGCATCCAGGTCTTCGCGCCGATGGACGTGTTTGACGGCGCGCCCCAGATGAACATCACCAACTACGACTGGCGTTACGTCGTCTTCCTGTAGGCCGACCCGAGGTCCTCTGGCCTCCATCGGGGGCCAGATTCCCCCCACCCCGATGAGGCTGGACCCCGATGCGTAGACCCTTGTTTTGGTTGACTGTTGTTGGATTTGCGGGCTGTGTCGATGCTCGCGAGACTCCCGAAGATGTCTCTGGCTGGTACAACCAGGGCGAAGCTGTTTCGATTGAGGAGGCCATCTCGTTCACAACGACCGAGTACGCGCTTCCGGAAAACAGCAACGACGGCATCGGGGACTACGCGTCGCGGGTGTTTCCGGTTGGTGAATGGGACTCCGCCAATCCCCAGGATTTGTGGGCCATCAAATATGGTCCCGGCGAAGGGTTCACCGGAGACTGCGGCGTGCTCGAAGATGATGCCCTGCCCTTCGAGGTAGAAGGCATCGTCACTCTGCATCCATCCTGGTACATCAAATCGTATGGATGCGCGACCGAGCCGGACAACACCTACACCCCGGATAGTGAGGAGAAGTACTATAGCTCGTACTTCATCCAAGACCGCACCGGTGGGTTGTTTGTGCTGTTTGACTCGCGGGTAGCGCCCTTTACGGTCGGCGACCGCGTTCGACTGCGCGTGCGCGCGGTGCGCTCGAACCACTGGGACGACGGGGGCGAGTACCTGGGCAGCCAGGACATGATTTACGCCCACGACATCGTCTCTGTCGAGCGGGAGTCCTCGCCGATTTATTACGTCGAAGTCGACGAGCCCCTGAACATTCGCCACGTCAACCGCGTCGTGCGAGCCAGCGGAACGGTCGTCGACATCGACGAGAGCTTCAACAACGTCACTGTCGAGACGGAAAGCGGCGCCCAGGTGGTCTACTCCTTGGGCCTCGACCTCGGGCGGCGTCCATCGGCCCACGCCGAAGTGGGCGACCATGTGGTCGCTACCGGCCCCGTTCTCCTCAGCTACGACACCTTCACCATTTCCGTCGCTCAGGTGGGCCAGCTCACCATCGACCGCCCCGAATGACGCTCCGTATCCTCTACCGGAGCCTTGCTTCTCGGAGACACCCCGTGCCTATTCCCGCATCGCTGGTCCTGCTCGCCTTGCCGTCTCTGGCCGGCGCCCAAAGCAGCACGGATGACCTTGAGTATCGTTCGTCCGACCTCAACCGCCAAAAGGACAAGCTCGAAGTTCGCGGCGGTTTTGAAGCCCAATGGCACGAATACGACAACCTTGACATGCGCGCGTTGACCGAAGAGAGCGACCAAGCCATCCTAGACAGCGACGACCGAAACTCATTTGCATTCACCGGTGTGCAGATTGAGCTCGGCTACAAAGCCGACGAAAAGACGCGCCTCGTCGTGGGTGCGAGCCATCGTGGCTTGTGGGGCAACGACCAAATCGGCAGCGTCAACCAGTATGGCAGCTTGCTCTATTTTACGAGCTTGTATGTAGACTACGCCCCGACCGGCTTGAAGCAAAGCCCCGTCACGATTCGTATGGGACGCGAATACTACGAGCTGGGCGGTCTTGGCGGCGCCAAGGATTTCGTGCTCGCGGACGTGCTCGACCAGGTTCGCGTCACGGTCAAGACGGGTGAAATCGGTCGCTTGGAGATTGTGCCCATCACGGTTGTGGGCTCGTCGTCTCAAAACGACAACGCAAACTTTGTTTCGTATATCGGCCAAAGCGCGTCCCAAAGTTTTGGTTTCCGCGGCGACCACATGACCCGTCGCTTCGGGGGCATGTATGTCCTCGACGGCATCGAGTCTTTGGATGTACGCGCCTACGCCTTTTACACGGACATCGGCGCGCTCGGCACCGGCTCCGACATCTCGTACAACGGCACGTTGGGCAACTTCGCGGACAACGACTGGGCGGCCAACGCCGGTCTGCGCGCGTCGTACACCATTGCCGATGTGGTCACGCCGTTCGCCAGCTTGGACATGAGCACCGGCCTCGACCGAAAGGAAGAAGTCGCCCTCGATGTCACCAACTACGGCAAGGCATTGTATGGCGGCGTGGTCGTTGACAATCGCGACAAAGAAGGCACGGGCGTTCGCGCTGAGGCCACCTTCTTCCGGGCCGATGGCCCGACATTCGACGCCGATACCGCGCTGCAATCGAGCCACGGCTACGTTGGCATGAAAGCGCGTCAGGTCGGTGGCACCATCGTCGACCGCTTTTTGGGCTGGCACCCTACCGCCTATGTCGGAATGTTCGGTATCTCCGACAATCCGCAGGATATGAGCCGAAAGAGCGGCACACAGGCCATTCACGCGAGCGCGGGCTATACCTTCGGCTTTGGTTTTGGGGTCGAAGCCGCGTGGTGGTCCCTCACCGACACCGGCAGCACGGCGTTCAAGCTCGATACCTTGGCGGACATGAACCCTCCCTTTGGGTACAGCCGGGCCGAGTTCCAAGCCCAAGAGCGCCTCGGCAAGTCTCTCGGCCAAGAAATCGACCTCACGCTCACCCAGCGTTTGAGCGACAGCCTCAGCTTTTCGGTCAACGGTGGCTACTTCAATCCGGGTGAGTTCTACGACATCCAGATTGAGCGCGTCGCAGGTACCGCCCTCGGTCCCACCGCTCCCGGCAAACAAGCCGAAAACGTGTGGGCCATCAACGCTGGCACCCGGATGAGGTTCTGATGCGGTTTGCCCTCCTCTTTGTCCCGGCTGTCCTCGTGGCCTGTCACAACGAGGACCCCTCGGGCGAAATGACCGAGACTGTCGGCTATCGGGCCGGCACGGGCGACACCACATCGGGCGAGCGCGGCACGCTCAAAATCTCCGAAGTGCTGTGGTCGGGCAGCGTCACCAACGATGGCGTGCGGGATGCCACCGACGTTTTTGTGGAAATCAAGAACGAAGGCTCGAACCCCGTCAACGTTGTGGGCTGGCTGCTCGAACAAGAGGGCTCGATTCAGCACACCTACCCCATACCCGAAGGAAACACGGTGATTGGGGTTGGTCAACGCATTGTTATAGCGGCCAAAAATACCGGCTGTTTTCCCAGTGCGGACGTAATTTTGCCCGAACTTCGGTTCATCGACGGCGACCCCTTCTCGCTTACCTTGATGGACAAAGACGAGCGCCTCATCGAGCCGATTGGCGACCGCTCCATGCCGCCGTTCGCCGGGGGCTACGACCTCGTGCGCAGCCGCTCGATGGAACGCATCGAGATGATGTTTGGCGGGTACGGCTCCGAGCCCCAAGCGTGGCACTATTACACGCCGCTGCTCGACGAAGAGGAAGACCTCCCCAACAACGACCTCGTCGCCGAAAACTGCCGCCAATACACCCTGGCCTCGCCCGGACGCGCGAACTCCCCCGATTATTCGGGCGCGTTCGCCGCGGGCAACCTGGAGTGAACATGCAACCGCACCGCATTCTGGGTGGATTGTTGTGCCTCGGCTGGGTCGGCTGCGCGCCGCCCAATCCCGCCGAAGGCTTCATCAACCTCGAACAGTTTGTCGATGAAGACGGACCCAGCACCAACCAACGGTACGTCGAGCTGATGAACGCAGCCGAGCACGACCTGCGCGTTGCGTTGCCGGCGTTCTCCGACGTGGCCCTCGCGACCGCGTTTGCAGATGCCGTCGACCGCGGCGTCGATGCGCGGCTGGTCATCGACTACGACAGCGCCGAAGAAGAAGGTGTTGTCGCGCTTGCCGAGCGGGGCATCGATTGTATGCTCGCCGAAGACACGCTGGCGATGCGTCTGGAGGGCATGGAGCCCCCCTGCATTCTGGCCGACGACGGCGTGCAATACTTTGACTTCGGCAACAACGTCGAAGTGACCGTGCCTTCGCGTGCTATCCAGATGACCCACGCATTTGCCGTCGCCGACCGCGTGAACATCGTGCGGTCCAACCGGGCAGGCGACACCTTGGGCGGCACACGGCTTACTTTTGTCGGCCAAGGCGAAGACCTCGGCGACGACCTCTCCTGGGAGCACCAGCAGCTTCACGGCGGCACCGACGCTTCGACGCTCACTGCGTTTTCGTCGTCGGCCAAGTCGATTACCGACAACCGCTGGATGTATCCGACCCAAACCCCCCTCGTCGTCGAGATGTGGGTCGGCCCCCAAGAGCGCGTCATCAAGCGCGTAATTGACGCCATCTACCGCGCACGCAGCGGTGTGTACGTGCTCACCGACGACTTCGTAGATGTCAGCGTTGCGCGCGCGCTCGACCAAAAGGCGGCAGACGGCTTCAATGTGCAAGCCATCGTCGGTCCCCGCTTTGGCGACACCCGCCCGGAGCTTTCGCGGACCTTCTACGAGACCGCCAACATCCAGAAGTACCGCGTGACCGATGAAAGCGTCGAGACGGTACCCACCATCGTCCTGGTGGACTGGGATGCCGACCGCGTCGGTGGTCGCCCCATGACGCAAGCCTTCTTGCTCACCCACGACATCGCGTCCACCAGCCGCTATATCGGCTCGGGCTCCACCATCGAAGTGCTCGACCAATCGGACCAGCTCATGGACGGCAACCTGTTCGTGCTCGATGCATGGGGCGCCGACGCCGACAATTCGCCCGAAATCGGCCAGATTACCGATGTGCTGCTCGCCTACCGCGATCTCGCAGAGGAAATGTGATGAAGCGCACTCCATTTGCTGTCCTCGCTGGGCTGGCCTTGGCCTGCAATCCCCCCCCCGAAGCCGTCGACCTCGCAGGCACCCGCGGCGGGCGCGTGGACGTGTTCTTCAATGACCCCGGCACCAACAACCAAAACGTCTGGGACCCTGACGCCATCGACGTAATGGTTGAGCTTATCGACGGCGCCGAGGCTACGGTCCACTTCGCCGTCATGGGCTTTACGGAGTCGCGCGTCATCGCCGCGATGGAGCGCGCCTGGGACCGCGGCATCGACGTGCGCATGGTCGGCGATGCCGGGCACCTCAACAACTCCGGCTATATGCTGTTCCGCGACCGCCATATTCCGATGCAAGTCGGCAATATGAACCACATCATGCACGACAAGTTCATGGTGGTGGACGGCCACTTCGTCTTTTGTGGTACCGCGAACTGGAGCGACACCGACCTCATTCGGAACTCCAACAACTTCGTGGTGATGGACTCTCCCGAAGTCGCTGCCGACTTCACGGAAGAGTTTACCCAGATGTTCAACGGCGTGTTCGGCCACAACAAAGTGGAGCTGGACAACGGCCGCAGCTACCAGCTCGGCGACACCGAGGTCGAGGTCTGGTTTTCGCCGAACGAAGACGCGATGGGCCGCATTCGCGAAGTGCTCGCGGAAGCACAAGACAGCGTCCGGTTCACGATTTTCGCCTTCACGAAGAACGAAGTCGGCTCCGACTTTATCCGTTTGCAAGAAGGGTTTCTCGAAAAAGACCTCGCAGACGGTGTCGCAGCCGACATCGAAGAGTGGTCGGCGCTGGCTCCGAGCGAGCGGCGCACGGTGGCGGGTGTCATCGACCAGTCCCAGCTCCATTCGAACGGGCAGTACCACGAGGTGTACCGCCTCTTGGCCGCTGGCGTGCCCATGCAGCTCGACGGCAACGACAACAGCCGACAGCCCGGCGACTACCAAGCAGGCGGCGGGCGCTTGCACTCGAAGACAATGCTCATCGACGCATTCGGCGACAACCCGACCATCATCACCGGTTCATTCAACTGGTCTGCGTCGGCCACCACCTCCAACGACGAGTTCTTGCTCGTCATGCGGGGACAGCGCGTCGCCGAGCTGTACGACCAATACTTCGAGCGCCTCTACTTTAGCGGTCGCTCGATGGGCAACGACACCGTCGCCAACGGGGATGTGGCCCCCGGCGACATCGTTATCAATGAAGTGATGTGGTACGGCGTCAATTCGGGCGATGAAGACGGCTTCGACGAGTTCATCGAGCTGCGCAACATGACCGACCGCGACATCGACCTGTCCATGTGGCAGATTTCCAACGAAACCGACGTAGTGGTCGGCCTTCCGCCAGGCTCGGTCATCCCCGCCAACGGCACCTTCCTCATCCTCGACCACGTCAACGAGCCGTATGTCGATGGGCGTCCCCAAGATGAGTGGTCGGCGTATTTGGCCGGAAACCTCGTGGTCAACTCGTTCAATGACAATCGCCAGCACCGGCTGTACCTGAAGGACGGCTCCTTGGAGCTGATTCTCCGCGACCCCGGCGGCGTCGTCATCGACCACGCCGGTGACGGCGGCGCGGCGTTTGTCGGCGGTCCCGACTTGTCCACGGGCGTTGTGCGCAGCATGGAACGGCGCGCGGTCCCGGGTGACGGCACCCTGCGAAGCTCCTGGTATGCCTGCACCAACGACCAAGGAACAGGCGTCACCAACCCCGACTTCGCCAACGAAGTCATCGGAACCCCCGGCGCCGCCAACTCCGCGGAGCCGTGAGTGGACTGCGGCTGCGACCTCCGCCGCGACCCTTGGCCGGGCCATACCGTGCGCGGCTGGAGTCCGAAGGGCGGTCGCATCGTCCTGACATCCGATGGCATGCTCGCCGAGCCTCCTCCCGGCGGCACGCTCTCGGGCTACCTCGGCAATGATTCGAGCGATGGAGCGCTGACGCTCACCGTTCGCCCCTTGGGCGGCCGGGTTTCGGCGATGGTACGACACACACAGCCCATTGACAACACGAGCTTGTCGATTCTGGTGGAAGTGTGCTGTCAGCAACAAAAGTTGCGTATATTGGTCGTGGGTCGCGCCGGGGGAGCGCCAGTAGCCCAACCTCTCCTGCCATGGCAACACTGCGCGGCGTTGCCCCCCGATGGGCACTGGATGACCCTCCGCGTGACGGTCGCCGGCTTGGGTCTATCGGTAAACATTGAGGGCCAAGAAGTGGCGCAGGTCGCGCTTCCGGGTGCTTGGCCCGGCCAAGCCGGCATTCGCCTCAGCGGCCGCGAGACCGTCGCACCGGTAGAAGTGCAATCGCTGACATGGGAAAACGCCGTCCGGCACGCGCAAGTGGAGCCAATCCCCGCGCGCCGTTGGAGCCTCGACATCGAAGCGCCACCGGGGCAGACCCAGCGCACGTTGTCGCCCCGCGCCGGGGGCATCGTCGTTTGTGATGGCCCCACAGAGCGCCAGAGCGGCCTCTATGCGCCCACGGGCTCCGTATCGTCCGCGTGGGCCAGCGCATCGGGTGACGGCGTATGGGGCATCTTGCACCACGCTATCGTCGCCGGTCCCTTTCGTTATGCGACGGTCGTCGAAGTTCATCCGACACGCCTTTGTTTGCGGGAGCGCGCCTGGTTGCGCGGCACGCTGGGCGTTTCTCGCAACGTGGGCGACCTGCCGCTGCCCCATCCCGACGGGCCGCGCTGGGTGCGCGTCGAGGCCGAAGCCACGGCTATACGGGCAAGCCTCGGCGACGTCGTAGTCGAGGCACCATTTCGCGCGACCGCGGGCCGCTTCGGATGGTGGGCGGCGAACGGGAGGGTCACCCTGCATTCGCTCGGAATCGGCGTGCCGCCAACAACTACAACAGGGCGTACATCGTGAGGGCAACCGAAGTGGTGCCGCATCCGGGAACATCGAGCGACTCCGGCGGCGCTTCGAGGCCTGCGCCCGCGTTGTCTGCCCACACGGAGTAGACGTCCGCCGGAATATTCATGCGGGCATCGCCGAACTCGTCAATCGACGCTTCCGTGACCGTGCCTGCGCTGTCCTCCGCATAAAACTTGGAACCGGCTGGTGGCGCTCCGCCTCCGTCTACCTGAACGCTTGCCCGCAGCACAGCTTGCCCGCTTTCGCAATCGCTTTCGGTAGTACCTGCAGTTGTGGTACCTGACTCGACGCCGCCGGATTCACCTTTGCCCGAGCAAGCAGCCAAACCGCCAGCGAAAACCACAGCCCATACAAACGCGCGCATACAACCTCCAGGCGGCCAGCCTATACCGATTCCGGTTCCGGCTCACCCGTCAATAGCACCTGTTGTAGTTCTTCGACGGTGGAAACACGGGCTGCACACGGAAGGCGCGCGCGCGGCACCCGGCAATATCCCCAGTCCACCAGCACAAACGGTAGACCCGCGCGGGCAGCGGCTTCTGCATCAACGGGCGAGTCGCCCACAAACCAAGCGGTCTCAACCCCCATCGCCTCGCGCACGGCATGGACGTGCAAAGGGTCGGGTTTGCGCATGGGGAGCGCATCTCCACCCACAACGGACACAAATGAATGGAGATTCAGTGCCGCCAACAATGCCTCGGTTTCAGCCTGGGGTTTGTTGGTACACAGCCCGAGCACAAAGCCCTGCGCGTGCAGATGGTCGAGCATCTCGACGATTCCCGGAAATGGAAACGTCTCGGGAATCGCCCGTTCGGCATAGGCCGCGCACCACGCATCCACCGGCAACGGCGACACGTCACCGCCCGTTGCCGAAAAGGACCGTCGCAACAACGCTTCGACACCGTCGCCCACAAACGCTTCGACTTCGCCATCTCGCAGCGGACGTCGGCCATAGCGCGCGAGCACGTCGTCGGTGGCTCGACGAATCCCCGGCGCAGACGCGACCAGAGTTCCGTCGAGGTCGAAAATCACGGCTTTCACGCGGCTGTCCTCGTGCGACTCACCGGAACGTATTCATGAGCTTGTCGAGAGCCGCGCTCCCGGGGCACAAGTCGGAGTACGGAATCTGCACCATTGGCGTGTCGACGCTGCCATTTTGGCTGTGCATATCGGAGTCGCTCGGCTCGATATACAGAATGCCGGTTGCGACTTCACCTTTGGCCTGAAGGCGGGTGAGGTGCGCGAATGCTGCCGCTTTGTCCGTGGGGTCGTAGTCGGTGTCGACGCTGCGCAGCCGCACCGTCGAGCCATCCTGCAACTGCACTTCGGTCAGCTCCCCCGCGCGCTGGCAGGCTTCGACCTCGCCGCAGCCCGGCACAAGGTTCGCTTCGGTGACCTCGTGGTAGTGCTCGCGGGTGTACATATAGCTCTTGGTCGAGCCTGCATGGTCATTGAAGGTGACGCACGGGGAGATGACGTCGATGAGCGCGAAGCCTTTGTGCCGCAACGCAGCTTCGAGAATGGGGATAAGCTGGCCTTTGTCGCCAGAGAACGAGCGCGCGATGAAGGTAGCGCCGAGGGTCAGCCCCAACAGCACAGGGTCGATGGGCGACTGCTGGTTGACGTTGCCTTTTTTGGCCTTGGACCCGACATCCGCGCTGGCCGAGAACTGGCCCTTGGTGAGACCGTAAACGCCGTTGTTTTCGAGAATGTAGGTGAGGTTGAGGGCGCGCCGCGCGGCGTGGCACAACTGACCGAGACCGATAGACAAGCTGTCGCCGTCGCCGCTGATGCCGACGTACAAAAGCTCGCCATTGGCGGCATTGGCGCCGGTTGCGACGGCGGGCATGCGGCCGTGAACGCTGTTGAAGCCGTGGGCATCGCGCAAGAAGTAGGTGGGTGTCTTGCTCGAACAGCCAATGCCGGACAGCTTGACGACCCGATGCGGCTCGACGGCCAAGCGCCAAAAAGCCTGCACAATCGACGCAGTGGTCGAGTCGTGGCCACAGCCCGCGCAGAGGGTGGACACCGCGCCTTCGTAGTCGCGAAATGTCAGGCCCAGCGCGTTTTTCGGCAGGTTGGGGTGGCGGGCAATCGGTTTTGGAATGTGGGTCATGCCTGCGCTCCCTGCACGCCCGAGATTACGGCGTCTGCGCTCAAAGGAATGCCGCCATAATCGAGCACGCTGCGGAGGCGGTTCCGGTCGACGGTGGTCTCGGCCAACAGCAGCTTGTGAAGCTGCCCGTCGCGGTTTTGCTCGATAATAAAGTTTTGGTCGTGTTCTTGGAGGAACTGCTCGACGGAGGCGGGGAAGGGAAATGCCCGAATCCGCATATAATCGACCGCCACACCTTCGGCGGCCCACCGGTCGATGGCTTCGCGCACAGCAGCGTCACAGCCGCCAATCGTGACCACCGAGAACCGCGCGCCCTCTTGGCGGGTGATAATCGGCTGGGGGACATGGTCGGCCGCAGACAGCACCTTTTGCTTCAAGCGGTCGACCACTTCCTGATACGCCGCGGAGTTTTCGGTATACCGCCCATACTTGTCGTGGCCGGAGCCGCGCGTGAAGTAGGCGCCCTTGGGGTGGGTGCCGGGAAGCGTGCGGTAGGGGATGTGGTCTCCGTCTACGTCGAGGTAGCGGTAGAAGGCGTCCATCTTCTCCAACTGCGCGGCGGACAGCACCTTGCCGCGGTCGGGCGTATAAGAGTCATCCCAGGTAAAGCGCTCGACCATCCAGTCGTTCATGCCGATGTCGAGGTCGGACACGAGGAAGGTGGGCGTTTGAAAGCGCTCGGCGAGGTCGAAAGAGTCCCGCGCCATCGTAAAACACTCGCCCGGATTGGCGGGAAATAGCACAACATGTGCCGTATCGCCATGGGACGCATACACGGTCGCGAGGATGTCGCATTGTTGTGTGCGCGTCGGCATTCCCGTAGATGGGCCAGTCCGCTGCACGTCAACAAAAACTGCAGGAATCTCCGCATAATATGCGAGTCCGATAAACTCCCCCATCAACGAAATACCAGGGCCGCTGGTACTCGTAAAGGAGCGGGCGCCTGCCCATGCCGCACCAATCACCATGCCTGCGGCGGCAAGCTCGTCTTCGGCTTGAATGATGATGTGCTTTCGCTTCCCATCGGGCGTGCGCCGGTATTTGTCGGCGAACTTCGCGAAGCCGTCCATCACCGAGGTAGACGGCGTAATCGGATACCACGCCGCCACGGTGACGCCGGCGAACACACAACCGAGGGCGGTCGCGGTGTTGCCGTCAATCAAGATTTGGTCGTCGGTCTTGCCGAGCGGCCGGAGGTGAATGGGCAAGGGGCACGAGAAGTGGGACTGCGCGTACTCGTAGCCGAGGTTGATGGCGAGATGGTTGGCGTCGGCCAAGTGTTTCTTGGCGGCGAACTTGTCGTCCAACATCTTGCGCAAGACCACCATGTCGAACTGCAACAGAGCGGCCAAAACACCGACATACGCGATGTTTTTCATCAAAATGCGGGTGCGCGACCCTTCAAAGTGCGCGTTGCACATATTCGCCAGAGGAACACCCAAGAAGTGGATGTCTTCGCGGGACAAGCGCGGGTCGAGGGGCCACGAGCTGTCGTAGACCAGCCAGCCGCCGCTGCGCACGGTTTGTACGTCTTCGGCGTAGGTCTGGGGGTTCATCGCGACGACGAGGTCGAAGGCGGGCGTGCGCGCGGTGTAGCCCGCGCCATTGACCCGGATTTCGTACCACGTTGGCAGACCTTGAATGTTCGACGGGAAGACGTTTTTGCCGGAAATGGGCACGCCCATGCGGAAGATGGCCTGCATGAGCATGCCATTGGCGCTGGCCGAGCCCGTTCCGTTGACGGTCCCGATTCGGAGGGCAAAATCGTTCTCACCGCTCATGGTGCACGCCACAACCCGCACCCGCGTGCGGAATAAAGAGGTCCATTTTGGCCATGTCCCAGGCTGCCGTGGGGCAGCGTTCCGCGCACAGACCGCAGTGCACGCACAAGTCTTCGTCCTTGGCCATCACACGGCCCGTTTGGGGAAGACCATCCGACACAAACACCGCTTGGTGGGAATTTACGGCGGGCACGGTCAACGCCAGACGAAGCGCGGGCTCGTCTTGGTTGTCAGTCATTGTAAGGCAGCTGGTGGGGCAGATGTCGACGCAGGCGTCACATTCGATACAGCGCTTGGCGGCGAACGAAGTCTGCACGTCACAATTGAGGCAGCGCTGCACTTCCCTTGCTGCTTGTTCGGCGGAAAAGCCCAGCTCGACTTCGACGGACAATGCCGCGAACCGTTCTTCCAGCTCGCGATGGGGAACGGGGGTGCGCAGCTTGGGGTTGTAGTCGTTGTGGTACGACCACTCGTGGAGCCCCATCTTGGCGCTGTGCAGCGCAACCGTGCGCGCAGGGCGGTCTTCGGTGAGCGATAGCCCGCGGCAATAGAGGTCAATCGAAATGGCCGCTTGGTGACCATGTTCGACGGCCCAGATGATGTTTTCCGGGCCCCAGGCGGCGTCGCCACCGGAGAATACGCCCGGACGGGTGGTCATGAAGGTGGTGCGGTCAACTTCGGGCATGTCCCATTTGTTGAAGTCGATGCCGATGTCGCGCTCAATCCACGGGAATGCGTTGTCTTGTCCGATGGCCAAGATGACATCGTCGCAAGGAATCGTGACCTCTTCGAGCGTGCGGCTGCGGAGGCGACCGCGCTCGTCTTCAAACCACTCGACCACCTCAAACACCATGCCCACCAGGCGGCCATTTTCAATCACAAATGACTTTGGTGCGTGGTTTTCGATGATTTCGACGCGCTCGTCCTCGGCGTCGAGCAGCTCCCACGGCGAGGCCTTGAAGTAGGGGCGGCTCTTGCGCGCCATGACCTTGACGCTCTTGCCGCCCAATCGCCGTGCGGTGCGGCAGCAGTCCATCGCGGTGTTGCCAACACCGATAACGAGGACTTTCTCGCCGATTTCTTTGATGTGCTCGAAGTGAACGTTGGCCAACCACTCGATGCCCAAGTGTACGTTGGCCGAGGCTTCCTCGCGGCCGGGAGCGGCGAGCTCTTTGCCTTTGGGCGCGCCGGTGCCGATGAACACAGCGTCAAAGCCGCCTTCGTCCAACAGCGCCTTCAAGCTCTCGACGCGCGTATTGGTGCGAACTTCACACAAGCCCATACTGGCAATCGCACCGCACTCTTCATCCAACACACGCGCGGGAAGCCGGAAGCTCGGAATGTTGATGCGCATGAGGCCGCCCAGTTGGGGCAGCGCTTCGATGATGGTGCAGTGGTAGCCAAGTGGCTGAAGGTCGTTGGCGACCGTCAGAGAGGCAGGGCCGCCCCCAATCAACGCAATTCGCTTTCCATTGGGCGCACCGGCGACGGGCAGTTGGTCGGATACATCATCGCGAAGGTCGGCGGCCACGCGCTTCAAGCGACAGATGGCCACCGGCTCTTCTTCGACGCGCCCACGACGGCATGCCGGCTCGCAAGGGCGGTCGCAAACGCGCCCGAGAATTCCCGGGAATACGTTGGAGCGGCGGTTGAGAAGGTACGAGTCCGTGTACCGCCCCTGTGCAATCAACCGAATGTATTCGGGCACGGGGGTATGAGCGGGGCAAGCCCACTGGCAGTCCACGACCTTGTGGTAATAATCGGGGTGAAGGGTATCGGTTGGCTTCATCCTGTCCTCTGAGTGTAGTCACCATACTGGACGGAACACCGCGAAGGAAGGGCAGCGGAATGACCCGATGCAGTTCCACGGTCATTGGCTGCAATGCACGCGCAAACACCGCATTGTTCGCATATCCAGGCGCGGCAAATTCGACCGCCGGAACACAAGCAGAGGCGTCGCAAATTGCATGCAATGTGCGCCCCCGCATACCCAGCTGAGATCTGCGCGGTCGATCGAGCGTTGCCCAATCGACCTCACCCCATCGAAGGAAGTTCAGCGATGGCCGACGGGACGGCACTTTTCCGTCGTCACATCGGGCGCGTCGGGTGCAGGGGAGGTCGGCAACAGCGCGCGCAACTCTGCGAGCACCGTCGTTTGGTCGGCACGACCCGCGAGGTTTGTATGTTCGCCGGGGTCGGTTTGGTGGTCATAGAGTTCTTCCCCACCGTCATGATACCGAATATACCGCCACCTTTGCGTTCTTACCGCGTGGTTTCCCGGACTTTGAGAGGTAATACACGCATGGGGCCACGGCGCGTGGGGGTCGTCGAGCAACGGCGCCAAATCACGGCCATCCACGCGCGCGTGCAGGGGCAAGCCGCATCGATGCGCGAGGGTTGGATAGATGTCTGTCAGACAAACGACGCGGCCCGAGGCTCCGGGCGAAATGCCGGGGCCCGCGATGATGAAAGGTACACGCGTACACTCTTCCCACAATGCAAACTTCTTCCAGTGGAACTTCTCGCCGAGGGACCAACCGTGGTCAGACCACAGCACCACCAGCGTGTTGTCGCGTGCGGGGGAGGTGTCGAGCGCCGCTATCACCCGCCCCAACATCTCGTCTGCAAACGACAACGCCGCGAGGTAGCCCCGCACAGCGGCCTGCCACTGGTCGCTCTTCACCACTTCTTTGTGGACATCCAGATGCGCAAGGCGCACACCTACTTTGGGGATGTCATCCATTTCATCTTTGGGGACGTTGGGCACCTTCACCGACGGTAGGTCCATCGCATCAAAAAACCGTTGGGGCGTAAACCACGGCAAATGTGGTTTGTGGAAGCCGCACGCCAAAAAGAACGGCGCTTCGCCCGGTCTCCCGAGCTGCCGCGCGACCCAAGCCGCGACCCGCTCGTCGGGATGGATGCCCTCTTCGTTGCTGCGAGATGGCCCCCAATGCAGCTCTCCGACACTTCCTGCATCGGCGGGCTTGGGACGCCCCCCCTCGTCGACCGACATACGCACACAGGTGTCGCCCAGATGGTCGTCCCACGCGCCGGGGTCGCCAAAATGGAACACCTTGCCCGCGCCAAGCGTGCGGTAGCCATGGGCGCGAAACAGCGCAGGCAGGGTGGAAACATCCCCGACGGCTTGCCACCAGGCGGCGTCGTTGGAATAGACACCCGACCGATACGGCGCCACACCTGTCAACACAGAGGTGCGCGACGGATTGCATGCCGGGGCCGCCGCATGGGCCTGCGTGAAGGAGCGCCCACGCGCAGCGAGTGCATCCAAATGCGGCGTTTTGGCTTGGGGATGCCCGCCGAGGATGCCCGACCAGTCGTTCAAATCGTCGATAGCGATGAACAGAACGTTGGGACGACCTCCCTCCGCGCGGCTCGCAGTGGGCAGGAACGGGAGAACAGAGACGCCGGCAAGCCCGCGTAGAACTTGGCGACGGTGAAGCGTGGTGTGCATTGCCCGCAATGTACCCGGTTTCCGGGCACAACCGGGAGGGTCAATCGATGCCCCGGCGCCACTTCGCAATCCAGCGACGCGCCAAGCGAATCGGCAACGCCGGCGAACCCAAGACAACCTCCCCGTCTCCTACATCACGGGCCACACCGCTTTGTGCCCCTACCCGCGCCCGATGTCCTACCCTTCGGTGGTCGGCGACGCCCGCTTGTCCGCCCAGCATCGCGCCGCTGCCGATGGTTACGGAGCCAGCCAGTCCCACTTGCCCGGCGAGGACCGCGTGGGAGCCGACGACGCAGTTGTGACCCACTTGCACCAAGTTGTCGATTTTGGCGCCTTGGCCGATACGGGTCTCCCCAAGCCCCGCGCGGTCGATGCAGGTGTTTGCTCCTACCTCGACGTCATCTTCGAGGACGACACGTCCAATCTGCGGAACCTTTTCGAGTCCGGCGGGCCCTGGGACATACCGAAATCCGTCCGCGCCCAAGACCGACCCCGCATGAATCCGGCATCGGCGGCCGATTTGGGTGTGCGGGTAGAGGGTGACATGGGGGAAGACGACCGTTTCATCGCCAATCTCGACGTCATGGCCAACATAAGCAAACGCGCCAATCACGACGTTTTTTCCCAAGCGCGCAGATGGCTCGACGACAGCAGTGGGGTGAACACCGACGGGATGGGCCTCCGGGAAGTACGTTCGCAACACGAGCGCGAACGCACGCAAGGGGTCTTTGACCTCGATGCGCGGCGTGTCCAAATACTGACAATCTGTCACCGGTTGTGACAAAATGACACCAGCGGAACACGATGGGGGGACCCTCCCTGCACACCAGACGAGGTCGTCCGGGCCCCCTTCTCCCAAGGGCGCGACGCCGTAGAGCACGACATCCCCAAGTCCTACGCCGTGTCCGCCGACCCTCTCCGCGAGTTCTTGGGCGCGTACCGGGCCACTTGGAAACCGGCCCGCGGGGCTCATGGTTCGGTGAGGACCTGTGCCGCAAGCGTAGCCGAGATGACCTTTCGCCGAAGCTCGGCGGCACTGCCGGAGAGCACCGCTACATCGCGCGCTTCGCCGGATGCCGCGATTCCGCGTGCGGCCTGGGCCACCGCCCGCGCCGCTTCTTCGACATCGACACTGGCCCCTTCCATACGCGCGATGCGGACCATCCACGTGGCCCGCGTGGCCTCATCCAAGACGGAAGACGCGGCCACAGGAGGGTCCTGGGCCAACGCCCGTGGACCAGCACCCAACAACAGAACGACAAGGAAGCGATGCATACGCGTTAGCTATCTCCCAGACGCCGGGACCGCACGCCCAACAACACAGTTCCGATGCCTCCCAATAGCGCGAGCAGCAAACCAGCCGCCACGCCCGGCGGTTCATAGCGCAGCCGCAACCTTCCCGGCCCTGGCGCAACGACCGCGAGCTGTACGCCCGCCGACCGAACGACGGGAAGTGGTTGACCATCCATCTCTGCGCGCCAGCCAGGCCACCACGGGCGACGAACGACATAAACGCCGGCAGCGGAGACATCGACCTCAAGGTCGGTCAAGGAGTCCTGGCGCACGGTCGCTGTGCCGGCGGACGCGGGCAAGGTGCTTGGCGCCACCGCCGATGGGTCGTCGAGAGCGGCGCGCAGGTGGGACGAAGACGGGGCGGCGAGGGCGGCGGCAACGGCTTCATTTGCGCTCGGGAACACCCTCGGCGAAGGGACGCCTTGCACGGACAGCGCACTGTCGTCGAGCACCACGACCGATGGCGCGATCCCAGGAGGCGTTCCGTCGTCGATACGTTGCCCGGCAATCGGTTCGGTGGTCGCAAGGTGTGTGCAACCCAATGCAATGGCCGCAGTGCGCTGGGTCTCCGGGTTGGAAAGGTGGGTATGCCACAAACCGACAGTGGGCGCTTGTGCGCTCGAAAGGTAATGCTGAGGAACGGCGGGGCCCCCACATTGTTGCAGGTTCGCTTTGTGCTGGAGACGCTGCACGAGCGTGACGCCATACAAGCCCCAATCGCGCTCGGGCTCGTCCAAACGCCCCGAAGCGAGCCGCGGATCTGTACACAATACAATGTGGGAGGCGTCCCCCAACGCGACGCGGGGAATATCAAAGTCGAGAATCGGCTCTATTACGCCAATATGGGAAGATGTCGCCACGGCGAACTCGGCCACCAATACCCAAGGCGCCCACAACGGCCGCGTTCGCCAAACCGCCAACAGCAGAGCGGCGAACGCAGTGGCCATCATGCCGCGGGAAAGAAGCAGGGAAGCGGGTTCGGGTCGCACTCCGGGGAGGGTATGGACCCCAAAGGAAAAGGAATCTGCCGATGCTTGCAATGAATCCCCATTCAGTGCGACCCCCAGCAATACGAGGGCGCTTCCGACGATGCCCACCAAGAGCACACGGCCGGAAAAACGGGAATAGGACTGGAGCGTCAGGACCGTTCCCGTCAACAATGCAATGCTAGCGGGTGCAATGTACTTCGCTGGATACCGAAACAAGCCGATGGGAGGCACAAGCGTCTCTAACCACGCGTAGACAGGGGTATTTTCGCCCAAGGCAACGAGCAACAATCCAGCCGACACGATGCCCCACCAGCGAAAACGCTGGTCACGAACGGCCGCCAAGCCGAGCAAGAGCGCTGTCAACCCCACATACGGCGTTGGGTTCCAAGGAACGCGCACGTCTGCCGAACCAAACCAAAGATGGAAGAGAGTGGCCCCCGAAGAGAACCGCTCCGTGACGATACCCGGCCACACCATCGCGAACGCTTCGGGCAAGCCAAGCGACCAAAGCTGTTGCTGTTCGAGCGCGAGCCCTCCGCTGCGGGCAATTGCGTCCCGAATTCCAAATGTTGGGAACCACTGGGCCATTCCGAGCAACAAACCCGCACCGACGGCCAACGTGAGGGGACCACCGGCGGTGCGCCAAGTTCGCGTGCGCAACACCTCTGCCCCACACATGACCGCCGTAATCGCGAATCCTTGCAGCTCCCCGGCCAACAACAACAGGCCGAGAGCGCCTGCAACCAACGCCGCGCCGCGCCGTCCGTGGGACGACGAAAGATGAATCGCGCCCGCCCACGCCAATGGCATCCATGCCGCTCCGGCGAGATAGGCGCCGTGGAGCACCAAGTTGAGCACGGTGCCCGATAGCGCGTGCAGCGCGCCAAGCGCCGTCGAGGAGGCGCGCGGGAGGCCCACCGCGGCACCCAAACGCGCGGCGCTCCACCCCGCCAACGCGAGGTGCAGCACGCTCCAAAGGCTTGCCGCGAGCTCAGGGTCGGAGATGGGCCAAAGAAGCCAAGTCACCGGATAAAAGACACCCGATTGTGGCTCAGCCAGCAAGGGGCCCCCGCCGCCCAGCGATGCATCGAGGGAGAGTCCATCGCCATCGCGCAACGCGCACTGCATGCCCAGCAACACGAGGCTGTGGTCGAGACCGCCGTAGCGAAGGCCTATCCACAAGGGCATCGAGAACCCGAGGGCAAGAACCAGTGCCAGCGCGAGGTGCGAGGTGCGATCGGAGGGTGCAGAAGTCATCCTCCAAAGGTTAGCGCGGCAAGCCCGTTGCCGAAGGAACGGAGATGCCACTTCTTACGGTTGTCACGCCGTTCTATAATGAAGCCCGAACCCTCCGCCAAAGCATCGGGCGCGTGCTCGCAATTGCCGATGAACAGGTGACATTGGAGGTCATCCTCGTCAACGATGCGTCGACCGACGACAGCCCCCGCATCGCACAAGAACTTGCCGCGCAACACGCTGCGGTGCGTGTTCTCCATCATCCGTTGAACCAAGGAAAAGGGGCTGCACTGCGAACGGGCATCGCGCATGCGACCGGCGACTTCGTCGCCATCCACGACGCAGATTTAGAGTACGACCCGAGAGACCTCGTACGTCTCTTGGGGCCCTTGCGCGAAGGCGTAGCGGACGTCGTTTTCGGCTCCCGGTTTATGACCGGCGGCCCCCATCGCGTGCTGTTTTTCTGGCACCAGATGGGAAACATGTTTTTGACGCTGCTGTCCAACATGTTCACCGACCTCAACCTGACCGACATGGAGACCTGCTACAAGGTGTTCCGGCGGGACATCATCCAGCAGGTACAAATAGAAGAAGAGCGTTTTGGCTTTGAGCCGGAGGTGGTCGCCAAAATTGCTGCCATGCGTGTGCGCATCTACGAAATGGGCATTTCGTACTATGGCCGCACCTACGAAGAAGGCAAAAAAATCGGCGTCCGCGACGGCTTTCGCGCGCTATATTGCATCTTCCGATACAACGCCCATCGCGCACCGCTCCCTATTCAATTCCTGTTTTATCTTGTGATTGGCGGCATCTCTGCTATCGCGAACCTCGCCTTATTTACGGCGTTTCGGGAAGGTGCGGTTCCATTGTGGTCGGCGGCGCCCCTTGCATTTGTACTCGCGGCTGCCCTCAACTATGGTCTGTGTGTGTGGTTGCTCTTCCGGCACCAAGCCCGCTGGGATGCCCGCAAAGAGCTACTTCTCTACATTCTCGTCGTTGCCATTGGCTCGGTGGTCGACATGGGAGGCACAGCATTGTTTGTCGGAACAGGTGCGAGCGAGTGGCTCGCAAAGATTGGCGGCACCTTCGCCGCGCTCGCGGTCAACTTTTTGGGGCGGCGCTTCCTCGTGTTCCCGGAACCGTCGAGTGGGCCGTGGAAGCCGCAAAACTGAAGCGCCAAATGTAGAATCGACCTCATGCAAACGAAGCGGGTTCCCTGGCTGCCAAAAAGTCCAGCAGCAGCTCGTTGATGACATCCGGCTGTTCAAGTGTGCTGAGGTGACCTGCGCCGTCTACGACCGAAAGACGCGCGGACGGAATCGCTGCGGCAATCCGGCGAGCATAGCCGGGCGGGGTCGCGCGGTCGTCGGCGCCGACCACGACGAGCGTCTGTGACTGAATGTCATTCAGTCGTGACAAGATGTCATCCCGTGAAAAAATGGCACGACCGAACCGCACAATCGCAGCGGGGTCTCCGCTTGTGATGCGTTGGCGCCACTCGTCGACCATCGGCGCAAGCTGCGGATTTTCGAGGGTACCGCGGGCAAACATGAGGTCCATCGTTGGCTTTGCGACCGGACCAAATCCAAGCAGCCGCAGCATCAAGAACATGCCTTCGTAGCGAAAGCGGTTGCGGCGTGGCTCTGCTTGTGCCGAAGTATCCATCAGCACGAGTCGTTTCAGCAAGTCGGGACGTTGGAGCGCGATACGCATCCCCACAAATCCACCGGTAGACAAGCCAACCCAATGGCAAGGCCCACCGCCAAGCGTCTCCAGGACCGCGATGCCATCGTCAACCAAGCGCTGAAGGTCGTAAGGACCACGGGCCTTTCCGCTTTGTCCGTGGTCGCGATGGTCGTAGGCCAGCACGCGGTACGTCTGGGACAAGCGCTCGATTTGCGGCGCAAAATGCCGGTGGTCCGCCAAATAAGAATGCGAAAAGACCACCGTTTCCTGCCCTGCACCTCGTTCTTCGACATACAAGGAAACGTCGCCTACTGAAACCAAAGCCATCCGGCCTCCGTGCGTATGGGTGACGGCGAACGCCGACAGGGAGGCCGAGGACAAGCCTTTGGACCCCCTATCTCGTTGGGTGAGCGCCGCCGTAGGGTTCTGCTGGGCAAATCCGACACCAACGAACGATTGCGTTTGCTGCCCATTGGTGCACCCCGCTGAACGATTCCTCGGGCGGCGCCGTTGCCCCGTTTTTACGCGCGGGGTCTATCGCTGGAATCGCGCACGAAGCTGCTCGTAGCCGGTGCGGATGTGTCGGAGCACCTCGGCTACATCTTCGATCTTGGGCTCCGAAAGAACACCGAGACGCTGCTGCAAGTGAACCCAATGGGAATCAAGAGCGTCCAACTCCGCCATGGCTTCCATGTGTCCCAGATGGGCCTGTAGGCGGAGTTCATCGCGCAACCACGCGAGGGCGCTCACCTCCGAATGAAGGGACGGCTGCCGCAGCTCAGCGCGGGCAAGCCAAGCCTGAAGCGCAAGCTCGTCACGAAGAGAAGAAGGACTGTTGCGGAACACGGGGCCTCCCGGGCTTGGGGTACGCCCTTTCCTTGTGTCCCAAACGCGGCTTCGCCAAGTCGCAGCGTCCAAAATCCTGCTCTGGGTCTGTTTGGAGCGACACGCGGCGACCCCGTAAATCGTGTATAGTAGCGAAATGGCGCGCCAAACGGGCACCGGAGGAGACCTGCCTGCACAATCCGTACTCTGCCCCCACGTCTGCAAACCTCACGCCGGTCGACACCGCAGCGCAAGTGTTGCGCACCCAACACATTGTGGTGGAGAGCAACCTCAACTCGATTGGCGGCTTGACGATGCTCTTGGGGGGCCTGATGGTCCTCGGTTCCGTGCTCCCCCTTGTTGTAGAAGGCGGCGCGATAGGCGGTCTTTTGGGCCTGTTGGTGGGCGGACTCACGCTGTTGTGGGGCATGCTCTTGCGTTTGCGCTGCTGTCGGAGGTTGTCCCGTTGGACAAGCTTGCTTTGGCTGCCTGTCTTTCCGCTGGGCACGCTGATGGGTGGGTATGTCTTCTGGGCGCTGACATCCGCACATGGCGAGGTCTTGTTCTCCCCCCAGTACCGTGAAGTCGTCGCCCAGACCCAACAGATTCGCGCACCCACGCCGATGGGCGTGCGCGTTGTTGTGGGTCTATGTATCGCATTGTTGCTGTGGCGGCTCTTGGCTGGCTAACATAGGACCACAAACCACCAACATAATACTCACCCACCGATAGAACGCAGCAGTTCTACCAGCTGGTCAACGGATACAGGCTTGGTCAAAAAGCCCGTCATGCCGCTCTCTACAGACGCTCGCAGGTCTTCGGTGAGAGCATGGGCAGTGAGCGCGACGATAGGTCCGGTATAGCCCTTTCGGCGGAGCATCGCAGTGGCCTCAAGTCCGTCCATGACGGGCATTTGAATGTCCATCAAGATGAGGTCGTACGAGGTCCCAACACAATGTTGCACGGCCTCTTCTCCGTTTTCGACCAACACAACCGTATGTCCAATCCGTTGGAGAAGCGCCTCGATAACGAGCTGATTGACGGGATTGTCTTCGGCAACCAATACCCGCAACTGCCGGAACTCCCCCACCAACGGAGCAGGAGGCTGACAACCTTGAATCGCCACGAGCACAAGGTCGTCTACAAGAAACGGCGCATCCATGACAGTAGCGGTCGACGGCGCCACAACATTCGGCGCGACTGCCAGCGAAAACGGGACGTCGGGTGCTTCGCCCTGGCCAACATATACAAGCTGGGGCTCAAACTTCCCCAAGACGGCTTCAAGGGACGGTCCGACCGCCCGTTGCGTCATCACACGAACGCCCCGTCGAACCAAACAATCCGAGATTCGTTCACGCTCGATGGCGTCGGCGTGCACAATCGCGATGCGCAGCGGTTCCTCGGGAAGAACCAAGGCCACGGGTGTTGCACGAATGCCAAAACAAAATGTAGTGCCCGTTCCAAGCGCGCTCTCGACCGAAATCTCGCCACCCATCATCCGCACCAGTTCCTGGCTAATCGAGAGCCCAAGGCCACCGGGCGCATTTCGTCGCCGATTGCCACTTGAAAAGCGGTCAAACAAGCCAGCCAATGCATCAGATGTCATCCCCTCGCCGGTGTCTTTGACCACAAAGTTGAGGTGGTCGCCATTGTGAACCACATCGACGGAGATTCCACCCACCCACGTATGGCGGGCCGCGTTTCCAAGCAGGTTGACCAAAACCTGCCGAAGCCGGAGTGGGTCGAGCACCCACATTGCAGGAGTGTCCATGTCCATGTGCAAGGAGAGCTCGATTCCCCGCTCGTGGGCCATCGCCTCCACGGCAGCCAGCGCACTCCGCAGCAACGGCTTGATGGCCGTTTCTTCGGGTCGCAGGACCAGCCTGCCCTCTTCGACTTGGGAGATGTCGATGATGTCGTTGAGAAGCTCCAAAAGATGCGATGCGGAGTCCTTGGCGACGGTCGCCCGATAGGTTTGTTGTGGACTCAGGCTGTCGCGCAAGAGGAGGTCAATCATTCCGAGCACACCGTTCATGGGCGTGCGAAGCTCGTGGCTCATGTTCGCCAAAAAGCGCGATTTGGTGCGGGAGGCCGCCTCGGCTGCTTCCCGCGCCGCCACGAGGTCTGCTTCTGCGGCCTTTCGCTCGCGGAGGTCACGAAACGCGGCCACACGCACGGGGCGACCTTGCCAAGTGGCCTCTTTGCCCCGCGCCTCGAGCGGAATTCGGTCGCCATTCTTTCGTACAGCGAGCGTTTCATATGTGCTGGTCCAACCGGATGCCATAACGGTCGCAATGCGGGGCAGGATTTCCGGTGCAGCCAACGCCGAAACATGCATCCCGAGCATCTCTTCACGAGAATAGCCGTATAGGTCCGCGAGCGCTTGGTTCACCTCAAACAAGGTGCCCTTTTCGTGTAAGCAGACCCCCTCAAATCCCGCGTCCAACAACGCACGATAGCGGGCATGGCTTTCGGCGCTCTCTACAGCCAGCAGGACGATTTCTACGACTGCTTCGAGCTGGTCTGCGGAGCGGTCGCTCTGATGTACCCATACGCCATTGGCGCAGACGTGCGCACCCGGAGGGGAATCGTGGAGCCCCACTGCCGCTGCCCCGCTCCAAAGGCGAAAGGCGTCCCACACCTCCGGCACGCCTTGCGTCGCACAATACCGCAGTTCACGAACAAATGAGAGGTTCGGAGGGGAACCCGGAGGTGTATCAATGTCCATCGTAATCGGATCCAGCGACCGTTTCAGACGAATATGCCCCGGGACAACCCCTTCGACACACGGAACCCGTTCTCTACCTACATAGAAGCTGAAGTTTTCACCAGTGAAATCCGAACAAAAGTCCAACGGTCACAGGATAGAACGCGGGCGGCGGGAACCTTTTCGCTTGGCTCTCCTGCAGGTAGAATTTTTCAATCCACCTGCCAGAAGTGCCCCTGGAACGTGAAAACATCCACCCTTCCGGTGTCATCATTCGCACGAGCAGGCCCAAAATTCCATTCAAACTTTTCGTTGGAACTCCGCTGGAGCATTTGTTACCAGCGGCTTTTCGGGACTTCAGATGGACTACTCTGTCAACGTAAATGAAATGGGTGGCTCCGTACGCGTTCACGCCGAAGTGCGCGGGAACGGCCGCACGACGCTCGTACTGGTTCACGGATGGGGCACCACACGAAGGGTGTGGGATTCCCTCTTCTTGCTCGACCCACCCGACGATGTCCGTCTGGTCGCCATTGACCTTCCTGGCGTCGGTTGGAGTAGCAAGCCGGATGGGGGGTACTCCATCCGCGGTTGGGCAGCCGCAGTCGCAGCGGTGGTCGAACAGCAAGAGGGCGATGTGGTGCTGGTTGGCCACAGTATGGGCGGAACCATCGCGATGGCCACGGCTCTGCTCCTCGGCGAACGGCTCACGCGTTTGGTGTTGGTCAGTCCCGTTCCCGCATCGGGGGTTCCGCTTCCCGACGAAGCGGTCGCCGCCTATCGTGGCATGGCGGGCACCCAAGCGGGTATGCAGCACATTCTGGAAAGCATGATGCAGCCAGAGGTTTCCCCCGCGGTGCTCCGGAGCCTCGTCGAAGCATCGGCGACCATCACGGACCGTGCATTTGTGGATGGTCTCGATGCATGGCGGCTGGCCAACTTCGCGGATGACTTGGTCCGCCTTCGGATTCCCGTCCGGGTACTGTCGGGAGAACGCGAGCAGCCTCTTACGCCCGACCTTCTGCGCTGGACGGTCTTGCAGCAAATTCCGGGCGCTACGTTGACGGTCCTCGACGCGGTGGGCCATTACCCGCAGGTAGAGGCACCGGAGGCGTTCGCAAAGGCGCTCTATACGGCTGCCTTTGGGGCATAGGCCGCGCGCCAAAGGGTCGCTCATCCCGAAGGTCTGGTGAAAGCGACAATGTTCCCCGTGAAACACGGGGCAGACCCTCGCTGTCATGACAGAATGTCAAAATCCATGACAAACTGTCACAGCAGGGTCGTTCTCCTGCGAGATGGCGCTCCGAAGACGATAGGAGCGCCGCCCCTCCGTGCTCCCGCGGTCTGCGTACGCTGCGCGCATGTAGTATTTCGATTCTTCCGTATTGATGGGTGTTCTTGACCAAATCGCGCGTGAATTCCCCAACCTTCAGGTAGACGCACCGATCGCGTCTTGCTATGTCAATACAGACGCCAGCCTTGGCACCCCTTCACCCCGCACCCGCTTCGAACACAGCGTCTACCGCTGTGTGTTCTGCGCAACCCCCGCGCACCCCGAATCTCGGGAAGAACGTTCGATGCCGGGTCCTCCGCCCTCCTGCATGCCCCCCGCACACGGGAACCCCGCTATGTCCCACGCCACCGTTCTTGCATTTGATGAGACTCCCCGCGGATCGGGCGGCTCGGGTGCTGCCGAGCACATCGCCCAGGTTCTTCACGACTCGGGAGTGGATGTCCCCACTTCGCTGTTCGATGAAGCCCTCGAACTGGCCCGTGAGGGTCGCTTGGCGCCCGCATCCGAACGATTGCGGATGCTCCTCGTGCTCGACCCCTCGGATGCCGACGCCGCGTTGTTGTTGGGAAAGGTCCTTGCGATGCGCGGTCAGTGGCAAGAGGCCCTCACGCAGCTCGACGCCGCTGCGGCCAAAGGAGCACGGCTCCCGAAGGGCCTTCGCGACGAGGTTGAGCGCGAGCTGCGGCAAAAGGTCCAGAACGTCGAGTCTCAGCGGGCGCGTGTAGAGTCCCGCGAGCGCGGAGAGGTGCGCAGTCTTCGGCAAGAAGCACGTCGACTGCGCAGTGAGAGCGCCGTGTTGGAGCAGCAAATCGAAGACCTGGAGCGGCGAGTCAAAGTGTGGAGTAGCGCCACGGCGGTCGTCGCCGGAAGCGCCACGGCGCTCCTGCTGGCGGCAATGCTCTTTGGTGGCCGCACCGCTTCTACGGATGCGCTCGACGGAGTGCCGGAAGTCGTGGAGTCGGAGGCTGCGTTGCCTCCGCCCGCCGAAATTCCCGCCAATGCAGCTCCCGCCGCTGCCGCTCCTGCACCGGCTCCCGCAGCCGCAGCGGTGGCGCCCAAGCCCGCTGCCGCTCCTGCACCGGCTCCCGCAGCGCCGGCAGGCGTGGTGGTACACACCGTGCAGAAGGGCGAAACGCTCGGTCACATCTCGCGGAAGTACTACGGCAAGTCGAGTGAGTGGAAGAAGATTCTCGACTCCAACAAAGATGTGCTTCCTACCGAGAAGGCACTTCATCCAGGCATGAAGCTCAAGATTCCTCGTTAGTTTCGCAAACCACAAACCGCCTCTACCCACGCTGCCCTACACCGCGGGCACCCGAGCGGCGGTACCGTTGCACGCTGCGTGGTATTTTTCCCACCCAACGTCTCGCACCTTGGGAGAAAGGCGAACGCTGGTTGACGCAACCGTGTCCCAAGAGACCACGACGCCCGGACGGAGACCGTTCTGGCGTCTTTTCATTTCGAAGGTGCCGCCCCCCCCAAGGAAATTTCAACGAAGGGCGGCGGTGGACGACATGGAACGAATCGTGGTGGTTCTCGCCGATTTGTTGATGTGTTGGTAGAATTTTTCGAGATCACCCGGTATGGTTTCGAGTGCCCATCGTTGTGTGGGCATGATTGCCCATGTTCGCCCCAGTCATCTGGCGGTTCACCCCATGCCTCACGATGCACATCGTGAACCGTCGATTCCCGTCGTTGGTTTTCCCCGCGCCAGTGGGCGGTTGTGCGATGAGTCTGTGGTCCGGGAGGCGGCGGAGGGCTCCAAAGAAGCGTGGGACGTGCTGTATGCGCTGTATAACACCACGGTCATTGGCGTCTTTTTGTCCCATCGCGTTCCTCGCCAACTCGCGCTGGAGCTTGCGCAAGAAGTCTGGATTCGACTGATTTCGAAGGCCAGGAACGGACAAATCGCAAATATTTCCATGCCAGGCTTGCTGGTGCAAGAGGCATGGTTTCGTGTACGCGACCATTGGCGTCGAAACCAACGAAATCCCATCGAGTTTACCGACACGGTTCCCGATATTGCGTCAAACGGACCCGATAGCCAGCAACAAGCGTCGGTGCGCGTTGCATTGGCCCATTCATCCCGCTTCTTGATGGCCCTTACACCACGCCAGCGAGAAGTTCTGGTCCTGCGAATCCAACGTGAACTTGGGTTTGATGAAATTGCAAACCAACTGAACATTTCACTGCAACGTGTTCGCCAGCTCTTCAGCCAAGCGCGCCAGAGAATGCGCATTATTCGAGACATGCCACCGAATGTACAATTTGTCTATTTGGCCGTCGTCGTAGACAAAAAGTCAGTGCAGCAGCTGGTCGCCGAACTCCAGGTCGTCGAGTCGGTGATTTGCAAAACTCTCGAAGAAGCCGAAAACCTTATCCATGGGGGGAATTCACAATGAAAGACCGAAACGATGGTAGAATCCCGGATACCCAAACGAGTTGGACACCCGACCCGCACGCCGACCACCCGCTTACGTCGGCCCAAGCGCTGCAAGGGAGCTATCAGCCCGCCGAAGAAGACTGGGACTCGCTGGCCATAGACGCCGACGAGCAAGTGCTCCTTCATGCGTTGTTCGACGACAAGGTTGCGCAATCCGTCTCGGGAGCGCCGGCCATTTGGAGCGACAGCCAAGCACTGCTCGACCCCACCCACGACCCCGATGAGCTGCTGGCCAACGCCATTCGCAGCGCCTCCGAATCCCGGTCCCGATGGTCGTCGTTCCAACGATGGATTGGGTCAAGCAAAGGAATTGGCGGCCTTGCCGCTGTAGTGGCGGCTTCTGCGCTCTTCTTCTCGCGCGCGCAACCGGCTCCCGACTATACCGCGCAGTGGGGAAACGGCGTCGCCGAAGAACGAGGAATAGACGCTACTCTTGGTCGATTTGTCGTGGGCAACGAAGCAGAGCTGGTGCTGTCCGCCGGATCCGAGGCAAGGCTCGAAGCCCCATCTGTTCGAATATTTGTCCGTCCAAGCGAACAATCCGAGTTTGTCGAGGTTCCCCACAAGCAGAGGCAGATCGCTGACAGCCTGCATGTCTTTATCAACATCGACGACACCTTCTCTCCCGGCCGCTGGGATGTGCTTACTTTCGTGGGGGATGACCTCACGCACGAGCACCCACCCACGCCGTCGGCCCATGTAGGCGTGGTCCATTCGTCGATGGACATTGGAATCGCGCCGTGAAACCAACGTTGCTTGTAGGCGCATTTGCCATCGGATGCGCCATCGAGCCAACAGGCGACGAAGGCTGGGGCGTCGGTGGCTGCTTGAGCTTGGTCAACACAAGGGAATGTGTGACAGCGGGGCCTGAACGTATCGTGGTGTGGGTTCGCGATGGACTGCCTTCCGCACGGCCAAGTGGCGCTGCTGCAACGCCAGAAGCGTTTGCAGGCGGCACCCGCTGGACGTTCTCGGTCGACAAGGACACAGACCTCGTCATACCCGCCACCAATGCAGGTCCCGAAGTGCGTGTGCGCGTGCGCACCCACGGCGGCCCATGGCTGAATGCTCTGCGCGCGGGTGCCCAATGCGCACCGTTTGAACCCGGCGACGACCTCGACCTTCGTGCGTTCTATGCGTCTGGCCTCGCACGGTGTGCTTCCACCGAAAACCCGATGGACACCATTCAACAGGCGATTCACCTTCACGCCGAACGGCAGGATTCACTGCGCGTCGGCTGGGACCTCGCGTTTCGTGACCACCTGGCGCAGGACACCCCAACTGCCGAAGAAATTCCGTGGGCCCCTTCCGCGCATGCACTTGAAGCTCGCTATTTGTGGCTCGAACGCCATGGCCGCACCGCAGCCGAAATCGGAAATCTGGGTGACGCGGAGAGGCTGTTGGACACCGCCGCCACCATTGCCGCAATCTTGGAGCGCGATGATGAGGGCGCGTGGGAAACCGAGGTTCGCCTCCAACAGATATCCAACTTACTAAACGCCGGACGCTCCGTTGAAGCGGTCGCGCTTGCAAACGAAACGGTGCAACAGGCCCAAGAACGCGCACCAAATGGCCAAAGCTGCACACTTGGAATGGCGCTCACCGCACGAGCTTGGGTTGGCTACCAAGCGAAGGAAGACCCTACACCTTTGCTCTCCGACCTCACGAAAGCCGAATCGTTTGCCGCATTGTGTCGCAGTCCAGATGACTATCGTTGGCATATCCAAGTCAACCGCGCAGCGTTGTTTTTGCAAAATGGCAACCGCGAAGGCGCCGATTCGATTCTGCTCGCAATGCCAACGGACACAGCACCCGACCCCGACTCTCTCCAGTGGCTCCGGTTGGTTCTCGCGGAGTGGCACCTCCAACACCAACGCACCGAAGAAGCGCTGCAAATATTGGCTCCACTGCTCAACACAGAGAGCATCGAACGACCCATCTGGCGCGCGTTCGGGCTCGCTGCGCGGGCGCACATCGCGCGCGACGAGACCGAGCAAGCATTGCAATTGTTGGAAAACGTCGAGGAGCGAATCCCCGCATATGCAGCCCACGCACCCTTGATTCATGGACGAGGCGCTGTGGTGGACGACCTTGTGGAGAACGTCCTGTTGATGGCAAACCTGTTGGAGCAGGCTGGCCGCAACGAAGAGGCATGGGAGGTTCTCCGCCGACACCGGCGAGCGGTGCTCTTTGACCTCCAACGCTCCGACCTTATCGCCGCGGTAGGTTCCGTCGACGAGCTGCCGTGGTCGACGGTTCGGCAAGAAGCGACCATCATCGCAGACACCGGCGCGCCACTGTCGAGTGACACCGGAATGCTGCGGAGGCCCGTTGATGCGGGCTCGCCATCCCTCAACCAAAACACACAACAGCGGATTGAACAGGCGATTCGTACCTCCGGCTTGCGCCACGATGCTCCCCTTCGCTCACCCGACCCAGACGAACTGCTCGTGTTCTTGGCCGAAGAAAATGGACAATTGGTGGTTCGCAGCCAATATGGACAGGAGCATCTTCGGAGCTTTTCCGTCGCATTCGAAGAAGGTGTTGACGAATGGGGACCAGCCGTGCTATCATTGTTGGACAATGACATTGCGCGGGCCGCGGTCATCACGCTCTTGCCCACCCGGCAAGCACGCGAAGCCAACCTCTCCCGCGTGTTGTGGCGGGGGGAACCTTTGGGACTCCAGCGTGTATTGCGCACTAGTTTGGAAATCCGCAATCAAAGCCAAACCAGCCTTCAAGGTGTCCGCAAGAGCATCGTCATCGCAGACCCGCGCGGCGACCTCGTCCATGCGCGCGAAGAGGGGGAGGCAGTTGCGGCCGCTTTGTCCACCCTGGGGCCCGCACGCCTCATCGCACGAAGCGACGCAACCTTGCCTGCCGTCGCTTCGGCCCTCAACGAAGGCGTCGATTTTCTCCACTTGGCAGGGCACGCATCGTTCTCCGCCGACGGCTGGGACAGCGCATTTCGCCTTTCCGGTACCGACTACCTTTACACTTGGCAAGTCTTGACGCTGCAACGGGCGCCACGGGTTGTCACCATGACGGCCTGTGACTCGTCCCGCACCCAAGCGGGCGCCGCCGAGCGACTGGGGCTTGCCCAGGCGTTTCTAATTGCCGGTAGTGACGTCGTTGTCGCCGCTGATGCCCCGGTTTCCGACAGATTGGGGAGCGCATTTGGCATCGCATGGGCCGAAAGTCTCGCCAACGGAAGCCAGCCGAACGACGCCTACCTGGCCGGTCTGCGGGCTGCACATCAGCAAAATCCACAGAGCCGCTGGTGGTCCTTCCAGATGTTCTCGCCTTGAATTCTTTGAACTGGTACGCACAGGAGTCCACTATGCTGCAACGCAATGCGCCCATTTTACTTATGTTTTTGCCGATGGTTGCTATGTCGTGTTGGAGCAATGCGAGCGCGCAAAGCGCCAAAGGTGGCGAAAGTCGGTCTGCACTGTGGGACGGCACCATCATTGTGCACGTGCCAACACAACACCCGAGCCAAAAGAACGCCACACGAACCGCGAGAGACGCAGCCAACATTTGCAACACAATGCCCGCGGGAATGACATCCAAGGACCTGTCCATCCGTCCGGTGGTATCAACAAAGACGAGCAAGTCCACCAACGCAGACACGCAGCTCGAACGGTATTGCGTCATGCAGCTCAAGAGCGAGCGCGCACTGCAGCTCGACACGGATTGGGTCACCGCCTTGGACCAATGGGCGACGAAGCAAGGCGTAGAGCTCGCGATGGCACTCCCCACCGCCGTCTCCTTGGGGCTCCCGCCGTCAACCTCACTCGAATCGCTTGATGCCATCGAAGCAACGCGCGTTTTGGCAGGCACGGACCCCGCGCCGCTCGCAAGTATGTCGGCGAAGAAGGTCCGGGTAATTGTCGCGGACACCGAACCTACCGGACCTTATGTCCCCACCAACGCGCCACATTCGCTGTCTATCCATGGACACAGCATCGCGGACCTCATCCACCAGTCGTTGTGTGGCATCGGCACTGCTCCCGCGCAGTGTGGCGCCGAGATTCGGTACGAGCTTGCATTGCCTTTGTCCTATGATTCCAGCGCAAACACAACGCAGCGTGGGCCGACCGGTGGGGTGTCAGGAACGCTCGCAGACCTCGCGGACGCCATTCATCGCGCAACCGCGGTACATCTCGCCAATCCGAGTACGCCAACCGTCCTCAACCTGTCGCTTGGCTGGAACGCTGGTGTCACCAATCCCATCAACACACAGAAGCTCACGCGTATTACCAAAGCATCGGAGCGAAAACAAGAGGTGCTCCAATCGCAAAAGCGCATCAAGAGCGCGACGCGATTTCAAGACCTCGACGCTGGCGAAAAGCTCGTGCTCTCGGCGCTGATTGAGGCACGCTGTGCCGGCGTTTTGCCTGTTGCGGCCACCGGCAATCGCACCAACCTACCCACTCCCGATGCAGCACTCCAACACGGCGCTATGCTTCCTGCAGCATGGCAGGACGTCCCCGGAGGTACCCTCGTCGCGAGTGGCTCGGTATGCGCCGCTATGGGACCATCCCAGGCATGGAAACCCAACACACCGTTGGTCTATGCCGTCTCCGGTTCCGACCGAAACCAGAAGCCTTTCGATGCCAATCGTCCAGGCGCGGTCTCCGCTCTGAACGCGCTTGCATTGGGTGCCGCCGTTGTGCGTGAATATGACTCTGGCTCATCGACCACAACGGACCCCGTGCTCCGCATGAGCGGAACCTCCGTAGCTACCGCCATTACCAGCGCGGCGGCAGCCGCTGCATGGGCCGCACAGCCCAACGCCGAAGCTCCGACCGTGATGGATTGGGTGTACCAAGCAGGCGGTCCACTCAAAGCCGCCGGTGGTGGCAACGTCAATGCCGACCTGCGAATGCTCTCAGGGAACGGCGTACAAGAAGCACACATTGTAAATATCTGCAAGTCTGCCAAGCTCGCTGGACAAGCCAACCTTTCTTGCAGTACCGACACCTACACCCAGGGAACCATCACCCTGGACGCCGCTCCGGCCACGACGATTGACCTTTCCGCCAATCCCCCCGAAACGTGTACCTTGGGGCAAGATAGCGGGCACTGCGGTGCGCGGTATGCCGCTTCTCCTGATGCCGAGAGCCGTGTGTGGCCACAGCCAATCCCAACAAACTGTCCTGGCTGTGACATCAAGTTGCAAGTAATCGACCCTTCTAACAAAGAAGTCACCCTTACCGTCAAAACGTCGGCATACCCGACTCCATATTGGCGAGAGTCTCCATGGAACGTCGAAAACACGTTCATCAATGCGAATGTAGAGCTCGTTCGTCCATCCGGTGACCGCATCATTGTCGACGTATCCCCCATCGGCCTGCCGGTGTCGTCTCCCTCCAATAAGGTGAAGTTCCTGATTCCGAATGTGCCCATTTCGTCCGCAAACCTCATCGTCACGGGCGAATCCATCGCGATACCTGGCCTCTATCGTTCATTCTTGTCGTCTGTTCCCGTCTACAATCTCTAACAGCGATGAATGGCGATTCATTTCCCATGCAAAAGGTGGGCCACGGATAGGTATTCGGGCGGTCATTCACCGCATCTCTCTTCGTTGTTTTACGCCCGAGCCCTCCCTGGTTTTTACGGCGCATGCTCCAGAAAAGCGACGTGCGCAAGGAGCTGCGCACACACGCCCAATCGCCGGATTGGGAAATGAACCCAAAAGGACCCATAGCGCGGCGCTTGCAACTTCCGCTAGGCATTTCTCCACCAATCGATTGTGCGTACGCTACAATGGCAGCCATTCGGAGGTCCGATGGTTCCGCTTCCTTCCGCATGGCGATGGATCGCTCTGCTCGCACTCACCGCTGCCTGTGACCCTTCCGTGGCCACCGACCCCACCATCAAGCTCGATGGCGTCGGCACAACGGATGACACCGACGATGGCAACGGCGACGGCGGCAACAGCAACGAAGTGGATGCCGACGGCGACGGCCACACCGCGGACCTCGACTGCGACGATGGCAACCCCGGCGTTTACCCCGGTGCCACCGAAATTTGCGACGGTATCGACAATAACTGCGACAACCAAATCGACCCCTCCACCTCCGCGGATGCCGAGACTTGGTATTACGACCGCGACGGCGATGGATTCGGCGACCCCACCGCGCCCATCGCAGCTTGCGTGCAGCCTGAAGATGCCGTCGCCGATGCTACCGATTGCGACGACGACGATGCAGACATTTCGCCCACCGCAACCGAAGTTTGCGACAACCGCGACAACAACTGCGATGGACTCACGGATGAAGAGGACCCCAACGTCGACTGGTCCACAGGCATTGTCGTCTACGAAGACACCGACGGCGACGGGTATGGCAATGCCGACAGCGAGACGAATGCGTGTAGCTTGACAACCGGCTGGGTGACCGACGACACCGACTGCGACGATGCACACGCAACCGTCTACCCGACAGCGTCCGAAGTCTGCGACGACCTCGACAACGACTGCGACGGACTCATCGACGCCGACGACCCCGACGTTGACAGCACCTCAACACGCACGTTTTACGTCGACCTCGACGCCGATGGATACGGAACGGGCGATGCGACCGTCGAAGGATGCAGCCTTCCAATTGGGTACGCGGCCAACTTCGACGACTGCAACGACGGCGACGCCACCATTCACCCCGGCGCCACCGAAGTCTGCGACGCAGCCAATATCGATGAAAACTGCAGCGGCACCGCTGACGACGACGACGCTACCGTTGATGTCAGCACACTCGCCACTTGGTACCGCGACTCCGACCAGGACGGCTATGGCGACGCAGCGACAACCAGCGCGGCTTGCGACGACCCCTCTACCGTTGCAACGGCGTGGGTGTCGGACGACTCCGATTGCAACGACCGCGACAGCGAAGTCCACCCTGGCGCCGCCGAAATCTGCGACAGCCGCGACATTGACAACGACTGCAACGGCTTGGCCGACGACCTCGATGCGGGCGTGCTGGTCTCTACGATGTCGGATTGGTATCTCGACGATGATGGAGATGGATACGGCTCGCTCACACATGTGGCAGCGTGTGACGACCCGTCCTCCTCCACCGCGGACTATGTTGCCAATTCAAGCGACTGCGACGACACCCAATCTAGCATCAATCCAGCAGCATCGGAAATTTGCGACTCTGCAAATACCGATGAAGACTGCGATGGTCTCGCGGACGACGCAGACACCAGCACTCTCAGCTCGTCAAAGTCCAACTGGAGACCCGACGTAGACAAAGACGGCTATGGAAGCGCCGCTGCAACCGGCCGCAACGCGTGCGATGACCCCTCCACCTCAACGACGGCATACGTACTCGACGCAACCGACTGCGATGACAGCAGCGCCTCGGTCAATCCAGGCGCAGCGGAAGTGTGCGATGGAAGCGACGTAGACGAGGACTGCGACGGTCTCTCGGACGACGACGATTCGAGCGTTGCATCGGCCGGAAAGACCGATTGGTATCCCGACGACGACGGGGACGGCTACGGTGATGCAAGCCACATCGGCGCGGCTTGGTGCGACAATCCGTCTACTTCTGTCGCGGTGTGGGTGACCGACGACAGCGACTGCGACGATGCCAACGTCGCGATTCACCCCGGCGCCGACGAAGTTTGTGATAGCGCGGACGTCGACGAAGACTGCAATGGCTTGCGCGACGACGATGACCCCGGCGTTGATTTGTCTTTGGCCGACATCTATTACCCCGATGCCGATAGCGACGGCTATGGAGACCAATCCGATGTCGGCACCGCATATTGCGATGACCCCAGCACACCTTCGCTTGCATATTTGCAAGATAACTCCGACTGCGATGACGATGCCTTCGCCATTCATCCGGGTGCCACCGAAGTGTGCGATTCGCTCGATGCGGACGAAGATTGCGACGGCTTCACCGACGACGACGACCCCACCGTAGACCTGTCAGCGGCCTCCACTTGGTACATCGACAGCGACCGCGACGGCTATGGCAGCGACTCTGCGAGTGGAACCCTGGCTTGCGACAATCCCACAACCGCTTCGGTCGACTACCAACTCGACAACAGCGATTGCGACGACACACGCGACGCCGTAAATCCGGGAGCCACCGAGGTCTGCGATACATTCAACCTCGATGAAGACTGCGATGGGCTCGTCAACGACCTCGACCCTTCCGTTGCCCCCATGACAAAAACGCTTTGGTATCCCGACGCCGACCAAGACGGTTATGGCGACGCGACATCCAGCGCCAGCGGCTACTGCGAAGACCCCTCCACCGCGAGTGTATGGTGGACGGAGGACAACTCCGATTGTAATGATTCGGTGGATACCATCTATCCGGGCGCCAACGAAGAGTGCAATGGACTCGATGATGACTGCAATGCCGCTACACTAGAAACAGGGAAAGCACTCTTTGTCTCAACGGGAGGAACAGCGACCTCGCTGACCAGCACTTGGGGCGCGGGGACGGCTGCTTCGGCCGCACCTTGGACTGTGCCCAGCGACGGCACGGTCAATGTCTGCGGCGGAACGTGGTACGTCAACGTGACGGTATCGGGCAAGACGGTCGATTTTGTTGTGCCGAGCGGCCACGCGACCCCATTGCTCGATGGCGCCGGCGGCCGGGTATTCAACATTTCGTCGTCTTCGGTGGTGGACGTCTCGTCTTTCGACATCGAGGGCGGCGGCGGAACCACGGGCGGTGGGGTCTATATTGATGGCTCGGACTTCACCGGCTCCGCGCTCAGTTTTGCCGACAACGTCACCACCGGAGATGGCGCCGTCTTCTACGCGAATAACGCTACCATCGACGTTTCCGACTGTGTCGTTGATAGCAACACCTCAGGCCGCGATGGCGGAGTCGTGTTTGCCAAAGGTTCTTCGGACATTACCTTCACCGACTGCGTGATGACGAACAACGTCGCTTCATCCGATGGCGGTGTCGCGTACACGCAAGATACTACAGCAATGCAGATTGTCAACACAGAGATGTCGGGCAACTCGGCAAACTTGTATGGTGGCGCAGTCTATTGTAAGGCGAGCGGCAATCTTGATGTCGACAACAGCACGTTGGACCAGAACTCTGCCATCGCGCAGAGCGGGGGCGGGATTTTCGCGACGGGGTGCATCACAACACTTGCGAATACGACGCTATCGAACAACACTGCATTGGGTTCCGGCGGCGGCATCTACGCCGATACGTTCGTGAACTTCCAATCCTGCACGATTTCCGACAATACAGCGGGAGACAAAGGGGGCGGCGCATACCTCGCACTTGGCAATGGAGAGTCCGGCCTATTTGTTTCCAATGTCTTTGCACGGAACAGCGCATCGAGCAGAGGAGGAGGCATCTACGGTGCCCTTACGGGTTCAGGCGTCTTTTTGGTGACCACGTCCACATTTTCGGCCAACACGAACTACGACATTCAATTGAGTGCCAGCCTCAAATATACATACTCGTCCACCACCTCTGTTACGTGCACTTCCGCATCGTGCTATTGATAGATGGCAAAATGCTCATGATGCAATGGGCTGCGATAGGCACCGTAATTGTAGCCCTTTCCACGTCAAACGCCCTTGCCGCCTCCAATACATGCGAGACCTGGGCCGAGCCAACACCCGGCATCCCCTGCACCGACTGCGCGTCAATCCAGGAGAGCAGTGGTATCGCCTTGTCTTGGGCACAGCCAAATGTATGGTTTACGCACAATGACGCCGGTGGCTCTGCGAACCTTTATGCATTTACGGAAGACGGGCAATGGGTCGGAAGTCACCCCGTCACGGGTGCTGGCTTTCGCGATTGGGAAGACCTCGGCGCAGGGCCGTGTCCCGTCGATGTGGATGCCGAGCGATGCATCTATATCGCCGATACAGGAGACAACTCCCGAACCCGCGACGAAGTGAATGTATACGTCGTCGCAGATCCTGTCTTCGACGAGCCGGCTCCAGTCGTCGCGAGCTGGCGATTGCGCTATCCCGGTGAACCACGCGACTGCGAGGCAATTGTCGTTCATCCATGTACCGGTCGCATCTACTTGATTACCAAAGAGCCGGACATTGACCCAGCGGTCTACCGAGCGCCAGAACAGGCTACAGGCCCCGATTTTGCGGCGGACCTTGAGTTGGTTGCTATTCTTCATCGTTCGTGGTTTGCCGACAATGGCTTGGTCACGGGCGCCGATTGGTCCGAAGGTGGCGACAGTTTGATTCTTCGAACGTATCGAGGTGCGTGGTTTTGGAGAACAGACCCCGAAAACCCCGATAGTCACTGGGGAACCGCGCCGGAATCCGTCCCCATTGACACAGAAGGACAAGGTGAGTCGATAGCGTTTCACCCGGATGGCGGTGTGGTCACCACAACCGAAGGTGTACCGATGAGCATCGTACACTTGCGCTGCGAAAGCGCGGGAGCATCGACTGTTTGCCCCACGCCGGAGGATATTTCGGGAGACACCGGAGCCCACACTGACACAAGTGAACCTATCGATTCTGCAACGCCCGACACACATACGCCGAGCACACCCACGGACAGCGCGGATTTCTCGGATGAGCCTGCCACAGACATCCCCAGCCGAGACGTAGACAAGGGAGGCTGCGCAAACGTCGTTGCGCCGCTTTGGGTGGTCTTGCCGTTGGCCTTTCGTCGACGCCGACGGTCTATTCCGCCCATAACCTAATCGTAGGTAATCCCATACCGCATCATTTTTCGCTTGATTGTATTGCGGTCTATGTCCAAGATTCTGGAGGCGCCTCGTATCCCTTTTCCTTCCTGTAGCGCGCTACGGATGGCCTGTTTTTCTACTTGCTCCACTTGCTTCGCCAACGATGCAACGGGCGGTACCGCAATAGAATCGTCTGTCGACATTGGAATACGAATCGACTGGGAAAGGAGCGATTCATCAACGTGCGTGCCCGCGAACGCCGCCCAGCGCACAACCTCGGCGCGCAGCTCTCGCACGTTGCCAGGCCATGCATACGTCGCCAAGCGAGACCAAACAGATGGGAGAATCGTAAGGTCGCTTCGGTTGAGTTCCTTTAGAAATATCTCTACCAATGGGGGCAAGTCAACTTGGCGCTCGCGCAAAGGCGGTACCGCCAGAACAATGCCAGCCAAGCGATACCAAAGGTCCTCCCGAAAGGTACCCGCCCTAACCATTGCTGGCAAGTCGCGGTGGGTAGCCGCGACAATCCGCACATCGACGCGTGTAACGTCTTCGCTACCGACGGGCCGAATCATGCCTTCCTGCAACACACGAAGAAGACGAACTTGAACCGTTAGGGGAAGTTCGCCTACTTCATCCAGAAACAACGTGCCTCCGTGTGCGCGCGCAAACAACCCACGACGAGAGCGCGTCGCACCTGTGAACGCGCCCTCAGCGTGGCCAAATAGTTCACTTTCCAGGACGCCCTCCGCCAATGCGCCACAGTTTTCCGCCACAAAAGGGCCGGCAGAACGGTCGGAAAGTCGATGAAGTGCCTGGGCGACTCGCTCCTTGCCTGTTCCCGTTTCGCCGAGTAGCAGTACCGGAATTTGTGTGGGTGCGACCCGACCAAGCCGAGCCAAAAGCTCCTTCATTGATTCGCTTTCACTCACAAGCTCTGGTACTTGCCGATGCAGTTCGGCCCGGAGTGCTGCGACCTCGTCCCGCAATGCGCGAATTTCGGGAAAGCCTGCGATGTTGAGACGAACCTCGCGCACGGGCCGGGGATGAATATGAGGCACAAATGCTGGCGGAATGACCTGCAACATACGCACATGTCGGTCTTTTTGCGCAAAAAGACCCGCTTGCGTCATTACGACCCATGTCGTTTGCGCCTGGGGCGTCCCGGCACTCAATAGGATGTCGAGCGAACACGCGGGGGGCAACGCATCCCGCACAGCCAATGAGGCCATAAACAAGGCTTCATGGTCCGAAGGGTCTACAATGTCCGTCGTCACGAGCTCCGCACGACTACCCAATCGAGTGACCAACTGCCTTGCCCGGCGACGCCCGGCGTCCGTAGCGAGCACGAAGATGAGGTCGTAAGGAGGCTGTCCCTCCTCTGCATTCGCGCGCAATAGCCGCGCAATCGGCCCCTCGTCCTCCGGAGAACGGCGTGTATGGTGGCTTGGAATAGGAAGGTCGACCCCACGGTCAGACCATGTCAACAAGACCCGCATGAGTCCTTCTATCTCAAAATGCGGGCATAGGAAACCGGGGGGTGGGTCCACTCTTGGTGGCGAACGCGGGCAAAACGCGCCGATACGCGTGTGTTTCGTGCGCTGACGATTCGGTCGCTGCGACGGACCCCTGCGCGGCGGACCAGGCAGGTGGCGAAGATTGAATGCAGACAGCGCCAAAGACGCGGCACGGATGCACGGAAAAATGAATCACCACTCAGCGGCTCTCACAAACAAACGCCCGATGGTAGCTCGCCGGCGCAATCTGCCACTCATGGCCCACCCCAAAGGGGCCCGTGGTCCAAGGCCCCGTAATCGTCACCGCAGCGCCATAGTTGTCGTAGTTCCAGCCGTCGACCACCATAGAGCCGTCGAAGTCGCGCACCGAAGACACTTCGCCGCTCACCCACTCCCAGCCGCTGTCGTTGATAGCGTCGTAAACATCAAAAGTGCTGTCTACGTTGTTGTTATAAGCGCCAATCCAAATCCAGGTGTTGAGATAGCCGGCATATGCATTCGAAGGCGTAGACACAAACGTACGCTCGATGAGCCAAGCCTGCTCCGCCAGGGAGTTGATGGTCACGAGGTCCATGCCCATGTGGTCGCAGGCGTCTTGGGCGCCGTCGAAGTCGAGGCTGTCGGACACGAACGCGTAGGTGTGACCGCCGTAGGTGTCGGTAGCGACCACCGAAGAAGCGAGAGCGGGAGTAGCGAAAGCGACGGCGAGGAGGGAAACAACAAAGCGGGTCATGGGTGCTCCAGGGTGTGTGTGGCGCGGCGGCGCCGGGATGCTGGAGTACGTTGCAATGGGCGTGCCAGTTGTCTGTTGAGAGCCAGGACAACGTCCAACACGATGCTTTCGCTGTATGATGTATACGATCACCAGTGCAGTGCGTCATTGGATGACGCCAATGCGGGAAGGCCGCGTCATTTGGGGACGCCGTTTTGTTGGGGGCGCCTCTTTGGGGTTGGTGTGCAGCTCGTTTGTGCTCTTCCTTGGGGACGGGAGGGGTGTAGCGATCCACTGAATCGCGATTTAGCCAACGCAAAAAGAGAACATCCAGAGCCAATGACACAAGGCAAGCAGCCCCCAACCGAAAATGTAGCGAAAACCGGGGGGGTGTGGGGGTGTCGCGTACGCGAAGCGTGAGCCCACCCCCACCGGGGAGAGCCCCAGAGCGGCAGCAGCCCAACAACGGAAGGAGCCAATGAATCGCGATTCAGCCAACGCCAAACCAAAGCCCAAGCCACAAGGCAAGCCGTCCCCAACCGAAAATGTAGCGAAAACCGGGGGGTGTGGGGGTGTTGCGTACGCGAAGCGGGAGCCCACCCCC
>CAZCUX010000028.1:0-103686 GCA_964502005.1 uncultured Enterobacterales bacterium
GTCATGGGTGCTCCAGGGTGTGTGTGGCGCGGCGGCGCCGGGATGCTGGAGTACGATGCAATGGGCGTGCCAACGTTCATCGCTTGGATGAAGCCCCCATCAGAACGATGCTTTCACAAATACTCGATATGAACTTACACGAAGCTGCGTCACGCAAAGACGCGACCGTGCGTCAACTGCGTCTTTTGGCGACGCGGCAGGATCGCTGCCTGCGCCAAGGGGAGTACCCAATATTTTTTGGGGTCGGACAATTATTGTCCGCCATTATTCGGGCCAAGCATTAGGAGGCACACCCACACGAAAAGTCCCCACTCCCGGGAGAGACGATGCTTCGCATCTTGCACACCAGCGATTGGCACCTTGGGCACGAGATTCAGGACATGCCGCGGGAAGCCGAGCATGAAGCGTTCCTTTCTTTTCTGATTCGCACCCTCGTTGAGCAAGAAGTCGATGCGCTGCTGATTTCCGGCGACATCTTCGACAGCGCGAACCCTCCCGTCTACGCTCTGCGCATGTGGTACCGCTTTTTGCGCGATGCGCGCGCGGCGATGCCCCGTCTCAATATCGTCGCGATTGGCGGCAACCACGACTCTGCCGCGCGTCTCGAAGCGCCCTTGCCGCTCCTCGAAGAGTTGGGCGTTCATATGGTCGGAAACCTGCCGCGTATCAACGGCAACTTCAACCTTGACCGCTTGGTGGTCAAGCTGACCGACAAGGCGGGCGACGAGGCCGCCATTTGTGTACCGGTTCCCTTTCTGCGGCAGGCGGACTTGCCTCTTTCCGCCATCGCGCAGGACGACCCTTCCGTCGACCCTCTCATTGAGGGCGTCCGCAACGTGTATAGCGAGATCCTCACCCACGCCCGGTCGGTCGCGCCCCACCTGCCTATCATCGCCATGGGTCACCTTTATATGGCGGGGAGCCACCTCTCCGAGCTGTCCGAGCGTCGCATCCTCGGCGGCAACCAACACGCCCTGCCAACCTCTATCTTCGAGCAACACCCCACTTATGTTGCATTGGGTCACCTGCACCGTCCACAAGCGGTGGGTGACCTCGACCACATTCGGTATTGCGGCTCGCCGATTCCGTTGTCCGTCACGGAATCGAGCTACGTCCACCAAGTCCTCATCGTCGATATTGCGCCAAACCAACCGGCGGCTGTTCGCAGTATACCGATTCCGCGCTGGATCGATATCGTTTGCCTTCCGCCACGCGGGAGCGCGCCGTTGGACACCATCAAACTATCTATCAACAAACTGCCGGATGCAGCGGAATCAAAGTTGGAGCGGTCGCGCTGGCCTTGGCTAACAATTACCGTTTCACTTGACGCCCCCAAGCCAAACCTACGCGCCGAAGTCGAATCGCTCCTCCAAGGCAAAGCGGTTCGTCTATTGCGTTGCCTTCCCGATTATTCAGGCAGCAACAAAGCCCTCGCGGACTCGCATCCCGGGCATCGCATCGCAGACTTGGATCACGCCGACATCCTTCGTCGGAAGTGGCAAAGCAAATACAAATCGGATGTTCCCGACAACGTCTTGGCGTGCTTTGCAGAGCTCCTTGACCAAGTACACAATCAGCCGGAGGTGGTCCGATGAAAATCCTTGCATTGCGCGGTGAGAACATCGCCAGTCTGGGTGAGAAGTTCGAGATTGACTTTTGCGGGAGCGCGCTCGGCTCGTCCGGTCTATTCGCGATTGTTGGGCCCACGGGCTCTGGAAAGAGCTCGTTGTTGGATTGCTTGTGCTTGTGTTTGTACGACATGACTCCGCGTTTTGCCCAATCAGGTGGCGTCGTCGTGCGCCTTCCGGGCGTAGACGATGAGTCCGCCATCGCAGCCAACGACCAACGCAACTTGCTGCGTCACGGCGCGGGCGCGGGCTGGGCCGAGGTCGACTTCACCAACTCGAAAGGCGACGCCTTCACTGCGAAGTGGGCGGTGCGCCGCGCGAGGGGTTCCGCGACTGGGCGTATGCAGACTCCCGACTGGTCGCTCCGAAAACGCGGTGCGCCCTCCACCCAAGTCCTCGTCGGCGGAAGAAAGACCGAAGTGAGCGAGGCCATTCAAAAGGAGGTGGGGCTGACATTCGAGCAGTTCCGCCGCTCCGTGTTGTTGGCCCAGGGCGACTTCGCGGCCTTTCTTCAAGCAAGCGAAAACGAGCGGGCCAACCTCCTTGAGCAGATGACCGGAAGCGATGACTACACGAAGCTATCCATCGCCGCGTACCATAAGGCAAAAGAGTTCGACGCCAAAGACCAAGAACTGCAGCAACGCATCGCGAACCAACCTGTGCTGTCACCGGAGCAACGCGCGCAGGTTGAACAAGACCTTGCGGCAGCGGTGCTTTCGCGCAGCGCAACCGCCGAACAAGAGGCGCTCGCCCAAGCTGCGGTGAAATGGCATGAAGACTTCAACCGTCTTCACGTCCTCTTTCAAAAGGCCCAAGCGGACACACAAAACGCCAACGCAGCGAGCTTGGCGGCCGCGCCACGCCGCGCTTGGCTCGCCACCGTCAACCAAGCATGGCCCCTTCGCGCACTGGCCCATTCGAGCCGCGAAGCACACGCAGCCGCGGGCAACGCGGAGGCGGTGCGCAATGAAAAGGCGCGCCTCGTAGAGGTGGCCGGCCAATCGGCACAACAAGCAGCGCTCCATTACCGGAACGCCATTCAAACCGCCGCCGGCAACTGGAATGCGCTCGAGGAGCAGCTCAACGGGCGCCTCCAGCGCGCGCGTAACGCCCTGCAAGATGCACAGGCCTGGCTCGACCAACACCCACAGGCCGTTGGGTTTTGCGGGTCACCGGAGCTGCGTCGCTTGGTAGGGGCGCACGGTCAGCCGAGCCTAGTGCGCACACGCATTGCCCTCGCCCAAGAGCTGCGCCAACTGCGCCAGACCACCCTCCCCACCCAACAAGCGCAGGTGGAGCAGGTCAAGGCCGCGGCCACACAAGCGGAAGCGGCGCGCCGCAGCGCCGAGTCGCATCACACCGCGGTTGTCCTCCAGCGCGAAGCCGCCGAAGCCGCCGCGCACGCCGCGGAACAAAAGGTCCCCTCCGGTCGCTCGGCGGCCATCGCCCACCGAAAGGGCGTCCTCCAACAACTCCACACCCTGTCGCGCCAAGCCGACGACCTCCACGCACGCCTGCGCGCAACCGAGGCCAATCTCGCCGAGCAGCAAGCGCGCCATGCCGCTTCGTTGGAGGCCGAGACCACCGCGAACCAGCAGCTCGACGTCCTCACCGCACGCCTCACGGACGCCCGCCAAGCCCTCGATGACGCCCGCGCGGCCGCCGACGCGACCACCCTCCGCGCGACCCTCCGGCCGGCGCAACCCTGCCCTGTCTGCGGCGGTACCGACCACCCTTGGGCGGATGGAAGCCCCCTCGCAGCCTTGGTCGACAACCGTGCGGCACACGTCCACCAACTCGAAGCGGACGTTCGAAGCACCACCCGCGCGGCATCCGAAGCCAAGGCAAACGCCAACGCCGCGAAAGAGGCCGCAAACCGCGCAACTACCGAGCTTTCGTCCACCCAACAGGCCCTCGCGAAGCTGGCCCACGACTGGGCCGCGTCGTGGACCTCTTTTGACACGCCCAAAGCCACCCCGCGCACCATCCCCGCGCTCGTCGAAAGCCAACTCGAGGTCCGGGCGCAAGGCTTATCCGAAGCAGCCGCCGAGCTTGCCGGCGAAGAAGCGGCCTTCCGCGCCGACGACGCCGCGTACCAAGCCGCGCGAGAGGCGCTTCGCCTCGCCCGCGAACTGGAGCAAAAGGCGCTGCAATCCCGCGACGCCCTTTCCCGCCAGCACGAGTCCTTGGGGCAAGACGTCGTAGCAGCCGACCGCCGCTTGGCCAACACCCTCACGGAAGTCGAAGACAAAGCCCGCCGCGTCGTCGAAATGGAGGCAGAACTCCTGCGCACCTTGCAGCCTCTCGCGGCCGAGCTGACCGACCTGCCACACCTCGTCGCGTTGGCAAACCCCGAAGACGGAATCAATGATGCCGACGAGATGGTCGCTGCGTTGACCCAGTTGGATGCCGAGGTGCAGCGGAGACATCGCGGGCGCGCAAAGGCCGACATCGCTGTTTCCGAGCTAATGGAGCGCGTTCCCGCTGTTCGCACCCGAGCGGAGACCGCGCGCTCCCGCTTGGACCCTTCGGCGGGCCTCGTCGCGACACCGCCCGCTCCGAGCAGCATCCCCGCACTCGACCCTCCGAACCTGACCGATTGGCTGACAACGCAGGTCCAAGCCAGCGACGCGCAGCTCGCGAATGCCGAGCAAGATGTCTCGCGGGCCGAGATTTCGGGTCGAAAGGCTGCAGAAGAGTTCGCCTCGGCAAACGCACGCTGGGAGACTCTTCGCGACCACGCCGCCGACACCGCCCAGCGTTTTTCGGCGCAGCGCACCGAGCTTGGCATCGACGCTGCAACCGTCGAGCAGGTCGCAGGCTTGCCGGATGCTTGGCCGGCACAAGAAAAAGAGGCGCTGGCAACCATCGACCGCGCCTTGGCAGACGCCACTGTGCGCCAAGAGGAGCGCCAACGCGCTGTCTCCGAGCACGGCAACACCCACCCCAACATCACCGCCGAGGAATCCGCCGCCGCGCTCCTCGCAGCCAAAGCGGCCAAAGCTGCGGCAGATGAGCGCTGGAGCACCCTGCGCACCGAGCTCGCCACCCACGAAGCCCGCGTGCAGCAGACCCAGCAATGGATTTCCGAGCAAGCCGAGCTCCGTCGCATCGCGAAGCCGTGGCACGCGCTCAACGACTGCATCGGCTCGGCGACCGGCAAAGAGTTTCGAAAGTTCGTCCAGTCGCTCACGCTCGAACTGTTGCTGTTTGAGGCCAACAGCCACTTACGCCGCCTGCATCCGCGCTACCGCCTCGCCCGCGTGGCCAACAGCGACTTGGAGATACTGATTGTCGACAGCTACCTTGGCGACGAGGCCCGTACGATTCGCGGCTTGAGCGGCGGCGAAGGTTTCTTGGTCAGCTTGGCGCTCGCCCTCGGTTTGTCGAGCATCTCCAGCCGAAACGTGCGCATCGAGAGCCTGTTTATCGACGAAGGCTTCGGCACTCTCGACCAGCACTCCCTCGAACAAGCCCTGAGCGTCCTCGAAGGGCTGCAGTCCGAGGGCCGCCAAGTGGGCATCATTTCCCATGTGGGCGGCTTGGCGGAGCGAATCGGCAGCCGGGTCGAGGTTGTGCCCCAAGGCAACGGCCAAAGCCGTGTCTTGGTGCGTAGCGTGACCGACTAACTTGCACCCCCGTCTCCCGGCGGGCGTCGCCGGGGGACCGCCACAGGGACCATCGTATCCACGTCGTTCCTGTATCGGTCGCCCTGCGCGCACGTCCGCGCGCACCCCAAGTTAGGCTACACTTCCCGGAGCGGTTGGCTGGGTCGTGTGGTCCGCGTTGGTTGCGCCGTTCGTCCGAAGGAACCCCTGTGACGGCCGAAGTAGCCCATCATCCCGTAACCCTTGGGTTCAACGACCCCAACGTCGAGCGCGACTGGGCGGCCCAACGCGCGCTCGCGCACAAACGACAGATTCAAGGCGCGGCGCTGGCACTCCCCGTCATTTACGGCAGCTTCGGCATTGTCGATGTGCTGTCCTTTCCCGATGCGGCAATGGAGATGCTGCAAGTCCGCCTCGGTCTCGTCGTACCTCTGCTGCTGTTGCCGCTTCCCGTGTTGTTTGGCAAGAGCGCCGACGCGTTTCTGCAGACCCGCTCACAAGCGATGCTCGCGTACCTCTCGTCGGTCGCGGTGGGCGGCTTGGCTGTCATGGGAACCTGGGTGGTGCGGGACGCCGACGACAGCACCTTGTTGGTGAGCACACTCGCGAGCTTGTTTGCCACCACCTGCTTGTTTAGCATGTCCACGCTGCGCTTCGTGATTGCCGGGCCACTCGGAATTGCCGGTATGATTGCCCATTTTGTGCTCATGGCGACCCGCTCGCAGGTGTCTCCTGCGTTTTTGGCGACGGCGGCTGCCTTTGGTGCCGTGGGTACGGGAATTGGCGTATTCATCTCGTGGTCCTTAGAATTACAAGACCGACGCGGCTTCCTCCACCGTCTTCAACTCCAACAAGAACGCGCACGCGCTGACCGCCTCTTGGCCAACCTGATGCCTCCGCGATTGGCCGAACAGCTCAAAGTGCGACCAGGAACCACCGTCGACCGCTTCGATGCGGCCACGGTGATGTTTGCCACCCTGGTCCACGTCGATGGACAGCTCCTCACACACGACCCCAAGCTCCTCAACGCGTGGGTGGCACACGTTGACACCCTCTCGGAGCGCCACGGCGTCGAGCGAATCAAGACCTTCGGCTCCACCTACATGGCGGTCGCGGGGCTAGAATCCGCGCACAACCACCCAGAGTCCAGCGCCCATCGCGTTGCGGCCCTCGCGCTCGACCTCCTCGCGCACCCATTTGGCGCCACCACTTCCGACCGGCCTGCGGGCAGCGCGTCGTCGTCCTGGGCGCTTCGCGTAGGAATCGCGTCTGGCCCGCTCGTGGCGGGGGTAATTGGCCAGTCCCGGCTTGCATTTGACTGCTGGGGAGACACGCCCAACACCGCCGCGCGCCTTGACGCGAATGGGCAGCCGAACCGCATTCACATCTCGGCGGAGACCCGTCGATTGGTAAAGGACCGCTTCCACACCACGGAGCGCGGCGTGGTGTTCCTCAAAGGAAAAGGCTCGGTGGTGACGTATTGGCTCGAAGGCGCGCCATGACGCTCCTCCGCTCCCCCACCCACATCGACCCATTGACCCTAAAGTTTCTCGACAACAGCGTAGAGAACGCATTTTGGGAGCGATTCGCGTTCACCTTGCGTACTGACGTTCGTGTGGGTATGATTGCCCTCACGGTTTTGTTTGTAGCGTTTGGCTGGGTCGACCAAGTCGCGTGGCCCGACGACATCGTGGTCCTCTGGGGAATCCGCTACGGCATCGTCGTACCGCTACTTTTGGCGAGCACCACCCTCGCGCTCCGTGACCGCGGCTACCAACAAATCGGCTCCCGCGTCCAAGAGTTCTTGGCCGTCCAAGGAATCGTAACGATGGGCGGCTTGGCGGCATTTTCACCAATTCTATGGAGACGCCTCACGCTCCCCCAGCTTCAGGTCGGCTCGCTGGGCATTATGCTCTCGCTGATGGTGCTGTACGGTGTTTCTCGGATGCGTTGGGCCTATGCGGTGCCGCTGGGCGTATTGCTGACGGGCCTCGCCCTCGTGGTCGGAAGCAGCGGTGACGCCGTAAACCCCGGTCTAATCGCCGTTGTGGCTGTCTTCGCGGCAGCCGTCAACGCAACAGGCGCGTGGATTAGCCGCAGCCGCGAGCGGCTCGCGCGGGAAGCCTTTGTGGCCGACCTCGAACTCGCCCAAGCCCGCGAGCGTTCGCACACACTGCTGCGCACGGTGCTACCCGCGTCGGTGGCCGACAACCTCGACTCCGACTGGACCCACAGCGCCGATGTGCGCGCCACGTTGTCCACCCACCACGACGCTGTCACCGTTGTGCTGGCCGACCTTGTGGGTTTTACCGCGCTCTCCGAACGGCTGTCGCCCATCGAGCTGGCGGGCCTTCTCGACCGGGTTTTCTCCGAATGGGACTCCCTTTGTCACAAACATGGGGTTGAGAAAATCAAGACCCTCGGTGATGCCTGGCTCGCCGTAAGCGGTGCGCCCATCGCACGTACCGACCACGCCGCGGCAGGAGCGCGCTTGGCGCTCGACATGTTGGGCACCGTCGACCTCCTTCGCGAACACGAGGGCTTTCCGCTGTCGCTGCGCATCGGCATCCACACCGGCCCTGCAGAAGCGGGCGTCATCGGGCACTCCCGCTTTGCGTGGGATGTCTGGGGCGACGCCGTCGAAGGCGCAGCGCGGCGAGAAGCGGGCAGCCGCCCTGGACAAATCCGCGCCAGTCGCGCCCACGCCAACGCCCTTCTCCTCGGCCAGCCCTCGTTTGTCCGCGTCACGCCCAGCGACGACACCGACGACGTCTGGTTGTGGCCCGCGCTCCCCGCTGCACCGCCCGTGCCTGCCACTCCTCCTGCTGCCCACCGGAGCCAACCATGAACCCAAGTATGAAGGCCGTTCTGGCCGCCTACGGCGAGACTCCGATGGACGCCGTGACGCACCACCTGCACCTCGTCCCCCAAGAGGTGCCGGTGCCGGGTGCTGGCGAAGTGCTGCTGCAGATCCGAAGCTGCGCGGTCGGCTGGGTCGACCTCCTCATGATGAGCGGCCAATACCAACATATGGCCGCGCCCCCGTACACTCCCGGACTGGAGTTTGCCGGCGACGTCGCCGCCATCGGTCCCGGCGTCACCCAAGTAGCCGTTGGAGACCGCGTCCTGGCGGACGGCTTTCAAACCGGTCCCCGTTCGAGCGGCGCACACCAACAATGGGGCGGGTTTGCCACTTGGGCGCTCTTGCCCGAACGCGCCGCGCTCCCGCTGCCCGCCAACCTCTCCTACGACCAAGGGGTCAACCTCCTCGGCAACTTCGAGACCGCAGCCCATGTCCTCCATCATCGCGCCAAGCTCCAAGAAGGGGAGACAGTGCTGGTCTTGGGCGCCACCGGCTCCACGGGCCTCGCAGGCGTGCAGCTTGCGCGTAGCCTTGGCGCGACGGTGATTGCAGCAGGTCGAAGCGCGTCCAAGCTCAACGAAGTGCTTCGACATGGCGCCCACCACGTTGTCGCCACCGCCGACGAATCCGGCGGCGTCGCGCGGTTTCGGGACACGCTCAAGGCGCTGACAGGTGGCCGCGGGGTCGATGTCGTGTGGGACGGCGTCGGCGGCGACACCACCCTCGAAGCGATTCGCGGAATGGCCTTCGGCGGACGCTTGTGCATCGTAGGCTGGGCGGCCACACCCTTCGTCGCCAACGGCCAAGGCCAGCGGGGCGCGCCGCGTGCCAACCAACTTCCCACCAACCTCATTCAAATGAAGGGCCTCAGCGTGCTGGGATGCCCGGCGGTTATCGCCACCCGCCATGACCCCACGCTCCGTCCTGCGCGCCTGCGGTGGGTGTTCGAACAGGTTGCGGGCGGCAACATTCGTCCCCACGTCGGACCCGCGCACCCGCTCTCGGCGCTCGCTCTGGCGCTGACCGAAAAGTGGGAGAGCCGCCACGTTGGGGGCTGTGTGGTCCACCCCTGACCCACGCCTGCGCTGCCCCGCCGACGTCACTGAATGGCGATTCATTTTTCGCCGACCGACGCCAATCCCCGCGGCTCAGACGTTGCTGTACGGATTGCGAATGCGCAGCAACGGAAGCCCGCCTACTAGCTCACCCAGGCCTTTGTTGATGTCGACGGTAATGTCGAAGCCTGTGGCCCGAATGCGGGAGTAGTCTACCTCGTAGTCGCGCTTGTCTTCGTCGGTGCCGATTTCCGCAAAATGGACCAAAAAGTCGATGCGCTCTTGCAACAGGCGAATGATGTCTTGCTTTGTATAGTTCATCGAGTCGTGCCCGACATTGAAGACGCTGTGTTCCAGAGTCTCCCACCGGTCGAGCATATAGACGAACGCATTGGCGATGTCCGACACATGAATAAACGTACGCCGGAAGTGCTTTTCGTAGACCACCATGAAGCGGTTGTGGATGGCCTGCCACGCAAAGTCATTGATCATCAGGTCGAGGCGCAGCCGCGGCGCCAGACCAAACGCGGTCGCAAATCGCATCGAAACACAGTTTCCACGCTCATGGCACATCTGCTCGGCGCGGGTCTTGGTCTCGCCATACAACGACAACGGATTGAGGGGAGTATCTTCCGTACAAATACCCATCACCTCGCCGTAGTTTGAGCCCGTGCTGCCGTACAGCAGACGGGCACTGGCCGGCATGAGGTCGAGCACATTTCGCGTGCCATCGACATTCACTTCGACCGCGCGCCGCGGCATCTTCTTGCAGAGCGGATACCCCACCAATGCCGCGAGATGAATGACTGCATCTGCATTTTGGAGGTGCGGCTTGAGGGCAGCCCGGTCGGTGATGTCGACTTCCGCAAAACTGAATCGCGGTTCAATAAACCACGGAAGCAGCGCGTGTCCGCCGAACATGAGGTTGTCGACCACATGAACCTGCCAGCCTTTGGCCAGCAGCCGCGGGACCAACATGGAGCCGATGTAGCCGGCGCCACCTGTTACAACGACACGCATCCTTCACCTCGTCAACGCGTTTATTCAACCGTCGTGTGCTTGATGGTATCCAGTTTTGGGAACATGTCCGCCAAATAGACTTCCCCAAACTGCACCAAGGTCATCTGGTTGGGGCCACGTCCTTGGGGCGCGCCTTCCCCATAGCCGGAGTACAAACGCTTCACCACGTCGGCGCCTTCAACCACTTCACCAAACGGCGAAAATCCCATCGAATCCAGATTTTGGTTGTTCCCATGGTTGATGAAGACCTGGGTGGAGCGGCTATTGGGCCGTCCTGTCTTTGCGAAAGTGACCATCAATGGCGTGTTGGACTTGACCACGGGGTCGTCGGGGATGGTGGCCTCTTGCCACACCTTCGTGGCCGCCGGATAGGCCGAGATTCCGAACTGGACCATGAAGCCGGCGATATTGCGGAAGAACCGCGCGCCGTCGTAGTAACCTATCTTGCAAAGATTGTAGAAGCGGTCAGCGCCCTGGGGCGACCACGCGCGGGTGACGCGAATCGCAAATTGGCCCTGGGACGTATCAAACCGGCAGGTGTAGCTTTCCGGTGCGGTCTCGGTCGCCAACGCAGGATTGGTGAACACTGCAGGGGCATTTTCCGGCAACGGCGTGGGCACCGGCTCTTCGGGAACCGGCGGCGCCAATTCGGCTTCTTTGGCGACAGGATTCGTTTCTTTGGCGACCGGCGCGTCTTTCTCGGTCTCGACAGCCGAGTCGCCGGTACAGCCGGCGGCCAAAAACGCCGCCAACACAAAGCTGACAATACGCATGGATGCTCCCACGGTTTTCCCGGCCCTTTACACCCTTGCGCCGCCAATGACCATCACAAAGCGCCCACGTCCAGTACCGAACCCGTCCGAACGGGACCGACGTCCAGGATTTCGCCGTCGCGCCAACGAATCCGAATGTTGTCCAACTGCACGGCTTTTCCCATGCCTACGTGAACTTCAGTGGCATTGGTACTGAATGTGCCAGCGGGGAGGTGCCACCGGTGTACCGCTTGTCCGTCAATGTCGACTTGCACCTCGGCGCCGAGGTCCCGCGCGGTGCCGGTGAAGCGAAGGGTGACGCCGGGCCCGCACCCCCCTTCCGTGCGCCAAATATGCGCGACGAGGTCGTTGTAAGCAGACGTCCAGCCGAGCGTGACCACATCGGGGCGTCCACGGGCGGACAAGTCGCCCACAGCGACCGCTTTGGTGCCATGCGGCTCCATAAACTCCGCGAGGTCTGCGCCAGTGGATTCGGCGAGAATGAATCGAGGTGTCGATGGATTCGGTTTATACAACATGACCGCATCCGATTGGTTCACGCGGGGCCCCAAGGTGGCCTCCCCTTCGCCGACCGGCACGACGCTGAAACCCAGTACGAGGTCGTCGAATCCATCGCCGTTTAGGTCGACAAATCGGCTGCCCCAACTCGAGCGGCGCGCCTCGCTATCGACTTCAGGTATGCCGTAAACCGCCGCCGTTTCGACAAAGGTGCCGTCACCGAGGGCGCGCAGGAGCACGGGACTCCCGATGTTTGTGACCAGGAGGTCGGGCCGTCCATCTTGGGTGGGGTCGCCCACGCTCACGCCCATTCCGAAAATCGCGACATCGGCGCCATCACCTGTGACCGCGACAAGCTGGCCATCGTCATTTCGGATGGTCGCGTCGGGAACCAATAGGCCCCCGAAGTCGTTGGCCAAATGAAGGTCGAGGTCCCCATCTGCGTCAATATCGACAGGCGCGGCCATAAAGCCGAGGGAGCTTTGCAGGGTGGGGGGCACGAGGTCTGTCCTGCGAATCCAATGGCCGTCCCCCGCATTTTCGTAAACATCGTGGCCATCGCCATCTACATCTCTGGCCTCAAACGCCGCGTCGGATATCGGCCAGTGGTGGCGTGTCACAAAAAGGTCCACGTCGCCATCATTTTCGATGTCGAACGCGGTGATGGAGGTGGTGCTGCGACCGGGCTCTCCGAGAACCTTGACGGCGGGCTCGCCGGTCCCAAATCCGGTGAGAATGCGGTCGGGAAGCGACAACACGACCGCCGGTTCCCCTGCATCGTAGACATCCGCGATCGCAACGGAGGAAGAAGGGCCGAGCCGCAAGCCGCTGTCGGTGACGGTTCCCGAGCCGTCTCCCCACCAAACGGTCGTGTCGCCAAACGGATTGGCGATGACAAGATCGAGGTGACCGTCGTTGTTGAGGTCAGCCAAGCCCAAGCCGGGGCCTTCGAGACTTCGACGAATGGTGTCGAACGGAACATCGGCGGCCAAGCCGGAAATGGTCTGCACGCGCACCAAACGGAGCGGCGTACAGTCGCGAAACAATAGCGAAGCCGGCACGTCGACGGAAAAGACGGGCGGCGCAGCCGTGTCGGTGGTGGTCGCCGGGTCGCCCTCCGTCGTCTTGCGGGACGCGGGGCGATGACACGCACTTCCAGACAGAGCGACCAGGAGCGAATAGGGGGCGAACCAATCAAGGACAGGACGAATGTGCAACCTCCGTTCTTATCCTAGTCTATCACCCCCTGAACCGCCACAGCTGCGCGGCGAACGCCCAAAGGCCCTTAGTAGGCTTCAGGCGCACCGACGCTGCTTCCGGCCACACCTGCGATAGACGAGGCCGACAACAAGCCCGCAACGTCATAGCCACCCGCCGACACGAAGCCGCCATCTTCGACCACTGCGCCAATCGTGGTGCCGTCAAACACCGCGTCGAGGCTGGTCTCGCAGTCGTAAATGGCCGCGCCGCCTTCGAGACTTGCGCCGCTGAGGTCCACGCCGCCGCCATTGAAGCCGAAGAGGTCTTCCCCCAAGAACCCGAGCGGGCTGGTAGCGAGCCCGGTTCCATCGATAGCCACAACCGTCGTGGTGCTACCGTCGGCGCTCAGGCCGTCGAACTCGAAAATGCCGATGGGAGCGTATCCGAGGGGACTGGTGGCCAAGCCGGTGCCATCGAGGTTGAGGTCGTACGGGGTAAACGTGACCGATGTGAAGCCGAGGGGGCTGGTGGCCAAGCCCGAGCCACCAAAATCGGCGAGCGAGAGCGTTGTAAAGCCGAGGGGGCTGGTGGCCAAGCCGGTGCCCGAGGTTTGCAATGCAAGCTGAAGGTCCATCGTCGCGATGCCGAGGGGGCTCGTTGCCAGCCCCGTGCCGACGGAACCCGTGGGGTCGTCGACCAGCACACCCGGAAACACCGCAGCAGGCGTGGCCACAACGCCGAGGGGGCTCGTCGCGAGGCCCGTGCCACCGCTCATGAATGTGAAGGATGCCGCGACATCGCCATAGTCCGCATGTGCCGACTCATCCCAGAACAATGCAAGGCCAAACGAATCGGGAAGCTTGCCTTCGGCATCTGCTGCGCGGAAGATGGCTTCCAGAGCGTCTGTTGCACCCAACACACCGGTAGGATGGGCCATGACGCCTGTTGCATACGACACGAGATTGGTTTGGATGGTCCAAGCGTGGCCCATGGGGTCGCCGAGGGTCACCCAATCGCCCGTGAGGAGGCACTTGCCCGTCTCGAAGTCCGTATCGCAATAGACCAACTGGGACTCACCGGCCGAGGTGATGGTCGAGAACACACGCACTGACGAACCAAAGATGTTGTCGACATCAAAGGCGGAGATTTCCGCTGCCGGACGCACGCGGCCGTCGCTTCCCCGCTGCAAAAACGGAGTGACCGCGACCCGAATGTCGGCATTGAGCTGCAGCGGCGCGTATTGGTCCGCAAAGACCCGCGACGAACGGCGTACGTCGAGGTAGCCCCCACCGACACCATCGGCCGGCATCTCCAAGTTGTAGGGGCGACCGCCATACTGCAATGCAAAGGCGGCTTCTTTGGGCGTGGCACCTGCCGCCAACAAGCGGACTGCGGCACCGGTCGCGAGGGCCGTCGCTTGGCTGGTTCCTTCAAAGTACCAATAGCCGGTCTGGCTGGGGTCCTGCGGGGCAATGGTTTCCCCGAGGATGCCGTCGGGCCGGCCATCTCCCGTGAGGTCGACGCTCAGGTCGCCGCCCGGCGCGAGGAGGTCGATGGCCGTCGAGAGGTTGCTGTAGGATGCTTTGTGCGCGATGTTAGCATAAAGGAAATCGTAATAAGCATTTGCATAGCCTGTATCCGGCGCCGAAGCACCCACCGCGAACACATACGGCGCTGCTGCGGGCCAAGCCGCGTTCTCCGACCCCTGATTTCCGCTCGCGCCCAACATCAGCACCCCATTGTCATGCGCATATCGGATTGCCGTCAACAACATAGGAGACGGCGTATAACCAGGGGTGAACGCGAGGCTCAGGTTCAGGATGTCGGCGCCATTGTCGACCGCGTGGTAAATGCCCTGAATGAGATTGAACTCGGAGCCATGGTTGGTTTCGTCCAACACACGAACGGGCATCAAGGTAACATTCGGCGCAACGCCCTTTACTTCTCCCGAACTTGCAATCAACGATGCGACGTGGGTACCATGCTGGTGTTGGTCCAGCGGAATCAGGTCGCCGTCGGTGAAGTCGACCGGTGCGACGAAAGAAACGCCGGCGAGCGAGGGCGCCTGGACGTGGGAGGGCGTCTCCCCGCTCGCACATTCGTGGTCGACACACCATGTACGATAGGCGATGCCCGAGTCGATAACAGCGACCACTACACCAGAATGGTCGACGGTGGTGTCCAGCGCATTGATATTGGTGAGGTGCCATTGCGACTGGTAGGGGTGCGTGGGAGTAGAGGACGTGCGGTTGCGCGCTTCTCCTTCTACGGAGGTATCGTCGGTTGCACCCGCCATCACGGCGTTGGGCGCCAGGGAGTCCACACCGGCATGGGCCACCAGGCGTTGGGTTCCGGCCGCGTCCGCCGCAAACAGCACGAACTGACCGTCCTGGGCCACCTGAAGGACCTTCACGCCTACATCCAGAGCGAGGTCATGCGCGTCTACGCCCGGTGCAAGGCGTGCCATCACTTGATGGGGCACGTAGATGGTGTCGGCGGTAAGCGGCGCGGGCGAGGGGACGGAGGCAACGGGCGCGCCATGGTCCGGAACTGCGTGTCGATGGGTCGTTTGACGAGCCACAGTGGACGCGGGGGACGACACTTCGGGCGTTTTATCCGTCGCCGAACGATAAAAGAGGAGCGCAGAGCAAATGCCAGTCGTCAACAAAAGATAAAAGTGAATTCGCTGCACGAGAATCTCCGGGTAGTGTATTCGGTGACGCTGTTCCTTGGACGGCCCCCGAATTGGAAAGATGAGGCAAATTCTGCACAATTTTTCGCCTCCAATTACAATCCAAGATCTGTGCCGAGGAGGGGCTATACGCGCACACACGATTGCGTTCTCGATTTCGGGGATTCTCCATCCGGCCCTTCAATAGATTCTATTTGATGCCAACCATCTTCAGATGCCAAACGTCTGCTGCGGGATGTGGCCAGCCGCACCCCTCGATGACCCAAGCCAATGGCCCAAAATAGGCACAACCCAACAGATTTGGGTTATGCAGCTTTACGGACCCAAATGCCCGCATTTCGGACAAACCGAAACACAAACGTCGTGCCTTTGCCCAAGGTCGATTGCACTTCGATGTACCCCCCGTGCGCAAGGACTTCGGCCCGCACGGCCGCCAGTCCTACGCCCCGTCCGGAGACTTGGGTAATCGTCGTCCGGGTCGACACGCCGTCTGCAAACAGGCCGTCGACCAGCTCCCTTTTCGTCGTGTGCGGCATACCAGCGCGTGCAAGCTGCGCGGCCAGGGCCGTCCAGTCGATGCCGACCCCATTGTCCGCGACCGAAACCACCAAAGTGTCCGCCACCAGCCGCGTCTCCAAGTGAATATGGGGCGTGTACGACGCGTCATCCCAATATGCGGGAATGCCGTGGTCGACTGCGTTTCGTACCACATGTCCAAGGTTGCTCCAGAACGCCTGCCACTCCCGCTCGTCGAGGTAAACGCCGTTGCCTTCGACGGTGAAGCGAATGGACTCCTTCATCAGGCGCCGCGCAATATGTTGCGCACGAACGGCCAAGCGTTGGAGAGCGGCTTCAGCAGGCGCATATCGCCAATGACCGATTTGGTTCAGAATGTCCGTGCGTCCTGCGCGGGATAGAGCATCCCAGAGCTCTTCGAAGTCAGAGAGTGGAACCCGCACACACGCAAGGTCAGTGTCTCCGCTGAGTGTGCGGTAGGTCTCGTCCAGCAGCTTCCACCGCCGGTGGAGCGCCGCAAGTGGAAGAGAGATATCGCCCACGCCGCGTTCCAAAATCTCGGCTTCTGTCGCGTGGGCACATTCCGCCAGCAGCGAAAGGTCCAAAAACAAGGCTTCGCCCTTGAGCGTATGCAGCATCCGACAGGCGAGCACCGCATCCAGCGGTTCGGCGGGATTGCACAACGCCGCGATGCGGGCGCGGTTTTCCTCCATGAACATCGCGAGGCCGAAGCGGTCGGACACCCAGCGATGGGCGAGCGCGAGGGTCTCGGTCTGCTCCCGCTGTGCGCGTGCTGCGGACTCTCGGTCGGTCACGTCCGCCAGCACCACCAGCAGGCCGGTCATCGTGTCGCCGTCGCCAAGGCGGACATAGGTGGCCTCAATTTCCTGGCTTCGAAGGCGAAAGCGCCGGGGGAGCTGGTCAATACACATTTCCTCGGGCAAAAAGCCGTCCAGCAGGCCATCAAAAGCGATTTCCCAGTTGGCCGCCACTTCGGGTGAAACGTGCGCGAGATGGTCGGCCCAGAGCGTCTCTTCGTCATAAGGCCCAAGCCAGTGTACAAGCATAGCGCTCGCGCCGGCGGTCATCCGACCCTGGGGGTCCAAAGCGACGACCCCGAGCGGAATGGCGTCCAACAGCCGCCGGAGGGTCTGGTTGGTGTGGGCGAGGGCGCGATTGACGTCTTCGAGGGTGTGGTTGGTGGTTGCGAGGGCGCGATTGGCCTCCTGGGCGTCGTTGACCCATGCAGCCAGAGTGCGTCGGTGACGCGTTTCCCACACCATGATGGCGCAGGCGCCGATGGCCAGGCCAACTACCCAAACGAGCTGAAACGCGAGGCTTTGCTGCTGCGACGACAACTCCGTTTCGAGCGCGGCCATGTCATACAAATAGACCAAATCCCAACTCGGGACACCCGGAATGCCGCTTCGGGACACCCTGCTCGCCCGCTCCCCGATACCGGTGGATAGGTTTGCGGCCTGCCGTGCGACCTCCGGCGCGCGTCGGTCAGCGACGACACTACCGGTGGATGGCACCACCAGCGCGAACCGCGACGGTTCCCCCATCTCGACGCCATCTTCGACGGCCCGCTGCTGGTCTGCTTCGGTGACGATGAGGTACGGGACGCCGACCAAAAGGGCTTCCACTTGGTTGGCCCGAAACACCGCCGTCAGAACGCCGATGAGCTCGCCGTTTTCCCCTTCGCGGTACACAGGCACCGAAAACAGGTGTCCATGGGCATCGCGGTCATCGTGGCGAGATTTCGAGTAGTACTGCGTGTTGTCGCAGGTGCGGAGGTCCCCGGTCAAGGATGCGGGCACGTCATCGAGGGACGTGAAGGAAAACACGGGGTAGTGCGTCGAAAACCATTGAAGTTGGGCCACCAGGGCGGCGTATTCTTCTCCTTCTTCTTCTTCGGGAAAGTCGGTGTCGTGGAGGACTTCTGGTGCAAGCGCGGAGCCACCGAGCACCAAGCTGTCGAACATAAAATACGGGACCTCGCCGTCTTCTGGCGAAAAGCCGCGGGTGGTGTAGTAAATTTCGGAGACGGGGACGGCGAGCGCGAGGTTATTGTAGAACTGCTGGATGGTGTCGTGGGTGTCTGGTGTCATCCACCCCAAATCCACGGCTGAATCACCATTCATTGGCCGATTTTGGACAGGTGACAAGCGGCGAACGGGTGGAATGAGGGAAATGGCGCGCAGCGATCGGTAGAATTCGAGGAAAAAACGCTCGATTTCATCTGCCTTGGCTTCGGCGGCGCGATGCTCCCGTTCGCGAAACGCCCGAACCGTAGCTTCTTTTTGCTGGTGTGCATCCCAAACCAATAAAGCGCCCAGGACGGCACACAGCCCAACCACAATGGCCAACAGCGCCAACGGTGGGCGGGAGACGATACTGGACATTCCAAAACCCCGAACGATGACGCTCCCTCGGACCGGCGACGCCGCCGATTGAGTCGTTCTCTTGGTCCCCCCCTTCGTCGTTTGCGCGACCCTTCGTTCCTCGTGCTGTCCTGTCGGGAGCCGCCCCTCCGATGTGCCGTCTCTTCCTCGCTCTTGGTCTGACCGCCTGTTCAGGCACCACCACAGTCACCACAATCGGGGAAGCGGGCGTCGTGACCTATGCGGTCGAGGTGGCGTACCGGAAGAGCCCGCCGACCACATGGGAAGACGCCCTGTTTGTGATGGACCATGAATACGTGTTTTTCACGGGTCTCACCAACGAGGGCGCAGCACGGCTCCCCGACCCTTCGGCGGTCACCCACATCTTGGTCGATGAAGACGGCGACTTCGCAGGCGACATCACACCCGAGGTTCTCGACGAATCCGACCTTCCCCAAGTTCCCGACTTCACGCTGACCCCGACCACCGTGGGTGCGCTCCGTCTCGAAGCGTGGGTCGACGGCGCGCGCGTCGATATTGCGCCGTTGGTCAGTGTGTCCGACCACCTGTCTGTGTCTACGGAAGAAGGCGGTGTCCATTGGTAGGACCGCGCCATCGGGGCGTGGTGGTGGTTCGCGGGAGCCCCGAGGACACCTATCGCGAAGCAGCGCAGCTTTTGGCAGGATGTCCCGAGGTCCTGTGGGTGAGCGCACAAGATGACCACCCCGAAAACCAGCGCCCTGCCGATGTTCGCCGATTGGCAGGGTGCAGTGTTTTGGCCGTCGTTCTCGACCTACACGCCGGCCTGGACCCCGACCTCCTCGGAATCGTCCACGGATTTGTGCGCGGTGGGGGCCGGCTCGTTCTTCGAATGCCGCCGCAGCCACCTCCTTGCTCACCCGGCTACCACAACCGTCTTTGGAACCGATTGGAGTCTGTTCTCGAGCAAACGCCCGCGCGCGTGACCTCCCCGCCCGCAGCAGGCATACAAACACACGGCACCCAAGAACAGGCGTCACTTGTCTCAAACTTGACAAATGCAATAGGTTGCGGTAATATACAGATTGTGCTCACCGCCGACCGCGGACGCGGAAAGTCGGCTGCGCTCGGTATGTTGGTGGACCGCTTGCCGCCCACAACCCCCGTTTGGGTCACAGGGCCCCATCCGACCGCCGTAGCCGAGGTGCTGCGATTTTCCACACGCCCCCTCGTGTGGACCGACCCCGTCGCGTTGCTCTCTGGTCCTCCGATTGCAGGGCTGCTGTTGGTGGACGAAGCCGCACAGCTACCCGTGCCCGTGCTGCAATCGCTGGTGGAATCGTTCCCGGATGCTTCGATGCTGTTTTCGACGACCGTTCACGGCTATGAGGGGACAGGGCGCGGGTTCTTGCTCAAATTCGTCGAAGACCTCGCGTCGGGCCCTCGCCCTTTCGCGCGCTTCCACTTGACCTCACCCATTCGCTGGGCATCCGACGACCCCCTCGAACGCTTCGTCTTCGACCTTTTGGCCCTCGACGCAGAGCCTCCCCCCGTCGACGCCCAAACGCCGCTTCGATTTGCCCGCTGGTCCCAAGACGACCTTCAGCGCGACCCCACGCACCTTTCTGCAGTGTTTGGCTTGCTCGTGGCCGCCCATTACCGCACCACCCCCGAAGACCTCCACCGCTTGCTCGATGCGCCCGACACCCACATCCACATCGGGACCGCGGGAGCAACACCCGCCGCGGTCGGCTGGCTCGTCGAAGAAGGCGGACTGGACGACGCAACCATTGATGCAATGGCGAGCGGCGCACGATTTCGCGGGCAAGTCCTGACGGAGACGCTCGTATGCCACTCGGGCCACCGCGCGGCTGGAGCGCTGCGGTGGATGCGCAGCGTGCGGACAGTCGTGCATCCCGACCTTCGCAAGAAGGGCGTAGCGGCGCAGCTTGTCGCCGCGGAGCACGCGGCTCACCCCGAGGTGGACCTCTTTGGGACGGTGTTCGGCGCAACACCCGCGCTGGTGCGGTTTCGACAGCGCTTGGGCTACGTCGTGGTGCGCCTGGGCGTGTCGCGGGGTGCGCGCACCGGTGTGCCGTCGGTGGTGATGGTTCGTCCGCAATCGGCGGCTGGACACGCCCTGGTCGACCTGCTCCGCGCGGAGTGCGCCCGCGACTTGCCCGGTCAGCTCCAGTGGATGTCCCGAGAGGTGGGGCCTCGCCTGTCTGACCACCTGCGCGCAGCGTTGACCCACGAACTCCCAGCGGCCGCTCCATGGACCGCGCGCGATATCGCCTCCCGCGTGGAGCACTTGTTGCGGGGCGCGATGCCCCTCGACAGCGCCGGCGACGCGCCCCGTCTGTGGTTAGAAGCGGTCTACGGGAGCGCGCGACCCGGTCTCACGCCGCTCGAAGCCGCCTGCTTGTCTGCGAGAGTCGACGATGGCCACGCCTGGACCACCGTTGCGGCCCACGCACGCGTAAATGTGGCCGTCGCACAACGCGCCACTCGACGGGCCTTGCGTCAACTGGTCGCGGATGCGGGCGGCCCCCATGCAATTTGGATGCTACCATCCCCCCCATGACCCACCCGGCTATTCCGCCAGCCCCCCGGGCCGACCGAAGTCACCTCCTGGCCGCGATATCAAGCGTCGTGTTGGCCGTCGTTGTGACGTGGCCGCTCGTGTTGTCGCCCACCACCTTGCTCGTCGGCCATCCCGGCAACGACAACTGGAACCACGCCTGGGGCTATTGGTGGGTCGCATCCGAGCTGTCCCAAGGCCGCTGGCCGTCCCATACAGAGCTGCTCACTTGGCCCAGCGGCGGTACCCTCTATTTCATCGACTCCGTGCAGGCGGTCGTGTCCTTGCCCCTCCAGTGGCTCGGCGGCCCTGCGCTGGCTTACAACCTTGTGGTCCTCGCGGGCCTCGCGACCGCCGCATTTGGCGCTTACCTCCTCGCGCGTCGGGTCACGGGCAGCGCCATCGCCGCGGGGGTGGCCCTCGTCACGTATGGCGCCGCGCCGCACTTGCTCGGCCAAGCCTACAACGGCATCTCCGAAACGGTGTGCGCCGGCTGGCTTCCGCTGACCTTATGGGCATTGGTCCGGCTCATCGACCGCCCAGTCTGGACGCGCGCACTTACCCTTGGTGCATTCGCCGCAGTGTGTGCCCTCACGAGTTGGTACTATGGTCTCATGGCCGCTGTGGGGGGCGTGGTGCTGTTGCTGTGGCAGGGTGCCATCCAGCCCTACGCGACCCGCTGGCGACAACTGGTGCCCATGCTGGGCCTCGCAGGGGCCGTTGCGGGCGTGCTCGTGTCGCCCATGCTGTTTGTGTTCCGGCAGTCCCTCGAAGCGGCAGACGCGCTCGTCACCCGCGACCCTGCGTTTGTGCGTCGCTCGCTCATGGACCACAACATCACCGACATTCTCGCGTTTGTCCGGCTTGGCACCCGGCCCAGCCCCGACTTGTTTGCGCTCTACGGTGAACAGCTCGTCATCATTATTTCGCTTGGTTGGACCACTCTTGCCTTGGGCGCACTTGCATTGTTTCGCCGCCATCGAAGCCGGGAGCTTTCGCCGTGGTTGTGGGCGGGGCTGGTGTGCTTTGTGTTTAGCTTGGGCCCGTACCTCAATGTCGACGGCCATTATGTTGAGCTTGGCGGGAGCCGGGTTCCGCTGCCATTCTTGTTGTTGTTTGACGCGCTCCCACTCTTCGACCGCATCAGCCACCCGTTTCGTTTTGTCGTGGGGGTTGGGCTTGCGCTGTCGATGTTCGCCGCCGCGGGGTTTCGCTATTCCACGCGCCAGATGCCCGTTTCCGTTCAAGCGGGTCTAATGGCGCTGTTGGTGACAGCGTTCGCAGCAGAGACGGTCTGGGCAACGCCTGCTTCGTTGCCGGTTCCCAACTCGTCGGCCGCGATTCCGGCGGCGTATACCGAGATGCAGCAAGACCCCGTCGCTGGCGCTGTTCTCGACCTCCCCATGACCACGCCCAATCTCGAACGCGCGGTCTATTCTTGGTACCAAACCGCGCACGGTCGGCCCGCACCCTGGGGCTTGAACGACCCCATGCCTCGCGCATTGCTGCAAAATCGCCTCACCGCCACGCTCATTCGCCTAGAAGCCAACCGCGCGCGCAGCCTCCCGCCGTCGATTCCGGCGCTCGACGTGGTGGTGGGTGCACGGCAACTGGTGCGGACGGGCTACCGTTATATTGTGTTGCATGAAAACCTATATCCGCGCGACCGCCGAAATATGGTGGTAACCATTCTTCAGGGTGTGTTTGGCGCGCCTACCGCCTACCCCGAAGACCACCTGCTGGTGTGGCGCTTGGACCCGTTCACGGAAGAGGACGCACACTGATGTGGGCACGGTTTGCGAGTGTTCTCGTGGCATTGTGGGCGGTTCCGACCCAAGCCGCCGTCTTGCATGCCGTGGCCCACGCACCGTTGGAGCCTGGCGACCAACGTTGTATCGCGGACAACAACGTCAACCTGCGGGCCGCGCCCAATACCCAGAGCGCCGTACAAGCCCAGCTCATCCTTGGTACCGCGGTGAAGGTGCGGGCGGTGGTCCCCGGTGGCCCAGCGGAGGTGTCGGGCCGCTTGGATTGGTGGTACGAGGTGGTGGTCATCGACGACAACGACGAGGCGACGGCAAAGGGCTATTTGTACGGCCCTACCCTTACGCCGGCTTGCTTCGAAGCGGACCTCAACGGCGACGGGCAATCGGAGCGAATCACCGCGACCATGAACCTCGACGGCGCAACGACGGTTCACATTCAAGCCACGGACATGACCCACCGCGTGGCGGTCCCGTTTTCTCGCGCACGCGGGGTACGGCCGGTGGGCGTGACATGGATGGGCCCCCACGAAGCCGGCTTCGCGATGCTCCGCGTGCAGACGGGCGGGCGCGGTCTGGATGAGCAAGTCGATGGAGACGTCGCATATATCGCTTGGCCAGCAGGTCGAGCCCCAGCGGTGGTGCTCACCCATGGGGCGACGGGATTGTCCACCAAGGGTCCCATCGCGGTGCTTCCCCTGTTTTCGGCATCTGCGGGCACCGTCGAAGTGCGTCGGTCGCTCAACGGCGCGCCGCCCACCGTACAGCGGTATCGATGGGATCGGGACCGATACGTACCTGTGCCCCAATAAACCCTCCTATGGCTTCCCTTCACGCCCGCACGGTCCCACAGACCTTGACAATCCACGGCCAACAGGTGAAAGAGGACCCGCCTACCGGCCAGCGCGGCATCACTTGACGTGCGCCACGAACAAGGTCCTGCGCGGCCCGGCATTTTGGAGAATACCATGGCGATGACTGTTGAGCGCAAGGCGGAGTTGATCCGTGACTATGCGCGCGAAGAAAACGATACCGGCTCCCCTGAAGTTCAGATTGCGCTCCTTACCGAGCGGATCAACTACCTCACGGACCACTTCCGCACCCACCACAAGGACCACCACTCCCGCCGCGGCTTGCTCAAGCTCGTCGGTCGGCGTCGTCGGCTCCTCAAGTACCTGCGGGTAAACCACGAGGACCGGTACCAGACGGTCATCCAGCGCCTCGGCTTGCGGCGCTGAATCACATTCAGGCGGCGGGTCATCCCGCCGCCTTTGTGTATGGCGACGCGGGTTTTCCGCGAGAAGACCTCCTTCTGCAAAAATCCCGTCGCACTGTTCTTTTTGGAAACCCAAACACCGACCATCCCTCGCAGCCCGCTGTCGCAGCAATTGGGACGAGGTATTTCGCAGGTCTACGCAGACCGATGTGTGCTTCTACACTTCGTTCTCCGCAGGTCTACGGGATGCCCACCCCCCGAACGTCGCCGACTCGGTCCATCGCTGTCTTCTTTTGGGATGCCGGATGTGCGGCCTGCACGCTCGATTCGATGTAGGCGCACAAAAACACCCAAAGTAAAGACCCACCCCGTGACCGCCGAGATGGACGAACCGGAGCGGGGTGTTGGAGACATGAATGAAGACCCAGAGCATTTCCGTAGAAATCGGCGGACGCGACATCACTTTCGAAACTGGCTGGCTTGCCAAGCAGGCATCCGGCTCAATCGTCGTCCGTCAGAACGACAGCAGCGTGCTGTGTACCTTCGTGGCCGACCACGGCACGAGCCGCTTCGACTTCCTGCCCCTCACGGTCGACTACCAGGACCGCACGGCAGCCGAAGGCAAGATTCCCGGTGGTTTCCTCAAGCGCGAAGGCCGGCCGGGCGAGCGCGAAACCCTCATCTGCCGCCTCATCGACCGCCCCTTGCGGCCGCAGTTCGCCAAGCACGTCCGCAATGAAATGCAAATCATTGCGACCGTCCTCAGCTTCGACTCCGCAAGCGACACCGACGTCCTCGCCCTTTGCGGCTCGTCGGCCGCCGTCGCCGTCTCCGACATGCCCACCGAAGGCGCCGTCGCCGGCGTCCGCGTGTGCCGCGTGAACGGCGAGTTCAAGCTGAACCCCTCCCGCGCGGAAGTTGAAGAAGCCGACATCAACCTTGTTGTCGCCGGCACTGCCGACGCCATCTGCATGGTCGAAGGCGGCGCCAAGGAAGCCAGCGAATCCGACATGCTGGACGCCATGGACCTCGCCCATGCCGCCATCAAGAAGATTTGCGCCGCGATTGACGAGCTCGCCGCAATGGTCGGCACCGCCAAGCGCGACATCGGCGTGGCTCCCAAGCCCGACGCCGACATCGCCGCCAAGTTGGCCGAGCTCGGCGGTGACTCCCTCGTGGCCGCAATGGCCATCCGTGGCAAGCACGAGCGCCGCGAGGCCATCGCCTCCGCACGCGAAGCCGCCATCGGCCAGCTCACCGCCGGCATCGAAGATTCCGCCGAGCTTGCGCGGGTCACGGGCGAAGCCAAAGAGTCGTGGGAGAAGCTCATCCGGAAGACAATGCGCAACACCGTCATCCGTGAGCGCGTCCGCCTCGATGGCCGCTCCACCGACGAAGTCCGCGCTATCACCTGCCAGGTGGGCGTCGCTGCACGCACGCACGGCTCGGCGGTCTTCACCCGTGGTGAGACCCAGGCCTTCGTTTCGGCCACCATCGGCATCGAAGAAGACGCCCAGCGCATCGACTTCGCCGGCTCCAGCAACGTCTTCCGCCGCTGGATGCTCCAGTACAACTTCCCCCCGTTCTGCACCGGTGAAGCCCGCCCGATGCGCGGTCCCAAGCGCCGCGAAATCGGCCACGGCGCCCTCGCGCACCGCGCTCTCGAAGCCGTGGTGCCGAGCCAGGAGCAGTTCCCCTACGTCCTCCGCTGCGTGTCCGACGTCCTTGAGTCCAACGGCTCGAGCTCGATGGCCACGGTCTGCGGCGCCAGCTTGTCCCTCATGGACGCCGGCGTGCCCCTCAAGGCACCCGTCGCCGGTATCGCGATGGGTCTCATCAAGGAAGGCGATGACTACGCCGTCCTCTCCGACATTCTCGGCGATGAAGACCACCTCGGCGATATGGACTTCAAGGTGACCGGCACGGTCAACGGCATCACCGCCTTCCAGCTCGACACCAAAATCACGGGCCTTCCCCGCGAAGTCATGCTGCGGGCGATGAACCAGGCCCGCGAAGGTCGGCTCTATATTCTCGACGAGATGAGCCAGACCCTCAGCGCACCCCGGAAAGAGCTGTCGCAGTACGCTCCCCGCATCTCCGTGTTGTCCATCAACCCGGAGAAAATCCGCGACATCATCGGACCCGGAGGCAAGACCATCCGCAGCATCCAGGACCGCACCGAGACCCGCCTCCGCGTGGACGACTCCGGTCGTGTCGAAATCGCCAGCTCCAGCCAAGCGGCTGCCCAGAAGGCCATCGACATCATCCGCGAGCTCACCCAGGAAGCAGAAATCGGCAAGATGTACCTGGGCGTGGTCAAGCGCACGGTCGACTTCGGCGCTTTCGTCGAAATCTTCCCCGGCACCGAAGGTCTGGTCCACATCAGCCACTTGGCTGAAGGCCGCGTCGAAAAGACCACCGACGTCGTCCGCGAAGGCGACGAAGTTCTGGTTCGCGTCATCGACATCGACCGCTCCGGCAAGATTCGGTTGTCCCGCAAGGAAGCCTTGACCGACTCGATGTGAGCCTCGGCGAGCGAAGCAACGCTCGCTGCCCACCGCGCCCCGGAGCGCCCGAAAGGGTCTCCGGGGTCGTTGTTTCTGGAGAAGTTGTGATGTTGTCTCCCGTCGTAACCGTGCAGGTTTTGCCGCATGGCGCAGGGCTCCCACTGCCGCGCTACGAGACCGCTGGCGCCGCCGGTATGGACCTCCGCGCTGCCGTTGACGCTCCTCTCGTGCTCGCACCGCTCGACCGTGTGGCTGTGCCGACGGGCCTTATCGTCGCCATACCCTCAGGCTTCGAAGGACAAGTGCGCCCGCGCTCCGGCAACGCGCTCAAATACGGCCTCTCGATGCCCAACAGCCCCGGCACCATTGACAGCGACTACCGCGGAGAGCTGAAGGTGCTGCTCATCCATCTCGGCAAAGAGCCACTGACCATCGAGCGCGGCATGCGCATCGCGCAGTTGGTGATTTGTCCGGTCGCCCAAGCGCGCATCGAGGTGGTGACCACAGTGGACAACGCAACCGCGCGTGGTGACGGTGGCTTCGGCTCCACCGGCCACTCCTGAGCGTTAGCGGCGCCCCAACTGGCGGTCGAGCTGCTGGGTGGCGACGACGTCGCCAAAGCGAGGCGCGAGCAACGCCTGTTGCTGCCACTGCTGGGCCGTGAATGGGCCGCCAGGGGTTCCGAGCGCAGGTAGCTTCGGGGCGCTCCCCCGCGCAAATACATCGGCCACCACCGTCGCGACACCTACGGGCAGCGTACACGGCGGGGGGTCCGGCAATGGAGCCGTGAGCAAAGCGAGCGTCAACGCAGGGACCGGCACGACAACCTCCTGCCCCATCATGCCGCGCCGCGCAGCGACACGCGAGCCGCAATCGCAAAAAAACCACGGCGGGCCCCCGAGGCCCGCTCACCCCCAGGTCGTATGGGCGCTCGGTGCCCGCCGGCGGAACTCAAACGCCCGACGGCTCTCCGTTGTTCCCTCCCGCAGACGGGATGCGCGCATGAACGGACACCAGCCGCCACGCTACGCCTACTTTCTCCGCAACTCCAAAGGCCACCCAAAGCTCTTTGCCACTCTTTTCGCGAATATGGAGCGCCAACCGACCGTCTTCTTGTTCGCCACAACCCAAATAAATCGCGCCCTTGGGAATGCAGTCGGCCAGCGGGCGCAGCATCGACGCCAAGTGCACGACATCGTGGGTTTCTAACCAATGGTCGGCGTTTTCACCCATACGAGCCGCCGCCTCTCCGCCATTGAGAAACAGCCCACGCCACGCACGCACGTCGCCCGCCCGCGCAGCGGTAAACACCATTCGACCCAGCTCGTCGTGGGAGAGCGGCGTAGGCCGCGCAATGCGGTGGGTTTCTTCGCGCCGCCGCACCAGCAGCCACAACCAGAAACACAACAATGCCGCAACGACAAGCAGCGCCGTGTCCTGCGAACCAAGGACAGGAAAGGACATTTGCGCAATATTGGGCAGAAAACGGAGGACCATCTTGCCTTCTTGCACGAGGCACCCGACGATACTCCCACAAACGCCCCGCTCCCGCAAACATCTTTGTTCACACGCGTGTCAAGAAAGCGCGCCGTCTCTTTGGGGCGTCTCGTGGCCCACGACGTCGCGCGTCTTTTGGAGGAGCTCTTCAGCCGTAAATGGCTTGGGCAAGAAGCTCGCATTGTTGACCGAAATCAGCTCTGAGACGAGGTCGTCCTCGGAATACCCACTCATGACCAAAATGGGCAGGTCAGGCAGCCGATCTGCCGTAATATTGAGGACATCCGACCCCGACATCCCCGGCATCGAAAGGTCGAGAATGAGGAGGTCAAACTTGGGCGCATCGGACAAGAGACGGTCGAGCGCCTCTCGCCCATCGCAAACCAGCTCTACATCGTAGCCCGCCCGCGTCAACAAGCGTGACACCAAGCGGCGAATCACCGGCTCGTCATCGGCAACCAACACCCGCTTTCGCGCTGCGGACGAAACCGGAGTGACCGCTGGACTCAGCTTTCGACGCACACCTTTGGGGCGAGCTACCGACTCCCCCAGCGCCGGAAGCGCGAGGGACACCCGCGTGCCTTCACCAAGGCTAGAGCGAACCTGTACAAAGCCACCATGCCCACGCGCAATGCCCAAGACAGCGCTCAGTCCGAGGCCGCGACGGTCGGAGCGGGTGGTGAAGAACGGCTCGAACATTCGCCGCCGCACTTCTTCGTTCATTCCAATGCCATTGTCGACGACCTCAAGAAGCGCATATGCACCGTTTTGGGGTCGTTCAGGGGTGGCCAAGCCGGGCAAGGGGGTGGTGTCGGTTAGCTCCATTGCCCGTGTGACCACGCGCACCGTGCCGTGCATTCCATCCATCGCGTCGGCAGCGTTCAACACCAAGTTCATCAGCATAAGTCGGAGTTGGTCGGCGTCCGCTTCGACCAGTGGGGCGTCTCCGTCTTCCACCACGACGTTTGCTTGTCCAACCAAGCCGGTGCGCAAAATCGGCAACATCTCCCGCGCTTGTGTACGCAAGTCGGTGCGCACCAAGCGGAAGCGACCATGACCCGAGATTCCCCGAAGCTGCGCTGTGATGTCGCGCGCGACCGCGCCTGCTTCGGTAATGACACCGAGCGCTTCGGCCAGCGGTCCCTCGACGGGCGCATCCTGCAAAGCGGTGACCACCCCCAGCACGCCGCCCATCAGGTTCGAGAACGTATGGGCCACACCCCCCGCAACCGCCGCAATGCCCTCCAGTCGCGCCATTTCCGCAGCATTGGCCTCCAAGCGGTCGCGCGCTTCTTTGGCCTGCGACTCCGCCGTGATGTCCAACAAAACACCCGAAAACGACGGGCTATGACCTCGTCCGCCGCCATCCTCAAACTGTCCGAAAATGCGCAAGCGCAGCGGGGAGAGATTTGGGAGGTCTATCCAGACAGACGTGTCGAAGGATGGCGTTTCGCCGAGGCGGTGGCGCTCTAAGTTTGTCGTAAACAGCGCACGGTCGGATGCACGAATCGTCTGCAACCACGTGTTGAGCTCCGTTTCCGCCAGCGCGATCGGCAACCCCGTGCGCGCCAACCAGTCGCGCCCAATCGTCAGCGTGCGCGACTCGGGGAAGTACTGCAGCTGCCCCAAACCCGCTGCCGACATCGTCGTCGACAACCGCTGCTGGGCGGCCCGAATCGCCTGCGCAGATGCCTCATCCTGGGTGACATCGGCGAATGTGAGCACCACAAACTTGTCGGGCGCCGATGGCAACGTCGTACGGAACACCTCCAAGACGCGCTGCCGACCACTGTTGCTCTCCCAAGTGAGGCGACCCATCGCAATCGACTGGCCGCGCCGCCCCCGGCCCAGCGCAACCTGAATCAGCTCTTCGCCAGACATCACGTTTCCGCCGCTCGACCAAAACCGACCGACGAAGCGCCGTTCGCCCAACTCTACCGATGGCAACAAGAAAAAGCGCTCTGCTTCGGTGTTGGCGAAGGTAATGGCTCCCGATGGCCGACACACCAACACACCCACTGGCACACTATTGATGACCTCGGTGAGCACTTGATGGGCTGCATCGCGTGACGCGCGCACCGCAAAGTGCGGCGTGACATCCACGAGGGTCAACGTGACGCCGCTGACCCGTCCATTGCGATCAACATCGGGCTCGGCCGTGACATCGAGCCAAACCCGCCGCTCCCCACCGAGACTGCGCAACATGAGGGTCTGCCGGTGCACCCGCCCCGTGTTGACGGCCACAACCGCAGGCGTATCCGCCCACAACAAGCGCCCGCCCGCTTCAGTGGCCAAGTCCCACGGCGCGACGGCCAGCGCGACGCCCGCAGTCGCCTCCGCAGAAATGCCCATCCACCGACACGCGGCCGGATTTGCGTAGACAATCGTGAGCAAGCTGTCGAGGACAACGACGCCACACGGCAACCCCGCAAGAACCTGAAACGAACCGCGCAATGACGTTGATTCACTCCGCGCGAGCCGCGAATCTGGAACCAACGATGACGTTTGCGAAAGGCTCATGCCACATTCCCAACTGCAGGAGGAACCACCAAAATACGTGCGGTTTGGCGAATGGGTCGCGCATACGATCCGACCACTACGCGAATCTTATCTGAAATTGCACCTTTCTCGCAGGGAATTCGTCGCACAAAAGACTAGAAGAGACAATGTGCCCTAGCAACGCGACCGTTCGCTACGCACACCAAGCGGCCCGCCCTCCCCAGACGGCGCGCTCTTCGCAACGCGACTCCCCGTTGCCGCGCTCGCGGAACAGGCTCTTCCCAAGGCCGTCCGTGGCTGCCACCCACCGCGAACGGTGCCGATTCCCGTTCCGAGGCCCGAGCGGCGCACCCCCCGTCCACCGTTGTCCCCCCAAAAAAACCCCAAGAAAACCAGCGCCTCACGGTCCGTTTTGCGGTGTTTGCCCAGAAAAACAAGGGGACAGACACCTTCTTGTCTTCACAAACCCGCAACCGTAAGTGAAATCGTCTGCACCCGCGCCGGACCACGGGGAATCTGGACAACCAGCCGAAGGTTCGCCCCCTCTAACGAAGCCTGCACCCGCGCCCCCCCGACTCCCGCACGATGCAGGACCGCCAAGGCCGCCGTACGCGCGCTTGCCGCCAGGCTTGGCCGCCGTACCTCGCCGACAACCACCGCCTCCACAGCCGCCAATAGCGCCTCTCGGAGCCGACCCTCCGAAACAGAGGGCGTCGCCTCAACCTCCGGCGCAGCCTCCTCCGCCCGCTTCCCCATTCGGATACGACCCGACGGCAAACGACTCATGCCCGCGGCCGCAAAAGCCGCGCGACCATCCACTCCCAAACAGCAAATGGTAATGCCCAGCGAATCCAGAGCCGAACGAGCGCTCCTGGACCCACCGGATAGCGCAGCCGGGGATGCGGATGGTCGAGGAGCCGCACAATCAGCGCCGCGACCTCATGAGGGTCGCCCATGCGGTCTTCCATTTTCTTGGCAAGCGCCTCGGTCCGCGCAACGAATGCAGCATAGGGACTCGCCGGATTGTTTGTCGACGCCGAAAGCCGCCGATTGGGGCCTTGGGTCATCGCCGTCGTATAGGGCCCCGGCTCCACCAAAACGACCCGCACGCCAAACGGCGCGAGCTCATGCCGCAGCGACTCCGACAGTCCCTCCACCGCAAACTTGCTGCTCGCATAAATGCCCAGCCCCGGCAACGGAACCCGCCCCGCCATGCTGCCGACATTGATGATGATGCCGCGCCGTTGCTGTCGCATCGACGGAATCACCCTCTGCGTAAGCGCCCACATCGCGAAAACATTGACCTCAAAGACATGGCGCACTTCTGTCTCGTCAACTTCCTCCTGAAAGCCACCCAACGCAACGCCTGCATTGTTTACCAATGCATCGATACGACCATGCTCCGCGATGATGCCGTCGACCACGCGCTCGCGCTGGGATGCGTCGGTGACATCCAGGGCCACCAAGCGCACATCCAGCCCTTCTACGGCGGCACGCAAGACTTCTACATCGGCGACCGAGCGCACCCCTGCATAAACGGTGTGGCCGGCGCGACCCGCCGCCACAGCCGTAACCAAACCAAATCCAGAGCGGCAGCCCGTGACGAGGACAACCACGTTAGCTACGCCGCCGCCACAACACAGCCAGCGGAAGCAACCACGCCACCCACATTCCGCGCCACGTTACGTTGCTACACCGGCACACGGTCGCGGGGGGATTGAGGGGGTCGGTGAGGCACTCGCTCGCGGTGCCAGGCGTGCCATAGTTGCACTTATCCTCCTCCGCCTCGTAATACTGTTGGGAGAACGCGGCTTCGCACCATTGGGACGAGTCGTCGTTGAGGGTGTGGGCATCGGCACCATAGGCCGATTGGTCCAACATGAGCGTGTGGCCTTCCCGAATGCCTTGGGAGGCCATATTGAACTTGATTTCGTCGACCATAACATAGCCGCCCGTAATCTCCGGACACCACAACGACAGAGATTCATCGCTGTCCGCCGTAAAGCTCAAGCTGCCGTAGAACACCTCTCCGAGCGAGCAAGCACTCGCGTCCGCCACACTCTCGGGGTCGGCTTGCCCCGAATCGAGGGTGAGGGAGTCCGGGATGATACACTCGTCTTTGGCAAACAGCAAAATCGACTGCGACGGGACCGAAACCTCGATGCCGTCTTCACCAATCAACCACTTTGCGTCGCTGAGGGGTCCATATTCGCCCGACTCTTCATCGTAGCCATACTTGACGCGGCGAAGCTCGCAAAGCGTGAGCTCCAGGTCGCGGTCGGTGGCGTTGTAGAGCTCAAACCACTCCGTTGTGCCCTGAGGCGCCGCAACAATCTCGACGAACGCGGCTTCCCCCGCTTTCGGCCAATCAAAGAAGGGGCAGTCGTTGGCTTTGCCCGGCGTGCCCACGAACTGGTAAGTGGCGCCGCCGGGGTCGGTGTGGGAATACAAGTTCCCGTCGGCGGGAGGGACGCACCAGTTGGCGATGTCGTCGTTGGCATCGACGTTCATAAACGAAGGATGCACATTGACGCTACAATAGCGGTCGGGACAGCCGCCGATGAGGTCCTCGAAGGCACCCCAGTCCATTCGGGCGCTGTCAATCACGGTGCCGTCGCACACAATGCGTACTTCGCCCGGCTCCGACCGTAGATAGACGTCGTAGCTATACAAATAATCGGCGACAACGTCGTTGCCTTCTTGGTCTTTCCAAGTGATGCCACCCGCTTCACGGTCGGAGCTGGTGCCACGGGCCAACACAGAATACTGACCGGGAACCAACATCAACGACTCGCCCGAAGCGTTGATGACCGCTTGGTCGCGCAGGCCTTCGGAGTCAGTCCACGACTCAATCACACACGAATGGAGATTGCATCCACCGCCGGTGCCATACAACTCAATCCACTCATCGGCGTTGCCAGCATCCCGCGGCGCAATCATCAGCTCGCTAATGACAATATCGCCCGCGACGCACACATCGTCGGGAACGACGACAGGGTCTCCATCGCCGCCGGAACCCGAACCGGAACCCGAGCCGGAGCCCGAGCCACCGTCGTCGCCGCTCACAATCCCACCGTCGCCACATTGGTTGGCGCGGCCTGGCGTGCCGAGAACGGTGAACGGCCCCCCATCCGCAGCGGGAGAGACGTCGGAGTAGGTGTCCGCTGTGTTGGACGGACACCACGCGCCATCGGGGGCGCCTGCGTCATCGTTGAGGGTCGCCGAAATGGTGTTGGCGGGGTCGAGTTGGAGCGTGCAGCTTCCGTAGACCGAGTCGTCGCACGGAAACGCGGAGTTGTCGAAGGTGACCTCGTCAATGACGGTGCCACCGCAAGAGATGCGCAGCACGCCGGGGTCGGCGTTGGGCATCCGCAGCGACCCATACTGGTAAGTCCCGACAACGGCGCCCGCAGCATCGACGGCGCTCGCGGGGTTGCCGTCGTCGCAAGAGGTGGTGGTGGCGCGGTACATCACACCGTAAGCACCGGCTCCCACGACTGCGGCGCCCGCGACCGTGTGTTCGTAGGCCGACCCACTTCCGAGGTTGGTGACCTCCAGGAGGCAGCCATCCAAGTCGACCGGCGTAGATGCGGTGTTGTACACCTCGAACCACTCGTTGTAGCCGCAAGCATCGTCAGCGAGAATCTCCGTGATGACGAGGTCGCCAACGGCGGGCGGTGCAGCGTTCGCCGCACCCGAGAACAGCAGAGTGAGTAGTATGGGCGTCATCAGAACCTCACCTCGGCAGAGAGCCAGACATACCCGAACTTATTGGCCGTTTGTTGCAGCGCCGCCTCGTCGTCCGTGGGGTCCGCAACACACGTGCCGGCAAGTTCGGGTGCGCCCTGCCGGTCACAATAGCCCTTGAAATCCGATTCGGGGTCGACCAAGTCCCACCCCATAAATCCACGCGCCACCAACTTCCACCGACCGGGCAGCTGCTGGTCGACCTGGAAATAGGTGTCGAGTTGCCGGTCGTCCCGGCTTCCGTAAATGTCGTCATCGCGGTACCGAATTCGCCACGTCAGTGTGGTGGGGTCGATGACTTTGTAGCGCGCCTTGAACCAACTGTAATACCCGATTTGGTACCAGTACTCGCAAGGCCCCTCTTCGGTGGGGTACAGCAAGCCCGAGTCGGTCCAACTGCGCTGGTACAAGGCGGTGAGGTCCAGCGGGGGGACCGGAACCGCGCGGACCATCAGGCCGGAAAAGGTGCGCGTACCCGACCGCTCGGTGGCCGAGGAGAGGTCGTATTCGTTGCTTCCTTCTTCCGTCTCCGCATCTTCGTACAGCTCTCCGGTGTCACCGCCATAAATGTTGCCACGGCCCGAAGATGCTAGATTTTGGTCGGTTCGTTTTGCGTACGGGCTGAACAACAGCTTCTTTTCGATGGCCCAGACATTCAGCCGACCATACATCATCAAGCTCGTGAGTGGCGCCAATTCTAGGTTGCTTTGCCAGAGGTCCACCGAGCTTGTAAACCGCACCCGCTGTGTGAAATCATAATATCCGCCCACACGCAAGCCCTGCTCGTCGCGGTCGCGAAAGCCCTGGTATTGGTCTGCTGCAGCGGTTCCTCGTGCATGAGGATTGTCGAAATTCGTACCATATCGGCGGCCCAAGATTTCCAGCTCGCCGCCGAGCGGATTGAGGACCGTCTTGACCAAAACGCCAGTTCCCCCCGTGAACGAATAGGCGAACTCGCCGAAGACATCCACCATTCCCGTACCCCAGGAGCCATTGAGGCCCACGGCGCCGTAGGTATCCGCGCCCAAGGGGTAGCCGCCGCGAATCACGAACTCATTGGGGTCTTCGACGCCCGGCAGGACCGCCCGGTCGATGGTGCCGACATACGAAGTCAGGCCGACGCTGGTTCGCTCGCCATCCGAAAAGGTAAAGTTCACGCCTCCCAACGATTCTCGGTACGCATTGGGCAAAGACTGCCAGCCGACTTTTTGACCGTCGATATAAATGCGCGGTGAGTCGGTTTCTTCGGTGGTCCAGTCCACCAATTCGCCGCCCGTCATCCCAATGTCGTACTGGTAAATATCGTAACGGTCGGACGAAACGAAGGCTGTGGTCTCCATGTCCCACGAACCGATGTCGGCGTAGTAGGTCGCCGCCGCGCCAAATAGTTTCTTGTTTAGACGGAAGGAGCGGTAGAACTCATCCGCCGTCACCGACAAGTCTTGGTACCAGCCGTTCGGCTGGGTGCGGCTGGTGCGGTCGAAGGTCAATCCCAAGCCGAAACCCGCCGAATAAGAACCGACGATAGCGTCCCAGTTGTCCTTCTCGACGCTCGCATAAATGCGGCCAAGCTGAACAATCTGCCCGTAGCTCGCATAAAAGTCGCGGCTGGCCGGGTTGTATTGGAGGCCTTGAATGTCTTGCTGGGTGAGGATGACGGTACCCGCGCCCCACGTGCGGTCATACTCCGCCTGCACAGAAGCCTGCGCTGCCGGAACGTTGGGAACCCCCAACTGCTCGACCGTGTGCGTACGGTTCGGGTTGTCATTCTCGATAGGTTGGACCTTCTCGAAATACATTCCCGTGCGCATCCGCGCCTTGCCGTGAATCTTGTCTTTGTCGAAACCCGACTTTTCGCGGGCCCCCGCCGTCGCGAACGGTGAAATCTGGATGACGAGATCGGCGTCGAAACCCGAGACCCGCGATGCCATGTCTTGCAGCGAGGTGTAGGGCCCGCTTCGGCGACCCGCCACGATTTCGCGCGCCGCTTTCATGGTCACATAAGGCAGGTCGTAGATTTCTTGGCGGGTGGCCTTGTTGATGTCGATGGGGTTGTAGAGCAACTCGACGAGAGTGTCGAACTCATCGGCCGACAGCAAGCCGTCTTCGTAGAGATTTCGAAGCTCGTCTTCGTTGGTTTCCCCAATTTCGACGGGATACGTGCGCGCGAATGCCGGCGCACCAACGAGGAGCGCCCCGAATACCGCGAGGGGTCTGGTTCGCGTGAAGTTCATCGGTCACTCCGCCCGGCGCCACAGTTCGTCGAAGGCGTTGGTGTATTGCCCAGCCAACGCTTTGTCGGAAATGATGACAAGGTTTTCGTCGTTTTCATTGTCCGCCGAGTAGGTGTAGTTGAAACTACCGGTCGCGACGGACTGGCCGTCTACGACTGCGAACTTGTGGTGCATGATGCCGCCATTGAAGCCAAATGCGCGGCGCATCGGCACACCGGCATCGGCAATGCCATTCGCAATGGGGTCGTTTGCCTCCCAACCGTCGATGACCACGCGTGTTTCGACACCGCGGGCCGCAGCGTCGATAATCGCATCACGAATGGGCTCGGAAGTAAACGTATACACCGCAACATCGAGCGTTTGCGCCGCCGTGGCGATGTGGTCGGTGAGGACAGTCGTGAGCTCCGAGTCGGCCGAAAACCAAACTTGGCTTGAACGACACCCAGCCGAGAGCACGGAAACCGTCACAAGGAAGGCAGAAAATGGCAGAAGTCGATGCATCCTTTCATCCTACCATGACGACGGTATCGTCATCGTTACAAACCACCAAAACACTCAGTAAGACGTCGCTTTCACGGGACAATCCCCACATTCTACTTGGGTGCGTGGGGCCGTATCCAGCCTTCCCCCCCGTCCCGCTCGGCCCACCGCTGTCGCAACGATTCCGGCTCAGTGCCCCACCTTATGATCCGGCTCGTCTCCCGGTTGCCAAACCCAAGGGTCCAAATCGGCGTGGGCTTCGTCGGCAAGCACCCCTTCGGTCACCTCGACCCCACCTTCGCGCAACATCTGGATGCCAGCCCCACGGTTTCGCGGGTGGGGGTCGCGCATCGCCACCACGACCGAACGAATACCCGCCGCGACCAGCGTTCGCGCACACGAGGGCGTGCGATTGTGAAACGAGCACGGCTCCAGCGTGACATAAGCCACAACATCGGAGAGGTCGCCCGTGACCTGCGAAAGCGCCATCGGCTCCGCATGAGGCTGGTACGGCGGCTGGGTGTGTCCCCGCCCAACGACCTGCCCCGCGCGCACCAACACGCAACCCACAGGAGGGTTGGGACGGCACGCAGGCAGCGCCTTTCGTCCCTCCGCGAGAGCTTCGCGCATAAACGCTTCGTGAGTGGAACGGCTGGACACGCAATACCTCAGGGAAGGATTGCGGCAGACAGTGCTTCGACCAGGGCCTCTTCGAGCAGCGCCTCGGTGCTGTCCAAACGGCCGGTCATACGGGCAACCGCGACAAGCGCGCGGCGGTCGTCCGGGGAAGGGAACTGCGCCAACAATGCCTCAATGTCCAGCACGTTCCCGGACTCGGTTTCGAGCCACACCATCAACTCGCCGGGTGACAGGTCGGGAAACAAGAGCTGAATGGCGTCGAATTCCGCGGAAACCACGCGACCATCGGCCCAAATTACATGGGCGACCAGGCTACGAAGCAACGAATCGCCCGGATGGTGGCCAATGAGGCCTTCGGTAGAGCGACCGCTGAGAATAGCGTAGACTTCATCAATTCGGCCCATGGAACCTCCAGCCGGGAAGCGCCGATTACCCGGCCCCCGCACTTAGACTCTACAACGACTCCGTGCAAGGGGCTTGACCCTTTCACTCTGGTTCCTATTGCCCACCACGTCTTCCAGCGGGCTGCCGCGTCTTCGTTGACCGCAGCGAGAGCATTGGATTTTCCCCCTTTTTCCCGAACGGCCTCGCCGAGCTTCCGTGCAAACGTCCCTGAACGTCACGAAATCGGCTGGCCACCGCACATCTGAGGAGTTCACCATGAGCGAGTCCAGCAACGAATCGCATCGCTTCGAAGCCGATGTCCGCCAGATCCTCCACCTCGTCACCCACTCGCTGTATAGCGACCGCGAGATTTTCCTGCGCGAGCTCGTCAGCAACGCCAGCGACGCCCTCGACCGCGCGCGCTTCGAATCGTTGTCCCGCGACGACCTCCGCGCCCCCGATGGCGATCCCAGCATCCGCATCTTCGTCGACGCGGAAGCAAAGACCATCACCATCTCCGACGACGGCATCGGCCTCAGCCGCGACCAAGCCATCGAACACCTCGGCACCATCGCCAAGTCGGGCACCAAGGCCTTCGCCCAGATGCTCAAAGAAAAGGGCACCGAAGCCGAAGGCCTCATCGGGCAGTTCGGCGTGGGCTTCTACTCGGCGTTTATGGTGGCCGACAAAGTGACGGTTCATAGCCTCTCCGGTTTGCCGGGAGCCGAGGCGATTTCGTGGGAAAGCGACGGCGGCGAGGCGTATTCGCTCCTCCCCGGCGACCGCACCACCCGCGGCACCGACGTTATCTTGCACCTCCGGGAAGACGCATACGACTTCGCCGACATCGACAACCTTCGCGAAATCGTACGCAAGCACAGCGACTTCGTGTCCTGGCCTGTGCTCGTCGATGGCGACCGCGCCAACCAAGAACAAGCACTCTGGACCCGCAGCCCGTCCGACCTCACCGACGACGACTACATCCAGTTCTACAAGCACGTCAGCGGCGACTGGCAGGACCCCCTCACTTGGCTGCACGTCAAGGTCGAAGGCAACATCCAGTTCAGCGCAGTGCTCTTTGTTCCCCGCAAGCGGCCGTGGGAACTTGACCGCCTCGACTTCAAGGTTGGCCTCAAGCTCTACCAAAAGCGCGTGAAGATTCTCGACCACGCCGACTCCTTGGTGCCGCGCTACCTCCGCTTTGTCACCGGTGTGGTCGACTCCCCCGATATCGACCTGAACGTCAGCCGGGAAATCCTCCAGCAGACCGGCGCGGTGAAGACCATTCGCAAGCAGCTGACCAAGCGCATTCTCAAGAAGATGCGCGACCTCAGCCGCGAGGAAGTCGAAGCGTTCTCCGGCTTCTGGAACGAAATGGGTCATATCCTCAAAGAAGGTCTCCACGAGGACAGCGAAGGCGTCAAGGACCTCCTCACCGAGTTGCTTCGGTACCCCACCACCCAGTCGGACGGCGCGCTTCGCTCGTTGGCCGACATCAAGGCAGACTTCGGCGAAAAGCAAGACACGCTGTGGTACTTCACGAACGTCGACAAGGAGCGCATCTCCGAGTCGCCGGTCCTCGAAGGCTTCAACAAGCGCAAGCTCGAAGTCATGCTCATGACCGACCCCGTCGACGAATGGGTCGTCATGTCATTGCGCGAATTTGAAGGCACGCCCCTCAAGAGCGCCATCACCGGCGAGTTCGACGACGACGACACCGAAGAGCAGGACCCCATCGCAAAGGCGGCGCGCGAGCAGGCCACACCGCTTGTATCGTGGATGAAGTCGTTGCTCGAAAGCGACGTGGCGGAGGTGCGAATCAGCAACCGTCTGACCGACTCCCCCTCGGTGCTGGTCGACCAAGAGGGTGCAATGGGCTCGAACCTCGAGCGCATTCTCAAAGCCGCCAACCAGCAGGTCTCCGCTTCGAAGCGCGTGCTGGAGGTCAATCCCGAGCATCCTATGGTCAAGACCTTGGCGCGCCTCAACAACGAAGGCCAGACCGGTCTCGAACCGTTCGCGCGCCTCTTGCTCGACCACGCCGCCATCGCCGAAGGCCGCCTCGACGACCCCAAAGGCTTCGCGACCCGCCTGCAGGCCCTGATGACCCGCGCCGCAGAAGGCATGTCCCCCGCCGCACCGAAGGCCAAGGTCGACGCACCTGAAGTGGACGTCGAAGTGCTCACCTGATGGAAGTTTCGGTGGACCCTCCCCGTCCACCGACTCTCCGCAACAGCTTGGGTGACTGACCGGCGAAGCTCGATTCGCCGGTCTTGCTTTGGCGGCGAGGGGACTTCTGCGTCTTTCGCCCGCACCTGGACGTGCCTATGGTCGACAAACAACGCATCGTCGATGCTTTCCGTGCCCACCTCACGGAACGCTGGGTGAGCCTCACCCACCAAATCACGGCAGCGGCCGATGGCACGCGGGTCGACGACGACCACCGACCGACCAACCGCGGAGAACGCGCCGCCGTCAGCAATCACGGCTACTTGGCCCACGGCCTCGCCGCGCGTGCAGCGCAACTCCAAGACACACTCGACGTTCTCACGCGCGTCAACCTCGAAGGTGCCCAGCTTGTTCGCACGGGGGCGCTGGTCTACCTATCCGACGACGACGAGAACGAGCAAGCAGTCTTTATTTTGCCAGGTGGACAAGGCGATAGCTTCGACGGGGTGTCCGTGATTTCTCCCCAAGCGCCCTTGGCCCGCGCACTGTGGGACCGAGAGGGAGGGGATGAAGTGGTGGTCGCGCGTGCCGGGCGCTCCGTGCGCTTGACGGTGCTGTCCGTCGAATAGCGGCACAACGCGCGGCTTAGGGATGCTCGGCGGCGTCCGCCCGAATCGCCTCTTGCAACGCGGTGGCTTGCTTGCACGCGCGGGTTTCCGGGCCAATGTCATCTTCGCGAACGGGCGGGCCGTCTTTGTCGGCCAGCAAACGACGGGTGCTGCGCCGGAGTCCAACGGAAGCCTCGCATTGCTTGAAGCGAACAGTCCAAAGCAGGTTGTCGTTGCTATTCAGCGCCGCAAACGCCCGCGCCATCCCGAGTTCGCCGACGGTGTGGCCGCTCGCGGAGAAGCAGCCCCACCCATCCTCGGGCGGCGACTCCAACACAATACGTTGGACCACTGACCGTTTGACCTCCGCGTCCAGCAGGGACACAAAGTCATCGCAGGGCAATGCATAGGCCGGGCGACCCAACCATCCCAAACCGACGACAACGAATATACCGAGACGTTTCATGGGCTTCTCCGAAAGTAGAACGTAGACGCACCGGCACCCGGAACCACTCACACGTATTGCGCCGTTTGCCTTGCCCGCAATTTCAAGAACGGAGAGATGTCTCCACAAGACCGACCACCAGCTTGTTGACAGCGTCTATGTCGGGAGCCATGGGCAATGGACTGTGGGCCACTCGCCGCAACCGCTCGGCTTCTTGCTCGGCGTGGTCCACCAACACTTCGTAGGACCACGCACCGTTGCGGATCGCCATCAACTCGTCGCCGTCGCGGTCTCGCCGCCAGACATGGACTTCTCCCGTCTCGACGATTTCACGGCCCATGCGCAACAAACGAACCAAATGCGCTCCATGTTTGGTGTCATATCCAAACTTCGCCTCCAACACAGCGCGCGCGGGATTCCGCAGCCGCTGCCACGTCCGGTATTGCTCCCAAGCACGCTGCGACGCGCGATATCGACGCTCGCGGTCGGTGGCTTCGATGAGGTTGTCGTCTAGTCCTATGCTTCGCGCGGCGTGGTGCCACAGCGTATCCGTTGTGGACATCACCTCGCCCAAAAACGCGGCGATTCGGCCTTCCAAACGTTGGATTTCCGACGCCGGCAACGGACCCCAATCGGGCTGCCACTCATCGAGCCGCTTCTGCACGGCGGCGTCGACGGCGAGTAGCTGGTCACGGGGCAATAGGGTTCGCTCGGGTAGACCGAAGGCCGCGCGTGTCGGAGGTGCCGCAGGCGGGTTCAACAACCATTGCCGGTGCCCCTGAATCCGCTTGAGTTGGGCCAACGCATACCCCGTGAACGTGAATGCCGCCTTTTGAGACAAAAACAACCGCCGATGCGCACGAAGTTCCGCGCCCAATGGACTGCATCGACGGAGTTCGTTGTCTCGACAAAACAACACTTCCAGTAGATTTGGGTTTGCATCGGCACACAATCGTGCAAACTTGTCCAACGCATACACCGACCCCTCCACCTTGGTGGCTTGGGCGACCTGGGCTTCTTCTTCGGACAAGTCCCCCAAAAAGACGGCCATTGCTTCGGTATCGTCTGCCTGTTCAAATGTGGGGAGGATACCCAACAAACGCCAAGCGGGTGCGATGGCGACACCTTTGAGGTCAACATCCGAGCGCGGACCCGAGAGACCATGGGCGCGGCTTCCCGACACCGTGAGCAAGTGGGTATGTTGGCGGAGGTCGAAGGGGTGTGCTGCAAAAGACATACTCCGTGCCTATCCGAACAACACACCGGATGTGGAGTCCATCATGGCAATCGATGCGCCCAGCCTCGCTCTTGCACGGCGGTTCTTGGACCTCCATGGTCCACCCGGAAGCGTTCTGCTGGTCAGTATCACCGGAAGTCACCTCTACGGCTTTCCGTCACCCGACTCCGATCTCGACCTCAAGGGCATCCATGAAGCCCCTCTGTCGCGCGCGATAGGCCTATTTCCGGGCAAAGAGAGCCACGACCGGTTGCTCGTGTTCGACGGCATCGAATGCGACTTGACAACAAACGAGCTATGTGTTTCATTACGCCTGCTCCTCAAAGGCAATGGCAACCTGCTCGAGCGAATTCACTCGCCCCTTGTGGTCGCCGAAGCCGCTGGAATCGACGAGCTGCGAGCGTTGGCCCATGGCTCGGTCTCCAAGAACTGCATAGGTCATTACCGCGGTTTTTTTCACGGCTGCAAGCGAGAAGCCCTGCGCAAGACAACGGCAAAGGCGCTGCTGTACTCGATTCGCGTCGCGTTGACCGGTGCGCACCTCCTTCGAACAGGGGAGGTTGTATGCGATATCGACGACCTCTTGCAGACCTTCGCCGTGCCCGAGGCCCACGACCTCCTGGCGCTCAAGCGTGCGTCTGGCGAAAAGGTGGCACCACCGCAAGCCCTGGCGGACGCGACGGTCGCGCGGTGGTCCGCGTTGGAGGCCGCGATGGACGACGCTCTGGCCCACAGCCCCCTTCCTCACGAACCGCCGAATGTAGATGCCATCGACGATTGGTTCATTCGCCGGCGGTTGGCCTTGGCGTGAGTCCCGCGCGCACCGCAGCGTCGACAGCATCCCGAACTGGCGCCGGCACCGAATGCCGCACACCTTCAAACGAAGTGAGGGTCGCGGGCCAGCCAAGCGAAGAGAGGTGGGCGACGGATGCTTCGGCCAATGCGTACGGCAGCACATCGTCTGCTGTGCCGTGTACCGCGGCAATCACGGGAGCATGGGCCGGAAGCGCAGTAGGCCAAAGTCCACGCGGCAAGAAACCACTCATCGGGACGGCCGCGTCCACCAGCTCCGGATGCCGAACCGCCAACGCAAACGACAGCATACCACCCTGGGAAAAGCCCGTGACCACCACGGGCGTGTCGGCACCCCGCCGCGCGTGAATGAGCCCCGCGACTTGTCCTGCGGCGGCATCCACAGCCTGCGCCAACGCGGCGTCATCCTGCCGCGCGGCAATCGGAAACCACGAAAATCCGTTCCCATACGGAATCGGCGCAGTCGGGACAACGACCGTCGCGACGTCCGCCCACATCCGCGCAAGGCGAACAAACCCGTCCGGGGAGTCTCCACGACCATGAAGCGCGATGAGGACGGGCTTATGGTCACCCACCACCAAGGTCTGCAACCCCGTGGGTTCGCGGGGGACCTCGGGGGGAACGTCCACCGAAGGAGCCAAGGGCACGGCTGGGAGCGAGACGGAAGGCGAAGATGGGGTGTGGCACGCAATCCACAGCCAACCGAACAACAAGACAGGAAACATACGTTCGTCCTCCATCCAAACCAAGCCGTATGTCCGTGTAGCCTACCCCCGCGCGTCTGGGCACCCGTCGTCGCCAACCAAGCAACGCGGAAAATCGAGATCCCGATTTGCCCTAGAGCAGCGTAGTTGACCTTATTCCGGGCTGGGCGAAGCAGGATGTCAACCCAAATTTGTCGGTTTGCGCCGACATGTCCCGCAGCCGTTACCGGGAAGTCATCGACAAACCGACGAACACACCGTAATGTAAGAGGGAGTATCGTATTGGAGTCCTCATGGATCTCTCCCACCGCCAGTCTACTTCGTCCAAACGCGCCACCAAAGGAGGCGGCGGTACGCCTGCGCCTTCGTCGGAGGCCGCTCTCGGCAATAGCGAGCTTGCGGAACTGCTGCTCGCGGAAGCGGCGCGCCAGGAAGGGGTAGCAGACCAAGACCTCCTGTTCGGTGAGGACCCCGGCAAGTATTGGTTTGCCGAAGATGGCGAAGACCAGCAGCAAACCAACGGCACCCGTCGCCAGCAAGCCGACGGGCTCCCGGCTCTTCGTCCGAAGCACGAAGGCAGCGCTTGGGAAGACTTCACCCAAGGCACCGCGTTTGTGAAGGGCGCCAACGACGCGCATGCGGTCGACGCAAATGACGTCAAGCAGGGTGGTTTGGGCGACTGCTACCTCATCGCAGGCATGGCAGCCGTCGCGCGGGCTGACCCCAAGCTCATCGAGAACCTCATCAAAGACAACGGCGACGGCACCTTCGATGTCTCGTTGTACATCCGCCCGAGCCGCTATGGCAGCCCGCGCAAGGTCACCAAGACCGTCGATTCCCGCCTTGCCGTCAAATACAGCGGCAAGCCCTTGTATGCGGGCGTGGGTGACCAAGAAGGCGGCAAGTCGGAACTTTGGACGGCACTGATTGAAAAGACCGTAGCACAGCACAAAGAAAGCTACGACCTCATCAGCGGCGGCAACATCAACAACCACGGCTTTACCTTCGCTGGCACGACCGAGTTGTTGACAGGCAAGATGGAGAACTACATCAACATCGACTCCATCGACAAAGACGACGCCCTGCTCTATATCGAGATTGCCCTCGAAGAAGGCCGCCCCGTCACCGTCGATTCTCGCAACCTCGAAAGCGACGCCGAGCTGACCCAAAAGGCCAACGCCAAGAACGTCTACTGGAACCACGCATATGCGCCGGTGAGCGTCGACTTGTCGGGAGGCTCCCTCGACCTGCAAAACCCGTGGGGCAGCGACCACGTCGACGACCTCAAGGTCGAAGACTTCATGAAGTACTACCGTTCGATTCGTATCGGCGGCGGTCGCCTCTGAGACAGCCAAAATGGGGACAATGGACGCGTTTTTCGCCGGGATGTGGGTCAGCCTCGCTTCCGGCGTCACCCCGTCCCCACCGGAGCCGCTCGTGGTAGAAGAAATCGACGAAACGACGGTCGGCGACCTCGGCGGCGCGCGTGTGCCGATGGGCAACATCACGCGCGGAACGTATTCCTTGCCAGATGGCTCCGAGAAGACCGGCTACATCTGCTCCTTGCGCCTTCCCGGCACCACCGGACCCACATGGGTAGGCGCGGGCAGCGTCGTCTCCGTAGACGGCGTCCTGTGGACCGTCCTGGCAGTGGAAAAAACGCCAGGCCAACCCGGAACCGTGCGTCTGCAACGGAAGCCTTGAGCCGCACAACGCACCCCCGAAATCGGATACAGCGCCGGCGCTCGCTTTGTTCCCCGAACAACCGGAAGTCCGCCGATGTCCAGCCCCGATTCTGTTGCCGCTCACGCTGCTGCCTCCTTTGCCGATACCGTCGCTCGCTTGTCGTCGTATCTTGCGATTCCCGCGATTAGCTGCGACCCCGACCACCACGCCGATGTCGCCCGCTTGGCGGAACAAGTTTGTGCCGACCTCGCGCGCCTGGGCCTCGACCGCGCGCGGGTATTGTCGCTCGATGGCGCATTGCCCTCGGTCGCAGCGGAGTGGATACACGCCGGCCCCGCGGCGCCAACCGTCCTCGTATACGGTCATATGGACCTTCAGCCCGTAAAAGGCGAGCCGTGGAAGACGCCGCCCCACGAAGCGGTGGTCCGTGATGGCCGCTTGTACGCGCGAGGAAGCGCCGACGACATGGGCGGCTGGGTCAGCCATTTCGCTGCCATCGAAGCCTATCTCGCAGAGATGGGCCGCTTGCCTATCAACCTCAAACTGCTCATCGAAGGCGAAGAAGAAATCGGCTCGCCAAATCTCGAACGGTACATGGACGCCTTTCCCGATGCGTTCAACGCCGACATCATGATTCTCACCGACTGTGAGAACCCCTCCGACACCATCCCCGGCCTCACCGTGTCGTTGCGGGGCTTGCTAGAGGTCGAAGTCACCGTGTCGGCGCTCGAAGCCGACGGACACAGCGGACTGTGGGGCAATATGGTGCCCGATGTCGGCATCGCGCTCATGAAGCTCATTGGCCGCCTCACCGACGACGATGGACGCCTAAAGGTTGGCCGAGTCGACGTTCCCGCCGAATGGTGCGCAGACGCGTGGAATGTGCCGCTCACTACGGAGGTCATTCGGGAAGGCGCCCACCTGATAGACGGCGTCGACCCCTTGCCGCTGCGCGGCCGTCCCGCCGCGGAGTGGATGTGGCGTCAACCCGCCCTCACCGTGGTCGCCACCACCCTCCCCACGCGGGACCGCAAAAAGAACGCGCTGCGCACCCAAGCATCGGCCACCCTCTCCGTGCGGGTCGCACCCGGACAGAAGGTCGAGGACTTGTTCGGCCTGCTCCGCGACGCGCTCACCACCGACGTGCCCGCTGGCGTCCGCGTGGATGTGCGGATTGGCGACCAAGCGAGCGAAGGCTGGCTCTATACGCCCAAAGGCCCCGCATTCGAAGCCGCAGACCGCGCGTATACCCGCGCATGGGGCCGGCCGCTGTTGCAAGTCGGCGTAGGTGGTTCCATTCCCTTCGTCGCGTTGTTTGGGCGACGTTTTGGCGACCTCCCCCTCATTCTCAACGGCGTCATGGACCCCAACACCACCGCCCATGGGCCGAACGAGTCCTTGCACCTCGCCTTGTTCCAGAAAGCCATCGCGGCAAACGTCTACCTGTATGACGAGCTGGGCGCACTTCAGGGACTTTCTACTCCCAAGAGTTGACGGGCGCCGCGAGCGTACGCACGACGTCGGCTATTTCGGTGGCATGGTGTTTTTGGATATTGTGCCCACCCGATGAAAACGCAATCCGTGGCCCCTGCGGCGCAATATCCGCCAGCGCTTGGCTAATCGCGGGCGGAATGAGGGCATCGTCTTCCGACCACAGCACCGCCGTCGTCTGCGGCAGCGCAGCCGCGACCTCCGCCCACGCCGGAAAGTCGAGAGCGGCCGCACATTCGAGCGTGTGCAGGAGTTGGGGAAGTGTCCAGCGGCGCGGAAAGCCCAGCCGCGCGAACAAACCGGGCAACATCGCCCGAACGGGGGCACCGACCCACCGCCGACGCGCCACCGCCGCCCCGAATTTCATGCGCTGTCCGCGCACCGTCGGGTGCGGCGTTGGGCCGATGCTGCACAACAACACCAGCGCGGAAACCCGCGCGGCGGACGACAGCGCGGCGTGCCCGGCAATCGCGCCGCCCATCGAATGTCCCACCAACACGACATCGCGAAGGTCGAGCGCATCCAACACATGCCCAACAAACTCCGCCCGACCCGCGAGCGATGTCTCTGGCCCCGTCTCGAGCGGGGTTTGCGCAAACCCCGGCATCGCCAATCGAACAAACCGCAACGAGGGCCCCAAAGCGGGCCCCAACCACCGAAAGTCGCGGGGTCCGCCCGGATATCCGGGGACCGCGACCACCACGGGTCCTTCACCTTCGTCGGTGTAGGAAAACGGGCCTCTCGCGCATTCCCCCATCCGAAGGGGTGGGTCAGATGGCGCAACCGGCTTCGACATCAAACATTCCCTGAAGAGTTTGCCGACGTGGTAGCATGAACCGATGAAACCCGCCGCTGTATTCCTGGCTCTCCTTGGTTGCAAAGAACCCAAGTCAACGAATACCGCGGCAACCACGAGCAGCGGCTCCCATCGCGAAGTCCTCGACACCGGAAGCTCCGAAGAGCCAGAGACCGACCCCGTGCTGGCGTTTCAGTTTGGCATCCTGACAGACTGCCACGTCACCCGCGAAGGCGACAACCACGACCGGATGCGCGCGGCAGTCGACTACCTCACCTCGTTTCATGCAGAAACACCGCTCACGTTTGTCGCTGTATTGGGCGACATCGCTTGGGGGGATGGTTGGCCGTTGGCCTTTGATGCGCTCTCTGCGCTTCCGATGCCTTGGGTTCCGATTCAGGGAGACAATCCTATACAAGTGGGCGAAGAGCCGTTGTTCGTCGAAACGTTCGGCGCCCACTATGACGCCCTGTCCGCTACGTTGCCTGGCTGGGATCGCGCGCCCGTGCCCATCGATGACCCCACCTACGGGCAAGATTGGCTCTCGAATATCCGCTTCGAGGTAGACGGTGTCGTATTTTTGGGGCTGGACTGGAACTCCCGCGAGATTGGCACCCTTTGGGGGGAAACGCCCGACCTCTTCGACCTTCCGGGCGGCACATTGCCGTTTGTCGAAGCGGCGCTCGCGGAGACCAACCAACAGGAGGGACTCGAAGACCGTGTCATCTTTTTGACGCATATGCCCATGCTGTATGGACCCGGCTTCTTTGACGTGGCCGAGGTAGAGACACTCGAGCAACGGCTCCACCCTTACCTTCCGTTGCTGGGCGCAAACCACGCGGGCCACTTGCATGTGTCCGCGGAGGGTACCTGGGAGAGCCTGGGACTACAGGTCACGGTGTCCGACGCGACATGGGACGACGACAACACCGTGCGTATTGTGCAAGTCTGGAAGACCAACCGTCGCGTAATATTGACAAGTGAAGAATATGTAGTATTATCGCCTGTTCACCGTCAAAACGACGGCGCCAAGGCGCTCACTCCACCAACATCTTCGGCAGTCGCGAGGCCCAACCACCACGGCAGCGCCGCAGCCAAAAACTGAATCAAATACAAGCCCACGGCCCACGCAAAGTGGGTGAGCGGGAGCGCCCGCCATGCAACGGCAGGCAATGGCCGTAGGTCAAACCAGAGCTTGTAGGACACCCAAGCCAAAATCGCACCACTCAAGCCGTCCACAAACCAATGTTGGTCCAATGCCAAGGTAGACCACCAAACCAGGGCGGTCAAGAAGCCGATGCCCACTCCCGCGCGGCGGTCCAGGCGCCAACACAAGAGCGTCGCGAGAATGGTCTCCCCTACATGCATCGACGGCAAACAGTTGACCGGTGGGTCGATAAAGCGCATGAGCGCGACGCCCCAGGTGAATAGGTCGTGGACGGGCACCGTCTCGCGGGGAACGGTCACCGGCCACAGCATCCACACAGGGACGGCGCTCAACAATAGCGTCGCATACGCACCCGCGCCCCGCTGGAGCACGCGTACGTCGTCGAGAATGCACACCGGCGCGATGGCCAACGCGTAGATGCCCAAGTAGATGATGACGGTTGGGGCATAAAAGGGAACCCAATCGTCAATCAGCGTGGGAAACACGCGGTCGGGAATCTCTTGCGCCATCCATAAATTGACCGACGTGTAAATTCCAACCGACAGGCCCAAGCCAGCAACAAGATAGCCAACGCGAACGGCCAATGGAACAGAGGCAGGCGCGGTCGAAGGCAAGACATCGTGGGACGGAAGTGGGCTCATGCTGCTAGCCTGCCACACCTTCGTCCCCTTGGGTCACCTTCGCATCACGCCCCTTCCGAAACATCGGTTGACGGCTCCTCTTGACGTGCGGTGATACATGTTCTCGCACCGCGCACGCGCTGACGGCGAGGTTCAATCGTTCGACGCATCGAACGCTACGGACTTTCCGCGCCTGCTGCGGCACACGGCATCCAGTCTTGACTATCCGACTTTCGTGTAGTACAATACAGCTCTTCCCCCCCAATGGACCGGAACGATACCCGCAGCGCCGACTCCGAAACATCGACCACCGAATACCCAAACGCCGATGCTGCGTACCGCGGCGCGTCCGGGCCGTCGCACGCATCGCCCGGACACACGGGCCGAACCCGCAGCTTTGCGCCGGACCCACTCGTTACGGCCGCGATGCCGTCGTATACGCCGAACTGGAAGAAGTGGGCATGGCCATTGAGGAATAGGTCGGGGCGCATGTCTTCTTCCACAAGCCAGTCGCGGATCTCGTGCTCGTGTTCTTTGTCGAAGTGCGTGTGAATGACGTGGTGGCCGCCCATCAGGTCCCAGCCAACCGGGGAGCGGGCCTCCCGCAACGCATCGGTGTTCCAGCGTCGCGTCGGAAGGTTGGTGTTCAGAACGGTCAGGCGGGCGAGGCCAAAGTCCACCACATAGTTGAGTTGGGGCAATACAAGGGTCTCTTCTGAAGCGGCGTAGGCCAGCAAGCACCGCTCCCGCGCACGACTTCGCGCGCGATGCGCGACATCATGGTTGCCCAATGACAAATAGACAGGAACGCCCATTGGGCGAACCTTATCGCCCAGCGCAGGGTCCAAAAGTGCCTTCCGCAGCTCCGGGGACGGTGTGCGGCACTTGGGCGCAGACTGGAGAGCGTCCGGCCCATAAACGAGGTCGCCGGTGACGAAAATCGCGTCGCTACCTTCGCGCGCAATCGTCGCCCACAGTTGGTCGCGCTCGGCAATCGACAGCGTGCAGCTCGATACGTCGGCGGAGCACGGCGCAGGCGATGCTTCGTGTACGACGCCGATGTCTCCCACCACAATCAGGCGCAGTGATGCTCCGATTGGATGATGCAGCACGGGCAATGCAGAAGGGTCGGGGCGTGGCGGCTCCGTTGCAAGCGCCATTCCCAATACAAGTTCAACGGCGAGCAAGAGTGCCATCCTGTGCGACCTGAACACCGGTATTGGGGAAGTCCTCGGCAGACAAGGTGCGCACGAGGTCGATGGCTTTTCCGTCGGGGTCCTTGACGGGCATACCTTCGCTAATTTGCTTGGTTGGCAGCACCTTGCCAGAAACAAACTTGCCTTGTTTGTCCATCACGACTTCGAGCACCGCGCCAATACCCAAGTTTCCACCCAAGCTAAAGCGGCCCCAAGTGGCAAAGTTGCCCATCGAATACGCGATGAGACGGTCTTTGTAGACCTCCATGCCCCGCAATACGTGGGGTCCATGGCCAATCACAAGGTCGGCGCCCGCATCGATGACCGTGTGCGTGAACACCCGCAAGTTGCCGCGGTTCTCGGAATAAAACGACTCTTCGCCTTCGGGTACATGAATGGCCTTCGAGCCCTCGGCCCCACCATGAAAGCTCACGATGACGAGGTCGTGGTCGCGGTCGAGGGCCTTCACCAACAGCGCGGCCTGCTCATGGTCATTGACATAGTGGCTGTTTCGGCTCGTGTGGAAACCCACCACCGCTATCTTTAGGTTGTTGACCGTGAGTGTTGCGATATCGCCGGGCCGTCCCGAATGTGCGATACCGAGGCGGTCGAGGTGGGACTCGGTCTCCGCGCGGCATTCGGGTCCAAAGTCTTCGGCGTGGTTGTTGGCGGTGCTCACGACGTCAAACCCGGCGGCCTTGTACAGCCCTGCGTACTTTGAAGGGGTACGGAATGCGTAGCAGGAGCCTGGCGCTTGGTCGGGCTTGCATTTTGTGGACACGCCCTGGTCGCAGACGGGGCCTTCGAGGTTGCCAAATGTGACATCGGCGTCCCGTAGCCAGTCGCCAACGTCGGAGAACGTCGCGTCGATGTTGGGATTGATGCTGCCCTCGGGGAAGTCCGAGGAAATCATCAAGTCACCGACGGCGCGGAGGCGCAGGGTGGTTCCGGGTGCGGCGGCGCTTTGAAACGTTTTCGGTGCCGTCTCGCGACCGCGTGCCAAAATGGCATCGAGTGCCAAGTTGTCTTTGGCCTGTGACAAATAGCGTTCGAGGCCGTCGCGCTTGGGGTCAACGGCCCGCACGGCTTCCCAGTCCGCAACGACCGCCGACCAGTTGCCGTTCATCCAGTGCACCCAGCCGCGCTCCCAGCGACACGAAATGGCGTGCTCGGGCTGCGTGGTGATGCAGCGTTCGAATGCGGACAAGGCCGCAGGAAAGTCTTTGGCCCGGAGCGCGGCGACACCTTCGCCATACGCGCCGGGAAGCGGGGGAGGACCGTCCTCTTGGGCGATGCTTGGCGCGGAGACGAGCAAGCAAGCCAGCAATGCCAACGGGGAAACGCGGAGAAACGACATCAGACTTCTCACGAAATCGAGGGCGCGGCCGAAGACGCCGGGCGAAGAACGAGACGAATGGCCAAAGACGGCAAAGTGACCGCGCCATCGTGAATATGCGCCTCAACCCACGCGCGGACTCCCGCCAAGATAGCGGCGCGACGCTCGGAATCGGCATCGTGAAGTGCGGCGGCAAGCGGCCCCCGCTCGCAATAAAAACCCACGAGCTCGTCCACGGAGCCAGAAATCGACAACGATGGCGAGATGGGGTCTTCGGCGATGACGTCCAAGCCCGCAGCCGCAAAAATCGCGGCACGGCGGGTTGCATCCGACAGCGAAAACGGGCCGGGACCATCGGAGACGGGCGGTGGCGCGTCGAGCAAATGCCGCAGAGAACGGGCGATGTCGGAGAGCCAGGGGTTGTGCTCCGGTCCTGCCCAGACCATCAACACCATCTGCCCTGTGGGCGACAGCCAGCCGCGCAAATGCGAGAACGCCGCGCTGGGGTCGGGGAAGAACATCACGCCAAAACGCGAGACGATGAGGTCCACGGAACCGGGTTCTACGGGATGCGCGGCAGCGTCGGCGTGAACAAATCTCGACGAGGTGTCGCCGCAGGCCGCGAGGCGCTCCTTCGCGACAGCCAACATCGGACCCGAGACGTCGACGCCCAAAATCTCGGCAGCGGGAGCGGCTTCGCGGGCCACGAGGGTCGACGCGCCACACCCACACCCGATGTCCACGATGCGCCGCACGCCTTGGGCTGCGCAGAAAGGGCGCAGGGCCTCGGCAAACGGGGCAAGAATTGGATCCATACGCGCTTGGGAGGCCACCCATTGTGGCCCGGCAATCTTGTCCCAATATTCGGCCGTCATCTCTACCGTCATCCGTGCTCCCGTCCGCAGCAATTCGCCGCCGTTGTAGCCTGTTCTCATGCGGGTCGGGCGTTGCGCGCGCGCTTCCCGCCAACTTGCACCCATGACGCCGCGCAGGCTCCTTGATTTTCAATACCGCGTCTTTATTGAAAACGGCTTTCAATCTCAGGAGATCGGGTTACAGTCCCTTCGTCTCCCGTTTCCTTGGATTCTGAAAATGAGAATAGATTTCATTTCCAACCCCTCGGCCGGACTCTCCTGGGTACTTCTCCTCGGGCTCGGAACCGCGGTAGTCGGCGCTCCTTCCGGGTGCGCTCCCATTGAAGCCGAGGAAAAAACGCCCTGGCTTCCCGGTGCAGACGTCACCTCCGTGCTGGCCAACGTGGGGCCTTCGATGGTGTTGCCCGGGATTGCGCGGTTTGTCGACGCCACGGACCGGCTGTCTATCGCCATCGCGGACTGGGCGGCGGGCCCTTCGGAGAGCACCCGCGCTGTCGTGCAAGAGGAATGGACCACATCGATGCTCATCTGGCAAGAGCTGGAGATCGCACAGATAGGTCCCGCTGGCAGCTCTCTCTCGGTGGTCGGCGGTGAAGACATCCGCGATGAAATCTACTCCTGGCCTACGGTCAACGGGTGCCGGGTGGACGAAGAGTTGGTGAACGGCGGATTCCAAGCATCCGACTGGCACGACACACAGCTTGTCAACACTGTGGGCATGGACGCATTGGAGCACTTGCTGTTCTCCGACTCCATTTGCGATGCAGTGGACACGTCGACCTGGAACACCCTCGACGCATCAGCCCAAGACGCCCAACGTGCCGCAATGGCGATGGTTTTGGTGGAGGGCCTGACCGTCTCCGCCCAACAGCTGGCCGACCGTTGGGCGCCCGATGGCGGAGACTTTGGGGCCGACCTCGATCGGAGCGCACCCGCTACCCCTTACGCCAGCTCCAAAGATGCCCTCAACGCCGTCTTTGACGCATTGTATTATGTCGACGCCGTCGTGCGGAAAAAGAAGGTCGCGGTCCCCGCAGGCATTGACGGCTGCGACAAAGAGACCTGTCCCGAAGACGCGGAGCATACAACGTCCGAACTCGGCGTCGCGGCCATTCAGGCAAACCTCACTGGGTTTCGGAACCTATGGACCGGCGGTGACGCAGCAGGTCTCGACGACCTCCTCAGCGAACTCGGCCACCGCGCCGTATCCGACGAGGTCGTGTCCACCGTCGACGCTGCATTGGCGATCACGGCGTCGGCCTCCACACCGAACATGGCCGCGTGGGTCGCCCAAGAGCCTGACAAAGTGTCAGAGCTTTATGACACTTTGCACCACCTCAGTGACATTCTGACAACTGACGTCGTGACTGTCTTGTCCCTCGATGTGCCCCAAGAGTCATCGGGCGACAACGACTAAGGCCGCCTATGGACTCCTCGGACGGACTCGTGCGGTTGTTCGACGCCTTCGGAGCGCCGTTCTTGGACCCCGCCCAGCGAACGTGGTGGCCTGGCCTCTTGCTCGCCGCTGGATTGGCTTGGGTTTGGCCTCGCGCATCCTATCCAAACCAGCGCTGGCACGACATCTTGCGACACCCTTCGGCACGCCTCGATGTGCAGCTCTTGCTCGCGCGGCAACTTCTGCAAGTTCTCTGGGGAAGTGCCGGCCTTTCCCTTGCATACACCATCGCGAGCCACGCGGTATTGCACCTCGACCACACACTTGGCCGTCCCGAAGTACCAGCAGTTTCGGCATTTTGGACAACAGTGCTGTATAGCGGCGTCCTGTTTCTGGCGTGGGACGCATCGCGCTATTTGTTGCATCTCGCAATGCACCGCATTCCGCTCCTGTGGGCGTTTCACCAAGTTCACCACTCGGCCGAAGTGCTGACGCCGCTCACGTTTCACCGCATTCATCCCGTAGAGTCGGCGCTTTACCAACTTCGCGGGGGAATCACGACGGGAACCGTGACGGCCCTGTTCTATTGGCTCTTTCGGGACACCGCGTCCGTGTGGACATGGGCGGGGGTTCCTGTGTTGGGACTGATGCTAAACATTGTATTTGGAAACCTTCGCCATAGCCACGTTTGGATGCGTTTTCCAACGTGGGCAGAACGGTATGTGATGCTCAGTCCCGCCCAACACCAACTCCACCATAGTATTGAAGAACATCACTACGACCGCAATATGGGGACATGGTTGCCGTGGTGGGACCACCTCGCCGGGACTCTGGCCGTTGCAACCGTGCCACCGCGTGGAATGGGCCTCACGCAACCCAACCACGCACACGACCTCCTGTCGGCGTGGGTCGGGCCATTCGTGCACATTTTCAAGCGAGCACGCACCGGCATGTGGGTGGTGCTCCTCGCGAGCCTCTTGCCACAATCCTCGTGGGCGGAGGACGAGGAGACCAAGGACGACGACTCCTTCGGCACCGAAATCATTGTCTATGCACCCGATAAGACCCCACGGGTTGCGAGCGCCGCCACACGTATCGACGAAGAACAACTCGAACAGTTCGAATATGACGATATTGAGCGAGTTCTTGCGCAGGTGCCGGGCGTCACAACGCGCGGAGAAGACGGCTATGGGTTGCGTCCCAATATTGGTATTCGGGGCGTCAACAGCGACCGCAGCGCCAAAGTCACACTTCTCGAAGACGGCGTACCCCTGTCGCCCGCACCCTATGCCGCGCCCGCTGCATATTACTTCCCTATGTCCACCCGATTGGTGGGCGTAGAAGTCTTCAAAGGCGCCGCAGCCACCCGCTTTGGCCCGCAAACCGTCGCGGGTGCCATCAACCTGCTCACGCGCGACGTGCCCCGCTACACCGACGCAGAGATTGATTTGGCCGGTGGTATGCGGCAAACCGGCCGCGCCCACGCGTGGGTGGGAACCGGCAACGACGCCGCGGGCGTGCTGCTGGAGGGCGTACACCTCCAGACAGCCGGGTTCAAGGAGCTAGACGGCGGCGGCCCCACCGGCTTCACCCACAGCGAGCTCATGGCCAAGGCCCGCTGGACGCCTGCAGCGGCGCATACGCTGGGGCTAAAGCTCGGCTACGCCCATGAGCGCTCCAATGAGACCTACCTGGGGCTCAACGCCGAGGACTACGCGGAGAACCCGTATCGGCGGTATACCGCGACCCAAAATGCGCTCATGCGCTGGCATCGTAGCCAAGTCGAAGTGTCTCACTTGCTCTCGCCACGACCCGGCTGGAGCGTTCGTACGGTCGCGTACCACCACTGGATGACCCGCGCTTGGACCAAGTTCAACCGTTTCGGCGCAGAAATCGACCCCCACGCCTTGCTCCAAAGCCCGACGGACTCCGGCCTCGCCGCTGTATTCATGGACATCTTGCGCGGCGAGGAGGACACAACCTCGCCCGAGCAAGCCCTCCACATCGGCACCAATGACCGAACGTTCCACGCCTGGGGTATTCAAAGCAATGGTCGATATTCTCGCCTTGGTCGGCCCGTGGAACATACCGTCGATTTTGGCCTTCGGTTCCACGGCGACGACGTGCGCCGTATCCACACCGAAGACCCCTACGATATGCGCGATGGCACCCTCGTTCGCAACGACACGCCCCGCATCACGCTCCTCGACGCCGATTCCCGCGCGCGCGCCCTCTCCGCACATCTTCACGAAGACCTCCGCTGGCGGGCGCTGCACGTTCTCCCAGGCGGGCGCGTAGAGCACATCTGGACCGACGAGGCCATCGTCGGCAGTCCATCCGAGGCTCCCGTCGCCCGCACCATCGTGCTTCCGGGCTTGGGGACAATGGTGGACGTGTCGCGCAGTCTCTCGTGGTTTGGCGGCGTCTACCGCGGCTTTTCCCCCGTATCGCCAGGGGAACCCGCGACCGTCACGCCCGAGCTATCTTGGAATACGGAGACAGGAATTCGCTGGGTTTCTGGCGATACGCATGTCGAGCTTGTGGGCTTTCACAACGAATATAGCAATCTCACCGGACAATGTACACTCTCCGGTGGTTGCGACGGAAACCAACTCGATAGCCAGTTCAGCGGCGGCGCGGCCCGCGTCCGGGGCATCGAATCGTCCGCCGGCTGGGTGCTGATGCTGCCCGGACCCTTCAGCATGCCCGTCGAAGGCAGCTATACCTGGACCGACGGCCAATTCCGCACCACGTTTTCGTCGGCATTTCCGCAGTTTGGCGAAGTCTCGGCAGGCGACGCGCTCCCGTACGTCCCCCAACACCAAGCGTATGGCCGCGTCACGCTCGCCCATCCTCGATTCGACGTCGGCGCCGGATTGTCCTATCGCTCGGCCTTGCTGGACCAAGCGGGCACTTGGCCCGCCAGCCCGACCGATGTTCCACCGCTCACGCTACTCGATGGAGGCGTGCGCTTCTTCGCCCATGACCGCGTCACGGTCTATTCGACGGGCACGAACCTCTTGGGCTCGACCGCCATCACTTCCTGGCGGCCGATGGGAGCGCGTCCCACCGCCCCGTTGCAGGTGATGGTGGGCGTAGAGGTGCGGGCAGCTCCCCCTTAGGGCTACTCCAAATAGGTGTAGCCGTCGAGGCCTTCGCGGTACATCGACACCACGCGCGCGGTCTCGTTGAGCGACAAGTCGCCCCGCTTCACCGCGTTCTCGCAGGCACGCCGTACCCGCCGCATCAAGTCCTTGTGGTGGAACTGCACGTAGCCAAGCACTTCGGTCACGGTGTCGCCTTCGACAACGGACTGGATTTCGTACTCGCCGTCGGGGTGCAAGGTGACGATGACCGTGTTGGTGTCGCCGAAGAGGTTGTGCAGGTCGCCCAGGATTTCCTGGTACGCGCCCACAAGGAACGCGCCGAGGTAATACGGCTGGTCGCCGGGTTCGTGGAGCTCAATCAAGCTCTTCACGTCGTGAAGGTCGATGAACTTGTCGATTTTGCCATCGGAGTCGCAGGTGATGTCGGCCAGCACCGCGGAACGCGTCGGCTTGGTGTCCAAGCGATGAATCGGAACCAGCGGGAACAGCTGGCCCACGGCCCAAGCATCGGGCATCGACTGGAACACGCTGAAGTTGCAGAAGTAGGTGTCGGCCATGACCTGATGCAGCTTCGAAAGCTCATCGGGGACATACGGGAGGTCTTTGACGACCTTCGCGATGCGGCCAGCAATCTGCCAGAACATGCGCTCGGCCCGCGCCCGCTGGCGAAGGTCGAGCAGACCCAAGTTGAACATCGTCAGCGCTTGCTCACGGCCACCTTGGGCGTCGTGCCACGCCGCTTGGTAGTTCTTGCGGGTGATGCCGTCCTTGAGAACCTCGGCCAGCTCGTGCAATACCTCGGGGTCGTCCTCACACACATCGGGCGGACCTTCTGCCGTCGGGTGCTCGCTCACACCCAACACGTTGAACACCAAGACAGCGTGGTGGGCGACCATGGCGCGACCCGCTTCCGTGATGATGTTCGGGTGAGGGACGCCGGCTTCGTCGCACGCAGACTGAATGTGCGAAATGACGTCGTAGGCGTACTCTTGCACCGAGTAGTTGACGGAGCTTGCGAAGTTGGTGGAGCTGCCGTCGTAGTCGACGCCCAGGCCGCCGCCGACGTCGAGCCACTGCATCGGCGCGCCGAGCTTGTGCAGCTCGACGAAGATGCGCGCCGCTTCCGACAATGCCGACTTGAAGGAGCGAATGGCGCTCACTTGGCTGCCAATGTGGAAGTGCAGGAGTTGGAGCGTGTCGAGCATTCCCTCCGCAGAGAGATAGTCCACCATCTGGACCATTTCGAGGATGGTAAGGCCAAACTTGGCCTTGTCGCCCGTGCTGGCTTCCCAGCGCCCGGCACCCTTGCTCGCCAGCTTGGCGCGAACACCGAGCAACGGCTTGACGTTGTGCTTGCGCGCCATGTCTATCGCGAGCTTGGCTTCGGTGGCCTTCTCGACGACGATAATCGTCCGCCGACCGAGCTTTTGGGCCAAGATAGCGGTCTCGATGTATTCTTCGTCTTTGTAGCCATTACAGACGATGACGGCGTCGGGGTCGTCCATCATGGCCATCACGATGAGCAGCTCGGGCTTGCTGCCCGCTTCGAGGCCGATGTGCCAAGGCCGCCCCAAGCGCACGAGGTCTTCCACCAAGTGACGCTGCTGGTTGACCTTCACAGGGTATACACCCCGGTATTTCCCCTTGTACTCGTACTCGTCAATCGCCGTGTTGAACGCGCTGGCCAACGTGCGAATGCGCGTTTCGAGCAAATCGGGGAAACGAAGCAACAGCGGCAAGCCGATTTCCCGGCTTTGCAGGTCTTCGATGAGCACCTGGAGGTCAGCCCAGGGGCCTGCATCGCCTTGCGGGGCGATGACGATGTTTCCGCGTTCGTTGATGCGCAGAAACTCCCGCCCCCAATTGGGAATACCGTAGAGTTCCGCACTGTCTTGAATCGTCCAGCCGCGCATGGGCACCTCTCCGGTCTCCGCGGACCTGCGGAGACCTCAGAACCGGGAAGCATGAAAGCAGGCAGTGTAACGGTGTGCCCCTGGTCGGACGACCCCGCCGGTCGGAATCGCCGAAAGATGCCGCCTAGTGGGCTTTCTCAGCGTCCGTTCCAGGAGTCTCGCGATGGGCTGCTTTTTCAAGGTCTCGTCGTTCAGGGAAGTCGAAGCCCCAGTATTCACGGGGCCTCTGCGCATCTTCCTGGACATCGGACAGGCTGACCAGAGCGAACGAAATCCTGCCACACGCGCTCACAGCGACCTGTTTCGGCGGCGCGACGCCTTTCGACGGCACCGCCTTCATTGCCGCTGCGACGGCATCCGCGAGGTCATAGGCGAAGATGCCCCCCGCGCCGCAGGGCGCGTCGACCTCCACCACATACGGCCCCACAGGCACCAAGGCCTGCGCCCCTTTGGACGCCCATACTCCGTAAGAAACAAGCTCCGCCACGACGTTTTCGGCTGACTGTCCCGCCGCTACTTCGGAAACTCGCAGGACGAGCGGCGAGAAAATTCTTTGATCGTGGGGCGTCAACCGCAGCTGCAAGCGCCAACCACCCGGCCGCAACGCCGCACAACGGGCCGCCTCGGCCGTCGCGTCTTTCGCCCAAGCCGCCCGGTGGGCATCGCTCATCGACGACCGCGGCGCATCGGGAATCGGCTCGCCTGGCTGGGGACAAGGCGGGAAGGTGTCGCTCACAGGCTCCCATGCTGGCTCCACTTGGGCGTAATGACCGTATGCGTCGGTGAGCCCATCGGACCAAGCCTGCACGGGCGCGGGAATGTCTCCCGCAAGCACCGCACGCGTCCACAGCCACAACATCCCACTCATCGTGTTTCTCCATCCGCAGGCCAGCCCGCGAGAATCGAATCGAGCATCCACAGCCGGTCCTGCCCCCACACGAGGGTGCGCTGGTCCACCCAAAACGATGGAACGCCGCAAACACCCGCATCGACGGCCAAACGATTGTTTTCGTGGAGCGCAGCCTTATTCGTTGGCTCTTGCGCCTGTGCGAGCAAGGTGTCCGCGGGCAACCCAAGCTGGGTCAAAACGTCGGCAACAACCGCTTCTTGCCCAATGTCTCGGTCGTGAACCCAAAGCGCTTCGTAAAGCGGAAGAATCGCAGACGGCGCCAGCAAACTGACCCGCAGCGGCAACACCGTACGAACCGGAAATGTGGACGGAAATCGAAAACCAACGCCATGGTACGCAGCCCAACGGTCGAGTTCTGCGACGTACCACTTTTGCTTTTCTTCGTTCATGGCAAACAGCGGCACATTGGGTGTTCCGATTTCCCGAAACAACGCGCCCAACAATATCGGTCGCCACCGAACGCGGACACCGTGCTGTGCTGCCAACCGTGCCACCTGTGTTACGCCCAGGTAGCTATAAGGACTGGCGAAATCGTGGAAGACCTCGACCTCGTGGGCACATTCAGCGTTTGCGGGCAAGGCTGGAGGGGGCAGGGGTGGCGAAACCGGCTTCCCCGCTAGCTCTGCCTCGACAAAGTGCATACGGTCAGCGCCCCAGTGGAGGGGCCCCACAGAGCCGTCGGCGCCGATGACCTGCAGGGTGGGCACGCCAAAAACCCCGCGCACCGCTGCGGCATCGGTGGACGCAAACAGCGCGGCCTTGGTCGCAGGGCTGTCGATGAGGTCGGGGCGAAGGCCAAAGGAGACCGCGATGGCGTCCACCACCTCGCGCTGGGAGACATCTTGGCCGTCCACCCAATAGGCCCGGAACAGCGCATCGCTCACTTGCGGCCGAATCGACGGAGGTGCGAGACAGCACAACCGCATGGCGTGTACGGTGCGCCGGGGGTGGGCGTCAGGGAACCGCAAGGAAAGTCCGTGTACACGCGCCATTCGGTGAATGTCTCGGCGTCCGAGCTGGGCCTTTGTCGGAGCCCACGTTGCCGCCGGAACCGCAGGTGCCGCCAAGTGACGGAACACACCCCCCAAAAGGATGGGGTCCCATTCCACCTGCGCACCATGTTTTTCCGCAATTGCGGCAACGCGGGTAGACGCCATCCATGCGTAGGGGCATACAATGTCGTAGGTAAATCGGAGGGTCGGCCGCGACATGGGTGTTCCCTGGGAGAGCGGATAGAGATTCGTATCCCACATGCACTCAATCTCGGCGGGTTGTTTCCGATTTCCGCCCGAAACAGCCCTTATTCATTCCGCACTTCGGCGTGATAGCTTGGTGCGTGGTCCGGGGAACACCAGATGTCAAACCGTCGCCGCCAATACCGCGTATCCGCAAGCTTTGATGAGCTGGTGCAAATCGAGCTCATCGGGCCCAAAGTGGTCGCGCGAAACGTCGTCCTGCAAGACGTAAGCGCGGGCGGCGCCGGTGTCATGCTGCCAGCGTCAGCGAGCGGCATGTTGCGAATGAACGACCGCATTGAGCTTCGCTTGAGCTCCGCCAAGCTGAGTGTTGGCCCGATTCAGATGTTCGCATTCATCTGCCATCTCGACGAGCGAGAGGCGCGGCCAAGGGTCGGTCTTGCGTTTGAAAGCTGGCGTACACACCGCACCCTCCTCGACTCCGACCTTCGCAGTTTGTTCAACGAGCGGGAAGCATTCCGCGTCGACCCCGGCTCAGACGCCATTGTGGTCGAGCTTGCGGCGCTCAACAACCGCATCCGTATGATGGGCCGCTTCCGCGACCTATCGGTGCTGGGATTCGGACTCTCGATGTCGCCAGAATGTGTGGGTCGATTGAATCCCCAAATGCCGGTGCAGTTGAAGTTTACCCTGCCGGGCGACCGCCGCCTGATTCGCGCGGCGAGCAATGTGTGCCATGCGCGGCTCGACAGCACCAACAGCCAGACGCTCGTGGGCATTCGACTTCAAGAGGGACTGCTCGTCTCCCACGACGACCGAAAGGCCATCACAAACTATGTCATGGGCCGTCAGCGAGAGCTTCTGCGAATGGGCGTCCGCACCTCTGACGACCCCATGCGCACCGCACGTCCCGACCTGCACCCCTAAACGCAGGGTCCGCGCCAAAATCGTCGGTCTATACGTCGGCGGCCCCCATTGTGGGGTATCTTGGCCCCATGACCGAAACCGCCGTTCGAATCGACAAGTGGCTTTGGGCTGCGCGTTGCTACAAAACCCGCTCCCAAGCCAGCGCTGCTTGTGCCGATGGGCACGTCACCCTCAATGGCCAAGTCGCGCGGGCGTCGGCCAAGGTGCGTCCTGGCGACCAAGTGGAAGCCGTATGTGCCGGCGAGCGCCTGCGAATCTTAGAGGTGACGGGCCTGGGCGAAAAACGCGGCTCCGCGTCAGATGCAGCCGAGCTGTTTATCGACCACTCGCCACCACCGCCGCCCAAGCACGACCCCTTGGTCGACCCAACGGTCGATGTTGCGCGCGGAGAAGGTCGTCCTCGAAAACGTGACCGAAGACGCTACGACGACATGTTTGGATGGTGATAGGATGAGCCTACGTTGGGGAATCATAGGTCTCGGACGCGCAGGTCGCGCCCGTGCGCGCGCCATTCAAGCGGACCCGCGCGCCACTTTGGTGACGGCATTTCGTGGAAATCCCGCGGAGTTCGGCGTTCCTGCTGCAGAGTCACCCGAAGATGTGTTTGCGCAGGTGGATGCCGTGGCGATTTGCAGCCCCGACCACACCCACCCACGCTTGGTTCAGCGGGCGCTAGAAGCGGGAAAGCACGTCGTCTGCGAGTTTCCCTTGGCGGGTTCGGCCCAAGTTGCACGCGGGCTGTATCGTTTGGCGGATGAGCGGGACCGCGTGTTGCACGTGGAACACATCGAGCTTCTAACGCCAGATGCTCGATGGATGCGTGCATGTGTGCGCCCCGAGCACATTCGCGCGGGCGCCATTCGGTTTCGCGGCCCCCTCCGCCCCGAAGTGTTCAGCATGGCCCACGCCAACGTGGCGCGCTTGCACCGTTTGGTCGATGTCGCCGGAGAGCCGCGCCGGTTCACCTTGACCCACGCCAGCCACACGTCATTGACCGGCACGTTCCAGCTCTCCGGCGACGCCGCCATCGACTTTAGCTTTGAAATGGAAGAAGGCGCCCAACGAAAGACGGAAATCACGCTCGACTTGGGTCACCGCGGCCTGGTGTTGTTCTTGGGAGGGACCTTGCTGTTCCGGGGTGCGCCCGTTGACCTGCCGAGCGGTCGCCCACTGTTTGCGACCGACCACGAAGACGTGATGGCACAGATTCTCGACCAGGCGCCGAGTTACGTCGATAGGAATCGGGTGTTGACGGTGCTCGGCCTGGCCGACCGGTTGTACGCGGCAGCCAAGCTCGAAGGCAACCTGGACAAAAACTGACCGATTAGCGGTTTCGCGGAATCACGACGCGGGTGACAATCGGCGACCACGCGTCGAGGGCCGCTCCCCGTGTGTCGGTGGGTGCGAGCAAGCGGGGGTCGAGGTCGAAGGCCGGCGCATCCATCGGCAGCTGCGCCAAACCAATCGCACGCGTGACGCCGCCACCTTGCACTTCAATGTGGACCAGCGCAGGACTGCGGCCAGCCGTGTAAGTGACCTGCGCGATGCCTGTGGCGTCCGTGCGTGCGGTCTTGGGCAACTGGCCGTCACCGCTGCGCAGCTCCAAGGCGAGTTCGGCGTCGGCGACCGGATAGCCGAACTCATCGAGGGTCAGGAGGGTAAGGGTGCTGCTGGACAAGCCGTCGTTGGGCAAGCGCGTGCGGGTAGGAACGACGACGAGGTCTCGAACGGGATTGCCGGCGGCGGGCGACTTTACGGTGGCGATGAGGTCCACGGGACCGCGACCGGTGGTGCTCAACGTCGCGGAGTAAGTGCCGTCTTTGTTGTCCCGAATCGGACTTGCAAGACGAGCACCCGCGAGATTGAGGGCCAACTCCCGACCAGGCAACGGCGCTCCGTCGGGACCGCTGACCATCATCGTGACGTCCACCGAGGTGTCGTCTTTTCCGAGCTCGGCGGGGACGGTCGACACCTGCAACGCACCGGGGCGCACGGGTACCAACTGGAACGAGACGCTGGAGATGTCTTTTGCGGAAGACTCTCCGCCCAACGACGCTTTGAGAGTGGCCGTCGTGACCGCAGGCAATCGCGGCGGCGAATACGTGGCGGCATACACACCGCCACCTTCGTGCCGGAGCCCCTGAATGGTGCCGTGAGACGGCTCCAAGACGAGGTTTGCGCTGCCATCGGGCTCGCCTTTCTCCGTGACCACGAATACGCGCACGGGGACTTCGAGGCGGTCGTCGGCGGGCATACCGCCGTGAACGGGAAGAAACTGGAGACGGGTGGTCTCGTTGGACGGGAGCGCGAGCGTGCTCTCGCCCGCGCTGGCGCATTCCAAGACCGTCTGCTTGGCCTCCGTGACGCCAGGAGGCACGACGACCGCGACGGTGGCCTTGCCTTTGGCATCGGCGGTTTCCGGGCCGTATTCGCGGCCCGCGACCGTCAGCATCACTTTGCAGCCCTTGCCCACCTTGACCGGCACCGCCGACTTCACGGCGAGCGGAATCGCGAGGTGTCCGTAGGTTCGCGCAGGCTCGCGCCGGTCGGCGACCCCAATCAGCGCAAGATGCGGCGCCTTCGCGGCAGGAGGCGTATACAACGCGGCATACGATCCACCGCCCAAGGGTGCGGGCACGCCAAGCTGTCCCGAGTTGACCGTAAACAGAAGGTCGGCGCCCGTTCGCACGCCCTCTGCGCCCCCGACGAGGTCGACGCTGACGCTCGCCTGGCTGTCTTGGCCGAGGACCAGCTGGGTGGGGTCGACGCGCACGGAAACTTGGTGACCGTAGGGGGGCTTCACCGGCATCGACCAGGTCTTGTCGACCTTCAGCTTGTCGAGCTTGCCCCGAAAACGAAGGTCGACGACCGTTTCACTCTCAACGCGCTCGGGAGTCCAAGGAATTCGGTAAAAGCCCGGCCCGATTTCGGTGACATCGCCCGTTTCCCCTGTGACGGCTTTGGCTTTGGCTTCTAAGCCCGAAATCGGCGTGCCATCGGGCGCGAGCAGAATCACCACGAGGTCGTAGCGGTCGAGTCCGCTGCCCAACACCTCACCCGTGGGTGCCATCTCGACGACAAGGTCGGAAAACAATGGCTCGCCCGCCATAGCGGAGGGCGTCATCAACAAACCGGCGAACGGTAGCAAGGACAACAACATGGGCGACGACTCCGGTGCTGGGACACAAGACGCACCGTGTATCATCCGAGCGCGGGAACGGGGCGGGTTCAGCGGTTTGCGCGGCGCGAACCTGCGAAAGCCCACCCGCCACGACGCCGGTGTGCGGCGGGCTTGCAGCAATGACGCAATGAGGGAGTATACTTTGGGCGCGGTGTAGGAGCCCTCCTGGCCAAAATGACCCCCGATTCACCGGCACCCAAACTTCGCGAAGGAAAACCACAGGTGAGGCCCGGAACCATCCGCGTACGTCCCGCTGGTGCTTGTTTCCGAACGCACATTCCGAAGTGCCGAACCCACAAGGTTTTGCGGATTCGAGACGCGCGAAGGATGGAACTACGGGAGTACGACGCCGGCCTGTCGCGACCCCGCTGCGGGCGCCGCGGTCACAGCGTAGCGGTCGTCGGACGCAGCAAAGACAAAGACATAGATTTGGTCGGTGTTCCCGACATTCAACATACAGGTAGACTCCCCGGCGCAGGCGGCATCGAGGGGCTGAAATACCCGATGGGTAGATACAAATAGGCGTGCAGCACCAGCATCGCTGTTGAGAGAAAACGCCCACGTGGAGTTTGGCGTGACATCAACGCTGTGACGTACGACTGACTCCGACGAAATGTTGTCTGCGAAGACCCGAGAAGGCTCACCAGCGGATGCGGTTGCAGGCATAGCGGCGCCGGCGCCGACGGATGCAAGAAGGGCAAGGGACAACCACGAAGACTTATTTGGGGCAGAAACGACACACGACATGACAACCTCCGAATGCACAATTTCCATGTAGCGACAATTTCGCGGATCCAATTCCCCTTGCGACAAACCCCGACAACTCGTTGCGGTTGGTGACTCTTGGTGGCATTTGGTGACATTGGAAACGAGCATCCTGGCGCTCAATCGAATTTGCGACCCTGTTCGTCCTTCGACCCGACACGCCACCTGCCCCGCGTCCACAAACGGATTACTCGAATACCGTCCCGCAAAAAAAAGCCGTGGGAGCCGAGAATTGCATGGCGCGCTACATGACCCGCGAAGGCTATGAGGCCATTCACGCGGAAATCAAACATCTTTGGCACGTCGAACGCCCCGAGATTGTCGACTCCGTCCACGAAGCCGCGTCCCTTGGCGACCGCAGCGAAAACGCGGCGTATATCTATGGAAAGCGACGGTTGCGTGCGATTGACAGCCGTCTTCGGTACCTTCGCAAGAAAATCGAAGGTGTAACGGTCGTCGACCTTGGCGATATGCCAGCGTATCCAAATGTGCGGTTCGGAGCGTTGGTGACCGTCGAGGACGACGAAGGCGCCGAGCGGCAGTTTCGCCTGGTCGACCAAGAAGAGTCCGACCCAGCGCGCGGACGCATCAGCGTGCAGTCCCCGGTGGGGCGAGCGTTGATGGGAAAACGCGTCGGCGATTGCTTTGAGGTTGACTTGCCAAAAGGCTCCGTCGGATACGAAATTCTGCGCATCTACTACGGCGCAGACCCAAAGACCCCATGAGCGTAATCGTCCCCCTTTTCCGCGCAGATTCCTGTACGATACGTCATCTCCGACAATGGAGGGGAACACCCTCCTGGATAAACGAATGAACGCGTTTTTGAGTACGGCATTCTCGTTGCCCACCGCGCTGTACTCGGTGTCGCTATTGTTCGTGCTCGTGTATTGGATGCTCGCGATTGTCGGCTTGTTCGACATCGACACCGTCGACGCAGATGTCGACCTCGACGGTCCCGAAATCGACATTTGCGTGCATGACCTCGACGCGCCCGACTTCGACGTGCCGGACCTCGGCCTCCACGACCTCGACGCTCCAGACATCCATATTGACGCTCCAGACATTCACCTGGAGGGGGTCCACGGTCCCGACCTTCATGCCCCCGAGGCACATGCGCCAGACCTCGATGGCGCAGCGCACTCTCTCACCGCATTTGCGAAACTATTGAGCGCGCTCGGGTTTCATCGCGTCCCCCTCACTATCTCCATCAGCTTCATCGTCTTTTTCGGATGGCTCGCGTGTTTTCTGGCGATGGACCAAGTGGCGCCCCTCGTGCCCTCTGGAACCCCCTCCCTGGCCTTTTCGATTGCAGCGCCCATCGTCAGCTTCCTCGCGGCGCTCCCCTTCGCAAGCGTCTCCACCCGTCCCCTTGCGCCGATTTTTCATATTCACAAGGCAAACTCGCGCCGCTCATTTATCGGCCAGACCTGCGAAGTCTCTACACAACGTGTAGATGCCCGCTTTGGTCAGGCAGAGATTTACGATGGAGGCGCCGGTCTTACGGTACAAGTCCGTTGCGACCATGAGAATGCTCTCAAAAAAGGCGGAGAGGCCCTGATTGTCCATTACGACGATACGCGCGAGGCCTACGTCATCGAACCTCTGGATACACCGCGCGGGCAACAACTCCACCAACGTGTGGAGGAAATTCGCGCAAAACGTCTGGCCGCCGCGAAATCAAGCCGCCGCAACGCGCGTAGCTAAGACGAACTCCATTTTTTTCTTTCCCATCGCACTTCTGCTTTCCCTTTGATTCCCAACCGTTGCAGAACGCAACTGCTGAACCCACCGAGGAGCCATGGAAATCCTAGCTATTGTCGTATTCGTCGTCGTGCTCATCATGCTGGTCGGTATCGCTGCGTTCGTCGTCAGCTGCTACCGAAAAGTGGACCAAGGGCACGCGCTCATCATCAACAAGATGCAGGCGGAGCCCACCGTGACCTTTACGGGCGGAGTCGTGATTCCGATTCTGCATCGCGCTGAAGTGATGAATATCTCGGTAAAGACGGTGGAAATCGACCGCCGGGGTAAAGAGGGTTTGATCTGCAAGGACAACATCCGCGCTGACATCCGCGTCAATTTCTTCGTCAAGGTCAACAAGACACAAGAAGACGTGCTCAAGGTCGCCCAGTCCATCGGCTGTACGCGCGCAAGCGACCCCAAGACCCTCGAAGAGCTGTTCGTCGCCAAGTTCTCGGAGGCCTTGAAGACCGTCGGCAAACGCCTGGAATTCGAAGAGTTGTATACCCAACGCGATGATTTCAAGGACCAAATCATCGACGTTATCGGCCGCGACCTTGAAGGGTTCATCCTCACCGACGCCGCCATCGACTACCTCGAACAAACGCCCGTAGAAATGTTGGACAAAGACAACATATTGGACGCCCAAGGTATTCGCAAAATCACGGCGCTCACGGCCACCCAAAACATCCAAACCAACGACCTCCGCCAAACCGAACGAAAAGAACTCGCCCGTCAGAACCTCGAAGGCGATGAAGCGATTCTCGAACTCGAAAAGCGGCGCGCGGACGCAGAAGCGAAGCAACAGCGCGAGATTTCGAACGTAAGGCGACGCGAACAAGCCGAAGCCGACAAGGTTACGGCAGAAGAAGGACGCAAGGCTGACCTTGCCCGCATCAAAGCCAAGGAAGAGGTGGAGCTGTCCGAGGTCAACAAGGCCCGCCAGATCGCCGTTGCCAACAAGGACAAAGAGCGCGTCGTCGCCATCAAGTCCGAACAGGTAGAAAAGGAGCGCGAACTCGAAGTCATCGCCCGCGAGCGCCAAGTCGAGCTGCAGCGCATCGAAAAGGAAAAGGCCCTCGAAGTCGAAAAGAAGAACATCGCCGAGGTCATTCGTGCGCGTATTGCCGTCGACAAGAATGTCGCCGAAGAAGAAGAGCGCATCAAGACATTGCGGGCCACCGCCGACGCCGAGCGTCAGAAGTCCGTCACCATCACTCTTGCGGAAGCCGAAGCCCAAGAATCACTGGTGAAGCACATCAAGGCCGCCGAGGCCCAAGAGAAGGTCGCGGAGTTCAACGCACGCGAGCGCCTCACCCAAGCAAATGCCGCCCTCGAAGCCGCGGAAAAAGAAGCACAAGCGAAGATTCGCCTCGCCGAAGGCAAGCAGGCCGAAGAGGCCGCATCGGGCCTCGCCGACGCACGCGTGCAAGAAGCAAAGGCCACCGCGCTCGAAAAGACTGGCTTGGCCAATGCGCGCGTCACCCGGGAGCAAATGGGTGCCGAGGCTGAAGGCTTCGAGTCCAAGGGTCTCGCAGAGGCGCGGGTCCGCGAAGCACAAGCCGCCGTGGTAGAGCGAGAAGGCAAGGCCCACGCTGAGGTGACCCGCCTGAAGTTTGAAGCGGAGGCAGAGGGAGTGCGCGCGCGGGCAATCGCCGAGGCCGACGGCCAAAAGGCAGAAGCCGAGGCCCTGGAGAAGCGTGGCATTGCGGACGCTCGCGCCATTCGGGAACGGATGGCCGCCGAAGCTGCGGGCTTGTCCGAAAAGCTCAGCGCAATGAAGGCCATGGAAGGAGCCGCGCGGGAGCACGAGGAGTTCCGCATCCAGCTGGAGAACGACCGCACCATCCAGCTCGCGCGCATGGAGACCCAAAAGGCCTTGGCCGAGGCGCAAGCGCATATCTTGGGCGAAGCGTTCAAGTCTGCGGACATCAAGATTATCGGCGGAGAGAGCCAGTTCCTCGACCGATTCTCCAACGCAGCGATTCTCGGCCAGTCCACCGAAGCCTTCATGGAAGCCTCTCCGTCCGCCCAAAAGCTACTCGGAAGCGTGACCACAGGCGAAGGCGTGGGCAATGTGTTGACCAATGCAAGCTTGGCCGCCGTGTTGACGCGCCTGCTCGACAAGGCAGACGCACCCACCCGCGCGTCCATCTCCCAAATGCTGGCCGATGCCGGGGTCTCCACCCGCAAAGACTGAGCATCACGTCGATGGCTGGCCCAGCGCATATCTCGTGCGCTCGGGCCATATTGGCATGTTCCGTACGTACCCCCGAGCCTGTGCGCCGGGGGCCCACCGACCGACGGCGGCTCCGTAGGAACCACCGTCGTCGCCCAAGGATGCGTCGATGGCAGACCAAGCGCCCGCAACAGAAGAAGCGGCTCCGTCCCTTCAAGGCGGCAACTACGAAGTGATTCGCGCTCGTCTCGAAGACGATGCGAGGAACCTCGGCACACTGGCTACGCGTCTCAACGACCGTCGAAAGGAAATCTTTGGCGGACAAGAGTTGGTGGTGGTGGGCAATGAACGCATCCGAACGGAGCACAACTGTGTGCCCCGAAACCTCGTCAATGTCCGAGGAAACCTGCTCCTCGGATACAATGTCCGATTTGCTCTCAAAAAGCAAATAGCTGTCTCAGACGTCTTCAGTCTACACAAGTTTCAGCAGACTGACGAAGGTTTTGACCTGTCGGTCCAGACCGTCGACAATGATTTCCTCAACGATTCTCGCTTTCAAAATGAGTTTGGCGAGCTTTACAAATACTATAAAGAAGCGCGCCTCCAAACGCTTCGGTTGACGGAAGGAAAGCTCCTCGCCGTATTTCGCATCGGCGACCGACCTGAAGACATCCGCGTTTTCCGCTGGGAGGCATCTCCTGGTCTTCCACTCCAATACATTGACAACCGTGGCGAACGGGACCATACATTCCCCCATCGCCATGACTTCGACTGGAAGACACCGAGCCGCGACGACCATGTGCTGGGCACACACCCCCACATCAATATTTTGGACCGTGTCTTCGTCGAAACGGTAGGTGGCGACCTTACCATCAAGGTCGAGGACAACACCGATGACGGCACAGGCATCTACTCGGAGCCCGTCGCAGACCCCCACCAGTCCCTTGACGATGCAGAGATTCGTTATGCAGAGGTTGGAACGCTTATCTTGCTCGCCATGCGACCGTTTGGCGAGGAAGTCACCCGCTACCTCGTGTTCAATACGCGCACCCATGACGTGCGGCGCATCGACGCAATTGGACAAGCGTGCGTTCAACTTCCCGAAGACCACGGCATTATCTTTCCAGGCGGATACTACCTTCGGAGCGGCCAAACCAAAATCTTTGACGCATCCCCCGAAGGTTGGATTTTCAAGAAGAGCATTCGGGCGCCCAACGGCGAAGATGTCTTGTTTATCTTTCACCGCGAGGATGCAGGTCATTACGTCATCCTGCCATACAATCTGATTCGACAAGAGGTAGCGAGCCCCATCTACGGCCACGGCTACTCCTTGTTTGACGATGGGCGGATGGTCGTCTTTCGAGCGGAATCGGACGAACCATCTCGCGTCCATCCCATTCAGGTTTGGGACACACCGTTCCAGTCGTCGGAATACGCTTCCAATACCCCCGTCGAGGGCGGGTATCTCGCTAAGGTTGGAAATGCAGACCTCGTCCGAGGAATCAGCGATATCTTCGCGATTCAGCGTTCGATTGCCAACCTCCATCCCAACCGTCAGGTATTCGAAGACTTAGTCGCTGCAACCGCGAGAATTATCGACCACTACCACTGGATTGGACACCCAGAAACGTTGGGCGTCAAGGCTGTCATTGAGCAGACGCGGCGGAACGCCGAGCTGATTATCGACGAGTTTGAAAAGCTACAATCGCTACAGAAAAAGGCCGAAGCGGCGTTGGTCACGGCAAGGACCGACCAAGACAAGGTCCTTCTCGACGCTCGCCCGGACACCGCTACCTCTGTCCAAGACTTCATGATGGGAATGGCAGCCCTGCGCGAGCAGCGAGGCCGCCTCATCACCCTGCTGGACGTTCGTCTCATCGACCGCGACGCCCTCAAGGCGATGGAAGACGTGGTCATTGCCCGTTTTGACGAAATGTGTGTCGCATGCGTCCAGTTTTTGCTCAAGGAGGACGCGCTCACACCCATTGTTCGCAACATTCAAGAGTCCGAAGTTCGAGTCGGAGGTATCGACCGCGCGCTCGACCTCAAGCCCGTCACCGAGCAGCTCAACCAAACGGGGACCGGCCTCGAGATGCTCATCGAAGTCATTGGCGGACTGGATGTAGGCGACCCCATCGAGCGCACGCGCATTCTCGAAAACATTAGCGAAGTCTTCGGCCAACTGAACCGCGTGCGGGCCGTCCTCGAAAACCGACGAAAGGCGCTGCTGCAAGGAGAAGCCCGCGCAGAGTTTGGCGCCCAATTCAAGCTGCTGGGCCAAGGAGTGTCGAGCGCACTTTCTATGTGCGACACGCCGGAAAAGGCCGATGAGCAACTGTCCCGTCTCATGGTGCAGCTCGAAGAGCTTGAGGGACGCTTTGGCGAGTTTGAAGACTACCTCCATGACATCACCGCAAAGCGAGAGGAGATTGTCGAGGCATTCGAGAGCAAGCGCCAACAGCTTATGGAAGAGAGACAGCGACGCGTTGCTTCGTTGTTTTCTTCGGGCGAACGTATCTTGGAAGCCGTCAATCGGCGCGCACGTGGATTCCAAGAACCAGACAAACTCAATGGATACTTCGCCAGCGACAGCATGGTCCTCAAGCTACGAAAGCTCGCCGAACAGCTCGTTGTATTGGGCGATGCCATCAAAGCGGAGGATCTACTTGGCAAGCTAAAGTCCGCTCGCCAAAACGCATTGCGCGGCTTGCGCGACCGCGCGGACCTTTTCGTCGATGGTGGCAATACGCTCAAGTTCGGGCGCCACGCGTTTGCGGTCAATACCCAGCCACTCGAGCTGACGATTGTGCCGCGCGGCGACGATATGGCGCTTCACTTCAACGGCACCGAGTTCTACGAAACCATCACCGACGCGACGTTCTTGGAGACGCGCCCGTATTGGAAACAAGCGCTGGTTAGCGAGACACCCGATGTCTACCGCGGCGAGTACCTTGCCGCCCAAGTGCTGTTTGCCGCCGAGGCGGGACGGGACGGCCTGGACATCCCCTTGTTGGAACGGGACCGCCTCTCCGAAGGAATGCTCCTGGAGCGAGTGCGGGCATTCGCCGCAAGTCGATATGACGAGGGCTACGAAAGAGGCGTTCACGACGCTGACGCTACCGCCATTCTCGACCGACTCCTCGACCTCCGCCAGCGCGCGGGACTCCTCCGACATCCCCCCGTTCCTCGCGCTGCGGCCACATTGTTTTGGGCGTTTTTTGAAGACCGCGCCGAAAAAGACGCATGGCACCGCCAAGCCCGTAGCATTGCACGAATGCAAGCGGTCATCCCGAACCCAACCGCGATTCGCCGCCTTGCCGAACAAATTTCGCTGTCCATCGCCCCCTGGTTGCAAACCTTCGCACCCAGCTTCTCGGCCGACCTCACCAACGACGACCAGCTGAACGCCGCCCTATACTTGGTCGACGAACTCGCAGCCGAACGACCCCGCTTTGTGCTGGGTGGCCAAGCCAATGCTCTGGTCGATGGTCTCAAGGCGCTTCTTGACAATCACCGCGCGCGCCAAGCATTTGAAGACGACCTGCGGGCGCTCGAAAGCCGCCTTGATGCCCGTCTGGACCTCGTGCGCCAATGGATAGACGCCTTCCTGTCCCATACCGCCGACGAACGCTTGCGCGGCCTCGGCTTTCTTGCTGCTGAGGCGGCGGTCGCTATGGTGGTGGACCGCAAGCTCGACCGCGAGACGAGCCGGGCTGGAACCACAGCGGACGTCACTGGCCTCTTTGGCCAGCATCCTCGCATTCACGACCGCACACTCTCCGTTCGACTCGACGAGTTCCTCGACCGCCTTCGACGCCATTCCCAGCATACAGTACCCGGCTACAGGCGGTGGCGTCAAGTCCGAATGGAGCACGCCGAAAAGGAGCGCATACGGCTTCGTGTGGACGAATATCGCCCCAAGGTGATGACAACGTTTGTCCGCAATCGACTCATCAACGAAGTATACCTTCCTATCATTGGCGACAACCTTGCCAAACAGATTGGGAGCGTGGGCGAGGGCAAGCGAACCGATACAATGGGCATGCTGATGCTCATTTCTCCACCTGGCTACGGCAAGACAACTCTTATGGAGTATGTCGCGAACCAGCTCGGCTTGGTGTTTATGAAGGTCAACGGTCCTTCTCTTGGGCATGACGTCAAGAGCCTTGACCCGAGCGAAGCGCCCAATGCGACCGCACGCCAAGAGGTCGAAAAAATCAACCTCGCCTTCGAGATGGGCAACAACGTCATGCTGTATCTCGACGACATCCAGCACACTGACCCGGAGCTGTTGCAGAAGTTCATTAGCTTGTGTGACGGTACCCGACGCGTGGAAGGAGTCTGGAATGGTCGCACCCGCACCTACGACCTCAAAGGAAAGAAGTTCTGCGTCGTCATGGCGGGCAATCCGTATACGGAAACGGGCGCGCGTTTCCAAATCCCCGATATGTTGGCCAATCGCGCCGATACCTACAACCTCGGCGACATCCTTGGCGGTCGCCAGGACCTCTTTGAGCTCTCTTACGTCGAAAACGCCATCACTGCGAATCCGGTGCTGGCTCCGCTCGCCGGCCGCGACCCTGGCGACATTCATCGGCTCGTGCGGTTGGCACAAGGGGAAGAGGTCGATCAAACGCGCTTTTCCTATGACTACTCCGCAGGTGAGATCGAAGAGTTCAAGAGTTTGTTCCGCATGATGTTCCGATGCAGGGACACCCTACTCAAGGTCAATCTGGAGTACATTCGCTCGGCGGCCATTGATGATGAGTACCGCACGGAGCCGCCGTTCAAGCTCCAAGGTTCCTACCGCAACATGTCGAAGTTGGCAGAGAAGTTGGTATCTGCCCTCAATGACAGTGAAGTAGAGCGAATTATTGAAGACCACTATGTTGGCGAATCGCAGACCCTATCCGGCGGCGCTGAAAACAACCTATTGAAACTGGCAGAGTTGCGCGGCACGCTGCGACCAGACCAAAGCGCGCGATGGGCCGCCATTCGAAAGGATTTCGCGCGGAACAAACTCATGGGAGGCGGGGACTCCGACCCCGTCGGTCGAGTCACGGGTACCCTCGCCGGCCTGGGCGAACAAATGGACGCCATTCGGTCAGCAATCATCGCACAACCACAGCTTTCCGACCCTCTCGGCGCGCTCCAACAAGAACTCGCAGCGCTCCGCCAACAGCTCGGCGCAAGCGACACCACCCAAAGCGCGCTTCACGAGGTTGTGACACAGCTTTCGGTGATTGGAAAGGGACTTGGTAGCGCCCAACAATACCAACAGCAGCTCCCCCAGGCCGTGTCGAGCGCCATTCGTTCTGCTGCCGACGAGGTGGTCCAAGCGCTGCACCAAGCCGCCCCATCCACCCCTGCGCCCGCAAACACGCCCGCCAGCGCACCGCCCGTCAACGCGGCCCCCTGGCTGGTTCCCAACCTCGAAGTGTCCGCCGAGGCCGACATGGTCTTGCGCCACGCCGTTTTGCTCGAAGTGCAGCGCGCGTTGGTTGCATTCGGCCGCATGAAGCATACCTCCGCGCGACAGCTTCGGGTCGGTGAGTACGTCCTCGCGGGCGCATTGCCCGTTTTGCAGCAGTTGGTGGACCATGTGACGCATCTCGTGCAAACAAGACTGCCCACCGACCAACAAGCTCTGTTCCTTGATGAGCTTCGCCGGGGCGTGGCCAAAGCCATCTCCGAGCTTTCGGAGGCCACCGGAGAACGCATCGTAGAGCCGCCTACGGGCCCTGTGCGGGTCGCAGCATCGCCACCGCCCTCCCCACCCGTCCGCCCTGAGCAGACGCGCCGAGAGCCCCCCCAGCGGCCTTCAAACGCGTCTCCTCCGCCCGCTCCCCCGGTTCGCACCGTCACACCCAAAGGCACGCCGCGCGGAGAAGGCGAGTGACCCCTTGTCTCGATGAGGCCGCGTTACTGGCGCGTGCGGATGCGTGCGCGGGGCGAATGCTCGGTTCCTTGGCCGCAACGATTGGATGGTCCGTACCTGCCAACCTGCGTTCCCACAAAGGGTGGGTGGGCCATCTGATTGAGCGATGCCTTGGCGTAGAAGCCCAGAGCCACGCAGGCCCCGACATCCCCCACCTTGGCATCGAAATTAAGACCATCCCCGTCGACCACCACGGACGACCCAAAGAGTCCACCTGGGTTTGCATTGCTCCCACAGAAGGGTTCAATCCGGGTCCCTGGCGAAGCTCCCCCGTCCGCGAAAAGCTCGCTCGCGTACTTTGGATGCCCATTTTGGATGGCCCCACCCTCGACACTCGCAAGGTTGGCGCACCCGTTCTGTGGTCGCCCAGCGCCGACGAAGAAGAGACATTGGCCAACGATTGGACTTCGCTCACCGAGCTCCTCGCGGATGGTGAGGAGTCGATGTGGCGCGGACATCACGGCACTGCCCTCCAACTCCGCCCGAAGGCGGCCCGAGCGGACGACCGCATCTGGGTGGTAGACAGCGAGGGCGAATGGATACAAACCAACCCACGCGGGTTCTACCTCCGAACGAGCTTCACAGCCGCAATTCTTGCCCAAGAGTCCCGCCTACTCGACCCCTGACCGTGTCTTCTTCCCCACACTCCGCCCAAGACCGCGGCAACAGGACCGTAAAGCAAGTGCCCAGCCCCACTCGACTTCGAACCTGAATGCGCCCACCCGCGCGCTCAATGTTTCCGCGCACAAGCGTCAAGCCAATCCCGTTGCCGCTCTCCCGCGTGGTGAACAAAGGCTCGAAGATGCGTTCTAGCAAGTCGGCCGGAATACCGCAACCGGTGTCTTCGACCTCTAAAACCGCGTCATTGGATGTGGCCCACAATCGAAACATAAGCGTGCCCTGCCCCTCCATGGCTTGGGCTGCGTTGAGTCCCAAGTTGAGCACGACCTGTTCCAAGAGCCCACGCTCCATATCTACGCGCAGGGCACCCGTGGGCAAGGCCATGCGAATGTTGATGTGGGGCACCAAACCGCGCAACAGCTCGGCTTGCACGACAACCAAGTCCCGCAAATCCGTGGAAGACGCCTCTTCACTCGCGAGAGGGTCCGCCGCCAGACGGCGCGTCATTGTTTCGGCCGTCTGAACGCCGACTTTCATCGCGTGGAGATGGTGTACAAAGCCTTCGTCTGTGCCCAACGACACAGCCGATGGCGCCGCGCACTCGTCTTCCATTCCTTCGACGGCGCAATGCAATACCGTCAACACATTGTTGATGTCGTGCGCAAGCCCACGCGCCATTCGTCGCAATCGAACCACTTGTTCCGCCTGAAATCGTGACTCCGCCGACAAACGCGCACGCTCTACCTGCTCCCTCAGCGCGCGCTCTTCTTCTGCCCGTTGCACCGCATCTTTGTGCTGCCACACAATCCAAAGCATCAGGGTTGCGCAACACCCAAGCACGAGCACGCGAGTGACCGCAGCATCCATCAACCGCAGCTCGGGCGACAAATACGACGAGCGAATCCAATCCGAGAACAGGACGTCAATCGCGCTGAGCCCCGCTGTCAGAACCAACATCGCTCCGACAGCCACAACCTGCTGCCAGCGCTTCTCCAAAAACATTGGCAGCGCCAGACCCCACAAAAGAAGCGAAGGTGCGATGCCCGCAGCGCCATCAAATCGAAGCCAAGCGACAGAAACAATCGCGCCCGCAACAAGAATCGCCAAAAGAGCGAGCGACTGCGTTGACTGGCGCGTCCATCGCGCCAATGCCCACAGCAGCCCCGCCGACAGAGTAATCGCCCAACCAAAATGCACCATTTCGGCCGAAACGCCCATCACCCGATTGGCGACATCGGCCCCTATCGATAGCAACATCGATATGGCCATGGTGGAAGTAAACAGCCGCCGCTGAAGCAACGTGTGGGCAATGGGTCCGCCGACCCAATCCAGAACAGCCCAAATCGGGGAGTTACGTTTCGCCACCAAGAAACGCTCCGGGACGCCGCTTTCCCCACGGCAAGAGGAGGCCAACCACCTGCGGGCACACGACCGAAGGTTCGACACCTCCTTCCAACGTCCGGCGGTCCCATGTGTATCGGGTGCCCGCGAATTTTTCCTGAGATATTCCCTGAGCACCCAGCGGTGAACTTCGTTCTCCGCATCCGCCCCTGGTCATTCCAGAGGTCGACCCCCGCAAACCCGTCGAAACGAGCCTGCTGCACGAAGCAAGGCCCCAGCGGCACAGCAACGAGCACACCGAGAGGACGCACCCCCTGCGTGCGATGCGTAGACTTACGGCACGCAATACAAGAACATGTTATCCCGCACGCGATTTGCGCCGAGCGGAATTATCGCAAATCATCGAAGACCGCTGCGATGGGATACAGCGCCGCTCGACCAAGCGCGATGCATCGCGCAGGGCTCCATCCCCACGCCGCATCCGGCAGGTCGGCATTGTCTTTGAAGGGCATTTCCAGCGTCATTGCCAAGCAATCGAATCGATGTGCTACCGCAGCGGAGCACATTGTCAAGTTAGCGCCGCCAGGTGCCCTTGGAGGGTAACCATAGGTCGTCTGAAAATCTGGACTTGCATCGACATATACTTTTTTGAACTTATCCAATAACGACGAGAGACGCACACTATCATTTGGAATGCCGTCCGCGCCCGCAATGAAGTTGTAGGGAATTGACTCGTCTCCATGTACATCAAGGCACAAATCCACGCCAGCAGCATCCATTGCGTTTCGAACCCACAGCACTTCCGGGCTTCGTTCTATCGAAGGGTCCTGCCATTCCCGGTTGAGGTTGGCGCCCGTCGCATTACAGCGAAGATGGCCCCGCACGCTTCCATCCGGGTTCATATTGGGCACAATCGAAAAGGTTGCACGCTCCCGCAAGCGCCGCGCGACCGGACAGGCGGGGTCGAGCAAACGCCCAAGAAAGCCTTCCATCCACCATTCCGCCATCGTCTCCCCAGGATGCTGGCGCGCAATGGCCCAAATCATCCGCTGCGTTCCCGTACCCACCACAACGCGGTCCAGGTCGCGCCCGTCCACGGTGGCTCCCAGGCGCTCCACCCGCGCAAACGGGCTCTGTTGGCACCGCGCAAGCAAGTCTTGGTGACGTTCCCAGGAGTACGGCGCGAAGTACGCATACCAAACAAAATCGGCGTCGGGCGTGTCCCGAATCACGAGCACACCATCCACATAGGCGGTGTCGACACGGCGCCACTCCTTGCGGTCGACGGAGCGACACGCGCGATAGCCGTGCCAACCAGGTGCATACGAACATTGACCCGCATTGTCAATGTGCAGCACGATAGGTTGACCCTTGGCTCCCGCGACACGAAAATGGAACCACTGAAGATGCTCGCCACCAGCATCATGGCGTATACGCAGGTGTATGTCGGATGGACTGCGCTGGCGAACAACTTCGATGTTTCCACTGTCAAACGCACTCGTAATCTCAATTCGCGACATCGCTTCTCCCGTGCTTCGGGTGCCGTCTATCCGAACCGTTCGTCAGCCGGGAACATGAACGTGGGTTTCGTCGGCGCCCCGCAGCTCGATGACCCTATCCGCGCGGCCCGCGGTCAGGTACGCCGTGAGGTCCACGCCAAGCTCCCCCAAACGCGCAAGATGGCCTTCTTTTCGACGCAACATCTCCGCCTCGGACCGTCCCTCCGATTCCGCATCGTTGGCCCGTTGAAGCCGCGTTTCGTTTCGCTCGGCCACCATAGCGGAGAGCTCTTCTTCCCGTTCTTTGCGACGCAGTTCGGTCTGGTGCGCAAACGCGGCCGCCTCCTCCGCGCGTGTTCTCTCGGCGCGAAGTAAGGTGCGCTCTAGCTTGAAGTCCTCCAGCTCTTGGGCCTGCTGTTGGGTTGCACGCTCTAATTGCAAACGGGTACGGCTCTCGGTCGCGGCGTCGTGCATCTGTTGCAACGCAGGTGGCGCGCCGTATCCGCGATACACGACATTCTGAATCACATAGCCGCATTGGCGTGCCCGATGCACCAACTTCTGGTAGGTCTCCAGCTCGTTGAGTTGGTCGCTGCTCGCTTTGAACGCATCAAATGTTCGCTTTCGCACAAACTCCACAACGTCGGAAGTCGTGGCATTGACAAAATCACCGATAGGGTCGTGAGATGTTGCCAATAAACGCTCAATATCGACCAAATGAAAGAAGACCATCAATCGAATTGTAATGACGGCATCATCGGCGGTACGAACCTCTTCTACATCATGGTACATTTGGTCGGGCAGCAACCACAACTTCTGAAACTCCAATGCATTGGGCACCTTTCTGCCACCAACGGAACCATGCCACGAGAACGTATGCAACCACTCAGTAGCGGCAGGCACAAATGTCGTCGGACCTTTGGTTATACGCCGTGACACGGAGCCATCTGGAGTCTCGGAGTAGACTACGACCGCCTCTTCGGCAGCGATTTGTAATGCCTCCTCGCGCTCTACGCGCACATGAACCCGCGGGTCGAACCACAATGACGCCGGCCCTGGCAAGTGCGTCTGCTGGCCGTCGCGGTGTCGCACAACCAAGAACTCACCTGGATGCGCAATATATTGGTCCATCGGCCGAACGGTTCGTCCCCAACGCAGAATCTTTGCCGGGCCTTCTACCACAGTCAATCGACCGTCCCGCTCGGTGACGATTGCACGGGAGCCTTCCTCCACGATGGTCGAGAACGTATCATGGTGCAAGCCCCTACGAGCATTGGCGCCGCCATCGCTCCCTCCGGCGGGTTTGGCCATTCGCGGCGGTTCCTCCCGCGCTATTCCCGCGAGCTGGGTCATGTTCATCGACGCTTGTGCAACCGCGGCGCGGTTGTCGGCCGGAGACAGCATCGATTCTTGGAGAGCGCCCGCCCGCTGGGAGAGCTTCATTCGCTTGTTTTGGACCATCGTTCACGCCTCCCGGGATTCATGGAATGAAGCAAAAGTCTACGCCTTGCTTCCTCCACAACGTACACGCGAAGCGCTTACGACGTCGCTGCGCTCTTTATTCCCTCTTTGCCCAACAATCGTAAATAGTACGATGCCTCACCGCTACCGTTGCTCAGAAAGCCCGTGACAATGAGGCATTTCCCCTCGGCTCAACTCGTTTGCGATTTCAACTGGCAACGGAAACCAACGAAGCTGCTCGAACGCAACGGTCATGGGTGGGTCGACGGCAGCTTGGGCGCGCGCGGCACGCTCCGCGGCTGCGGCAAAGATAGCCCGCGCATCTTGCAGATAGCCATCCAACGCCCACTCCGGCTCCGTTGACTGGCGCGTACGATATTCGAGCAATCCGCGCCGGTAAGAGAGGTCGGTAAGGCGAAGTGCAGGGTCAGGACGGCCATCTCGGTGCCGCCACAAGCCCGTCAGAGCGCAAAAACGGTACTCGGAGACGAGTCGCCAGCCGTCCTGCGCGATGAGCTTGACCGCTTCTACAATATACCGGAAGCTCTCTTCACTAATGAAGTAGTTGAAGTTGACCCGCACCCAGCCTGGCTTTACGCCTTCACAACCCCGCACGACCTCTTGCTCAAAAGCCTTGCTTCGGGTGATGTCGATTCCCAATAGCCGGTGCCCGTACGGCCCCGCACAGGAACATCCTCCACGCGCTTGAATTCCAAACAGGTCGTTGAGGAGAGCGACGACATAGTTGTGATGTAGATAGCCATCCCCATGTCGCACCATGAAGCTCACGATGGACAAGCGCCAGGAATCGGGGTTTCCGAGAATGCGAATATTGGGTTCCTCGGCCCAGCTTGCGATGGCACGTCGAATGAACTGATGCTCCCTTTCACGGATATACGTCCCCCCAACCGCCTCTTTGAGTTGGAACACGAGCCCACACCGAATTGCGCCAATAATAGAAGGGGTGCCCCCCTCTTCCCGATGGGTCACGTCGTCGATGTATCTGTGCTCTACCGCGTTCACGTAAGAGACCGTGCCGCCACCGGGAACCGTCGGGACAGTGTTCGTAAACAACGCCTTTCGCGCAATCAAGAGACCCGGCGTGCCTGGACCGCCAATAAACTTGTGCGGCGAGATAAAGATGGCATCTTTATATGCAAGGCAACGTCCCTGCGCGTCGGTATCGGCGCCGTCCCCCGAAGCGTCCATGCACATTTCGATTTGTACATAGGGTCCTGCCGCAGCGAAGTCCCAAAACGACAATGCGCCATGGCGATGCAAGAGCGCGCTGACTTCTCTCGTCTTGGAACCAATCCCCGTGACATTCGAAGCCGCAGAAAAACTTCCGATTTTCAAGGGCCGGTCGGCGTACTGAATCAGCGCGCGCTCTAGGTGCTTGAGGTCGATGCGTCCATCTGCGTCTTCATCGATAGTAACGACATCCGCGATGCTTTCGCGCCACGGCAACTCATTGCTGTGGTGCTCATATGGCCCAATGAAAACGACGGGGCGTTCCGACTCCGGGATGTGGTCGGACAATCCCCAGCGACGGTCGAGGTCGGCGGGAATCCGCAAGTTGAGGACATCGAGCATCTTGGTGATAGCACCCGTCGCGCCCGTGCCCGTAAAAATCACCACATGCTCGTCGGGGTCACCACCCACCGCTTCGAGAATGATTCGCCGGGCGTCTTCCCGAAACCGCGTGGTCTGCAAGCCCGTTCCCGATGACTCGGTATGGGTATTCGCGTAAAGGGGCATGACCTGTTCGCGAATGAAGTCTTCGATAAACGAAAGACAGCGCCCGCTCGCCGTGTAGTCCGCATATGTGACCCGACGGGGGCCATAAGGACCATCAATCGCTTGATCCTGTCCAATGATGCTGTCGCGAATGGTTTCGACCAGCTTTTCACGCGCTGCGGGAGTTGCGGGTTCAAAGGAATTCACGGTGATGCTCCAGGATGCGGCCGCGGGGGGAACATTACGGTACCCCAAAGCGCACCGCAATTTCCACTTCGGACACCGTATCTCGCCCGCCAACGTTCGGGCCGGCCCCATCGCGGAATCGAAGGGTTCGCGTCTCCGCGCTGCGCGGGCCGGCCGACTTCCCCCCACCGCAGAGATGGGCCTTGGCGCAGGAGAAGGGCACACACCTACCTGTGTGACATCTTGTCACGAACGATGACATTTCGTCAACATTGCGACAAACTGACACAACACAATATACGGACGGCGCGCCGCCGCGTCAAGTGCCGGACGGGGGGTCGGCAGCCAGCGACGCTGCGCCCTCGATAGACGCACGAAGTTGGGCTGCGACGCCGATTCGGTCGGGTTCGCCGCTGCTATCACGCGACACGGCACCCGGCGGAACCAACCAAACTTGCGCCAAGCGAACCACCAAGGCGTCGTATACCTGCTCCCGCACGTGCCGCACCAAAGCCACTTGCTCCCGCGAGGCCGCCGAAAAGGCGTCTGACTCGACGACAACGTGGATTTGTTGCCCAACTTCGCCGCCGTCATCCAAGCCCACGGCGGTGGCCCCGTGTACCCCTAGTACCGTGCCGACCACTTCTTCGAGTTCCCGCGCGCACAGCCCGCCGAACGGTGTACCCAATGCGCGGGGCTCCCGGCCGATTGGCTGCAGGCGACCGTCTTCGGTGAGCGACGCGCACCACCCTGTTCGCACCGCCCCCCCCTGGGCTGCAAGCGCACCCATTGCGTTGGGGTTTCGCACTACACCAATAGATTGCGAAGGCCCACGTGCGCAAACCTCCTGCGTAGTGGGGTCCAAAAACACCTCCATGCCTGCGGGGGCCCGACCCCACACAACGGTCGGTCCCGCGCGGTCTTCGCTACATACCACACCGCCGGCTGCGTCTACCCACCAAAGCGGAATAAGCGGCTGGGGCAGGGACAGCGCCGCCTCTACACGCGACCATGTCTCCGGACGGGGCTGGTCTCCAAACACAAGGGCGCAACGCAAGCTGCTGAGGTCGTATTGTTCTACATTGCCACCAAAACGCAACAAAAAACGATACGCAAAGTCTGTACCCGCAGTCACTGTGCCCCCATACGACTGGAGCGCACCCATCCAACTGTATGGGTCGAGCGCACGGGGTAACAAGACAACCGGCGCCCCCAAATAGAGTGGCACCAACGCAAAAACGGTAAGACCCAATCCTTCCAAGGCTGGAAGAAACGAGACAAAGACGTCGCTCTCTATCAGTCGAAGGTGCGGAATGACCTGCCGAACGTGCGCCAACACAGCCGCATGGGTGAAGGCCAACACAATCGGGCCCGCCGTCGCTGCCGACTGAACGACCAACAACGCCACATCGCCTGGCTCGGGGCGGGTCGGGGGACCGGGCAAATCGACAGACGCGCGCGTGAGATGCGTGAGGGACAAGAGGATAGGGTCATGGTCGCCCAGCTCTGCCTGCATACGCCGCAAGATGCGCCGTGGCAGCTCCTTTTCCGTGACCACAACCCGCGCCCGTGTGTGACGCACCACGCGCGCCCACCGCTCGGGCATTGGCTGCGGTGGCAACGGAAGCGCCGTCGCCCGCAGCATCCACAGGCCGTACAACACCGCCAACGCCGCGGGGCTGTTTTCCAAGGCCAGCACGACGACATCGCCCCGGTGAACCCCCTCGTGGCGCAACGCAGCCGCAATCCGTGCGGCGTCCCGCGCCAACTGACGGAAGGTGAGACCATCCTCGCCCATCCGAATGGCCCAACGGTCGGGGGTCACGGCGGCACGACGCGCCAATACACCGGTCATCGTTGCGACATCGGCATGGATATCGCTCGGGAGCCACTGTTGCAGCGCATGCTCGTGGGCCATCCAGCCCGATGCCGCGACCGAACGCGCTTGCTCCGCGCGGAGGGCAACCACGGAGTCGCCACCGTCGTCACCGCCCGCAACCAACGCCCAATAGAGCTCCTCAACGGTCTCTACCGTTGGCAGGTGTACGCCAGTGGTGCGGTTTCCCGTCGCTTGTTCCACGTGGACCGCGAGGCGCATCAGGTCCACCGCGTCGATACCCAGCTCGACCACCAATAGGCTGTCGGGCTGCAGGACGGCGGGGTCGACCATCAACACCGAGGCGAGGACGTCGATGAACTCCGGGTATTGCACAGGCGCTCCGCCTTGGAGGTCCACCCTTGGCGTGCGGGGCTCACCTCTGCACGCCATGGTCGGTTCCGATTCCACGAGGAGACACGAGGAGAACGGACACTCCTCGACTCCGCCCCAAGCTATCACCCGCATGGTGCTTCGGGCGACCCATCGCGTGGTTTAGACCCCGAGCAGCGCCCGCGCCCGGACCAATCGCGAGGTAGAAACGCAGGTGTCAAAAAGCTCGACAACCGCGTCACGGTCGACATCTCCGCGCACTGCACGCAGAGCGAGACCCTCCATTCCGTCTTCGAGACCGCCGGCGACGGATGACTCCGCTTGGAAATCAACCAGCAGCTCGCGGGCCGATGAAAGCGACGGATTCCACGACAACGCGTCGACCAGGTGCCGCCAAGCCGCTTTGCCGTCGCCCAATACCCAAGAAACCCGCGCTGCATGGACCAAGAGCGGCGCGGAGGGCCGGCGCCCGAGCGTGTGGGCCCCCTCGACCAACAATTCGACCAGAGATTCCCCTTCACTGGCCACATACTCGTCGTTATCGGCCAATTGACACAGCGCATCCACCAGATGGGGGTCGCCGGGCCACTGGGTGAGACCATCCCGCAGCATCGGCACCACGGCCGGACGCCACGCACGCCCGCCTGCGCGCGACAAGGCGTCCAGCGCCAAAGAAACGGGGTTGGGGGTACTCACGAGGCCTCCGGTTGTTTATTGTTGTCCATATTATTGGGGAATCGCCGCATTCGTGAGAGAACCCGTAAACCAACGAAGCTGGGCCATTGTCCCTCGAAGACTTCGCACCACGGTTGGGTATCCATTCGTTGCTCCAAACACCACATTTTCGGTACGGAAGATCCCCCGACGCGCGCGGGTTCATCCCCCCCCTTGTCTTCCGCCCGGCGCTTTCACCGAAGACACAACCAACCCCGAAGCGCCCCGTGGCGCGGCGTCTCCGCTCCGAACCGGGCGCAGGCGCGCGGCCAAGCGCTTGAGGGGTCCGCGCGGAACGTCCGTAAGCGGAATCCTTGCCGAGCCGTCGTCTTGCCACTCCCGAAGCTGAAGATGGCGCGCACCGCCGGTGGGAGCCAACCAAGCGAAGCCACGCTTTCCATCCCGCACGGTGCATTCCATGTCCTGAAAGCCAGGTGCCCAGTGACCTGTATTGGCCAGCTCCACGTTCTGCTCGATGACATGGCGGGCCCGGTGGGTGTGTCCCATGACCACCCGCTCAACGCCTGCAATCCGCGCCAATAGGGGCAAGCGGCGCTGGATGATGCGGTCCACCTCGGTCACGTCGGAGTCCACGCGTGCCGCGTAAAACAACACGGGCGGCACGAGGAGCGCAAGTATCGCAAACATCCACCAACCCGACATTCCCGCAAAAAAGTGAAGGGTAGACGTGGCCTGGATGCTCACCACAATGGCCGCCAATAGCAAAAAAGCGCGGTCCAGCCACAGCTCCCGTGCGACCTTGAGGGGCCGAAACACGGCGGGATGCGCACGGACTTCATGGAGCGCCCGCACGACCGCAGCGGTGGTATGGGCGCGTCGTGCGGTGTCTTCGACCCGTTGCTCAAGGGTGAGCGGGTCGCGAATCGCGGGACTAAAGCCTTCGAGCAAGGAAGTATACAATACTACAATCGAAGACCAAAGCCAAGTAAGCAGAATAAACGGCTGATGGCGCAATATATGCTGGTAAAAGAAGATTATCCACGCGTGAATTGGTCGAACAAATGAGCTCTCTACGTGAGGATTGAACCAACCAATTCCGTTCGACAACATCTTGCCGGCGAGGTCTCCAAACGGCAGCCGCACGCGCACCCGACCATCCACAGCAATGAACGGATGAAGCGGGTCCTGGCACAAACAATAGGGGTCGAGCTGGTTTCCGTGCATCACCAGCGTGTCTCCCCCAGAAAGCACAAACCAGGGGCAAAAACGTAGGCTGTCGTGATGCGAAGCGGGAACGCCCAGGGCCTCCCGCAAGAGGTCCTGCGTCGCGGGCCAGTGCATTTCTAAGTCGTGATTGCCAATCACATAGACAATTTCATGCCCTTCCGCCATCCACTGCGTGAGGGCACGCAAGAACCCCGGATGGTCGGCCAGCATTCGCTCGAGCTTCCAAACACTCTTGGCCTCTTCTGACCACAATCCCCGCGCGCGCTCTAACCAGCTCACGGGAAACGGCGGCGCGTCCGGCACAGCGAGCACACAGTCAAAGTCAAAGATGTCTCCATTGAGGATGAGCTCTGCCGGCTCGCCGCCGCTCAATGAGCGGAAGTGGTCGAGCAATGCCGCAAAGTCATCGTCGATGAAGTGCTCTGGGGATTTGTAACGACGCCAAAGCGGACGACGGCCGTCCGGCTCCTCTCCATCGGACAGGTGCAGGTCACTGACGATGAAGGTGTGGCGCTGCGTTTCGGTCACAAGGTTCATCCGATTCCATCATGGGTCCGCAAATGAAAGCGACTTCTGCGGAGGTAACCAAAGTCTGTACCCCAAACGCGCGGATTGCGGGATTTCCTTCCATCGCGACCACCCAATTTCTGCAAAAACCAAGTGACGCCGCGACGGATTACCGCAACTTACCCGAGAACATCTACCCGGCGCGTGGTCCCGGCGTGTCCGTCCTCACCCACCCAAAACGACATCGCGCGCTGCCGGCCGACTTCTTGGTCTCCACCATCGAGAATGCGGAACGGTGCGGCGACGCTGCCCACAAACAGCGCCCCTACACCCCGGTCGGCGAGCGCCACCAAGCGACCTCCGGATTCGTCCTGTACCCACAAGCGAAGGCGGCTCCAAGCGGGGTCGCCTGCGTCGACGAACCCGTTTCCATCACGGTCGAGAGCTTGCAACTCGGCAAACGCATCCCCGGAAGTCGGCCCAAACAGCTCGCTCCCATCGTCGGCTGCACCGTTTCCATTGCGGTCGAGCACCAACCACGCCGACGCCGCGCCCAAGTGGGCCAAGGAGTCGAGCTTGCCGTCCCGGTCAAGGTCGATAGCGGAGCTGCCCGTGGAGCGCGTGCTGGGTGCTCCAAAATCCAGCGCCAGTGGGTCTTTGGGACGCTCACCAATTTGCATGTGCGCCTCTCGCCGCACGCGGCGGAACCGCTCCTGAAGCGTCTTCAAATCGATGTCGAACACCCGCCCATCTTCTGTTTGGATGCGCGCCTTTGCACGAAAACCCGTTCGCTCCGTGGTTTCGACTTCTTCCACTACGTCGATGCGCATCCCCCAACCGTCGGCGGCGCGCGCGGCCTCGACCACATCTCCAAACGCCTTCTGCTGCTCGGGCGTAGCCTCCCAATCTCGGGGGTCAAAGACCTCGATGTCTTCCCCCGTGAGCTCTTCGAGCATCATCTTCAAGATAAGGAGCTTGTCGTCTATGACCGGCTCTTCGTCTTCTTCGGTGGCCCTTGCCTCTGCCGCTTTCGCGGCCTCTGCCGAAACAGATACCGTATCGGCCGGCGCTGGGCGGTCGAGCCCCCATGTCTCCACCGACACAGTCTGGCGGTGGGTGGTGGTCGTTTGGTGACGGGACGAAAGTTGAACGGCGGACGCAGTGACCTGCATCGGAACCTCCAGAGGGTGGCGCATGTCTTGTCGGCTGAACCACCGTTCAATTTCACATCAAGCCAAGCCAGCGCCCACAATAATGGCCTCAACAACGGATGGGTCGGCCAACGTCGAGATGTCGCCCAAGTTGGAGACATCCCCTTCGGCCACCTTCCGCAGAATCCGCCGCATCACCTTGCCGGAGCGCGTCTTGGGAAGACCGGGCACCACCTGCAGGCGGTCCAAGCGCACCAACGCGCCGATATGGGCACGCAGGTCCGCATTCAGCCGCGCTTCTAAGTTGTCATCAGCGACAACACCCGCCTGGAGCACCACAAACGCGTATACGCCTTGCCCCTTGATGTCATGGGGGAAACCAACTACGCCCGCTTCGGCCACAAGGTCGTCGAGCACCAGCGCGGCTTCAATTTCTGCTGTACCCAGACGGTGACCCGAAACATTGATGACGTCGTCCACGCGGCCTGTAATCCAATGATAGCCCCGCGCGTCTCGACGACATCCATCGCCGGTAAAATAGCGTCCCGGACATGTCGTGAAGTATGTCAGGACATACCGCTCATGGTCTCCCCACACCGTACGCGCTTGGCCGGGCCACGGATGGTCCAGGCACAGCAGCCCCGCTGCCGGCCCCCGCAGCACATGGTTTTCGTTGTCCACGATAACGGGAAGCACTCCCGGAAGAGGAAGGGTGGCCGAACCCGGCGCGGTTGGCGTCGCGCTCGCGATGGGCGAAATCATCATGCCGCCCGTTTCTGTTTGCCACCACGTATCGACGATGGTGCACCGTTCTCCTCCGACGACACGGTGGTACCAAAGCCAAGCCTCGGGATTGATAGGCTCACCCACCGTCCCCAACACCCGAAGGGAGCTGCGGTCGGCTTGGGTCACGAACGCATCCCCCTGGGCCGCGAGGGTCCGAATTGCCGTGGGCGCAGTGTAAAAGACGGTAATGCGGTGTCTCTCCACCATATCCCAATAGCGGCCCGCATTCGGATAAACAGGGGTCGACTCAAACAGCAAGGTTGTGGCGCCATTGGCGAGAGGGCCATACACAATATACGAATGCCCGGTAATCCAACCTACATCCGCGACACAAGCATAGACGTCGTCTTCTCGCAAATCAAATACCAACTGATGCGTGAAGCTCGTGTAGGTGAGGTAACCGGCGCAGGTGTGCACCAAACCCTTGGGTCGACCAGTGGAACCTGACGTATACAAGATAAACAGGGGGTCTTCCGCAGAACATTCGACGGCAGGACACACTGGGTCTGCACCGTCTACCGCGTCATGCCACCACACATCGCGCCCATCGACCCAATCGACCTTCGCGCCCGTACGACGTAATACAAGCTGATGGCGCACCAACGGTGTCGCTGCCGCATCTGCGGTCGCTTTGAGAGGAATCGGACGTCCACCGCGCAGTCCCTCGTCTTGGGTAATCACCACGCGGGCACCACAATCTTCGATACGGTCTCGCAACGCATCGGCAGAAAATCCACCAAACACAACACTGTGGACTGCTCCCAATCGCGCACACGCCAACATCGCGACCGCCGCCTCGGGAACCATCCCCATGTAAATAATGACGCGGTCGCCCTTTTGCACGCCAAGGCCCCGAAGTGCGTTGGCCGCACGCTGCACCTCGGCCGACAACTCGGCGTACGTTATGCTTCGTACATCCCCCGGTTCATCGCCCTCCCACACCAGTGCCAATTTGTCACCGCGGGTTGTGACATTTTGTTCCAACAGTGTCTCGGTGACATTGAGGCGACCATCGCCAAACCAACGCAAGGGTTCTTGCCGCACCGTACGAAAATCGCCTTCGAGACCGAGGGTCGGCGGCACCCGCCACGCCACCCGCGAACGCGCGACATCCAGCCAGAAAGCATCAGGGTCATTGCGGACGTCCATCCACAGCCGACGCCAATCGTCGAGAGAGCGCACCGGACTTGTCGAACCGGCCAACACCCGCTCGGGAACCGGAAACAACGGAGAATCAGACATCAGGCCTCCCGTATGGACGACTACTTTGCCACATGACACCAACGAACGTATCCTTCACAGCCAGCAAAAATCCGCTACGGTAGAAAAATGGACCCTTCCGACGACGCCCTCTCCGCGACCCTTCGCCAGCTTCTCCAAGCCCAGAACCACACTGAGGCCGTCGCTTTCGCGGAAACGTGGGTTACGCGGAACCCCCAATCGCCCGTAGCGTGGAGCGGTCTGGCAGATGCGTGGGCTGCCGCGGGACGACCGGACATCGCCCTCGAAGGACGGCGGCAGGCCCTCGCTCTCGCTCCCCACGCCGTAGCGTTGGCCTACAACCTCGGCACCACCCTGCTGGCCCACGGCGACCACGACGAAGCGGCCGCCGTGTTGGAGCAAGTGGTGCGCGCGGCACCGCAGGCTCCTTTGCCCCGCATCAACCTGGGTGTTGCCCGCCGAAACATCGGTCAGCTCGGACCTTCCGCAACGGTTTTGCGCGAGGCACTTCAACTGGCGAAGCCAGGCTCCGTCGACCAATCCAGCGCCGAGTGGAACCTCGCGCTCACGTTGCTCATGGGTGGCGACATTCGCGGTGGCTTGCCCGCATACGAGTCACGCCTAAAGTTGCCAGACTTCAGCATGGTCGTGCCCGAGGGGCTACCGCGGTGGACCGGCAAACCCGTAGACGGCCGCCTGTTGGTGGTCGCCGAGCAAGGCCTGGGGGACACCCTCCAGTACGCGCGGTTTCTGCGTCGCCTAAACGGCCGCGGCGTCCACGTCTTGCTGGCGGTGCAGCCACCCTTGGCGCCTCTATTGCGGGAGTCCCTCGACGCGCCCCACACCGAGGTGGTGCCGCTCGCCCGCGACCTCTCGGCATCCAGATGTCGCGCGTGGGCGCCTTTGCTGTCATTGCCATTCCTTCTCGGAATCCAGCGGCAGGACCAACTTCTTGAGTCGACGCCGTGGCTTGCCGCACCCGCCCCACGGGTGGAGGCGTGGTCCAAGCGCTTGGCGCAGCTCCCGGGTCCATTTCGGATTGGCGTTGTGTGGCAAGGAAACCCCAGCTACGGCGATGACAAGCACCGTTCCGTTCCGTTGCGACACTTTGCGCCGCTGGCCACTGAATCTGGATTCAGTTTGGTGTCGCTCCAAAAACGGCACGGCCGTGACCAACTCGCGTCGTTGCCCCAAGGAATGCAAGTGGTCGACCTGGACGACGAGCTCGACCAAACGACCGGCCCGTTCCTCGACACCGCCGCCGCGATGACCGCCCTCGACGCCGTGGTCACGAGCGACACCGCGACGCTTCACCTATCAGGCGCGCTCGGTGTGCCGACTTGGGCCGCGATTGCCCACCGCCCCGATTGGCGGTTTGGCTTACAAGGCGCGCGCTTGCCCGAGTATCCCGAGGTACGGTTGGTTCGGCAAACCCAAGCCGGAGACTGGCCGGGCGTGATACAGTCGATTCTGACGCAGCTTCGGCGGTTTCGGGACCATAGCTCGCCCCGCTCCCCGCGGACCTAACCTCAATAGACGAACGTATTGGTCCAACACTCGTCGATGTCGGGAATCAGCTCCACTACATCGACCTCCAATAGCCAGGTGCCGAGCGCAATATAAAAGTCGCTGCTCATGCCGAGGTCGTACGTGAAATGCGCGACAGACGCCGCCACCTGTGCTTGGTGAAGCTCGCTCGCGCCACCCTCGACAACGCGCGCCCAAAGGCCGCCCGCGTCCAAAGCGTGTTCTTTGGCGCTGTCGATACCACGCCGGATGCAATGCACAAAAACACTGACTTCATCGACTTTTTCGCTTAGGAAAGACGGACGCGCGACCAGCACTTTTTGGCACAAATCAGGAACGCTATAGTCTTTGAGCGCCAGCAAACGCGGGGACAATCCACGGAGATGGGCCTTCACAACGTCGTCGTGAACCGTTGCGAGCACGACCGCATCCACGATTTCGCGCGACAACGCAGACACGCCGGAGACGCCCGAGTCGACAAACTGGATGCCCGAGGGGTCTCCATCGTCCATGCCGACAAACGAAGCAATGATGGCCTTCCCCAATGGACCTGCTTGGATTCGGCGACCGGCCAAGTCTGCTGGGCGCTGGATGCCCGAATCATTGAGAGTGAGCACGCCACCATTGCTATGAAACAGGCGCACAAAACCTTGGAGCGAAAGCCCATCGGCCAAGCCGAGCAACAGCTCCGCCGGCCCCGTAACCGCCGCTTCTACCGTGCCTTCGGCCACCGCAGCGAGGGCCTCCCGCGACGAAGCAAACGAAACCAGCTCGACGTCGAGCCCTCCATCCGAAAACCATCCGTACTCGATGCCCGCCAATACGGGAAGGTGCTCAGGGCGAACGATACCATCGATGGCGATTCGAAACGGAGTCATCAGCTCTCCCGCAGTGTCAAAATCCGATCCCCCAAGCAGAGGCAACCGGAACCGATTGCCATCCTCGTAACGAGGTTCTCCCCGAAATGGTGCCCAAACACAACAATAAACGCAGGCCCGTAGATGTCCCGCCCAGCAAAATGACGCCACACGCCACCTTCGCAGCTATGTTCCGCATTTTGTTCCCCGAGGCTCCACGCGCCGACAGCGTTTCGCAGCGCGCCGGCGAGACGACGTCCTGCTTTTTTTTATCAAATGACACGTCCTATGATGTGGTATACTACAATACATACAACATGTCAAGACAGTCATCCGCCTCCCGCTCGTCCATCGCTTTGTCGAAGTTCGGCGTCGAACCCAAAAACGACACCATCGACAGTCCACTTTTGACCTGCTCGTTCGCTGACGCGGGTCCGTCCGCGCCTCCAATGTCTTCCATCGCCCAGCAATTCCGCCCAAAACGCAGTAGATTTACCAAAACACCGGGGCAATCGCTTCCCCGTTCTGGGGCCAATGTGAAAGCACCCCAAAGGAGACACACTTGCGAGCCTTCTGGACCGCGATTTTGGTGCTACTGCTCACCCTTCCGAGCGCCGCCGATGCCAAAGGAAAGGGAAAAGGCGGCAAAGCGAAACAGCGCAATACCGACCGCACCTTGTTTGCAGGCGAGATGCCCCAGCCCAACGCCCACACGCTCAAGCAGGGACAAGCGCAGATGTACCTCGGTACCCGCGTGAGCGTCGGCGCTACGGACAACATCCAAATCAACACCCACGCCCTTGGATTTGCGGTGCTTGGCCCCCGCGCCGGCGTCGAGACCGCCGTCTGGCAAACCAAAGACGATGCGGTGTCGCTCACGGTCGATGCGTCCACCAACTGGCGCTTTTATGACCGCGGACTCCAGTTCTTGCCGCTCTACACCCACGGCGGCCATCGGTCCAACCGCATCACCGCTGGCTTGGGTGTCTCTGTCGACACCATCGACTATGGGCGCATTCCCGACAAACCTATCTTCGACTACTTGCCCGTCGCCGCAGAGGGCATCGAACGCACCGTCTCCGTGCCCCTCTTGGTAGGCTACGACCTCGTGCCGTCCAACCGCACGGTCATCCAGTTCTGGGGCAACACGGACGTTCGCGGCCCCGCACGGGGCGACCCCTTCACCTTCCAGCTCGGCACAAGCTGGAACCACGCATGGGACAGCGTCCGGCTCTCCGCGGGCATGACCCTTCGCTACAACGCTCTCGCCGATGTGCAGGGCGTCATCGACAGCTTGGCTGCGCTCGGACTCATGGAGCAGCAAACCTTGCCCAAAGTGCTCCCTCTTCCGTATGTTCGCATTTGGTGGCGGTTCTGAGCGCGTTGTGACGCCAGTGGGCTACCATTTGGCTCGGAAACACTACACGATCTCCGGGTCTCCAAATGGTATCCAAACAGTGCCGAACACCGCCCAACTGTCAGGGATAGAACACCGGGCCGGTGGATCGACGACGGACGTGCTACATCCCCGCGACCGGGTCTTATCCCGCGATGGAGGAACACATGAACGCGATTCGTTTCCAGCTTGGCGGCCTCGTTGCCATCGCTCTCGCAGCCAGCCTTTCCGCATGCGGCGGTAAGGGCAAGGCCGACCAGTCCTACTGCCAGTCCTTGTGCGACTGGGCCGTCGAATGCGCCAGCGCATCCCGCGAAGTCGACGCCGAAGCCATGATGGCCGAGTGTCTCGCAGCCACCGCCGCTGCGTCGCCGTCCTGCGCCGCCTACGACGACGGCAGCATCGACAAGGCCGACGAAATCATCCTTTCGGATTGCAACGCCGACATCGCCGACAAGCAAGCTGCAGGCGAGTGCGATGCCTTCACCGCAAGCATCGCCGAATCCGAAGTCGCCCAGCCGCCCGTCTCCTGCAACGGTCTTGACGGCGCCCAAGACGCCTTCACCGCCGCACAGCAGAGCGTGCAAGAGTCCTCCGCAGAAATGTGCGAGCGCGTCGCCGACACCTTCTGCTCGAAGATGGCGTCCTGCATCGACGAAACCACCGGCTTCGACAGCTCCGCCGTCAGCGACCTCCCCTACGATGCGTGTATGTCCGCCCTCGATGGCCGGGTGTCCGAGTGCGTCAGCAACGACACCTACGCAGCCGATGCCACCAACACCCAGCGCGCCGCCGCTGACGAGTGCTTGGCGTCCTTCGACGAAGTCACCTGCGACGACATCCTTGGCGGCAACATGCCCGCCGTTTGCGCAGGCGCATTTGTCGACCCCACCGAGTACGCCGGCGACATCTACAACATCGCCCAGCAGTACGCCTCCGGCCGCTGATTCGGTCCCTTGGCGCTCGGCCGCACGCACCGATGTAGGTGTGCTGCGGCCGTCCTCGTTTTCGGGTCTACCCATCGCGCGCCACAGAGCCCGTCGTCGTTGGCGGGGAACATCCCCCGCGTCGCGACCAAAAGGCCCTCCTATACGGATTCCTCGCGCACTGTTCACCGACGAACCGAGTGGGCTTGCGCAGGTGTGCGATTCGCAAACCGTTGCACGCGCTGGTGGGGTCGCGCCCACGGATTCATCCACCCGCAACGCCAATCGGATACAAACGGGCGAGCCGCGGGAGTTTTTCGATGACAAACGCAACCCCACCCAACAGCAACGACGCCGACGCTCTGCTGTCCACGATTCTCGACGAGACAGCCCGTCGCTGCCCTCCGGTGCTTCGCCGCCCCGCGGTGCTGCGGCTGGTGCGCCGTGTGCCTTCGGTGCAGGCCGCGCTCTCGCCTATACTCACAGACCCCCTTGAACGGGCCGAGGCGGGCCTTGAAGCGCCTCCCCACGAGGAGGACCCCATCCGGGCCGTACGCGCGGGCCTCGCGTCCCTGGAGGCCGGCAAGGGCGTTGACGCCCGTCGCGCGGCCGCGTGGGAGGAACAGTTTACCGGCGACGAACGGATGTGGGTCGAAGCGGCCCGCTTGCATTTGTGTGTGTCGGATGCGCGCGAACGCGCGGCACGCGCGGCGTTGTCCACCAATGACCTCCCTTACGTGTTTCCCGGCGAGCTGCATCCGCTCTCGGTGGACGTATTGGCGGGCGGCGACCGCGTCCTCACCGCGCTCCACGTCGACTGGGCCCGAAAAGTGTCGCGCTGGTTGGGCGACGCGCTGACCGCCGATGCGCGCCAAGTGGGCTTCTGGTTCTGGCCCCACCTGCGGTTTTTGGAGATTGGCCAGCTTCGGCGCCCTGTCGTCGCATTGGCCAACCTCCGCCGGGTGCCCGTTGGAGCACAAGGAATGCGCGTGGCCTATCTCGCGCGAATGGGTGAGCCGTGGGCGGAAGACCTCGCGGCCTTGCCCCCCGACGAGCAGGCCGTCGCCGCCGTTGCTATCACCTCCGACCGCCGGCAGGAGGCCTAAGCCATGTGGGTGCCCCGCTGGTTGATGGCCGACCCAAAAGCGCCCGCCGTTCCGGTTGCCGGAGAGGTCCGCGCCGCGCTGACCACCTTCTTGACGATGGCCTACATTTTGGTCGTCAACCCCGTCTTGCTCGGTTCCGCGATTGCCATCGACGGCGTGGACCCCTTCGGCGAGCTGCTCACGGCGACGGCGCTTGCCGCAGCGTTTGGCAGCATTGTGATGGGCCTGCTCGGGCGCCACCCCTTCGCGTTGGCACCCGGCATGGGACTCAACGCCTATTTTGCTTTCGAGGTCGTCGGTGCGCGGGGCGTGCCCTGGCAAACCGCGCTCGGAGCCGTGTTTCTGTCGGGCTTGCTATTTGTGGCGCTGAGTGTTTCCGGCGTGCGCGGGTGGGTTGCGAAGGCGATTCCCCGACCCCTCCAAGTTGGCGTGGTCGCTGGAATAGGCTTGTTTTTGGCCCACCTTGGCCTCCAAAGTGCAGGCGTGGTGGTTGACCACCCGGTCACCCTCGTCACATTGGGCGACGTCGCTTACCCCGGCGTATGGCTGCTTGGCATCGGCCTCGCCGCGATGGTGACGTTCCACGCCCGCGGGCGCAGCGAAGCTATGCTCGTCGGAATCGGCGGCATCACGCTATTGTGCGCGGTACTCGGCTTGCCGGTCTGGCAGGGCGACACCTTCGCCGCTCCCGCAGGCGGCTGGGTGCAGGCACCCGCGTGGCCCAGCCACCTCCTCGGCCAGCTGGACCTCCGCGGTGCATGGTCCCTCGGTCTGCTCGATGTGGTGTTTATTTTCCTGTTTGTGGACTTCTTCGACACCACCGGCACATTGGTGGGGCTCGCCCGACGCGCCAATGCGACGGGCCCCGATGGAAACCTGCGCCGGGCACGGGGCGCGTTCCTTGCAGACGCTCTGGCGACCGTTTTTGGGGCATGGGTCGGAACATCGACCACCACGGCCTACATCGAGTCGGCGGCCGGCGTCGAAGCGGGTGGTCGCACGGGCCTCACCGCCGTTTTGGTCGGATGCCTGTTTTTGCTGTCTTTGGTGTTCTGGCCCATTCTTTCGGTGGTGCCTGGCGTCGCGACGGCACCCGCCCTTGTTTGGGTTGGCCTCTCGATGGTGTCTGGCATGCGCGAACTCGATGCCGACGACCGCCCGGCCTTGGTTTCCGCGGGCTTGGCAGCCATCGTGATGCCCCTGACCATCAGCATTGCGAATGGCATCGCAGCCGGCATCATCGCATGGGTCGCGCTCCACTTGGTCGCAGGCCGCCGCGCTGCCGTCTCGCCTGTCACGGCCGTGTTGGCCGTGCTCCTCGTGATTCGCTATGCGTGGATGGCCGGCGGCTGACCGCGCTCAGCCCAGCGATGCGGTCGATAGCCAAGCCGCAAGTTCGTCGGCCCCTCCCAACAACCGACCGTCCACAAATACCCGTGGCGTCGTCGGCGTAGCAGACACCGCCCGCAACATACGGGGCGTCGCCGCAATCTCTGCGTAAGGCAAACCGGCCGCATCCAACGCCGCCTTGGCCCGCGTGCAATGTCCGCAAAAGGGCTTGGTCAGGAGCAAGATGTCGGGGGGCAGGCGTACTTCAGCGGCAATCGCCCGGAGCACGGTGTCCGCGTCGGAGACTTCATAGGGGTCCCCCTCTACGTCCGGCTCGACGAACATATGCGTAATCACGCCATTGTCGACAACCATCGCGTACCGCCAGGAGCGCTGTCCAAAGCCAACGCCCGCTTTGTCCACCAACATGCCCATTCCCGCCGTGAACGCGCCGTTTCCATCGGGCAAGAACTCGACCTTGTGGACCTGCTGCTCGCGTTTCCATGCGTCCATCACGAACGCGTCGTTCACGCTCACACAAACGATTCGGTCGACACCTTGTTCGCGAAAGGTCTCATAAAGCTCTTCGTACCGCGGTACATGGCTGGTCGAGCAGGTGGGGGTAAACGCACCCGGAAGGCTGAACACCACGACCTTCTGGTTGGCGAAGATGTCCGATGTGGACACGTCGCGCCACGCACCATTGGCGCGGGTGTGAAAGACGACGTCGGGAACAGATTGGCCGACACGAGATTGAAAGCGAGACATGATGGGCTCCAAGGACAAGGCCGCGGAACTGCGACACAGACCTTCCTTGCAACGCGCGTGCCAACTTGTCGCCTACGTCTCCCGCGTCGAAAGCACCGAATGGATGCCATTCCTGAAATCCTGCGCCCGCAGTGTCTGCGTTGCTTCACCGATATTTCGTCGTGGCAGGGACCGAAATATCGTCACACCGACAGGACGGTACAACGCGCGCAGGTTCAGGCCAGCGGGAGCAAGTGGATGCCATGTTCGCGTCGAATGTCGCCGAGAGTGCGGTCCAGGTGGTCCTCCCACGCATCGAAGGCCCACGCCTTTGATTGGGCACGGCCGCGTCGCCACGCACGCAGCGCAGAAGGAAGCGCACGAACCAACGCGCGGCTCATTTCGACGACACCCAAGCTGCGAAACAGCGCGCTGACCACCGGCTGCTGCAAATAGAGCAGGTATCGACCGAGGGTCATCGTCGTGCCCGAGAGGGTCCAGGTGTCTGCCAAGGTCTCGCCCACGAGGTCAATTCCACAATCGTAGACCGCGTGGATTGCATCGTGTCCATCAAACAACGCCCGTGTTTCCGGAGGAGCTTGGTCGTCCATTCCCAAAGCCACATCTCCAAGAAGGGTGCGGTGCAGGTCGATGGCTTCTCGAAGCGTAAGGTCGTCGGAAAAACGTCGGGTGCTGCCCATGTTGCCTCCAAACATTTGTGTAGACCATCAGTTCGACCACTGGTCTAATCCTACTTCCTTTGCTTTCGGTCGTCTACATCCCACTGACGAAATTCGCCCAATTTCCGTTGGATACGCTACACTCTCTCCGTTCGCGGAGGACAACGATGTCGCTGGAAGCCCCACCCGATGCTCCTGCTGTGCCACGAATTCGCCGTCTCGACTTGTCCTTCGACGACGTCCCCCGTGATTGGATGATGGACAACCCCGTCATCACCTGCCACGCGAATGGCCTACATATGGTCTTTCCCGATGGGGAGCGCTTCTTCATCCGAAGTGTCCGCGCATTCCAGCATTGCGTCACCGACCCCATACTCGCCCACCGGGTCAAGGGTTTTATCGGCCAAGAAGCCATGCACGGGCGCGAGCACGAGGCCAGCTTTTCCCACCTCGAGTCCCACGGCGTCGACATTCAAACTTGGCTCCGTTGGTACAGAAACATCGCCTTCCAATGGATTGAGCCCTACAGTCCCGCGATACTGCGCCTGTCCGTTACCATCGCCCTCGAACACTTGACGGCCACACTCGGCGAGCAAGGCCTGACCGATGGCTTGCTCGACCACGCCCACCCCACGATGGCGCGATTGTTGCGGTGGCACGCCGCCGAAGAAATCGAACACAAGTCCGTCGCATTCGATGTCTACCAAGCGGCCGGCGGCGGTTACTTCACGCGAATTCTGGGAATGGTGCTTGGGCTCAGCTTCTTGCTGTTCTTCTGGGATTCCGCCGTGCGCCACCTGATGCGACAAGACCCACGCATCCATCGCGCCAAAATCCGCGAAGCGAAGCTCTTGATGAACGGTCGCTTTGACCGACGCGCCCAGCTTCTCCCCGCGTTCGTCGACTACATTCGCCCCCGGTTTCACCCCGACCAACGCCAAAACGCCGCCATCGCCGCAGACTGGCTCCACCAAGCAGGGCTGCCGCCCCTCGAAGCCGCCGCGTCATGAGCGGCTGGAATCCGTACGTCTCGCCCCGCGACCTCGCCGCAGGCCAAGGCATTCGTGCCCTCGACTCCGAAATAGAGATGCGGCAGGTTCACCTCGGAAAAGAACGGTTCGCCCAAACAATCGGCGGCTTTTATCTTGCATTCGGGTGTGTTTATATCGCTGGAATGGTCGCCGGTGCCGTAACATTTTGGGCCACGATAGAGGAAAAACTATACGACAACCCTAGCAGTCAGCTCTTTCTGATTGGAATCGCTGCATTCTTCTTGGTGTTTCCCACCATCTTGCTGCAAGGCGGTCGAAAGCTCCTCGCACTCGACCGCCAAGGAAAGGTGTGGCCCATATTGGCCGCATTGGTGGTGGGCGCGAGCTTTCCGATTGGCACCGCCTTGGCGGTTTGCACGGGAATTGTGCTGTATCATCGCGCGTTTTCCGTATTGTGGACCCCCGAATACGAAGCCGTCCGCCATCGCACTCCCCTGCTCGACTCCAACGTCCCCCTCATTGTCGCATTGGGAACGGGCACTGTTTTGCTCGGACTGACTCTCGCCGTGGCGTTTCTGGTCACAATCTGACCGGCACTCTGCACCAGGGTGAGGTTAGGACCTTCGGATGGACCTTTCTACGCTCAATGAAGCCCAACGCGCTGCTGCAACTGCCGGGCCCGGTGCCCACCGGGTCATCGCAGGTGCGGGGACGGGGAAAACCCGCGCGCTCGTCTACCGCGTCGCGCACCTCATCGAACAAGGTGTAGCGCCCGAAAACATCGTGCTGCTCACATTTACGCGACGTGCCGCACGCGAAATGCTGCACCGCGCGAGCCAGGAGGTTGGCGCGCGGGCCCATGGCGTACGGGGCGGCACATTCCACTCCTTCGCCCATCGCACCTTGCGGCGCCACGCCGAAGCGATTGGGCGCACGCCCCAGTTCACCGTTCTCGACTCTGGCGATGCAGAAGAGCTGGTGGGTCTCGCGCGGGGCGACCTCGGCTTGGGCGGACGCGGGAACCGGCGCTTTCCCCAAGCGAGCGTGCTGGCGGCGATTTTTAGCCGGGCGACCAACACCGGACGCTCCCTCGCCGACACCCTCGAGGCCTTTTATCCCCGCCACGTCGACGACCTCGCCGACATTGCCCGCGTCCGTGCCGCCTATGAGGAGCGGAAGGCAGCCAGCGACGCCCTCGACTTTGACGACCTGCTGGTCCATCTCGCCCGGCTTCTCGCAAAAAACGAACGGGCACGCCGCGATATTGCCGGCGCTTGCCACCATGTATTGGTCGACGAATACCAAGACGTCAACAAGCTCCAAGCACGCATCGCGTGTATGCTCGCCGTGGTTCACGGAAACATCCTTGTGGTCGGCGATGAAGCGCAATCCATCTACGCTTTTCGTGGCGCGTCGGTCGAAAATATTCTCGACTTTCCAAAGCTATTCCCTGCAGCAGAAACCACCCTATTGACTGACAACTATCGGAGTACCGATTCTGTCGTCACTTTGGCCAACGGCGTGCTTCAGTCCGCCCGCACCGGAATCAAAAAGACACTGGTAAGCCAAGTTGGAAGCGGCCCGAGACCGCGTCTCGTGGAAGTCGAAGACGAGCAGCAACAAGCCGACACCGTAGTCACCGAGGTGCTGGACCTGCGGGAAAACAACGTGCCATTGGTACAACAGGCGGTGTTGGCACGCAGCACCTACCAGCTCACAGCCTTGGAGCTCGCCCTTACCCGCGCAAAAATTCCCTACCGAAAACACGGTGGGCTGCGCCTCTCTGAAGCCGCCCACGTCAAAGACACGCTGGCGATATTGCGCGTGTCCGTCAATCCCCGAGACACCCTCGCGTGGCTGCGGGTGCTGCCTTGGTGCGAAAACATCGGCCGCACCACCGCACAGAAACTTGCGGAGGCCCGCGGCGCAGGAGAAACGCGTCCGCTTCGTTCTCTTGTTCGCCGGGCCGCTCCCGAGCTGGACGTCGTCGAGCAGCTCATCGCCGAGGTCGCTACGCACACGCAGCACCCAGGCGCCGCATTGGCCACCGCGATTGACGGTCTGCGGCCATTCTTCCATCGCCGCTACGACGACGCGGACGAGCGCATTCGAGAGCTTGAATCGCTTCTCAGCCTCACCGACCGCTTTGAAGACGTGCCGCGACTTGTCGCCGAGCTATCCCTCGAACCACCGCAGCGCGGAGAGGCCGTTGCAGCCGACGACGAAGACGAGCAACTCACGCTCTCCACCATTCATTCCGCAAAGGGCCTCGAATGGAATGCGGTGTTTGTCGTAGGACTCGGAGATGGGGCATTTCCGAGCGGCTACTCGCTCGACGACCCCGAAGCGATGGAAGAAGAGCGCCGGCTGCTGTATGTGGCCGTCACCCGCGCGCGTCGGCACCTCACGTTGCTCCAGCCGCGCTTTGCGTCGCGCCGCTCGGGCCCGGTGTTCACGCCAAGCTGCCGACTCCTCGAAGACATCCCCGACCTCTGGACACGCATTGCGCGTGCGTGGCCCGCAGCCCGCAATGGCCCGAGCACCGAGCCGACCGCCACGGCCGCACCCGAAGTGAACGACCGCCTCGCGCGCTTCGCGGATTACTTCGGCGACGACTGAAATCCGGGCCACGCGGCGGTGCAGGGGAGAAAAGGTGGGCGCCCGTTGAGGTGCTGGCGAAATGTCGTTGGGGAGAGAAGGCCAAGCACGGGGAGGGAGAGATGCATCAACAGGCGCCCCACACCAAATCTACATCAATCCCGACTCCCTCCCCAAATGGCTGTGGCGGGTTGTGGCGACTCGTGACGATTTGCGACAGTTCGTGACAAATAGAGACACGACCACAGATAGTGGCCGCAAGTCCCCAGACACGGTAGCCCGTCTTTCTGTCTCGGAGGATCCCAAATGACAACCGAACCTACGTCTACCAACACCGAAGCCGACGTCGAAAGCACCGAAGCCGACGAATCGACCCCCACCAAGGCAAGCACGCCGCGTATGGGCCTTCAGGCCATGCTCACCCGCGAGTCGGACATGGCGAGCCGCCGGGGCTTCCGCAACCCTCCCAACGCGCGCAGCAAGGCCCAAGCCGCTGGCAAAAAGAAGAAGCGGTAGGCTCCCTTGCCGCGTGGCCTCCCGCACGGGCGTGTAGGGGGCAGCTTGAAATGCGCCGCTTGTTCAGCCGATAGCGTTGGACAACGCCGCGGCCAAGATTGTGAGCACGCGCTGCACGCGCCCGCGCAACAAGCCCGATTGGCTCTCCTGGGCGAGCGCGAGAGTGTCCACCGGAACGTCGAGCGACGCCCGCCAGCCAAGGGCGCTCCGCTCGACGCGCACGCCATCCGGC
>CAZCUX010000029.1:0-96467 GCA_964502005.1 uncultured Enterobacterales bacterium
GTCGAGCGACGCCCGCCAGCCAAGGGCGCTCCGCTCGACGCGCACGCCATCCGGCCCCATTGCGGGCTGGCCGGTGGTCCCGCCGGTGCGCGCCCACGCCAACATATGCGCGGGGGTTCCATCGGATTCTGCGACCACGCGAAGGGTGAAAGGCGAGGCGGGAGCCATGGTCGCGTGTGTTGCACTTCTGCCGGGAAGCAAGACGGTCAGTCGCACAACGCCGTGGGAAGCCGGGAACCGAAACTGCGCACGCCGCCCATCTTCCCGCGCATCGACAGCCAGCAGGGCGCCGCCCAGCAACACCACTGCGCGCACGACCTGTCCCAAGACGACCATTTCATCGGCATAGTTGATGTCTGCAGCAGACATAGCGCGTCTCCTGGGTCAGCCAAAGCGGGTGCGTACCGTGCGTTGAAGCGCATCGATACAGGCATCGAGGTGCTCCAGAAGGCGCTGGGGGTCGGAAGACCAATCGGGGCGCACATATTCATCGAGGTGCCACAGCAGCTTTACCTGGGCCACGACCCGTTGTGTCGCCATATCGCCGTCGAAGCGAATCACGCCGGCGCGGTCGTCCGCGAAGATGTCGTCGCTGCGCTCGTCTTGGAGAACGCGCCAAACATCCCCAAACGAACGCACCCGCAGCGCAACCCCCACAACCACGCTTGCCAGAGGGCCTTCTTGCCCCGTAAGGTGGGTAATGCGAACAAACACGCGCACGTCGGCGGGATTGCGAAAGCGCAAAAAGTGGTGGACACCGTCGCTCGAAAGGTCCGTCAGCTCGTAGGAATCGTTGAGGAGAGCGGCCACAACGGTGCCCACAAACACATCGTCGATTTTGGCAGAAAACGCGAAGTCGTCGCGCATTGCCCATGTTTCCCGCAGCAACCCACAAAACACCTCGTCACGGCGCTGCGCTCCTTCGGATGGAGGCGCTTCGGTGTGGGCGACAACGGGCTCAGGCTCGTCCACAAAGCCCACTTCGGTATCCGAGGGCACGAGCGCGTCGGCGTTGGGAGCGTCTGCCACCCAGCCGCTCGGCGTCTCGTCGGGAACCCAGGTGCCCGACGGTTCGGCCGACTCCACCAAAATCCCCATGTCCAGATGATTCTTCGGGAGGTCGTCATCCAACAGGAGGTCGATGGAGTCGTCCACCATCGAGGACCGCGCCGCGTCCGGCGCCATGGTTCGCCCTGTGGGGCCCGTCCACGGTTCCGGTCCGGCGCCGGGCAATGTCACGAGCACATCCGACAAGCCAACCGGAGGCGGGCCTTCGTCCAACAGCCCCTCGATGAGCTCGGGATGATGCCGAAGCTCTCGCCACTCCGGCATTCCCGAGTACCAAAAGAGGTCGTCGGGCAGGACTTCGTCCCGGTCCATTCGCCGCGCGATGTCCAACCGCGAAATGGCGCCCATCGACCCCACCAACCGCGTGTGAACGTGGACGACGGCGCTATCGGGAGGGGGAAGAGGAGGTAAGGAAGACGACATCGGAACCGCTGGGTAGAGGCGCAAGTGTAGTCGCCGGCTTGGGAAATGGCGACTCCTTGGCGCGCCAATTGCTCCATTTTGGGCCGACCACCTGCGCCGATACCCCGCCTGCTTGGGTGCTACATCCGCCCGCGGAGCATCCCGTTCCAGTACATTTCCGGCAGACCGTAAGCCTTGAGCGCATACATCGAATACCGCTCCTGACTTTGGTCAAACGGAAACGACTCCGCTGGAACATTGTTGTAGTCGAACTCTGCGAGGATGAGCTTGCCAAATCCAGTGACCAAAGGACAGCTCGTATAGCCGTCGTAGATTTCCACCAACGGCTGTCCTGCGCGGAAAGACAATAGGTTTGCGGCGGTTACGGGCGCCTGCTTGCGAATCGCGGCGCCTGTCTTCGACGTAGGCAACGACGAGCTATCCCCAAGACCAAACACGTTTGCATACCGCACATGCTGTGTGGTGCCCTTGTCGACGTCCACCCAACCACCTGCATTGCCAAGCGGGGAGCCCTTGAGCACATCGGGGGCAGACATGCGGGGAGTGACGTGAATGACGTCATACTTCATCGTCTGCTGTTCGCCGGTTTGGATGTGGGCAAACACGGCTTCTTTCCGGTCCGCCTTGATTTCCACCAAGTCGAGATTCCAGACGCGGTCGATGTTCTTGCGGTCTGCAACGCGGGTGAGAGCGTCGGCATACTTCTTGACGGAGAAGATACCCGCCCCGCCCTTCACAAAAGAAATTCGGCTTCCGTCGCGGGTGCCATTACGCCGAAAGATTTCGTCGGCGAGAAACATAATCTTCATGGGCGCGCCGCCGCACTTGATAGGAGTGTTGGGGTGCGTGAAGATAGCGTGGCCGCCTTTCGGGAACCGCTCAAGCTCCTTGACGGTTTGGTTGACGGTGTCGTAGCTATAGTTGCTGACAACGCCCGTTCCGGGCTTGCCAACGGACTCCTTGAGGCCGGGAGTGGCGGCCCAGTCCACCTGAATGCCGAGGGCGACGACCAACTGGTCATAGGTCACTTCGCTGCCATCGGTGAGGGTGACGCGGTTGTTGTCCGGGTCGAAGCCCGCCACACCTTGTTGAATCCAGGTGCAGCCTTCGGGGATGAAGTCGGCTTGGTCGCGCTCGGAAATCGAACGGTCGAAGACACCGCCGCCCACCAAGGTCCAGATGGGCTGGTAGTAGTGCTTGGACGAGGGGTCGATGATGGCGATGTCCAAGGAGGGGTCAGCGTTGCGAAGACGTGCTGCAACCGTGATACCTGCAGTGCCGCCGCCTGCGATGACTACCGAATGATGGGCCATAAGAAACCTCGAGGGAAAAAGGAACACGAAAAGGGGAAGTCGCAAAAACGGAATGGTGATTCAGTGAAACTCAGGTTCGTTCGAGTCGACGGCCAAATGTTCGCGCAAACTCGACCGCGAAGCCCAGTGCACGCTGGACATCGGGATCGAAGACTGCCGTGAGGGCGCCAAACGCTCCGACCGGGGCCGGGTTTTGGATCCGCGTTTGCACGACCGCTTTGCTGGTTGAGCCCACGACATCCACCGCTTCCGCATCAAAGATGCCGGAGACGAGGAGGGTGTCGACGAGGCGGGTGAGGTCGGGACCACGGGCCGCGACCGTCTTGAGAAGCTTGATGATGACCGGGTCGGTGAGGGCCTCGGCGGCTTCTGCCAACAGGTGCGCCCGCTCGTCGAGGTCGATTCCGCGGGCGGTGATGCGGGCAGCAAGGCTGTCCAAGGTGTCGACGGCACCTGCGACCATTCCTGGCCCAACCTCGGCAATATCCGCCAGAGCGTTGAGTTGATGGCTGTTGTCCAATAGACGAGACAACGCAGCCAAGGTCTCTGGGCGTGTGGCACGGTCGAGCACGGGGAGCGCGGCAACAAGCCGTTGGTCCACATCGACTCCCGCTTGGTGAAGGCGCGCCATGACGCCGTCCAACGTGTCGACCGCACCAGCGAGCACACCGGGGGCTTGCTCTGCGAGGTCGGCGAGCTGGTGGAGCGCCTCGGGACGAGAAAGCAAGCGTTGCAGGCCCGCCAATGCTTCGGGACGAGTGGCCACTTCGGAAAGCGAGGCCAGCGCGGTGAGGCGGGTGTCGGGGTCGATGCCTGCGGACAACAGCCGCGCGGCCCAACCGTCGAGGGTGTCGACCGCACCTGCCACAGCACCGGGGATGTGGTCGAGTTGGTCGACGAGCAAAGACACGTCCGCGGAGCGGTCCGCCAGGCGGACGAGCGTATCGAGCACGCCGGGACGCGAAACGGCCTCCGCGGCGGCCACCAAGGCCCCCAAACGCGCGTCTACATCGATGCCCGCAGCCTGCAACCGCGCGACCGCCCCATCGACCGTATCGACGACGCCTGCTGCCATTCCCGGCAGCGACGCGAGCATTTCTAGCGACTGCTCGACATGGTCGACGCGCGCGACAAGGCGCTGCAGCCCTTGTGCGGTCGAAGGCGCCGTGAGGGTGCCGACAAGCGAGACTCCAGAGCGGACGTGCTCATCTACATCGACGCCATGTTCCGCGGCACGGGCTACCGCAGAGTCGACGGTGTCAGTGACGCCCGCCAACAGACCGGGCACTGCGGACGATGCCGTCTGCAATGCGGAAACCTGGCCTTCCAAGCGGGCGAGGCGGCCGTCCATCGACTCCAACAACCTGAGGATGTGCAGCATGACAGGGTCCTTTGATGGACCTGTCGCTACTTCCGATTCTTGACTTGCCATACGGTCTCCCAAAACGCGGTCCCGTTCTACAACGTGGTTGCATGCAAAAAGCGCGCCACATAATCGTAACAAAATGAAATTGTGAGAACATCCAATATACCTATGTTTTCGACCACTTGTACACTCGCCGCTTTGTTGCGTTTGTCCACAGATGATTCACAAGCTGAACCACTGACACACAATGAATCATGGTTCACAATATAGTTTCAATGAAACATGTAGTATTATTCGACCGAGAACGTCCACAATAACTTAGTATTGACCCCAAACTTTTTTCCCAAGAAGCAAAAAACCCCACAAAAAGTGGGGTTGTTTCAAGACTTCCTTGCACAACACAAACGGAGCCGGTCAACCACCGGGCGATGTCGGGGGCGGTGCGGGCGGTGCAGGCGGTGCCTCGGCCTGTTTCTCGGCCATCTTGTCGAGACGAGACTTCGCGCGGTCGAGCTTGGCCACTTTCCAAGCCTCGCGAAATGCCGCTTCGGCGCCCGCGGTGTCTTTTTTGCGAATCAGCGCAAGCCCTTTGTAATACAACGCGATTCCACGGTCTTGTTTGTCGAGGTCGGTGTAGGCGAGGTAGCTGTCGAAAGAAGCGATGGCTTCGTCGACCTTGTCCCAACGAAGGTACAATCGCGCGAGATAATAGTGGGCGCGTCTGTTCTTTGGGTCCGTCTTGAGGACGTGCAAAAGAGTCTTTTCCGACTCCGCGTACATGTTGTTGTACATTTGTACGCGCGCCAACACCTGATTGTTGATGATGTTGTTGGGGTACCGTTTTTGGTTGCGAAGCGCGCTCTTCAGTGCTTCCTTTTTGGCGCCCTCTTCAATCCAGGTAAACGTGAGCGCGAGCGTAGCGGCGGGCGCCAAAAAGATGCCCTGGGACTCCACACGACGCATGTCGGCGATTCCATCCACGCGCTTGTCACCCATGTCCGGCAGCGCTTTCGTGGACTTGGACACCACCGTGACCCAGTAGTTGAACAAGCCATCGCCCATTCGAATGTCGGCGAAGTCGGGCGCAAGCTCCTTCACCCGCTCGACCATCTTCATGGCTTCGTAGCCGCGAGAGAGCGCCTTCATCCACTCTTCACGGCGCATGGTGTGGATGCTGTCGATACCCAGCACACCAGCCATCAAAAAGTACTCCCAGGCTTCGTTTCCGGGAAGCTCCATCGCTGCTTGCAACTCTGCCTGGGACTTCCGCAGGGCGGTGAGGTACTGCACTTCGAAGCGAAAGTCGAAGTTTTCGAGCATCAGCGCCTGCCAGACCAGCACTTCGCCCACAGGGCCGATGCCCCAGCCGGGATACGACTCCCCCAAGGCCGCGAACTGCGCCCGCGCACCCTTATAGTCCCGCAGATAAATCAAGTGCAGGCCGTGACGGGCATCGTGGGTAAACTTGGGGTCGAGGTTGAGCACCTTTTGGGCGACATACGCCTCGGGCTCATATTGCTGCCCGGCATAAGAGCGGACCAACACATCCCACTCCGCCTGCCCTGGCGGTTCACCCGCCGCTTCGAGCAGGGGCTCCAAACGCCGAACTTTGTTCGCCACTACTTGGTCGGCGTTGGCGTCGTCATCTGCGGCGGCAGGTGACACAACCGAAAAAAGGCCAAGCAAGGCGACAATAGCGAAAGTCCAGCGTTTCATGACGCACCCTATTGGGGTTGGATGGCGTTGAGGCGCCGAACGACGGCATCGGTGACGGTACGTTCGAGCGTAGTGCCCATCAATGCGTTGATTTCTTGAATGCCGGTGGGGCTCGTGACGTTGATTTCGGTGAGGTAGTCGCCAATCATGTCAATTCCCACAAACAACAGACCCATTTCTCGTAGCCGGGGACCGAGCGCCGCGCATACTGCTTGGTCGCGTTCGGTCAACGCGCACGCTTCTACCGTGGCGCCCACATGCATATTGCCACGGTGGTCGCCCGGTTGGGGAACCCGAAGCATCCAGCCGAGTGGTTCACCATCCACCAGGATGATTCGCTTGTCGCCTTTGGAAATCTCGGGAATGTAGTGCTGGGCGATGACATAGGCGCGCTCCTCCTGGGTGAGAATCTCCGCCATCGACCGGAGGTTGGGGTCACCGGCACGGCTGACCAAAACCCCGCGACCGCCATTTCCGTCCCACGGCTTCAACACGATACGCTCGGGTGCATCCTGGGCAAACCGCAGTACCCGTGCGACTTCTCGCGTAATAAGCGTAGGCGTGATGAACTCCGAAAATTGCAACGTAAAGAGCTTTTCGCTCGCGTTTCGGATGCTGGCGGGATGGTTCAGCACAAGCGTGGTGGGGGGCACCGCGTCGAGCAGGTAGGTCGAAAAGACGTAGTGCATGTCGAAGGGTGGGTCTTTTCGCATCCAGATGACAGAAAAGGCGTCTAGTCCTTTGTCGACGGGACCAGAGACCACGAAGTTGGGCGCATCCCGCGACACTTGGACTTGGTATACGCGGCCGTGGGCCAAGCCGCCGACGGTGTAGAGGTCTCCGGGGGTACACATCCAGACGTCAAAGCCCCGGCGCTGGGCTTCGAGCATCAGCATAAAGGTCGAGTCGCCGTTGACGTTGATGCGATCGAGGGGGTCCATCACAAACAACGTAGGACAACGCGGCGGAACCGAAGGGGCAAGCTCGACAACAGACGACACGGTAACTCCCAAGGACATCAGCGGAGACGCTTCGCCAACCCCACTATCCCAGCACCCATCGCCAATGGAACAAACGTGCGCGCGATTGCCGCCTCATTTGCCGATACAAAACCGTGAAAACAGGCGGTCGAGGATGTCTTCGCGGACATCGTCTCCCCGCAATGCACCGAGACGTTCGAGGGCCGCGGTTACTTCTTCGGCGGCCACGACGGGGCCAACGAAGCCATCGAGCGCATCGGCAGCTTCGCTGACATGTGCCGCCACACGCACCAATAGGTCGTGCTGCCTTCGACTTCCGAGGACGGCTTCGCCAGCGGGGTCGACGCCCACCACCCATGCGCGGAGGGCGCTGCGCAATGCCTCGATTCCAGCGCCGGTGGTGCTGCTCACCCAATGGTCCGCGGCAGGCGGTGATTCCGATGGTGCGCAGAGGTCGCGGTGCGTCGCGACCGCCCAGCCATCGCCAGGCGGAGCGTCACCGAGACCGGGATGAAACACACGAAGCTGGAGGTCGGCGGAGGCGGCGAGGCGCGCGCCGAGGGCGATTCCCGCCGCTTCAATCTGGTCGTCGGCCTGGCGCAGTCCCGCAGTGTCGACAAAGGTGACGGACACGCCGTCCCACTCTACCGTTCGCTCGACCGCATCGCGCGTGGTGCCAGGACGGGAGCTGACGAGGGCCCGCTCGCTGCCCACCAGTTGATTGAACAAGCTCGACTTGCCGGCGTTGACGTCACCTACAAGGGCCACGACCGCGCCCTCAATACGACGACGAGCGGAGGTCCAGGTTCCGGCGAGGCGATGGAGGTCTTGGGCCAATGCGCGCAAAGCAGCCGATACATCGGCATCATCGGCCTCCCCCAAGCCTTCACCGGGATGGTCGAGGCGCGCTTCGAGCTCCGCGCCGAGGTCGAGCAAGCGATGGCGTAGATTGTCGACGACCAACGACAGCTCGCCATCCAAACCAGTGCGCGCCGCACGCACACCCCCCAGCGTGCGCGCACGAATCAGGGCATCTACGCCTTCGGCTTGAAGAAGGTCGATACGTCCGCGGACCAAAGCACGTCGCGTAAACTCACCTGGGTCTGCCGGACGCGCGCCCAATGCAACGCAACGGTCGATGATTGCATCGACCACCACGGGATTCCCGTGACAGGCAATCTCAACGACCGTCTCCCCGGTGTAGCTGCGCGGGCCCGGCATCCAGACGACCAATGCTTCGTCGAGTACGCCGTCTTCGCCGCGACAAACGCGAACCGAAGCCCGGCGTGCGACCCACGGTGGACCGCCCGGACACAGCCGCGCCACAACGGCTTGGGCCGCTGGGCCACTGAGCCGAATCAGCGAGACAGCGCCGCGCCCAGCCGGTGAGGCGGACGCGACGATGGTGTCTTGGTCGCGGGCAGACACGTAGACGGGCCTATGCCTATTCTTCGCCGCGACCGCCACCGCCACCGGCGGGAACGATGATGATGCGCTTCATGGACCCGTCGCCAGAGCTCTCGGTGGCCACACCGGAGAAGTCGGCCAGCTCCAGGTGCACCACGCGGCGCTCGTAGGAGTTCATCTCCTTCCGCATCGTGACGGCTTCGCCAGTCTTCGCGACCTTTGCAGCCAAGCGGCGCGCCAAGGACTTGAGGCGGTCAATGTCGCGGTCGGAAGCGCGACCGCTGTCGCGGGGACCACGGTCATCGCGGGGACCACGGTCATCGCGAGGGCCACGGTCATCGCGAGGGCCACGGTCATCGCGGGGACCACGGTCATCGCGGGGACCACGACGGTCATCGCGGGGGCCACGGTCGTCGCGGGGGCCCCGACGGTCATCGCGGGGGCCACGGTCGTCGCGGGGGCCGCGGCGGTCGTCACGGGGGCCGCGACGGTCATCGCGGGGGCCGCGGTCGTCGCGCGGGCCCCGACGGTCATCACGCGGGCCGCGGTCGTCGTCGTCCCGACGCCGTCCACCTTCGATGTTCAGCTCAATCTGCCAACCGCCTTGGTCTGCAGCGAGTGCCGCGTCCATCAGGCGACGAATCGAGCGCAGAGTCGCACCCCGACGACCGACAAGGTGCCGTGCGGCGGGGCTGTCGATGCTGACTTCGGCCTGGTTTTCGCCCACCACGCGCGCCGACACGGTGCCTTCGAGGCCCATGAGGGTCAACAGCTTCTTCACCCATGCCACCGCTGCATCGGCGCCGCTCGCATCGGGGACATCCCGCGCTTCGGCGATGATTTTGACGGTATCCATAGGACGGCTGCGGCCATCGGTGGTTCGGAAATGGCTGGTGTCGAGCTTCCACGCGACGGCATCGCGGGGCACACCAAGCTGCTCGGCCGCGGCGGTCACGGCTTCGGCGACGGTGCGGCCCTCAACGATGATGGACGAAGATTGGGTCATGAGACACTCCCTGTAGAACAGTGAGGGTGGATACGCCGTAGGGGCAACCGCGCCCCCCATCCACGGTCGCCCACCCGCCATCGGGAGGCGCCGCGCTGGATGTCAGACGGCGACAGGTGCGGCAGCCAAGCGCCGCCGGATGAGCCACTGCTGAAGAATCGTCAGCAGCATATTCACGCAGAAGTAGAGCACCAGCCCCGAGGGGAAGCTGAACATCAGGAACGCGAAAAAGATGGGCATCATCTTCATCATCCGCGCCTGGGCGGGGTCCATGTTCGCCATGGGCATCATCGCCTGCTGGATGACAATAAGAATGCCATAGAGCGTAGGCACGACCCCATACGGGTCGGCGGCGGTGAGGTCCTGCAGGTACAAAAACTGTGCGTCATACAGCTCTACGCTGTAGTACATTACACTATACAATGCGAAGAAAACGGGCATCTGTACCAGCATGGGCAAACAACCACCAAGTGGGCTGACACCATGCTTTTGCCACAGCTTCATCATCTCTTGACTTTGTAGCTGTTGGTCGTCTTTGTACTTCTCACGCAGCGCTTCGATTTCAGGCTGAATCTTCTTCATCTGCTCCGAGCTGGCCAGGGCCTTTTCGTTGAGACGGAAGAACAACAGCTTGATGGTCAGCGTCAGCAGAATAATCGCGACGCCCCAGTTGCCGACACCTGCGTGGAAGAACTCGAGGAACAGCAGCAAAATCTTGGAGAAGAAGCCGAACCAACCGTATTCCACGGCTTCATCGAGGTCGGGCCCTACATCGCGCAAGATGTCGAGGGTCTTTGGACCCACGTACGCGGTGAAGCGGAGGGTACGGGTAGCGCCGGCATCGAGGGGGGCGTCGAGGTAGAACGAGCCCAAGCGACCGCCGGGGAGCTGGTCCATCACCACGGTGGCTTCGGGCAGCGCCTCGGCGGTGGCGTCCGCGGGCAAGATAGCGGCGAGGAAGTAGCGGTCGCCGACGCCGAGCCAGCTCACGGGGCCAGCAAAGCGCTCCTCGTCCGCACCTTCGACATCGCCGGTCGACATCACGCTCTCGAGACCGTCGACATAGGCTTGGGGGTGGGTGACGTTCGCCGAACGGTCGAACATACCGCCACCTTCGCCTTCCATGCGCTCCGCGACACCCACCCAAACCGGACCAACGGTGGTGCCGGAATTGTTGGTGAAGGCGACCTCTACCTGCGTAGTGTAGGGCTTTTCGCCCGGCCGGTAGGTCTTTGTGATGACAAGGCCGTCGGCGCGGCTTCGACGTGCGACCACCGCGTCGCCGCTTCGTGCGACTTGGTAGGCGCTATTTCCACCTGCGGTTCCCGCGCCATCGTCATCGAGGGGACCTGCGCCCGCCAAGACCAACACCGCATCGCGGGTGAGGACCTGGCGTGGGGTGTCGCCCCCCGCATACGGCGCCCACGAATCGCTGGTGCGACCGAGCACGGCATCCACCGCCCAGGTCCAAATGGGCTTGACCTGCACCATCGCATCGAAGGACTCCAGCTCCACGGCGCGCAGGCCGCCGTTTTCGCTGGACACCACACCTGCACCGCCATCGAGCTTCAGCGACTCTTCGTGCGCCGAAATGCTCGCAGCAGCAGGGAGTGGCGCCGCGACCGGCGCGCTGCCCACCACTGCAGGAGTGGCGGCGGTTTCCGCGGGCACCTCCGCAGGCGGAGGTAGCTCTGGCGGCGGAAACATCCACTGCCAGGACACGAGAATCAGCATGCTAAGCGCAACGGCGAGAATTACGCGCCGCTCCTGATCACTTTTCACCAGAGCCTCCAGCGCTTGGGGCGCGAGAGCTGCCTCCATTCGTCATCTGGGCGTCTTCTTTGCGGGGTGGCACGGGGTCGGGGCCGCCCGGAAAGAAGGGATTGCAGCGCGCAATGCGCGTGCCCGCCAACCAAGAACCGCGCACGATGCCGTGTACGGCCAACGCTTCGACAGCGTAATGACTACAAGAGGGTTGGAATCTGCACACCGGAGGGGTGTACCGTGAAATGAGCTTCTGGTAGCCGCGAATGGTCCAGATCAATGGGTCCGAAGCGTACATTCGCACTCCTTGCTCACGCGCGCTTCCGCCATCGCCCCCCCCCTTGCTTCCCGCCATTCGACGAGCCGGAGCGGGAGGGCGATGGGCCACCGCAGATGTCGCGGAAACAACCGCGTACTTCTTGTCGCAGCGCCTCGGCACCTGCTTCCGCAGCGCGAGGGTGCGCAATCAGAACCACGTCAACCGAACGGGTCAACAGAGACAGTTCGTGGCGAACCGCTTCTCGGAGCCATCGCTTGACGCGGTTGCGCGCGACTGCATTTCCTACTTTTCGGCTGACAGTCAGACCGATCCGCGAGGAATCCGACGCACGCAGGGGCATCCAGAGCACAAGAAGGGACGGTCGGCGCACTTTGTGCCCACGTCCCTGCACTCTTCGGAAATCGGACGACTTTCGAAGACGCCAAGAACGCGGAAAGGTAAACCCCTTCCGCGTTACTTCTGATGACTGCATCGCTTCAACCGACACGCCCCCTCCAACTTCACGACAAAACAGGAAGATGGAGCGGAGACGAGGCTCAGGTGGCCTTCGTCCGAACGGTCGGGACAAGACGCTTACGGCCCTTCGCGCGGCGGCGCTTCAGGACGTTGCGGCCCCCGGTGGTGGCCATACGGGCACGGAAGCCGTGCGAGCGCTTCCGCTTGATGTTGCTTGGCTGGTACGTCCGCTTCACAGGGACCTCCCGAAAGGGCTGCCGCCCCCAACCTGCTGGGAGGCCGCGGACTTCCGCGGCTCCCGATGGCCCGATGGGGGATGGGCGTGGGGCCCGAATAACCGGGCCGATTCTGGGTAAAAACGCGGCGAAGACAGACTTTTCCGCGTGGGGTTCGGAACGGAAACCGCGATGGTTTCCGAGATCGAGGGTTCGTGGTGCAAGCCTACCCTGCGGGCGAGACACGCATCCTTGAAACCGGCTGTCGCCCGTATGCCATCGCGGGGCCAGTGGCAAGCCCCAGACCGTCAACACAGCCGCGGCGCGCGCACTGCTCTGCCGAGGATGGGCGCTGGAGCGGCACGGTGATTCTCCGAGGTCACTGGGTTGACGTTCCAAGAGTTGTCCCCAACCCCAAGCGATCCCCTGAAGCGATCAATCCGCTGAATTGCGATCAAGAACCCTTTGATTCATGCGGACTTACGAAGCCTGTGGAAAAACTGTCCCCAAACCTATCCCGAAGTCCGAGCACGTTTTCCCCCGAATCCCCTACGTTCTCCCCAGGGGGGGGGATCTATTGGGGACTACTTTGCGTTGTGCCCAGCACTGGCGCATTCTCAACGCCATGGCGCGGCTTGGACCTGGGGATGGCTTGTCGGCAGGGGGGTGGGCTGCTACCCTCCGGGGGTCTTTCCGTTGGACCTATTTGAAGATCAGAAACCGCATAAATGCGCTGTTTTCCGCATCTTCTCCCATGACTGCGAGATCGACGGCCCCATGGTCGTGCGACCCCGCGTTCGCGGCATCGAAACGGGCGTGCAGGCGAGGATTCTCGTCGCGCGACCCGTAGGACCACCCTTTTTTCTGGCTACGAGACTCGTCATCGGCGGCACAACGCTCCGTTTTCGAGCCATTGGAGACTCCACCATGGTGACCGCCTGGGACGAAACCCGTAAAGCGCTGCGGCAAGAACTTGGCGCGTTGTACGACATCTGGATTTCGCCGCTCAAGTTCCACACCATCACCCACAATGGTGCGATTCCTACCGTCCATTTGATTGCGCCGAACGATGTGTTTCGAAACTATGTGCGCACCGGCTACCTCGCGCCGCTCGTGAACGAGCTTCGCCGTCATATGGCGCCCTCGACGGTCGTAGAACTTTGGCTGGCAGGCGAAAACCTCCCCAGTCACGAGCCACAGGTGTTGTTTCCGTCTCTTCCGGCACTTCCCGAGCTCGCGTCCCCGGCAACCCCGAGCGAGCAACAAGCCGCGCGCTCCGCTCGCGTGTGGAGCCAAGAGCCCCAGCTGCTCAAGGTGGAAGCAACGCCACAACCTCGGCTTTTTCCGGACCCGCAGCCACCCCAAGCGCACGTTCCCGAGGAGCCGCCCACTTATCCGCTGGTCGAGACAACTCCTGCCGATGAGCCAGAGTCGCCCACCGCTCTCTCGGGCCCGTTGCCGCCCGACAAGACCTTCGACCGTTTTGTCGTCGGTGGCTGCAACCAGTTTGCGCACGCAGCGGCGATGTCGGTCGCCGAGGACCCGTCGGGCGGCCGGTACAATCCCCTGTTCATTTACGGGGGCACCGGGCTCGGAAAGACGCACCTCATGGTCGCGGTGGGCCATCGCCGCTTGGCCCGTTCGCCTGGCGCGCGGGTGCTCTACGTCACGGCCGAGCAGTTCACCAATGAGCTCATCGAAGCGCTGCGTTTCAAGCGCATGTCCGAGTTCCGCGACCGCTACCGCAACAACGTCGACCTCTTGCTCATGGACGACATCCAATTCGTCACCGGCAAAGAGCGGACCCAAGAGGAGTTGTTCCACACATTTGAATGGCTGCGAGAGCGCGGACGTCAAATCATCTTCACGGCGGACGTTTTGCCGCGCGACATTCGGGGCTTCGAACCCCGCCTGCGAACCCGCTGTGAGAGCGGCATGCTGGCCGACATGCAGCCTCCAGATTTGGAGACCCTCGTAGCGATTCTTCACGACAAGAGCGCCGCATCGAACATCGAGTTGACCTCCGATGTTGCCTCGTACATTGCCAGCCGCGTTCGGGGCTCCATCCGCGAAATTGAAGGCGTCGTGCATCGTTTGGGCGCTCTCTGTCGCCTCTACCGCGAGACACCATCCATCGGATTTGTGCGCGCCCACCTCGGCAACGTTCTGCCGGATGGTCCCCCCGTGGTCAATGCCGATGATGTTGTACAAGAGGTCGCCACCGCCTTTGCGGTGCCGGTTGCCCAAATCATGGGCCGCCAGCGTTTGCGGCAGCTCGTGCAGCCGCGCCATGTCGCGATGTACCTCGTAAGAAAGCACACCGGTGCGTCGTTTCCGGAGATGGGACGCTACTTCAAGCGCGACCACACCACAATTCACCACGCCTACGCAAAGATTGATGGCGAGCTGATGACCGACAGCGAGCTCCGCCAAATTGTGCACATCATCGAGCGGGCCTTGGTACACGGCATTCGAAGCTGACCGTTTCTTTTGGCCCCGCACCTCCACCGACCCTCTGGGGTCGGTTTTTTTTTTGCGCATGCGGGACCCCCGCGTCCTTGTTTTTCCGGTCGGGGGAGAAGTTCGCTACCGGCTTCTCTCGCGGGGCGGAAAATCTCCGAAGCCTGGGGAAAACTCTCCGATTTGTCCCCACAATTTCCCCAACGGGTGTCCACAGGTGGGGATGACTTGCGTGGAAAAATGACGCGGAACTGTTTCACGCAAAGAAGTATTCCCTGACTGCCAATGTTTTCGACGATATGGCAAAAACTGTTCCACCTGGGGATGACGCTGGGGATAAGCAGGGGAAAGTCCCGGAGTGCCTGTGGACAGTTGGGGACAACGGTTGGTTTTCCCCAGGCGTCCAACGGGCATCCCCAGGTTCCACAAGGCCCGGTCCACAAACCGGCATTGTCAAAAATGCTGATGTAGACTTGGTTTTGAAAGTCATCCCCTCTGTCCCCAGCCCTCGATCGATCGATGACGACGATCTAAATACAAAAAAATCTTCGAACCGATCGATCGTAGGACGCTCGTGGCAGGGGTGTGGCCAGCCCCCCCTCTGACGGGGTAGTCCCCGCGCCACATCTGTGCTCCCGCGACTGGAGAAGGCATGGACTTGTACATCGAGCGTGACCAGCTCATCCGCGGATTGTCCCGCGTTCAGGGCGTGGTCGAGCGACGCACCACAAACCCGATTCTCGCCAACGTGCTGCTGAGCGCCCAAGGCAACAAGCTGCAAATGACGGCCACGGACGGCGCGCTCACGCTCGTCGCGTCCTACCCGGCCAGCGTTGAAGGCGAAGGCGAACTCCCAGTCGATGCACAGCGGCTCTTCAGCATCGCGCGCACTCTGACGGAGCCGGTCGTCCACCTCACGTTCAGCAAAGGCAACCGCCTGCGCTTGCGCTGCGGAAAGGTCGACTTCAACATCGTCGGCGCCAACCCCGAAGAGTACCCGCCGCTCCCCGTTCGCGACGAGCGCTCGGCTCTGAAGGTCACCGGCGGGCACCTCCGGCGCATCATCGAAGAGACGCTCTCGAGCATCTCCACCGATGAGAGTCGCTATGGCCTGAATGGCGGTCACATCGAGCAAAGCATCACTGTTTCTGGTGAAAAGCGAATTCGGCTCGTCACCACCGATGGCAGCCGCTTGTCGTGGTCTGAAGCCCCATTCAGTGGCGAGTTCTCGATTTCCAACCAGGTGCTCGTGCCGCGGAAGGCGCTCAATGAAGCCAAAAAGCTGATTGAGCAAGACGAACACGAATGGAGTGTGTCCTTTGGCGACCGCTCCGCCGTGTTCTCCAACGAAGACACCACGTTCATGCTGCGCCTCATCGACGGCGAGTTCCCCGACTACCGGCAGGTGCTCCCCGCAGCCGCCCGTCGCCGGGTGAAGGTCGAGCGCGAGTCCTTCGCGTCCGCGCTGCGCCGCGTCGGCATCATGGCCTCCGACCGCAACCACTCGGTGCACTTCGCGTTTGAAGAGAGCCGCGTGGTGCTCAAGGCTCACAACGTCGACACCGGCGATGTCCGCGAAGAAGTACCCGCCGACCTTGAAGGGAGCCCCGTCTTCACGGGCTTCAACGTCAAGTACTTCCAGGACATCCTCGCGGCGACCCGCAGCCAGGACCTCATCCTTGAGCTCGGTGAGCCGCTCGACCCATGCCTCATCCGGCTGCCCGACCGTGACGATTGTATGTTCGTCGTGATGCCCATGCGCCTTGATTGAGGCGGGGTTGGTCGTGTCTCCACCGCTCTTGCGGACCTGAACCGTGCGCTTGACCGCCTTGTCCCTCCAGAACTGGCGGAACACCACGCATGTGCAGGTGGAGACCGACGCACGCTTGGTCGTGCTCTATGGCGACAACGCCCAGGGCAAGACCAACTTGCTCGAAGCGGTGTGGATGCTCTCTACGCTGCGTAGCTTTCGCGAGAGCAAACCCGAGCGGCTGGTCCGGCATGGGGAAGAAAACGCGCGGCTGGTCGCCACAGTGACCGGCGACTCCGGCCGACGAACGCTCGGCTGGAACCGGGTCGGCGCGAACCGTGAGCTGACCATCGACGATGCGCGCGCCAACGATGTCGCGGAGTGGTTTTCCGTGCTTCGGGCGGTGCTGTTCTGCCCGGAGCACGCCTCGATTGTGCGTGGAGGTCCTGTCGAACGGCGCTCTTTTGTCGACCGCGCCGCCTTTACGTTGACCCCGGCCCACCTCGACCTCGTTCGCGACTACGGACGGGTGCTGCGCCACAAGGCGGCCCTGCTTCGCACCGGTCGCGCGGGAAGGGCGGAAATGGGCCCGTGGAACGTTCAGCTTGCCGCCCTGGGTGCCCGCCTCGCTGCACGTCGCGCGGACGCCCTGCGGGCCCTCTCCGGCCCTTTCCAGGCCGCCCACGATGCCATTGCGGGCACCCGCGCCGGACGTGCGACGCTTCGAATGGTCGGGGTAGGGCGTGCAGGCCCGGGAGAGACAATTGTTGAAACCACGCTTCAGACGGCGCTACAGGAGCGCTTGGAGGCCGCCTTCGACGAAGAACGGCGGCAATCCCGCAGCCTCGTGGGCCCCCACCGCGACGACCTCGTCATCGAACTCGACGGCCAACCTGCCCGTGCATTTGCGAGCCAAGGGCAGACGCGGTCTATCGTACTCGCCCTCAAGTTGGCGGAGCTGAACGCGGCCCGCGCGATAGGTGTCTCGCCCTTGTTTTTGCTCGACGACCTCACAAGCGAGCTCGACCGTGGCCGAATGGGCCGGTTGATGGAGGTTTTGTCGGGGCTCGACAACCAGGTCTGGGTCACCACGACCGACCCCCGCTGGTTGGGCCCCCTGGCTGCAGGAGGCTCTGTAGCGTTGCGGGTTCGGGGGGGGCAGACGAGCCTCGGTCGCGTCCAGGATGCAGTGGACGAAAGTTACCAATATTAGCAGATTTTGGTGGTCGGCTCCCCTGCATGGACGAAGGCCCTTTTTTGGGTTACGTAGAATCGTCCTGGACCGGAATTTGCCTCTCGGAAGAAGACCGTTTCTACGGTGTTTTTGCGGGCGACACTGGGCTGGGATTCCCGCCAGATTGGGGCGAACGCCCCACAGCGCTGCCTGTTTCCCATCCGTTTTTTGGCCTAGCGGTCCCCTGTTTTTTTTTGGGGTCATCCGGGCCATGTGTGGGGCTCTTCGGGCCACCTGCGCTTTGTTCCTCCACTCTGCCCCCCATCCCGCGCCGGGAGAGTCCCTTATGACTACACCAGATGCACTTGAACCCGAATCCTTCGACGGCGGTTTGCCGGCTGCTTCGGAGGACTACGATGCCAGTGCCATCAGCGTCCTCAAGGGACTCGATGCTGTACGCAAGCGCCCTGCGATGTACATCGGCTCCACCGGGCCCCAGGGTCTGCACCACCTCGTCTACGAGGTCGTAGACAACAGCATCGACGAAGCGATGGCCGGATTCTGTACACGGGTGCATGTCATCATCGACGAAGACGGCTCCATCTCGATTCGCGACAATGGCCGTGGAATTCCCGTCGATATGCACCCCGAAGAAGGGCGGTCAGCGGCCGAAGTCGCCCTCACCGTGCTCCATGCGGGCGGAAAGTTCAAAAAAGGCTCCTACCAAGTGTCAGGCGGCCTCCACGGCGTCGGCGTTTCGTGCGTCAACGCGCTCTCCGAGTGGCTCAAGCTCGATGTTTGGCGCGACGGTTACCGCTGGCAGCAAGAATACCAGCGCGGTGTACCCCAAACCGAGCTGCATCGCCTCGAACCCATCCAAGAGGGCGACCGCGGTACGCGGGTTCATTTCCAGCCCGACCCCGAAATCTTTCGCGAGACCACCACGTTCAGCTTTGATGTGTTGGCCCGTCGTCTGCAAGAACTTGCATTTTTGAATCCGGGTGTTCGGATTCAAATGGTCGACCGGCGCGATGAACGTGAAGTAGATTTCCACTATGAAGGTGGCTTGTCAAGCTTTGTTCAGCATCTAAACGAAGCCCGCACGCCCCTGCATCCCGAAGTCGTCCATTTTTTTGGAGAGCGAGATGGCATCCAGGCCGACGTCGCCCTCCAGTGGACGTCTTCTTACGCGGAAACCATCCTCTCGTTCACCAACAACATCAACACCATTGACGGTGGCACCCACGTTTCGGGCTTCAAGGCTGCGTTGACCCGCACGCTCAATGCCTATGCCACCCAAGGCAACCTGCTCAAGCTTGGCAAGGGCGAAACGGTCTCCGGCGACGACATCCGCGAAGGCATCACCTGCGTCGTCAGCGTGAAGGTGCCCGAACCCCAGTTTGAAGGGCAGACCAAAACCAAGCTCGGCAACACCGATGTCAAAGGAGTTGTCGAAAACATCGTCAACGACAAACTCCAGGCGTTTTTGGAAGAGCATCCTTCGGTCGCCCGCACAATTGTGTCGAAAGCGCTCGAAGCCTCTCGCGCGCGGGAAGCCGCCCGAAAGGCCCGCGACCTCGCCCGCCGAAAGTCCGCCCTCGAAGGAAGCGACCTCCCCGGCAAGCTCGCCGACTGCCAAGAACGCGACCCTGCGCGCTGTGAGCTGTACCTCGTCGAAGGGGCGAGCGCCGGCGGCACCGCGAAGCAAGGGCGCGACCGCCGCACGCAGGCCATTTTGCCCCTCCGCGGCAAGATTCTGAACGTCGAGAAGGCGCGTTTCGACCGCATGCTGTCGAACGAAGAAATCCGAACGTTGATTTCCGCGCTCGGCACCGGCATCGGCCCCGATTTTGACACCGCACGCCTCCGCTACCACCGCATCATCATCATGACCGACGCCGATGTCGATGGTTCGCACATTCGCACGCTGCTGCTCACCTTCTTCTACCGGCAGATGAACGCGCTCGTTTCGCGTGGGCACGTCTACATTGCACAGCCGCCCCTCTACAAAGTGAAGAAGGGCCGCAAGGAGCAATACCTCAAAGACACCCAGGCCCTCGACGACTTCCTCATCGAACAAGGCCTCCGCTCGCTGGTTTTGGAGCTGCCAAACGGCGAAGTTATGGAAGGTGAGCGCCTCGCGCCCAGCATCGAGAGGATTCGTCGCTACGTCTCCACCCTCGACCGGCAAAGCCGCCGGGCACTCCCCGAAGTGCTCGACGCCTGGTACGGCATGCAAGGGCACACCATCGACTTTACGAATCGCGACGCCGTCGAAGCCGCCGCCGAAGCGGTCGTCGAGCGCATCCAGCTCATCGCGCCCGACCTCCACGTCTCCGAAGTCAACATCAAGCGCGACCCTACGCCGCGCTCGAGCGCCCCCGAAGACGCCGACGCGCTGGTGGTCGAGGTGGTCACGCTGCGCAATGGCGAAGAACGAAACACCTTGCTGCGCTCTGCTGCATCAGACGCAGCGGGCATCATTCGCCTCGTCGACTCGTTGCATGAGGCGCTGCCCCTGCCGCTCAGGGTTTCGGGCGCTCTCTCGCCTGTGGTTTCGTGGCGCAGCTTGTTGCAGCTGGTCGTCGAGAGCGCACGCCGCGGCTACGACATTCAGCGCTACAAGGGTCTCGGTGAAATGAACGCCGACCAGCTTTGGGAAACCACCATGGACCCCGCGCGCCGCACCCTCCTCCAAGTCAAAGTAGAAGAGACCGGACAAGCCGACCACATCTTCAGCGTGCTCATGGGCGATGCGGTCGACCCCCGCAGAAACTTCATCCAGAATCACGCTCTCGACGTTCGCAACCTGGACATCTGACCGCGCGCGCGCGCCGCACGGGATAGCCTTCGTTTGCCCCGGGCGCCGAAGCGCATGCGGGGTCGAGGAGGTCGTATGCGGGGCAGCCGCATCGCGGGACTGGGTCACTTCGTACCCGAACGCGTTGTCACCAATGCCGACTTGGCCGAGCAAATGGAAACCAGCGACGACTGGATTCGACAGCGCACGGGCATCGAAGAACGGCGCTGGGTCGAAGGCAACGTCGGCGCCTCGGATCTTGCTCTGCCCGCGGCCCAACAAGCCTTGGCCGAAGCAGGCGTCGCGGCGTCCGACCTCGACATGATTGTCTTCGCGACTCTGTCTCCAGACATCAACTTCCCCGGCTCATCATGCTTGCTGCAAGCAAAGCTGGGCGTGCCGGGCATCGCGACCCTCGACATTCGCAACCAATGCACCGGCTTCGTCTACTCCTTGGCCGTCGCCGACCAATTCATTCGCACCGGCATGATGCAGCGCATCCTCGTGGTCGGAAGCGAGGTCCACAGCAGCGGCCTCGATATCTCCACCCGTGGCCGCGATGTCGCCGTGCTCTTCGGCGACGGAGCCGGCGCCGCCGTCGTCACCGCCACCGACGACCCCCAGCGCCGCATCCTCGGCCACAAGCTCCACGCCGATGGCTCCCAGCACGATATTCTGATGGTGCGGGCGCCGGCCAGCGCCCAAAATCCGCGCCTGACCCACGAAATGCTCGACAACGGCGACCACTTCCCAAAAATGAATGGTCGTTCAGTGTTTCGCGCAGCGGCCACGCGCTTCCCAGAAGTCATCGTCGAAGTGTTGGCTGAACACGGCTACACCCCCGACGACATCAACCTCCTCATTCCGCATCAGGCCAACCTTCGCATCAGCGAACTGGTGGCCAGAAGCCTCAACCTCGGCCCCGACCGCGTCTTCAACAACATTCAGCGTTACGGAAACACGACCGCCGCGTCGATTCCGATTGCGTTGCATGAAGCGGCCCAGGCGGGACGAATATCAGAAGGTGACCTCGTGGTGCTTGCTGCATTTGGCGCAGGCCTCACGTGGGGTGCCACCCTCCTTCGCTGGTAGGAACCGCCGTGGATGTCCGAAAGCTGCTCAACAGCCGCCTGATTCTCGTGACCGGCAAAGGCGGAACCGGAAAAACCACCGTGTCGGCCGCGATTGGCCGCCTCTCCGCCGAACGGGGAGCGCGCACAATTGTGGCCGAGGTCGACACCTTCCGGCCCGCATTGACCCCCATGTTGGGCGTCACCCCGAGCTACGAGCCCCAAACCGCCGCGCCACGGCTCGATGTCTGCAATGTCGTGTGGCGGGATGCGCTCGTTGAATGGTTGCGCTCCCACGTTCCGGGCGAGCGGGTCTTGCGGAAAATCCTCGACAACAAGCTCGTACAAACGTTCCTCGATGCCACTCCTGGCGTTCGGGAAACCGTCATCTTGAGCCGCATCGTGACGCTGCTCGACCGCTATGACCGCGTGGTCGTCGACATGCCGGCGAGCGGTCACGCCATCAGCTTGCTGGGTGTGCCCAACGTCGCCATCGGCCTCATGCGCGGCGGACCCATCCGCGAACGCGCCGAGACCGTCCTGCGGGTGCTCTCGTCGCCATCTACGGCCCTCGTCATCGTCGGCCTGCCCGAAGAAATGGTCGTCAACGAGACCGTCGAACTCTGGGAGCGCCTCCGCAAAGAAGTGCCCAGCCTGCAATCGCCGCTGGTGGTGCTCAATCGCGCCGCCCTCCCCAGTCTGAGCGAAGAAGAGCGCGCGCTCCTCGCGCGATTGGAGTCCGAACCCTCCATGAGCGCAGCCCAGCAGGAATTGGTGCGCGCGGGCCGCTGGGAGGCCTCCCTCGAAGCCGCGACCGCATCGGCACTCGAACGCCTGGACTCGGAGCTACGCTTGCCTGTGGTGTCCGTGGCACGTCTGGGTGCGCTCGGCGGCTTCGATGGTGGACCCGCCCGCATCGTGCAACAAGTCTCCGCCACCTTGGCCCGCGCAGAGCTGGCCGCAGCGCAGGAGCAGGGTCGATGAGCCACCTCGAAGCCTTCACCCAAGGGCCCCCGCTCGACCGACTCATCGACGACCGCAAGCTGGTTGTCTGTGTAGGGTCGGGTGGCGTTGGAAAGACCACCACCGCAGCGTCGATTGCGCTGCAAGCCGCGATTCGCGGGCGCAAGGTGCTGGTGCTCACCATCGACCCCGCGCGTCGTTTGGCCAACTCGCTGGGCTTGTCCCGCTTTGGAAACGACGAAACCCGCATCGACCTCTCGAGCCTGCCGCACGCCAAAGGCGAGCTGTGGGCCATGATGCTCGACAACCAAAAGACCTTCGATGACCTCATCCGGCGAATTGCGCCGAGTCCCGAGCAGCGGGATGCGATCCTCAACAACCGCATCTATCGGGCGACAGCAGACAATATTTCTGGAAGCCAAGACTATATGGCCACGGAAAAATTGTTTGATGTGGTAGAGAGCGGTCGCTACGAATTGGTCGTTCTCGACACGCCTCCTGTCAAAAATGCCCTCGACTTCCTCGAAGCACCAGGTCGTCTCGCTCGATTCCTTGACAAACGGGTGATGAAGTGGTTTCTTTCACCCTATGACAAAGAGCGGGTGTTTGGTCGCTTGCTCACCGGCACGAGCGCGGTGGTGTTCCGCTTGCTGTCGTATGTCTTCGGACGCGAGTTTTTGGACGACCTCGCCGAGTACTTTCAGCACTTCCGCGACTTGTACGATGGCTTCCGTGAGCGCCAAGAGTCCGTGGTGCAGATGTTCCACGACCACCGGCGCACGTCGTTCTTCATCGTCTGCGCGCCCAATGGCCCGTCACTTGAGGTCGCGCGCTTCTTTCTCGATGAGCTGCAGCTGCGGAAGATGCCCAATCCAGGCGTCATCATCAACCAGCGTCACCTCACCTTGGGCCAAGCCCTCGACGCGCGCGAGCAGCTTGCGCCGTCGATCGACTCCCTCGGCCACGACGTCTCCGAAGGAGCGCGGGCATCGTTGCTGGCCCGCCTTGGCGCGTCCCATAAGCGCTTGCTGCGGTTGTCGCAGATTGAAAGTGGTCTGGTGACCGAGCTTCTCAAGGCGCTGCGTCCCGACCAAGTGAGCTGGCAGATCCCGCGGCTCGAAGACGAAGTCAACGACCTAAACGGTCTGTCCCAAGTGGGGGGGCATTTGTTTTCGACGCCGCGAGACTGAATGATGATTCAGTGGGCGGCGGGGGCGTAGGCCCAACGAATGGCGCGGATGAGATTGCTGCGGGTAGGCGCCGCGAGGTCAACCTCGACGACACCCAGCGTTGCGGGGAAGTCGCGGCGGGCGGAGTCGGCTTGGGCCGCGGTTCCCACGAGGCAGATGTCCCAGCGGGGTTCGCGCGCATTCATTTGCCGTGCCGTGTCACAGCTTGTGGCAGTCGTGATGTCGGAGACCTCGGGGATGAGCTCGATGAGTCGCCGGTCGATGCGGGGGTCTTCGCTCACCACCAACAAGCGCAAGGAGCTGGGCAATGGCATGGTGTCATCGGGGGCGGGCTGCCAAATGCCGTGGAGGGTCACCCGCATGGTTGTACCGGCGCCCTCGGCGCTCTGGACATGAATCGTGCCCCCCATGTCTTCGAGGTAGCAGCGAACCAAGTACAGGCCCAGTCCATCTCCACGACCACCACGGCGGGTTGTGAAAAAGGGCTCAAATATTCGGGCTTGCACCGATTCGGACATGCCCGCGCCGTTGTCTTCTACCTCCATCCACGGGCAGCCTTGGGGGTCTGTGCCGGTCCGCAGGATGATTTTTCCACCAGTTTCGGGACATGCGCGAACCGCGTTTTGCACCAAGTTGGTCAGAACCTGCTCTAGCCGCAACGCCGCCGCATGGGCGAGGGGCACCGCCGACAGCTCCGTTTGCACTTCAACGCCGTCGGGGAGGGTGGGCTGCATGATGTGGAGCACCCGCTCTGCAACTTGGAGAACAGAAACCAACCGCACCGCCTCCCGCGATGGCCGCGCAATGGCCGAGAGGTCCTCGGAGATTCGCGCGATGCGGTGCAGCGCCATGCCGATTTCAGAGGTGATTTGCTCGATGCTTGGATTCTCGGCGAGGACAGGCCCAAGAGTTTCGGTGAGGGTGTCGAGGCTGATGCTCGCGCACGTGAGCGGTGTGTTGACCTCGTGCGCGACACCCGCCATCAACACGCCCACTTCGGCAAGGCGAGACGTTCGGTCCACCTTCTCTTGCAGCTCTTGCTCTTGCTCGGTGTCGGCGATGATTGCCACCACCCACTCCACGGCGCCTTGCGCGTCGAAGACAGGAAGTAGACTCACGGCCGGCCACATCGTCTCTGCGGGGGCCTGGTCGTTGTTCGCCACCGAATAGCGCAAGCGGCGCGCCGGCACATGGGTGACCTTGCCTTCTGCTGCCGCGGAGAATGCGTCCACCGCGCCCAAAGCGCGGGTCATCGGGTGGGTACGTATATCCTCGATGCCTTCGGCCACAAAGTCAATGGAACGTAGATTTCGGCGTCGGGTAAGGTTGGGAATCGACCAGATAGGGCGGCCGGCGGGAGAAAAAACATGCACCCCGAATGGGCCATGCTCGAACACCTGCGCGAGCATACGGGAGTGGGGGTGGGATGCGTGCGCCTTGCGCCAGGTTTGCACGGACCACGCCATCGTGGCGATGATGCCGAAAACTGATGCCCATGCGTGCTTTCCGAAAAACAGAAGCAGTCCGATAAGCCCGCCCAGCGCGAGGGAAACGCCGATTTCCGTCCACAAGGACCGGGTATTGACTCCAGCGGAACCGATCGATGTAGACATGACGCCTCGTTGGAAGTTGCCCCGAAAGGGCTAGACGACTGCTCTATGCTTTACCCATTGCATGGCACCCGCAACGAAATATTCCGGGCTCGTATCGACGAACCGCGGTTCGCTACAAACAGATACCCGCATGTGGGGTTCAGAGACGATATGCTGCACGAGAGTGCGGCGGACCCTACGCCGTTGAACCATTGTTGCGTTGGAGTGGACCATGCGTGCGCTGGCTGCCGGAACGACTGCGCTTGTCATCAGCACCTCATTCCTGACCACACCCGCGCATGCGGGTCGGATGCCGTTGGATGCCCAAAACCGACTTCATGCGGGGGTGTCGCTGACCGACACCACGTTGGGCGCAGGCGGTGTGTTCGGTATGGACTCCCGCCTCACACGCCTCGTGTTTGTCGACATTGGTGTGTTCTACACGCCCGGCAACGAGTCCTACGACCCCAACATCGACGCACGCAACGACGATCCCCGCGATTGGTACACCCTGCGCCACGGAATTTATGCCGCGCCCGGCCTCCGTATTCCGCACCGTTATAGCGATGGCATCAACTGGGATGTCGTGGGTCGCGCGGGCTTTGCAGCCGTCTGGGTTTCGGACGTCTCGCAGTCCCTCATCCCCGCAGACAAGGCGTTTGTTTATAGCGAGCCGTCCTTGCTCGTGGGCGCGGATGCGCTCATTCGCTGGGATCACGTTGGCTTGCGGGTTTCCGGAAAGGCCTATGGTTGGACAACCGTTTCGCCAGTCGCCCGTACCGAAGTGAATGTGGTTCGTCCCCAGTTTACCGTCGAAGGCGTTTACCAGTTTTGAGGGGAAGACCGGTCGGTCGCCATTTGGTTGAACGCGGATCTGCTACGAAAAAATACAAGTAATTTCCGTTCAGACCACACGAAAATGTCGTAATAATCGCATTGTTTGTCGGTTTGAGTTCTACTTGTTGACTGGTCGGTTCTGTCGTATCCTATCACCCTCTTGGGCCGTGCTTCGTGCTGCTGTATGGCAAAGAATAGGATTCTGTTGGGACAGCCTTCAGATTTTTCTCTCGTTTCCCGAACGTAGGAGAAAGGCAACTGAGAGGGCCACGTGACCACCCACCCGCACTCCGCACTCTACTGTCTCGATGATGTCGTCGACGCATTGTCCGACGCCGCGCGCGACACATTGCACGCCTGTTTGTCGCGAAAGGAATACAAACGAGGGGATGTGCTCTATTGGCGAAACAGCGCGCGGGCGCGCACTTGGTTCATCGCGTCCGGCGAGGTCTCTGTCTGGCGCGAAGAGCAAGACGGCGAGCAAGAGCTGCTTCGGTTTGCGGGTCCGGGGGACGTGCTGTCTCCCGAAGGGTTCTTGGCCCATTCGCCGTATGCGCGAAGCCTATTGGCAGAAGAAGATTCTATTGTGTTTGAGCTGACAAAAGAGGGCTTTTGCCTGCTCACGGCACTCGATGCGCGCACGGCCTCTGATGTGTTGTCGATGTTGGGACTCCTGGCCCTCGACCACCCGGATTCGGTTGCGCCCGAAGTCGAACCTTCGTGGTTAGACCGCACCGCCAACTGGCGATAAACGTAGGTCTCCCAGGAGACTCCGTGAACGCCCCGCGCCATTCCCGCTTGCTTCGCCTCAATAGCCGCCACCTTGAACGCCCGGTCCACTTGTGGTGCCACGGCTGGTGGGGGCGTCCGGTCCTCGTGATTCCTTCTGCATCGGGCATGGCCCACGAGTGGCAGCTTGGCGGGGCCATCGAAGCCCTCCAGCCATGGATTGATGCCGGAGCCATCAAGCTCTATTGCGTCGAGACCAACGTGAGCCGAAGCTGGCTCGCCGACGGCCCGGCCCATTACCGCTTCGCACGTCACCTGCGCTGGACTCGGTTTGTGCAAGACGAGCTGCTGTCGTTTATCGACGACGACCTCGGCACACCTGGGATGCCCATCATCACCGCCGGCGCCAGCTTTGGTGCGGTGCTGGCGCTCAATCTCGCCCTCCAGCACCCGGAGCGGTTCCCCCAGGCGCTATGTCTGAGTGGTCGCTTCGAGCTGGGCGGATTTTTGGACGACTCCCCGGCCCCCGACGCCGATTGGTCGGACATCGCGGACGAAGCCAACCGACAATTTCCGAGCCGGCGGCAGTTTTTGGAAGCCGCTTGGTTCGCACAGCCGCTCGCCCATGTGCCCGGCCTCCACGGCGCCGACTTCGAGCGGGTGCGCTCGCGCTTCTCCGCCACGCTCGTCGTGGGCCAAGGGGCCTACGAGGGCCGCTGCTTGCCCGAGACCCTCCACATGGCTTCGGTGCTGCGCCGAAAGGGCCTCGACGCGACGCTTGACGTGTGGGGGACCGACGTGAGCCACGAGTGGGTGTGGTGGCGCCGGCAGTTGGTGTGGCACTTGCCGCGAATGGTGGCCGCGCAAGCCGCGCGCCGGGCGGGGTAGTTCGACGGGGCGAACCGCGCCCCCGCCGAAGACTCTCCGCCGAAGTCTCTCCGCCGAAAAAAAAAGCCCGCTCGGGTGGAGCGGGCGATTCGACGAAGTTCCCCCGACTATTTGTCGGTAATGTGGAACTCGACGCGGCGGTTGTTGGCCCGACCTTCGGCGGTGCGGTTGGTGTCGATGGGCTTCTCTTCGCCGAAGCCTTCCGGCGCCATACGTCCGCCTTGGATGCCTTGGCCCACGAGGTAGTCGAACACGGCCTGGGCGCGCTCTTGGCTCAGCTTCTTGTTGAGCGTGTCGCTGCCTTGGCTGTCGGTGTGGCCTTCGATGCGCACCTTGATGGACGGGTAGTCGCGGAGAACTTGCGCGACGCTGTTCAAGATGGAGTACGACTCAGGCAGGATGCGGCTCCGGCCGGTTTGGAAGAGCACGCGCTCCTGAATCTCGATTCGGTCGGCGGTGACGCGTACGTTCTCCGGCTTGACGTCGGGACAGCCGTCTTCGTCGAGGTACTCGTTCACGTTTTCTGGTTCGTCGGGGCACTTGTCGGCGTAGTCGAAGATGCCGTCGAGGTCGCGGTCGGCGTTGCCTTCGGGACAGCCGTCTTCGTCTTTGTAGCCGTTCAAGTCTTCCGGCTCGTTCGGGCACTTGTCGGCGATGTCGAGCAAGCCGTCGCCATCGTTGTCGGTGTCCGGGCAGCCGTCGTCGTCTTGCCAGTTGTCGGGGTCTTCCCGTTCGGTGGGACACTTATCGGCATCGTCGAAGACGCCGTCGTTGTCACCATCTTTTTCGGGACAGCCATCGGTGTCTTTGTAGCCGTTGACCAACTCGGCTTCTTGGGGACAAGCATCGAGGTGGTCTTCGATTCCGTCTCCGTCGGCGTCTTTGGGACGGCATTGGTCCGCGCGTTGGAGCGCAATCACCATATTTTCGCGGGCGATGCTCAGGTGGCGCTCGGCTTCCCGAGGGTCACCTTGTTCGAACTCGAGTGTGGCGAAACCATGGTGGGTTTCGGCCATTGCAAGTTCGCGCGGCGCGCATTGCATTGCCCATTTGTCGGACTGTGCAAACGCGAGATCGCGTGCAAGCTCGCTGTCCCAATCTTGGATGGGCGCAGGCTTCGCGCAGCCCGAGAGGAGAACGGCAAGGAGAACCGTTACGCGGCAGGTCGTCGTCACGGTACCCCCTCACCCGCCCCAAGGGGTGGACGTGGTGTTGGACGGTGAAGCATCGGGTGGAGGAGCTTCGGTGGTGGGCTTGAGGGCCTCGGGGTCGACCGCAGTAGGCAATTCGCGCATCTGACCGGGAACAATGCCTTTGGCTTTGTTCTCTTGGGCGCGCTCTGCGGCACGCTCCGCCAGCTCTGCGGCCTCGATGGCCAACTGCTCTGCTGCGCCGAAATCGGCGTAGGACCACTCTTCCCGGCTCTTTTTCATGGTTTCGTTCGCACGGGTCCACATGTACGGCGCCCAGGTTTCCGCATCGACGATGCGTGCCTGGTAGAGCGATTGCTCGGCCTGCGCGAAGTAGACCGTGCTCTTGGTTGCGGTACAACCCGTGGTCACGCCCATCCACAACGCCGCAACGACGAGCATTTTCGGCACGTATTGCGAATTGGGGGAGCTGCGATGTGGGGCAAGGAGATCGCTGAAGGACGTCATGGAGCATCCTGAGTCCGGGCATGGTGCCGGAACCGGCCTCGTAGCTGGCAAACGGGATTCCCGCCAACCGCAATCATCGATCCATGGTCAGGTTTCGATTGTCAATCGCTGCGGCTGCAACGGTGGTGGTGGGGAGGATTCCCATCGGTCGGCCCTTCAGGGGGCACGTTGCGCCGGAGCAATGGATTGGGGATTTTCGCTTGCCCCTTCTTCGGCGGGCTTCGTGGGGTCTGCGGATTGGATTCGTTGGTGGAGATCGAAGACGGACATGAAATAGCGGCGCGGCATCTCCTGCGTTGGGAGCTGTACCTCGCGGCTCGCCCAAGGAATCCAAGCGGGTCCATCGGGAAAGCGTCCGGCGCGGCCGGGCCAGTCAAAGGCCTCCAACTCAACCATCTCGGTTGGTTGTACGCCAAGTTGTTCGGTCAGCAAACGAACGACGTGGTTGTAGAGCGCGGGTCCGGCGGGAGGGTCGAGGAGGTAGTAGCCTCGCTCATGCACGATAAGATAGCGATAGTCGCCATTTTCGATGACAGCATCCAGCCCTTCGCGGGTGAGGGACCGCACGGCCTCGTCGGCGGCCATCGGTTCACGGGAAAGTTGGGTGAACACGGGCTCTGCGGGGTCTACACGGGGTTCTGCCTTGGCCAGCCAGCGGAGGCGCTGGCCAGACATGCCGCCGCCTTTTCTGCGGAGGTCGGGCGGAATGGCGGGCGATGTGGCCCAGGACCGGTAGACTTTCTGTTGGTGAATTCGCTGGTAGGCGCAGATGAGGTCTTGTTGTTGTTCGAGAGGTAGCTCGATGATTCCCTCTTGCGAACTTGGGTCGATTGTAGTATAAAAATCGGGAACCCGCATGGCGCTTAGCTCTGTGGGGATGCGCCACATTTCTGGACGGACATTGTCGGAGGCGTCGTCGAGGTCAAACCGGTAGAACATTTGGAGGGTGATGGCGGCGCCTGCCAAGAATGCAACAAAACGGCGTGGCCATCGACGCAAAGGATGGAGTGACAGTGCCAACAACGCGACCGATGCGACGACAACCATTGCCCCCATTCGGTAGGGGGCGAACATTCGGGACATTCCGGGCACAAACTGGAACATCCAAGCATACGGCAAGCGCACCACAAACTCGCCCAGTCGAATGACTTCGCTTGTGTCTTTGAGGGCGCCAATCTTGAGGAAAGGGCCCAAGGTGCCGGCAAAAAAGACCGTCCAAACGAGCAGCCAGCCCCATGCTTCTCGGCGACGTACCGCGGGCAGCACGCCCAATAAAAATGCCATCGCTGGAAGCGCCAACACACCGTGTCTTGGGTTGATGACGTAGTCGGCGGGCCAAGCGGACTCGATGGTTCGGTGCAGCGAGCTGAGGACGTTTTCGCGGTATCGGGATGGACGAAGGGGGGCGTTGGCAATCGTGTCGTAGTCGGGAAACGGCAAGAAAAACGTAAGTTCGGGCAAGCGTGCGACGCCGCCTCCGCCGGTATCTTCACTTCCGCTCGACAAATATGGGCTGACGAAGAGCAGCACACCCACGATGGCCGTCACTGCGGCGGGGAGGCCAAATCGGGCCACGCGGCGCAGCGTAGGGCGGTCGCGCCAAGCGAGCACGCCCAAGTGGAGAACGGTGAACATCGCGGCAAACAGGCCATAGAACCAATAAAATGCCGAGATCGCAACAAAGCACAAGCCGGCCGCCACCCCGGACATACGGCCCCCCGTTCGCCACGCGCGGGTCAAAAACACGGGGTACAGCAGCATCCACCACAACAAAATCTGGCGCAGGCCGGTTTTGTTGATGTCCTGCACGACGATAGGATTGAGAATCGCCAGAGTACCTGCGGCGATCGCAAGAAGGCGGCCGTTGGTCAAAGAACGGGCCAAGGCGTAGCCACACATCCCGTTGCCAACAAGGATGATGAGCACCTTCAGGTTGTGTCCGGCGATTGGACCCGCGAGGGTCTCGAGGGGGTAGCTCAACAGCAGAATGTCAAGGATGTTGCCGGTTTCCGGGTATCGGCCGAGGCTGAACAGCAGGCGCAGTTGGTCGAGCAAGCCGAGGTTGGAGGCGCCAATGGCGTCAATCTCCTCGGAGTGCCACCAAGTGCGCCACATCCAGCCGCCCAGCTCGCCGCCGCCCAAAATGACTTCGTCCAACGCGAGCACCGCCGGCCACGTCAACGCAGCGGCGAGAACCAAGTACACGAGTGCGGCAACGGAGACTTCGGTAGCGCCACGCCGGAGGCGGTGCCAGTCGAAGCCGTAGTACCATTCGAGGATGGTCAGGAGCATATTCGAACCGTAGCACTCCCGTCTCCTTCAGAGCGTATCCTGATGTTTGCGAATGCCGACCGTCCGCACCTGTGGCCTATTCTCGGAAGCGTAGCGATGGGCGCGCTGGCCGTTGGGGTGGTGCTTTGGCCTGTGCTTTTCACGTCGGAGCTTATGGTTCTTGGGCATCCTGAGGGGGAGGCCCTCGCCCACTTGTGGGGGTTAGAGGTCGCGGCGGAGGGGGTCTTGCGCCATGGGCCGTTTTTGCGGGTCAGCGCCTTGGCCAACGCGCCGGAAGGCTTTTCGGCGGACCTCATCGACCCTGTGCATGTGCTCCCGTTTTGGGTATTGCGCGCCCTCACCGGGCATGGGGCGCGGGCGTGGGCGTTGCTGCCAGCGCTTTGGACCGCGCTCGGCGCGCTGGGCGCGCATCGCCTTGCACGACGAATGGCGGTTTCGCCAACTTGGCTGGTCGCGGCCTGGGTCCTTTCGCCGGCGTGGTTGGGCGCGCTCGTACCGGCGGGGCGCAGTGAATACTGGGCGTGGATGGCGTGGCCTTTGGTGCTTTCGCTGTCGATGGCGGCGGCGGACCAGCCATCGAAGGGGCGCGTGCTCCGCGCTGGCTTGGCCTGGGCGCTGGTCGCGCTGGGCGGCTGGCCTGCGTTGGTGCTCGGTGCGCCCTGGATGGTGATGTTGGGTGCGCTCACGCTGCGAGAGCGGCGACAGGCCCTTGTGTGGTTGGCGGTGGTGGTGCTCGGCGCCCTCCTGTGTGTTCCGGCGCTGTGGGTGCAGCTATCGCACGAGCCGTGGTGGTTGGAACGCCTCGCCGCTCCATCGCCGTTTTCGATGCGACCGTTGGGCACCGACCCTTCTGGCTTGTGGACCGGGATTCCAGCCGACACACCCGGCGACCGCGGGCCTTCCGTGGTGCCGCCGTTGTTGCTGTTGGCGGTGGTCGCTGCATTTCGGCGACCGCGGGTTGTCGTATCTTGGCTCCTGGTGGGGCTTTGTATGCTGGTCGCGGCGGTGGGTCCGGCGGTGCGGATTGGCGACACGGACTATTGGGCGCCGTGGGCGGTGGTGCTGCATGGGGCGCCGGCGCTGCGTGGGTTGCATGGGTGGCCGCGGCTGGCGACCTTGGCCGTGCTGCCCTTGGCAATTGGCGTCGGAAAGGGCTTCCAACGGCTTCCCGTGGGAGCGATTGCGCTGGTTGCGGTGTGGGGCATCGGGGTGGCGGGAGGCCCGGCCACCCCCCTTCCGACGGACGATGGTGTGGTCGAGGGGCCGGTGCTCGACCTCGTGTCGCTCGACGCGACCATCCCGGAGCAAGCGGTGCGCCAGCGCGCGTTGGCCGATGCGGTATTGTGGCGGCGCTTGCAGGGCGGGGTGGCGACCTCCCTGGCGCCGTCGACCCCGCGCCTTACGGCTGCGGCATCGTTCAGCCTCGCGACCCGCCGGTTGACCGGCTGGGAGTCTCCCGTGTCCGCCCGGTGTGCGCAGGAGGAGGCTGCGCGCTTGGTCGCCCGTGGCTTTCGGGCGGTGGTGTGGCATGGCGGGCATTCGTCCCATCCACTCGCGGCGGATTTGATGCGCGACTTGGGTCCTCCTGCGATGGTCGCGAGCGGCTGGATGTGGACGCTTGACCCCCAAACGCCGGCTCCTCGGGACTGTCCCCTCCTTTCAGAGGTTCACTGAATCGCCATTCATTTTGGGTGGACCGAAATGAATCGCGATTCAGTTTTTCGGAGAAGCGGCGTTATCCCCAGGGAGGGAGGTTTCGCGAACGAGCAGCACGCCGATGGTCTCGACGCGCGTATTGGGTGCTAGGTTCCACGGTTCTTGGTTTCGTTCCGCGACGAGCTGGGTGCCCGCGCGGCCGGGAGAACGGGTCCAAAAGGCGCGGGCGCCGGGGAGGTCGTACGGAATTCCGTCGACTACGACCTGCGCTTCGTCTACATCGGGCAAGCGCCAGCCAGGCAGCGCATCGGCCAAGCGCGTGGCTTCTGCGTAAGTCAAGCAAGGAGCGGCAGCGTTGGCGTCGTTGGGGAGCACGCAGTCTCCGGGACTTGTTCCTGCCGGGAGCCGTGGTCCGCCCGCAAACGCCGCGCCGAACAGCGCCTCTACCTCGGAGGGGCGCAGTGTATGTCCACAGACCCCCTGTTCGGCGTTGCCATCGCAGGTGAAGCCGAAGACCTCGGACGTTGCCAAGGGGTACTTCCAGATAGACACGCTCCGGCCAATGTCGGCCCAGGCCGAAGACAGGGCCTCGCGCGCTTCTTGCCAGACGGGGGCGTTCCAAGCGCTGCCCACGGAGTCTGCTGCGGTGCGCAGCTCGGTGGCGAGGTCGTGTCGCAGAGCGGGGTCGACCCCTATCGCCGTGAGTTGGGCGTCGATGTGGTCCAGGGTGGCTTGGGTGGACACCGCCAAGTAGATGCCTCCCGTCGCGGCAACCACCGTCGCCGCCTTTCCTGCGCGCATCGTCGCCTGGGTGAGGGCCCATCGGTGAAGCGCGCGAAGCGAAAGCTGTGTGGGGGGCTGGAGGAGGACGGCGAGCCGGTGGGCCATTTCGAGGTCAGTGGGGGCGGGCGGCGTGGTGGTGGCGGACGGTTGATTCAGGACGATGCTGTGGGCGACCTGAAGAAGAGCACGCTGTTTTGCCGGGAGCAGCCACGATTGCGAGAAACGTTGGACCCATGTATTGCGTTGTGTATGCAACGCATGTTGGAGCGCGCTTCCTATCCACGGAAGGCCGGTGCAGGGGGCGGGCTGCCAGAGGCTTGGCGCGGTGCAACCTTCGCCGAACCGCGTGGGAACGTCGAGGTTCAGTATTGTGTCGCCAGAAAGAAGAAGCGAAATCAGGGTGTCGCGCGCGGTGGGGTCGGCGTGGGTCCATCGCGCCGGTCGTGCCGCCAGTCGCGACAATTCGACGAGGCAACGCCGCCAAGTGCCTCCCGCTGGACTTCGGAGCAGAAACTCGTGGGTGTCCAACAGATGGACCGCCTGGAGACACACCTGCAATTGGGGGTCGGATTGGCGCTGAAGCCATGCGAGCACGGGAACAAGACTGGCCTCGTCTGGCGGAGGCACGGTAGACCGCTGCACACGCAGAATGCGCAGCTCTTCGCGCCAGTCCGCGTGGAACTGCTGCAGCACGTTTTCTACGGCGGAGGGGCCTTTGTCACGTTGCTCGTCCAGCACGCGTTGGGCGACGAGGCGTCGGATGCGGTTGTGCTCGACGGAGCGCTTGGTTTGCACGAGGCGCTTTCGCTGTATGCGTTCGGCTTGGAGATTTCGCAATACATCGCGGACGGGACCGGTGCCGGGCAAGTGGAGGTCGGTTCCTTGGGTGGAGCAGTAGACGACGCCCGCCAGATTGCCGCGAAAGCGCGCGCGGAGGTCTTCTTCTAACTCCTTGAGTTGCTCTTCGCGGCTTGGGCCCCTTCGGCGGACACGAACCTTGTCGACCATAGTAAGCACAATCCAGGTGCGGCCGGTGATGCGCGCAAGTCTCTCCAATAGCTGCGTTTCGTCTTCGGAGCCGGCGCGGGTTGCGTCGCAAATCAACAATGCAGCATCACAGCGCCCCAGCTCTTCGTCGACGCGCAGCAGGTGGGACGGGTGCTCGCTTCCGACGCCGGGAGTGTCTACCAGCACGAGGTCTGCGAGGAGGGGATGGGACAATCGAAGACGCACCCGCGCGGGTGCGTTGGGGCCTTGTGCGCGAAGGGCGGTCGCCAAACGTTCGCTTGGGAGCGGTCCCCAACTTCCGTCCGAGAACTGTTGGTCACAGTCGTTGGTGGTGCCTTCCTGCAACTCGGTAACGCAGCCGGTGGTGGGTTCGACGTCGGCGGGGAGGCGGGTGCCCAGTCCTACCAGCGCATTGAGCAAAGATGACTTTCCGCTCGAAAACCCGCCCACCAAGGCGACGCGAAGTGCGGGTCCGTCATCGGGGGGCGTGCCCAAGGCCCGCGTGAGGACCGACTGTGCGCAAGGTGTGAGCAGCTCGGGCGACAGCGTTATATTGGACGTTCGGGTGTCCGCGCGCAGCTCGTCGAGCATCGTAGCGACGAGGTCTTCGGATAGGGCGGCGGACGAAGTGGGTGGCGCGAGCGCGGGCCCGAGCGTTTCGAAGAGCGTGGCGGTCGAGGTCCATGGGCCGCGGTGCGCGAGTTCTGCGAGCCATGGCAAGGTGACGCGTTCGGGCACGGCCATGTGACGCGTCCCGTTCAAGGCAAGGAGTCCAGTTCGGCGACGAGGGCGCGCAATTTTGCGGTGTGTTCGCTGGATGCAGGAGCGGAAATCGCGTCGATGCGACGGCGAAGCGCTTGTATTTCCGCTGTGACGTGCTGGTTGATGGCTGTCTGAAGCCTTTGCTCATGCTGGTCTATCGCGTTGCGCATCGACGCTCGAAGACCAGCGATGGCTTGCTGTGTGGTGGCGTCGGCGTCGACCACACTCCGGGTGGTGGTCGAAGACATTGTCGCTGCGCCCCATGCGATGAAGGGGAGAAGCCCTGGCGCGGTGAAGAGCGCGACGAGACCGGCGCCGACGGCCACTGCGAGCATATCGTTGCTCTCTTTGACCGTGCGCATGCAGACATCGACATGTTGTGCTTCGACGCGCTTCGGGCCTTGGAGGGATAGCTTGGCTTCGGAGTCAATCAGCTCGGCCATTGCAAGCTGTAGCGCGCTTTTTGCGGCGTTTTGGTGGTGCTTGAGGTGGGCTTGGAGTCGGTCGGCAACTTCCTGAAGGACGGCTCTTGCCGCGTCTTTGTCGTCGGAACGGAGCTGATTGGCCAAACGAATCCGCGCTTCGTCCAAGTCGACGTCGAGGCGAGACCGAAGCTGCTCTATGTGCGGCTTTTCGGAGGCGTGTACCTTTGTGGGCACATTCGCCAGGACCTGTTGGAGCGTTCGTAGACGCTCGATGCGTCGGTTTGCTGCCTCTGCATCGAGGTGGGCGTCTTCGAGGCGCGCGCGGAGGGACAAACGCAAGCGTCGTTGCAGCGAGGTTTGCCGCTCGTTGTGCGCGTCCATCAACACTTCTACGCGTTGTTGGACGAGGTGTTCGTCCAGGAGCCCACGGAGCGTGGGGATACCCGAGGATTCGAGCGCCTCTATCTCTCCTGTGCCGACCTCGGGCCTGCCTATGCCCTCTACCTCGGCGATTGCGTCCTGGGCGTCGCGAGCGTCGGCGGCGGACACAAAAAGGATAGGTGGACAGCCGCCTGTCGCCTCCCGAACGGCGGACGCTATCCGGTCTTGTACGCGGGCCCGCTCGGCGCGGGTCGCGAGGGCGTCGGTGTGGTTGACGACGAGGAATGCGTTCTTGCGGTCCCCCAGAAGGACGTGCTCGCGCAGCAAACGAAGCTCGGCTTTGCCAAGTGGACGGTCGGCACGCGTCACGAATACCACAGCGTCGGCGCGGGGAAGCCACGCGAGGGTACAGCGTTCGCCGGCTAGCCCACCGGCTTGGGCGCCGGGTGTATCGACCAGTTCTACTTCGGGCCCAGGCCAGCCCGGCGTTGTAATGGTGACCTCGACCTCCTCGGCGTCGGCCGAGCGGTCTTGGGCGAGCGTCGCGAGGTCGCGCAGCGGGCGTACGGGGCCGAGTGGTCTTCCCGGCAAACGTGCGCGGATGCCCTCGGTGCCCCGAGGGTCGCGGCGCACGCGGCAGACGGTCGCCGTGCATTCACGCAGCTTCACGGGCACCACCTCGTCGTTCAGCAGCGCGTTGATGAGGGTGGACTTCCCCGCCTTGAATTCACCAACGAATGCAATTCGAAGGCGCTCCACCCGCAACTCTTGGTCCATTCGCCGCGCTTCACGCGCCAACTCTGGCTCTTCGGCACGTTCGGCCAGCGATGCGAGCGCCTGCAAGCGACTCCGCAGCTTTGGAATCTGGGTACGCAGGGCAGCAACGGCTTCGGAGGGGCGCGCGTCGCGTTCGAGAAGTGTGGACACCGGTGCTTTCCTGGGAGTCTACGGATGGAAATGCGAAGATACACCGATAAGGAGACACAATGCGGAGCCGTTCGTCCGCTCGGGAATACACAACGGAAGGGAATGCGCACGTTACGCGGTTTTACGAAATACCATCGTGGTACGCGATGGCTGCATTTCTCTTGCATTCCCACCTTCGGTCGGGAAAAGCAAGGCCATTTCATGGGTGCGCGTGCCGGTACCCCCATGTTTCCGACCGAAATTCGTGGTCGACGACGCCCAACGCGAAATCGTCCGGTTCGATTGCTTTGTGCCTGGAATCGTGCGTTGTCGCCCAACTGAATCGCCATTCATTTTCTGGAAGGGCCACAGGCGGAGCATCATTACGTGCGAGAGGGCCCCTCTCTATTTTTTTGTGACCGACCCGGAAGACCGGGCTGACCGGCTTGCTCGGGGTGTCGTTCTACAAATGCGGCCTTCATCTCTTGTGCGGTTTGGCGAGAACCATCGTGGCTCCACCCCGGTGGACCCAACACGTAGCCCAATCGTTGTTGCAGCGAGAGGCCGGGTTGGCTCGCATCATGGGCCATGGCGAGTAGCTCGTGAAATGCAATGCGCAGCGGATTGAAGGTGTAGACTTGGGTGGTCAGGCCATAGATGGGAGGGTCTGCTGCATTTTCGGGGACAAATGTGCCGAACATGCGGTCCCAAAGAATAAAAACGCCGGCATAATTGGCGTCGAGATACCTTGGGTTGGTGGCGTGGTGAACGCGGTGGTGCGACGGTGTGTTGAACACCGCTTCAAACCAGGGCGGCATGCGATCGACCAGCTCGGTGTGAATCCAGAACTGGTAAACCAAGTTGACGCCTCCGACGAATGCGAGCATCGCGGGATGAAAGCCCATCGCCAGAAGCGGTAGGTGAAAGAGAAAGCCCAGGGTCAGCTCACCGGCCCAGGTTTGTCGCAAGGCAGTCGAGAGATTGTAATGTTGGGACGAATGGTGGGTGACGTGCGCGCCCCAAAACCATCGAATTTCGTGCATATATCGATGATACCAATAATAACGGATGTCATCCAACACAAAGCAAAGCACAAACACCCACGGCGACCAACCGTAGGACTGGTCTGCAAACGAGAAGGGTGCCCATTTGGTGACGACAGCCAACAACGTGCCCACGACGGCGCCGAGGGTCAGGCCGAGGAACAAGTTTCCGGTGCCCATGGTCAGGCTGGTGATGGTGTCGCGCATCTCATAGCGGACCCGGCCCTTGCGCATCCCCCACGCGACCTCTGCGACCATCGCGAGGACAAAGCCGGGCACTGCCAAGTTGACGATGTCGGGGAGTTCGGGCATTGGCATCCGTACCTCACTTTGCGCCGGCGACGAGGGTAGACAAGCGGGCCATCCACATCGACCGCAACACGGGGTCCGTCAAAGGAAAGGACAGCTGGGCGAAGGTGGGGTCTGCGAGCACGACCCACAGCCTTTGGGGCTCCGAATAGACGGACCGTACCGCGCCGGGCTTCCACAAGCGCGTGACGAGGCGGTCGCCCAACACCGCCACGACCCCCATACCGGCAGGCGTCCACAACAACGCCGCCGAGCCATCCTGTGCCAACAAGGAGTCCGTCACCGTATCTGTCGGATGGGACAACGCAAAACGCGCCGCAGCCATTTGGACGTCGGCAATCTTGGCGACACGAGCGCCTCCCAGCCCATACACGAGGCCCAGCACCAACGCCGTGCCCGCACTGATGACGGCCAGGAGAAGGGGCAGCGGAATGGACGTCGCCATTGAACCTCCTACGGTACCCTACCCCAAGGATAGAGCGGTTGTGGCGGTTTCCGCAGAGAGAGTTGGTGCTGTGGGCGAGGCGTCTGCGGGACTCCGTGCGGCGCGTGCGGCAGCCCGCAGCTCACGGGCGGCTGCGCGGGAGGCGGAGCTCACATCGATTCCGCCCAGCATCCGGCTGATTTCGTCGAGGTGGCCCGCCTCGTCCAGCTTTTTTACCCGGCTGTGCGTGCGACCGTCGACTTGCACCTTGTGGACATGGTGGTGGTGCCGCGCGTACACCGCAACCTGGGGGCTGTGGGTGATACAGAGGACTTGGTTGTGGCGTGCAATATCGGACAGTTTTTGTCCGATTACCTCAGCGACCGCGCCACCCACGCCGGTGTCCACTTCGTCGAACACGAACGTACCTACCGGCCCGATATCGGCCAGCACGCGCTTGAGTGCCAGCAATGCCCGCGACAACTCGCCGCCGCTCGCAACGCGGGCGAGAGGGCGAGGCTCTTCTCCGGGGTTGGGGGCAATCAAAAACTCCACCCGGTCGATGCCCCGCGCGGAGAAACGCTGGCCATCGAGGGCGATGCCCCCGTCGCCGTCAAGCGGTGCGACATCGACCATGACCCGTGCCCCGCCCATACCAAGGCTCGAAAGCTCTGCCGTCATGGCCGATGCCAAGGTGCCCGACGCCGCGTGGCGGCCCCGCGACAAGGCGCGGGCGACAGAGCGGGCCGCATCGCGCGCCGCTTCGACCGCCTTGGACAGTGTATCGACTCTGGCTTCGCTATCACCCAGCTGCGCAAGCTCCTTTCGCGCGGCATCGGCCCACTCCAATAGGTCGTCGAGGGTGTGGCCATGCTTTCGCACCAACCGGCGCAGCGCGACCATTCGCTCCTCCGCTTCTGCAAGCGCGCCGGGGTCCATCGAGACATCGGAGGCGTAGGCTTCTAAGTCGCGGGCGACCTCTTCAATCTCCATGCGCGCGGAGTCGAGGCGGGAAGCAAACACGCCAAACTGGGCATCGTGCCGGAGCGCGGCTTCTAAGCGGCCGGCAATTTTGGCCAGGCGTGCGGTAACGGCGTCATCGGCGCCATAGAGTGCGTGTTCGGCTTCCCCGGCTGCACGGGCGAGGTCGACGGCGTGGCGCAGGCGCCGTGTGGTGGCTTCTAGTTCATCAAGCTCGCCTGGCTGGGGCTTGAGCTTGTCCACTTCTTGAAGCTGAAATCGGAGGAGGTCTTCTCGCTCGGCACGTTCGCGAAGGGTAGCCGAAACCTCGCGGAGTGCTTGTTCTGTGTCCACCAAACGTTTGTGGGCTTCAGCCACCGCAGAACGATTGCCCATGAGCGCGCCGAACGCGTCGAGATGGTCGATGTGGGTGCGCGCATCGACGAGGGTGTGGTGCTCGTGTTGGCTAGAGATGTCAACCAGACCCCGTGCAAGCTCCTGCAGGGTGCGGGCGGGTGTGAGGCGGCCGCCAACAAACGCGCGGCTACGACCCGACCGGAGAACCACGCGTCGCACAATCAGCTCATCGTCAACCTCAATCCCCCTTTCCGCCAGCGCCGCACGCAGCTTTGGTGCGGGTCCCAGTTCGAACAGCGCTTCGACCTCCGCTTGGTCGGCGCCGGTTCTCACCAACCCCGCATCGGCGCGCCCACCCAAAACCAGGGCCAGCGCGGCGATAAGGATGCTTTTGCCTGCCCCTGTTTCGCCGGTCAGAACATTGAGACCGGGACCGAGCTCAAGCTCGGATTCCTCAATGATGGCCAGATTTCGGATTCGCAACAGTTGGAGAGACATCGGGACTCCGCAAGAGACGACGTTACCTGTTCTCGCGTCTCTTGCCTGCACACTATCCCTGGATCTTTCTCCATGTCCGGTCAGTTTTTGACCGATGTTGATTTTTCTCCCGTCTCTCGTCTCCAAAAGACCGTAAAAATCAGTGGTTTGTGCCTTCCCGATACCAAACGTCAAAGAACGTCAGTTCTACGGCTGGCTCCGCACAGAAATACATCGTTGCAATTCCGTATGACCCCAACTCGCCGCCTTCGGTCTGCTCTACCCAAATTTGCTCTGGTTCGGGGAAAAAGAACGCGCCGCCGTCGTCCACCCAGTTTTCAAGATTGGGCGAGGTGCCCACGATGAATTCCCAGCCATTGACGGGACCCCCTTCGTTTTTCAGGCGAAGCTCCATACACGCGCCGCCGTCCCACACACTGGTTTGGGCCCAGTAGAGTTTGAAGCCGTTGGCGACGAGGATGCCGCGACCGGAGCCGACGGGAGTGCTACCACCACCTTCCGAAGAGCCGTCTCCCGATTCCGTTTGCTCCGCGCCCAATCCCGAGCCGAGGCCCGACGCAGATCCCTCCACGCCGGTGTCGGTCTCCGAATTGGCCATGTAGCAACCCGTTGCCAAAAAAAGCGGCATCAGCCATTGAATTTGGGTTCCAAGGGACATTGCGTGTTCTCCGGGGCGGAAATGCGGGGTGGTGCGAGGGGGCATTCGTTTTGACGATAGACCAGAGATGGACGGAATTCCACTCGGTTGATGCGTTTGCAGAACCGCGCGGACCTACAACCATCTTTCACGGTCATCGGAAAATCGCTCACGGGAGATGATAGCCGGATGGCACTCGATTGGACAGCCCCCCAACTTGGGCGTGTCGACATGAATGTCTGCTTTGTCGGGTTTCGTGTCGTCTACTGCCCTTTCACGGAAGCGTCACCCGTCGACGTACCTCCCCGGAGATAGCCGGCCGCCATGGAAGACCTCATTCTCATCGTCGATGACGAGCCAGATCTGGTCGCTGCCCTCACGTTCGCACTGCGGCGTGAGGGATTCCGCACTCGTTCCGCGAGCGATGGTGCGTCGGCGCTGCGTGGTGCCAACGGCGACCCTTTGCCCGACTTGGTCCTTCTTGACCTCATGTTGCCGGATATGCAGGGCACCGAAGTGTGCCGCCGCCTCAAGAGCGATCCCGTGACGGCCGACATTCCCGTCATCATGCTCACCGCGCGTGCCGAGGAGATCGACCGCGTGGTTGGCTTTGAGGTGGGTGCCGACGATTATGTGCCCAAGCCGTTTTCGACTCGCGAGCTCGTGCTGCGTGTGCGTGCGGTGTTGCGGCGGGCGCGCGGTCGTGAAGACACGCGGGAAATGGTCACTTTTGGCGTGCTGAAGGTCGACGAAGCCGGTCATCAGGTGTGGGTTGACGGCGAAGAAGCGGTGATTACCGCGCTCGAATTCCGGCTCCTGAGCTTGTTCCTCAATCGTCGCGGCCGCGCCCTCACGCGCGAGGCTCTGCTCGACGAAGTGTGGGGCCAAAGCACCGCCGTCACCGTGCGAACGGTCGACACCCACGTCAAGCGTCTCCGCCAAAAACTGCGCGCGGCGGGGGATTACATTCAGACCATTCGCGGTGTGGGCTACAAATTTGCCGCTACCCCCGACGGGCCGTCCCCCGGATGAACACCGAACCGCCGTTTGGGATGTTTTGGCCCACACGGGGCGGGTTTCGAACCCGGCTCCTGAGCATCTCGTTTTTTTTGCTGGTGCTCTTTTCCTTGTGCAGCGTGGGCTGGATTGAAGTCTCGCTCCGGCCTGCGATGGAGCGACGCGCCGTCGACGACCTCCTGCACAACGCCGCGACCACCCGCATGGTGCTCGCCGAGGTCGCCGACCGTGAGCTGCATCGCTCTACCGCGCTCGATGAGACCATCTCCGCGCTGTCGACCCACGCCGGAATCCGTCTCACGCTCATCAATGCAAACGGTGAAGTGGTCGCCGATTCCGAACCCATCGATCCCATTGCCCAACAAAATCTCCAAGTGCGAGACCGGCCAGAAATTCAGGCGGTCTTGAACCCATCGGTGGCCGAGTACGGCGCCGCACGCCGCACGCCGCCCCAAGTCGACCGCGAGATGTTGTTTGTGGCCGTGCGCTTTCCCGACGCATCCCAGGGGCCGGGCGTCTTGCGGGTCGCAATGCCCGCCGAGCGCGCCGACTCGCCAGTTTGGTCCATTTATAAGCTGTTGGCCGTCGCACTCGCCGCGGGTCTCGCTGTCATGTTGATGATGACAGGTCTCGCGTCTTCGATGATGAGCCGCGATGTCGAGGCGCTCCTGCAACACACCGCGGCGCTCGCCAACGGCGAACCCCTCGCGCCGCTCCATATGCGGTCCAGCGTAGAGCTTGCGGGCATCGCCGGCACCATCGACCAAATCTCGCAAGAGACCCAACGCGCAATCCGTGCGTTGGCGGACGAGCGGCGGCGCTCTGCGGCCGTCTTGAAGACCATGCGCGAAGGATTGCTTTCCGTCGATGGCGAAGGGAAGCTCACGCTCGTCAATCCGGCGGGAACTTCGCTCATCGGGCTCACCGCAGACCACCTCGGGCAATCTATCGACGAAGCCTGCGGTCACCCCGTCATCGTCGACCTGATTCGCTCCGCGCGGCGCGATGGGCACGCCATCGGCGAGTTGTCGCTGTCCGATGGCACCGAGGTCGACGGCGAAGGGCCGCGCGTCATCCAAGCGTGGGCGCGGGTGGGCGAAGAGGGCGATTGTGTCGTGTCACTGCACGAAATTACGCATATTCGCCGTCTGGAGACCATCCGGCGCGATTTCGTGGCCAACGTCTCCCACGAACTACGAACGCCCGTCAGCATCGTGCAAGCGAGCGCCGAAGCCTTGCAAGATGGCGCCATCGACGACCCCCGCTACGCCGCACAATTCATCGACGCAATCTTGCGAAACACCGAACGGCTGCGTCTTTTGACCGAGGATATCCTCCAGCTTTCCCGCATTGAAGCCGGACACATTGGGGTCGACCTCGAAGCGGTCTACATCGACGGCGTCGTTGCGGATGTGGCCGACATTTTGAGCCCACGCGCCACCACCCGCCGCCAAACCATCACCACCGATGTCCCCGACGACATCGAGGTCCTGGCCGACGCAGGCGGGCTAGAACAAGTCCTCGTCAACCTCCTCGAAAACGCCATGAAGTACACACCCGAAGGTGGGCACATCGCGATTACCGTAGAACGGCGTGAGGGCGCACGAATTCGACTGCGGGTCACCGACAATGGGCCGGGCATTCCCGCCGCGCATCGGTCCCGCTTGTTTGAGCGTTTCTACCGGGTCGACCCTGGCCGTTCGCGGGCCATTGGCGGCACGGGCCTGGGCCTCGCTATCGTCAAGCATTTGGCAGAAGCGATGGGCGGAAGTGTGGGAATGGAGCCGAATCGGCCGTCTGGGTCGGTGTTTTGGATTGAGTTGGCCGAGGCGCCGCCGGCCGAGCCGGTCGCAGAAGACCTCGAAGTCACGGCCACCGGCGAACCCAGTCCGGTTGTGGCAGGATAGATTACCCGCCTATTTTTTCCCTGGAAATCCACCATGCGCTTGTTGTTGCTGTCTTGTCTTTCGTTGTGGGTGGGATGTGCCGGTGCGTCCAAAAACGACGGTACAGGCGCCACAAGCAGCTCCACCGCTGGCGAGGGAGAAGGGGAAGGCAGCGTTGACGCCGATGGCGACGGTGTTTCCGCAGGCGACGACTGCGACGATAACGATAGCAACGTGTTCCCCGGTGCGCCGGAGCTGTGTGATGGCATCGACAATGATTGTGATGGCGCGCCCCACAGCGAAGAAGCCGATGACGACGGCGATGGCGTCGCAGATTGTATGGCCTGTGCCGATGCCGGCTATTGGAATGCGCTGCGAGACGGCCTGACCGGCGAGGAGCTTCGGGCAGAGCTGTCCCAAAACCCTGACCCCACCTGCGATTACAGCCAGTCGAAGCGTGCGATTTACCAGAGCTTTGATTTGGAGTCCGGCAACGTTGTGACCTGCGTGTATACCGGCGACCAGGTGGCCATCGTCGGCGGCGGTCCCGAAGACGACGCCATGAACATCGAGCACACTTGGCCGCGCAGCGAAGGCGCCGAATCGGAGCCCGCATTGTGCGATGTGCACCACCTTTACCCCACCATGGTCGATGCAAACTCCGAGCGCGGCAGCAACCCCCTCGGCGAAGTGACAGGCACGGTCTATTGGAGTCGCGGAGGCTCTTCGCTTGGCCGTGACAGCGGCGGCACGACGGTCTTCGAGCCTCGCGACGCCCACAAGGGAAATGCTGCGCGCTCTATGTTGTATGTGTGGACCCAATACGGCTACGCACCCTCGGCTGCGGAAAAAGACATGTACGCGGCCTGGAATGCCCTCGACCCCGTCGCTACGCGCGACGTCGAGCGCGATGCGGCCACCAGCCGTTACCAATTCAACCACAATCCCTTTGTGGTGTGTCCCGCCTTCGCAGAACGTTTGTTGAATGCCCGCTGAATCGCGATTCAGTGGTTGGAAGCGCAGGAAATACCTGGGTTTTCTTGCTGGCTTGGATAACGCTGGACATTGTGTACTTTTTGTGGTATTGTTCGGATGTTCCTCGTCGACGGGCAAGCTGCCGGTGGCATCGTTGTTTGCGTCGTCCAGCGAGGCTGGTTCGACCTACGAAACGGTCACCGAAGAGAGCCCCTCGCCAACCGAAGACAGCGCCGCCATCGACGGCTTGCCCGAAGACCCGCCATGGCCCACCGACGGCGATGGTGTGGATGCAGGCGGCGACATGGACTGCCCCGACCTTCTGACGCCGTGCAATCACGCCGTTCGACTGGCTGTGCGCGACGAAGCGGGTGCATTCTGGCCGATGGACGGCCCTCTCGCAATCCGTGCGAGTGTCCCCGATGTGATGATTGTAGACCACGGCGTTCTCGACGGTCGCCATTGGCGCTCGCTGTGGCTGACTTGGGTGGATGTCGACCCTTCCCATATTCCGGCGGAAGCCAACGCCGAAAACATCCTTACTACGGCTGTGTTGGCCTTTCCCGATGATTTGGTGACCAACGCCGCGGCCTTTTTGGACCTATTGCACGGTGCCGGGCCCTACGATTGGGTGCGTCAACGAACCGACACCTGGAAACAAGGGTACCGCATCGTCGACCCTGACCGGGAGGTCTTCTCCGACGGCGACACCGTCCAGCACGCGCTTCTCGTTATCGACCTTGACTTGGAGAGCGCGCCGGAGTCCGTGCAAAACCACTTTTATGTGCTCACCTCCAACGATGGCTTTTCGTTTGAACGGGGCGCAGAGCTCGTCTCTGACCGCATTGGCACCGACCCCGATTGCTACCCGCTCGGGTCCGCCGACTTCCCTGCGCCCGACCAGTACCCGTCCGTGTTGCCCTTCTCACAATCGTTGGCCGGCGATGGCCGCTGGGCCTGCAATGTCGCGGGCTACCAACAATTCACGCGCTACGAAGGCACGTTGGCCCGGCAAGCGGAGACCGGCGAAGGCGCGCGGGGCATCACCGTCACATCGACCACGATTGTCGATGGCGTGCGGCATGTATGGGGCCACGTCGACGCCGACCCCCCAACTACCGCGGGCCAGGTGGACTTTGTACACACCATCGCCTACGACGATGGCTCCTACGCGCCTGTCGACCTTGTGGTCGATGCCGACGACCTTCCAGGCGGCGAGCATGGCATCCATGCGCCAACGCTGCTGCGGATTGGTTCCGGCATCGAATTGCTCGTCTACCACACACTGTTGGAGCCGCCGGGTGTCCACTGAATCGCCATTCAGTCGGGCAACCGTGCTTCCGTTGGTCGCGGTGGGCTTAGGTTGGGCTGCGTTGTGTTGGCAACTCTCCAACGCCGGCCACCAGCCGCGTGGCCCGACGCCCTTGCCCGATTGGTATCGGGTGCAGGCGTTGTTGGTGCCGGTTTTGGTGCCGGCCTTGGGCATCTTCGCCGGGTGGTTGGCGCGGCGCGTGACGGGCGGGACGGAGCGCCTCGCTGCGGAGGTCGCGCGTTCTATCGCGTGGCCGCTTGGCGCCTTTGTTTTCGTCGATGCGCTCACCTATACACTGGGAGGGTTCGCGGCGTTGGCGCCCGTGTTTTTGGTGGCCGGACCCTTGGCCGTCTTGGCGGCGATGGGCAGCGCCGGTCGTGCGGTGGCCGCACATTCTGCCCATACCCGTCCTTACGTCGTCGGCGCGGTTTCTGTGGTGTTGGCGCTCGGCTTGGGGGCACCGCTTTTGCGCTGAACGGGGTATGTCGCCCGTATGCCTGTGTTGAGTGACCTCCACGACATCGTCATCGTTGGCGGCGGACCCGCGGGGCTCGTTGCGGCGGCGGCCCTCGTTCGACAAGCGCCCCACCTGCGGAAGCGCGTGATGGTGGTGGAAAAAACGCCGTATCCGCGTGAGAAAATCTGTGCAGGCGCCGTGGGCGACCGAGGCTGGCGCTACCTCGAACAACTCGACATCGCGCCCGAGGTGCCGCATGTGCGCATCGATGGCATCAGTGTGTGCAGCACTGAAGGGCACCATATGGTGCGACCGGGCGCCATCGGTCGGGTGGTGCGTCGGGTCGAGCATGACGCTGCCTTGGCCGACCGCGTGCGCGCGCTGGGGGTAAATGTGGTGGACGGCGTGCGGGTTACGCAGCTGGTCGACCATGGGGACCATGTCGATGTCGAGACCAGCGCGGGCAGCCTACGCGCGAACGTTGTGGTGGGTGCCGACGGCGTCGGGAGCCTTGTCCGGCGAAATATGGGCCTGCACGCCGGCGACCTGCGGGCAATGGCACTTGAAGTCGACACTCCGCCCATTGCCACCGATTTGCCGCGCGACATCATTCACTTCGACGCGTCCGACCGGCGGTATGCTGGCTACATCTGGGACTTCCCGAGCATCGTCGACGGACAAGAGGTCGTCTGCCGCGGCATTTACGTATTGCGGGCACGGGCCGGCTTGTTCGCCGACGTTCCCCCCGACGACCACCTCGACCTCGAAGCCCTCCTCGCGGAATACCTCGCCGAGCGCGACCTCGATTTGTCTGCCGTACGACGCAAGCGATTTGCCGAGCGCGGCTACGTTATCGGCGACACCGTCGTAGATGGACGCCGAATGCTCATCGGCGAAGCTGCGGGCATCGACCCCATCAGCGGCGAGGGAATCGCGCAGGCCATCGAGTCGGGCGCGCGGGCGGGCGCATTCCTCGCTGCTTGGGACGGCACTACGCGTGGTTTGTCCGCCTGGACCCGCACGGCACGCCGCTCGCGCCTTGGACGCGACCTGTGGGTGCGAAGCCGGGGTGTGCCGTGGTTTTATGGACAGCATCGGGACCGGCTGGAGCGCGGGTTTGCCCATGCACAGGCGCTTTTGGAAGCGGGGGCCTTGCACTGGGGTGGACGCACACCGTCGCTCGGAATGCTTGTGCAGGGTGCGACAAAGGCTATGGCGGGCGCACTTCGGGCGGCACCAAGCCAAGCTGCCCGCAGCCCCAACCGCAGCCCGTGAACGACCGCACGCTTTTGTGGGTCAGCGTCGTCGTTGTGGTCGGATTGCACCTTCCCGGCCTCGCGGCGGGGCCCCTCGCCGATGACCCTTTGCGTTGGGTAGAGGCTTGGACCGACGGGAGCGCGACGCTGCGCTGGTTTACGCAGCCCTTCCCGGACACGCCGGGGCCACTGCCCGAAGCATTCAGCCCAAAGCTCTACCGGCCGATATGGCACCTTTCGTTTTATTTGGACGTTGTGCTCTTTGGCGCGCCGCGCGGGTTTGCGCCCTTGCTCGGCCCGCGGTTGGAGAGCCTGTGTTTGCACGTGCTCAACGTATGGCTGTTGGGGCGACTGCTTCGGAGGCACTTCCCCGATGCCCCGTGGAGCCTCGTAGCGGCTCTCTACGCGGTGCATCCGCTCCTCGTTGAGCCGACAGCCTGGGTGAGCGCGCGGTGCGGTCTGCTGGCCACCACGGGCCTGCTGTGGGCCGGCGTCGCGCGGCACCCGGTCGCGGTGGTGGGGGCGGTGATGCTTGCCGCGCTGTCGAAAGAAACGGGTCTCGTGGCGCCGTTTTTGCTCGCGGTCTGGTTGCCCGCCGAAACGCCCGGCCGAACCCGGAACGTAGCGTTGGCGACGGCGGTGGTTATCGGTGTGTTGGGTGTGCGCACCGTGATTTTGGGCACGCCCCTCGGGGGCTATGCCGACACCCTGCCCCTTGCCTCGGGAGCATGGTGGACCGGTTTGCGGGGACACATCAGCTTTCTCGTTGTGCCCGTGCCGCTGACGGTCGTGGGCGGGTGGACGCGCGTTGTTTTGGGAATGCTTGTGCTTCCGTTGCTCGCGGTTGGGTTTCGCAAAGGACAGGGACGCGTGGTAGCATGGCTGTTGGTCGCGCTCTTGCCCACTCTGTCTCTGTTCGCGCGTCCGTTGGATGGCCTCGATGCGCGCTTCCTCGCGGACGCGGTGCCGCCGGTTGTAGTGGCCCTGGTGATGGGCATACAAAGCGTGCCCGGCCGTTGGGCGGCGGTGCTGGGAGGAATCATTTGGCTTGGCTTGGTGGGCGCAGCAGCGGAGCGGGCGGACGCATTTCGAGAGGCCGCGATGCGCATCGAAACGGCACGGGAGCAGCCGGTTCCGGTGCTTCCCGCGACGCAACGAGGGGTCCATTTGAATGCCAACTTATGGCCTGCGCTGTCCGAAGCGCCTTGGGCAGACAAATGAATGGCGATTCAGTCGGACGGCTCGAAGCCGTTGCCCCCAAGGTGCCGCGGTTTTACGCCGTGTCCGCCAGATGCAGCCACGGCGCAGACGCTTAGGGCGTAGTCGGGGGCCAAGGAAGCGTGGGAGCATCGGCCAATAGGTCATTGTCGTGGATTTTGATGAGGGCGCTTGTGAAGTGCCACACATTGTCCATCCAGACCACCGAGTTGATCATATCGCTCTTGAAGCCGCCGATGACGCGCTCGCGGTGTTTGACGTAGTAGGTATTGTCCGGCGTGAACTGGATGCGCAGGAGGTAGGCAGTGGCGTGGCGCACAACCGTTGTATAGCGGCGGTAGCGCTCCATATCGCCATCCTTTCGGGCGACGATTGCGGCATCGGCCAACGATTCCAATGCGGCGGCGGTGACGCTGGTGTTGCCATAATAGCCGAGCTTCGGCGTCAGGATGCCATCGTAATCGTAGTAGACCATTCCATTGCGATTGTGCGCGTGAAGGCGTTCCACACGGTCGTTGATAGCATACACGAAGTCGCGGTAGCGGTTATCGCCGGTTTTGTGGTACATAAATGCGGCGGGCTGGGTGTACCACGCAGGTGCGAGGGGATGAAGACGCTCGTCGCCCAGGTCCATGAGCTGATAAATGGGGGTTTCATAAGCGTCGTAGATGCTTTGGAACCAGTTGAGGTAGGTAGGGTCTTCTAATTTGTCATAGTGGTATGCCAAACTAAGCATCAGGTGACCCGGCATAAAATATTGGGACTCGGCAAATTGGGTCCACATGATTTTGTCGTCCCGCTGGAACCCCATGACCCATTCCATCACCAAGCGGTCCTCTTGGAGCCATCGGTCGCGGTCGGCACGTTCCAGAATCGCGGCACCAAGGAAGCTTCCCGCCGTATACCGATTGGTGATGGTGTTGCCGTTCGGCAATGAAGCAGGCCAAGGCACGATGCGTCCTTGCTTTTTGGACTCCTCGATTTGGAAGTAGGTCTTGAGGTAATAGTCGATGGTTTCCGCGCCGTAGGCCTTGAGTTGGGCGTCGTCCAAGAACTCACCCAGGCGGTTGAGAATCCAAACGGCCATGAGGGAGCGCACCATCGTGCGGTCTTTGTCTCTGTACTGCCCCGAAGACGGCGAATATTCGTAGACCACCTCGGAGCCAATGACGTTGTGGCTGTACCACGCGCCAATCAGGTCGAGACGCTCGCGGACGAGCGCCTTGGTGACCTCTTCTGGCTTGAGAATTGTGTGGCCGCGGTGGAAGTCGGCAAACGTGCCGTCGGAGACCCGCTCTCCAAAATGCGCGACCTTGTAGACCTCCAAGATGATGTCATTGGCATTGTCGAAGAGGTCAATCTTGGAGCCGAGCTGCTCGTTGATAGCGGAACGAAGGTTTTTGGGACCATGGTTGGCCTCGGATTGCAGCGCGGGGTCGTATTCGACACGCTTTCCGTTTCGTTCGACTGCGAGGCCATTGACCTGCGGCTCAAATACCTTGTATTCAAAGATGCCTTTTTCGCCAAAGTTGGGCAGGCGGGCGGTGTAAGTGACCACCATGAGGTGCAGTTGGTCGCCTGATGCGGCCTCTTTGCATACTTCGGAGGCAGCGGTTTCTACCTGCGCGGTGAGAGACGCGCCTTTCGAATCCGCGCGATGATGGGCTTTTCGGCCACCGTTTTTGTCAAACAAAATCGCGATGACGGGCGCTTCGGGATTGGCAAATGTCGCGGGCTTGGCGAGGGCCTGGGCGGCCGATACATCCCCATCACAGACTTCGCGACCATACGAAAGCAAGTAACGACGGCTTTCTTCGTCAATGGAAAGCTCGGGCGCCCGATGGGACTGGTAGGTGTTCTGCTTGGCCTGCGCCTCTGTGACCACAGCTTCGGGGCGCGCCCACCGCTCCGCGGGGGGCGTGGACGGCGAAGGCTGCGTGGTGGTGCAGGCCATCATAGCGATGGTGGGGGCAAGCCAGTGTGAGGCGCGCATCAGTTCGACTCCATTTGCGCGCTCCTATTGCGTTTTTCGCCGTTCCGCCGCTACCGGTGGCTGCGGATTTCCGTCAGGAAACGCCGCGCAGGCGCCAAACCAGCGCAAACAAGGCGGGGACAACCACCAACGTCAATGCGGTGGCCACGGACAGGCCGCCGAGCACGATGGCCCCAACCCCCCGATAGAGTTCGGAGCCTGAGCCGGGAAAGAGCACCAGCGGGAGCAAACCAACAAGAGACGTAAGCGACGCCATAAAAATCGGACGCACACGGGCGGATACCGCTTCGGTGGTTGCGGTGGCCAGTGCGTCGCCTTCGCGCAGGCGGGCCAACGCGCCGTCGACAATCAGGATGGCGTTGTTGACGACGACGCCAATAAGAATAACAAACCCAAGAGCGGTCATCATGTCAAGTGGCTGTGGGCCGAGGCCCCAGTCGACCAAACGGAGCCCCAGCACACCGCCTGCGCCCGCGAGAGGAATGGTCACGAGAATAACCAATGGTGCCAAAAAGTCCTCAAACAAGGCGGCCAGCAACAAAAACGAAATCAACGTGGCGAGGGCGAGCACTTCGAGCATTCGCTGCTGTGCATCTTCGAGCTTCCCCGCCGCGCCGGACAAGGACACCTCGATGCCGTCGGGCAATGTCATTTCGCCGAGCACTTCGCTTCGAATTCGGCCGAGAGCGGCTTCAATTGGCACGTCATTGGGGGGCGAGACTTCGAGTGTGATGGCCCGGCGACGTTCGATGCGGCGAATGGTGGTGGGGGACAAGGTCTCGACGGCATCGGCCACGGATGCGAGGGGTACAATCGTGCCTTCGGGCGTGACCATCGGCATCGCAAGGAGCGAGTGGGGGTCCGTAGCGGCGGGCTCCGCCTGAACGACCACATCCAAGCGTGGCTCACCCGAAGGCGCGAGGTCCCCGACGTAACGACCGTCGACGAACGCATCGACCGCTTCGCCAATGTCCGCGGCGTGAAGCCCCATCGTTGCGGCCACTTCCCGCTTGGGGCGCACCTGCAGCTCGGGGCCTCCGAGGTCGAGCGCGGGATTGGGCCGCACACTCGCCTCGGGCATCACTTCGTTGAGACGCCCCATGACGGTTTTCCCGGCGCCCACGAGGGTCGGAATATTGCCCCCGGACAGCTCCAGCTCAATCCCGCGTCCGCTGGACAAGGAACGGCCAAACAAGCTGGCTTGGCTACCAAATCCCATCACGCCCGGCACGCTCCGCAACGCGCCATTGACGAGGTCCACCACAGGCCCAATCTCATCAGGATTGGCCGCGCCGGCACCCATAAAGCCACGTCCAGGCAAGGCCACAAAAAAGCTGCGATAAACAGCGGGAAACTTGGCCTCACCGGAAGCCAAATGCGGCAACATACGTTGCTGCACCCGCTTGCCAACGTCGTACATTTCTTCGACGCCATAACCGGTCGGTGGGACCACTACGGCAAACATAAAGTTGCGGTTTCCAGTAGGCAGGTATTCCATCGGGGGGATGAGGGTCGCGCCAATGCCCAATGCGAGGGCCAATGCGGTACCGACTGCCACGAGGCTCGCGACGCGAGATGCGACGACCGAATGCACACGGGCCACCAAACCGTCACGCAGGCGGGAAAAGCGTCCTGGGGTCGTGGTTGTGGTGGTTGGAGCGTGGCCAAGCCACCGTGCGGCCGCCGACGGAATCACGAGCACCGACACGACCAACGACAACCCCACGGAAACCGAAATCGCCACCGCGACGTCGCGCAACAGCTCGCCGACTTCGTCCTGCCAAGCCACAATGGGCAAGAACACCGCCGCGGTGGTGGCAGTGGACGCAACGAGCGCGCCCCATACTTCGCGGGTGCCTTGGTAGGCGGCTTCGGCGGGCGACAAGCCCTTTCGTCGCCAGGTATCGATGTTTTCGAGTACGACGATGGCATTGTCCACCACCATTCCCACCGCAAACGCCATCCCCGCAAGCGACACGACATTCAAGCTGCGACCCAAGAGGGTCATGCCGAGCATCGTGCCGACCACACAGGTAGGAATCGCAGTCGCGATAATAGCAGACGCAGAGACACTGCGCAAGAACATAAGCAATACAACGACAGCGAGCACACCACCGACCAAAAGGTTGTTTTGCACCAATGTCAGTGCGCCGCGAATATATTCGCGTTGGTCGGAAACAACCGAGATATGTAGTCCCCGCGTTGCGAGGACTTCTGCGTCCAATCGCTCCGCTTCGGCGATGACCTCTTCGGTTACTTCCAACACATTCGAGCCGGATTCGCGGTCGAATAGCAGCGCCAGCGACTCCTTGCCGTCGTTGATGACGTAACGCTCCGCTTGCCGCAAGCCGATGCGTGCGGTGGCCACGTCGCCAACGCGCACCACCGAACCGTCCGTCTGCACGCGAACCACGAGCTGTTCAAGCTCCTCGGCTACGCTGGGCGCGACTTCGGTGCGCACCACAAATCGCTGCTTGCCGAGTTCAATGTCGCCGCCCGACACATCCGTGAGGCCGCGGCGAACCGCTGCAACCAGCTCGCCGACGGGAATGCCGCGGCTTGCGAGCGCGCGGCCGTCAAAGGCCACTTGTACTTCGCTGTCGCGGCCCCCGAACACACGCACCGAAGCTACGCCCGGAATTCGCTCAAAGCGCGGGATGACGTCCTCTAGCACCCAGGTTCGTGCCGCAATGGGCGTGCGACCATCGAGCCCCGTAATCGTGAGCACCGCCATGGGTGGCCCCGAGGTGTCCGCCGTCGCCAACACAGGTTCCCGCGCAGCTTCTGGATACTCGGGCACCTGCGCGAGCCGGTTCGAAACCCGCACCAGCGCCTCTTCCATTGGCGTGCCGACCTCGAACTCCAACGTCAACGTTGCCGCGCCATCGGTCGCCTCGCCTACCATTCGGTCGAGGCCGTCTACCGCCTTGAGCACCTCTTCTTGCTCGAGTAGAATCTCGTTCTCGACCTCGGACGGCGCCGCGCCGGGCCACGCCGTTGTCACCGTGATGGTCGGCACCGAAACGTCAGGCGTAAGCTGAACGGGGAGGTCCGAGATGCTCAGGATGCCAAACAGCATCACCAGCAGAATGCCGACCACCACACCAACGGGGCGTTCGATGGAGAGACGAATCATTGCAGGCCCAAGACGAGAGGAAGCGAGGGCCTATCGCAATGGGTTCGGTCTGTTTGTGTGTTTTTTGGTGGATGCAAGGGGTTGGGATTCCCGGGTCGGCCCAAGCGTCGCTTCCTTGACACCTCGGCTGTCGACTGCGCGCTTGTTCTCGTTTGTTCTGCGTACGGCAGCAGGCGTGCGAGCGGCAGAACCCGCGGGAGGAGCCGAGGCCCACCCAAGTGCCCGAAAAAAACATCCCCCATTGGTAACGCTCGGGGCCTCGCCCCCTTGAACAAGGGTGTCGAGCCGCTCGGTCGACATCCTCGCACTGTCGGAGAGTCCGATGTTCAAGTCCTTGTTGGTGGTTGTGTCGTTGTTTGCCGTCTCTTCTCCCGCGCTTGCAGGTGACACCCGAAGCGCTTCACTTAGCACCGTTATGGATGAAGAAATCTATTGTGATTGGATTGGTGATTCGGATGCAGACGCAGAGTACGTCTGTACCGATATTTACGGAAACTCTGTCGCGCGCACGACCATCACCTGCGGCGACGGCACGGTGATTGTGCTCCTGGAAAATCCGTCGGGCAACGGCTGCAACTCCGCGCAGGGCATCAATGAATGCCGTGGTCATCGGGGTTGTGTGAGCTTGCAGTAGTCGGCATGGGGTGCGCTGGCACCGGTTGGGGGGACGTGACGCGACGGGGCCACCGCGCTACCAGACCGCCACCGGAGGTGCGCGTTGGTTCGTTGGGCGATGTTGATGCTCGGTGGTATCGGTTGTGCCAGCAAGCCCGCGGACAGCGGGGATTCGCAGGCGCCTGCACCCCCTGTCTCCGATGACCCCAGCGCGCGGGGGCCGTATGCGGTGGGCGTCACGACGCTTCAAGTGACAGACCCCCGCGGAAAGCCTCTTACGATCGAGGTTTGGTATCCAGCCGAGGTGGCTGAAGGTGCCGAGCCAGCGACGTACCCGCCAACGACCATCGCCGGCACGGCGGTGCGAAATGTGCCGCCGGACTTGCGGGGCGCGCCGTACCCTTTGTTGGGGTTTAGCCACGGTTTTTCGGGAATTCGCTTTCAGTCCGTCACGTTGATGGAGCACATTGCCAGCCATGGCTATGTGTTGGTTTCCCCGGACCACACCGACAATACATTTCTCGATATGGACATCGATGCCGTCCCCCGTGTCGTGATGGAGCGCCCGGACGACGTGCGTTATAGTATCGACGCGCTCGTCGAAGAAGCAACAAGCGATAGTCCCTATTTGGGTGGCTTGGTTGATAGTGCCGACGAATGGAGTATTCTCGGTCATTCGTTTGGCGCGTATACTGCGCTTGTGTTGGGTGGTGGTGAGATTGACTTTTCTGGATTTGAGGAGTATTGTTCTCGCCATTCCAATCTGGCGTGCAGTTTTGTGGGCAACTTGGACCCCGCAGAACTCGAAAACCATGGACAAGCGGACGACCGTGTGGGCCTGACCATTCCGTATGCGCCGGGTCTTTGGTATGCATTTGGAATTGACGGCGCGGGGCTCGCGTCGGTACGTCGACCGTTTTTGTTTGCGGGTACCAAAGACGATGTGTTGCCGTATGAGGACGAAGCGGTCTATACATACGAATACTTGTCGTCCCCAAAGAAGATGGCTACCTTTGAAAACGCGGGCCATTATCCGTTTAGCGACATATGTGTATTGCTCAACGACATTTGGGCTGAATGCGACCCATCATCGGGCGACTGGGCAGATGTGCCAACCGTGCAGGCCCACACCAACACGCTGACCACCGCCTATTTGGAGGTGGAGCTACGGGGCCGCACGGAGCTGTCGTCGTATTTGGCGCCGGAAATGTGGGAGCCCGTCGCGGGAGTCACCCTCGACGTTGCGGAGTAAAGCCTCGCTTATCCCCTCATCTTGTCGTGTTACGGTTTACCACGACACCGGGTATTCGGGGGTACGGCCAGGCTCGACCCGAATCGTCAGCCAGGACGACCACGCGGCGCCTTCTTTGCAGCGTTTGACGTCGATGGAGCCATCTGTCTCGGAAATCGAGCAAGCGAGACCTCCCGACAGCGAGAGCGCAGGGACACCGGCAATCGGAATCGCACCTGTTCCCGTGCGCAAATCTGCGCCCAAAAACCAAAGCGGCGCGTCGACGGGCGTACATGCCGCACAGGTCGTGACATCGAGCAATTCGCCGTATACACCGATGGCTTCTTGCGCGAAGCGTGCTTGGCCGCGTGCGCGAATGGCATTGTCAAGTGAGCCCACGTCCGCGGGTAACGTTGGCCACCACGGCGTTCCCATAGAGCGGATTTCGGGTTGGAGACCAGAACGTATGGTGCCGGCGGTGAAGTCCTGGCCCGTCACCCATTCCCCTTCTGCCCCAAGCTGCCATTCGGCTTGTCCGACGGAAAGGCTAGACAGCACGTTCAGAACGGACGAATCTTGAAAACGGCCGCTGGTGAGCAAGCGGCCAGACACGAATACCGTACCAGCCGGTATCATTTGTCCAACGCCGAACCGACCTGCCGCGCCCGGAAGCACGGCCTGCTCCGTGGTTTCAACAGTCGCACCGGCCAACGCTTCGAGTCCGCCGCCAAACCAGCGTCGGTGGTAGCGACCGGTCCAGGCGCCGCCAAATGCGGGCGTATCTAACGCGCGTCCCGCAGCGTCGATGGGCAGCCACCATGCGTCGATGGTGCTGTGAAGCGCAAACCGGCGCCACGTCCAAGCCGCGCGAGCGCCCAGCTGGTCGAAATAGCCGTCTACATCTGGGTTGTTTTCGATGCCGACGAGCGCAATCAACTCCGACCGACCCGCGAGGTCGCTGACCAGCAGGCCCAGCTGCAAATTTTTGGTGTCGGGAATACCGCGTGTGGTTGTTGCGCCGGACAACGTTCGCACGCTCTGGGGGCCAAACCCGTAGGGCGTCGGCTTGGGCGCCGTTCCGGTGGGCAAGTCGGGTGCGTTGGTCACGGGAGGCGGCCGCACGACGCCGCGGGTCCACGTGGGGTCGACGCTTGCACCTTCGGTCACCGGTGCAGCGTCGGCCGACAACGTGCGCAGGTCGAAGCCCCGTGCATCGGTTGACAAAAAGAAGACGGTGCCGTCGGGTGCTACTTCGGGGTCAAATGCGCCACCAGAACGGTGTGTTCGCCGAATCCACCCCTCATCATTGACCAGCGACAAGTCCCAAAGGTCGATAAAACCGCCCAGACCCAGCGCAGCGGTGACTATCGTGCCATCGTTGGAGAGGTCGAAGCTAAGGAGCTGTCCCGCAGTGGGCAATGCGACATTTTGCACGTCTGCAAGGCCGTTTTCGTTCCATGAACCGATAGCGATGCCCCACTCGCCTTCATGGCGCATCCACGCGACCTTGGAACAGGCGACGTCGGTGCGCGGGCTGGCCTCGACACGGGTAACGGATGGCTCTGTGAGCGCCTGCGTCTCCCCGTTTTCAAGATGGACGGCGACGAGCGCGGAGTAGCCGTGCTGCCGATGCACTGCGACGGCGCGGTCTCCGCACGGCTCTGCCTCCCGCAGATTTGCATTGCGGCTTACGCGTTTGGTGCGCTTGTTTTCTAAGTCATAGAGAAACAAATCGGGTTGTTGGGTGCCGTGGCTGTCGGAAACCCAAGCCGCAAACAGAATCGTGTGGTCGTCCACCCACCGAGGGTCGTGGGGAACGCGCAGGAGGTCGTGTCGGCGGGCATCTTCGGCGTGTGGCTCCGCGCGCGGCGCCATCGGTGCTACGACTTCGGGGTCATTTTCGAGCATCGTCTTGAGGGACTCAGCGCGCTTTTCTTGTGCCTCCGTGTCCTCTGCGATGGTGTAGACCACCAGTTCGGGGGGACCGTCTTCGGCGCGGGTGACAAGCGCCACGCGGGTGCCGTCGGGCGAAACTGCGGGACGGCCAACTTCGCCCGATAGGTCGAGAAACAGCGCCGAACGGTTGTCATCGACATCCAATGCAATAGCGCCCGCCGTCATCTCCGCAACAAATCGGCCGTATAAGGTTGCCGGGAGCTGCCCGAAGGTGGCCTCGAATGCTTCGTCAAAGGAGGCCATCTCTACGCCGGTCATGCGCGCCCAAAGTTCGGGCAAACGGGCGTCGCCGTAGGTTTCGGCCAGCCATTCAAGATAAGCCGAGCCGACAAGGTATCGCATAGACCGCGACCGCCATCGCTCCGACATATCCAACTCTAGGTATGTGGGAAGCTGCCCTTCGCGTGCGAGGGTCCGCAAAAACGTCGCCCGCCCGTCGCTGTTGGGACGTCCTTGGCCGGTGAGCACGCCCTCCACCAACGTTGCATAGCCTTCTGCAATCCAAGCCGGTGATTTGACAGCCATGGCGGAAACGCCGAGAACGTTGTCGTAAAGTATTTTTTCGACGATATTGCGCGACGGGCGAATCAGGTGAACAACGTGCGCGTCTTCGTGAACCACGAGGTCTTCGGACCACAGCCGGTAGTTGCCAATGCCGGTGCTCGCGCCGGGTGCGGTCGGAAATACGCCGATACGCGGACGACGCACGAAGGGGAGCGCGAAGCCGTTGGCGTCGCTGAAGGGGTCGAGCACGACCATTTCCGTGCGCACATCGGGGGTCCAGCCGACGATTTCAGCGACACGGTCGCGCATCTCATCGGCGCGTGCGGCGAGGTCGAGGGCCCAGGCTTCGGTGTCTACGGGGTAATGTATGCGGTAGTACTTCGTTTCGACGGTTCGCCACGGCTCGTCGATAGTCCAGGCGTGGGCCGGCTGCGTGACGAGCATTGCACCGAGCAGAAGTCCCGCACAGACGGCACTGCGAAGGGCGTGGGTTGCGAAACGGATGTCGCGGCTGCCAGGATACATCGTTCTCTCCAGATTTTCTGTTCTATCCCGCTCCAAATCCGGTGGGTTGAGGGTGTTGCGCTATGAAGACAGTTGTGAGCCGATGTCGCTGCCACTCCCGAAAAAAAGCCCACCGTTGTTGTGGGCCATACCATGCAGGCCGTATGGCGGAATCGCCCGAAATATTGATGCGTTCGAGATTTTCGGCGTATGCACTCGGCCTTGTCGATTATATTCAGCGGACCACAGACCCCCAAGGGGATGCGTGGGAGGCGGATACCGCAGCTTGGGCCGCGTCGATTCGACGATTTTCGGAGGGAACCCGTTTTGCCGGACTGGTCATCGATTCGGCACCGGCGCCTGTTGGCGACCACGGCGAGGTCGTGTTCACGGCGGTGCTCGTCCAAGGTGGAAAGGACGCCACGTTTGTGGAACGGAGTCGCTTTCGGAGGGACAACGTGGCCGGTTGGTTGTATGTCGATGGTGACCGCCTCAACGGATGAATGGGCGGGTGTTCGTGTGCGGGGTCGCCCATTTGCCCCGTAGCTATGGCCACGCCGCAGCGTGGAACGAGTCGCGGTTCCACTGAAGCAGCACCAGCGGCAGGGGCCATGGCACATCATTTTGTACTTGAACTGCGGTGCGATAAAGTGCGTTGATGTAACCATTTAGAGTGTATAATACTACACCACGGGCTGGACAGCAAGTGTGCAGTCGGTTGGTCGCACCCAGCGCCCGCCACGGCTCGGGCAGCAGCACCAGCGCGCTATCGAGGTCGCCATCCAGCACCAATCGGTCCACTTGGCCAAGTCGTTGTCGCTGAAGAACCGCAGCACGCGCCTTTAGGTTGTTGTGTGCCACGTGGAACAAGCGGGAGTCATGGAGCTGAAGCAAGTCAGCATCGATTCTTCGGACCAAACGTCTCGTGTACGGGCCGTCCAATGCCGTCGCGACGAACAGGGGGCCGGCAAACGGCAGTTGGGGTGCGAGAGAAGGCAGGCTGTCTCGGGTTCGTAGCACTGGAACCAGGTGGGCTGCGTCCCGGCCGGGCGTTGTGGAAACCGCGCCCGCGATTTGGTCGAGGCGGTGCCGAAACTGCGCGGGCTCGGCATGGACCGTCCACCAAAGGTTGTGGAGGCGCAGCTCCATCGGCGCGCCACCTTCCGGCGTGACGGTGATGGACAGCGGCCCGTGTACTTCGACGGTGGGTGGTGGGTGGAGCTGCCCCAAGCGCGCGCACACAGCCGTCAAAAACCCGTGTGCGTCCATCAGCGTTTGCGACCCCGCGCGGCCATCCGTGCGCGCACTTGCTCGTAAAGGGCTTTTTGGCGCGCTTCGTGGTCACTGGTGGGCGCTACATCCGAGCAGCCCCGCGGGCCGGTTGGTGGTGGTGGTGGTGCTTCAGCGGCCCCCAATGCGACTGCCAACGGGCACGCGGGCACGGCAGGCTCGCCGTCTCGGTATCGCTGCAACACGCGCCGAGATTGTTCGGCGAGCTGGCGACGTACCTCTCTCCGCTTGCCCTTGACACGTTCGATATACATGTTATCATACGCGGTGGTTTGGTGACGCATCCACGCAATCACCGCGGCTTCTGCGCGCTGTTCGACGGGGATTGTTTCCGTTCGCGCGACGGTGCCGCTGCCAACAGGCGTCGCGTGTTCGGCGATGCGCTGTGCGAGCACCTTTTCCATCGCCCGATGGCGCGGGTCAAAGGCCAAGAAACGGCGCACGGCGACGGTGAACGCAGCGACGTAGTTTTCTTGTTCGCGCTCCCGGCGACGACGGCCGGCCTCAAGTTTTCGTTGGTGCTCGGGGTCGGCGCGCTGGGTCTCCATCGCTTCTTGTGCGGCGCGAATATTCTCCGCGGGCGCCCACACGCCCTTGGAAAACAGCTTGCGGCCTACCTTTTCTTTCATCGCCCAAGTGGGACCGAGTGCCTTGAGGCGACGGGTAACCCCCGCGTCGCCCGGCGGAAGCAAGTCCCAACCATCGGGCACATGTATTACCGTACCATCGGCATCCTTGACGGTTCTACTGCGTGGTCCGGGTCGAAATTCTCGATTTTCGTCCGACAAATCTTATTCCTTATTGCGGTGCGTCAAAACACGCGCACGGCAGCGTGTGTTGGGTGCGGCCTCAGGGCGCTGGGGGCCCTTTGGCCAAAAGCGCCGTGCGCACCAGGGAAAGGGAAATCGGTCCTTCTGCCAACAATGCGTCGTGAAAGGCCGTTTCGGAGAAATTGTCGCCCCATTTGGCTCGACACTCCTCCTTTATGGCTTCGATTTGTTTCATTCCTGCGTAGTACGAGACGAGCTGCGTTGGCCAATGCACTGCGCGAAGGAGCTCAGGGTCGACCTTTCCTTCGCCCGGCTTCGCGCCGTGCTTCCAATCGGCAGCCTCTTGGAGCGTCCATACGCCCGTTTCAACCTTTACGTCGAAAACCACGCGCTTTACCCGTGCGCGGTACGAGCGCAGCATCATCAATCGGCCCACTTCGGATTGCTCGAATCCACCGTTGCTTTCAAACAATGACTCGGCATAGAGCGCCCAGCCTTCTACCGATGCGGTGTTTTGGAACAACCGGCGCACGGGTCTTTGGTGCGTCCGCGCGATTGAAAGCTGGAGGTGGTGTCCCGGAACGCCCTCGTGGACAGCGTAGGGCCCCATCCAGGTCTCACTTGCACGCTGCATCGACACCACTTTTCCGACGCGGTCGGCGTAGGACATGTCCGCGTCGTGGTGCTCGACGTTCCACCATGCGCCCTCGGTGGGCCCGAAGAGCGGCACAGGATTCATGCTTCCGCCGTCGCCGGTGAGCGGTACGAGCGCGTCGGGCGTGGGTCGGGCGCGCAAGGGCGGAAGGTCCGTGGGAACGGTCAGAACCCCCATGGCGCGCAAGCGGCCGAGGTAGTTTGCCACCACTTCGTCGTAAAGCCGCAATACATCTGCTTGGTCGAGGGCGAGGGCGCGCTGGGCTTCCTCAACCGTAGGGGGTGCCTCGGGCGGGCGGTTGGCCTCGAGTTGGGCAATCTGCGCATCGAGGGCGGCAAGGTCGGTCTCGGCCATCTGGAGGAGCGTCTCTGCGTCCCACGGCAGGCCCAACAGATACGTGAGCCGCCAACGAAAGCCTTCGCCACCCAACATATGGTCTTCGGGGAGGTCGGTTCGGGACATCCACTGCGCGCGGCTTGTCTGGACGGCCGCACGCGCCGCAGAAATTCGAGGGTCTTCGGGCGACAACGACAGCATGGTGTCGATGCTTTCAAGAAGTTCCGTGGCGGTATCGACATCGCGGCGGGTGGGTGCGGTGACCTCGGCCTCCACTTCGGCCAGCATCGCCGGAAGCTGGGCTGCAAGCGTGGGAATGGCGTCGGGAACGGGGTTCGGCGCCGACAGGTGTGCCAACAGCAAGCTGGCGACGGGTTCGAGCCATTCGCCGGGGCGGTGGGTCCAGCGCCGTTCGACGCGGAGGGTGTGGTCCATCACTTGCACGACGTTTTGTAGCACCGCGAGGTCGATTTGGTCGTCGATGTCCAAGCCCGCGACGGGTACTGCGGCGAGACGTTGGCCCAGTGTTTCCAACGTGTCTATGTGCGCGGCAACATACGTTGGCGCGAAGGAAGGAAGGTGGAGACCATGGACGAGGAGACCCGCATCCGCCGCACCTTCTGGATGCAGAGTCGCCCATTCGTGGGTGACCTCTCGCGCGAGCGCAGCGACGGTAGGGTCGCCTGGAAAATCGATAGAAAGCAGACTTGGGAATTGCTCGGCCAAAGAAGATTCGGGCGAGGAAGCGACGTTCTTCCCGGAGGCAATATTCGGTACTATACTACACAATGCGCAGATTGTCAATAGTGTGGCGGCGCGGCGTTTCATCGCGAACGCCTCCGCCGCAGCCCGACGACTGCCGGCACCAGCAACAACCAAGAGCCGGACCAACCCGGACGCGCGGAACATCCACAGCCATCTTTCGCCTCCCCTTCTGGTGTGGCGGCGTCCGGTGCGTCGGTAGGCGCCGCCGAGTCTTCGTCGGGAAGGTCGGTGGTGCTATCGCCGGAGTCTTCGGGCAAAGGCTCGCCGGTATCGATGGGGTCGGCGGCGCGGCGCACCGTGACGCGATTGTCGCCGTCTGCAAGTGCCGTCTCCCACACGGGAGCGCCGTCTGCATCGACCGCTGCCGCGGAAACCAATGCGTAGGTTCGGACGTCGCCTGGCGCGAGGGGTACGGGGTCGGAAAACGTTCCCGGTTCTCCGGGTGCAACATCGACGCCGGACCACTGGATGCTCGCCAAAGACACGTCCTCAAGGGTCTCCTCATCGATGGAAACCAACTGAATGCCGGCGAGCGGAGCAATCCAAGGTGCTTCCCACGCTAACGTAACTTGGAAGGCGTCGTCGACCTCTGCGGTAAGTTGCATGCGGCGGTAGTGCGCCGGAATGTCGTCGAGCTGCACCACACATACATCGTCGATGGCCCACCCACCAAACTCTAGGCCGGGGTCGGTCGTGAGGGTCCATTGGAGCACCACTTCGCCATCTGCTGCGACGCCCGCTCGCAGGGGGTCTGCTTCGATTTCGACGAGCTTCCAGTCCGTGTCGAGGGTGTGGGCGACTCCGCTGGGCGTCGACGGATTTTCAAACAATCGGAAGTCGTCGGCCCATAGTTCAGCACGGTCGTAAATGCCGTCCTCAACGGTCAAGAACCGCTGGAACGTAAGCAGTGTCATCCGCCCGTCGGGAACCGGTATCGGTGGACTGGTCAACATCTGTTGGTTGTTGGGCAAATACAAACCAGCAATATTGGTTCCTACAACAGAAGTTCCCGAAACGGCAGAATGGGGAACAAATAAACCATCGGTGCTGGGGGTGCCGACTTCCCACTCATCGGTGAGATCGGGACGGGGTTGGCCGGGCAAGCCAGGGCCGTGGGACCACCCTGCAGGCCAGCCTCCTTCGAAGTCCTCGCACCAAACGGTTGCGCGGTCGCCGACGCGGAACGAGTGCACGCCGGCGCGGTTGTTCGCGTGCGTGCGCAGCACCGTGGTGCGGGCGGTGTCCCACACTTCGGCGAAGTAGTGGACCTCGGTGGTGGCGAGTTGGCGCGGTATCTCGCCTGTGAACACGCCACCGGATTCGACGAGGGGCACTTCGGTCCACGCGGACCACACCGCGGGGTCGGCGTCGTCGATACCCGGCACGAGCGCCATGGGTCCGGTGCTCATGTAGAGCGCGAAGCTCGATAGGTCGAGGTCGGAGCAGGCCTCGGTGGGGGAAAACAACGCAAAGGAAACGGGGTAACTGGGAGCGGTGCTGCTTTGGGGGCCCAGGGCTTCGTGCTCGATGACGACAACACCCAATGGTCCTGGACCCAATCCATGCTGGTCGAGCAACGTAACGAGCTCACAAGCGTGGGGTGTGCCGTCGCTCAAGTCGCCGTTGTCATCATCGGAAAGAATGACGGCCTCGTACAAGTCCGTGAGCGTAGGGCCGTAAGAGAGCGCGCCCAAGAACAAGCGGTCGGTTTGTTCGGCGCCCGCTTCCGTTCCATACGTTGTCTGCCAGTTGGTGCGCAGGTTCCACAAAAAGCTGCCCCACACGAGACCGTCGTTGTGCACTTCACCGATAATGTCGTCGGGATAGACTTTGTCGGTGTCCAACTCGCGAATGTAGCCCGTACCATTGCGGCTTCCCGGCGCGAGAATCGGGTCGTTGGTGATGGTTGCCGACACGTAGTCGGCGGAACCTTCGGAGACATCGCCCGCGAACGTCCCGCCTGTGAGGATGTAGTGGTGAATGCCGTGTCCGACCTCATGGTAGACAACATCTGCGATTTGCCCGAAGTTGGAACAAGAGGTGGAAGAGCCTACGAGGAAGTTGATGGTGCCGCTGGTGTACCATGCGTTGCAGGAGCCGGAGCTTATATCGACGTTGGCGACGACCTTTTCGCCAATCCAAGGGTGCGAGGGCCAGCGGTCGGTGAGCCAATCGAATACCACCGGCGTGTGCGCCAACACGGTCGCCGATGCATCGGAAATGTCGGTGCCGCCGACCAAAGTTGCCAGCCCGCTTTCGTCTGGCGTCACGCCGGTTCGCGTTTGGGACGAACCATTGGACAACACTTGGAGGTATGGTCCGTCCAAGTCAACGGTCAATGTACCCGTGAGGGAGTGGGAGCCATCTACAGCGGTGGTATCACTGGTTCCGGCGAGGTCGGCTATCCATAGGTCCCGTGCGGGCGATGAAACATGGGCATCGCCGACCGTGCGCTCCAGATGGGAGACGTCGAGGCTATCGTAGCGATGCTCGGTGTAACGTAGCACTTCGTGCCCTAAGCGGTCAACCCAAGTGATGACTCCCTGTTCTTCACGTCTTTGTGCCAATACAGATGTAATTCCACGAGCAGATTCGATTGGAAAAACGACTTCACCGGGTCGTGGTTGCAGGGGCATCGCGACGGGAGACAAGCGAACCCAGATGCCACCAATGTGGCCGTTCTTCACCACCATTCGGACTTCGTCGCCCACAACTTGGGCGCCGTTCCACTCCCGCGACCAACGCAACACCGTTTGGTCCTGGTTGAACACCGCCTTGTCTTGGCGCAACTCATGGGGGTCTACCCCACACAAACGCGCCACGTCGACCAGCAGAAGGCTTGCGTCGCGCGCGTCCACGCCGGGCGCGTACAAGAACCGCGGATTGCCGGTACGGCTGTCCCAACGTGCCGCCCATTGGCCGGGCCATTCGGACGTAAACGTGCGCCAGCGAGCACTTTGGGTCCACTGTATGCCCAGCTCGTTCGCCGCATCGAGGTGCGGCGCGGGGGGACCAACGGGCAAAGTGGCGGTCTCGGGGGCCAACGAAGGGCCATGCCACGGCGCAAAGCCAAACATCCACAGCAACGGCAGCACGGGCACCTCCGAGGGAGAGAAGTGCTATTGTATCCCCTGCGGGGTCCGGGGGGGCTGCCGAGATGTTCGCCGGACGAAATTCCCAGAGATCTGGTCAAAAAATGTCCGCCAGTTCTCCTTGGGGGCGGCTATCCGGGTTGTGTTGTCGCCCCACACCGCTTGTCGTGGGGGGTTGTGCCTTGGTGGGAGTGCTATTGCCGGGCTTGTGTCACATCATCACCCTCTTGCTGTTCCTCGTGGGTTGCCTTGGGTTGGGCCTGCCGGGCGTGGCGCGGGCGCAGCACGCGGAAACTTCGGGGGGATGCGCGCTCGCGGTCATTGTGCTCCCCGAGCACACACTCTCGCTCCCCGTCGGCGCCACCTCCTTGCGCCGGGATACGCTCGTGTTGCGTACGCATAATCGTTGCGAGAATGGCGAGCTGGTGCGTACCCTCTCCTTGCCCGACGTCTACGCTGGCGCCATCGAGGCCACGCCTGTCGGCGAAACCGTTTGTGTGCCTGACGCAGTGCTCGCTTCCCCAACCCCCTTCTCATTTATTGCCCAAGGGTGGGGCCCCGCTGCGCCTTCACAAACGCCCGGCCAAGTGTGGGGAGGTCCTCCCGCAGCGCTCGCTTGCGATGCGGCCGTCGTCCGATTTGGCCAGGATTACCTGCCCATCGATAAGCTCACCAATCTCCGTCCCATCACCTCTGACACCCTCGCGCGCGTGCGATGGGTGGCGGAAGAAGCATCCAAACGATTTGGGCCGGTGAGCATCGCATCGATTGGATTCACCCACACCGGCCGCGTTTCGCTGCCGTGGACCCATTGGGTCACGCCCGAAGAACGCGCCGAAACCTTGGCGCGCGAAGCGCTCGATACGCCCGCCCGCGCCGAGCGGGCCATCACCGCCCACGGTCCGTTCCACGTTTACCAGCGCTTCGACGGCGCCGACCCTCCACGGGCCGACGTGTGGGGAACTCCCGACGCCGTCGTCGCGCTCCTCCATCTTCTCGCTGACTGGCGCGACGAATGTGCGCGTTTACCCGGCACCACGCCCGAGCAATGTGTCGTGCAGTTGGGCGATATGTCTTGGTATACCTCCCTCCGCCCTGACCCCCTGGGCCACAAAGACCACTACCTCGGAAATTGTGTCGATGTTCGCTTGTTTCGCAGCGATGCGTCGCGCTACGAAGCGTGGTGGAATCGCGCCGACGACCGCCCTTCCTTTGCCGCATCCGACGGATACAGCCGCACCATTACGGCCGCATTCGTGGCCTTTGCGCGAACGCGCCCCGAGGTGCCTCAAGTGTTGTTCAACGACCCCCACGTCCCGGGTGCTACCTCCGCGCGCGGCCACGACGACCACCTCCACTTGTGCTTTGTGACCCCATGAATGAAACGCCGCCACCACCGCGCCCGCCTACGGAATTTCAACTTCGCCAGGCGGCCGTGCGCCATGTCGAACGATTTGTGCCGTCGATTGCCCAAGTCACCGAAGCCTTGTGGCGTCGGGTGCGCAAAGCCACAGGGTTGATGGCCGACGGAACCGACGCCGCACCGGTGATTCGGGCGATTGTCACTGACTTTGTGCAGCGCGGCATCCTCGACGACCACCGCCTCGCGCGCACCTTGGTCACGGAGTGGCAGCGGCGGGGCGACCCCTTGCCAGCCATGCGCGGCAAGTTGATGCGAAAGCGAATTCCGAGCGCCATTTCCGCACAAGTGCTCGCGGAGCTGAACACACAACTTCTGGAGCAAGGCGTCGACCCCACCCGCCAGCGGGCCATCGCGTATGCGCGCCGGCGTCGCTTGGGACCTTGGCGCTTCGACCCCATTCGCCGGGCAGACCGCCGCCAGAAAGACCTCGCCGCACTCGGTCGGGTAGGCATTCCGTGGGCTTTGGCAAGCGAAATTGTGGACCACGAAGATGGAGACGCACTTCTCGCCGAGCTGGTTTCGGACTGAACCGGCCGGGCGTATGTTGGAAATACGCTGCGCGCGGACGCTTTGGGGAAATGAATGGTGATTCATTCTTGTCTGCGTGACCTTGGCTTTCCGAGCGTTGCCCGAACCTAGATGCAGCAATATGCGATTTTTTCGCACGTCCAATGCCGGAAGTCCAAGCATATGGCCAGCATTCTGGAAGATGTCCATCTCGGAGCGGCCTTCATGGCAGAGGCGCTCACGAGCGAAGGGTATCGGGCGGATTTCTCGCCGGATTCGTTGTGGGAAATCGACCGTTTTTTTGACGAACAATCGTCGCGGGGAAAGCCCGTTGCGGGTGGCCTGCTGTCGGCAGGTCTGGGCGGTCACTTGTTTACGATTGGCGCTTATGTTGGGGAAGTAATTCGTCGCGGTGTTGGCGGAGAGTGGTATGGCGACGACAACGACCCTGACGCCGAAATCAATGTGAAGCTGGTTCTACCCAATGGAACGGCGTGCTGGCCCGTGCAGCGGGTCATGAAGCGGTTCAAGGAAGGAGAAGAAGCCGCCATTGCGCCATATGGGGCAGCTGCGGGGCTCGTGATGCCGCCGCGGCCTCCTCCGGAGGAACCGATTCCCGTGCGCCCGTGGTGGAAGTTTTGGTAGCGAAGGCGCACCTACCGCGCAGAACCCGGTAGGTCCGCGATGCGGGTGCCGAAACCAAAGCCGGCGCCAACAGCGAGGTCAACCGACCACACCACTTCGCCATCGGGCGTCACTTCGTCCATATGGCCTAGGCTTGACCATGTTGTGAAGGTGTTTCCCGAACCCAAGCGCCACGCATTTCCAAGGAAGTTGTTTTTGGCGCAGAAGCCACCATCCCACGACCATACAACATTGGATTCATGGGCTTCGGGTTCCAACTCGATTTCGAGCACCGTCGAGCAGGTGGTAGGGTCGGAGGGCATCGTTCGGTTGAAGACCAGAATGCCATCGGGCATTGCTTGCACGCTATGGGGCATCTCAATGGACATCGCGCCATCGCCGGCGAAATCTGGCTGTCCGCGACCGAGCATCCAACTCACCTCGCCACTGTCCAATGCAATCCGCGCGACGAGGCTCGGTTCGGTCACTGTGACGTAGCAGGCATTTTCCGCCATGGTGCATGACAGGCCATTCGCATGGGACCAATCTTCGGTTGGTTGCCCGCCCAACGAAAACCCGTTGGGGTAGATGCGGCCCAAGTCCGGTGTCAGGTGGTCGAAGATGTCCCACAATACGCGGGTGGAGCCATCGGTCTCTCGCACGACGAGCGTGTCACCGAGTATTCGTCGGCCATCGAACTCCCCGACCGACCAACCGAGGGTCACGAGGCGACCATCGGGAAGGAGGTCGAAGTCGGTATGTGCGGTCGGGATGCTCCACAAGTCGAGCACTTCGCCCGACCAGCCGACGGTGACAAAGTCTCCCATCTCGGCGTTCTCTGCACCCTGCACATTGTAGAGCACGCCGCGGCCGTGTGGGTCGAGGCGCGTTCGGAATGCGACGGGCGGACCACCCATGTTCATTTCATCGCCGGGCTGTCCAAGAAACCAGGTGCGATGGGCCCACACCGTCTCGCCTTCTTCGTTGATGACGGCGACATACACGCTCGATTCAGAAAGGACCGATACGAGGGTCGACTCCCCGTTCGATGCGAGGCCGGAACCCATCGTGGCGGGCAGGGAGGCGTCGAATCGGCCTGTTTCGACGCGAGTGACCGCACTGCACACTTCGTCGCCGTTGGGAAGGCGCAACACGGCTTGAATATCGACCTCTACGCCCGGCTTGAGGCCGGTCAGCAAGGTCTCTTGTGGCCCTGCCTGCTGCGCGACGGCGCTGGTGACGCGGATGCTGCCATCCTCTCCCCGCACCGCGAGCCAACCTTCGCCATCTTCGGTCGTCTCCCAACTGACGCGTGGAACGGTGGGGACATCGGTGATTTCCGTGAAGAGAAGGTCGATTTCATCGGTGTTTTGGAGACAGTCCACCCAAACGGGCGGCAGGTCCGCCGCATCCTCTTCGGTCGACGATGAAGTTTTCGATTCGGGCGTACAGCCGGACGCAAACGCCAATGGCAAATAGATAGCAAGAATCGACATGTATGGTGAATAAGTCTTCAATCCAATCTCCGTATACACTCCCTACAATGACACGGCGGCTGGCTCCCAATTGTTAGCATTTGGTGGGTTTTTCACCCCCCCTCATTCTTGAAGCCGGCGAGACTTCGGCTCGCCGGCCGCCGCGAAGACCCGCAGGGGCTTCGCGGCGCCGCCGGAGCCCGCAGGCTCCGGCGGGCCCATAACTTATGCTTTCGCCTCAGCTTTGTCGTTTGTTTCGACCGACAACACCGATGCCAAGGGTGTTCCCGCGAGGAGACGCCGCAGCACGTCGGCTACACTCTCGCCGCCCAGAATGGCCAAGGGTGCCATCGATGCGCTGACCTTCTCGACCATCGCGCGGTCGCTAAACGCCTGGAGCGCCGCGATGAGGTCCGGCGACACGGCCTCGGCTTTGGAAACCACAGCCTTGACCTCCGCCTCTAGCTCTCGAATGCGTTGCTCCATCGCGACTTTCGCCGCCTCCGCTTGTGCTTGCTGACTGCGTGTGCTTCGGACAAGCTCTGCGGTATGAATGGCGTCGAGGTCGGCCTGCGCGGCCTTCTCGGCATCCAGACGACGCGCGCGGAGGGCCAGCTCGCCCTCGACCCGCGACCGGTTGACGGCTTGCTCTTTGTCTATGCGCGCGACATCGAGGGCCAGCTCCATTCGGCGGGTCTCTTGCTCGGCTTCGACAATCTGGCGCCGAATCTCCTCACGACGCCGCACCAAAGCCAGTTTTCGCTCTTCGGCCGCCAAGGTGAGTGTCTCATCGACCACCGCGTGCTGTGCGCCGACCAGCAGCTCCGAGATGTGCTCGTCGCCAATGTCGATGCCGAGCACTTCTACGTCATACACACGCATTCCGTTTTCGGAGAACAAGCGGCCCGGTCGCTTTCCGTCTTCGCCGGGCCGACCGAGCAAGGTGTCTCGCACCATTTCGATGGCATCGGCGTGAAACTGCTGGATGCCGACTTTCTTGATGGCATTTCGCAGCACCGAGCGGAGGTGGTCGGTCAGGAACTTGACGTAGTTTTCAACGTGAAACCACTTTGCTGGCTCGCCTTCGAAGTTGACGCGGTAGGACAAGGTGAGGGAGACGGAGCAGAGGTCGCGGGTTTCGGCATCGACGCGGTCGGAGACGTTGTTGTGCAGCGACCGGAGGTAGACTGTGCGGTGGGGCTGTGCGTCGGACTTGGGGATGCCGGTGGAAAGCGTGATGGTCTCAAGCGTTTCGTCGTATTCGAGCAGCCGCGCTTTGGGTCCGACGACCACCTCTCGCTCCCCCGTGCGACTTACGACTTGGATGGCGTAGCCCGTCCACACGGAAATGGTGACCGCGCCGTCGTAACGGGTGTCGAGGGTGATGGTGCGGGGCGGCGTGAACGACGTAGCGCGCTCAATGCCGTCGCCCACGGCGCGCTGCCGCCCGCGCTCGGCCGCCACCACCGGCGCTTGCTGCGGAGCGGACTCGCCGGCGCCGACAGCCTCTCGCAATCGCCGATTGACCTCCATGGCTTCGGTGTTTCCGGGAAACCACAGCGCGACTTGGTGGGGTTGCAGCACGCGCCGCACGATGACTTCTTCGCGTGGGTCGGCGAGGAACATCTTGGGACCGCGGACGAGCCGAATCTGTCCTGAATGGCGATTCAGTACGTACCGACCTTCGCCCGCGGGGATGGCGACCGCGTAATGAATCTGCTGGTCGCCATAACGGATGATGGCATGCTCGGGACGCGGGAAATAAATCATTTGGTCGCGGCCGGTGACGAACAGTTCGTCGCCGACATTGTGCTTGCCCTTGTCGTCTTCGTAGGGCGCGATGACCTTGATATAGAGACCGCTGTTTTCGTTGAGTTCGATGGCACGGAACTTTCGCCGGCCACCTTCCTCGACGAACGCTTCGGTGGGTTCGGGAAAAACCACCGCTGGTCCTTGAATGAAGCGTTTGTTGCCATCTTCATCCAGAAGGACACAATATTCGAGGCGTTCGAGCGTGACGGCATCTTGAACGTATTCGCCGTGGGGGCTGCGCAATACCTCGACACCCGTAGGCGGAATATAAAAGCTGACCTCCGTGCCCTGAATGACGAGGCGGCGGCCCAACGTGAGGGCGGAGGTGTCGACCTCGGTGGTGGCTGGGTCGGCTTCGTCGCCGCCGGCCTGCCGCTCGACAACCGCGTCATTCCAGTTTTTGCGTGCGGCCTCTTCATCGTAAATGCGCACCAGCAGGAATTGATTGGACCGAAGCTGGTGCCCTTGCACGACGCGCGCCATTTGGCCGGGCCACAACGCGAAGCTCACGGGACCCGGAAGATTGACCTTGTGGCCGACATGCAACTCAGTGAGATTGTTGACAGTTCCGTTCTTTGGAGGCCGGCCGTCGAGACTTGGATTCTTGACTGTGACGTACCAGCCTTTGGGTGCGGTCGGGAACAGCAGGGTGGAGCGCTCGAGCAAGCAGGCTTCGAAACGCTTGGTGTCTTCGTTGAAGAAGACGGGTTGGTCGGTGTTGGCGAGGCTCGTTTTGTAGGGACCGACGTAGACGTTGATGTTTCCTTTCGTTTGGTCGGAGATGAAGGCGAACTCGTTGGGGGCGAGGACCAAGTCACGTTCACGGGAGTTGCTCAAGAGACCTCCAGGGCGCACTTCGTAGATTCGTGTCGAAGTGACACCATCTAAATTGTCCCTTTTGGCACCGGAAGTCCAGTTCGTTGCTTCGATCATGACCGATGGTGACAATGTGAAAAACGACGCGACTTGATACACGAATCGTGAATCATGGATTTACCTACTGACAATTCGAGCTAATCGAATTGTGATTTCAGGAGCGACGATGAACACCACCGGACCCACCCGCGCAGGCTTGGCACCCGCCGACCATCCCTCGTTGATTTTTACGGGATTCGGTCGGCCGACTCTCGCCGATATGGGCGCAAGCGTCGTCGTTTTCCTCGTTGCCCTGCCACTGTGCTTGGGAATTGCGCTCGCTTCTGGCGCGCCGCTTCTTTCGGGCGTCGTCTCCGGGATTATCGGGGGCCTGGTGGTGGGCTTGTTGTCGCCGAGCCATGTGCAAGTGAGCGGCCCTGCGGCGGGGCTCACCGCAATCGTATTGGCGGCGATTGTCTCCCAAGGCTCGTTCGCGGCCTTCTTGCCCGCGGTCGTGCTGGCGGGCGCGCTCCAAGTCGCAATGGGCGTGTTCAAGCTCGGCTTTGTGGCACGCTTTGTGCCTGGCTCGGTCATCAAAGGGATGCTCGCAGCGATTGGCCTGATTCTCGTGCTCAAGCAACTTCCGCACCTTGTCGGTTGGGATGCGGATGCGTTCGGCGACGAGTCCTTTGTGCAGTCCGACCAGGAGAACACGTTCACGGAGCTATTGGTGGCCGCCACGCACATTCAGCAGGGTGCGTTGGTGGTTGGTTTGGTGTGTCTCGCCCTCGTAGCGGCCTGGGCAAAGCTTCCATGGGCCGCGCTCAAGCGGGTTCCGGCGCCGCTCGTGGCCGTTTTGGTTGGTACGATACTATCGGAGGTGTTTGGCGCACTTGGGGGCGATTGGGCCATCGAGGCCTCGCACAAGGTCGCTTTGCCCGCGGGTGGCCCAACGGAGCTGCTCGGTGGCCTCACCCGGCCCGATTGGGCGGTGGTCACGCAAAAGGGCACCTGGACTGTGGCCATCACCCTCGCGTTGGTGGCCAGTCTAGAAACATTGCTCTCGCTCGAAGCGAGCATACAGCTCGACAAGTGGCGGCGAGAAAGCCCACCCGACCGTGAGCTTGTGGCCCAAGGTGTCGGAAACATCCTCTCGGGCTTGCTGGGCGGCTTGCCCATTACCGGTGTCATCGTGCGCTCGTCGGCCAACGTCGAGTCGGGCGCCCAGACTCGTTTTTCGGCGATTGTGCATGGCGCTTGGTTGGTACTGGCCGTCGTTGTGTTCGCGGCGATCCTCAATCGAATCCCGCTCGCCGCTTTGGCCGCGATTTTGCTGCACGTAGGGTATCGTTTGGCCCGCCCTGCCTTGTTCCGGGACAGTTGGCGTGCCGGCCTCCACCAGTTCTTGCCGTTCCTCATCACCGTCGTCGCAATTTTGTTTACCGACCTCCTCACGGGAATCGGGATTGGCTTGGCGGTGGGGGTCGTGTCGATTTTGCGGGAAAGCGTTCGTATGCCTGCGCTCCGCATCGTGCAGGGCACAATGCCTGGCGTCACCCGGTATGAGCTGGCCGAGCAGGTCACCTTCTTGCACAAAGCAGGCGTGACCGAAACCTTCGCGAGCTTGCCATCGGGCGTGCGGGTGGTCATCGATGGCACCGCCTGCCGCAGCCTCGACCCCGACGTGCTGGACACCATTCACGCCTTCCAAGCATCGGCGGGGATTCGCGAAATCGACTGCCACCTCATCGGCCTTCCGGCGGCATCGGGCAGTGGTGGAAGTGGTCACTAACCCGTGACGATGCGTGTTCTGGAAAACTGAATGACGGTTCAGTTTGGTCGCGGGCGCAGACAAGGGCCGCGCGGGCCTACAAGCTTACTTGGCTCTCCGCGACCAAGGACACCCGCTCAAATCCGGCCTGCTGTGCGGTCAACAAGACCTTTCCGACCAGCTTCCACGGAGCAGCGGCGTGGGCGCGTACAACGGCAGCGCGCCCACCGCTTTGCTGGAGAGGCGCGTAGAGGTCGGTGACGAGCGCACCTTCGGCGTTTTCCCAGTAGGACGACGAGCCTGCCCGCCAACCATCGACGTACAAGCCATCGGGGGCAACGTCGATGACCACACCGCGCTCGGGGGGCGCTTCGTTGCGGGTGCGCGGCAGTGAAAACGCGCCCTCTGGCGTGTCGAGGGGCGGCTCGGCGCTCCAGGTGCGCAACACGGCCACGATGAGCAGCGTAAAGAGGTCGACCATTGGTGCGAGGGCACCGGTGGACAGACCCGCCGCAGGGGGCGCAGACGACGAAAACATACGCCGCTTCATGGTGTACCCGGCGACTGGAGGATGATGTCCGGAAAGAGCTCGCCTTGGTTGTCGGCCTGCACGGCGTCCATCCACGCGACGACGAGGTCTGTGCGGGTATCGGGGCCGGGCATCAACGTCGCGCGGGTGCGCCGCTGGTCCAACGTCTTGAGGGTGCGCAGAACGCCCTGCAACGCCAGGAGGTCGTCTGCAAAGAGCTCACGACGTTCGACATCCCCCGATGAAGCAAGCACGTCTGTAGTGCGCACATCCGCGATGATCCGCCATCCTCCTGCCTCGGGCGAAATATCGAGGCGCTCGACGGGGCCGGGGGGGAGCGGCGGCAAGGCGGCTCCCGGCGCCGATACCGAGAGGGGGAGACCGGCCAAACGTTGTACGCTGGTGGTCATCAGCAGCAGGGGCAGCACAATGACCATGAGCGACACCACCGACAAAATCGCCGGAAATTGGTCGGGGGGCGCGGGAGGCCGTGAGAACAACCGACCCAAGCGTCACCGTTCCTGCGCACCGCGCGCGGCGGCAGTTGCGGCGGCCACCGCTTCACAGAAGGCGAGCACCCGTCGAACCCGCGCGTCGAGCAGCGCGTGGGCAGCCAATGCGGGAATGCCGATGAGAAGGCCATACGCGGTGGTGGACATCGCGGTCGCAATCCCATCCGACAGGCGCGTTGCGCGCTCGACGGCGCTCGCGTCGCCCAAGCCATGGAACGCGACAATGAGCCCATAAACGGTGCCCAACAGGCCAAGCATCGTGGCAATGTTGCCGACGGTCGCGAGATAAGGCACCCGCTGGGACACTTCCGCCTCGACACGGGCGGCACGGGCCATCATGGCATCCCACACGACGCCTTCGTTGGCCGTGCAACCGGCTTCGACGATGTGACGGGCAGGGTGTTGGGGCAGCATCCCGACAACGGTTTGCAAATTCGAAGAAATCGCTTGCAGCACTTGGTCTTCGGGGGCCCGCCAGCGAACCCACAACAAAAATCCGCGCTCGAAAAGCACAGCCAGACCAAACGCCAACACCGCTGTCAGCGCGTACATGAAGGCGGCACCCGGGCCTTCGAACGCAGAAAGCAACGCGTTGACCATTCATTCCTCCCGGTGCCTCGACCGTCGCTCCGTCGTACCACGTCCGCCCGCAATCGTACACGAGGGGTGGCCGGAACCATGACCGATGCGCTATCACTCTGGCCCGCGAACGGAGGAAGCACCGATGCGAAATCTCGCTGTTACAGCAGGTCTGGTGTGCACCTTACTTGCCTGCGGCGGTCCAGCTGGCGGTCCATCGGACTGTGAAGCAATGGGCGCCGGCGCCGCCCGCGATGAGTGCTGGTCGACCCACGCCCCCACGCTGTTTCGGGCCACCAGCGACCCTGACGCGGCTGTCGCCTTGATTTCCCAGCAGGTCGAAGACCAGCAGATTCGTGACTTTATTTGGCTCACGATTACCCGTGAGGTCGACCCCAGCAGCTACCGCTACTGTCGCCTCATCGAAGAGCAAGCCCTGGCGGAGCGTTGCCGCGTGTTGGTGAGCCGACCGCACTTGCACCGCGAGCTGGTGGGGGGCCAAGCGGGTGGCGCAGGAGGCGGCCCTCCTCCAGGTGGTGGACCTCCGGGTGGTGGACCTCCGGGTGGTGGACCTCCGCCGGGGCATCGGCCACCACCGGGGCAGAATGCGCCGCAACCCTAAGGTGACGCCGTCCAACCCTAAGTTGGTTCGCGTGGAACATACAAAGTAGGCCATGCGTTCCGCAAAGGCGAACCAGCTGAACTCGCCCGTCAGCGGCGCTCTGGACTACGTGCTTGCGGCGAGAACGTCGTGGTGTTCTGCCGTTTGGGTGCTTCCGGCCCTCGCCTGACCCGCAGCGGTATTCGGTGTACGATTTTCACGCGTCCGCACGTATCGTTGTGCGTACCCGTCGCGTGCGTAGAAACGAAGGCCGGTCGCGTGTGCTCACCGACGACATGACGCGTCGAAAAGCCGCCTCCTGCGCCGTTCTCTTCTGCGCCAACGGTGGCGACGGGACGGCGCAGGGTTGTCGGCGCTGGATGACGCGACGAAGACTTGCCGCGGGCCAAGGCGAAGAACCTGGGGGCGGAGCTTGGTACGCAGCGGGCCCGGTCGTGGGTGGGCGGATGCGGCTGCGCAGACGATGCCGGACATTGGCGTCGCGGTGGGGCGTCGCGGTGGGGCGTCGCGGAGGCTGCGGAGCGGCTTGGCTCCGGCATGCTCCAAGAACACCAATACCTCGAAGAAGGTCCTCCCCGCAATCGGGCCTCACCGCATATAGATGGAGGAGACGCTGAGACGATTGCAGAATGTGGTCCGGCGAGGAGGACGATTCTTCAAGGTATTTGGGGACACGCACGGTTTCTGTTTTGCTTCGTAAGGCCGGAAGACCAGCAACGAAAAACAGACCCTCGGTTTGCTTTGGAGAAGCGAAGATGAGGTGAGGGAGTGCGTTGTGGCGGGGGTGTTCCCCGCTCGGCACACTCTCATCTTACGGCACCGCGACATCGCACGCAAGTGTTTTTCCACGAAGTGAAGGCCGTTCTGTGACAAAAATCGGAGAACGATGGGTGTTTTTGTCGGTGATCGCGCCCGAAACATACGCCAAAAAGAACGTGCTCATCGCTGTTGTCGCGGAATGATGTTGGGCTTTCCGCTTGCACAAGTCTGCGACAATTCGGGACAATCGAAGGCGTGGAACGGTGCGTTCTGAGATCGCGACATCGATGTCAGGGTCATACGGCAAGAATCGTGCCAACGTATGTGGGCATAAGATCTCGCCGCGCAAGATCCGTTGTATGCGCGATGCGGCAGGAGCGCAGCCGTTGTGCGCTTAGGCCTCTTCGATGTCGAGGTGTTCGCGTAGTAGCTGGGCCACCCGACGCATCGAAAACGGTTTGCGCAGAGCGACGGTCCAGTCGGCGTTTTTTCGCTCGCCCGTGGACAGCGGGCTGCCTGAAGCGACGATGACGGGGACGTTTCCCCATCGCTCGCGCACGGCGGCGACGACGCCTTGGCCGCCGATTCCTGGGAGGTGCCAATCCACAACGGCCGCGTCTACCTGCATGGTGCCCGCAGTCAGCGCATCGACGGCATCCCGACCGCTCGCAAATGCGACGACCTCAAACCCGCTCCATTGGAGGAACTCGGTGAGGGCCTCTCGTTGTGCGGTGTCGTCCTCCACAAGCATGACCTTGGCTGGGGTCAATTGGTTGCCTCCTTGCGGGGTTACCGTCGGTCCACCGGGTGCGTTGGGGGGTCCTAACCCAATGGGGGGGACCGACGAAATGGTACCCAGACGTATTACACTCCGTCGATGTGTAGCACAGTGGAAGAAGTCCCAACCGACGGAGACCCATCGTGAAAGTAAACTTGGAATTTATCGCCGATAGCAGCGATGGTGTGCTTTGGTCGGTCAGACGGGGAACAAGCCGCATTGGCCGTGCGCCCGACAACGACCTTGTGATTCCCGAGTCTGCGGTATCGGCCTACCACCTCGTATTGATGAACGATGCTTCGTGTGTTTCGATTCGAGACCTTGGCAGCACAAATGGCACCTATGTCAACGAGGAAAAAGTTGACGGGACAACCGCGCTTCACGACGCCGACCTCTTGCGGATTGGTCTTCATGTGCGGGCGCGGGTGGTCTTGCAGCCGGACGATTCGCCGGGGCAGCGGGCGGACGGCTGGTTGGTCCACCTCAATACGGGGCGCTCGTTTTCCCTCACCGGCGCCATTTCCTTGATGGCGCTCCTTGAAAATGAGCACCCATTGGAAGATTTTGCAGACGCGCTCGAGCCGGACGAAGAGACGGAAGATGGTGTGTTGACGCATCAACTTCGAATTGCGGGTGACGTGGTGGTGGTGGACGGACCCGAAGGCGTGCGGCGCCATCCGCTCAATGCCCGGTTTGACATCGGACCGCATCGCTTCGTGGCGCTCAGCGCCGATGATGCTGTCAGCACGACGGTTTCGTCGGTCGATACCCGGTGGACACTCCGGGTGGACATCGGAGGACGCGCGGGCGCTCAAGCGTATGTGGTGGACCCCGAGGGTCGCAGCCAGGGTTCCATTCGTGCGGCCAACCGTGTCGCGGTGCTGCATCAGCTTGTGCAGCAGCTTGTGAATGACCGAAGCGGCGGTGTGGGCGAGAACGACGTCGGCTGGGCCTCGGATGAAGACCTCATGCAAGGGGTGTGGGGTCGATTGTGGCGTAGCAAAGGGCCAGCATCATTTCAAGTGTTGGTCCATCGTGTCCGAAAAGACCTTGCACGCATGGGTTTGTCTGGCTCCATGATAGAAAAACGTGCTGGTTTTACGCGTTTGAAGCCGGGCACGGTTCGCGTTGAGCCATCCGACCTCGGCTGACCGCGCAACGCCGGAGATTGCTTTCGTGTTGGAAGTTCCCCCTCTCTTGGCAGGCCGGTATCGCATTGTCGACAAGGTCGGCGAAGGCGGCGCCGCGACTGTCTACCGCTGCCTCGACCAGCGCTTGGGGGTGATTTGCGCGGTGAAGGTGCTGTTGCCGCAGTCTGCGGAGGCGCGGGCGGGAATGCGGCAGCGGCTTCAGGCCGAAGCGAAAGTGATGGCGCGGTTGTCCCATCCCCACATTCTGGCTGTGACCGATGTAGGCCGAGAGCAGGACTTCGATTTTGTGGTCATGCACTTTGCCGCGGGCGGTAGCTTGTCGGACCGGCTGCGGGCGGAAGGCCCCATTTCTCCGCGGCAGGCGGTCATTTGGACCCTTGAGGTGCTCTCGGCGCTGGATGCGGCCCACAAGGCGGGCGTGGTCCACCGGGACGTGAAGCCGCAAAACCTGCTGCTCACCCACGACAACCGCATTCAGTTGGCGGACTTTGGCATTGCGCTCATCGACAGCCCCGAGTTTGACCGGAAGACCCGGACGGGCGTGGCGATGGGCTCCATGGCGTTTATGGCCCCTGAGCAGCGGCTTGATGCGTCGCGGGTAACGCCCGCCGCGGATATTTATGCCGTGGGCGCGACCTTATATACGCTGTTGACGCATCGCAGCCCGATGGACCTCTTTACGGCGGACGCCGCGTCGCCTCGCTGGGCGTTGGTTCCCGAAGCCTTGCGCCCGGTGTTGCTTGGCGCCACACGCTACGAACCCGCCGAACGAATTGCCGATGCAGCGGCATTTTCGATGCTTCTCGAAGATGCTCTCTCTACGCTTTCGGACGATGGGATACCGAAGTTCGTGCTGTTGCCCACGGGAAACACAGCGCCATCGACGTCCCCGGCGACACGCGCGCCCACGTTGGCGCCAGTCGCGCTTGCGCCCACGTTGGGACCGCCCGCGCCAACGACCGTTTTGCCGCCGAGGTTGGCGCAACCATCGCGGCGAAAGGAATGGGCGGCGGGTCTGTTGGTCCTACTGGCAGGGGGAGGCGCGTACTTCCTGTTTGCGGCCCCTCCAAGGGCGGTAGAAGCGCCGCAGATAGAGGATGCCGTCACCCCCCCTGTGCCTGTCGCGATTGCTCCTGTCGAGGCCCCAGTAGCGCCCACAACGCCCCTTCCCCCGCCCGAGGAGCCTCCACCAGCGCAACCGGAGGCGGTTTCACCGGCGCCCCAACGGGAACGGGCGCCTGCGCCGCGACGTGCCGCGGCCCCCGCTTCGCCGCTCCCGACCAACCTCTCGTCCGAGGCTCCCCAAAACATTGGGCCCGCGGCGTATCCCTTGGGCCACGCGCTCCCGCCTCCTGCCGGGCAATGGAGCTTGGGCGTCAACGGTGTGCAGCAGGTGCTTCGTTTCGCCTTGAACGGCGGGCAAGTGCGGGGTACTGTCGAGTCGCGAATGGGGGAAGCACGGCACCGTACGCACATTCGGGGCGAATGGCGAGGGGACACCCAGACGCTCGCATTGGAAGAAACAGGCTTGCCTGCGGGTGAAGTGGGGGCGCGGTATGTGTTGCGCCTTGATGAATCCGCAAATGTGGTGGTAGACGGCAAACTCATCACCTCCAACGGCATGGTCCGCGTGGCCGGAACCCGCGACACCGAGGACCAATGGTGAACCTACTTTGGATATTGGCGTCCATCACGGCGGCCTCTGCGGGGCCGGTCGTCGACGCGCACCTTTTGGGCGAAGTGGGTACGGCTGCTGCTCCGGGCGCGCGCGCCGGCGGTGCGGGTGTCGGCGTCGCGGTGCCCGCGGGTGCCCACCCGTTTGACCTTGGCCTGCGGGTGTCGGGAGTAGACCGCGCATTGGATGGACGGCTGACGGGACGATTTTACCCCCTGGGGGTCGGGCCGTCGGTGGGACTGTCTGTCGGTGCGCGTCGAGGCCTGTTCGGTTCCTCTGCCGGGACAACCGCGCCCATTGCCGACCTCGATGCAGCGTGGGACGTAGCGCTCGCGGCGTCGCACCGGATGCGCATTTCGACGCGCTTGCAGTGGGCTCCCGCGTCGACGCGCGGTGTGTTGGCCGTGGGTTGGGTTTGGGCGCCTCCCGCTCGCTCTACCCCGCCCCCACCCGTAGAGGCGCCCCGCGAGACGCCGTCTATCGATATCTCGCGCTTCCCTTTGGAGGCAGAAGTTTGGTTGCCACATCCGGTGTGCCAATGGGTGCCCATCACCGAAATCGACGCGCGGCTGGCGACTTTGCCTCCCGACCAACGTTTGCATGTGCAAGCGGAAGCCCACGCTACGCTCTTCTCCGATGCACAACATATCTCTGGCTCCCATCTGCGGGTGGTCGGACCCCAAGGCACCCTGTTTGTGGTGGGCCAGCCAGGCGACCATTTGCGGTTGGGGGACCAAGACATCGCCGCGGGAGCGGACGGTGTTGTACAGCTCAAGGTGCCTGAAGGCAATGTAGAGGCCGTCTGGTTCGGGGGAGGGCGCATACAGACTCTTCAGGCGTCGGTCCAGCGGAACCACGCGACGTGGATTCGTACTTCGAATCCCCCGCCCGTCACCATTCAGTTTGACCAAGGAAGTGATGAAGTCGACGCCGCGACACGCGCGCAGCTCGCGGCGTTGGTTCCGCTCGCGGGAGATTGGGTGTTTGAGTTACAAGGTGGTTTTTCACCGGAAGGAAACCGAACTGCCAATGTAGACCTGGCGAATCGCCGGTCAAGGGCGGTTGCGGAGGTGTTGGTGGAGCTTGGACTTCCCGCATCCCAAGTCGAAGTGGTGGCGCCTGCGGTGCCCGAAGACGCGACCCGCGCCGCTGCGCAGCGGGTGTGTACGCTCAAACCCCGTCCTGCAGCGGGAGGTGCGCCATGACGGGATTTGGTTGGCTTCTTTATGTTGCGTTTTCTGCTGAACATGTGGTGGTCCACACAGGCGACACCATCGAATCGATTGCGCAACAGTATGCTGGAATGGACCCTTTGGCGTTGCGTGCGGCGAATGGGCTGTCGGCGGACGAGCAGCCGCGCCCGGGGACGATATTGCACGTGCCAAGTCCGCCCGAAGCCGGCGAGGATGCCGCGGTGGTGTTGAGTGTATTTGGCGGAGGCTCGGTCCAGCTTCCCACCGGCGAAACCGCGGACTTGGCGCCGAGCCTCCGCTTGGCGGCAGGCGCGCAGGTGTGTACCCAAGAAGGTGCTTATGCAACGATTCGTTTATCGGTCGCCGAAAACAATGTGCATGACGACATCACATTGCTTCCCGGCACTTGTCTTTCGATTCGGTCCACTACACGCAACGCCCCGCAGCGAAGTTCGCTTCTCACCCTCGAACAGGGGTCGGTGACCGTGCCGCGCGCGGAAACGGGCGCATCCAACGGAACCATCACCATTGAGACGAAGTCGGGCGTGACCTCCGCGGAATCCGGTGGGTTTCGCGTTCACGTCGAACAGGACGCCGCTCGCACGGAAGCCTTGTATACGCCGTTGCGTGTGTTTGGAGCGGGAGTGGAGCAAGCGCTGCTGGCAGGCCAAGGAAGTCGCACGCGGACGGGAGAAGCGCCGTTGCCGCCCGTCGCGCTTCCGCCATCGGGCCAACTTATCGCGCCCATAGATGGCGCAACGTTACGAAGACCCGACTTTTCGTGGACCCGGAGTGAAACGGCGCTCGCCTACCAACTGGAGCTGGCGCGGTCGGAAGACTTTCGGGACATGCTGCTTGGCATGCCGGTCGACCGACCGAGCTGGGAGCCCGACCGCCTGATGTTGCCGTCCAATGTAGAAGGATTGTGGTGGAGGGTCGCGACGGTTGACCGTCACGGGTTTGTTGGCATTCCAACGCAACCTTGGCGTTTGGAGTTGCCGGTGGGGGTGGGGCCATGATGCTCTGGTTGTGGAGTGGGTGCACGGTGGCTTTGGCCGCAGGCACCGTGCCGGTGCCCCCAGCAATTGCGGCGGATTCGGTTCGTCCCGACCTCTTTGCGGCGGCAACTACCGTCACGCCAGACACGAATTCATTTTCCGGATTTCGGGGTCTGTTGTTCGCCAGTCATGTGCGGGACCCCCTCGTCTTCCAGCCGGTGGGAGCCAGCGAGCCTATCGCCATTGTCGGGCCGACTACGGGAGTCTTCGCGGGAATAGCCGGGGCAGTGGGGCCGCTCGCTTTCGGCGCGTCGGTTCCCGTTGCGCTTTGGATACAGTCCGACCTGTCGCCCACGGCGTCGGGGAGTGGCATTGGCGACTTGGCGCTCGATGTGCGCGGTTTGGTGCTGGACGGCGCACAATCGCCCTTGGGCGTTGCGCTGCAAGGTCGGTTGACCGTTCCGCTGGGTGGCGCGGATGTTTACCTGGGACAACCCGGCGTGTCCTACGAACTATTGGGCGTGGGTTCCGCCACGCACGGCGATTGGCGGTTGTCCGCGGCATTGGGCACGCGCGGCATGCCCGAAACCCAAGTCGGCGACGAAGTGCTCAACGACCCCCTTCTGTTTCGCCTTGCCGTTGGACACGCCATCGGACCGGCGATGGCCAATCTTGAACTATTGGGCCAGCGCCAATACAAGGGTTTTTTCGAAGAACCGACGAACAGCCCCGTGGAGGTGATGGCGAGCGGTGCGTATTCCGCGTCAGAGACGGTCGTGCTTCGTGGTGGCTTGGGAATTGGCCTCAATCCGAGTATTGGGTCACCATCTGTTCGTGTGCTCTTTGGGGTCGGCCCGACGGCGGCGCCGTTGCCGTAGTCTTCAGGGGTGTTCGGGAGAATACGCACACTTGACTGTAATATACTACACAAAGCTGAAATAGTCAAGTAGACGAGCGGCGACATTGAGAAGGGTGTTTCGGCGTGTCTGGCGCAACGAATGGAGACAAGCGGTGGTCGCCGGCCGATGGGCTTTGGCGCTGTGTCGCTTCACCGGTCGCGCCTTTGGTGCAGCGCGTACAACGCGTTGTTCGCCGACGCTGCCACAGGCGCGCACAGTGGGGCGGCGGAAACACGGAAATTTGCGGGCCTATGTCCATGCGGTCGTTGTGGGCCGGATAGCGCTGATTTTCGTCGTCGGGCAAGCTACGGGCTTAGGGGTTTTTGGTGCCGGTATTCGTTGCGACAATGAGGGCTCCCCATTGACGATGCACACTGTTGCACAGTTGCGTGTGCCTTCTACGGTAGAGACAGTGCGCGATGTGTTTCTCACAACACTTTTCCAAAACAGTCGCCTGTCCAATCTTTTGAGGGTCCATCATGCAACAGACTGAGCTCAATCCCAATCCACCCAAAGTAGACTTTTTTGAACAAAAGGTCGTGTTCGGTAGCATTCGCGTCGGCTACCTCCTGCTATCGGCGACCGCGATTGTCTCGATTGCGATTGCAGTAGCGATGGGCGTATACGGAAATACGCCGGTCGTCGAAGGCGAAGAACCTCCCCAGCCGGCCCTTGTGGCCCCCAAGCCAGTAGACGCGGAATCCCTCAAGCGCGCGCTGAGCGCCCTGACGGGGGACGATGAAGAGATGTATATGGAAGGCAACGTGGATAGGGAGTACGAGGAGGTAGAATCCGTGGGTGATGGCTATGACCCCACGTGGGATGCAAATGAAGAGGCGCTCGCCCAGATGTTCGACCAGCCGACCAAGTATCCGTATAAGGATGGCAGCGAGTGCGCGCGCTATGGGTGGGGAGATCGGTGTATGCAATACAAGCGAAAGCGTGGCGCATTGTCTGTATTGCGAGAAAGTTATAAGTTGATTCCCCGTCACAGCGACGCGCCCGGAACCCACGAGGCGAAAATCGCTGCTCTCGCAGCGAAGCTGGTTGCCGTCGCCGCGCCCAACGACGACAGCCGGTTTGTGTATGTCGGCCTGCTCAAAGACTTGATGTACGCGACCGATGGTCGTCCCAATGATGCGGTTGCAGCGATTGAAGCGGTCCTTTCGGCCCACGCATCGTGGGATGAAGAGACGCGAAATGCATTCGCGGTAGGTTTGATTACGGCGGAAACCAAAGGCGCGGGAAGCGCGCAACTCACAGCATTGATCGAACAGACGCCAGAAATCTTGGGGGTGTTTTCTCCCGACACCTTCGCTGAAGCCATCAAGGGTGCGTGGTCTGTCACCAAGGATATGTCGCCGTCGGCGGCAAAAGAAGCCCGGTCGCTGTTGCTGTCGGTCGCAAAAACCCAACCCATTGGGTATCGGAAGCTCGTGTTCACGGCCTATACGCAGACATTGGAGTCCAATGCAGAGACTGCGATGGCGGAGAACCTGCGCTTGCGGTCTGCGTGGGACGAGAAGGTGCAAGAGCGTATGCGTGACATCGCCCTGGCCGAGCAAGGACGCGCCGAAGCGCGCGCGACTTCGCTCAATGGAATCGTGATGGGCACAGGCGCGCTCTGTGTGTTGGGTATGTTGCTCGCCGTGTTGAGCGTAGAACGCAATACGCGCCGAACGGAAGCGCTGCTGCGCGCCCTCCAGCCGGCAAATCGTCCCAACGAGGGCGACCAGACGGATGCGTTGGCGCTCACGGACGACGCTCCCGCGCCCCAGCCTGTCGCCTGAGCGGCGAAAGCCGTGGGTTAGCTGCTGCGTCCCGACAACCAAGCATCGAGAGCCGATACCGTGCCCTCGATGCCGAGCTGGTCGGTGTGAAGGGCGATATCCGCCTCCCCATACAAGGGCGCGCGCTCGGCGAGAATGGCCTCCAACTCGACCAATGCGTTGGGGCGCCCCCGCATTGGCCGGAGGTCGCCTTGGGCGCGAACGCGCGCGAGGTGCGCGTCGGGCGACGCTTGCAGCCAAGCGGTGCGGCAGCTCGCTCGTACCCGCCGCCACGTCTCCGGGTTGGTGACGAGGCTGCCGCCCGTTGCGACAACGCAGGGCTTGGGCTGCGCCAAAAGTGCGTCCACGACGGCGGCTTCCATGAGCCGATACCCGGCGTCTCCCCGCAGTTCGAATAGCTCGCCCAAGCGCATGCCCGCGCGGGACTCGACCTCGCGGTCGAGCTCGACAAACGGGATGTTTCGAAGCCTGGCCAGCGCCGCACCGATGGTGGACTTTCCCGCGCCGCGCAAACCGACCAGCGCGACCACGGGCGGTCCCCCCGGTCCAAGGCCGGAAAACAGCGTGCTCAAGGGCAATTCGAGTGCTTCGCAGACTTCTGCCAAGCGCACGACGGAAATATTGCCCTCCCCCTTCTCCAATTGCACCAAGAATCGTTGACTGACGCCTGCTTTCCCCGCGAGCTGGCTTTGGGTGAGGCCCAAGGCCAGGCGCCGGTTGCGAAGACGTTGGCCAACGAGAGGCAGCAGCGACATTGGGTTTCCACGAGGTCGGAGAGCGGTTCGATTCTTCGGCATATCCCCAAACCCGATGCCGTGTGCGATTCGCGCGGTTTGCTCCGGCGCGCTACATTCGGTGTGTGAGATGGTTCCAGACAATCCTTGTGCTCCTGGTCGTCTTGTGGGCACATAATGCGGAAGCCAGCGTGATTGACCCCATTGGTCAAGTCACCTTGCTCGACCCCTTGACATTTGACGGCGGTGTGTTGCGCCGCAGTTTGCGGGTCGCCGGCGGGGCAGCCGGCAGCGGCGGCGCATTGTCCCTCTCGGGGGAGTCCACCTTCTTTCGCGAACTTTCGGTGCGGGTGGACTACGACCACGACTTTTGGTACGCCGCTGCGGACGGGCACCGCATCGGGTGGCGGCTTCGCTTGCCGGTCATCCAGTCCCATCGTTTTGGACGCCTCGACGCTTGGCAGTTCAACTACCGGCAAGAGGCGCACATCGGCCCGGTCGACCCCCTCTCGCCCGCCCACGTTTTTGATTCCGCCTTTATTTGGGCGCGCGGCGCGCGAGGCTGGCCGACGTCGGCGCACCTACAGCTTGGGCCAGTCGTGCGAGACCGCGTGCAGGCCGGGCGAGAAGGGGCGCGTGCGGGTGCGACAGTGCGGGTGGCCCATGCGGTCCTCCTCGGGAGGCCCAGCACTGAAGGCCGATGGTTTGCGTCTCTCAACACCGTCGAAGCGGTGTGGTTGCACTATGGCCTTGTCCACAAAATGGACGCGCGCCTCGATGTGTCTGCCTTGGCCCCAAGCGTGCATTTTGGGCGGGGCACCCGTGGCGTCTCGTTGGGCGTGCTCCCGCGTATGCGGTTTGCATATTCGCCGGCGGGCGTCGACATCGACTGGGGCGGCTATGCCGTGCTTCAGTCCAACCAAGTGCCCCGTTTGGAGTAGACCGTGTGGCTTTGTCGATGGCTCCTGATGGGGATGGGCATGTGGGGATGCGGACGCGGCGGGGGCGCCCCCGAAGTCGCGCCACCTCCAGCGCGCGGACAGGTCGCGTTTTTGGTGCATGGCTATATCTCCGATGCCGAAGATTTTGACCCATTGGGTGACGCGCTTGCCCATGGGGGTATGCATGGTGAGCCCGTTCACACGCATCGGTTTGATTTTGGGCGATTCTCTCGCGTTGGATATGATCACAACTTGGGCGTCGCGCGGCTGGGCGACGCTTTGGGAGAGGCCGTCTCCGTTGCCCGCCGGGACTGCCCGGTGTGTCGCGCCGAAGCGGACAAGCCGCTCTCCGTGACCCTAATTGGGCGCAGCTTTGGCGGCTTGGTGGTGCGGGAAGCGTGGTTACAGCAGGTGGACCAGGAGTGGGGGCCATGGTCCATTGACCGCATCATCACGTTGGCTACGCCGTATCATGGCTCGAAAATGACCCGTTATTCCACTGGCTTTTTGTCGGTGCTCATCAACGGCGGCATTCGTACTGTGCTTTACGGTTTTGTGAACCCGGAACGCGGCGGGGCATTTGGACAGGTCTATGATGACCAAATCCGCGCCATGCGTCTGGGGAGTCCGTATCAGTTGGACGCTGACGACCGCATTCACGCCCGATTGAGCGAACAGGAAGCACCGCCTTGGCTTGTGTTACCATCGGTGGGGGCGCGAGACTATGTGCGCGAAGGGGATGGCGTGGTGCGGTTTTCGTCGGGCAACGTCGCGCCGACGATGCCGCGACTGGGTGTCGAGACCGTGCCCCTTTCGGTGCGGCATGGGCGGCTGTTTTCTGGCACGCCCAAGGGACAAGAAGAGGAGGAGCTGGCGCGCGCGTTGGTTGCCATTCGGTATTTTATGGACCACGGAACCATGCGGGGTGCACCGGGCTTTTCGCCTTATCTTTTCGACGGCTCCGCCTTCGTGCCAGGGGAAGCACCCGGAACTACGGTGTTTCTCCCCACCGAACGTGAACAACACAAGCGACTGGTCGACCGTTTGGAAGGATTGGCACGCGCGGATTTGGGAGACGTATGGCTCCGTTTTTTCTCGGGCACTCCTGGTGATGCGCGTCCCGTCGGCATTCTTCCTGGCTTGACCTTGTTGCAGTCGAGCGAAGAGTGGTCCCGGCAATGGGTGGATGTGGCCCTCGACCAAACGTCGCCGTCCAACAACCCCGTCGTGGCGGCCTTGCCTGTCGAGAGTCGGCACCTGTTCTTGTCCGATGTCACGCCTTCCGGGACGTGGCGCATTGCGGTCGATGTCGAAGGGGTCGGCACCATCGCCGACGAGCAACTGCAAGTCGTCGTCAATGCGGGGGCCCCACACGCAGGGGGGGCTATCGAAGTCCTGCCGTTACAAAACATCGTTGTGGATGTGTATATCGACATTGATGAAATGCCCGTCGGCGCGCGTATCGCAGGCATTCACTGGCGGTCGCCCGATGACCGACGGCGCCAACGCCCCACCGGCAAAACGAACGAATCGACGCCGTCCCGATGAACCGTTCACGGCAACGGGCTACACGCGGGGGGTGCCCCACAACGTCGACGGGCCGGAGGAAGACAAATGCGGTGGTGGCCTTGCTTGTTGTGGGTGGCATGCGCGTCACCGGAGCCGGAACGCCCGGTTGTCGCGCCGAAATGGTCCGTGCCTGAAGGCCCGCTGCCGGACACGGTCTCGTTGTCGTCGGTCGACCTGTCGCTCACCCTTGACCCCCGCGCCGACCGTTTTGATGGCAGCATCGACCTACATGTGACGGTGAATCGCGCCGAGACCGGCATTTGGCTCCATGGTCAAGACCTAACAATAACGCAGGTCTCCATTACTCCGCAAGACAGTGGTGTGCTTCCCGCAACATGGACCACACATGGGTCTACGGGTGTTTCGCGCATCGAAACCAACACAAATCTGCCCCTTGGGCCGGCGACCGTTCATATCGAGTGGTCGGCCCCGTTCGCCACCGACCTCTCGGGTTTGTTTGTCTTCGAAGAGCGGGGAAATCGGTACGTCCTCGCCAAGTCCGAGTCCATTCAAGCCCGCCGCGCGTTGCCGAGCTTCGATGAACCGCGGTTCAAGGCGCCTTATCGCATTCAATTGACAGTTCCTGCCGGCTATGTCGTCATCGGAAATCGGGCTGAACGCGCGCGGGAAACCGTCGCCGACGGCATGGAGCGCGTCACCCTCGCAGAGACCGCCGCACTCCCGACCTACCTCCTCTCCCTGGCGGTGGGACCATTCGAACGTCGTGAGGGTGCGTCTCTTGGCGCCACTACCGCCCGCGCGGCTGTGCCCATCACGGGCTATGCGCGACCAGGCCGCACGGTCGACTTGGGCGTCTTGCTGCACACCACCGCCCCCCTCATCCAAACCCTCGAAGCGGAGACCGGCCTCCCGTTTCCCGACCCCAAACTCGACCTCGTCGCGGCCCCCGCGTGGCCCAGCGGTGCAACCGAGCTCGCTGCCGCCATCACCTACCGCGAAGAAAAGGTACTGCTCGGCCCTCTCGACGACGCGTCCATAGACCCCGCGGCGCGTCGCGAGATGCTGCGCACCCACGCCCACGAACTTGCGCATATGTGGTTCGGAAACGCCGTAACCCCCGCGTGGTGGGAAGATTTGTGGCTCAAAGAGGCCTTCGCAAGCTGGGCCAGCCGCCGCGCGCTGACCACCTGGGAACCCAACGGAGGCCACGACCTCGAAGCAGAGAAGCGGGTCCTCGCCGCGATGGCCAGCGATGGTCTCGCGAGTGTGCGCGCGATTCGTGCCCCGATTTTGGGCGACAACGACATCCGAAACGCCTACGACAGCATTACCTACGGCAAAGGCATGGCCGTCATCGACATGGTGGACCACGGCTACGGTCCCGACGTCTTCCGCGCCGCGTTGCGCGACCATCTGCGCACCCATGACGGGCAAACCACCGACACACCCACGTTCTTGGCCGACCTTACCCGCGCTTCGGGGAACCCCAACATCGCGGAGACCTTCAGCAGCTTCTTGTCGCAGACCGGCGTGCCAGTGCTGCGCGTCGCGGTCGATTGTCCCAACAACGGCGACGCGACGGCAACCTTGCGCCAAGACCGCTACCGCCCGCGCGGCTCGACCATCGACCCCCACGCCACCTGGACGCTCCCCGTATGCCTCGAAGTCGACACGAGTGAAACGCCCATCTGCACGATATTGTCGAGTGCCTCGGGAGAAATGAATCTCGGTTCAGTTTGTCCCACCTGGATTCGACCCAACCCCGGCGGCCACGGCTATTACCGTTTTGCGCTGTCCCCCGCGCATTGGCGCGCCCTCGCCCTGCACCTCCCCGAGCTGCCCGCGGTCGAGGCCCTGCGAATCGTCGATAGCGCGGCCGCTGGCGTAGACGCAGGATGGGTGGGCATCGCCGATGCCTGGACCGTGTTCCGCGCAGCCGCACAGCACCCCGTTGCCGCCGTCGCCGAAGCGCCCTTGGCCCCCCTCGCCCAATGGCGCAGCCGAATGCCCGCCGAAGACCGCACAGTGTTCGACCCCATCGTGCAGGCCGCGTTCCCCCCCAAAGGTTCAGACGCCACGGCCCTGCTCGCCTTCTCCGCCACGATTCTCGGCGACGCCACGGCGCGAAAGCACCTCCTCCACGCCCTCGAACGACGTATCCACGGAGACACCCGCGCCCTCCCCGCCGACCTCCTCGACGCCGCGCTGCGCGTATTCGCCGAAGACAACGGAATCGCCGGTCTACGCGCCCTGCGCCAGACCGTCGTCGCCCAAGACGTCCCCCAGCTCGAACAAGCCGTCGAAGGCGCATGGGGCTGGGTGACCGATCCGGCCGAGCGCAGCCTCGTCCTCGACGAAACCCTCTCCGGCACCCTCGATCCCCGGGCCGCCGTCGCCCGCTTGCACAACCTGCTCTCCCACCCGGACGACCGCGTCCGCGTCGCCACCACCGAAACCGTGCGCAGTCGCTTCGATGCCGTCATCTCGGTCACCCCAAACCAATGGCGCCGAGACACGCCCGCGCTGCTCGGAAATGGCGCCTGCTCGGACGCCGAAGCACGAGTGCTCACCGACTTTTTCGCGGGCCCAGCTGGCGCGTTGGCACCCGGACACGCCCGAAGCCTCGCCCGCACCCTCGAATCTATTTCCCTGTGCAAAGCCCGCAGCGAGTTGGGAACGCAGATAGCAAGGGCACTCTCGACAATACCCTGAGCACTTTCGCACACAATCGACTTCCTACGCCTTGCGTGTGCCAAACTGTGTGCATAGATTGTACACAGTGACGCGGCAGCTATCGTTGCCCAAGGAGTCGTCGATGAACGCACAAAATCCCGCCCCTCGCACAACGGCAATCATCATTGGTGCGGGCTTTGGCGGCCTCTCCTTGGCCATCCGCCTACAAGCCATGGGTGTGCAGGTCACCGTCGTCGAAGCCCTGGAAATGGCCGGCGGTCGCGCCCGCGTGCGGGAAGAAGGCGGCCACATCTTTGATATGGGGCCCACCGTCATTACCGTCCCCCACTTCATCGAAGAACTGTTTGCACTGCAACCGGGAGACACCAGCAGCCTCGACGCGCCCGATTTCCCCCAAGAAATCCTCGCCCCCGACGCGCGAAAGACCAGCGGAAACTCCGGCGGCCCGGCAACGCAGAAATACTGCACCCTCACGCCCATTTTGCCGTTCTACCGCATCTATTTTGATGACGGTACCTACTTCGACTACGACGGCGACCCTGAGAGCACCCGTCGGCAAGTCGAAGCCATCTGTCCTGCCGACCTCGCTGGCTACGAGCGGTTTCACACGGATGCGCGGGCCATCTTCGAGCGCGGCTTCTTGGAGCTTGGCTACACCTGCTTCCTTGACTTGCAAACGATGTTGGCTGTAGTCCCAGACCTCTTCAAGCTCGATGCAGTGCGAAATCTGTTCCGATTCGCCTCCAAGTATTTTACATCGGACAAACTGCGGCAAGTATTCAGCTTTGAGACCTTGCTCGTGGGCGGCTCCCCCCTCCGGGTGCCGGCTATCTACGCTATGATTCACTTCGTCGAGAAAACCTGGGGCATTCACTACGTCATGGGTGGTACCGGTGCGCTCGTGCGCGGATTCGTGCGCAAGTTCGAAGAGCTGGGCGGCACCCTCCTCACCCACGCGCCGGTTGCCGAGATTTTGGTGGATGACGGAAATGGCGGCCCCGTGTCTTCGTTCTCTCGACGGGTCGCGCGGGGCGTGCGCCTCGAAGACGGCCGCGTGCTCCATGCCGACCGCGTTGTGAGCAATGCCGATGTCGGCCACACCTTCCTCAAACTGTTGCCGGCAGCCGCGCGGCGTTGGAACCCCGACTTGCGCGTCACGTCGATGCGTTGGTCGATGTCGCTCGTGGTCATCTACTTTGGATTCAAAGACGACCCCGAGCGTCCCCTCGATTTGCGGCACCACAACATTATTCTTGGACCGCGCTACGAGGGGCTGCTGACCGACATCTTCGACCGAAAGGTCCTCAGCCCCGACTTTAGCCAGTACCTCCATGTGCCGTCGTTGACCGACCCGAGCATGGCGCCAGAAGGCTGTCATACCGCATATACGCTCATTCCTGTGCCCCACCAAGGCAGCGGACTCGATTGGTCCGTAGAAGGCCCGCGCTTGGTCGAAAAGGTCATTGGAATGTTGGACGACGAAGGTTACATTCCCAATCTTCGCAATCGTATTACCGTTCAAAGCTATATTGACCCGCGGTATTTCGCCGGCGACTTGCGCAGCCACCTTGGAAACGCCTTTGGTCCCGAGCCGGTGTTGACCCAAAGCGCGTGGTTCCGCACGCACAACCGGTCCCAAGATGTCGAAGGGCTGTACTTTGTCGGCGCAGGTGCGCAACCTGGCGGGGGCACGCCGAGCGTGATGATGTCCGCCAAAATGACCGCGCGTTGTATGCAAGAAGACATGCGCAAAACGGGTGTTTTGGAAAAAGCGAAGCATACGGTCTGATTCCGAAATCGGCGGCGCTCCCAAATCGCGGGCAACCGGATAGGGCCTCGGCATCGACTGCGAGGTGCGTGATGGCCGAACAAACGCTTCGGATACTTCGATTGGCCGGAAACGAGGCCGAGATGGGCCGACAGCATGGCGCCATCGTCCGGTCGTGCGGTGGGCGCCCCGACCTGGCGACGTTCTACCCGCAGATGGCCGGGAGAATGTTGACCCTGCGTATGGACCACAGCGTACGGCCAGCGGTGCGCGCGGTGTTTCAGCCATTCCTCGCCGCGGCCGCAGACCGGCTCCATGCGCGACGCCTCCGCAGCTTCGAGTCCCTGGTGCGACGGTCGGAAGCAGGAATGCGCGAGTCCGGCGTCGATATGGACGTCGTGCGCTGGCTCACCGTGATGGATGTGTTCCAAAACGGCGTGTCTACCTTCGCACGCATGAAGATGCCCTCGATTACCGGGCTTCAAACGCCGGGCATCGGAATGTGCTCGAGCCTCGCTGTGTGGGGGGAAGCGTCCGTTGATGGCACCCTCCGCCATGCGCGTAACTTTGACTTTCCGGGAATTGGGGTATGGGACAGCGCACCCACTGTGGTTTTTTGTTCACCCGATGAAGGTGTGCGCTACGGTTTTGTGACCTCATTGGGAGTGGACCTCCCGGGTGTCACTGGGTTCAACGAAGCGGGAATCACAGTTTCGGCACATACGCGAATGCATGTTGACACAGACCCCGATGGTGTGTGTATTGCAGACCTGGGCCACGAGATTGTGCGGCGCGCGCGAAGCATCGCGGATGCCATCGACATCGCCAAAACATTGGGTTCGTCGTCGACGTGGGGCCTGTTGGTGTCTTCGGCCAACGAGCAGCGTGCGGTGGTCATTGAAACCACGGGGCGCGCCGTTGCGGTCGTGGACCCTGGCACGCGTACGTTTCATGCCTGCACCAACCGGTACCAAGACGCGGCCTTGGCGAAAGGCGAGGTCGTGTCGAGCGACGGGTTTACCATCGACTCGGACGCGCGCTTCGAGAGCCTGCAACGCACCGCGCGGCGGGGCGGCCTGAGCGCCGAGGACTTGCAAGAGCTGCTGGGGGCCACCTGGGACCCCGCTGCACCCGCCGACGACCCCGCCGACCGACGCACCGGCAGCTGTATTGTGTCGCCGATTACCGTACAAAGCGTCGTCGTGGAGCCTGCTCTCGGGCAGGTGCGCGTCGCAGCCGGCCGAGCGCCGACCAGCCGGTCTCCTTGGCGCACCGTGCCGTGGTCGTGGGACGGCGCGCCGGGGCTTGTCGAGGCGGTGGACATCCCGCTCGCTTCTCCCGAAAGCCCCCTGGCAGCGGCTGAAGCGGCCTATGTCGAAGCGGCGCGGCTTGAGGTAGAAGGCGGTCCCGCGCGGCAGGTGCGCAATCGGCTGCACAGCGCGGCGGAGCTTGCGCCCAAGGAGCCGCACCTGCAGTTCTTGGGTGCATTGGCCGCGTTGTCCGACGCGGACCCCGACCTTGCGCGGCAGAGATTGCAACGCGGTTTGGAGGTCGAGTTCGTGCCGTATCGCCGCGCGCAGCTATTGCGATGGTCGGCGCGCATAGAGGATGCGCTGGGCGCGCCCGCCGGTGCAGCGGAGCTGCGGGCGACGGCACGTGGGTTGGGGGATGGCGCAGGCCCCGTGTTGCGGCTGTTGGAACGCGACGAGAAGTCGCCCCCGCGGCGAGGGCAGTTGTACCGCGTCCTTCCCGATGTCTTGTTGGTCGATGCTTGAGGGTTCGGGAGCGCCCTCCTCCCGTTGACTGTGGGTGTTGCTTCGGGTTGGTTTTTCTGTAGGATGTTGGCTTGGTTTGTTGCGGTTTGTGTTGGGCTATCGTTGGTATGTTCCGTAGCATCGCGATTCAGCCCAAGAAACAAACGCCCAACGCCCATGACACAAGCCAACCCACCCCCAACCAAGAATGCAGCGAAAAAGTTGTGTGTGTGGGTGTCGCACACGCGAAGCGGTGGACTCCTCCCTCGGAGTCTGGACGAAAGGAGGCCGCCCTGGCAACCAAGAAGCCAAGAACCCAAGCCATCCGCAAGCCCCTGAATCGCGATTCAGCCCAAGAAACAAACGCCCAAAGCCCATGACACAAGCCAACCCGCCCCCAACCAAGAATGCAGCGAAAAAGGGGGGTGTGGGGGTGTCGCGTACGCGAAGCGGGAGCCCACCCCCACCGGGGAGAGCCCGAGGGAGCCCCCTCCCTCGGAGTCTGGACGAAAGGAGGCCGCCCTGGCAACCAAGAAGCCAAGAACCCAAGCCATCCGCAAGCCCCTGAATCGCGATTCAG
>CAZCUX010000030.1:0-95537 GCA_964502005.1 uncultured Enterobacterales bacterium
CTTTTGGTTTTTCTTCTTTATCGAGGTGACTCGGAGAGTGCAACCTCTTTTTTTCTTTCATTTCGCGATTAACGGCCAAGGACCATTATACGCAAAATAAAGCCCAACGCACCGTTAAAGCGCGCCGGCAAAATCCTTTTGTGGAAGGACTTGGGCTGCTGTGCTGTAATCGAGGAAGATACTCGAAAACGAACGCGCAGTGTCATCGCTTCGCGAGGCATCCCAGCGAAGCCCCCGCCCTTTATGGAATCGAGTCCGCCCCGTCAAGGGAAAATGCGTCCGAAAACCGGTCCCTGCCAACCGCACCCGTGTCGATCATCCGCGAAAATGTCCATCAACACTGCGTATGCTGCGAGATCGTTTTCCAGCACACAGCGAAGCCGTGAACGGAAACGGCCTGTGGAGGGGGTCCACACGAACTCCCACCACAGGCCGCAAGCCAAGCACCTTACCAAGCGACCAACTCCGCGAAGAGCCCTGCTTGGTCAGGTGAAATCAGAACCCGCCCATCGGGAAGGAATAGACAGCCTCACCACCATACGCGCCCACCAAAAGGTCAGTTGCGCCGTTGCCGTCGATGTCGCCGCTGGTGAGCCCATAGCTCCCCAGGTAGTCATAGGCTGCAACGCCATTGATGGTGATGTCCGCGGTGCTGGCGCTCACCCGCCCCGTCGTCGAGTTGTTGCCGTAGAACACGTAGACAGCACCAGAAGCGAGGCCGCCCGAATCAACTCCGGAGGCGGACACCACAAACTCGTCGTCGCCGTCGCCGTCCAAATCGGGGATGCTGTCGAGTGACTTGCCCAGGTAGTCGGAGGACACGGCGCCTTCGATGATGAGGTCCGCATCGGCGACGGTCATGGTAGCCGAAAAGCCCGATGCCGAACCATAGAAGACAGCCGCAACACCGGCGTCGAAGGCGGCGTTGTCATACCAGATACCACCGATGGCCAACTCCTCATAGCCGTCGCCGTTGAAGTCGCCTGCTGTGCCGGTGGAAGAGCCAAGGTAGGAGTCGCCCGAAGTGATATCGGGGCGGATGATCGAATCGGCCGTGCTGCTGGCGATGGTGCCCGACAACAACGCGCTGCCCATAATGACATAGGCCTCACCGCCTGCGCTGACAACGGTGTCCACGCCGTAGGCGCCGATGGTCAGGTCGTCGATGCCATCGCCATCGAAGTCGCCGGCGCCCATGGTGTACGAGTAGTTGCCGAAGTAGTCGCTCGAATTGTTGACGCTATTGGTGACGCGCACGTTGAAGGCGGTGCTGCCGGTCACCGAGCCGGACCATTGGGTCGAACCACCGAAGAAGATGAAGACATCCCCCTTGCCAGTCGAGAGCGTGTTGGGACTTACGGCACCGACCACGAGGTCGTCGATACCGTCACCGTTCAAGTCACCCGGAATGACAACCGCTTTGCCAAAGTCGTTGGAGCCCGTCATACCGATGCCGGCGGCCATCGTGGTCTGGTCGTTGGCACCGGACCAGGGGGTCGCGGAGCCGTACTCAATCCAGACGGTGTTGAGGTCTTCGTGACCAATGGCGACATCGTCATAGCCATCACCGTCGAGGTCGCCGGCGGCGTGCGCAAAGCCGAAGTAGTCGTACGAGGTGGTTCCGTAGAACTCCGCATCTGCACCCGTGGAGAGTGCCGTGCTTGCCACCGAGGTGCCACCATAGACCACCCACGCGGAGCCTGCCGAGGTGCGGTTATACTCCTCTCCAATCAGCATGTCGTCGTAGCCGTCGGCGTTGAAGTCGCCGACGGAAACTGCCTGGCCGACATAATTGCCGCTGGTTCCCGTGAAGGTCACGCTGGCTTGCGTCACGTCACCCACCGGGGCCAAACCGCATGCATCCGGCGAGCCGTTGCAGTTATCGTCGATTCCGTTGCCGCAGATTTCTTCGGCATCGGGATTGACAGCCTGGCTGAAGTCGTCGCAGTCGCCAGGCATGTCCGTGTATCCAGCGGTGCCTTCGCAGGTGAGCACCGTCGCGACGCCGTCGTCGCCGTAGCCGTCTGCGTCAAGGTCGATGTAGAGCTCGACGCCATCGGTAAGGTCAACACCAGCATCGTCGGCGTCGATGTCGCCGTTGCAGTCGTTGTCAATCCAGTCGCAGACTTCGACCGCAGCAGGGTTGATGTCGCTGTCGAGGTCGTCGCAGTCGTCCATGTTGTCGACCCAACCAGCCATCGGCTCGCACAACAGGTTGGCCACGCCAGCGTAGCCGTAGCCATCGCCGTCGTAGTCGATGTAATACATCATCGGTGCGCCAATCGTGTTGTCGTCGTCGTCGCAGTCATCGAGCAGGCTCACGCCGTCGCTGTCGCCGTCGATTTCCGATGCATCCGCACCATCCTCACCCGGATCGCCATCTTCACCTGGAACGCCGTCTTCGCCGGGCGCCCCGTCCGAGCCCGGGGCACCATCGGCTCCCGGCGCACCATCTTGGCCATCGGCGCCCGCAGCGCCATCCTTACCGGCAGCGCCTTCGCAGGCAGCAAGGGTCAACACACCAGACAACAGGAACAATACAGATGCACGCATGTCTCACTCCGAGAATTCTTGATTGGGGGAAGTGTTGCCGACCCGCACTTCCACCTGCCACCCTCTTCTTACCATCTTCCGGCAACAGCCCCAAAACAATACCCTGACAATCGACTGCAGAAGCCCATTTTCTGTCGCTCTCGCCGTGCGAAGCCAGGCAGTCGATTGCGCGCAACAAGCAGGCACCGTCCTGCTCTAGCCCCATCCGCGACGAGTTTCCCTGCCATCGATCCGACCGCCTACGGCAAGCACACGAGCGACAAGGCTCCCGCTGCACCGCCGATTACGCAGAGAAACGCCGCCGACAGACGAGTCCGCACAAAACCACAAGCCCGCCCCACCAGCGTGCCGCCGAACCGCTCGATACGGTCGCACAACCGCCATCCAACGTGTCGAGCCCATGCGCGGTACCGGGTGAGGTTCCGCCGGTCCAGGTGAGGCTGGGCGACGCCTCATTCTCGTCGCGCTGTATATCTTCACGCGGGTCGTCTACGGACGTGCCGCTATCGACGGGGACATCGCCAGTGTCGCCCGGTTCCCAGTCGGGGTCTGGTTCGAGGGCGATAGAGCACCAGTTGGTGCCCGAAGATATGGTTTTGGTGCACGACCCGTCGACATACCCAGGCTGGCTGGCCCAAACGGTGTAAGAATCAAGGGGCAAATCACCAAAGAAATAGTAACCATCAGCATCCACGACCGACTCATCCCCTGTTTCCGCAATCCAAACCGATGCACCAGGGAGGCGTTCGCCGCTATAGATGTCGGAAATTGCGACCACACCGGTCAACTCACCGGTAACGCTGCCCCCTGTGATAAGGTCCATATAGAGGTCCCAGTCCCAACCAGAGCCGGGGTCCGTGTGGGTGGCGCCGGGAACCTCAGAGTGGGCGATGATGGTGCTACGGCTGGCGGAAATGCCGTTGCGCGCGACGATATCGGCAGTAAGCGCCGCCGAACCAGCGTACATCGCCGAGGTGTACCAGGTAGACGGAGCATCCACGTAGCCTTCGTGCTCAATACCGACGCTGGCGAGATTGTAATCCCAGTTGCCGGCATGCCACGCGACATCCTGCTCTTGCACCATCTGCGTAACCTGTCCGTCACTGCTACGAACCACATAATGCGCAGACACACTCGCCGAAGAGTTTTGAAACCACGAAATACAGCCCGAATAGCTCCCTTGTACAGTATGAATGACGACATAGTCGATATCGGACGCAACACGACTTGCGTTGGTGTAGTTGGAAGTGCTAGCGTTCACAAACTGGTAACAACCGCTATAGTCGCAAGCAGTCGGCGGCGGAGGGAGCGCGCGACGAGTCGGAAAGTCGATATATTGTGGCGACAGCACCAAACCATCTCGCGCGACCCCTTCCGCAATCGTTGAGAATACATATTGCACAAAAAGGTCTTGGAGTGCTGGCTCATGCCGTTCTGAAAATCGAGCGACCGCCGAAACCCACGCCGAAAGTTCGTCGGCGGGAGGGGCCGCACCGCCATGGCCGATGGCCGCGCTGTTTCGCAACAAAATTGCCGCTGCGCGCACCTGATGGAGCGTGGAGTGCCGGATGTCGTCGGGGCTTATCCCCAAGGCCACCGCTGCATCTTCGATGTTGGGACCACCGCCAATGTCCGGCTCTCGAAAGTCAAAGAGCCCATATCCACCCCATTGTCGAACCACTGAAGCATCCCAACGACTCGCCTCCCACGCAAGCGCCAACAACAACTCGCTCGGCACACCAAACTCCGCCGACGCCGATTCGACGGCGATTTCGAGCGGCCGGAGGTCGAGGGGTTGCTCCACCGGCCCCTGCCCCGTGGACGCGTGCGGCGCCAAAGCGGATGCATGCGCGATACTAAGGGTCAGCCACAAAAACTGCATGGGACTCCGCACAACGGGCGCGCCGAACAGGAGGACGGGCAGGCGTGCTCTTGCCCGCCCAGGCTAGCACATTCCTACAAGGAACAGTCTACGCAAAACGTCATTTTTTTCACCCGGACGTTCAGACCCGCCGCAGCCAAGGGTCCGTCCGATTCACCCGTGGCTTCCAACGTGCTTGCCGCGCAAAACGAGCACTTCGCCGCCCGATTCGGCACCGAACACCACGCTGTCAACGCGAGCTGTTCCACCGCGCAGGGGAAGGCTCGCGCGCAACCCTTCGACGTTCGAAGTTGTCACAGCAGTGAACTGACATATCGTCACACCGCATGACGGATTGTCAACACGTCGACATATTGTCATCCTCATTCCCGCGGCGGCGAGAGAGCAGAAAGCCATCGGCGGCTGCGTATAATATTTGTAAGTTGGGGGCAGCCGCTATTTATATGGCGAGATTTGTTATACCCGAAATCTCGTCGGATACCGCATCCAACGAATCAACATCCAAGTCCAAAAGCGAGGGGTTGTCGATAAACTGAACCGATGCGGTTGGATGAAAAATGGATAGCAAGACGGGTTCTAAGGATGCATTGTCCTCAGCATAAGGGGCGTACGTCGTAGGCACCGTGGGCAAAGTCACACGCCTCAGCGTCGCGTTGTTGCAAATGACAAAGCCCCTGAAACCTTCGCTCCTTTTCCATACAGGACCCCGCAAGTCTTTCCAACCAACGATCGCCAGAAGGCGCACGCTACCGATTACAGCGGTCGCCGCGTTGTAATCCAGATATCCCAACGTTTCGTGGCCCATCATTACCAACGCATCTCTGCGTTCACTCGCAATCCATCCACGCCTTCCCTCGGTGAGCGATACGAGAGCGGTTCTGTCTGCGACCACCAACGCTTCCATGCGCTCTATGGCTGTGATACCGAGACGTTCAAGCGCTGCAGGGTTCGTCAGCCCAAACACACCTATGCAACTGGCGTTGGCAAGGTCCGCCAGAACGCGCTCTGGACTGTCGATGGTGAACACACAGCGAGGCACTTCTGCGACACAAACCAAGTCGACGGCGACGGTGGCGCGCGAACGTTCAAACGTCTCGGTCGGCTCGACGCCGCACGGACCCTCACAAAGAGGTGTTGAAGCCGTCGGTCCGCTTGCGTTCGCAGGTTTCGCTATATCGGCCTCTGCCAACGTCATCGTTGGAGTCGCGTGCAACGCAAACCGCAACCGCCAACAGATAGGCCCTCGCTGTGGGGTCGCCACCGGCGGAAGCGTCCGCCACATAGCCATCCAGGCCGTCACCGCTCGCCTCGCCCAAAGTCACGCCTCCAAACCTATCGCCATTGGCGTCAAGACAGACCATACCGTAGTCGCCCGGCTCTCCTTCGCTGTTGGGACCGACGTTGCATTCCCCCGTAGCCCATTCGGCACGGATACGGGGAACCGACCACAGCACAACAAGTGGACGACGAAGCGGCCGATAGCTGCGTATATATGGCTCACCGCGAAGTGTTGTGCAACCCCTGGGCCGGGCGAGCAGCGTCGCCATACTCACAATCCTACATTCCAATGGCCGCAAGGCGGGAGTAGAGGGCAAATAAAAACATCGCGACCTACGAAGGAGCCACCCTACAGCCGAGATTCAACGCCCTCACTTTGCCGTAACATGTGTTCGTCCAATCCCTTCACCGCGGGTTCTATTCCATGTGGTCAACCATTGCGACCACAATGAATGCGGCCTCCCGCGGTGCCTATCTACCGTAGATATTACCAAAGGTTGCCCCATTCGCAGGTTGAAGTCGCGAAGGGTCTCGTTGTTGTCGAGTTCGAAACCTACCCACAACACCCGGAGCTATTCTTTTCTCGGCGTAGCAGAAGGAATCCGCCCGCGACGTGCATCACGGGGTTGCACTTCTTCATCCCCGGTGGGTAGTACCCAGGCCAAGTCGCTGCCAGCCCGCCCCGTCGGCCGACCGAGGATGTCTTTGAGTAGGTTCAACGCATCCGCATGCTGGGGACAACGTTCACGATGCAAAATAATCTCGTCGTATCCCCACAATCGGAGCTGCTTGAACTCCGACCGCAATACAGTACCAACAGGCGGACCAACATACAAGGTATCCATGTTTGGCAACAAATCTTCTGGCATCGACTCTTTTGAGCGACATGCATAGTGAATTGCAGCAACAAATCGTGAACGCGCAAGCAGAGCGTCCGTTCCCTCATAATTCTCCGAGACGGGACGTTGATGAAGAATCTGCCAGAGGTCGTAGGCGCGCGCAACATCGCCGGGCGTACGTTCGACCCTGTTGTCGAACGGGATTTCAATGAGTCCTGCGCTGCCACGCAACGCGCCAAAACCATCGGGCAACTGCAACATAAACCCGATTCGCGGCCAATACGCACCGGAAGCGCCCAAAGAGTCCGCCAACAATAACAATACACAAACCGGCGCAAAACGATGTAGGCGTGGGGACGCATGAACCCCTATCGCCCCCACGACACCCAATACTGGCATAACAAAGAGCGCTGCACGCTCCCAATGGGACACACTTTGTAATACCGGGAAGACTTCGACCAACCACCAAGCGGGGCCAGCAACACCGAAGCGATGCCCGCCCGCTGCCGGCCAGGGTCCCAAGGATAGACTCACAAAGCCCGCAGCAGCGGCCAACCACGGCAGGGATGCGCGGGGACGTCGCCACGCACCCAAGCCCGCGAGCGCAATCAGCACCCAACCCAAATAAAACAGCCGGGCGGGGTCGATAGGTTCAAAGTGCGGAGTAAACAGATTGATAACGTCGGTGCCCAACTGATTGACGGTGGACCAGTGTTCATTGGGAGGCGGAGCCTCGGCAGCGTGTTGGGTCAATCGTCCCGACCAAAACGACCGAACCTGCAAGTATCCCCATAAACTGGGCCCCACCATCGCCGCCGCCACGCCGCCTTGGGCCACCAGCAGCCAACGCCTGTGTCGCCACCAAAGCCAACCGACCATCGGAAGCTCGAGCAGCAGCGCAAAGGTCGCCATATACCATCCCGACAATGCCGTGCAGCCGAGCGTTACGCCAGCGGCGACCCCTCTACGCCAGCCCGCGCCCCGAGCGACATCCACCAAAAAGGCGATGTGGAAACATAGCCAGCCTATCGTCCAAAGCTCGGTAAGTCCGTTTTCTTGCAAGCTCCCCTGAATGGGCGACGCGCCGATTGCCACCATTCCGACAATGGCCGGCCGCGCGCCGACAAACCGGCGACACAACTGGTACCCGCCCGCCAATGCAAGCCCAGTCGAAAAAATACGCAACCCAAGCCAGCCAATAGCAGGCGAAAACCATGCACCCAAAGCATAAATGGGCAAGTTGATGGGGTCCATCAACGGTATCGGTAATCCATCAGGTAGGTTGGTCAGCGGCGAACGCCCATCCAACTCCCGCCAAAACATCCACAAGTGGTTGGACGTTTCGCTGCGCGGGTGGCCCAGTACGATGTCCTGCGTCCAGCTGGCGGGCCACAGAAACAAAACGAGCACGACAAGCCCAACCAAGAAAGCCTCAGTTCGTTCACGGGGCAAACATCGAGCGGGACGCGGAGGGTTCATGTGCGAATCAATCACAACAAGTCGGTTCAAGCAAAACACGCCAACGCGTTCGATACCACAGGTGGACCCAAAAATGGGAACCACAAAACAGCCCGAATGCACATCTCCTCGCGCGGAGTACAACCAAAATTGTATTCAAAGGTCGCGCCTGACGAATACGGCTCCGCGACCTCCAAATCGTGCATGCGGTCGATCCATACGCACCAAGAGTGAAGGTAGGCCCCCGATGCCGGAGGGCTACGCGGCGCTCGTACATGCCGAAATATGCCTCTATCAATTGTCAAAATTGGAATGTGTGAATACCCTGTGGACTCTACCAAGCCGAATCCCCTTGCGCGAAATACGCCGATCCCACGTTCTCTATGCATCGCCTCCGATTTCCATGCTTCGCAACCTCCGCGCTTTGTGGTCTGGTACTGGCGATTGGCGTGCACCCATTCGCGTGGGCGGGCTGGACTCCTTCTCTTTCGCGTCCTTCAGCCCCGCACATTGTCTTGGTGTCCGTGTGCAGTCTTCGCGCCGACCGGAGCCACCCGCAGACGAGCGGCACGCCGCACCTGCAAGAAATCGCGGATTCGAGCATCACGTTTTCCGACCATTGGAGCAATGGCACGACCACCACGGCTGCCCATGTCGCGCTACTGACCGGCCAAATTCCGGCCCTTGCTGGGTTTCGCGACATCGGAGACACCCTAACCAACGCCATCACCACGCTACCCGACATCCTCGGAATCTACGGGTATCGCCGCGTGATGGTGCTTCCGTCGCCGTCCTCGGGGCCAGTCACATCCGGTTGTCGATGGACGCCAGCCCTGTCGCTGGACCACCATACGCCCATTCTCGCGACACTTCGGCCAGGAGAAGGCTTGGAGAAAGGCTTTGAAGGAACGCTATCCGGCGATGCTGCTGACTGTATCGACACTTTGGTGTTAGGAATAGCACATAGCGATAAGCCGGTGTTTTCATTGGTTCATATCAAGGATTCGCATATACCCTATGGTCTGGGCGATACCGCGGGTGCACCCTCTGCCCTCGTAACGTGGGCACGTGGCGCATCCGACGGCACGGACCAAGTAGCCCATGACGCCGCCCTGATGCGTGCGATGGCCGCTGACCCAACGTTGCGCGCCCCATTAGAGGCCGCCTACCAATCCGCAGTTCTCACCGCCGATGCGCAAGTGGGTGCGCTGTGGGCGGCCCTCCGTTCGGAGGGTCTCGCCGACGATGCAGTCGTCGCTATCGTGGGCGACCACGGCGAAGCGCTTGGCGAAGATGGCGCCATCGGCCACCAAGGCCTGTTTGTTCCCGAGGTTCTACACGTTCCCCTCGTTCTTCACCTTCCCCAAAATCAGAATGCCGGACAGCAAGTTTCCAATACAACCTCGCATACGGACCTCGCGATAACCCTCCTATCTCTGGCGGGCGCAATGATTCCCTCCCAGACGGATGGGCACGACCTTCGTGAAAGCCGTGATGCACCATCGGTTGCAACGGGCATGGGCATAAGGGGCGGACTTCGGACGCCCATGGCTTTTTTGGTTTGGCACGGCCGGGCGGCACAAGTGGCATTTCGGAGCAGCAAGATGGTTGAAGAGGTCGGCTGGAGCCGAGAAAATAACGTGTGGACAAAGACATCCGACACCGATGCTACGCTGCACGCTACAGGGCAGCAACTCACAGCCCGAATGGGTCCCCCATCCTCCCGCGCACCACTCAACCCTGCACAGCATGCGCAAGTACGCAAAGACGGGTATTGGTAGCCCAATGACACCTACGTATGGGGCTGCCAATGAAACGCAAGGCGCGCCATCCGAAGAGACGGAGCGCCTGTTTACCCAAGAAACGCCTGCACTGCACGTTGTATTGCCTCTGGGCGTTCGCGTGGGCGGTGGTCTCCTGTTGGTTCTCTCGCTCCTACTCATGCGTGTACGTGTTCGACGCCGCGCTCCGGCACCGCGCTCCCAACGCATCTCGCCGCAAGACACCAAGGCGAAGCCCCGACGTGGTCGGCTTCGACGCCAACGAAGGCGCCAGCACGACGGTCCAATCTGAGACCAGCTCCTCTCTTGGGCGTACGAAGTCCTCTCGCCGTGCGCATAGACGGGGGGCCAGCTCCCCTGTTTCACCGTATCGCTGAACTGCCGCGCTCCCTGTTTCGCCGGTCAAGGTCCACGGACGCCGCTCAGTTCGGGGAGCCAACGTCGAACCACTATCCTTCGATGTTGTGGCACACGGATGTTGATGCGCAACGGTTCGCGTTCCTTCGAGATCGTAGCGAAAGTGACGCGAACCAGTCCTTTCATTGACAAAATTTGGGGATAGGCATACCCAGCATGTTCCCTATTCGAAGAGGTCATTCCATGAATCGCACACCCGTTTTGCTTTCCGCCGCCGTGTTATTGGCCGCCTCCTCTCCCGCACTTGCCGATGAGGGCTCAAATCTGATTTCCGGCGAGTTCGACAACACCGCGCATACTCTGCGTGCCGGAACCAACCAGCTTTACCTCGGCACCCAATACTATCGCGGCATCACGGAAGAGCTGCAGGTGGGAACCAGCGCCCTCGGGTGGATTTCCGGCGCAAACGTCAGCGCTGAATATGCAATTATGCAAAGCGACGAAAACGCACTGTCGGTTTCGGGTGAGGCCGCATACTACTGGTCGGGCGGCTATCTGGTGGGCCTTAAGCCTACCTTTACGCTCGGTGGCCAAAAGACAAACCGATTCAATGCCAGCTTGGGTATCAACTACTCCAAGATTGTCATTGAGGGCTTGGGTAACGGCGAATCGTTGGAAATTAGCGGCCTTTCCGTACCGCTCCACCTCAGCTACGACCTCGTCCCCAATGAAAAGACAACCTTCCGCTTTCGCTTCGAGTCCGACATCAAGTCGGCCATTTCCGACACATTCGTGTTCAAGGGCGGCGCAGCATGGAATCATGGCTGGGACCGCTATCGATTGGCGCTCGGCGTCGACATGACCAACTGGGGCCTCGCTGAACTCCAGGACGTCGCAGAACTCCTCGGTGTCGGCGAAAACCTCCCCTCGGTTTATCCCATTCCGTATATCCGTATGTGGTGGCGCTTCTAAAAGCAGTTGCCCCGCGGAGGAACGCTCGGGTGAAGAGGTCTGCGCCCCGCAGATAGCGCGGAGCTCCTCTTCCACCCGTGGCCGGTCCCGCTCAGCCACGCATCGAAAACGCATTCGCGGCAGCAATTCCCGACAACATGGCCAATGGCATTCCGCCGCCCGGATGCGCGCTGCCCGAAGCCAAATAGAGCCCCGGTACTTTCTTGGCTTCGTTGGGAGGACGCCAAAACGCCGAGAACGGGCTATTCGAGGCCAAGCCATACAGCGCGCCGCGACTGCCCGGAAACTGCACAGCGAGGTCGGCTGGCGTCCGCTGCCAAACTTGTCTGTCGCCCGATTGCAAACGTCCGGCGTCTAACAGGCGCTCCCTGACACGGTCGGCCAACGCCTCCCACACCGCGGTCGGCCGACTCGCCCCCTCTGGCTCCGCAGGTGCGTTCGCCATGACAAACAGCGGCTCGTCGTGCTCCCATCCGCGTCTCCCATGGCAACTTTCTTGGGCACAAATATAGACCGTGGGGTCGTGGGGGGCATCGTCGCGGTCGAAGATGTCGACGAACTCAGAGAGATAGCGCTGGGGAAACAACACTTCGTGGGCGGGCCGGGGCGTGGTTTCCCGACGGGCGCGGTAGAGCGCCGTCCAACCCGACATAGACGGCGTTCCCCGCACCGGCAGACCATGCGAAAGGTCCGGCGGCAAGAGTTGCCCCGTGAGGTGCGCGGCGTCGGCATTGACTACGACAGCATCCGCGCTCCGCTCCCCGCCCCCATCCAGGCGCACACCCGCAATCCGACCCGAAGACAACCGAAGCGACGACACCCGCGCGCCCGTCTGCACCTGCACCCCCAAGCGCGCTGCGGCGGCCAACAACACCTCGACGATGCGGTATATTCCCCCTTCTACGCCAAACCCGCCCAGGGCGACTTCCACATGCGCAATACAATGGAGGGTGGCGGGCGCGCGGCGGGGGTCGGAGCCATTGTAGGTCGCATACCGAAGCAATACATCTAGCAAGCGAGGTTCTCGCACCAAACGTCGTGCGGCACCATTCATCGTACGAAACGGGTCGATGGACAACAGCTCTACTACGGCCTGCCAACCCAATGTTAGCATCTGACCAAAAGTAGGAGGCGGACCCATCACAAAGCGTGGCGCAGCGACATCCCACGTGCGGCGAGCGTATTGGAGGAACCGCTCCAAGTCATCGCGCGCGTCCGCACCCAAGGTAGCGCCCACCGCGTCCAGGCTGCGCTCAACCTCGGGATGAAGGTCCAACACCGTGCCATCGGGCCAGCGATACCGAAAGGCGGGGTCAGGACTGCGCAACCTGAGGTCCGTCCCCAGCGCCATTCCCGCCCGCCCCAACAGTCCGCCCAAGACTTCCGGCATCGTCAACACGCTTGGACCGGTGTCAAGCTCGACGCCATCCACCATCACGGTGCCCGCTTTGCCTCCTGCGCGCGAGGCCGCTTCAAGCACCACAACCGAATGTCCGGCGGCGGCAAGCTCGATGGATGCGGCCAAGCCACCCAAGCCGGCGCCCACTACCACCACGTCAGCCATGGGGCCTCCGATAAACAAAGCGCACAAACTGACCCAAGATACGCGCTGCCAAGCCATCCTGCTGGACGTGTTGCCGACTCGCGACCCACAGCGTGTACGAGGGGTCCCCTGCATCCAGAAATTGGTCTCCTGCCGCGAGGCCACCAACAAGTGCCGTTTCGAGGGCCGCCAGCCAGTCTCCCTGCACGTCTGAGGGTGTCGGGAGGGGTGGGGAGACGGTGAGCACCGCCGTGACCTGCTCTGCCTCTCGAAAGCCGTATTGTACGGCAGCGGGAACCACCCGAACTCCGGCATGCCCTGCCAGCACTTGTACGCCAGGGCGTAGGCCGAGGGGGCGGATGCCAGTAGGGCGGTGCCGACCTTGCGGATAGATAAACAGCAAGCGCCGCGGGCGGTCGAGCCAGCGCGCCATCCGTTGAAGGTCGGCTTGCGCCTGGGCGCGGTCGCTTCGGTCCAACGGCACGGCCCCCACCAAGCCAAAATAGGGCAACTTCTTGAGGTTCTTCGCGTCCATCGCCGCCCGCGACTCTACGCCAAGCGTTGCGTCGAGGTGCAACAAGAGGAGGATGTCCCACCAAGAAGCGTGCGTAAGTGCGAGTACGACCGGCCCTTCTTCCAAAGCTGCGCGCAACTCCGGTAAACCGCGAACGTATACGCCATCCAACAAGCCGAGCTTTCGCCGCGCGACCCAACGAAACAAGCCGAGCGCCCACGCGGGCCGCGGCGGAAATGTTGGTGTGGAATCGGGAGTCATCCATTTCCTCGACGGGGACGGGCCGCGTACGTTCGGCCGGCCCAAACAATCTGCCCCCGTCGGGACCACAAAAACGAGTTTACGGCGATACCCACCAAACCCAATACGGCAAATGGGTGCGCGACTACACTCCAGGCGCGATGGCCGTGCCGCACAGCCAGAATTGCGCGGGTCAGCACGCCCAGAATCGCCCCCAACAAACCCGTAATAAAACACACTTCAACGGAAACTACAAATCCATAAACCATCGCCATCCAGGGCGCCACCCAAGTACCCAACAACAGGCCGATGACGCCCATGAGCGAGAGCGGATGTCCACCCACCCCTTCATACAAATTCTTGGAGAAACCTTTCCATATTTCGACACCCGACGAATACATCCGCGTAGTCGCCATTTCGTGCCCATCGGCAAACCAAACGGACAAGCCGAGCTCCTTCGCCCTTCGGCAAAACGCCATATCGTCGACCACCTCGTTCTTGACCGCAGCGAATCCACCGATCGTATCGTAAGCGGACCGGCGAATCATCAACAGTTGTCCGTTGGCCGCCAGCAATGCCGGATGGGACGATGCACGAACCAAGACGATTGGAAGCCACGCAACATAAACCAAATGAAGCAACGGCATCAAAAGCTGCTCGGCCCACGACTCTGCAGCCTGCCGCGGGACCGCCGTCACCAGGTCCGCGGCCCAGCGCGGGTGGCACAATAGCGACAACAAACGTCCCACACCATCCGCCGACACGCGGGTATCGGCGTCCACAAACAACAGAACTTCGCCCTTCGCGTGCTGTCCCAGTTGGTGACAGGCGTGCGGCTTCCCTACCCAACCCGCGGGCAGCCCGTTTCCGCGCACTACCCGGAGGCGCGGGTCGGTGAACGTCGCGAGAATATCCGGTGTGCGGTCGGTGGAAGCATCGTCATATACAATCACCTCGGAGACAGGTGGCGTACTGGCCAACAAGGCGGCCACCGTCGCGCCAATCACGGCTTCTTCGTTTCGCGCCGGCACAAGCGCGCTCACCGTCGGAACCGGCTCTTCGGCCCCCCATTGCGTCCCACGCGGCCATGTTGTCGCGTTGAAGGCGGCCATCGCACACGCGACCGCCGCGGGCAGCACCAGCACGCCGTACCACAGAAGCGTGTCGCCATTCATGGGCGGTCACCACGCCCGTTTCGGCGAGTCGGAATCGAAGTGACACCCACGCAGATCTCCGTCGGCGGTTCGCACTGGCGCGAAAGGCCCCAGCACACACGACGTATACACACGATGCACACACTTTGCAACCAGTTCTCCCCCCCCATACCCATCTACGGGCCGGGTGATTTCCGTTCCCGTCTCCCGCCAGGGCCGAGACCTGCGGTATACACCACCCATCGACGGGCGACTCGTTTTCTCCTACCGGACCATGCATCCGGTTCGCCCCTGACCGCCCTCGCCCAATACCGTTGCTCTCTTCGCCCGACGCCGCAGCTAGGTGGGTGTTGGCGGTGCACGAGGAAATCGCGCGTCAGTACAAGCCACGGCTCCGCAAATCGGACTCGATACGGGCGATGGAATCCGGGTCTGTCACCAATACGAGCCCGCCCCCGGCAACCGAGGCGGCCGTCGCTTGGCTGGCTGCCGTGGTCAACAAAACACGCGTCGCGCTGCCTTCTCGCGCCGACGACGCCAGAGTCGTGGCCACCTGGGCAACATCGAGGGGCACAGCCCCGCCGCCCAAGAATCCGCCCACCTCCACTCCGGTCATCATTCCCGAAAGCGCGCCAAACGCGCGCAAATCCGTGCCGGCGTCCGAGGCGAACGCCTTGAGCTCTCGCACGGCCACCCCGCCCTTTTGCCACTCCGTATACGCAGGTTGCGTCGATACACGCGCCACAATCTCCGCCGCCTGTGCAGGAATGTCCGCGCGAATCTCGGCAGATGGCGGCCAGTGAACAAAAGCGGGACGCGCTCGCGCGAGAACGTCTGCGTCGTCGAGCGTTGCAAGCAACAAGGCCGAGATGGAGGGCAACGCATACGGATTTTCAAAGTGGGCCCCTTGTGCGACCAAAAGCACGCCGAGGACGCCCAACTCCAACCCCCGAAGGTACGCCAGGTCGCGCTCGAGGGCGACCACCAACACCTCGAGCATCTCCGAATATGCCTCCAACGAAACGCCGGGCTGCTTGAACTTCACGGACTCCCCCCCACGAATCCGAAGGAGGTCCTGCACCGCCCCGAACTGCCGCCACTCCACCTCGCGAATGGAGCTGTGAATACGCGTCCCACTCGCAGGAAGCTGGTTGAGCGTGAGCGCAATCCACTCGGCATGGCGGTCGTCACCGGCGCCGATGGTGTCCAGCATGCCCCGTGCCAACGCCGCGGCTACGCCTTCATTGGGACGCACAATTCTGACGTCAAAACGGCCACTCTTGTCCGTGGTCACTACGTACCGCGCGCCGGAATCCTGAATGGCCCGAAGTTCTCGACAAATTCCCGCAACCGACGTTTGAAAGCCTTCGGCGTGGTTCTCGGCACGCCCGATGTCGTTGGCTGCACCGTCCAGAATGGCCTCGTAGAAGTCTTCTACAAACACCTCGCCCGTGTCGTGCCACATCCACGATTGCACCTGCCCGTCAGGCCCTGGCGCGTATACATCGTCCGATGCCCAAACGGGGATTTTTCGCGTCAACATCGAGCATGACGACAACATCACGCATAAGCCCACGCACCCAAGCAAACGACCGCGCATTCGGAGACTCCGCAAACAGGCGCCATCGAGCCATACCGGTCACCGGCCGGGAGACGAGCGCGCGCCCAAGTATCCAGCCTTCCTGCGGCGGCTCGTCAAACATTTCCACACCTCCGTCCCGCGCCTTCGCTCTGTGAAAACCGCGCGGTCTATCGTAAATGTCGTCTTGACGATAGATTGCGAACAAATATCTCGAATGCGACAAACTCGCCGGAATGAATGACGATTCAGTGCGCACGGCACGCCGCCAGTTGGCCCCCGCCGCCCGTTGGACTAACCCCCTGCACGGTGCCGTCGTCCTGGACCCATCGGAGGAACGCAAATGTCCGTATGCCATACCCTCCCGCCGGGCCTGCCCGCCTATTTCATCGGTCCTTGGGACCTCAACCCGAGCCTCGCGTGTGTGCCAAAGGCCCCCACCGATGGCACCGTCGTTTTGGTCGAAAGCATCGCAAAGAGCAAGGCGCTACCGTTTCATCGCCAAAAGCTCGTCCTGGTTCGCTCCGCAATGCGCCACTTCGCCGAAGAACTGCAGGCAGACGGCTATGACGTCACCGTGTTGCGCGCGCCAACCTACGTAGAGGGGATTCGGCGCCACCTTCAAACGCGCCAAAGCAGCCGGCTGGTCGCGCTTCGTCCGCGGGAATGGGCACTCGACAATGCGCTCCGAGACGCGGACTTCGGCGTCCCCATCGACCTCCATGACGACGGAGGCCCAGGAGGGCACTTCTTGCTTTCCCGCGCTGCGTTCTCTGATTGGGCGAAGGGGCGCGAGCACCTACAAATGGACACCTTTTATCGGTTTATGCGGCGCCAAACGGGCTGGCTCATGGACGGCGATAAACCAATAGGCGGAAAATGGAGCTTCGACGCCGAAAATCGCAAGCCCGTGAAAAACACCGTTCCACCCAAAATACCACGCTTCCCGCCTGATAATATCACAGCAACCATCGCCGACGAAGTCGCGACATGGGACGGCGCATGGGGCCCCAGCACACCGTTTATCTGGCCCGTATGCCGAAAAGACGCCCTGGTCGCCCTACAACGGTTTGTCGACGAGCGCCTCTGCTTGTTTGGCGACTACCAGGACGCAATGGTCGACCGACAGCCCTTTTTGTGGCACGCATGCTTGTCTCCCGCGCTGAATCTCGGCCTGCTCACACCAAGCGAAGTCATCGAAGCCGCTATTTCCGCCTACGAAGGAGGCAAAGCTCCCCTCAATTCCGTTGAGGGATTCGTGCGCCAAGTGCTCGGCTGGCGGGAGTTTATTCGGGGGGTGTATTGGCACAGAATGCCCGCGCTGCGGGAAGCCAACGCGCTCGACGCGCACGCGCCGCTACCCCGCATGTTCTATGAGCCGAAAATGGCGGAGGAAGCCTGTGTTCGAAGCGCTCTTGATGCCGTATGGGACCATGGATACGCCCATCACATCCAGCGCTTGATGGTGCTTGGAAACCTCACCTTGCTGCTCGGCGTCGCCCCCCGCGAGGTAAGCCATTGGTTCTGGGCCGCATTTGTGGATGCCTACGAGTGGGTTGAGCTACCCAACGTTCACGGCATGGCGCTGGCGGCCGACCCTACATTTACGTCCAAGCCTTATGCCGCATCAGGCGCGTATATTCAACGTATGTCCAATCATTGCCGGGATTGCCGGTATGATGTGAAGCAGCGCGCGGGGCGCGATGCGTGCCCATTCAATGCTTTGTTTTGGGACTTTATGGTTCGGCACCGAGAACGCCTGTCCCAGAATCCTCGTCTCGCCGTACTCTACAAGAGTTGGGACCGATGGACACCCGAACACATCAACAGTATACTACAAACAGCAGCACAACACAAGACGCGCTTGTGTGGTCATTCGCATTCGGTTCAAGTGAACGAGGATAACGGATAGACCTTCATAGCAACGTATCGTGCGAACCACGACCATCCGACCGCCGCGAGGTCCCCCCGCAAATAAAGCGACGCACCGCCGCAAACACCCACGACGCCCCATTGGGAATTCCTCCCCACCAAATCTCTGTCGCATCATCGGTCGCGACGGGCCCGCCGGGCTATATCCCCTCCATGTGGCTATACCTCTTGACTTCGGGTTTGGCGCGCGCCGCGTCCCCCGCCGACACTCTCCCTGAACCACGGCCCGAGGCCTGTGTCCCGTTTTACGCCGACCTCGGGGGGGAGCCAGAGGGCTTGTCCTACGACCAAGTGCGGCTGGCGCTCAACGGCGTCATCCAAACTGCCCTCCAGTGCCCCCGTCCTGCGGGCGCCAAGGCATATGGGATGACGTTCGAGCTCACCGTTTCGTGCGACGGGACCGTTGCAACCGTCAAGGTCGTAAACAGTGGCGGCGCACCCGCGGACTATACAGACTGCGTAAGCGCCGTGATTGGAAAGGCGGACTTTCCCGCACATGACGTAGAGGCGGGCTTTCCGGTGACCTACCCCGTGCAGGTCAGTTGGTAGGGAGGTCGAAAGGCACGCTGGCAATCACGATGCCGCCTTTGCCTGGCTGCGGAAAGCGCGTGGCCTTGACAACCTCTACTACACACGCTTCGGTCGCCGGGTGTCGCAGCGAGGTGGACTTGACCTCGGCCGACTTGACCTGGCCCTCTTTTCCAATCGAAAAGCGCACCAGCACTTTGCCGGACAAACCAGCCGCGCCGTGGGTGTCGTAGCACGCCTGAATGGCCGACTTTTGGCCATCGAGGGCGCCCGTGACCGCTTCGGTGGCCATCGCGCCCAAGACCACAGGCTGGTGCAAAATCGGCTCGCCGCCGATGCTGGGTCCCGCGGGCGGTGCAGCACTCGCCGAAGCCGCAGGAGCGGGAGGGTCAGCCGCAACGGCCGTTAGCAACGTAGAAACCAGCAACCAAATCAGCATTGTGTCCCCTGGGCGCCTTTTTACGAAGGTATCGGGGGGCCGCCCACCCCATGCAGGGTGTTAGGAATCGTCGTTGTCGAAGTCGATGCCCGCAGCACGCAGGCGGGCTTCGAGAGCTTCCCGACGACGGCGCTCACGGTCTTTTTCGGCAACCGCTTTGGCCAAACCGTCGCGAAGCTCCGAAATCTCACGCTCTGCGCGGCGGCGGTCGGCGGCAACCCGCTCGGCCCGCAGCTCCGCTTCATACATAAGACGCAGGCGGTCGTCTTTGCGGAACAAGCGCAGCACGTTCATCGCTTGTTCTAGCTCATCAGAAGCGAGCTCTTGGGGCACAAGGGACCACCGGCTCGCTTCGTTGAAAAACCGGAACCAGCGCGCTTCACCGGCAGGCAACTGACCACTGGACCAACGAGAAAGCTGGAGAACATGGAAATCGAAGTCGCCATGCAACAAGAAGTGGTCTTCCACTTCCCGAATCGAAAACCGCAAGTGTGCGCGCTTGGAAAAGGGAAACGGCGGTTCGTCGCAAAGCCAAATGGACACCACCGGACTCAAGCTGCGATACCCCTCGCCGCGCTTGCATTCCGCGCCGTAAACCCGCGCCCAATCGTGCAACATTCGCTGCTGGAGGCTCGGGTCGGCCGTTCGCTGTAGCTCAACCCGGTGGACGCGCCCATTGGCATCCGTGGCCTGAATGTCGAGTATGAGCGACTTTTGCTGCTCGTAATCCGACAATACGAACGAGTTGTTGACGACCGTTCGCTCGATGGACGCAGGATACCGAAGAACATCGTTGAGAAACGCCACGAGGACGCGCTCATTGGCCTGGTCACCGAACAGCTTCTGAAAGACGATGTCGGTTCGCGGGTCGATGCCGGCGTTGGAGTACTGATAAGACGTCATGTTCCGCAATCTATCACCCCGGGCCCAGACTCGCAGCCCTACACCAACGCAATCGCCCCTGTTTTCGTCTACTTGAGGACAACGAAGCAGGATTCTCCAAAAAGATACGAACCTGTCGCATAGGAAGCCGCACGCGCGCACGCGATGTCCGGCTTGTAATCGGCGTCCCGACGAACGACGGTTGGGCAAGCGCTAGGCGGCCCGGCTCGGCCGCTTCGCGACTCGCCGCAGCCAGAGCCAGGCCGGTCAACCAGCGCCGACGCCCCTGGATTTGGACCTGTCCCGAGCGCAGCTCGCCCAAACGCCGTACCCGACAAACACAAAAAGGAAAAACTCGTCCCGCCCATAGGCCTCGATCCTTACTGTTCCACGCGACTCCCCACGTTGCGTCGCAATCGCCACGATCCCCTTCGGCCTCCCGCCCACGATTTTTGCAACATCACGTCGGATTCGTGAAACTTTCGCACCAACCACTATACGAAAAACAATCCAGCGTTGTAAGTGCAAGTAGCGAATCATCGCGCACAGGAACCTGTGTCGCCCCCCCACTTCCATTGCCGAGGTCACAATGATGCGTTGGTCCCTTCTCTTCTTGGTTGGCTTGGTAGGTTGCGAAATCGCCACGAAACCCGACCGCTCGCAGATTGACGGCGGCAACGACGGAACGACCAATACCACGCAGCCCGGCGACGACTCCGACAACGACGGCGAGCCCGACGAAACGGACTGTGAACCAGAAAATGCCGACATCTACCCCGGCGCTGTCGAAGTCTGTGACGGGATCGATAACAACTGTGATGGAACGGTGGACGAAGGCGTTACCTCCACCTTCTACGCCGACGACGATAACGATGGTGCGGGCAATCCGTCGATGCCGATGGAAGATTGCGAAGCACCCGCATCTTATGTTGACAATGCCAACGACTGCGACGACACCAACCCCAACATTCACCCCGGCCAACCAGAGGTCTGCAACGGCATTGACGACAACTGCGACGATGTGGTCGACACCGACGCAGTCGACCCAACCGAGTGGTTCCTCGACGACGATGCCGATGGCTACGGCGACATAGAGGAGTCCACCGTCGCCTGCGAAGCACCGAGCGGATACGTCATCGACAGCTCGGACTGCGATGATACCGAAACACTTGTCAACCCCGCAGCCGCCGAAGTTTGCGACGAAATCGACAACGACTGCGACGGACAAATCGACGACGACGACGATTCCTTGGACAGCAGCACCGGCGTCCTGTCCTACGCCGATACAGACGCCGATGGCTATGGCGACCCCGCTGCCATCATCGTGTCCTGCATCGTGCCCGAAGGTTTTGTGGAAGACGCGAGCGACTGCAACGACAATGCAGACACGATTTTCCCTGGCGCAACCGAAATCTGTGACAACATTGACAACGACTGCGACAGCCTAATCGACGATGCAGACTCCAGCCTTGACATTAGCACCACACTGACCTTCTATACGGACTACGACCTCGATGGCTACGGCACCGCCGCAAGCCCCGTCCAGGCATGCGTCGGAGGCCCCGGCATCAGCGCCGTGAACACCGACTGCAACGACGTAAACGACGCCATTCATCCTGGAGCAACCGAAGTCTGCGACAGCATCGACAACGACTGCGACGCCCTGACCGACGACGACGACTCCTCCCTCGACGCCACCACCGGCAGCACTTGGTACCGGGATGGCGACTCCGACGGCTACGGCGACGCCTCGTGGACCCAGCAAGCGTGTCTGGTCCCGTCTGGCTACGTTAGCGACAACACCGACTGTGACGACCTTTCCACCTCCATCAACCCCTCCGCAGTTGAGGTCTGTGACAGCGTCGACAACGACTGCGACGCCCTCACCGATGACGACGACTCCTCCCTCGACATCGCCACGACAACCCGCTGGTACGTTGACAACGACACCGACGGATATGGCGATGAAAACGACCCGGGCCTGTCGTACTGTGCGGCACCGGCGGGCACCGTCGACGACAACACCGACTGCGACGATGGTGCCTTCAGCGTCAATCCCGGCGCCACCGACATCCCCGCAGATAGCATCGACCAAGACTGCGACGGAAGCGACGCGATGTACGGCGTTGCCGATTTGGCTCCCGGCGACCTCGTCGTCACGGAAATCATGCAAAATCCGTTTGCAGTGGCCGACACCTTTGGCGAATGGTTCGAAGTCTTCAACAACTCCGGCGTCGATGTCGATTTGGAAGGCCTGTACGTCTACGACGCTGGAACCAACACGTTCACGGTGTCCGGTTCTTTGGTCGTGGCGGACGGTGAATACGTCGTCTTCGGCGTTGAAGGGAATACGGCCGTCAATGGTGGCGTCACGCTCAACTACGACTACCCCTCCTCCTTCGCGCTGGGCAACGGCTCCGACGAAGTGAGCCTCGCCGCCAGCAGCGCGAAGACGGTGGTCTTCGACACCGTTTCGTACGACGGCGGGCCGCTGTTCCCCGACCCCAACGGGTACAGCATGTCCCTCGACCCCACCATGCTCGACTCCACGAGCAATGACGACGGCTCCAACTGGTGCGTCGCGACAAGCACCTATGGCGCGGGTGATTACGGCACCCCCGGCAGCGACAACGACTCCTGCGCAATTCCGGCGAGCATACCCTTCGGGAGCGGCTACACCACAACCGGCTCGTTTGGCAGCCACGGCGCAAACTTCTTGCTTTGTCAACCGCTGGTCTTGTCGAGCGCCATCACGTTGACGGACTTTGGAATGCGCCTCAACAGCGGCTCCACAACGGCGACGATGGCGCTCTACAATAGCTCCAACGCCCGCGTCGCGATGTCGACCAGCACGGCCGTAACGACGGGAGACAACACGCTCCCGATTTCGGGTGCATCAACCGCTGTGGCCGCCGGCACCTACCAGCTCTGCCACATCCTCACGAGCAATGTTTCCTTGGTAGAGGCGGCCTCGGGTAGCGTGACGGTCACATACACAAGCGCGTCAACACCGCCATCGACGCTCAGCGGCACCACCTACGCGGATACGCAGTTTGCTACGTGGATTGAGGGATACTGACTCCATCTGCGGGCAGCACGCGTTGGCAAACGGAAACGCGACATCTACCGCCTGTCAATTCTATCTAAGTCGAAATGGCCGCTCTCGGGAGTCCTTCGCGTTCATCGGCGCAGGGTCCCAGAGCGGCCTACCTGTTTCGAAGCTTCCCCCCAAAAAACGGGAGCAAAACGTCGCTATTGGGAAAATATCGACACATAGCGAGAAACACTCCAGTCATTTCGTCAACAAACGAATAGGCAAGCGACGATTTTGGAGGTCCAGTCGATGAAATACGGTATCATTTTTGGCGTTTCGCTCCTCACGCTCGCTGGGTGCGACCCCGAAGGCAAATCGGGAACCACAGAAAGCAGCACGACCACAGGTGAAGGCGAAGGCGAAGGCGAGGGCGAAGGCGAGGGCGAGGGCGAAGGCGAAGGCGAGGGCGAAGGCGAAGGCGAAGAATGCCCTACCCCCAAGGCCTACGACTACACCAACCAAGCGGGATGGTCCGCCACGGACCCAGACTGCGGTGGAAACGAGCAGTCCCCTATCAACATCGACGTGATGTCAACCGTGTATGGCGAGCTGCCGGGCGTTTCCGCCAACTACGGCGCCACCGGACTCACCGTCATCAACAATGGCCACTCGATTGAGTATGAAGTGGACGAAAGTGCGGCATCCATGACCGTCGATGGCACCGTTTGGCCCCTCAAGCAGTTCCACTTTCATGCGCCCAGCGAGCATACCATCAGCGGCGATTCCTTCGATGGGGAGCTGCACTTCGTCCACCAGGTCGGCTCCGAATACCTCGTATTGGGTGTCTTGATTGAAGTGGTCGACTCCCCCTCGCCTTGGCTCGCAAACGCCGGCTGGTCAGACCTTCCCTCCGAACCTGGTGAGTGTGTTGCGCTTGCGGGCGAATACGACTTGAACCAGTTTGTGTTTGGTGAGATTGGCGTCGACCTGTCGGCATACATCCACTACGAGGGCTCCTTGACCACCCCACCATGCAGCGAGACGGTGCAGTGGGTGATTTCCGGGAACGTCCTCACGCTCGACCAACCCCAGCTCGATGCGCTCACCGAGGTCTACTTCGACAACAATCGTGCTGTTCAGCCGGTCAACGACCGCACCGTCTACATTTCGGTCGAAATGTAAGCAGCGACATCTGCGGCATGTGCCGTTCGATGGAGGGGGCCGCTCGGGTGGGCGGCCTCTTGTTGTTTGCAGCATACGTATCTTTTCGTACGGGGGAAGAACGAGATACGACGCAAAAAGAGAGCGGAGGGGGCGTCGCGCATCGGAGCGACGGGTCGGCGCGCGGAGGCCCTTCGGTTGACGACCGGTAGGCGTGGAGATCGAGCACGCCCCAAACGAACGTATTTATCGACGTTTTGCGTCTATTGACACCGCGAACCGGCGCCGCCCGACCTGACGCACGTCTGCTTTTGTTGCGTCCTCCTTCGATTTTCTCCGTCTCAACATCTAAATAGACATACAAGTCCATTGAAACATGGAGGTCGTATGTCCTGGTCCCTCACCCGTTGGTTTCCTTTGTTGTGCGGCCTTGCGTGTGCGCCCGCTGCGTCTCGAACTCCGACGCCTGCGCCGCCCGCCTCGCTCCCTGAGACCGGAGGTTCGGCAAAAGGAGACCTCGGACCACCCCAGGGCGCACCCGTGCACGCCACCTTGACCCATGCGCCCGCTGTCCCACCGCCGACGGGCCGCACAGCGCCGGCAAAAGTCATCGTCGAGCTGGAGGTGGTCGAAAAGGTCATGCCCATTTCCGAAGGCGTGGACTATACATTCTGGACCTTTGGCGGCGAGGTGCCGGGCAAGTTCATTCGGATTCGCCAGGGCGACACGGTGGAGTTTCACCTCCAGAATCGGCCCGACTCCAAGATGCCGCACAATATCGACCTACACGCCGTTACCGGTCCGGGCGGTGGGGCGGCAAGCTCGTTTACCGCTCCGGGTCATGCGTCGCAGTTTACATTCAAGGCGCTCAACCAAGGGCTCTATGTCTACCATTGCGCCACGGCCCCCGTAGGGATGCATGTCGCCAATGGCATGTATGGGCTGATTCTCGTGGAGCCGCCCGAGGGCCTGCCGCCCGTCGACCGAGAATACTATGTCATGCAAGGGGACTTTTATACGGTTGGCAAATACCGCGAAAAAGGACTCCAAGCATTCGATATGCAAAAAGCAATCGAAGAAAACGCTACCTATGTCGTCTTCAATGGCTCTGAAGGCGCATTGGTGGGAGACAATGCAATCACCGCGAATGTCGGTGAGACCGTTCGTTTGTATATTGGAAACGGTGGCCCCAACCTTGTAAGTAGTTTCCATGTCATCGGGGAGGTCTTCGACAAAGTGTTTACCGAAGGCGGTACACGTTTCCAAGAAAACGTACAGACCACTCTGATTCCGGCAGGTGGTGCTGCCATCGTAGAGTACCGCGTGGAGGCCCCCGGAACCTACGTGCTCGTCGACCACAGCATCTTTCGGGCGTTCAACAAAGGCGCGCTGGGCATGATGAAGGTCGACGGTCCGCCGGCCTTGGACGTGTACTCCGGCAAGGAGGTCGACAGCGTCTATCTCGCCGACAAGGTGGTCGACCCGCAACCTATCAAAACCGCCGCAGCCGAGCTTGCACAAGGAGAGCTGCAACGGGACACCCAAGTGGCGGCAGGGCAAGCGCTGTTCAACGGCACATGCAGCACGTGTCACCAAGCCAATGGAGCAGGCCTAGAGGGCATCTTCCCACCCCTCGCCGCCTCCGATTTCCTCACGCAGCCGTCGGCCGCCGCGATTGGTGTTGTCGTCAACGGTTTGAGCGGCAAAGTAACGGTCAACGGCAAAGACTATACGTCCGTCATGCCTCCGATGAGCCAGCTCAACGACGACGAAGTGGCGAACATTCTCACCTTCGTCTACGCGAACTGGTCCAATGACGGCCGCGTGGTCACGCCTGCCGAGGTGGCCGCGGTGCGGGCCTCTACCGAGCGGCCTCCCGGAGCGGCGCACTGATGCTGTGCGGTGTGCCCATTGGGGTCTGGAGCCTGCTGGTCGGCGGGCTCGAGCCCGTGCGTGTCTCGGGAGGCGTCTACACGCCGTTTTACCCTCCCAGCCCCACGACACGCACGGTCTCTGTGGCTCCTTTTCGGATGGACGCAACCCCCGTCACAGTCGCGTCGTTCGCCGCGTTCGTACAGCAAGAACCAAAGTGGACAAAGGGTCATCCAGCCAAACTCTTCGCCGACGAAGGCTATCTGCGGAGCTGGGATGGTCCCGCGGCACCCCCCGGTAGCCCCGAGCGGCCCGTTACTTCGGTGAGTTGGTTTGCTGCGCGTGCGTATTGCCAATCGAAGGGAGGCGACCTCCCCACCGTCGACCAGTGGGAGTACGCGGCAGATGCCACCGGAAGCGCGACGAGCGGCGCACGAAGTGACCCAAACACCCTCGACCAAATGTTGCGCTGGTACAGCGAAGGCCCTGGCGAACCCGCCCGCGCCGTCGCCCAAGGTACACCCAACTTTTGGGGCCTTTATGATGTATACGGCTTGATTTGGGAATGGACCCTCGACTTCAACAGCCTGTTGTTGTCTGCCGACACCCGAGACGGAGGAGATGGCGATATCGCCCGCTTCTGCGGGGCAGGTGCCGTCAGCGCAACGGACGTCGAAGACTATGCGTCTTTCATGCGATTCGCGATGCGGTCGTCCCTGGCGCCCTCCTATACCACGCCAAACCTGGGTTTCCGATGCGCTTATTCCCTCTAAGAGCACTTGGTTTGTGTTGGATGATGGCCTGTGCCGAAGCGCGAACCCCCACACCGCCACTCGGTCCCCCGCCCGCGGTAGCCACCATCCCCACCGACTCATTGTACCAGCTGGACGTGCCCCTCGAGACCGCCACCGGCGCGACTGTCCCGCTGTCTACATTCCGGGGCTCGCCGGTCATTGTCAGTATGTTCTACGCCTCCTGCGCGGCTGCGTGTCCAATGCTGGTCGCTGACATTCAAGCGCTCGAACGACAATTGACCGAAGCGGAGCGGGCCCGTCTGCGGGTGCTGCTCATCAGCCTCGACCCCGAGCACGACGACCCCGCCGCGCTCCAGGCCGCCATCGACCAATATGGCGTGCAATCCGAGCGATGGCTCCTCACCCGTCCACCGGTCGCGCAGGTTCGCGACATATCGGCGGTCTTGGGGATTGCCTGGCAGGCCATCGAGGGGGGAGAGCTCCACCATTCGTCGGTCCTGACCCTGCTCGACCCCGAAGGCCGTCCGGTGTCTCGGCTCGATGGTCTTCGCAAAGACCCCTCTCCTCTCCTCTCCACCCTTCGGGCACTCCCTCGCCCTCCTGCGCGCTAGACCAGACCCAGGTCAGGTTTCCGACTGCTCCCCTCACCGCGGCAATCGATTCCCTTTCTCCACCTTCGCCATCTCAATAGACATTCATATCTCGAAATCCACAAACAGGCCCAGGAGTTTCTATGCTCTCCAAATCTCAGGCCCGACTCTTCTTCCTCGGCGCGACCGTCGGATTCTCCGGCGTCTTTCTGTGGCTGACCGTCGATACCTTGCGGCAAGTTCCCGCGCGGTCCCACGAAGACCAGCTCACACCTGATGTCGTCGCCGGAAAAGACATTTGGGAACGCAACAACTGTATGGGTTGTCACACCCTACTTGGCGAAGGCGCCTACTACGCGCCGGAGCTCACCCAAGCCTACACCCGCCGGGGTGAAGATTGGCTGCGGCTATTTCTGCGCGACCCCCAAGCGATGTATCCGGGGGCACGGAAGATGGTGCAATACAACTTTTCCGACACGGAAATCTCGCAGGTCATCGCGTTCCTCAAGTGGGTTGGCGAGATTGACACCAACGGATTTCCGGCCAAACCCGACCTCGCGCCACCTGCACCTCCTGCTGCTGTCGCGCAAGCCACATCGGCCCCTGCAGTGCCGGTCCTCTTCTCTACCGTTTGTGTTGGCTGCCACGCGCTTCATGGTACCGGCGGCACCGTAGGCCCCGCATTGGACGGCGTATCCCAACGCTACACAAGCGCGGAGCTTCGGAAATGGCTGTCTGACCCCCAATCTGTCAAACCTGGGACCACAATGCCCAACCTACAACTCTCCGCCGCCGACCTCGACCAACTCACACAGTTCCTGATGGCCCAATAGCCAAGGAGTCGTCATGCTTCGGTTCCAATCCTGGAAGGTCGCCTGGACCTTCTTCGCCACATGCCTCCTTCTCCTGACCCTGCAGCTCGTCTACGGCTTCATCATGGGCTTCGCGCACATGGGCTTCGACGGCTTGCACGATTGGATTCCCTTCAACGCGGCAAGGGCCACGCACACCAACCTCCTCGTCGTCTGGCTCCTCGCGGGCTTTATGGGGAGCGCCTACTATATTGTCCCCGATGAGACCGAAAACGAACTCTGGAGCCTCCCCCTCGCATGGGTGCAATGGGCCAGCTTGGTGGTCGTTGGCGTGGTCGCTATCATTGGGTTCCACCTCAACTGGTGGGAAGGACGAAAGTTCCTTGAAATACCACGTCCACTTGACTTTCTCGTTGTCATAAACGTACTTGCGTTCCTGCTAAACATTGGTATGACACTGTTTACAGCCAAACGCACCACCACCACCGCCGTCACGTTGATGGTGGGCTTGGTCGCCGCCGCATTGTTGTATCTCCCGGGCATGATTACGTTTGAGTCACAAGTGTTGGATTCCTACTTTCGCTGGTGGGTCGTTCACTTGTGGGTAGAGGGCGTTTGGGAGCTTGTGATGGGCGCCATCTTGTCCTACCTGCTCATCAAGCTCTCCGGCGTAGACCGTGAAGTCGTAGAAAAGTGGCTCTATGTGATTGTCGGGCTCACCTTCCTTTCCGGCATTCTCGGCACCGGTCACCATTATTATTGGATTGGTGCGCCGGAGTATTGGCTCATGGTCGGTGGGTTCTTCAGCGCCCTGGAGCCGCTCGCATTCCTCGGGATGGCCTTGTATTGTGTAACCATGGCGCGCCGCGGTGAACGGCAACACGAGAATCGCGTCGCGCTCTTCTGGTCTGTGGGCTGCGGCATCATGAGCTTCGTCGGCGCGGGGTTCCTCGGATTTGCGCACACTCTGCCCCAAGTCAACATCTGGACCCACGGCACCCTTGTCACGGCCATGCACGGGCACCTCGCGTTTTGGGGAGCCTACGCGATGTTGATATTCGCAATGATGGGCTACGCGCTGCCGGAAATGACAGGTCGCAAGGCCTACCGTAGCTGGACCGCCGAGTGGGCGTTCTGGTTGAGCAACATTGGAATGGTCGCGATGACCGGCGCATTTGCGGTTGCAGGCGTAACCCAAGTCTATCTCGAACGACGTGTAGGCATGGACTTCCTGGCCGTGCAAGATGCGGTCGCCGTTCACTTCCTTGGATTGGTTCTGGCCGCCTGTCTCTTCACCATCGGGATTGCCTTGTACATCTGGAACTTCGCCCAATACGGATGGGTCGTCGGCAACACAAACCTCACCCCAACCCCGACCACCCCCTCCGCACAGGCCTCCTTGTGAAGTCTCCAGGAGCGACCATGAATGCCGTCAAACTCGACGTTCCTTACTACCGGCCCGTGGGCGACGAATGTACTTTGTTCTCCCACGCGTACCAGGAGCGCCTGGCTCTTCTGTTGAAAGGCCCTACTGGATGCGGAAAATCGCGGTTTGTCGAGCATATGGCGCAACGCCTGGGACGCCCCCTCATCACCGTCGCCGCCAATGACGACACCTCCGCCGTGGACCTCCTCGGCCGGTATCTCGTACATGGCGGCGACACGGTGTGGGTCGATGGGCCAGTGACCCGCGCGGTACGCGAAGGGGCGATTCTTTATATCGATGAGGTCGCGGAAGCGCGCCCCGATGTAGTGGTCGTGCTTCACGCACTCACCGACCACCGCCGCACGTTGAGCCTCGACCGCACCAATGAAACGGTCGTCGCGCCGGCCGAGTTCATGATGGTTGTGAGCTACAACCCTGGCTATCAAGGGATGTTGAAGGAGTTGAAGCCGTCCACACGCCAACGGTTTGTTGCGTTGGCCTTCGACTACCCCGCACCCGAGATTGAAGTCGAGATTCTGCGCGGAGAGACCGGAATCGAGGAGCGAGAAGCACGCCTATTGGTCGCCCTCGCCGGTCGTTTGCGCACGCTCAAAGACCTGGGACTGACGGAGCGGCCCTCCACGCGCCTCCTTATCGGCACGGCGCGGTTGATGAACGGGGGGATTCCTCCGCGTATCGCCTGCCAAGCCGCGCTGGTCGAGCCGCTAACCGATGACCGAGAGCTTGTGAGCGGTCTAATGGAAGTGGTCCACCTCGTTTTCTAAGCGGGACGGCTCTTGGCCGTCACCGCACTATGGAGGGACAACCAGATGGACCTCGACTGGGAACTCGGTGTGTTTCACCTCCTCCGCGCCCTCTGGCGACGGTTGGCCCCCGCCCCATCTCTCCCCTACAACCCAGAAACCGTCGTATTTCTCGCGGACGTGCAAGCGAAGCTCCAGGTGGTCGCTTCGGTGATGGCAGGACAACCCGTTCGGGTGCTGCCTGCCCGCACAGACGGTGGCATTCGCCAAGGCGACCTCCTGCTCCCTCCGTACTTGGACCTCGGCCCTTCTGTCGCCGTCAATACGGAGCTCTATATCCAGCGCGCCGCGGTTGGCGCCGTGCTGCTTCGCCGGCCGCCCTCCCCAACCGGCGATGCAATACAACAGACCTTCGCCCTTTGGAAAAACGCGGCAGAAGCACTCGATGAGCTGGACGCGTATTGGCCGACTCTCCGAGCGCAGATTCGGGCGGCAGCGCCCCTCTGGCTCGCCCACCGACATCCGCCCAGCAGCCCTGGCGCAGCGCGCCTGGAGGCCCTGCTTCCCGATATTTTCGAGTGCGGAAGCGCGGGTATTCCGAACGGGACAGAAGCTGCGCTGCATCCGCTCGCCCCCAGCAGCGCCCCTCCTTCGCCTTGCGCATTGTGGGGAGAGTGGGTTCCCGTGACCATCGCAGGTACGGCCACTCCAAGCGAAAACATCGACTCTGTGCATCCTCCGAACGACGCCACGACCGACATCGAGGCACCTCCTATCGAGGCGTTGCATGTCGTGCTCGCCGACCCAAACCGGGTCACCGAACTTCCCGTACACGCATTCGAAAAGGTCGAGACGGTCGAAGCATTCACCGGCACGATGCGCCAAATGGACGGCAGCGACGAGCTTCAAGACCATGTCGAAGCCTTGTCGGAGGTCAACCTCTCGCACCTCCTTCGGGGCGGACCTGCGACGCACTCGCTCTACCACGCAGACCTACAATGGGGTGTATCCACACCGGATGTGGGCACCATCGAACCTGGGGAAACGGCTGTCCCTTATGATGAATGGGACCAACGCAATCATCGGTATTTGCCTAACTGGTGCCAGGTGTATCCAAGCCCTGTTGCATCTACCGACCCCGGGTGGTGTGACGCTCCTCTTCGTCGAAATGACGGTCTCATTCGTCGAATGACGGAACAGGTGCTCGCACGCCAAACCCGTTATCGACCCCGGACCCGTCAATTGCACGGACATGACGTCGACATCGATGCGTTGGTCGCGGACCACGCGGCCGTGCGCGCCGGACGAGAACGCAATCCGCGCGTGTACCTCCGGCGCCAACGAGACGCGCCGGAGCTTGCGGTGACGGTTCTTTTGGACATCTCGCTCTCGGCCGATTCGTGGGTTCAGGGCCACAGGGTTTTGGACCTGACCCGCGAGGCGACCCTCGTGCTGGGCGAAGTCGCGCATCGAAGCGGCCATGACCTCCAGGTGCTCGCGTTTGCATCCCACACCCGGAATCGCGTGCGCGTGTGGACCGTACGCGACTGGAACGAGCCCTGGTCGACCGGACGCGTACGCCTCGGGGGTCTGCGCCCACAAGGCTATACCCGCATCGGGCCGGCCATTCGCCACGCGACGGTCGGCCTGTCCCAAGTTGCGGCGCGCGAGCGATGGCTCCTGCTGTTGACCGACGGAAAGCCCAACGACGAAGACCGCTACGAAGGACACCATGGCATCGCCGATGTGCGCCGCGCCATTCGGGAAGCCCACGATTGCGGCATCCACACCCACGCTCTCGCCGTCGACCGAGTGGCTCGCGACTATCTGCCCCAAATGCTCGGCCCCGGCGCGTGGAGCATCGTCCCCCATGCCGATGGCCTCTCTACCGCGCTCGCGAATCTTTATGTGCGACAGGTTTCGACGGGCATCTGAGCTGCCGACATCGAAAACGACGGAGCGCAGTTTCCATCGGTAAGGTCGCCCAAGGTTTGCGTACACGCCCAGTTGAGGAATTGGGCGCGTAGCTCGCCCCATGAGTTGTGCAATGGACAGGGTGACGTGTGGTCACATTGACCGAAACCAAAGGCACACCGCTTTTGCTCAACGACAAAGTCCAATGCTTCTAAGATTTCCATAAATCGAATTTCGCTGGGTGGCCGCGCGAGATGAAATCCCCCACCATGGCCCCTTTGCGCATTCACAATCCCAGAAACAACCAACCGACGCATTATTTTGGACAGGTAGCCTATCGGGATGCTCGTGCGTTCCGACAGCTGCGCAGATGAGACGGGCCCGTCCGCAAAATGGATTGCAAGACAGGCTGCAGCTCGAAAGCCGTACTCAATGGTTTGATTCAAAAGCATGGTGGGTCCTTGGTCAGCACACGATACCCGCATTTTGAAAGACAGCGCAGGGCCAACACGCACAACCGCGCCGGGTGGACACCCAGTCCCTCGGAACCCGATTGCCATCGAACCGCAACTGACGAACGTCGGGTTCTCACAGTGAACCCGTTTTTTGTCGCGTTTCGCCGCCAGAACCCGTGGGTGCCGAGCGCCCCACAGCCCATCACGACGGCGCAACAGCGATTCGCGGGCCGCAGAAGCAGCACCGATAGGCGGCCTCGCGCGGGTGCCCTACGGGTCTGCGCACAAACGCCGCGCTTCGTATGGCCACCGCAAACCCAAGCACAGCTTGCCGGCAAGCCAAAATGTGCGACATCACCCGTGATGGTGGGTCATTTGCTACACGTCTGCGTCGACAGCCCGCCGAAACCGACGCGCCCATCAATGGACTTCTGTATCTATAGAGTGGCATAGACTTTGCTTGGTCGGGGAGTGATGTCTACTTCCCCCACGCCTCTGTTCGTCGCCCTCGTTGTGAGCCTGCTCGCAGGCTGTGACGAGGGTTTTGCCGACCCATCCCGCGAATTCGGCGATGCCGTTGCCGCGACCGGCCTCCACCCTGTACGCATTCATACGCCCCCATCACTGGGCGTCATCGAAACCGACCGGTCAACGGTGCAGGGCACGGATATCGGCGTCGCCTGCGAGACATGCCACGGTGACCCCGACCTTCCTACGTCTTCTGGCTGGGTAGGCGACGAAGGAAATCCCGAGTTGGTCCACGGTAGCCTGTCCGTCGCCCACGGCGCCTTGACGTGCGATGCCTGCCACGCACCGGAACACCGAAGCCGCCTCCACCTCGCGGATGGCAGGGCGCTGGCGATGGGCGACGCGATGGACCTTTGCCACCAGTGCCATGGCCCCCAGACCCGTGACTACGTGGCGGGTTCCCACGGCGGCATGAGCGGCTACTGGGACCTCCGGCAAGGCCCGCGCGAACGCAACCATTGCCTCGACTGCCACGACGCGCACGCGCCAGCCTACCAAGGCGGATTGCCCGTCGCTGCGACCGTCGACCGCGGGCGCGCTCCCGCTGAAGGAAGCCACTGATGGACACGTCCCGCCGCACAGCCTTCAAAGTCTTGGGCGCAACCCTCGGAAGCGGTGCATTTGCGCGCGCTTTGGCGCCGTTGACAGAGCTCACCGAACACACGGATGTCGATTCGTTCCTCCAACAACACTACAAGCAGCTCACCCGCGAAGACATGCAGTTGGTGTTGCGTCGTCTGGAGGCCGATGCCCAGGACGAGTATGGCGCCGCCGTCGAGATCCAAGACCCGCGCCCTATCCCCGGTGTTCAGTTTGCGTATGCATTGAACCTATCTGTTTGTATAGGGTGTCGACAATGCGCCGAGGCCTGTCATGTAGAGAACAATCACGACCGGGCCACACACCAAAGCTACATCCGCGTTCTGGAAATGGACCAAGGCTCGGTCAACCTCGCCTTCGGCACCACCCAATACAATCACAGCGTTCCTCGCAAGGGCAAGTACTATATGCCCGTCCAGTGTCACCAATGCGACAATCCGCCGTGTGTGTCTGTTTGTCCCATCGAAGCGACATGGAAGGAGCCCGATGGCATCGTCGTTATTGACTACAACTGGTGTATTGGATGTCGGTACTGCGAAGCGGCCTGTCCTTACCACGCACGACGCTTCAACTGGACCCGACCGACGATTCCCGCCGACGAAATCAACCCTGACCAGGGCTACTTGTCCAATCGGATTCGGCCCCAAGGCGTGATGGAGAAGTGCACCTTCTGCCTCCATCGAACCCGAAATGGCCGCTTGCCTGCCTGTTTGGAGGCATGCCCCACTGGCGCGCGGGTGTTTGGAAACCTCGCCGACCCGTCCTCCGAGATTCGATGGGTATTGGAAAACAAGCGGGTGTTCATACTCAAGGAAGACGTGGGCACCCAACCCCGATTCTTCTACTTCTTCGATGAATAGGCGGTTACTGTGAGCAATCCCTCTATCGACATCCATCCAATACAACCTACCATTCGGTCTTATCCCGGCTTTTTGTGGCGCGCAGTAGGCGTCGCGACGGATGGAGGTTGGGTATTTTATGGTTGGATGTTTGTATTGACGGCCATCTTCATGGTCGGCGCAAACGCATGGGCGCACCAAATGGTGCAAGGTATGGGAGCAACTGCGCTCTCGGACCATGTCAGTTGGGGCCTATATATTGCCAACTTTGCGTTCACGGTGGGCCTCGCCGCCGGCGCCGTGATGATGGTGGTGCCCGCCTACCTTTATGACGACCGGGATATGCATGATGTCGTCATCGTCGGGGAGATACTGGCCGTCGCGGCGATGGTGATGTCCCTATACTTCGTCAATGTCGACATCGGACGTCCCGACCGCATCTGGCACATGATTCCCGGCCTCGGGCGCTTCAACTGGCCTGTTAGCCTCTTGACCTGGGATGTCATTGTATTGGCAGGCTATCTCCTCCTGAACCTACACGTCTGCGGCTACCTGCTCTATATGCGGTATTTGGGGCGTAAGCCCGACAAGCGCTGGTACCTCCCATTTGTCTACCTCAGCATCGTATGGGCCGTATCGATTCATACGGTGACGGCGTTTTTGTTTTCGGGTTTGGGTGGCCGACCCTTCTGGAATACTGCGCTCCTTGCGCCGCGGTTCTTGGTGTCGGCATTCGTCTCCGGTCCCGCATTTATTGTACTTGCGCTGCAGGTCATTCGACGTTTTGCTGGCGTGCGAATGTCGATGGCACCGGTTTGGACGCTCATCAAAATGTTGAGAGTCACGGTCCTCATCAACCTGTTTTTGGTGTTGAGCGAGGCATTTACCGAGTTTTATTCGGGAGGCAGTCACACGGCATCCGCACAATACCTATTCTTTGGTCTCCATGGACACAACGCCCTCGTCCCCTGGATTTGGACGGCCATTGCCTTCAATCTTATCGCGGCGGCGCTGTTCCTGAGTGTCCGGGACGAAAAGCGCCTGTGGCTACTGGACCTCGCCTGCGTGCTCACATTTGTGGGCATATGGATTGAAAAGGGAATGGGGCTCGTCGTTCCCGGATTCGTACCAAGCACGCTCCACGAGCTGGTCGAGTATCTTCCCAACACATTGGAATGGCAGGTCGTTGCAGGAGGCTGGGCACTCGGTATGATGCTATTTACATTGGGAATCAAGCTTGCCGCGGAAGTTTTCAGTGGCCGTATGCATATTCCAGAGGAGGCTGCCTAATGCCTATCCTCGGAATCGTGGTGACCTTCCACGCACATTCTCTCGCTGCAGGGGTGCGCAAGCTCGCGAGCATTCCCGGCCTGCAGCTCGGTACCCCACAAGCCAACCAACGTATCCCCGCGGTCTTGTCGAGCGAATCCCGCGCAGTCGAACGGACTGTTTGGCAACAAGTCGAGAATATGCCAGAAGTGGCCCTTCTCGAAGTCGTCTTCGCTGATTTTTCCGATGTTGTCCCAGATGGCACACCATCCCCATCCGCCTCCCTTTCTGCACAAGTGAGTACGCCATGACCACGGACCGGCGCTCCTTCCTTCAACTTTCCGCGCTGGCGGCCGCCACGGCTGCAGCCGCGCGCACTCCCAACGCAAACGCCACACCCAACACAGATGGAGTAGCGTGGAACAAGGCTCCATGCCGGTTTTGTGGGACGGGATGTCATGTCCAAGTCGGTGTACGCGCGGGAAAGGTGGTGTCCATCGCAGGTGACCCCAATGCAGAAGTCAACAAGGGTCTGTTGTGCGTAAAAGGATACCATGTCGCGCTTGCATTGTACGGAAAGGACCGACTCACGACGCCCCTGCTGCGTAAGAATGGGCAGCTTGTGCCGATTTCCTGGGACGAAGCCCTCGATGTCGTCGCAGACCGGATTCAACTTGACCCCAAGGGTTTTGCAATCTATGGAAGCGGTCAATGGACCATTCCCGAGGGGTATGCAGCACAAAAATTCATCAAAGGGGGACTTTCCAACAATCATATCGACCCCAACGCCCGGCTTTGTATGGCGAGCGCGGTCACCGGCTTCCTTGCAACCTATGGCGTCGACGAACCGGCCGGCTGTTATGATGACCTCGACCGCGCGGATGTGGTCATCATGTGGGGCAACAACCCGGCCGAGATGCATCCCGTATTGTTCTCCCGTATCGTCGACCGGCGGAGCCGCGGCGAAGAAGTCCTGCTGATCGATATTGGGACCCGTCGCACGCGCACCACGGCACATTGCCAGGAGTACTTGGAGTTCAAACCCAATACAGACCTCGCGATTGCCAATGGTATCGCCCAACAGCTGATTGCCAATGGAACCTGGGACCGCGCGTTTGTGGAGGAGCACTGCGCGTTCCGAAAAGACAGCGACCCGCCCAGTCTACCGGGCGAAGCGATGTCGTTCGACGATTATACCCAAGCGATCGCCACTTATACCCCCGCGTACGTGGAGTCTGTTTCGGGCGTTCCCGCCGAGAAAATTCGCATGCTCGGAAAGCTCTTTGGCCGCCGTGACCTACGCATCACGAGCTTGTGGTGTATGGGGGTCAACCAACACACGCGCGGGACAGCCATGAACACGTTGATTCATGGTATCCACCTTCTCTCGGGACATTTTGGTAAGCCTGGCGACGCGCCAACGAGCCTCACCGGGCAGCCTTCAGCCTGCGGCACCGCACGCGAAGTCGGCACTCTGGCCCACGCATTGCCTGGGGGGCGACTTGTCGCAAATGCTGACCATCGCAGGCAAACCGAAGGCATCTGGAACCTGCCGGCCGGTCGCCTCAATGAGAAGCCCGGCTATCACACCGTAGAGATGTGGAAGCGTTGGAGCACACCGGCAAGCGAAGGTGGGGACATCCACACCATTTGGGTACAAGTGACCAATCCTGGACAAACGATGCCCAATCGCGACCAGCTGGTGACTCCCGGAGCCAAGAATCCGGACAAGTTCCTCATTGTGAGCGACGTCTACCCGACCGCCACCACACAGCTTGCCGACCTTGTATTGCCCAGCGCGATGTGGGTGGAAAAGAACGGCATGTTCGGCAACTCCGAACGTCGCACGCAGCAGTGGTTCAAGATGGTGGAGCCACCGGGTCAGGCACGAGACGATGTCTGGCAAACCATCGCCGTCGCCCGCCGCCTCTATGACCGTGGCTTTGCCGGTATGAAGGACAAAGATGGCCGCTTCCTCTTCGGTATGGCCGACGCCGCCGGCCGAGAGGTGCCCGTCTGGCGCTTTGAACACTATTACGACATAAACGTCGACAAGGCCCTTTTTGAAGAATACCGCGCATTTTCGCGGCTCAAACACAAAGACCTCGCGCCTTATGATGTATATGTCGCGACCCGCGGTCTTCGCTGGCCGGTGGTCGAGCAAGAGGACGGCACTTGGCGGGAGACCCGTTTCCGTTTCAGTGGATTTGACGACCCATATGTCCCCAAAGGGCAAGAGTTCTCGTTCTACCATTCGACAACCCAAGACGGACGCGCGCAAATCTGGTTTCGCCCGGCAGAGGCGCCACCCGAGTCCCCCGACACAGAGTATCCGCACTGGCTCTGCACAGGGCGCGTGCTGGAACACTGGCACACCGGCACGATGACCCGCCGCATCCCCCAGCTTCACGACGCGATGCCCCAAGCCTATGTCGAGCTGAATCGTGAAGACGCGCGCGCCATGGGCATCACCAATGGTGAGACCGTGCGCCTTGTCTCCCGCAGAGGAAAGCTTACGCTGCCCGTTTGGCTCGATGGGCGCGGAAAGCCACCTCCTGGCACGGTCTTTGTACCGTTCTTCGACGAGCGCCTGTTGATCAACCAGCTCACCCTCGAAGCCCACGACCCATTCAGCAAGCAGCCCGACTTCAAGAAATGCGCGGTGCGCGTGGAGCGAATCGCTCCCGTTCAAGGAGGGTGACCATGGCCCCCACGCCCCTTCCCGGCCCACCCGCTGCGCCGATTCGCGCCATCTTGGCTGTCGCTATGGGGTTTTCTGTGGTCGGGTTCCTCCACGCCACAGACCGAAACGGCCCGCAGCAGTCTCCCTTGGTGACCGCGACCGCGTCGGCCGACGCGAACAGCACCCGCCAGCAGCCGACCTACGCCGACGAGCGCAGGTTGGCATCCGGTGTCGGCATGGACTGGAACCAAGAGATGGCCGTGTTTCGCGGCCCCGCGCGCACCGACGCGGTGACGCTCGCTGGAACCGACAAAGCGACGGACCTTCGGGAACGCGCACAGCGACGCGCATTTGATGGTGCGCCACCAACCATACCCCACCCGATTCGGCAAAACGCAGTGGCCGAGTGCTTGGGTTGTCACGAGCAAGGCCTTCGCTTGCGTGACCGCACCGCGCACGCGCTGTCTCACGACGCCTACTCGCAATGCACCCAATGCCATGTGGTGTCGAGCGCGCCGATGCCCGGCCACGTGCCAACGCCCGACGCCGCAGCTGTCGGCAATCTGTTCCAAGGCGACACCGGCCCAACCCAAGGACCGCGCGCCTGGAGCGGCGCACCGCCTGTCGTTCCCCATCGCACCCTCATGCGCGAGAACTGTATGTCTTGCCATGGTCCCAATGGCCGGGATGCCCTTCGGTCCACCCATCCCGACCGCCAACAGTGCGAGCAATGCCATGCGAGCCAAGCGGCCCGCAATCTCGGCATTTTCACGGAACAACGCCCATGAGCGCGACCCTCCTTTCCCGTCGGGCCCTGCTGGGAGGTAGCAGGGTGGACACCCCTCCGCCCCAGCCGGCGCCCGACGCATTTTCCCCCCTCGGCGTCATACAAACGGCATCGCCGATATCCGCGACAGTCCACAACCAAGCATTGTCTGTCGAACAAGCGCTCGCTGAAGCGCCTCCACCATGGCGCCAATCAGCAAAGGCCGCGCGACCATGACCCAAACGTCCCCCATTGACCGTCCCCCCGTTCATGAGGCCGTCCTCGACGCCGATGCACTGTCCGCGCTGATTCGCGACATCACCGCACTGACAGAGATTCTCGAAGTGCGCATCAAAACAAGCCAACACCCACGCGCGCAACCTGCGGACTGCACCATCGAAGAGGCAACCCAACGCCTCCTTCAACACGACGTGACCGCCGTACAAATTCGCTATCGACTGGGCGACAGCGAATGGTGGGACACTCTGCTCGCCGTTCCCAACGGCGTCCGTATCGTGCGCCTATCTCCGCCAAAGTTTGATTAGCAAACTTTCGCTTTTTTTTGGTCCAAATACAGACAAACAGGTCCAGATAACGATTGACTCGATCGTTGCTTCGGAGAAACCATGCTGTCTCTCGTCACACTGCCCCTCCTCATCGCCCTCCCCGCCTTCGCCGCCAAGCCCAACGCCGCGAAAGCCGACGAAGGTCCACCCAAAGAGTCCAAAACGGACATCTCCGTGCAAGGCACCTACGCGATCTGGGGATTGACCCAACGCAACTTTATGCTGGGCGCGGACCATCCCCTCAACAATGCAGACTACGTCGTGCAGATGCTACGCCTGCAACCTGCATTCCAAAAGGAGCACTATGGTGTCGTCGCTCGTCTCGACGCGGCCCAAGGTTGGTGGGGCGTCGACAACAACCCCGACGTAGAGGCTGTAGAGAGCGTCAATCCCACGGATGGTACCGTCACGTCTACCCAAACCTACAATCCCTACGCAATGTTTCGAAACAAGGACACCAACTACGACGTCCACTTTGACCATGCGTATGTTTGGTTTATGATTCCCGGATTGCCGGTCGACATCAAAGTGCAGGCCGGACGGCAATATATGGCCGTGGGGCAAAAGCTCGTACTCGACCAAGACCTCGACGGCATCGTCGTCTCGATTGCCGCGGGAAAGACGGTCTCCGCCGAGTTGTTGGGCGCGAAAATCAGTGAGGGCACAGGCTCCGTAAAAGCACCCGCCGGCACGCTGATGAACGACGATGAGCTCAACGCTGACGCGAACCTCGGCGGCGGACGTCTGCTGGTCAATACAAAGACGACCAAAGCAGAGCTGTTCGGCCTCGCGTACAAAGACAACTCCGGAGACGGTCTCTCGACCTATCTCCCCCAAGGCTACGGCTACTTCAACAGTCGCTTTCGACCAAACGTCAGCCAAGCTGCTGCATTTGGCGTATCCGCCAGCGGCCAGTTGGACGTCGCAGAAGGCCTCCTGTGGGTGGTCGAGGCCGATTACCTCATGGGGAAAGACGACGTGAAGAACGAGGACTTTGCCGCAGGCGTCCTCGATAAGAACGACGGCACATTGCGGGGTTGGAACATCTACGCCAAGCTGGACCAGGGACTTGACATTGGCATTCCTTTGGGGTTGGGTGCAATATTCGGGATGGGCTCGGGCGACGACGATGTCTCGGGCGGCGCCGGCAACCTCAACAAAATCCAAACCATGGGCTCGTTCCCGCTCACGAATGTCTGGGAAGACTCGATTATGCCGGACGTTGGCGGCATCTCCCCCCAAGGCCTCGGCTCTCCTGTTTCCCGCGGATATCGGGAACTAGAGAATACGACGGCGGTGCAAGGTCGCGTCCGCATACAACCTGCGAAGCCGCTTGAGTTGGTCGCAACCTACACATGGCTTCACGCGACCCAGGCGATTTCTGGCTTCGACGAAGCAGGAAATCCCGGAGCGGGAGCCGCCCAGGACATTGGCTCCGAGGTCGACGTCAACGCTACGGTAACCCTCGTGAAAGGGCTGACCTACGGCGTCGAATCGGGCATCTTCATGCCCGGCGAAGCGGCGAGCCTACTGTTGGTGGGGACAGCCAACCAACTTGACCGGGCTTGGGAAGTCAAGCAAGTGCTCACGGCCAAGTTCTAAGACACCGCCCGTGCCGGCCCTCACCAGGGCCGGTGCACGGTGTACTGGGAGTTCTTGAGGTACTCGTCGGCAAACGAGATGCCCACGCCGCTCGGCTTGGACTCCACCTTCATGCCATCACCCAAATAAATTGCGACGTGACCGCTCTTGACCAGGAGGTCGCCCGGTTGGATTTGTTCCTTTCCAACTTTGGGCAACGACAACATTTGGGTGCTGCTATACAATTGGAGGTTGATACCCGCCTTTTTCATCACTGCAAGCACGAAGCCCGAGCAATCGTACCCAATCACGCCCTTCGTGGACACATACGGCTTTTGCCCCTTCATTTGGTACGTGCCGCCATCGCCCGGCGCCTGACCATACCGATAAGGGCTCGCGCCTCCAAAATAAGGAGCGTTTTGCTGCGTACGCGCCCAACCGAGCGCCGCCAACACCGCCGGTGGCGTGAGGACCGGCCCCGAGGACACCGGCGCGGGCGCTTGGGTCGGCGTTTGTGCGCCGACCGCCGCCGCCACCGACTTCGCCCGGCCACTCGTGAGCACACCGCGTGTGACCGCGCCCACAATGCCGTCGGGCTTCAGGCCGTTTGCTTTCTGAAATTCGACGACCGCACGTTGGGTGACCGGGCCAAAGTCCCCGTCTGCTTTGAGCTTGGCGCCATATTGGTTCAACGCCTGCTGCAACGCCACCACCGACGCGCCCTTGGCACCCAGCGCGAGGCTCGCGGTGCCCATGCCCGAGGTGGATGCGGGGGTAGACGGCGCTTGTGCTGGCGACGAAGGCGCGGGTGCGGGACCACCGACCGACTTGGCGTGTCCGCCTTGGATGACGCCGCGGGTAACCGGCCCTACGACGCCGTCGGGCTTCAGGCCGTTTGCTTTTTGGAATGCGACCACGGCGGCGTGGGTGACGGGTCCAAAAACGCCGTCCGCCTTCAAGCGTGCGCCATAATGGTTCAATGCCTGTTGAAGCGCTTGAACCGAGGCCCCGCGCGCGCCGTTGCGCAACGTAGAGACGCCGAGGTTGAACGATGGCGCCGCCGCAGTCTTGGCCGCGCCTTCGCTCCACATGTCCACCGATGCCGCGGAGACCTCAGCTTCTTGCGGGGCGGATGGTCCCCCCACAGCGCGGCTCGAAGCCTGCGAAGACGATGCTGCTCGCGCGGACGAGTTGCTGGTAGCAGGAAGTCGGGCAAGCATCGTTACCTCCAAAAAAAAACACGCACCGGAAAACCACCCCGGACTATACCGCAAACGCCGGGGTGAAGGAGCCAAGCCCTCCGCGGTACGAAACAAATGTTACCATAGTGACATCGAACAGGAAAGATTCCCATACGACTATCAGCGGGGCGTCTTCAATCCGATCCCAACCCCGTCCCCGATGCGACATCGGAGGCGCCCACCCAGGGCGCCCGCGATTGCGGTATAAGAGAATCATGCGCTTTTTTCTCTTTTCTTTGCTTGGAATCGGCTGCAACGCCGCAAAAGTGGACTCCGCGGCCTCCGCTGCCCCGGCCCCGTGGTCCGTCCAAGCGGGGCAATTGCGGGACGGCGAAGGCAGACAACGCCTGCTCCATGGCGTAAATGCCCGCGTCGAGGGCCTCTTCGACGTCACCTTTGACGACGGGCGCACGGCATTGGAGGTGATTCCTCCCTTTTCCGGCGAAGACTGCGCGTTTATTTCCGAAGAACTGGGCATGAACCTGCTCCGCTTGCCCGTCAACTGGTCGGGCATCGAGCCACAGCCCGGACAGTGGGACGAAGCGTACCTCGCGCAGCTTGGCCAGCTTGTCGATGATTGCGCCGCTGCCGACGTCTGGACCATCGTCGACCTCCACCAAGACGCCTATGGCAAAGACATTGGCGAAGACGGCGCCCCCTTGTGGGCCATCACGCCGCCCCCTACGGAACTTCTCGAAGGCCCCCTGACCGCCGAAGAGCTGGCCCGCCGTCGCCTCAGCGTGGAAGTATTGCAGGCGTTCAACAGCCTTTATACCAACGCCCCGCTGCCCCACGGACAAGGCGCCCTCGACGCTTATGCAGCAATGGCGGCACACCTCGCCGCATTTCTGTCCGCACATCCCGGCGCCATCGCGCTCGAGCTCCACAATGAGCCAGTCACCGGCGGCCGACAAGACCTCCTCGACGACTTCCATGACGCCGTCGCTGCGGCCATTCGCGCCGAGCGACCCGATTGGCCGCTCGTGTTCGAGCCCGACAGCTTGCGCAACTTGGTCGACTCCGCGCCGGTCGAACGACCGTGGTCCTGGGGCAACGGCATTTACGGTCCCCACATCTACACCGACGTCTTCGAAGACGGCTGGGCATCGGAAGACACCCTGGCTATCGAGCAGTCCGTCGCGGATGCAGCCACCGAGGCCTCCACACACGCCGCCCACCTTTTCATCGGTGAGTTCGGCCACGACCCCCGCACCGACCGCGGCGCGTTGTTTATTGAGACCAGCCTCCACGCGTTCGACACCCACCGCGCGAGCTGGGCCATCTGGTTGTACGAAGAACACTCCCAGGACGCATGGGGCTTGTGGGATGAAGGGGCCGAAGCCCACACCCGCGGCGCCTTGCGAGAAGCTGCCGCCAACCAGCTCGCGCGACCGTTTCCGACGGCCATCGAAGGCGAGCTGCTGTCTCTCCACTACGACCGCGAAAGCCGCGTGTTGGCGGTCACACTGACGCCCACCGGCGATGGCATCCACACGTTCGCGGTTCCCACGCGCACCTATCCTTCGGGCGTTCGCGCCGAATGTAGCACAACACCAGCCACAACCGAAGTCATCCGTCCAGGTCGCATCTCGGTGCAATGTAGCGATACAGAGGTGACCTTGTTTCCAGCCGATGAAAGCGAAAATCGGCGATAGACGGCACGCTGCCCGTACCCACCCCTTATCGCCGCGGAGACGGAAGGTTCAGCCGGCGAACCGTTCGGACTGCCGACGTTCGGCCCACCGCGCCAACGTCGTTTGTACGTCCAATCCGCGCATTGGCTTGGTCAAGAAGTCGTCCATGCCTTCCTCCAAGCAATGCGCCCGCTCGTCGACCGCGCCATTTGCCGTCATTGCGATAATCGGCGTCCGCGCAGCCCCCGGCCCCGCCGCACCGCTGCGAATGGCACGCGTGGCCTCCAAGCCCCCCATCACAGGCATTTCGAGGTCCATCAGCACCACATCAAATGAATGGTCATTCAGTATTTCGATGGCCGCCTGGCCATGGGGCGCAATCGTCACAACGCACCCCCAATGTTCGAGCAAGCCCTTGGCCACGAGCTGATTGATGGGGTTGTCCTCCACCACCAGCACCCGATAGTTGAGGGCGGGCGCCGTTATACTCTCCGCCGTCTCCAACGCCGCAGTTTCTACAACCGGAAGGTCCACCACAAAGGTTGTCCCGACGCCGACCGTGCTCGTCACAGAAAGACTCCCCTCCATCAGCTCGACCAACTGGCGCGTAATGGCCAAGCCGAGACCGGTTCCCCCGTATCGCCGCGCGACGTGGGCACCCGCTTGGGCGAAGGGCTCGAAAATCGTGTGAAGCTGGTCTTCGGCGATGCCCACCCCGGAATCTTGCACCACCACCTGCATCCGATGCGCCGCGGCCAACCGCACCGTCACCCGCACCCAGCCCCCTTCGGAGAACTTCACCGCGTTCCCGGCGAGATTGAGGAGAATCTGCCGTAAACGCGTCGGGTCGCCCATGACCCAGGGAGGCACATCGTCCGCACAGTCGACGAATACTTGCACATGTCCCGCCCGTGCATTGGGCAACAAAATCAAGCGGACCTGCCGCAACAGCCCGCGCACATCCACCGGCATACGCTCTAAGGCCAAGCGCCCGGAGTCAATCCGCGAAAAGTCGAGGATGTCGTTGACGAGGGACAATAGCTGCTCCGCGCTCTCCGCGATGATGTCGACCCTTTCTTGCTGTTCGGCCGAGAGAGCATTGGCGCGCACGATTTGGGTCATGCCAATCACGCCATTCAATGGGGTGCGAATTTCGTGACTCAAGGTCGAGAGCCATCGACTTCGCGCATCTCTCGCCGCGATGGCTTCATTGAGCTGTCGGGAAAGGTCACGCAACGTCCCGACAACAAGCGCCAAGCCCAGATTGGCCAGATTTCCAATCCAAAACGGTAGCCAGCCCTCTTCTCCAACTACGGCGCCATAGGAGAGCGTGTTTGCGAGCATCAATTGCGTCAACAGCATCGTGACCGCGGCAAATGGGGCCCACCACTTTCCCCGCCACCAAGCGACCGCGAGCACAGGCGCCACGCTGAGAATTCCGGCCCCTTTTCCCAAGACCCCGTGAAGAATCGGATACGAGGCGGAAAACACAACACAAGCACCCAATACAATACCGGCGGTCTTTGCGTGCGCCCGCCCGAATTTGCCGATATGTAACAGAGTACGGTTCACTTTATTCTCTATAGCAAATAAGCTATCGAAATGGGTACCACGGCCCCCGCTGTATCGACCGCCACAACGGCGTCCGAAAAACGCGGCGGACCAAACCGCGACGCTGACCGCCCAACACTTGCTCCTACTCCTTCAGACGGCATTCCAAGCCAATTTGTATTTAGGGCACCGTTGTCGTCTTCGTCATGAATCACAGTAAACGCCCAAACACCCGGCGCTACGTCCACCGACACCACCGCGCCTCCCGAAGCTGCCGAAAACGTCCATCGAGCCGCAGCGCGCTCTCGCGCCATCGGAAACCCTTCCGGCGACTGCCATGCGGTCACGAGTACTACACCGTCTTGACTTCGCAAACCCGTCAATCGGAGTTGTACTGGCGCTGCAAGAGCAATGCCGGCAAACAACATCGCTCCAATCATGGACAACCTCCAAAACCGCCGCACATTTCGACATCGGTTTCAGAGGCAAAAAACTCAAGCAAACAAGAACAATATTTCCCGCTTTTCGACAACGTCGATCCGCGCGAAGTCGGCGCGGACCCTATCGCCGTCGTTATCGGTAATAGACGAGGTAAGAGACCATATCAATACGCGCCCCTTCATGGCCATTGCGACGCCGGACCTCGCCATCCACCTCAGCGAAATACCCGATTTCATGGGGGTCTCCATCCAGCAAACGGTCGGAGACATCTACCCGCCAAGGGTCGACTTCGAGCCCCGGACACCAGCCGCCACGCCCATAAATCCAAGTCCCTGCCTGATTGGGTATGGTTCCATCCGCGACCTGCGCCGCGCAACCGTACAAATCCCCGACCATCGGATGGTCACGAAGCTCTGCGCTGCCGTCGTCAAACGTAAATGTATGCTGGTGGTCACAGAACTCCGCGCAGCCGTCACCCGCACCGCCATGACCGGTAATAACAGCCATCAGCTCGACCTGGGCGACGTCCGCGGGAACCGAAACGGTTTGGGGCAAGTGGGCGGGCGTCCAGATTTCCTCCCAGTTTCCATCGAGGGAACCCAGTTCGGTGCCCGGCGCCGCAGGGCTCAACATTCGCCACGCCCCACCTTTGCAGCCAGTCAACAGGTCTTCGTCGTTTGCCGCTGGTGTCGCCTCCGCATCCGCCGCAGAGGCGGCATCATTGACCGTTTCACACCAAAGCAAACCGTGCTCCGTCCAACGGAAATCCATGCGCGTGAAGTCATTCCGACCGTACGGATGCTGCCGGGGATTTTGGCCGACAAGCCACCCGCCCGTCTCTTGAATATCACTGCTTACAACGGTGGTTTCATAGTTCTCGTCGTCGGGATGAACCTTGATGGACCACACCCCTGTCGACGAATCAAACTGATGAATCGCGCCCCAGTTATACGTATCGGAGAGATACCCACCGCCGAACAAAGGCTGAAGCTCCGTGGGGCGCACGCCGTGACCGGAATTGGATAGCCGCACATCCAAGGTAATATCGTAGGGCTGCTGGCTATAAAACGCGAACTTCCGCGGCCCGCCGTCCTGCAACAAGGCCAAGAAAGGCGTGACATCGTGAACCCAGCGGCCCGGTCGCCAATACGTTGTAATCCAGCGGCCCACCTCGGTGTTGCATATCGTGGACTCGTCCTCCGACGTCAGTGGGTCGTCTGTCTCGCACAAATACAGATGGACCAGGTAGTCCCACGCCGGACACCCAACGAGGTCCGGGTGGGCGCTGCATGCCATCGTGAGGTCGAACTCCATGGTGTCGTAGGAGGCCATCGTGGCAGCATCGGGCAACTCCAACACCGCGTAGCTGCGCTGGCCTCCCCAGCCGGGGTCCTCGACGCGCGCGGAGACGAACAGCGGGTACACATCCACATTGGTCTGCGCGTCCAGGCGGTCCTGGCGGTCGCTGGCAAAGTTGTGGTACTCGGGCTCATACGCCAAAAAGTACGCGGGACAGGTGCTCCAGCCGGTCAAGGGGTCGCACAAGTACCCAAGCTCCCGCACCACCTGCATGCGGTCAATCGAAATGCCAGCAAAAGGCGCGCCTGCATCGGAAACAAAGGTCGCCATTGGACCGATGACATCCGCTTCCGTGTCTCGTTGGTCCGAAAAGAAGATTCTCTGCCGCAGCTGCGCTTCGGTAGAGCCACCAATCGCCGTGAGCGCGCTGTCCACCGACTCTTGCACCGCCTCAAGTTCAGCTACGCGGTCTCCGGCGGCAGCCGCGTCACTGAAAAACACAATTTGTACGTTGACAGGCGTAGCCGTGAGCCAGTCTTGTATCGCCGAAACGCTCGACAAATCGGGATAATGCCCAATCGAACTATATTGCCGAATAGACAATAATAGCACAGAATCACAACCTGTCCAGTGTTCAGACAGGGACCAAGTATCGCCCCCCAGCAAAGGAAACGAAGCGTCGGGCGCAATCGCATCAAAGGTGGTGTCGCCCGAATCCGTACGCCAGGGCCGCACGGTGAGGCCCTCCGCCGCACAATAGGCCTCGGGGGTCAGCGGCGCAGGCTCGTCGGCCGTATCCTCGGGGTCGTCCGTATTGTCGGTGGTAGGATCGGTGGTGGGGTCGGTTGTATCGGGAGACGTCGTGCCCGCGGTCGTATCTGTACCTGCCGATTTGGGTGGGTCGTCCGTACATGCACCGAGCAAAACGCCCAGGCTCACGACGAAGACCGGTCCAACAACGCGCGCTTCACGAACGGGAGTCCACATATAACCTCCGGGGGGCCCCCTCTTCTTACCCCCAACCGTCCGCAGCGATGGTGCAAACGTCGCCGACCACACACAATTTCCACATCTCCGCGGCTCTCGATCGATCGGCGCCCACAGCATGACCGACTTGGCGCAGAAACAACACAGATTTGCACTTCATCCCGAAATCGTCATTCAACCAAGCACAGTCAAAAACATTCATGCTTACGCTGCTATCGACGATTTCACCCCTCACCTTGTTTCTTAGAGAATCATTCTCTATTGTTACCGATGTTTTCTCATGCCATAACAGAAGGGTGAGGCACGAAGAGCCAACCACCCTCTCGTAGCGATTTCTTCCCCGAGCATTCCTCGGAGATAGTTGAAAAAACCGCGAGCGCGCTCTTCTTCACCACCCGGTCTCGCAAATTGGACACCGTACAGCCACCCTGTACGGTGTTTTTTTTTGCGAAATAGTCAACGGAGCCTATTTCTATCGTCTGTGAATAGCGCCCGAGAGCACCCGGCGGATGTTGGCGGCGTCCGCCGTCCCCACGGCGAACGGTTCGCGATGTTGCAGCTGGTGCGCGGCGGGCGGAACTACGAAGGCGCGCAGGTCGAAACGCCCGCCCCTACAACATTGATGCCCAGCTCCGAGACGACCCGCACGATGCTTCCGTCCCGTCCAATCTTGTGGACTTCTGTGGAGTTGCCCATTCCATAATAGCGGACGAACAGATAAAAATCGCCGTCCCACGCTGCAAATGCGAACGTATCCAAGTTGGAGATGTCGAGGGTGGTGCCCACGCGGATGGTGTCCAAGACCGCGCCATTCGTTTGGTCGAGCTCCACCACCTGCAAGGGCGACTCCAGCGGCAGCACGCCGAACAACTCACCCGCACCCGTACCCGTCAGCTCGGCCTGGCTGGGCAAGGAACCGAGGGGGGTGAGCTGCCAAGTAGACGTGTCCAAATGCGCGAGCTGGCGGCTGTTGGCCACAAAAAGTTCATCGCGCCAGGTGTCGGCCGTGGGCGTAGCAAAGCCCATCCCGAACGAGCCAAAACTGCTGTTGTTGTAGCTGGTCGCGGTGCAGCGAAGCGTCGAAAGGTCGACGGCGAACACTTCTTGGTCGGCATAGCGCACATAGGCGACCCCGTCACGCGCCACGCCCATCGACGCCGGAATGCTCCAACTGTCGCAGTCGAGCACGCCAAGCTGGGTAAGCGACAAGGTGGTGGGGTCGAAGAGGGCCAAACGCCCCGAGTCCTGGTCGAGCACGTAGATGAGGTCCGAGGTCTCGGTGCAGTCATCTTCGGGCGCGGGATCGTCGACGACCGGCTCGTCTTCTGGCTCATCGACCGGGTCACTCGGTTCGCCCGTGCTGCCCTCGCCATCGTCAACCGGCTCTTCGGTGGTGCCGGTCTCGGTGGTGCCTGCCGGCTCTTCTGTCGTGGCGTCGTCGGAGAGCCCGCTATCCGCGCCATTGCTCAACTTCAGCTCGGGATTGAGCTGGAAGTCTTGCATACATCCTCCCAACACAACGCCGATGGCAAGCGTAGAGAGGCGGGTCGAAAATGTCGTGGCAGATAGGCAGAGCATGGGGCCTCCAGAACAAAATCAGGATGCCACACCTCCATCACCAAAGAAAGCGATGAAATTTGACGAAATCCATCAAAATAATTGACGAATCAAGGGCGCGCGCCTTTCGACACCCCCAGCGCTTGCAGCAAGAGCGTCTCAAACCGCTGCGATGCTGGTCCTTGTACGCGGTCTGCCTTTCGCACGAGCAAGGGTTGCCACGTCCACCGGCCTTCCCCTTCGACCAAAGGCAAGACCTGCAATGACGCCGCGTCGATGTCCTTTTTGACGAGGTTTCGCGGCATCCAGCCAAAACCCAGGCCTTCGAGAAGCGCCAAGCGTTTGGTCGGAAAGTCCGAGAGGTGGATGCGGTGGCCTTCTCCAAACCACGCCTCGGCGCCATCTTTGACCGAAGTGCTGGTATCGCGCACCAGGAGCTCAATGTGTTCGGCGAGGTCAACGCGCGCCACCCGGCCCAAGCGCGCGAGAGGATGGGTGACACCGGCAACGAGCACCATTTCGAGCGGCGGCAGTGGGCGAACCACACATCCTTCGGCTTCCTCCAGCCCAAGCACAAGCATCAAATCCGCGCCATCTGCCTCAAATCGTTCGATAACACCCTGCCGATGCTCCACATCCAAGCGAATGCGCGTGGGATGTCCCTCGGCGATAAAGCGGCGCAACGCGCCCAACACCGGCACGAGGTCGAGCGCACCATCCGCCACCACTTGAATATGCGGCTCCCAACCCGCCTGAAGGCCGTCGGCAAGCAGGTCCAGACGGCGCGCGGCGGCCAAGACTTCTTCCCCCGCATCGAGCACCCGACGCCCGGCGGCGGTCAGCGTACAGCGATGCCCGCTTCGGTCGAAAAGCTCCACGCCTACTGCCTCTTCGAGCTTTGAAACGGTATGCGATACCGCGGACGGAACCCGATGAAGCTGACGGGCAGCGGCGGCAAACGACCCCGTGGCGGCGATGGCCTCTACCACGAGCAATTGGTCGAGTGTATGACGAACAGGTTGGGGCACATCCACCTCTCTGGTGCATCGTAGCGCAGTTGGAGATGGGGCCGCTGGAGCCCCTGCGGGTCTCCAGCGGGGCCCGCGAGCCAGAGTCTCGCGGGCCTCCGCGGAGCCGAAGTCTCCGCGGAAAAGACAGTTTCGAGGACGATAAAACGCGCGCGCCGCAGTTTACGCGACGGAACGGGGGAACAAACACGCGCAGTCCGATAGAGCAGGCGGCAAACGTGTGGAGGTTCGTGGTGCGATTTCGACGCTTTGCCGTTCTGTGGGCCGGTCTCGCTGCCTGCAACGCTACACCGAACGAGAATGTTGCGCCCCGCGCAGACTTGGTCGCAAGCGTCACGCTCGATGTGATGCCGGCGAGCGGCGGTCGCACCACCTGGACCGTTGGCGCGGATGGGCACATTCGCGGCGAGCACGCCCAGACGAGCACCTACACCCACACGCTCGAAGGCACCGTGCCCGACGAAGTGCTCCAGCCATTGCTCGCCAATGCCGCCGCCGTCTGGACCCAACCGCCCACGGTGCCGGTGGCACCAGGCGAGGCAGGCGCGGTCACCTTGTCGATTACGCCCGTCAATGGCGAGGTGCTGCGTATTCCGTGGTCGATGGGCACGCACCACCCTGACCCCCGTGTCGACCAGCTAGAGTCCAGCTTTCTCGATGTCACGGCGGCCATCAACGGGTGAATCGCGCATCGCTCAGGGCAGCCGCGCGAATGTCGGCATGTCCCAGCGCTCGAAGGCACGGTAGTCTTCCCGCAAGGCTTCGAGTTGTTCATCGGTGATGGTTCCCGTCGCGACCATATATTCCACCACCTGCGACATATTGACGAGGGAATGCAATCGAATGCCCCAACGTTCCTGAAGGGTGGGACCATCGGCCTTTCGCTGAATCTGTCGGTCGATGGCCACCACGATGTCGGTGACCTCGTAGCCGAGTTCTTGCAGCACTTCGATGGATTCGTTTTTGCTTTCGCCCGCAAAAAGGAGGTCATCGACCAACACAACGCGGCGGTCTTCCGGGGGGATACCCGCGACCATGCTGTTGCTCTGGTGCCGCTCTAGCTGCTTCCGAACGTACATCATAGGCAAGTCACCGGCGAGGCTGGCCGACGCGGCAAATCCAATGCCCGAGGTCGCGACCCCCATCACCGTTTGAGACCCACACTCCCGGCGCACGATGTCGGCCATTCGCTGGCCGATATGGCGCAGCGTCGGCGGGTGCGACAACAAGCGGCGGGGCTGAAAGAGGCACGAGCGCGAGTCTCCTTTGTTTTTGAGGCTTTTGCCAAACAAAGGTACGCCCAGGTCGACGATAGCTTTGAGCAGAATCTCGTCCATTTTGAACCTCCAATGGGTCAACGCCACGCCACGTCGCCGCGTGTGGTCTGCAACAGGTTTTCAAAAACAGGCCCGCCGGGGGGCGAAAGGGCCACAAAAGGATTGAAGTCGAGGTCCCGGTCGCGGAATCCGTACGGGGACCGCGCCAATGCCAACGCGCGCGCGGACGCAAAGACCGGGTCCATGCGCACGGTCCCATCGGGCGTGACGGCCAACATGCCGGAGCCGTGGGGATAGGGCACGTCTTGGCTCACGGCAAACGAAGAGAGGCCCGCGAGATAGCCGCTTGAGTTTGCAGCCACACGCGGCACGCCGCGCGCGAGGCGGTCCCAGGTGTCTTCGACCATCGTGCGGCCGATGTGGGCGAGTGTATCGACGTGGCTCGGCCCGAGAAGGCTCTCTATGGCGTAGTTTCCAGGGTCATCTCCCCGCGCGAGGTGCGGGCGCCAAACCCACGGGCTCACGGAGTGCAGCACCACCGTCGCGCTTCCAATCGACCGGGCATACTCCTGTAGGGCCGCGACATGATGGTAAACGGGCAGCACTTCGTCCAGATTGCCGGGCTGAATGGTGGTGTTGAGCACCACACGACGCGCGCCGCGGCGAATGAGATTGCGTGCCAGCCGCAGACCATACGCCGACTTATAAAAGCGAGAGCCACCGCGAGCGTTTTCCCAACGTAACGATGGGTCGAGGAGGGGCCCTTCTTCGGCGACGCCCTCCGGGACCACAAAGTCAGCAGAGATATGGGTCGAGAACTCCAGAATCCCGCCATCTTCGATGAGGCGCTCGAACAACGGATTGGTCCTACCATCAGACCACCGATGCAACAGGATTCCGTCCGTGAACCAGCCGAGGTCGATAGACCCTGGCAGACTGCGGATATATTGCATCAACGGCACAGTGAGTGCGTGCCGGTCGATGGTTCCGCCAATCATCATCAAGTAGTCGACGCCGAGGCCAACCAAGCGGTCGATGATGTCGCGCCACTCCGCTTCGGACCTCTGCACTTCGGGGGGGTCCTTGACGTGAAGCGACACTCGGTCGGGGCAGCCCCCGCAGTCCTCGGGGCAGCGCCAGGTGGGTGACAGCTCCGCTTGCCGGATGCGGCTTCGCAATAAGCCGTCTGCGCGGGCCTCCTCGACGGCGGACCAGCCGGTATGAACCGTCGCGCGCGAAATGGCCTGGATGGCCTCCCCTTCGGGCGGCACGTCGACGGTGTGGGTCGCCAAACGGCCGCGGCCCAGCACTACTTTCTTCTTCGGTTCAGTCGTCATGTCCGTCCTCCAACAATCGCCGCAGGCGCGCCAAGTCGCGCACCTACCCGCAGCAAGTTTCTGACTACTTCCGATTCGTCCACCCGTACCAAGCGACCGTCCTGCACGACCACTTCACCGTCTACGAGGACGGAATGCGCACGTCGCGCTTGGCAGGACAAGAGGGAGCCGATGGGATCCCAAAACGCGCCTGCGAGTTCAAGTCTGGGCGAGAGGTCGAAAATAGCGATGTCCGCCAGCTTACCGACCTCGATGCTTCCAAGTTCGGAGGCGCGGCCAAGCAGGCGCGCACCGCCAAGCGTGCCCATTTCGAGAACCGTTGGGATTGCGAGGTAGGTTGACGTGGCAGGAATTCCTTGCACGGTGCGCGCCCAGCGCAGCTCTTCCAGTAAGTTCGACGAGTCGTTGCCCGCTGCGCCGTCGACGCCCACGCCCACCGTCACGCCCTTCTCCAACATCCTGGGAATGGGCGCCACGCCCCACTCCCCGAGCGACTGACGCGCGTTGGAAATCGGGCAATGCGAAATCGCGGTTCCTGCTTGGGCAAGACGGTCTATTTCGGCGTCTTCGAGCGTGATTCCGTGAACGAAGCTAACATTGGGTCCCACCCAGCCGCGCTCCTCCAAGACCGCTAGCGGACGCTTGCCGAAGCGAGCGATACAATCTTCGACCTCAAACGCAGACTCGGCGAGATGGGTCTGCAACAATATGCCCTTCGCGTGGGCCAGCGCGGCCACTTCGCGGTACTCGTCGAGCGTATTGGAAAAGAGCGTGCAGGGTGCTGCGCCAATCCGCACCCGTGCGTCCGGGCGCGGGTCGTGGTGAAGGTCCACCAATCGCGCAATGTCGCGCAAGATGACATCGATGGGTTGCACCACGTCATCGGGAAACGTGCCACCGTCGGCGCTCTTGCGAGAAAGGCTGCCGCGAAACGCGTCAAACCGAATGCCGAGAGCATCCGCCGCCGATACCGTCGCCGAGAGCCAGTTCGTGGCGTGCGCGGGGAAGAGGTAGTGCATGTCCGAAGACAGCGTGCAGCCATACAACAGCAACTCACCGAGATTCGCGAGCGCCGCGGAATAGATGGCCTCGTCGTCGAGCTGGGACGCGACGCCGCACACCCGCGCAATCCAGCGGTCGATGGGCTGGTTTTGCAGTGCAGGCCAGGTCCGCAATACAGCTTGAAACAAGTGGTGGTGCGTGTTGACGAGCCCTGGAAGCACCACCTTGTCCGCACCGTCAATCACAATATCAGCGTCGACAATCGACACATCGGGCCCCACCGCGACGATACGATTGCCCACAATGCGCACCGTTACGTCCTGCAGACGAGAGGGAGCGCCGCTGGCGTCGCGCCCCCACACCCATGCTGCACGACGAATGACGGTCACTTTCTTCGCTTGGCCCCCAAAACCCGCACCATCACCAGAAATTGCCGGTGGGAGGAGCGGAGAGTGGAAGCCCGAAGCACTCATTCCGCGCGCCGTATCCGCCAACGCCCACGCGAGCGTCGAAACGCGGCCGCCGCGATGGTGCGCTCAAACCGCTCCATCCAGAGGCGCCCCATAAGAACAGGTCGGTGGAAAATGCGGGAAAACGGCCTATTTGTGCGCATTTTCGCACAACATGAAGACCACCGATTCGTCCGCAGACTGCCCACCAAAAACCTCGGTTGACGGTTCGGGCCGCCGCGTAACGAGCGGCTGTGCGCGGCGCATTGTCGATACCCAATCGTCACCGATGCCCGGAGCCAGGCCGAATGTACGAAGGAAAACACGACGAGGACAGCATCGACCCCATACCGCTTCCCGACCGCGGAGCGACCGCGCGGATGCCGCGATTGGTTCCGCGCACAAATTACATCGCGAAATACTACGAATGTCTTGGCGACGCCTCACCCGTCCGCCGCACACAAAATACAGATTATCCCAGCATTATTGACCACGCCCGCCGACTGCCCGCGCTATCGTTTGCCGGACGGCGTAGGCTCGCTATTTACGACCTACCAAACGCACCCGCACTAGTGGACGGCCCCCACCGCCCGTTGTTCGGGCGCAGAAGGACCAAACACATCCGCGCCGAGCCACCGACCGCCCAACGAGCGTCCGCGGTCGCGGTCGTGATGAAGCTGGGCCCGACAGGGTGCCAGAAGCTCCGGGTCGTCGATACGCCGAAAGGTTGCATTTGGTTCTTCGTCGGCCCAAACCACCCCACGGACCACCGCACGCGGGCCCATCGAAGGAGGAACCGCGAACCGCAGCACGAGAAGCGCCACCAACAATACAATCCACTCAACGCGGGCGGATACCCAGCGCCCGCGCTGCCACCGTGCCGAACCGGGCACGGCGTACTGCTGCATTGCATGATACCAACGTCGCACAAATAGAGCAAAACCAATCGCAATAAACGGCACACCCAGCGCAAGATAGCGCACATGTTGAATGCCCCGCATCGCCGAAACCAGTCCAGCGAACATAGGAAGCAGCATACCAAGCTGCAAAAGAACACGAAACTCCCTGCGCCGCCAAGACTGCGCGGCGGTCGCAATCACCGCCAACACGGACACCACCAACCAGGGCCCGAGCCCCATTTCTGCAGGAAAGTTGTTTCCCAACGGTTGCAACGCGGCCCCCCCCGCAAACCGCTGCGAGACCGAAATCAAGCGCGCAAACGAGTCGAGTCCTATCCAGGCGCCCCACCGATGCCCCCATAGAAAGCCAACTTTTCGCGCAGTGTCAAGGTCCACTTCAGTCACATAAGATTGCCCATATCGTCGCATCCATTCATCCAGATACAACAACATCTGCTCCTCAAATCCGGGCGATGCTTCGGGCACCCAATGCGCCGCCAAGCGCCAGGAACCCGTCAGGACACACAAGCCCAGCAAACCGAACAGCGCCCGGTGTTTTCCAGGAAGCTGCCATCCTACGAACAACAGCAGCGGCGCGGCTACCCACAACCAAGGAAGCGACCGAACATCCAAGAGGGCTGCCAGGGACCAAAGGGAGACGCCCACCACGCCGCGTCCGAGGGTAGGCCAACGAATCGCGGATGAAACGACCGCGCCCAAAGCGACCAACACGGTCAGGGTCTGGGGATAAAATGTTAGATTGCGAACCAACACTTCGGTTGGCTCCAACACACACACCATCGCCAGCGCAATCAAAGCGGCACGCCCTCCTTCTACGCTATTGGCCCAGGTTCCGACAGCGAACAAAAGACCGAACTGCGTGAGTGTCTGCAACACCAACATCCCATCGACAAGTCCCAAGAACTCTGCAAATATGGCCGGAAGAAGCGAAAGAAAAAGCCCGCGTTGCACCGGAACTTCTTCCCAATGCAACTCTCGGGCTGCGCCAATCGCGGCGCATACCTGTTCAAAGTCCGACGCATGCAAGGGAAAACGAAAGAGCGTGCCCCCTACCGAAATCTGGCAAACCGCCACACCGACCAACGCGCCGAAGAGTCGCTCCCCGCGCGAACCAAGCAGCCCATCGGCGTTGGGCTCATCACGATAGGCCAACCAAGTCGCCAATAACGCCGACAACGCGACGGGAAACCCGACCCACAACCACTCCACGAAGCGCCTCCACCGTCGCTTATGGTCGCGACCTGGTTCTTTCACCGTGCATATTGCGCTACGTGGCGTGATTCGACAGTTGGGACGCGGGTTTCGCCAGCCGAGGAGGTCAAACGCACCTTCGCCCCGACCGACAACACGTCCCCCCCAAAAGGGCCTCCGGAAACCGTTCGCTCGAACGCAGCGCGCGACGGGCCCTGCGCTGCATCGTTATCGCCGCATCTGGGGGGTCCCGGGGACATCGCCGAAGCGATGACGCACGCGCAAGTTCGTAGCGATTCCCGACGGCCACAACGCGAAGCGATGCAAATATTGGTCCGCACAATGTTAGAATAATACTACAAAATGTACCCATTGTCAATAGAGACGTTTCACCGCCACGCCGCGTTCCAGACGCCCTCCTGCTCCCGTCGGAATGGGCGACCCGCAAGAACGCGGAGAAGAAAGCGTAGATAAACGGCACCCCCTGGCCGATACGCCGGTACCACACCGCAGCAGCGAATCGAATCTATCCCGACCGGCACGAAACGAGCCATGCTCCTCCCCATCTGCGGAAAAGCACCGCCACACGATATTGAAAAGCTCCCTATCGCCACCGTCCGTTTCCGTTGCACACAGTTTTGTGGACAGTGAATCCGGTCGGGGTATCCAACGCGCGGTAATCCTCCGGGATCGCCGTATAGAGAAATATTATTCACGTCACTTGTCACACGAAAAATAGTTCCTATGTTTGAAGTGCCCACCCCGGAGCCTCCCCGAATGCCCAGCGGCAATCCGATTTCGCCCGATCCCGTCACACTCGCATATGTCGCAGAGTACCTCGCGTCACGCTCGGGCGTGGGCCGCGTCGACGAAGTCGCCCGCCGCTCCGCGACCGACCTCGTCGGCGAAAGCTGGAGAGAGCGCCTCCATTATATCAGCGAGGCCGTCGGACTCCGGGTCTGGTGGGTAACCGCGACGCCCGCCGAAGCCCTCGAGATGGCAAGAAAGGGCAGCCCTATCACCACCTGCACCGCGGACTCCAGCGGACGCGAAACGTGGTGGATTGCCGAGCGAGATTCACGCGGAAGAGCCTTTGTATGCTCGTTCACGCAAGGCGAGCTCTCGCCCCGCACCGGGAGCGGGCTCGACAGCCTGCCGCCAGCGCCGCACACCTGGGCCATCGTCGCTTCGGCAAATCCGGCGGGGCTCGTTCGCCAACACGACCCTTCCGCGCCCCCTCCCAGCCCCACCGCGCGGCTGTGGTCCTTGTTTCAAGCCGAAAGCAGCGACATCGGCGCAATTGTCCTGCATGCGATCGCGGTAGGGCTCCTCAGCCTCGGCACCCCCATCACGGTGCAGGTGCTCATCAACTGGCTGGCATTCGGCGCCCTCCAACAGCCCATCATCGCGCTCAGCATCGTTCTGCTCATCTGTTTGACACTCGCCGCCGTGCTTCGGGGGCTGCAGCGCTTGGCCGTAGAAATGGTCCAGCGCCGCATTTTCGTACGAATGGTCGCCGACCTTTCGGCACGCCTCACGCGGGTTCGCATCCGCGCATTCGATGACCAATATGGCCCCGAGCTCGTCAATCGTTTCTTTGACGTGCTGACGGTCCAGAAGGCAGTTTCTACGCTTCTTTTGGATGGTCTGGGCGCCGCATTGCAAGCGTTGGTGGGCTTGGGACTGCTCGCGCTCTACCACCCCACCCTGTTTGCCTACGACGTCGCAATCCTCATCGTCTTGGTGGCAATCCTCCTCGGATTGGGACGCGGCGCGCCCAAGACCGCTATCAAAGAGAGCAAGGCAAAGTACGCGGTGGCCTTCTGGATGGAAGAGCTCGCGCGCCATCCAATGGTGTTCAAGCTCGGTGGAGAACGGCTCGCCCTCGAGCGCGCAGACATCCTGACGCGCGACTACTTAGAGGCCCGCGACGCCCACTGGAAAATATACTTCCGACAAGTCCTGGCCGCCTGGGGCGCCCAAGCCTTCGCGAGCGTTGCGCTATTGGCCATTGCCGGGAGCCTTGTGTTGGATGGTGAACTCAGTATTGGACAATTGGTCGCGGCAGAGTTCATCGTCACGTCTGCATTGGCTGGCTTCGCGAAGTTTGCGCACAAACTCGACACGTTCTACGACCTGCTGGCCGGCATCGACAAACTTGGCCAACTGGTCGACCTCCCCGAAGATGAACACACGGGGTACGTCCCTCCCCCGTCCCAACTGCCCGCGTCCGCAGCTTTGGAACGAGCGGTCGGGCGCTACCCCGGCATTGGACGGCAGGTCGGTCCTTTCACTCTCACGGTGCCCGCAGGGTCGCGGCTCGCCGTGTGGGGGCCCCCGGGTAGCGGCAAAAGCACCGTCTGCGACCTCCTCCTCGGCGTTCGCAGGCCAGCTGCCGGGCGCGTCCTCCGCGACGGGCGCGATGTCTCCGACCTCCGCCCGAGCAGCCTCTACCGAGACGCCGTCCTCGCCCGAGGTGTGGACATTCTCCACGGAACCGTTCGCGACAATGTGGCACTCGGTCGCCCCGACGTACCGCTTCCCGAAGTGCAAGCCGCGCTCGACGCTGTCGGTCTCGCCGACGTCATCGGCGCGCTGCCGAAGGGCATCGAGACCACCCTTGGCCCCACCGGAAGCCCGATGTCTACAAGCGAAGCACTTCGCTTGATGGTCGCCCGCGCACTCGTCGCGCGCCCGCGCTTATTGGTCATCGACGGCCTGTTCGACGGCATTCCCGATTCCGAGCGACGGGCGCTGCTCGCCCCCTTGCTCGACCCGAAGGCCCCTTGGAGCCTCGTCGTCTTCACCGAGCTGCCCGAGGTATTGCCGCTGTTCCCCGCGTCCACCCAGCTTCACGTCGAGGTTTCCCATGCCGCAAACTGACCCATGGTCGCCCCCCACGGGACCGCGCATGGTGTACCTCGACGCCGCGCACCACGACGCCTTGCAAGGCAGCAGCCTGCGCTTGGTGGCTTCTCCCGCGTCCGCGCGCCAAGTCGCGACGGGCCTCAGCATTCTCTTGCCGCTCTTGCTCCTCGCGCTCCTATTTGTACCTTGGCAACAAACTGCGCTCGGTGCCGGCAAGGTCATTGCACTCACGCCCGCCGACCGTAGCCAAAGTGTCGAAGCACCCGTCAAAGGCACGCTTGCCGAATGGCGCGTGATGGAAGGACAAAGTGTACAAGAAGGAGACATCCTCGCCATTCTGTCCGACAATGACCCCGAGTATCTTGAACGACTCACCGCCGAACGCGCGCAGGTGGACCTCATTCTCGCGGCAGTAACGGAGCAAATTCAAACCTATCGAATGAAGGTAGGCGCAGAAACGACCGCGCGCGACCTCGCCGTTGCGGAGTATGACACCAAGGTCTTGGCCGAGCGCCAAAAGCTGGCCGCCGAAGAAGCTGCCCTCACGACCGCTCGAATTCAGCTAGAGCGAATTGCGACATTGGCCGCCGAAGGAATCGAAAGCACCCGGAAGTTGGAGCTTGCGCAACTCGACTTGACAAAAGCAGATGCAGCGGTACAAGCGAGACGACAATCCGTCGCTGGAGCCGAGCGTGCGCGTGACAAAGCCGCGCAAGCGGGCGACAGCAAGGTCGCGAGCGCCTCGGCCGACCTTCAAAGCGCCCTCACCAAACAAGCCGAAGCGAAGTCCAAGCAGCTCGCAATCGACGTAAAGCTCTCCCGGCAGGAGCGACAGGTGGTGCGTGCGCCGCGTGCGGGCCGTGTGCTGCGCCTCTACGGGGGGCCCGGAAGCGCACAGGTCAAGCCCGGCGATACCCTGGTTACGCTGGTTCCCGACTCCACCGAGCCTGCCGTTGAGCTAAAGATTGACGGTAACGACATACCGCTCATCACCGAGGGCGACACCGTCTCGATTGTCTTTGAGGGATGGCCTGCATTGCAGTTTTCCGGCTGGCCTGACCTGGGCGCCGGCACGTTTCGTGGAACAGTTGCCTTTATGGATGCGACCGACGATGGTACCGGTCAGTTCCGCATAGTCGTCACCCCCGAGCCCGACGGCGACCCTTGGCCGCCCGCCACACGCTTGCGGCAAGGCGCGCGCGCCAAAGGGTTTGTATTGCTTTCACGCGTCAGCCTTGGCTACGAACTCTGGCGGCAAATCAACGGCTTCCCCCCACTGCCACCCAAGGGCGAAAAAGACAGCAGCACCGGTCTGCCCCCCACACAAAAGAAACCTCGCGCATCCAAAGTGCTCAAATGAAGCTCTTTATGCTATGGTTTTTGGGATGGTCCCCCAATGCGCATGGTTCGACGGAGCCGCTGCAGCTCGAAGATGTGTTGTTGGCCGTCCACCACCATGCACCAAAGCTCAGCGCGTACCGTGCCAAAGTAGCGGAAGCAGAGGGCAAGCTTCTGTCTGCAAGTGGTGCATTCGACCCCAAGCTCAAAGCAAAAGCAACCGATTATCTCACAGGTCCTTATCCCCGACTCATGGCAGACACCTCATTGGGCGTCGTTACGCCCTTTGGGCCTGAGTTTTCGGTGGGCTACCGAATCGGAACCGGCACATTTCCCGATTATTATGGCGCCTATGAGACTCTTGACCTCGGCGAAGTGCGACTTGAAGTCGCTACGCCCCTGCTGGCCGACCTTGGTATGACCGCTGAACGCGCAAAGCGTCTCCTGGCGGAGCAAGACGCAGATGCGGCACGCCTTGCCCAAGCCAGCGCCGAGCAAGAAATATACACCCAGGCCGCCCAGGCCTATTGGAAGTGGGTCGCGGCAGGGGAAAAACTTGCAATCTCCTCCGAAATGTTGCGCATCGCAGAAGAGCGCCAGCAAGGACTCACACGCCAAGTCGCGGCCGGCGCGATGGCCGAGTTAGAAGCAATCGACAACGCGCGTGTCGTGGCATCCCGCACCGCCGAGCGCTTTGCGGCGGAGCAAGCCCTCACCGAAGCCGCTATCAAACTATCCTTATATTACCGAGACGAGCGGCTCCAAACCATCGTACCCACCGTCGACCAATGGCCGGGTCCGATTCCAGCACCCGCACCCGCGGCGGGAGACGAAGACGCGCTCATCGCGCGCGCTATCGCACAACGTCCTGACCTTCGCTTGGTCGATACGCTCCTCACTGCCGTCGATATCGAACGACAACGCGCCCGCTCCGCTGTCCTTCCCAACCTCGACGGAAACCTCATCGTCTCGCAAGACCAAGGAGACCCTTCCGCGAAGCTCGCAAAGCCCGAGCTTGCCGTTGGCGTGGCGCTCGAAGTACCCTTGGCGCTCCGCAAAGGCCGGGGGGAGCTCGCACGCACCGACGCCGCTCGGGAGCGACTGTCTGCCGAGCGAAGGTACGTCGCAGACACCGTGCGCGCCGACGTTCAGACGGTTGTTCGGACCCGAACCCAAGCCGAAACACGCTGGACCCTCTCCGCAACAGCCGTACAACACGCCGCTCGCGTCGCGGAGTTAGAGCGCCGCGCGTTTGATCTTGGCTCCAGCGACATCTTCAAGGTCACCAAGCGGGAGGAGACGCTGGCCAAGGAACAAAAGGCGGAAGTAGAAGCACGAATGGACGTCGCAATGCTCGATGCATCCATTCGTGCCGTCACCGCAACATGGGACTTGCCAAATACAACAAAGTAGGGTATTGTACGAAAAAAACGACCTCCGTTCGCTGCCAATCGAAGGCATGGGTTACCACCCCCAACGCCCCCAAGCGCCGTCCGGCCGCCCGCGGAGTCTTTATGGCAACCCCCAAGCAGCCCCCGTATCATGTCGATACGCTCGCGATTCACGCCGGTCGCACCATTGACCCCGGCACACGCGCCATCAGCCCGCCCCTCATCACGAGCACCACGTTCGAGCGCGGCCAGCACGGCGACTACCCCGCCGGTTGGGTGTATGGGCGCGAAGGCAACCCCAATCGCAACTCCTTTGAAGCGGCCGTCGCAGCGTTAGAAGGAGGCGCCGAAGCGCTCGCCTTCGCATCGGGAATGGCCGCAATCACGGCGGTATTGGAGAGCCTGCCCCATTCGACAGGCAATATCTTGCTGCCCTACGACCACTATGCGGGAATTCGCGCCCTCATTACAGAGACCGACATCGGAAAACGATTTCGTTTCGTTTATGTTGAGGATAACAATGCCCAGTCCTACAAGAAGAGTCTCCAAAACGAAAAAACAGCGCTCGTATGGATAGAGACCCCCTCGAATCCACTGCTGGACATTACCTCTCTTGCGGAGACCATTGCAGCAGCTCACGCTGTCGGCGCGCTGGCATTTGTAGATAATACCTGGGCAACACCAATACTACAACAACCACTTTCATATGGGGCAGATGGTGTCGTACACTCTGCCACAAAATATCTGGGCGGACATTCCGACCTAACGGCAGGCGTTGTCGTTCTTCCCCCCGATAGCCCCCTCCACACGCGGCTTCGCGCACACCAACATCACAAGGGGGGAATCGCTGCACCCTTCGACTGTTGGCTTGCCTTGCGTGGAATCCAGACACTCCCCATTCGCATGCGCACGCATTGTGAAAACGCAACCAACGTTGCGCGGGCCTTGGCCCAGCATCCCGCCGTCACCCAAGTACGGTATCCCGGATTAGAGAGCCATCCCGGCCACACAATCGCGGCGCAACAAATGAGGGGATTTGGGGGCATGCTGTCCTTCGAAGTGAAGGGCGGCGCACCAGCAGCCCTCGCCGTCACCCAGCGCCTTCGATTGGTAACGCGCGCGACCAGCCTCGGCGGCACACACTCGCTCATCGAGCATCGGGCGTCCGTAGAAGGTCCGGCGACACGCGCGCCTCCAGGACTCCTCCGAATGTCGGTTGGATTGGAACACCCAAACGACATCATCGACGACCTCATGACCGCTTTGGCGGATCAATAGCGCGCTATTTCGGGAATCAGGGACCCCGGCCTATCGCACGTCGAGACCGCGACTCCAAAGGACTTGGCCGTCTACGCGCTGGGGCCAGGCGGGGGCAGGCCCCGGCAAGCCATCGATTGCCGCAAGGTCCGCGGCATCCCATGCGAGGTCAACGACACTTCCCCAGCCATCGCTTTGTAACATCCACGCGCCTTGGTCGGGCTGTCGCACAAACAAGTCGTCGAGCCCATCACCGTCGATGTCTGCCGCGCTGACGTGGGGGCGTTCGTCACCGGGCAACGAAAACAGCGGATGGCGACGCCATTTGCCCAACGCATCGACCCAAAACAGCTCCAGACCTGTCTTGGCAGACCACAACACCGCTTGACTCTGACCCACGCCCAACATGTCCGCCATAACCAACGCAATGGGCAAGTCGGAGCAATCTCCAGACCCCGATGCAATCAAGGAGCTGGCAGACGGCTCCAGCGGACCATCCGACGGATTTGCAAAATAGTACAATCCTACGTCACATGGGCCGCCGTCACCCGCCGTGGTGAGCACGCCCGCCGACACGGCGTCTGCGACGATGCCAGTCGACGTGGCGGGTGGTAGGGCCGAACCATTCGCGAGCACATTCGTGACCTCTCCCACCGGCGGGGCAAAGATTGGGTTGTCAATAGCGACGCCTGCAGGCTCGGTTCGCGGGAGAATGCCAGACAAGTCCGGCGCACCGTCACCCATCAATTGCTGGGCATCCCGGACCTCGTTGAGCGTCACGAACCCAATCGAAGCCCCTCGCCGTACAAGGCCAACCAACCCCTCGCCTTCGTCACTTGGGTAAACGCGGAAACTGTCGACCGGCTCGGTTTCCATTTCCCAGCAAGTCAGCGCATCACCCGACAACGTGCATCCTTGGGGACGAGACGAAACAAAGGAGGTGTCGTAGAACTGAAAGTCTCCCCCGCGAATTTCTAGCGTGGTGTCGGTAAACGTAATGGTGCTCGTTCCCGAAACCGGCACTGTGCGGCTGGACGTCAACTCGGGAGGGTCGGACTCTTTGGTTGTGTTCAACCCAATCACGACGCCCAAGCGGTCTGCACCACCTCCGACCGCAGCGATTGGCCCCCATGCGCCCAATGGCGCATCCATATGCTCCAAGCGACCCACCACCAAGCGGCCATCCCGTGCCCAAACGCTGAGGTCGTCACCGGCGTACAACTGGGGGTCCAAGGGGTCGGACGTACCACCACCGGTTCCCGGAACCAAATACAGAATCGGCGTTGACTTTCCGGGCAACTTGATCCCCAAGCTCGCACCACCGCTCGCCCGAATGCCCGTCGCGGCGGAACCATTCAAACCCACGACAGCCGCGCCCGTCACGGCTGTTCGGTCATACTCAAGGCCGTCCGAAGTAAGGATCTTGCCTTTATTCCCATTCGAAGTCAGGTACATACCGGGGTCGGGCTGACCGGGGACGCCGCCTTGGGGGTCGGGTCCAAACACAGGAACCCCGCCGAAGTCAAGCGGAAGGAGGTCGCTGGTGTCGGCGGCGCCGAGGAAGAGCTGGTCGCCCGACGCGGTTGGCAGCAACACGGCATCCAGCGCAGCGCCGTCCACATCAAATACCCGCGTCACCACGGCGTAGCCCTGGAGGCCCGTACACACATCCGTGAGCCGGCGAACACGGTTCTTCTTGAGGTCAGAGCCCGAAAAGTCCCAGGTGGTCACCGGAAGCGTACAAGTGTCCGGCTCAAGTTCTGCAAGGTTTATCGATAACACCTGCAATTCTTTCCCGGGTGCACCACGAAGGTCAACTTCGGCCGCAAACGCAAGTGACGCTTTGCCAGATTCGATGTCCGCCGTCGAAATGCCGTGCTCTCCGCCCAACACGCCCGCGGTTCCAAACATGCTCCACACCAAATAGTCGCCGCGCGCGTTCCGAACCGTCGCAAGTACGGCGACCCCCGAGGGCTCCCCCGTGCGGGGAGGCGGCGTACGCACGATATGGTGCACGGCTACGAGCGTTCCGATCGCATTCATGCCTGACACTTGTGTTGCAAACCCCGATGGGTCAACGTCCTTTACCTCACCATCCGGCATGAGTGTCCAGGCTGCGCCCTGCACCTTGCCTTCTGCATTGTTGCCCAATACGACAAGTTCATTGCCAACCATCGAATATCCAACGGGCGTAAACTCGATGGGCAAAGACCCAACACAAGCTCCTTCCGCGCATGCGGTTCCAGCAAGACCCAAAACGCCGGCAAAAAATGCGTCATCCGCACCAATTTGCGCAGCGTAGAACCCTCCCAAGCTCCCCGATTCCGTTGCAAATGGGGACAACGCAAATGCTCGGGAAAGGTCCAACGCTCCTACACCTACGCCCACAGCGGGGGGACCACTTGGCCCGTCAGAAGGCGCGTGGACGCGAAGGTCCACCGGCACGGGGCTACCGGACTCCGGCAGCAAGGTAAGCACCCCCCTTTGGGACACCTCGGAGAGCTGGTCCTCCCGAAGCGACACCGCCACCTCAACGGGCTCTTCTCCGACCACCACAGCCTCCGCGGTCGAACCGTCCAACCATGCAGCCGTCCACTGCGACTGCGCCGCAATCGCCGGGTCCTCGCAGTCGAGCACCACCGAGATGTCCGCAGGCGCACCTACCGCGACCGTACGCGGAAAGGGAAAGCGCGCCACGCAAACGACGTCTGGCGCTTCGTCTTGGGTGTCCGGCGGGTCATCGATGTCGGTCTCGCCGGGGGTCGTTGTCGCGCCGTGCGGGCCGGTGTCCGCGCCCGCCTTATCGCCCGTCTCCGCGCACGCCGAAACCAACAAAAACCCTAACAAAAGCAATCGACTGTGTACCGTCATCGTGTCTCCTACCGCAGAACACGTCAGCATGACCGATACATGAACTGCTCGCTACGGCGAACCGGAACGATTCGCACCAATACCGCAACGAGCGACAATAGCCAAAGAACCTTCAAGCGACAAGAACATCCATCAATGGTTACTTTCTGTCACATCAGCAGGGAACCACCACTGCACAACCGGGGCGCCTCCCAAACAACCGGATACACCCCGCCCCTGCCCCTCTGCTGCGGCACCGGATGCTGGTCTGGAGTATTGAATGTCCTCACAACCTCGCGATTCCTCTCACTTCCTCATTACCGGCGCGGGCACCGGAATTGGCCGCGCAATCGCCTTGCGCTTGTCGGGCGACCACACCCGTCTGACGCTTCTGGGCCGAAACGAAGCGGCCCTACACGACACCGCCGCCGCGATGGTAGCGACCGGCGCCCCCGCGCCTTTTCTCGTCTGCGCCGACATTCGCAACCGCAGCGAAGTCGACCGCGCCATCGATACAAGCGCAGCAGCATACGGGCCGTTTGCAGGCGTCATCGCAAACAGCGGGATTGGCGGCCCCAATGAACCCGGCCCCGCCGACCGCTTCGACGACTTGGTGCAGACCAACCTCATCGGAACCTACTCCACGCTTCGCGCGGTGCAACGAAACCTGCAACCGGGACCAAATCCTCGCCATATGGTCGTGATTGCGAGCATTCTCGCTCGTTTTGGAGTGCCCGGATACACAGGCTATTGTGCGAGCAAAGCAGCCCTCCTGGGACTGACCCGTGCATTGGCCCTGGAGCTTGCATCCGAGAATGTGCAGGTCAACGCTATCTGTCCCGGCTGGGTCAACACCGAGATGGCGCGGGCAGGAATCTCCGGTATGGCCGATGGCATGGGCATTTCCTACGAAGCAGCCCTTGCCGAAGCGATGAAAGCGGTCCCGTTGGGTCGGATGAGCGAACCACACCATATTGCAGGACTGGTCGCCTATCTCGTGGGCCCGGACGCTGTCGGTATCACAGGGCAAGGGCTCGACATGAACAACGGCGCGTGGATGTAAGGGTCCGGCCGAGGTCCAACCAAGATAAAATCCGGCGCATCGACGCGGCCACTGCTATATTGCATTGCACGCAGTCATCGAACGTTGCTACGGTTACCCGAATACGCCATCCAACCCACGCACCATGCTCGGAGCCACCGTGAACGAACCACTCGCCACCGCTCTCACGGGTCTGGGACTATCCCCTCACCTAACGCCGCTCCTCGCGATGTGCCTACAATGGCTCACGGTCCTCGTTACCACCATTTTTATGGGATTCATTTTTCGCTACAGCATTCGTGCCATGGGCCTGCGGGGCCCGACACCGGCACATCCTGGGCTTGACTGGGCTCGCGTGGTGAGCTTTCCTGTGGCCTTTTTTGTCGCGTATTTGTTGTTCGTTTCCAATGGAACCGTCCAACCCAACGTCTTGCAACTCGGAATGCTGATAATACCCTTTTTTGGGGGGATGCTTGTGTTGGCCTTGGGGGACCACTTCGCGCGCCTCGCGTGGGAACGCGCCGATGCCGCCCGAAAAGACGAGCGCGGGCCCCATGAGGCGCGGGCGCAGTCGTTTGAACGATGGGCGCCCGTGGTCGCAGTCGGCGTGTTGATGGGCCAATACATTTGGGAGGCGTGGCCGCTGGTTGCCGCCGTTGCTGGTATCTGGGCCTACCAACAACAGCCGATACGCTCTATCGTGGACCAAGGAGTCTCCGACCTCGTGGCCGGCCATCACCTGCGCCGCCAACATGGCCTCACCGAAGGCTCCCCGGTTGTGTATCCGGGTGGGAACGGATTTCTTGCAGGCCCCGTCGGACTCGTGGATACTCGCGTGAAGAGTGACGACGCGGTGCTTTTACTCAGGAATCACGTCCTCACCGCCGTATCCGATACACCCCCTCTCTCGCAGACAAACCGGGAAGTGCCCGAAAATCCGAACAATACTACAACATAGATATACACACAAAGCAATCAATATTGCCCCAAAACGGCACGTATCCGCATCTCACGACGCATCCATTCTTCGACTCCATCCCGCCCTTCTATCGAAGTTTGTGCGCACGAGGCCCTCGCCGATTCACACTTGCCCGCACGCACTTCCATGTACGGATTTTGCGTAGGCTCCCCTCCCGCGCCACATTGGCCGGAGCCTCCCCGTTGACGAGATGGCCCGCTCTGACACGTCCACCGGCAGCCAAAGTCCCGCAGCACGCCCCCCGCGTGCTATCGTGCCACCGTTACATCCCCCCACGCGGAGTCCACCTCCATGTTCTTCGAACACACGACTGAAAGCGGCCACCATATCCGCATGGGCACCCCCTCTCTCGTATATCGCGCAGCAACTCGCTGGGACGACAACGAAGTCATTGCATTGGTTTTTGGAATCGGTGGCCGGTTTCGCCGGCGTTCGGGCTGGCAAGAGGACTACCGAGACATTGCCAACGACCACGGCGCCGAGCACTCTCACGGCGGTTTCGGCCGAAAAATCGGCTCACCGTTGCTCTGGACCAGCCTCGAACTCCACCTCGTGGCACCCAATACGCCCCCGTGGACCCCTGCGCGCGCAGAAGCGCTGCTGAACGCCATCATCCCCACCATCGTGGGCCGGCCGACACCCGCCGAGGAGGCGATTTTGCGGGAGGTGGGTGAGCTTGAGGACCTCCTTCGCCGTCCCGGCGCCCGCAACCGCGCGGAGCTCCTCAACGCATTCCAAAACATTCGCGACAATCCCCCCGAAGACTGGCTTGAGCCATATAAAGTGCTCGACCGTTATCTTCCCGGTCGCTATAAAGCCGTTATGGGACCGATTCGCCAGCTCCACGAGACGGCACTCGCACAGCAAAAAGCCCGCGCTGCCACTGCTGCGCCCCGTCCCCAGCGCCGCAGCCCAATGGGCGACAACAACGCACGTCGAAGCCGCACCTAATCGACGGCGCGCCCCTGTTGGCGGGCACTAAGGCCGGACGGATTCGCCCGGCGGAAACACCGAAAGCTCCAACCAACCCGGCGTGCCGAAGACGGCCATCGGCATACCATAGGCCTCGAAGGCGCGTCCAGACTCGAAGGCCTGCTCCGTGACTTGGTCTCCTATTTGGAGCCGCAACGTGCCGGACGTTCGCTCGCCAGTGCGACCGTCCGCGCCTTGAAAGCGCGACTGGCGACTCTCCGTGAGGGTCGCCGTGATGCCAGTATGGCCGACCAGGGCGGGCTTTTGCAGGTCAAGCGGTATATCGACCCGTGCGGACACGGGAACCACCGTAGAAGTAGCGGGCAAGTCCATCTCCATCACTGGCCTCGGGGGCTGGGCATTGGCGCACGCAAACGAGCACACGACCAGCACGGCCGACCACGCGCGAAACACGAGGGGTACGGCAGCTGGCGGCATTTGCTCAGGCCCCTGCCGGAAGGCGGAGGACTTGGCCTGCGGTAATGCGGTTGGGGTCGCGGCCAATGGTTTCTCGATTGAGCGCATAAATTTCGCGCCAACGGTCTTGGTCACCGAGCATACGCGTCGCGATGCCGCTCAAGGTGTCGCCGGCGACGACGGTGACCGTGGGAACGAATGGACCATAGGAAACGCCGTTCGCGACGTGGTTCTTGAGGATTTGTAGGTCGGCGGCGGACAAGGCGGCCGCGGCTTGGTCCCAGAATGGCTTGGACTGCACGGCATCACCCAGCCAGGCGCAGTCAACATCATCCAGACGCGCCATTTCCGCCTTCCAGTCGCCACCACTCGACAATGCCGTGCTCAATGCCTGAATGCGCGGCGAGTTGATGACGTTGCCGCCGGACGGCACAGTATACGCATCTACCATTGCTTTATAGGCCGGGTCCAACGCATAATAATGGGCCACATAAGCGTAAGAGCTTACCCAGTTGGTTCCATCGTAATAGACATTGTTGGCAGGCGCCGCGCCGACAAGGTGATTGAAGATGTCTTGTTGGCGCTTGTTGGAAAATGCCGTAGAGACGGTGACCGTCGTGTCGTCGCCTCCACCAAAGGCGCCGTCTGCACCAATCTCGACCGCCGTGATGTTGTAGTTGGTGACCGCAGCATCCGTCGACGAGCCAAAGTTGTCGGACGCGGAGCCTTCAGGGTTCTCGAACCAGTATGCGCGGAACTCGGTTTGGTAGCTGTTGTAGGCCCATGCTGGCGCGCGTTCGGTGGCAGCGGGGTCTGCTGCGGGGCGTGGTACAGCCCACGCTTCGCCGCGACGGTGCTGGTCGGCGTCGTGTTGTACTTCGTGAATGAGTGTTTCGACGATGGTGTTCTCCCCTTGTTTGAGGGGGTCTACAATCGTGAGTTTTACGCCATCGTTTGCCATACCACCCAACACATCCGAGAAGTCGATATCCAGACCCGCGTCGTTGGTGGCTTGACCCGTAGCGTCGAGGCTTGCGTCGTAGTCGGAGCCCGCTTCGTTGTACTTCTTTCGGTTATCGAAAAAAGCCATTTGGTCGGGTGCAACGGAAGGCCGCAGGTGGCTGTCGTGGGTGGGGGTCAGCACGATGAGGTCGGCCAAGCCGGCGTCAATCCACTGCACGGTGTTGCGGAGGAGGTTCACCCGGGAATCGGGGCCAGCGTTGGGGTCGGGCGTCGCGGTGCGGCCGGAGCGCATCACGCGGTCGACCAGCGACTGATTGCTGGAATGCCGCGCCAATGCAGCGGCTTTTGTAGCGGGCGCACCCGCGCGAACGCCTCCGCGGGACGCCTGGGGAGCATTCGAGAGCGCTTGGTTCATTCGCTCTTGGTTCGCGGCGTTCCCCATTCCCGCGGAGGGCGCGGCTTGTGGCGTCATCGACATGTCCGTGGTGGGCGTTGTCGACTGCTGTTGCTGCTGGGTGGTGTAGCCGGCCATCACTGCTCCAAGAGTTGGATCGCAATCCTATCGACGCGAGAAACCAAGTCCTTCAGGAGATTACGCACCGGCAGTGCAAAATCTTCACGAAACTCCCCATCCGCGACAAACTTGCGTCAGTTGGGGAAGGCGATTGCCGAAGGTCACGGCGCGTCCGGCCCCGCCGCTCCCAACACCAGCACCGATGGTGCCGTTGCCCGATGAATACACGCTTCGAGCGCATCACCGACGAGGTCCTGCTGTTTGCATGCGTCGAGGGCAACCAGCGCGGAGGCGGCGAAAAGCTCGGGAGAGAGGTGCTGGTCGGCTTCGGGAACCGCGGAAGAAAGCGCCCGCACCTTCATCGCCTTCTCGGCGCCCGCTTGGGTCGCAACCGCGTCCAGGGCCGTGTAGTAGGCGTGGGCGGGATAGGCCCGCTGACCGTCCACGAAAAAGGTGCGGGCCTCCGCGCGGGCGGCGGGGTCGGACCACAAATGGGTGATGAGGTCGTCCACCAAGGCAAAGCGCGCAGAGGGGTCAAGCTCGGAGGGGCCTTTCGGCATCGCGCCAAACGCGACCTGCTCCAGCACAAGATTGACCAACGACCGCGGCATTTCAGCGCCCGTAAGGTCAAGCTGGTCGATGCCATCGTGGCAGTGGTTGCAGTGATTGTCGAGGGCCGCACGCGTCGAAGGCCGGAGTACGATGGCACCGTCTTCACGCAGCTCTACGGGAGGCCCTGTGTCGCGGACAGCCGCGCTGGCGACCATCTGCGGTGCGGAATCTGCATCGACGCGGGAGTGCTCGGCGAAGCGCAGCAACGCCGTTCGCAGCATAGAGCGATAGCTGTGTGTATCTTCAAAGGTCAACAACACCGCGTCTTGGTCGTCTGCGGTTGCCTTGGCACCAAGGACATGGTCCGAGACCTTCTGGGCCATACACTCGCCAAACTCAGGCTGGGTCAACGCAAGGCGTGCAAAGCCTTGGGGCGTGAGCGCGTCCGAACCACGTGGGTCTCCAATATGGGCGACGTAGAGCGGTCCACTGCCTTCTTTGACTTCCCAAGCCCGGAAGTCGATTCCGCGTGTAGACGACGGATAGCCTTGGAAAAACTGCATCCCATAATCGAGCCGTGCGTGGCAATCGGTACACACTTCCATCGCCGCAAGTTGCTGCCAGCCGTCACCTTCGCGGAGGTTGACGACATCGAGTCCCAACACTTTTTGCGTTGTGACACCAGAGCTGGATGCCTCGACGCACCACAAGTACTCATAATAGTTGCGCAATACACCACGAAGGGCGTCGGACCCGTACAACAACCCAGGCGTGGTCAAAATGCCTGCGTGTTGTCCGGGAACCTGCTCTTCGCGCGGATGCAGGGCCGGAGCTTCGGAAAAGCCATCGGCTTGCAACAGCAACTCTGGCTCTCCCGCAAGAACACGCGACCGTCGATAGATTCGCTCCGCGTCACGGTCGCGAACCGTCGCGTTCATCAGAAAGAGCTGCTCTAAGGGAAGGTCTTCATTCACCACATACGCGATGGTATCGGTGATTTCACGCGTGACGCTCCGTTGGAGCGTATCGTGGTGGTCTTCGTCTTTGGTGCAAAACATTAGCCGCGGGCCGCACCCACATGGCGAATCGAGCCCCGGAGCGAGCGTAGACGCACCGCAGGTTCGTCCTTGTCCGTCGTCCTTGACCTCGGCACGTACGGAATCTGCGCATACCTTGATGGTTTGTTTTCGGTTCCACCAAGGCAGGATGTCCACCGCGAGAGAAGGCAAACACTTATTGTTCAGGTAATAAATGCGGGTGTCGCCATCTAAGAAATAGGAAAGCTGCGAATGCCGCGGAATCGGGTGGTTTGCTTTGACAAGCTCCCCGCCGCCCATGATGACCGTGCGTGCCACACGCCCAATCTCCGGGTCTTCCAGCAGAATGTCAACGTAGGCATCCAACGACACCAAACCATCGTCAATGGCCCGCGCGTGCCGCTCCGCTTCCTCGGGCTCCAAAGGACGTGCCACAGCGAGCATGGACAAGTCTTGCACCAAGTCGACGGTCTTCGACGACACAGGCTCTGCACCGGCGCAGCCAGCCCCGAGTGCTCCCCACCAAAACAACCGCTTCATACCGCACGCTCCAAAAACGATAGCCGCCGACCACGATACCCATATCGCTCGGGGTCAAAGCCACAATGGTGCAGAAGCGTGGTGCCGAGGTCGTCGAGCACCAAGCGCTCCCCTTGGTCGTTCGGCTTGCCTGTGGTGAGCGAAATCGGCAAGCCCTCCAGGAGCTTCCCTGTCTGTCCATACACCGCCCCACCGGGTGTAGAAGCGATGCCACCACCCGCCAAGAGCACGGTAGTCTCGGGAAAGTGGTCCTTGCCCTCGTTTCCATTGAGAACGGGAAAGCGCGCAAGCTCGCTCCCCGCGACCACCAAGGTCTGGTCCATCAGCCGCCCATTTGCGTTGGTTTTGCTCCGGAGTTCTTGGAAAAACTTCACCAACGCCGGAACGAACGAAGCAGACGCCGCCGTTTGCTTCCGCTTATTGTCGTAGTGGGAATCCCAATCCAAAAACACCTTTACGAACACACAGCGCGTAAGGTCGTTTTCAATCAGCCACAGCACGCGCTGGAGGTCGCGCGCCACCCGACCGCTGGTTCCCGAAAACCCCCACGAGTCGGGATTGAATGGCGCGACGTGCGGAAGCCGACCAAACAGAGCTTGGATTTGGTGCAGGTGCTCGATGCTGCGGTCGCGCTCACCGCCGGCGGGCCAACCGAGGAGGTCGGCTTCGTGACGCGCATACACCTTCGCCAGAAGCTCCATATCTTCTGCCGAAACATCGCCAATGCGGTCCAAAATCGTTTGGGTCGAGGTGTACGTGGCGGACCCAAACGCGGCTGGCGAGTACTCTTGCCCGGATGTATTGCCCAATGTAACAGTAGCGAGGGGGCGGTCTCCACGGGCGCTGCCGATGATGTCGAGAATACCTGGTGACCGTGTGGTGGCCGCAGTTTTGAGACGCAACATTTGGATTGCGCCGCTTTCGTGGTTTGCAGTCTTTACTTGAAGCCCCTTGACCACCGCAAGGTCGTCAACAAAGGGCGCCAATGCAGCGAAATGGGGCCCAAATTGCAGATTGCCCGCCGACACAATCTCGTTTGGCAAATAGGGCACATCGACGGACGAATCAACGTCTCTCCGCGTCTTTGGGTCAAAGGCATAGACTCCATCGACGCCACCACGAAGCATCAACACGACAACGTAGCGTGGGCCACGCTCTTCAACGCGCGCGGCCTCCGCAATGCGCGGCAAACCAGATAAGCCCCAGGTTGAGAGGCCAAGGGCCAGAAACTTTCGGCGGTTCCACATCGGGGAGTCACAGGCAAGAGGGAGACACGAGCAATATTGACAGGTCGACGAAGACCGTCTAACTCGATTCGACCATTCCCCCACCCGTGGCCCCTGATGCGCTTTCTTCCTGGCCAACTGCACCCCGTCCTCGTTCACTTTCCCGTTGCGTTGTTGATTCTCGCAGCGGGACTGGTCGTCGCTTCCGGTTTTCGGCCCAAAGAACGCTGGTGGAGCACGCTTCGCCTGCTGGTCGTCGCAGGCGCCCTCGGTGCGGTGGCTTCGAGTGGTGCAGGCTGGATACTCGCCGGAGGCACCTTTTACACCGGCCATGAAGCCGATTTATTGGACGTACACGCCCTCGCTGCCTATGGCGTGACAGCCAGCGCAATCGTCGCGGCAGCCGTGCACCTCACCGCGAAAGCCGGGCAGCGACGCTTGTATATTGCCCATGTGGCCACCGTTCTCGCGGCGCTGGGTGTATCCGTCGTGGGTTATGTGGGGGGCGAGCTTGTGCACGGCGAGAACCACCTCTTTGCCCAGCCAGAGACGGTTTCCACCGAGCCAGTCCTCGCCGACCTCCACGCACCAACGGTGGAGGCGCCGACCACCACCGGCGGCGAGATAGTGTTCCGTCGCGATATTCGCCCCCTGCTCAAGCGCTCTTGCTTCAAATGCCACAGCGCCCGCAAGGACGAGGGGGGATTGCGCCTCGACCAGCGTGAGCTCGCGCTTCAGGGTGGCGATACCGGGCCAGCGATTGTGCCGGGCAACCCAACGGATTCCTTGCTGATCCAGCGCATTCAATTGCCAACGGATCACGACGACTACATGCCCTCAAAAGGTGACCCGCTCAGCGACGCAGAGGTCGCGCGTTTGGTCGCATGGGTCGAAGCTGGCGCATCCTACTACTGACCACCGCGGAGTTGTGGGTCAAGAGGGCGGTGGGCTCATGCTATTGCCGATGGCTACCGCCGCCAGCACGACCGCGATGAGGTAACAAGCCAAGCCGCACGCAATCAACATGCCGCTGCGAGCAAGAGACTCGGATTGCTGGTCGCGGCGCAAGATGACCGCCAGCGCCGTCTTCTCAAGGTCGTCGGCGAGGTCCTGGCTGACCCAACGCAAGCGAACGGTCACCCGCAGCGTCCAAACGACCGCGACCACCACTTGTGCGATGCCCAGCACCATCGCAATCGTTGAAAGTGCGCCGCCGCGGACCATATTGTGCCCCGAAAAACCGGTGACCGTGACCACCAAGCCCCCCAGGCCCATGAGCAGCTGCGCTTGGCTCTTCAAGACACCCAACTGCCCGCTCAAAAAGCCCACGAGCAGCTCCGGTCGACCATGAAATACCGCGACCAAGCGCCGGGCCTCTTCTTCGGGTGACGCAACGGGCATATCCACCTCAAACTTACCGTCTAACCGACATCCTCGTGTGCTCGCCAATCCATGGCCAGAGAGCGCAGCGATAGACGTTGGTAGAAGGAGGAGGCGCCCGGCGCCCTCGGGCGCCCGGCGGCCGCCCAGCCCGATGGTCTGGGCGGCAAGCGGTGAGCCCTTCGGTCTCCCCGCTGGGAAACCGCGGGGCGGGTCGCCCAGCGCCACCCCGACTGCCTGCGGGCAGATTCTCCGCGCAAAGAAAAGAAATCCGATACGTTATTGGGCGAAATCCGCGCACATAACCACAAGTGACCCGATAGGAGCCGGTATCCTACTTCGATAGAAGGAATCCCCTCGATGAAATCCCGCGCTGCATTCCCTATTCTCGTGTGTTTCGGCTCCATCGTGACCTTGCCTGCCTGCAAAGACAAAGGCGACGACGGCGCTTGCGAATATGTCGACGTCGAATCCGCGACCTGCGTGTTTGTTGAAGATGCGTCCGGCAAGTCGCTCGTGGTCACAGGTGACGAAGGCACGGTGGGAAGCACGGCCATCTCGGACGACACCATCTGTTACACCGAAGGCGGCCATGCCCTCGACGCGCCGTTTTCCTGTACGATTCAGGAGCTTGAATCCGGCGGCTGCGACCCCGCAGTGCTGGTGGTAGACCTTGGCGGCTGCTCTCTTGAGTTTGAATAGCGAAACCGTAGTACATTGGGGCTCGCCCCCATTCGAAATACCGACGGTCGGCTCCTTCCGGCGAGACCTTGGGCTCGCCGGAGCAGCGGAGACCCAACGGGGCTCCGCTGCGGCCCTCGAGACCTTGGGCTCGAGGGCCCCCCTCCCCCACCGCCATCGAAAAAAATGGAATTTTTCGATTTTGGACATTTTATGTCCGCCAACTTCGCATGCGATGCGGTAAGATGAGCAGGATCCACGCGGAGATTTCGTGATGTCGTCGTCAATCGTTCCTGCTACCAACGCCCAGTCACCCTTTCTCGAATCTGTTCTCGAGTACTGCCGTGAGGACTACGGCGATGCTCCCGTGCTGTTGGGCGATTGGCTGCATTGCGAAGAACGAAACTGGCCTTTTGTACAAGTCGTCGGGTTCGACGATGATGAGCCGGTTGTCGAAGTGGATGGAAAGCACGTCCGCATTTCGCGAGATGACTACCCCGAGGTGGTCCGCTCGCCGCATTTTGAAAACATGTTCGAGCAGGCCCAGCAAGGCGCTCCCTCGGATGGAGTTGCGTGGTCCGACAACCTAGTCTCCCCCGCGCTGAAGGCCCGCCTGCAGAACCTATTCGACCAGATGTGCGCGCAAACGCCCCCCGATTACCACCCCGGCTCGGGCACACAAGTGCGCGACCTCGTGCATCCTTCGTTGTACTCGTATGTCCACGGGCTTTCGAAACTTGCGCCCGGCGCCACACCGCCGGCCCCCAGCAAATCTCCCGTCGACCGATGGGGCCGCCCATTTGAAGCGTCGAAGTTTCAATGGCTTCCCACCAATGTGTCGGTCGATGCCAATGGAGTTGCCCAGTTCGATGGATATTTGAACAACCTGGATGCCGCGCAGTTCCCCGAAGCCACACCGCTGCTGGCCGAGCTGCTGACCGCCGTGGTGCCGTTGCTCGAACAGTTGGTCGGATTCGCGCAAGACTTCGACCCCTGGGACAACCGCACCGATGACTGCGAGGCCGACCTCCCCGAGCCCTCCGATAACGTTGGTCCGCCCTCCCCGGTCACGCCCGTGTCGTTGCGGGGGCGGCGGATTCAGGTGGTGCCGAAGCTGGTGCAATACGAAATCGACGGTGAGGCCGACTTTGAGGGTGTGTGGCACGTCGAAGGCATGTCGCACGAACACATTCTGGGCACCGTAGTATACGTTCTTGACCGGAGCCCCAACCTCGAAGGAGGCACGTTGCGCTTCAAGCGCGGTTACACGCGCAACGAGGCGGGGCGCTTGTTTTGGACGATTCCCCAATGCCGCCCGCGTCCGGTCAACGAGTGGGTCGATACGGCAACCTTGCCCGTTGGCTCCTTGGACACGCCCGCCGACCGTGTGCTCGCGTTCGCAAACAGCCACATTCATAAGCTCACGCCCCTGCACAGCCCGTCTGGCGAGCGTCTAACGCGCCGGATTGTGGTGTTTTGGTTGGTGGACCCAGCGACGCCTGTGCTCTCCACAAACGAAGTGCCCCCGCAACAAGCGGTGATTTCTCGTGCAGTCGCCGAGAAGAACCGGCTCAAGCTCATGGAAGAACGCCGTCGCCACAAACAATCGCTCAATGTGCGCGAAATTTCGTTGTGTGAGCACTGAGCGGTGGCACGGGGCGGGTCAGAAGACCCCCTCCAGCACGTCGACCAACTCCAGGTTGACGTTGGCTTGCTCGATGAGCGCGGCCATATCGCTGCCAGAGGCGAGGTCTTGCAGGCGCGTGACGGAGGCCGCGAAGTCCGCGGCTTCTTGGTCTCCGCCTGCATTCTCCACGGCGGGTCGCAAGGCTTTCCAGGTCAGCGCGATGGTCTGCACATCCGCGACTGCGGCGGCGCTATTGGCGTCCATAGCGTCTAATACCACTTCTCTACCCAAGTAGTCAAGCGCCAATACGTCCGTCGGGGTCGTCGGAGAGTACAGCGCGAACAGGTCGGGCATCGGCGCGCTCACCGCGTTGGCTGCGCGTGCGGCCACCGCGCTCTCTGGCGTTGCCTGTGCCGCGTCCCGCAAGCCCGTCACCGCCGCGTCCATTTGGGACAGCTTCGCCTCGGACGCGCCCGCGCTCGCGGCTGAAGCACACGCGCAGGGGAGTGTATAGGCAATCGAGACTGTGACGAAGTTGAGGGTGTGGGTCAGGACGCGCGAGCATCAATCCACGGCAACAGCGGCGCGAAGGTCCGGGCGGTCGACATCGCGAGAGAACAAGGGGGGCTCCCCGATAGGCGCGTCGACCTCCACCCACGCAGGGCCGGCGTAGCTTGTGCCCGACCAGACGTGGACCCACGTTCCGACTGGCAGATACAAGCGGCGGCTCGTCGCACCTTCCGTGAGCACAGGTGCCACGAGGAGGTCGGGACCAAGCAGGTATTGGTCGTTGATGTCCCACACCGTTTCGTCAGTGGGGCTATCGAGCATCAGGTGCCGCACCAACGGCGCACCCGTGACCTGCGCGTCGGCGGCCCATGACACCAGCTCGGGCGCCAAGGCGGCGTGCAGGCGGCTCATGGCCGCGAAATGGGCCGTGGTCTCGGCGTCGCTGTCCCAACGCCAGTTGCGGTCGCGCTCGTTTCCATCATGGGTGCGCATAAAGGGCGACAAGGCGCCAAGTTCGGTCCAGCGCCAATACAGCTCCGCTGTGGAGGGCCCCCCCGAAAAGCCCGCGATGTCGGACGTGACATACGGCTGGCCCGACAGTCCGAGGGAAATCATGGCCGGCACGACCGTGGGGAGGCCGTCTTCGGGCAGCCAATCGGCTTCTTGGTCACCGTTCCAGTGGACCATCGCGACCGATTGTACGCCGGTCCACCCCGACCGCGCAAACATGAGCCAGTCGCCGTCGGGGCGCTCTTCGTCCATGACCTCGCGGGTCAGGGATTGCCACAACTCTGGGTAGCGGTTGTGCGTGAGCGCCGCATCGGAGCCATCGGCGAGCACTGCGTCGATAGGCAGCCACTCTGCAAAGTCGGCCATCCAACCGTCAAGGCCGACGTCAACGACCGCCGCGCGCAAGTGCTCCTTGATGTAGGTGCGGGTCGCAGGCGCGGTGAGGTCGGCTGTCGTCATATTGCCGCGTGGCCCGATGAAGGTGTAGACCTCGCCCGTCTCGGGATGCAGCGGCAACATGCCGCCGGCTTCCATCTCTGCCCAATGGTTGAGGATGGGGTCCACAAACGGATTGACGTAGCCGACCACTTTGTAGCCCCGGCCGTGCAGCTCGCCAAAAAAACCCGCGATGTCGGGGTAAAGCTCCTCTTCGTCCGCCGTCCACCGGTACTGCACGCCATAGCCGCCCCCCGGATTTTCGCGGCGACCGGTCCAATCCTGCACCCACAATGTAGACGCCAGGATGCCTCCTGCTTCCACGCGGTCGACGAGGGCGGTCACCACCTCGCGGCCCCCTTGCGCGCACATCCAGGCGCCGTTGAAGGCCCATTCTGGCGGTTGTGCGGGACGGCCAACGTCGTCTCCCAGCTGCCGCACTACATCCAACGGCGTTGGACCGACAAACACCGTCCAGACCAAGGCCCCGCCGTCCATCACTTCGAGGGTCGCGACATCGGCGTCGGCGGCGCAGAGGTCCGCGTTGGTGCGCGCGTCGGTGTCCACCAACACGCCAAATCCGCGGGCGTCGATGTACCAAGGCATGGGGAAGTACGTGGTGTTCTCATCGCCCGAAAAGGACCAGGACCCACCATCTCGGCCGATGCCTTGCTCGGACACAAAGAGCGGGAACGCCTCGTTTTTGCGGTTGACGTTCGCGTATTGCTCACCCCACCCGAAAAAGGTTCCGTCTGCGTCACAGACGGTGCCCAAGGAGTGCGCGTCGTAGAGGCCGTCTGAAGTCCACACAAACCGCACGGCGTCGCCGTCTTGGGCGACCACCAGCAAGCCTTGGTTCCCGGCCGCCGATGTGTAGGTCAGCAAAATCTCCGAACCATCCGTCTCGACACCGACCAGAGTGTCGAAGGCATCATCCGTCTGGGCGACGCGGGTGAAGTTCCACATCCCCAGCGTCGCTTCGACGCCTTCTTCTACCGTGCGCCCGACCACCGGCCCACCCGCGGGGGACGCCCACAAGCGTCGGCCATCCCCCTCCAACACCAGCGCGCCGTCATCGTCAATCACGATGGAGAAGCCATCTTGGAGTGGATATCGGCCCGAGAGGGACGCGCTCGATTCCGACTTTTCGCCCGCACATCCAGCGAGAAGCACAACCAGTAGGCCCCTTCCAAGTCGACTCATCTCTCACCCTCATCCAGCAGCAGCACGTTCCAAGACCTGCATTCTGCCGCAAATGACGTCCGTGTCAACCCGAACTATCGCTGAAAGAGTGCGTCCAGATTTGCCCGTTTGATGACCATCGCCAAATGCGCGTCTTCTTCAATCGTATGCTTGAGCAACCACCGGTAGAGAAACTCTACCATATGGTGTCCGGCCACCTCGCCTCCGTCGAATCCGGTCGCGTCTTCCCGCAACCGAAACAAGAGCTTCCGGTGCTCGGCGCGGTGCCGCTCAAGGTCCGCGTAATCGACCTCCATCATCACGTTTTCTTCGCTCGTGAAGTGAAAGTCGGCGTACTTGAGCACTTCGCTGATGGTGCGGCGAACCTGCTCGGGCGGCGCATGGGAGTGGACGAGCTGTTCGAGCTTCTTCACCAAAAAAAAGAAGGTCTGGTGCTCAAGGTCGATGGTTTCATGCCCTACCTCGAACCATTTTTGCCACTGAATGGGATTCATTTTTTGCCCACGACATACGAGGACCTCGGATTGGCACGAAGTCCGACCGATGCAGCAAGTCTCCGGCCAAAAAAGTCGGACCCGCGCACCTCGCCCCTAACGGCAAACGTCGCTACTGCCATGCCCAAGCCACCACCCCGCCCGATGTCCGCCGCCAACCGCGCGCCGGGGCTGCCCGCTTTTCGACCAACGGGTGCCAAAATGGTGCACACCCGCGCAGAACACAAACGCCATACGACGAGGCCCCTGCGCAGGAGCCACCGATGCACCCAAGCCCGCCCCCAACGGATGCCACGCCTCCGATTCGCCCGCTGGTCTCCGCCCGCGCCACCCAAAGCGTCGTTGTGGCTCTCACGCTGTTGATTCTCGCGCCGATGGCCGCCCACCTCACCTGGCGACCGCTCGCGTTTCTGCTCGGCAGCCCCATCGAAGGCGTAGCCCTGCAGGTAACGATGGCCGCAGTGGCTCTTTGCGCTGTGACTACGGCGCTTTTCGCGACCGACCGCGCCTCGATGTCTTGGCTGGGTGCGCCCTTCTTCGGCGCGCTGCTGCTGGGTGCGGTCCTCGGCGGTGCAGCGGGTGCCGGTAGCCTCGTTTTGCTCGTCGCGGCCATCGTGTGGCTGTTTCCGCGGATGCAGCGAGACATTCAGAGCGTGCAAGGCGCGACCTCTGCCGCCCGTCTCCTCGCGTGGACCGCGCCGATGCTGCTCATCGCAGCGGCTTCGGCCAACCTCGCGACCTATTTCGGCGACCCGTTGGCCCCGGATGTAGGCTTCGACCGCGAAGGCTTCGTCTACCGGCACTTTTGCGCGTCCGCCTACCTCCACGCAGCAGAGCTTGTGCGCAGTGGCGTCGACAACGTCTACGACCTCGCGCTGGTCTCCGACACGGACAATGCGTGGCTCCCCCCCTCCGCCGCGCATATGGCGCCCTTTACGCTCGACCGCTACGGCTACCCGCCCCAGTTCATCGCCATCCCGCTCGTGCTCGTGTCATGGGTGGGGGACTTCGCCGCCCAACGCGCAATCTGGACCACTTCTAGCGCGCTGATTTTGGCGATGACGCTGTGGCGTGTGGGCATTTGGGTCGGACCAAACAGCGGCCGCGTCGCCCGCGCAATCGGGCCGGTGCTCTGGGGGATGGGCCTGCCCGTCTTCCAGTCCGGCAATATCCAGCTCACGGTGCTGTGCGTCGGCGTTCTGGCGATGATGGCCATTCACGAGCGCCGCGACCGGCTCGGTGGGTTCCTGTTGGCCAGCGTCACACTGGCCAAAATTGCCCCCGGCTTGCTCGGCGTCATCCTGCTCTTGCGCGCGCGTTGGCGAGCCGTTGTGTGGACCGTTGGGTCGGCGGTGGTCGTGACGTTCGCGACGCTTGTTTGGCTGGGGCCAGGTCCTTTCGAAGCGTTCGTCCAATACCATCTTCCGCGCATTTCGACGGGGGAAGCGTACGACTTCCTCGACGACACCCCGCGCACGATTTTCGAAAACCTCTCGCCCTTCGGCATCCCCTTCAAGCTCGCGAGCCTCGGCCTTATCGACGCCGACCCTTGGACGTTGGGCCCCCGGTTTGCCCAAGGGTATACGGTGCTGGCGTTTGTGCTGACCGCCATTGCCGGGCGCCGCAACCTCGACCGCCGCGGGCATATCGTCGTGTGGCTGCTCGTGTTGACGATGGGGGCGCTACGCAGCCCGATGGGCCCGGGCTACCTCATCGCCGGCGTGCTGTGGGGGCTGTCTCTCGGCGCGGCAGAGCTTCGCACCGCAAAAGGATGGGCTGCGGGCTTCTTTTTGATGGCCCTCAACTACCTTACGGCACCCTTTTTCGGCGAGAACCTCTGGTTTGCATTGGGCGCACAAGCGGTCATGCATGGCACGATAACGTGGCTATTGCTGCGCCATTGGCCTGCGTTGGACGCCAACTTGCCGCCCCAGGGCCTCTGAGGGCCCCATCACACCGGCCAGCTCCCCGCGCTATCGCCGACGACGTCCCGGCCAAGCGCCACCAACGCGCGCACCGCCGGGAGCTTGGTCGAGCGCTCGGGAATCAGGAGGCGCGCCGGCGCTTCTTCCCCCACCCATGCTTCGAGGACCGGCTCCAGAAGCTCACTCTCTAGCATAGAGCCAACGCTCGGTGAGTCGGCGACCAGCGCGATGCCGACGCCTGCATTGGCCAACGCCCGCAAGATGTGGGTGTCGTTGCCCACAATAATCGGCGAGATGGACAAGCTGCCGCCGTCGCGCAATGGCCAGTAGCGGGCGCGGTCGGCGCGGTAGCCGGTCCAGGTGAGGAGGTCATGGTCGGCGAGCGCGGCGACACACGTAGGCCGGCCCCGCGCGTCGAGGTACTGGGGGCTCGCGAGCAAGCGGATGGGGGTTCGCGCCAACACAAGCGTGCGAAACGCGCCGCGGGGCAGCTCATCGCGAAACAGGAAAATCAGGTCGACGTTGCGGTCTTCAATCGCTTCGTCGGGACTGCACACCACAAAGTCCAGGCGGACCTCGGGCATCATCGACCGCAAAAGCTGCACCCCGAGCACATATACGCTCGGCGGCATCCCCGGCTGCAAGGCGACGTGCAGCTCATCCACCACACACCCATCGGACGCGATGGCGCGCAGGGCCTCCGCTTCGTCGAGCACCTTGCGGGCGTGCCGCCCGAGCACTTCCCCGCGGCGCGTGGGTTCTGCGCCCGACGCGCTGCGCACGAGCAGCTCGTGGCCCAGCTCGGCCTCCAAGGCCTCCACTTGTACCTTGAGCGTGCCCCGCCGCCGCCCCAAGGCACGGGCCGCGGCGAGAAAGCTACCGTGCTCCAGCACGGCAACGAGGGCTTGAAGCTGTTCGAGCTGCATCTACGCCTCTCATTGCGTGGGGAGCTGCGTGCGGACGCCGTCGCGCCAACGCTACGCCGCTTATCCGTGCCTTGTTATCGACACACGCGCTCAACGCAGGTTTGCGGAAATGGGCAGTCCGTGTCGACGGCGCACACCGTCTCCTCGCATGCGCCACCCGGCAGCCCCTCCGCGGTAATACACGCGAAGGCATCTAGCTCCGTCTCCGCGGAAATCGCGCAGTCCGTCGCGGCAAGCTGCTGCCGACACACGACGTCGTCGGAATCACAATGCCGCCAATGGTTGTCGCCGCAGCTCGCATCCGTCGCGGGGTCACAAACGCGCAAGAGCTGCATCATCCCGTGGTCTTCGTGGTGCAGCTTGTGACAGTGCGTCACATATGCGCCGGTAAACTTGCGGTACTGGGTGAGAAGGTCGATGCGACGGCTCAAATTGACGAGGTAGGTATCGCGCCAATGGGGGAACGGCATTGGGTCGAAGACGTTGGCGTTGGGGCAGACCAAGAACGGGTTGATGTGAATGTGAAACGGGTGTCCATCAAAGGATGCGCCCACGCGCCAATGCTCGACGGCGTCCAAAGGCAAGTCCCGGTCGAAGGGATAGCGCGTGCGGTCTACGGTTTCGAAGTTCCGGCAGTTGATGTTGTAGTTGTCGCAGGCACAAGGAATGGTGCGGTCTTCGCCAGTGTAGATGCCCACCTGCAAAACGGCGGCCTGGTCGAGCGATGCGGGGTCCACGACCGTCGCCGCTTCGGCGCACAGCTCCGCGGCGCTGCGTCCGTCGATGCTTGTGCTTCGCGCAGTCGCTGCAATCGCGCCCAAGTCGGGCAACGTCGTGCGCGTCGCTTCCCCCTTCGAGGCGGCAACATTGATGGTCGCGACCAACTGCGCGTTGTCCACATTCCGCAAGGTGTCCAGGATGACGTCGGCCGTGGGCGGCTCGGACGGCCCCATGGGCAAGTCGTCGCGCTCTTGCAAAAACCGCGCCGCGACCAAGCACCAGGTGTCGCCGTCTTCAAAGACGCCTTCGCCGCCGACGAATGCTTCGATGCGGTAGCCGGGCGACATAAACAAGTAGTCGGACACAAACGATTGGGGCATCGTGATGCCATCGCGCGCGATTTGCGTGATGGGCAGCATGTCTTCGTCAGCGCTGCTCCAGCTCGTGCAGCTCTCGTCGTCGCTTTTGGCGATTCCGAAAAACACCTCGTCCAGAAAGCCCGCGTGCAAGATGCGCCAACGCTCGACTTGTCCGGGCTGCACTACGAGGCGCGGTCGCCACATCCCATTGAGCACGTCAAGTTGCTTGGCGCTGAGAGAGCCGAGCGTGACGAAGTTATTGAACGTAATGGTGTCGTCGGTGCACGCTTCGCCGTCTCCCAACGGCGCAAATCCGTTGTCGCCAATCGGCGGCGTGCTGAAAATCATCACCCGTTCGGGCACGTCATCCATTCCCGCTACGGCATCCAAGGGCCCGCGCGTAATCCAAGCGCCCGCTGCTCCCGATGCCACCTGAATGCCCGTCGTGCCGTGAATGTGCGGGTGATACCAGTGAAGGCCATCGTAATGAACGCCGTCCTCGTCGATGTCCCACCGGTGCTGCACGCCATCGCCGTGTCCGACGTGGGTGAGCACATCGTCGCCCAAATAACAGGTGTTATTTGATGGGTCGCCGTCGTCGGTTTCGGCGCACTCGCGACACGCCAATGTCCCGCCCGAGGGCGTCGTGCCCGGCACACATACGTCGCCTCCGCGTGCGTAGTCCGGGCGGACATGGGAGCCGTGGGCGTGCAAGTTGGTGAGGTTGAAGTCGACCATATGCTCGCACACGTCGCCATCACTGTTCGTGCAGGTGCAGTGGTCGCCCATGTCCGCACCGTGCATCGACGGCTCGCATGCATTGCCCATATGGTCTACACATTCGCAGGTATCGTCGCCCGAGAGGTCGCGATAATCGGCCTTCAGCAGACCATTGACCAAGTTGACCCGCACCGACCGCGCGGACGACGAAGTGGGCGTGTCGATGGTGGGTCCGGGATAGGTGCCGTTGTATGCACGCACACAATGCCGCTTTCCGGCGATTTCTACTTCGGTGGCGGCCAGCGTGAGCTGGTAGACACCATCGCCATCGGGTTCGAGCACCGGTGGATTGACGAAGGTCTCTTCGACACAATCGCCGCTCGCGAGCGTGTAGCAATCGGGGTCGGTGTCCGTGTCGGTGTCCGTATCGGTGTCGGCGTCCGTATCGGAGTCGCTGTCCGCATCGGTGTCAGCGTCGCTGTCTTCGGTGGTGCTGGCGTCACTCTTGGTGGACGACGAAGGCGAAGAGCATGCGCCCAAAAGCGCCAATAGGGTCATCGTGCGAAGTGTCATGAACAATTCCAGGTCCGGGAGTGCGAACCTACGCTATCTCCCAGCTTTTCCACCGAGACGACCCGAGAACCGTCCATGCGGTGCGCACAAAGCGACCACACCCCTCCCCCAAAAACGGAATCGTCATTCCGTCAAGCGCGCAACGCGTGCGTTCCCCCACAACCACGCGCCGCACAGGACAAACCTGGCGGCGCGTGTGCGCTATCAGTAGGCGGCGTAGGCAGTGCGATAGTACGAAGTGCCCGTGTAGACGTAGTAGTTGTCGAGGTCTTCGCCGAAGTAGGTGCCCCGGTTGTCAATCTTGTGGCGCAAGATGCGCTCGGTCCCGTCTTGGTTGGAGTCCACAACATCCACTTCCGTGACGGTGCAAGACGCCGAGTTTCCTGCCAGAATATCGACGACGACAGCCACATGACCGGTGCTTCCGCCGCTCGAACGCCAAATGATGTCTCCCTTTTGGGCGCACGACGCTTTGGTGCCGCGGTACGACGAGCGCCACGTCGAATAGGACGGGAACGTGCGCGTGTCCACGCCCGCCCGGTACAGGAGGAGGTTGGCGAAGAACTTGCATTGCCCACCGCGGCCATACCCGGAGCTGGTCTGCCCCCAGGAAGAGGCGGAGCCTGGGTAATAGTTGGACGAATAGGCGCCGTAGCGGCTGGTCATCGTGCTGAAGGCGCGCGTGTCGGAGTTCAGGTAGTTCCAGTCGGAGGCCGTCCAGGTGCCGCCGCCGGTGGTCAAGCGCTTCGACGAAGACCCCGTGTGGGCGCGGTTGAGGGCGTAGAACGCTTCCTGTACCACCGAGTAGCGGTCGTTGACCCCGATGCGCTCGGCGTCCGGCGCGTCATCCTCCCACAGTTCGCGCTGGTCGTCCGCGTCGCCCTCGTCCTCGAAGAGGGGGTCACCGGAGTCGAGGAGGTCGTTGGATTCGTCGGCGCATGCCACGCCGCTGCACGCGATAATCGCAAGGAAAAGGTTTTGATAACGCATATGTGTTCCCCTGTGCTTGGATTGGGATGTGCAGGGTTGTGTGTGGCGGCTCTGTGCGCCGCGACGGCCTGCACCCCCTACGGGCAACGCGGAGCCCAAAGACCTAGCGGTACCCCCAAAAAAGCATCGAAATTTCATGGGGTCCCCCGCTTCGCCTGCCAAACAAAATCGCCATATCGTCCATGTTGGCAGGCGCGCCGCGCGAGACCGCGATGCCAGCCGCCCCGCCGTTCCCCCCACCGCGGGCGCGCGAACCGTCCAGCCTACAGGAGTCCCCACGCCCGACAATTTTGCGCGCACCTCGGGAAGTCTGCTAACGTGAGCGCTGTGGATGACCTTTTGTACGACGATTTTCGGTAAACATCGCCTCCTTCGCCGGACCGATGTTGGAGCCCGTCATGGCCCTCTCTCGTCTTCGCCCCGCTTCTCCCGTGCTCGCCCTCTGGGTGCTGCTTTCCGCCTGCTCTACCAACCTCGACGGTGACGGCAAGACACCCGACGCCGTCGCCGGCCCCAGCGAAGAAGAAGTGGAGGACTTCATCACCAATGGTCCGTTGGACCTCGCGCCCGACTCCACCATCGGCGGCGCAGGCATCGCCACCGAAGACGACCTCGCAGACCTCGGCTGGGGCGACCTCGCCGACATCCCCGCCGACCTCGCCGATGGCGACGACGACACCCTCGGCGTGCTGTTGTGCGGCGAAGGCGAGTGGATTTCGGTGGTGGGCGGCTCTTGGACCTGCACCGCGTGGATGCCGCCCGAACGCATCGACACCACAAGCGGCACAACCGGCGACGTGCTTGTGGTCACCTCCACCGGCGCCGCGTGGACCCCCCTCGAAGCCGTATTGCCCGCCACAGGCTGCCCCGCGGGCATGGTGCAGACGGGCGACACTTGCGTTGAGTCCAGCGCGCGCAGCGAAGGCACCTGGCAAGACGCGGTCGTCGCCTGCGCCGCCGCCGGCGCGCACTTGTGCTTTCACTCCGAGCTTGTGCCCGGCTGTGTTTCGGGCGCGTTTACGCCCGCCCCCAACAGCAGCGAGCTAGAGTGGGCCGCCGACCGCACCGCGAATGGACAAGCCGCCGTGGCATTCGGTCCTCTTTATGATTGCGAAGCCTCCGCCGCGTCGATTGGACAAGCAAAAAACTTCCGCTGCTGCACCGCGGCCCGATGATGCACCCCGCACGCTGGTCTCGTCGGCAGTTCGCGCAGCTTCTGGGGAGCGCAGGCCTGGGCACAGTGCTCGGCCGGCCCGCACGCGCGGCTGAAGCCCGCAACCGCCGCTTTGTCTTCGTATTCAACGATGGCGGCTGGGACACCGGCCACGTCTTTACGCCCTGGTGGACGGTCAACGGCGCCGACAACGACCCCGCGGCAGCACCAGGAACCGCCGGAGGCATCTCCTTCGTCGACCACCCAAGCCGCCCCCAAGTGCGGATGTTTTTTGAACAATGGGGCCACCGCACCTGCATTTTGAACGGGGTCGAGGTGCGCTCGGTTACGCACGAACGTTGCCGAAAGCTCGTGCTCACGGGACAAGGCGCTTTGGGGGACGACTGGGCGACGCTCCTCGCGTCCCACGCACCCCAAGAACTACCCCTCGCGCATGTTCTCATCGACGGCCCCGCGTTCAGCCAGCAATACACGCCCAATGTTGTGCGGATTGGCGACGAAAACCAACTCCCCGAGCTGCTCTCCGGCCAAGCACTGCTGCGCTCTGAAGTGCCGCTGCGTCCAATGTCGACGGAAAGCACAGCACTGGTGGACGCCTTCGTCCATACGCGTGCGCAGGCCCTCGTTCACCCCTTGGGGGACGCCTACGCCCAGTCACTCGAACGAATTGCGCGCTTGCAAGAACGCACCGATGTCGACCTCGGCGTCACCCACGGCGGCTGCGAGCGCGACATTACCGCCGACTGCGGTCTCGCATTCACGTTGTTCTCCGAGAACCTCAGCCGCACCGCGATGTTGCGCTACAAGGGCTGGTGCGCAGAAGGTTGGGACACCCACCGCGACATTCGCCCCCAAAGCCGCAACTTCGACGACCTCTTCGGCTACCTGCATCGCGCATGTATGGACCTCTCCACCCGCCAGACGGCAGATGGCCGTCGACTCGACGAAGATGTCGTGTTTGTCGTCTTTAGCGAGATGGGGCGGGCGCCGCGCCTCAATGAATGGGGCGGACGCGACCACTGGACCTACACCTCCGTGATGCTCGTGGGAGCCGGCATTCGGGGCGGACAGGTACTCGGCGCACTCGACGCCGATGGCCGCGGCCAGCCCATCGACCTCGCGACGGGCGAAGTCACCGCGTCGGGAACACCCCTGCTGCCCGAACATCTGGGCGCCACATTGCTCGCGCTCGGCGACGTAGACCCCACGCCCCACTTGGGCGACGTATCGCCGATTTCCGCGGTGCTCGCGTGAGGCCCTGCCTACAAGAGCCAGCCATTTGGGCGCTGGCCTGCGCGCTCGCTGCCTGCGGGGGCGCCGATTCGGCGGTGGAGACACCAAAGAGCTGTACCTTGACGTGGGATGGCTGGGCAGATGGCTTTTTTGCGACATGGTGCCGTGCGTGCCATTCCGTCCACACCACCACACGGTATGGCGCGCCCGAGTCCATGAACTTCGACACCGAAGCCGACGTACAGACCCACGCCGACGCCATTTGGCGCGTCGTCATAGAGACCGGCACGATGCCCGTCGGGGGCGGTCTTCCCGACGACACGCGCGCGGAGCTGGAGGCGTATACCCAATGCGTTACCCCGTAATCCTCCTCTCATGGGGTTGCGGCGCGGCGTCCAAACCGGCACCTCCCGTCGACGAAACCCAGCCCCTCCCCACCTTTGCGGCCCCCGCACAGCAACCTTCGTGGTCCGCCCAAGAAGTCGGCGACGCGCTCACCCGCGCATTGTCCGCCCCCATCGACCCCGGCGCCGTACACGACGCATACTTCGACCTGATGGGCCGCGGGGACGCCGCTTGTCCGGGAAATCCCACCCAACTCACCGACGCGGTGCTGTACGGCTGTGACGCCGAAAGTGGCGTTCATTACGCAGGAATCACGGAATGGTTTGAAGAGCCGATGGACGGGCCGGTGCCGGTCATGGTGCGCGGCTTGGCGGGAGACTTTTGGATTGACGCACCGGAGGGGGTGTCGCTCGAAGGGGGTGGACATTGCGTCGAAGTGCGCGGAGATGGTGTTTGGGTCGCGGAAATGGCCGGGAGCTGGATTTGGGGAGGTGGCGACGATTGGCTCGCCGACGGCTTCAGCGGCCAACTCACCATCGAAGCCATCGCGGGGGTCTATGTCTTGGTCGACGGCGCGGCGCACACCTCGGGCACACATTGGATGGCCTCGGACCTCCGCCTCGCGGACGCCTGCGGAAGCGGCCCCGAAGGAACCCTGGGCCTGCGCGACCCCAACGGCGGCTGGTACCAGCTCACCTTCGAAGACTGCGACCCTTGCGGCACCCTCACATTTGCCAACGAAGCCATCGGGACCGCGTGTGTGGACTTTGCGCCGTTCTTGGTCGCGCTGGATGACCGACGATGAACCGAATGTGGCTATTGTTGGCCGTTCTCGGCGCATGTGGCGGCCCCGAAAAGACCGCGCCCGACCCGTCCAACGACGACCGGCTCTCGGGGGACGCCCTCGTGCGGCGCCTGAGCTTCGACTTGCGCGGATTTCCCCCCGACCCCGCCGACCTCGAACGCGCCCGCACCGAAGGCTGGCAGGCCGTTCGCGACCAATACCTCGCAGACCCCGCCCTCGAAGAGCGCCTCGTCTACCTCTTGGCGGAACGCTGGCACACGCGCGTCGACGCCTTTGACATCGTACCCCTCGATTACGGCCTCGACGTCTCCCAGGAATACGCCTTCGAGCGCGCGGTCGGCGAAGAGCCGCTGCGGGTAGCCGCCCGCATCATCGCCGAGGACCGCCCGTGGAGCGAGCTGGTCACCGCCGATTGGACGATGACGGAAGACATCCTCGCGACCGTCTGGCCTTTGTCCACCGACCCCGGAGAGACGGGATGGCGGAGAGCGCAATACAACGACGGGCGGCCTAACGCTGGCATCTTGTCGTCCAATGGCTTGTGGTGGCGCTACACCTCGACGTCGTCCAATATGAACCGCGGGCGCGCCGCCGCAATCTCGCGTCTATTGCTGTGCGAGGACTACCTCGTGCGGCCCGTCCGCTTCAGCACATCCAACATCAACACCGACGGTGTAGAGTCCGCGGTTCGAAGCGACCCCTATTGCCTTGGCTGCCACGCCTCCCTCGACCCTATCGCCGCGTCGTTGTTTGGGTTTTGGTGGTTGTCGCTATACTCCGAGATAGAAGAAACAACCTACCATGCCGAGCGAGAAGCCTTATGGGGAGACGTTCTTGGCGTTGCACCCGCGTGGTATGGAGCCCCCATCGCCGGCCTCTCCGAACTTGGCTTCGCGGTCGCGAGCGACAGCCGCTATTACACCTGCGCCGTACAAACCTTCGCCGAGAGCTTGTGGCAGCGGCCAACCACCGGCGACGATGCGCAGGTACTCGAAGACCTGCGGCAGCACTTGTTGGCCGAAGACACGCGCATTCGCCCGCTCCTCGCTGCCATCACAGAGACGGACGCTTATCGAGACCCAAACCCTCGCTTGTTGCACCACGACCAGCTCCGTCAAAGCGTGCTCACGCTCACCGGCTTCGACTGGCGTGCGCTCGGCGCGCCCATGCTCGACACCGACGCCAGCGGTTTCCGGCTGCTGCTCGGCGGCGTCGACGGCGAGTCTATCACTTCGGCACAAACGGAACCCGGCCTCACCTGGGCGCTCGTATTGAAGCGCTTGTCCGAAGCGGCCGCGACGACGGTGGTAGACCAAATCGCCATTGGCCAAAGTTCGTCGCCCTTATTGGATGTGGCCGCCCTCGAAAGCAAGCCCGACGAAGCCGCCTTCGTGGCAGCAATCGACCATCTGTTCGTCTGTTTGTTCAGCCGCTCCGCCACCGAAGCGGAGCAGCAACAGGTGGCGACCTTGTGGACCGCTATCGCCGAGAACGAAGGCCCCGAAGCGGCTTGGGCCGGTGTGTTGTCCGCTTTGCTCCGCGACCCCGCATTCTTGACGTATTGACGCGGCGCGCGGGCACCAACGCAACCACCGCACGCCCAAGACGGCAACCCCGAGGCGCTGAACGCAACGCCCCCTTCGGCGCCGCCTTCGACAATCGAGACAGGACGGCCGGCGGAGCCTATCCCGCGAAAACGTCAGCCGAGACCTCGCCCCACCGGTCCCGTGCCCCGATAGATAGAGAGTGCGCATCAAAGGACCGCATGCCAGAGGCATCCCCCCATTTTTCAGCAGGTAGTACGCCGCCTTCATTGCGCGAACGGGATGACCCCAAAAGCAAGCGCAACAACGCGCAAGCGTCGACCAGCGCGGCGGTTTCACCCGCCTCCCTTTTGTTCCGATGAGACATATGAGAGCCTGCGACGCTAAACATACGACCGATAACCGCAATATGTCGCCAGAAGGCAGAACATGCACGTCCTACGGTGGCTCCTGACCGCCCACGCGCGGCACCTCCCTCCCGAAGCCTTCATCGAGGCGTTCGCGGAGCGGCTCCACGAGGCCGGATTCCCTGTTTCCCGCTTGGTCTTCACCCTGCGGACCATGCACCCGGAGGTGTGGCTCGTCTCCGTTCGCTGGAGCCGGGAAGACGGGGGCTACGTCCTTCGTCGCGACCACATGTTTGATGCCGACCCGCTCTTTCAAGAAAGCCCTGTAGGACGAATGTACCGCGGTGAACCCGGCTTTCGTTGCCGCCTACAGGCACCCCTGCCTGCAAACAGTTTCCCGATTCTCCATGAACGCAAGGACGCCGGAGACACCGACTATCTCATCGCTCCGTTGGAACTACAACCCGGCTTTTATTCTTATGTTTCGTGTTCGACCGATGCGCCGGACGGATTTTCCGACGCCGCCTGCGCGCTCTGGGAGGACCTGCTCCTTCCGCTCGGCGCGACCCTTGCAGACATGTCCAACCGAACGGCCCTTGACAGCCTCCTCCAAACCTATCTGGGCGCGCAGGCTGCAAACCATGTCCAGTTGGGGCACTTCAAACGAGGCGATGGTGACGCTATCGAGGCCGTGATTTGGTTTAGCGACCTTCGCGGCTTTACCCACTTTACCGATATACACACTGCAACCGAGGTCATCGCACGTTTGAACTGCTACTTTGACCTCGTCGGCGCTGCATTGGCCAACCACGGCGGGGAAATCCTCAAGTTCATCGGCGACGGCATCTTGGCGGTGTTTCCCCTCTCCGCAGCCACAGACGGTGCCCGCGCCGCAAATGCCGCGCTCACGGCAGCACGCGAAGTACTCGCCGCGTGCAAAGCCCCCGAGAACGCAACGAGCGCACACCCTTTGGACGTGGGGATTGGCTTGCACATCGGCCAAGTCACGTTTGGCAACGTTGGAACCAAGAGTCGCTTGGACTTCACCGTCATCGGTGGGCCGGTCAACGAAGCCGCACGCGTAGAGGCGCTGTGCAAGAGCCTCGGCGTATCGCTGCTGCTTACCGAACCCGTCGCAACTCTGGCGAACGACCCAACCCTCGTCTCGGCCGGAACCCACGCGCTACGGGGCGCCCGGACGCCGCGAACATTATTCACGGTCCCCGCCTGACGCTGCTATCCGAAGCCTCCACGACCACCTACGCCTTCCGGTTGGCGCGAGGCCCCATCCAATACGCACACCGCAATATCCATACGTCCATGGACCTCGGTGGCTTCGCTATTCCAACAGGGTCGAACGACCTTTGACCTCTCTGGCTTCGCTATCCCAACAGGGTCGAACGACCTTTGACCTCTCTGGCTTAGCTATCTCAAAAAGTCGAACGACCTTCGACCTCTCTGGCTTCGCTATCCCAACAAGGTCGAACGACCTTCGACCTCTCTGGCTTAGCTATCTCAAAAAGTCGAACGACCTTCGACCTCTCTGGCTTCGCTATCCCAACAAGGTCGAACGACCTTCGACCTCTCTGGCTTAGCTATCTCAAAAAGTCGAACGACCTTCGACCTCTCT
>CAZCUX010000031.1:0-67100 GCA_964502005.1 uncultured Enterobacterales bacterium
ACCGCGACCGCCGCCGCCGTCCCAGCCACCGCCGCCGCCACCGCGACCGCCGCCGCCGTCCCAGCCACCGCCGCCGCCACCGCGACCGCCGCCGCCGTCCCAGCCACCGCCGCCGCCACCGCGACCGCCGCCGTCCCAGCCACCGCCGCCGCCGCCACCGCGACCGCCGCCGTCCCAGCCACCGCCGCCGCCGCCGCCACCGCCGCTACGACCGCCGCCGTCCCAGCCACCCGCACGCGGGGGACGAGCCCCTGCCGGACGAGCCGAACGACCGCCATCCCAGCCGCCATCCTCTTCGGACGCGGGTGCAGGGCGAGAAGGTGGCGGAGAATCCGCAGCGCCGTCGTCGCGCCGAGGTGCGCCTACGCCTCCGGGGCCAGGCCGACGTCGATAACCGACCTCAACCTCCTCGGAGCCATAGCGACCCCCGCGGGCGCCATCACGGGGACCTGCAGGGCGCCCATCACGGGCATCCCGCCGAGGTGCACCAGCACCTCGGTCCTCGTCGAAGGAACCTCGACGTTCGTCACCAGCGGGACCGTCTCGCCGGGGAGGAGGAGCACCATCTCGCCGAGGTGGACGTGGACCCGACGGGCGCGGAGCACCCATTGCCGGACCTTTGGGACCACCTGGACCCATAGCACGCCCTTCATCCCTGGCTTCCCGGACGGAGATCTGACGACCTCCGACGCGCGAGCCGTCCATCCCAGAAACCGCCTTCGCTGCATCGGCGTCCGTCGACATGGTCACGAACCCGAAACCCCGAGAGCGACCCGTATCTCGGTCGCGAACGACCGCCGCATCGACCACCGTGCCGAAAGCGCTAAACGCTTCCTGGAGGTCGTGCTCGTTCGTGGCCCACGGAAGCCCTCGAACGAACAGTTTGCTGCCCATTGCCTGCTCTTTTGTATTTGCGTTGAATCTGCCCCCACAGACAGTCAGGGGCCAACGGCGCCCATCCGCCGTGCAGCCCGATGTTATCGCGTGCTGATGTCCTCCAGACGACAAATGTGAAGGACATCCCTGCATGCCGCGCCCGACGCCGCGCAAACCATTGACGGCGTGCAAAGCCGAGCACATCCTTCAATCCACCAAGGATGCCACCCATACGTCCTTTTCATGGTCTACCTCAAATAGTTTCTCAACAACTTCTGCGAGACCACTTTCCGCGACAGCAAGAATCATCCCCCCCCTGAATCGCTCAACTAATGGCACAGCAAACAGATGATCTCCCCGGCGCAGATGGGGGCCGTGGTGCGCGGAACGTACCTGGGAAAAATTCGTAGTCCAGAGCAATGTGGCACCGGCGACCAGATCTTGCGAATCACCAGAGTGAAAATGCCCGTCTATACGACGTCCCCACAACGTTCCCCCTCGCCCACCGATGGCCGCCAACAAGGCTGCGTGCTGCGAATCGCCCCGAGCGTTCGTCCCTTCGAGAGCAGCGCGCGTGGGCGTCGAACCCCCGCCCTGCGTTCGCCCCCAACGTCCTTGCTGGGCGTCTGGCCGCGCCGGTTGCACGGCGACCGCCCCCACCTGCCCGCGCGCCCCCCGGCCGTCTGGCCACATCGGAATCGCGGCGGACGCGCGGACGGGCGCCCCCGCGAGCGCCTCCCACACAGGCAATGACGACCACAAACCACACGCGGCGACAGCCTCTTGGTCCTTCGCCGCCAACAACCCACGCGGGCCAAACGGCTGCCCCGCCCCAAAACCCGGCGGTCCCACCAACACCCACGTCTTCGCTTCGGCTAGGCGCGCCCACGAATCCAATGGCGATGCCGGCTCCAAGACCACACGAACAAAAGGGCGACCTCCCGGCTCATCCTCGGCAATACCGCTGCACGCCGCAATCTCTGTGGCCGCAAGCTGGGTGACCGCCCCGGCCGCAACCTGCGCCTGCCAGGTGCTCGACCGGCGCCCGACCGCAACGCGCGCAAGGGACGGGCGTAGGCCGCGCGCCCAGGCCTCCGCCAAGACCTGCTGCGCCAGCACCCTCCCGAACACAAATGGGTCGAGCGCGACGGACATTTCGATGCTCCGCGACGGCATCGGCACTTGTCCCGTGGGCTTGCTCGCCGGGTCCAGAGGCACAAATGCGCGCACAAAACGGTCGTCAATCCACTTCTTGAGCCGCCCCGCCCACGCCCCCTCCGCCGACCACGGTCCCCGCGTCGCAATCGCGCGGCCATCTGCCGTGTTGAGCAGCGCGAGGTGGTGCGTCTGGGGCGTCCAACCGTACAGCGGCTTCGATTGGCACGCGCGGCGCAGATTGCGCGCCAACCATGGACCTTGTCGCACCGCAAACACGCCCGCGCGCGGGACACGCGGTCCGTCGGCCAACACCGCGCAGTCCCCCACCGCGAAGATGCCGGGATGGCCGACAACTTCGAGGGTCGGGCGCGTCAGAATCCAGCCATCCTCGTCGACGGGAAGGCCACTCTCGCGGCCGAAGGGCCACGCCGATGCCCCCGTCGCCCATACGACCATCCCCGCAGAGAGCTCCTGCCCATCGTCGAGCGTGACCGCTTCCGGCGAAACATCGACAACGCGCCGTCCACCCACCCAATTCAATCGCGCGCGGCCCATCGCAGCCAAAACCCGCCGCGCCCCCGATGAACCGCCATTCACCCGTGGCACGTCGTCTTCGCCAACGAGGGTCACCGAGAGGTCGGGAAGGGTCCGCCGCGCCCGCGCCGCAAGCGCAAACGCTAGCTCCACCCCAGCAGCACCTCCACCGACCACCACAATACCGCGTGCTACGTCATTTTCACGAAGCGCCGCAGCGACACGCGCCGACAAGCGCCCAATCGGGCGGGTCGGAATCGACCACCGCGCGACACCGGGCACCGCCTCTCCCCGCACCGTAGCGCCGATGTCGATGCTGCACAGGTCAAAGGGAACCGGAGGACGGTGCGGCCCGAGGTCTACGATGCGCGCGTAGGGGTCCACCCGGAGCGCCGCCGCCTGCACGACCCACGCGCCAGCACACTGGGCCAGCGGGAGAAGGTCGATGCACACGTCTTCTTCTGCGCATGCGTCCGATACGAGGTCGGGCACACGCCCGGAGTACACCGCGACCGGCGCATCGGTGACCAGCGTAAGCGAGACACCCAAGAGCGGCGCGCGCGCAAAATCGCGAAGCACCTGCACATGGGCGTGTCCGCCACCCACCAGCACCAACCGAATGTTGTCCTGCACGCGCCACCTTACCCGGGTCCCAGAAGAGCGCGGCACCTTGCCCGCGCCCCCGTTGTATTCAAGCGGCGCCCGATTGTCGGCCAACCTTTCGGCGCAGGTCGGCGGCAAATGAATCGTGATTCATTTCGTGTAACCGTACGAGCACGGTACATTTTCATGTATTTGCCCAGCAATCCCGTGCGACGCGCGCTGGCTTTCCGTGGCGAACCGGCGCGAGGGTCACAAATGAATCGCTGTTCATTTCATCAAACGTATCTGTCACGGCCGATTTTGGAGAAAGTGAGACACTGGCCATCCGATGGATTTCTTCCGCTGGCGATGCGCCGATTCCTCCTCCCCGCGACGGACCCGCGGACCACCATCGGGACGAGGCAGCGTCCCGCGACCGCTTCCGCGCGACGGCTGCGAACATGACGGGCAAGCATCCGCCACCGCGCGCTCCTGGCGCCCCCATGTGCGGCGGCGCCTCCGCGGGGACACACCGCGCCGCAACACAAGTGCAGCGCCACACCCTTCGGTGGCACGCCGAACCGTTCAACAGAATGAACGGCGATTCATTCACCAAGAACATGCTTTCACGGCCGATTCTCGACGGCAAGCAATGGCTCACCGTTTCTGGCTTGCTCCGTCCGCGAGACCATGAAAAGCTCCGCGCATGACGATTCGAAGCTACCTGGGACTCTCGTTGTGGATGGGCTGCACCGCACCAAGCGGCAAGGCCGACCCTTCTCTCGCACCGACACCGCTCGGGGAAACCACGAGTGGCACGACCGGCGGGTCGACCAACGACACGGCGCCGCCCCACACGGGAACCACCGAAGGCACCACCACCCCACACACCGGCACCACCCAGCCGCCCGACGACACCGCCGACCCACCGCCACCACCTGCGCCCGTGCGCGTCGCAGTGGTTTCGGACCTAAACGACAGCTACGGCTCCACCACTTATAGCTCCGACGTACATGCCGCAGTACGCGCGATTTTGGCCGACCCACCCGACATCGTTTTGATACCCGGCGATATGGTGGCCGGGCAGCAGCATGGCCTTGACTACGCGGCGATGTGGGCCGGATTTCATGCCGCCGTGACGATTCCGCTCGAAGATGCAGGCATCGTTGTACTTCCCAGCCCCGGAAACCATGACGCATCGGGGTACAGCGGCTACGAAGACGAGCGCGCGGCATACGCAACCGCTTGGGCGGGCCACCGCCCCCCTCTCGAAGTGGTCGACGACTCCGACTGGCCATTCCGCCATGCTTACCGATTGCGCGGCGTATTGTTTGTGTCCCTCGACGACACCTTGGTCGGCACCCTCGCCTCCGAGCAACGAAGCTGGGTCGATGGCATCCTGGACGACGATAGCTACGCACGCATCGTTTTCGGCCATGTCCCCCTCTACCCCGTCGCGATTGGCCGGGAGACGGAGGTACTGAACGACGCTTCATTGGAGGCGGTGTTCAACGACCACAACGTTGACCTCTTTGTTTCTGGACACCATCACGCGTGGTATCCCGGCCGCCGCGGCGACCTTCGTATGGCGGCGATGGCTTGCCTCGGGAGCGGCGCGCGCGCGTTGGTGGGTACGTCCACCACCTCGCCAAAGTCGTATGCCCGCTTCACGATTGATGCCGATGGGCTGCGAGACCTCGACGCCTACGGCGGCTCTTCGTTCACCACCCGCATCGAGCGTTCGTCCCTTCCCACCCGCTTGGTGTATGGTTCATCGTGGATCGACAGAGACGACCAATAAGCACCGTGACAGGGCTTTCTCATCGCACCGCTCGCGCCTTTTTCGGGCGTCTGCTCCCAACAACACGCACCCAGGCCAGCGCCGCGCGGGCCTTGATTTTGGGCGCAACGTCCCTGACGATGGCCTGTGGTTGGCTCTCTTCCCTATCGGCGACCCCGGAGCCAAAACCGTCTGTCGCCGCGGGCCCCGCCACGCCACCTTGCCCGGGCGCGCTCGTTTCGTTTGAATGGACGGACGCCTCGACACGGCTCCCGATGGGTGGGACGAACGACGCGCGCATTACGGGCCACGTCCAAGGCGACACGCTCGTCTTGGACGCACACCTGTATCGACAGATGCGGGGCCCTACACGCGACCAGCCGATTCAAGAGGAGGTCACCTGGACAGGCTCGTTGACCGGAGACGAGGTCAGCGTGTGGCTGCGTCTTTTGCCCGTATCCGCTCGCGAGGTCGAACCGCCGGGCGTCTCGCGTCCGCGGCGGCGTCCCCCGTCCGCGCAACTGCGCACCGATTATACGGAGGGCTGCTCGTTTACCGGGGAGCTCATCGAAAGCAGCGCGCTCGCTACGCACATCGACCGGCTCGTGCGCAAGATTCGCGCTGAAGCCCCGACCACCCAGCGTCCGTCTGTTGTGACCGTCCACGTCGAGGGGAGCGCCACGCAAGCGACCTTGTGGTGTGGCACGGCGTCCCCGATGCGTTTGGCCCTACGAAACCAGGAGGCGCGGTTTGTCGGCATTCCCGCGGGCCCTTGCCGGCTCGGCTTGGGCGACCCAGCCGTCGAGGTTCTCGCCGAGGTCATTTCGGGAGACCACATCGCGTGCGCGGGAATAGAGTCCCCGTTTGTTTGCCACCGTGTCGCCGCAGCACCCACCGCACCGGAAGCAGCGCCGGGGCCATCGCTTCCGTAGCGCCCATCGACCCCGTGTCCCTACCGTAGACCAACGAAAACAGGCCAGCACGCTTTGTTCTCGCGGCACTCGATGCGCTTTGGTGCGTCCTCGTAGCCGGCGTCCATCCTGCACGCGTTGGCGACGAACGCCCGCTTCCAGATTGCGCGGGCACCGGTCGAACCAGGACGTTGTTCGCCCGACCGACGCCGCCAACACACGAAAGCGACCCACGGACAAATGATCAATATCGGGGAAAGACAAACTGTCAGGGTATGAGACAAATCGTCAGCGTACGGACAAGATGTCATCCGAGGCCAAAAAACACGGCGGGGTGTCGACGATGGGTCAATCCGGTGTGACCGTAAACGAGCCAGACATCGAAACGGCCGTAGACCCAGAACCACCTTCCCCCGAAAATGTCGCCGAAATCGCGGACGAATCGATGGTGCCCAAGAAGTCCAGTGGAACCAAGCCAAGCTCGATAAAGCCCATGACCTCCTCGTCGCCGACCTGCACGGTGCCCGTGACGAGGCCAGAATCCCATCCCAGCGCCGCCAAACCGCCCGCCCATTCACATGTAAGAGTTCCATCGAATGCGGGGTAAGCAACCGCAATCTGGATGGTTCCGAGGCAGGTGTCGGTGGTGGTTCCGGTCGTGCCCTCGGCCACCGCGTCGATGCTGATGGTACCCGACCAGCTGCCAATATACGGACTGGCGGACCCCGAGCCACCTCCCGTGCCGGGGTCACCGCCGGCACCGGCATCTCCGGTTCCCCCGGACCCTTCCGACCCAGCCCCGCTCCCTCCGGAGCCGCTCCCGTCCGCCCCGCTTCCACCCCCACTGGAATCACCCGATGCGCTGTCACCGCCGGTTCCCGAGGAGCCGCCCGCGTCTGCGGCACCCCCTTCGGATCCAGAGTCTCCCGAATCGAGCGACGCGGTGTCGACCGAATCGGCCCTAGGTGACGGTTTCGACTGGCAACCAAACGCTGCCAAACCCCATGCCAACGACAACCAACGAACCATAGACCACCCTCCAAAACGTCTTTCCACCCCAAATGGGACAATTACAAGCTAAGCTACCTCAGGGACCACATTGTCGGCCGCTCCCGCACGCTCTGCGGTATCCGCGACTCGACCTTCGCGCGCACTCCACTGCGCGAGCGCGAGCTGCCGTTCTTTGATAGCCTGCCGTGCGTGCGCGTTTTCATCGCCAGCCGCGACCGCGCGGGAAAGCGGTGCGAGCTTTTGGCGCAGCGCATCTTCGATGACGGTAATGCCCATGGTGAGAAATTGCCGCGCAGCGTGGGGCCCACTCGACAACGCATGCGCGAGCTTGCGTGGGTCACCATAAAACGATGCCATATTGCGCCGCTGATAGGCCTCCACTTGCGCAACAGTCAAGTTTTGCGTCGGCAGCAACAGCTTCCCGCTTCCATGAATATCGTAGTCCCACGTCATATCAAAATCTGGACGAGATTGATACCGTTTCCAAATGGGAACCGTTGTGGGAAACAAATTGAGGGGACTCTCAATGAAAATATCGACCTGCAGCTCCCTGCAGAGGCGCTGAATGTGGTCAAAGTCTGCGACTGTGTGGTGCCAGTCTCCCACAAAAAAGGTGCCAATGACCGATTGGAAGTGGCGCGCCAACTCCGGCCCCAGTTCGAGCGCTTTGGACGCTTCGACGTTCTTGCGCCATCGGTCGAGGTCTCCTTGCTGGGCGCTCTCAAAGCCGACCAGCATTCCATAAAAGCCAGCCCTGCGCATCAAGGGAAACAAGTCGCGGTCCCGATACAAATCGTCCACCCGACACTGTGCCCAAAACTCGGCCTTTATGCCGCGTGACAGCACTCCTTCGCAAAACTCGATGACCCGTTCTCGGCGCGTGGCCCAAGAGTCATCGGCGAACGCGATGGTCCGGCGGCCAAAGCGGTCGATACACGCAACAACGTCGTCGAGGACCGCTTCGATCGGCCGGGGCCGCCAACGATTTTCCCAAAACGCTGTGGTGTGACACCAAGTACACGCATGGGGACACCCTCGGGACCCCTCAATCATCGCCATGTCGTTCCAACGAAGCGGACGCAGCCGGTATCTGTCCGGCGAAATCAAATCGAAGGCCGGCGACGGAAGGGTGCCGAGGTCGCGAATCTGCTTTCGCGGCGCTGTCTTTACCAATGCGCGGCTCGCGCGCGGCGCCCCATCGGCGTGCAGGGTGGGTCCGTCTCCATCCAAATACGCGAGGCCAGCGATAGAATGAAACTGCTTAGAATCACCGGACCAGCCGTCATCGCGCACCGCAGCGACCAACTCCACAAATGTCGCCTCTCCTTCTCCCGCGACGATGAGGTCGATGGCGGGGCACACGCGCAACGTTTCGTCGGGGACAGCGCCAAAATGGATTCCGCCCGCCACGATGAGCGCACCGGGCAGCACCGCGCGCAGCCGCTCGGCCAACACCATCGCATCGTAGGCGTGGGCGGTCATTCCCGAGAGTGCGATGACATCTGGCGCGAACGACTTCGATATGTCGACGACATCGTCCAACGTGTCGCCTTCAAAACAGTCCACCAAGCGCACAGCACACGGCATCGCCGCACGAACACTTGCCGCCAAGCCCATAATTCCCAGCGGAAAGGTCTTTTGGGGGAAAATCGTGACGTGGTGAATCGGCGGTGGCCGAACCAACAACACCCGAACAAGACGCGTCATGATTCACCTACCCAAACAAGGTGCAAAACGATGCTGTCCCACCGGCCGCTCACGGTGACACCGTCTGGATGTCGCCGGCGGAAAACGGGCCGTGAGACGACGTTGTACCATCCGGCCAGACGACGTCGAGCTGGTCAAGGGTCGCCCCCTCCCCCAGTCCAAACACAATCTCTGCCGCGCCGCTGCTGTGGCTTCCTTGGGAGTACGGCAACATCCATGCCACTTGCGTCAGGTCTCCCGCAGTCGCGGTGAGACGCGCGCCAACGCCGTGCCGATTGGGGCTGCGGGGGTCGGCGAGGCGAATGGTGACGCCCTGCGCGGGTACCTGACTGAGGTGGACAGCCACATACTCCCCACCCGCTGTGATGAGGTCTGGGCGACCATCTCGGTTCATGTCGCCCACGACAACGGTCTTTGTGGGTCCGGCGTAGTCAAAGCCGACCGTGGCCCCCGTATCTAGCCAACCCGCGCCGTGCTGGTTGAGGAACAGGCGGTCGGGTTGCTCCGCGGGGTCAACCGGATGTCCTTGGTCGACCGACAGGCCCAAGAAGTCCTCCCGGTGGGGGTCGTCTTCGGGCATGAGCTGGCCGCAGGTAACCGCGAGGTCCATCCAGCCATCAAGGTCAACATCCGAAAACACCGCGCTCCACGAGGTGTCGCAGGCCGGACCTTCGACGACAAGGCCCTCGGCCAGGCCAGCATCTGCAAACTGCCCACCGCCCAGGTTCCGTAGAAATCGAGAGCGACTCAAATTCGTGAGAAATAGGTCTGGTAGTCCATCGTGGTTGGTATCACCGACTCCTGCACCCATTCCGAACAACGCGACATCCGCGCCCGTTCCCGCACCGGCGTCCACAAAGCGCGAACCGTCCCACCGCAACAGCAGATTCGGCTCTACCATGCCCCCAAAATCATTGACCAAATAGAGCCACGGCTCCACTCCGCCATTGGGGTCAAAAAACGGCCCATGAAAACTAAGCCCTTCTTGTGCGGCCGCAGACAACGTGCCCTGCCACGGCACGAGCCGTCCGTCTACGTTTTCGTACAAGCGACTGTGTTCTCCGCGCAAATCCCCGGACTCGACTCGCGAGAGCACCAGGGAACGCAAGTAGGTAGCGATAAAGAGGTCCAAATCACCATCTTGGTCGACATCGGCAAAAGAAGCGCCGCTGCTCGCGACCGGAAACAGCTCCGGTTCAATCAAGGCTTCGGCGAAGGTTCCGTCCCCTTGATTGGTCAACAGCCAATCGCCGTATAAACCGACGATGACGAGGTCCATATCCCCGTCTGCGTCAATATCTACCGCCGCACAGCCCGTACCGGCTGGGATGGACGAAACAGGGAAAAGACTCCCTGTGCCGTCGTTTTGGAGCATAACTCCAAACCCACGCGGGCTGACCCACGCGACGTCGAGGGAGTCGTCACCGCTAAAGTCGGCCACGGCGATGCCTGGCCCAACAAAACCATCCTCTCCCGATGAAACGATGCCCAATTCTGACGCCTCGATACGATACGTTTCGTACGCCGGAGGAACCGGCCACGAGGGCACCTCGCCCGTATCGTCAACACTCGAAGAAACACCGTCCAGCCGTTGTTTTCCGTCGGACTTGGAATTGGCACCACCGCATGCCGCTACCGTCAATACGACGAAGATTAGGCGGTGCATGGCCCGACCTCGGCGCCCCGCGCACGCCGCAAAGCCGCGCATGTGCGGTGACCCCACCTTGGCCCCGGCGGAAGGGGACACATCTTCTCGCATGCACGCTCCCTTAGCGCTTCCGCAAATGCAGATGGTCGTTTGTCAAAGTAGCCATCCTGGTAGTATCCGAGCCCTGCTTCGGGCCCGGTGTGCCCCGGCGTATGTGCTTTCACGTAGTCCAAAAAAGAGTTACGTGATGGAACGACCCCCCACCGGCCTCCCGGCTCCGACCAGGGCGCCCCCGGCTCCATTTCAATCGGGAACGTGCGGAGCAACACGCGGGAGCCACGGCGCGCCTTTCGCGCGACCGCGACACAGCGAGCATGCAGCGCGACCGCCTCGTCGATTGCGCCTTCTGTTTCCCCCGGCAGGCCAAGCCCGAACGACAACAGCACGTCGACGCCAGCGGCAGCGCAGTGCTCTACCGCGCCCAGCAGCTCGTCGTTGGAAAACGGCAGCCCCCGCACCTTATGGCGCACGTCTTCCCGCGGACTCTCGGGTGAAATCGCGACCACGGGCCGGCGAAACGTCCGCCCCAATGCCGCAGCGAGCGCGGGATGGGGCAAGCGGAAGCTCTCGAACAAAATGCCAGTGCGCACGTCGGACCGGCGAACCCGGTCGAAAACATCGACCCAGTGGGCGGGGTCGTTGGGATGCGGGTCAAAGCACGCGTGCACGCCGCGAAACCCCAGCTCTACCGACCGCGCGACCAAAGCCGCAAGTCGGCCAGAATGAAGCTGAATCGGGCCTTTTCGTCCATGCCAGCGGCGGTGTACGCCAAACCCTCCGCCGCACCACGCGCAGTTGACCGAGCACCCCCGCCCCGCCGGCAGCACCATAAAGCGCCCGCTCCCGCCAAACACCGACTGGGCGAGGCGCATCATCCGGTGGAGATTGCGATTGTGGGGCACATAATGAAGGCCGCAATCGCGAATGTACTGCCGCGCGTGAGACACAAGGTCGAACCGCTCAAAGCCGAGCTGCGACAATGCGTCCGCCGTCGCCGTATAGGATTGCGGGGTTTGACGTACTTCGCCCGATGCACGGTAGGTGAGGTTGGGGACATTCGACAAGGGCGACGAATGGTCGAGCGCATGGACAAGGTCGAGGAGGGGTTTTTCACCGTCGCCACGAATCACGGCGTCCACAGCCTTCTCTTCGGCGACAATCTGGTCGTGAAACGCCGTCGCTGTGAAGCCGCCCAGGACCACAAAGGCGTCCGGCAGCGCTTCTTTGACCTGCCGCGCAGCCTGAACGGTATGGTAGGTTTGCGGGTGCCAATGAAGAGAAAGGCCAATCACGCGTGGTTTTCGACGCTGTAGGAACGTGCGCAGGTCGAAGGAAGGGTCCACTCGACGCTCGACGCCCAGGTGTACGACTTGCGCCGCGCGACCTGTGTTTTCTACCACTTCCGCGAGCGCCGGGAGGCCCACCGCCATCATATGAATGGCGTCAGCGGCGCCAACGGGACCATACTGCGCATCCAGTTTGGGGACATGGAGCAAGAGGGTATGCAACGGATCGGACATAAGGAGAACATAGCCCTCTGGAGCGGACGATGTAAGCCTTCCGTCAAGGCGTTCTTGGCATTAGGCAGACAACCGAGACCCCGGAGCGAACATGGCCCGACTGTTGTTTGTACAAGACAATGGCATCAACGAGTCCCCGGCGATTAGCGAACTCGCTGCGTACTTGCGCAATCTCGGGCACCGTTGCCACCTCATCCTGACCGACAGCGAGCGCGACCCCGCGGCAGCCATTCGCTCCGCACGCGCCGACGTGGTCCTCATTCCTTGTCCGGTCACGGGGCATACCGTCGCGCAAGAAGCAGCACGCATCGTGCGACGCCAATTACCCGAAGCACGCATCGTTTTCGCCGGAACCCACGTCACGTTTGACCCCAGCCCCATCGAAGCGCCCGAAGTGGACCTGTGTATCCGTGGAGAGGCGGAGCGCCCGATGGCCGAGCTCTTGCGTGCGGTCGACAATGGCCAAGACTGGCGTGGAATCGACGGCATCTCTTGGGTGGATACCAACGGCAAAGTGGTCAACAACCCACTCGGAAACCCCATCGAGAACCTCGATGAAATGCCATTTCCCGATCGCGAGCTTTATTTTCGCTACCCATTTCTGGCCCGCTTTCCGTGGAAAAAGTTCAGCACGGGGAGGGGCTGCTTTCACCGCTGTGCATTTTGCTGGAACAGCACGCTCGCCGACCTTCTCAAAGCCGACGGTCGCGACCGCGGACGCTTTGTGCGCCGAAAGAGTCCCGCGCGCGCGGCCGAAGAAGTGCGGGCCGTACGCGACCGACACCCGCTCCGCTCCGTACACTTCTCGGACGACCTCTTCACATCGAGCATCGACTGGCTCGAAGGCTTTGCCGACGTGTACCCCGCGCGCGTGGGTATTCCGTTTACCTGCAACAGCTCGATTGAGCTCGTGACCGAGCGCGCGGTCGCCGCCTTGGCCCGCGCGGGATGTCGCGGCGTCGCGATTGGCGTCGAGACAGGCAATGAAGAGCTTCGTCAGCAGATTCTCAACAAGACCGTCACGAATGCACAAGTGAAGCGGGCGGCGGCGCTCATCAAAGGCCATGGCCTCGAATTGACCACCTACACGATGCTGGGCGCGCCTGGCGAACGCATCGCCGACGCATGGGAGACCATCCGACTGACACGCGAGCTGGGCGTGGACCATATGCGCGTCACGATGTCGGTTCCGGTGCCTTCTACGCCCTTTGAACAAGCAGCCTTTGATGCGGGCCACCTGCCGGGCCACGCGCCCCGCGTGACCCGCTTGGCCGAGCCAGACACCCCCTGGGTACGGCCTGGACAAGAGGCGCAAGCATATCGGAATCTGTATTTCCTGTTTCGTATTCTCGTACGACACCCAGATTGGGAGTCAGCACTCAGGCCCTTACTTCACCTACCGACCGACTTGCCACTCCGGCCCCTTCGTGTTTTGGCTCCATTGACAGAAAAACGAATGAATCGTATCGGCTGGCGGGACGGATTGCGTTTCTTCCGGCACTGTGGCGATCCCCGCAGCAAGACGTCCAACTACGTCACCTTGGTGTGACGCGTGGATTCGCACCGGGTCTTGGGTCATATTCGTGAAGATGCTGTCACGCGCGATTCTGATGGCGGCGCCGTTCGTTTGGCCCCCCAAACACCATGGGACACGCCGGAAGCCGAAGCACTCGCCAATTTGCTGCACGCCGAGTTCCTGCGCACCGGTCGCCCACTTACCCTCGTCGTGACCCCCGCCGCCACCGCGCGTCCGAGCGTCGCGTTTTTGCTTGCCTTTCTGCGCGGCGTTCGCGTCACAAACAGCGTGTCACGCGTCATTCTCGTCGCGGAGCGCGTACCTGCGAAGCACATCCAACGGTTTGTACGCGCGGTCTCGGGCGCGCTGGGTCCGCCGATGGAGGTTGTTTCGTCGAATGAATCGCCATTCATTCCGTAATATACTACGAAATAACCACTTGTCAATACGTCAATATTCCGCCGCAGAATCCTCGCAGACCTGTTGCGCAAACAACCGCGCGGCGACATCCGCCGACGACGGCGAGGCCAAGCCAACCAAGCGAGCACACCCCCGCGCGCCTTGCTGGGCCAAGGTCAAGGCCGCGAGCCCTACCGCGCCGGACTCGACGGGAAGGTCGTCCCACGCTTCATTCTGGACCTGCACTTGGAGCGCGACCAAGGGGTCGAGGGGGGTCGTGGGTGCAAGGGCCGCGCGCTGCACCCGCGCAGCGGCTTGGCGCAGCCGAAAGGGCGTCCTCCAAGTGGTAGAAGGCGGACGCGCTTCGGGCGCGCACGTACCGCAAGACGCGGCCAATGACGCCCGAATGTCCTCCACTTGGGCGACCCGTTCGTTCACCGCGGCCGACCAATTTCCCGCGCCCGGGGCTTGGTCCCCCCACAGAACGGTCGTTCCCACCGCCGCGAGGCGCAGGACACCCGGCGAAGGAGCCGAGCCGGGCTGGTGTGCCCGTTGTACGGCAGCGAGCCAAGCGGCAACTGGAACCGCCGCGTCGCCTTCCCCAGCGACCAAGTGGACATTCCCCGCGGTAACAAAAGCGCCATCCCAGGTCCCGTCGCAGCCGCCTGCACAGCCCCCCGCAAGGCGTGCCCGCGCTTCCTGCCGTGCCTCCCACCAGCCGCGTGCGTGGGCGTCTTCGTCAGCCAAGGCGCGGGAGCGAAGATAAGCATCTGCCCCGCACGCGAGCACAAACGCCAACATCGAGACCGCAAGCGCTCGCCGTGGGGCTACGTTGACCACCCGGCACCTCCTGCCTGCAAGATATCCCAAACGTCCCGTTCGCTGGAGTCCGAGATTCGCTCCCCATTGCGCCTCCCCCCCGAAAGTGTCGCGCTGCTGCTCGCAGCCGCGTGGCTCTGGGCGGCACCCACCGCGGCCCTGAGCCCCGACGGCATGGAAATGTTGGCCGTGTCGCGATGTCTTCGCACGGGCGCCTGCGAAACGGCAAACGTCGGGTATTGGCCTCCCGCTTGGCCCGCGAGCATCGCGCTGCTGTCGTATTTCATGGACGCGGAGGGGGCCGGTCGTGCCCTCAACATCGTCTGCGGAGCCGCAGTGGTTCCGTTTCTTTGGCGCGCAATCAACCGGACCCGCGCGCCATCGGCGGACTCTGCGCGCGCGAGCCGACCCGCGGTCGGTGTAGCCGTGCTTTGGGCCGGGCTTCCTTCGGTCATTGACCATGTCACGGTTCTTGACGCGCGCCCGATGGGAACGTTGGTCACCAGCTTTCTTTTGTGGGCGGTGGTCGAAGCGGTACACGGGAAACGAAGCTGGGCGTGGGCGTACGCAGGTGCCGCGATTGCCCCACTGGTACGCCCGGAAGGTGTCGCGATGGCGCCTCTGGTAGCGTTCACCCACGCAACGCTCACTGCGATGGCCCATCCGGGAGGATGGCGGGACAGTGTGTGGGGCGGCGGCAGCGCGGGACATCGTTCTGCGGGAGCGGACGCGCCCACCTCTCCGACGGAGCCGACGGTCCCGCGGCGGATTCCAGGCGCGGCGCTGTTCGTGTTGAGCGCCGTTCCCCACATCGCCTGGAGCGCTGCGACGCCCGGCGGCCGGAGCGGGGTCGAGGCCTTCTTTGGACCCTGGATGTCCTCCTGGCCCTTGGACGACCTCTTGGCATTGATGGGGCCTGCGAGCTTTCGCACCGCGTATGGACAGTTTGTCGCAGCGCAGGTCGCAAACGGGAGCCTATCGCCACCACGCGACGTTGGGGGCTTGCTCGCGGCCATTGTGCGTCAGCTCGCGGACGCCCCGGTCGCCGCAGCGAGCGTTGGCGGTGCAGCCCTCGCTCTGGCCTTCCTGGGAAGCGCTGTGGCACGCCTTCGAAGCGGGGGACCGGGCCGCGTAGGAACCATCGCGGGCGTCTTGTTGTGGATGGCCATTTCGGCGGCGCCCATGAGCGGCGGACAAGCGACGCGGGCAGCCAACCTGCTGTTTCTCTTGCCCGGTGGATTGCTTCTCCTCGCAAGTATGGCCCCCCTCTCGACGCGGCGTCGGCGTGGTCCTGCGCGCGCGGCCACTTGGGCACTGGTCGGTGTCGTCAGCCTCGTGCTTGTGGATGCGCACCGCGGCCCCTTTCGCGAACCGCCGCCCCGCTTTCTCATCGGGACCCCCGCTGCCCGCATCGCAGCGCGGATTCTGGCCCATGCAGCCCCCCCCACCCCGATGTCCATTTATGCAGGCTTCGAAGGACGCGGCATCGTGCGACGTGCAGAGCAGCGTCCCCTGCCCCTTCCCAATGGCTGGGAACCATTCGCGCCGGAACCAGGGACTTACGGGCTATTGGTGGATGGTGGGCTATTGGAGGCGGGCGTGGCCCTTTGGCTGCTCGAAGAGCCGGACACAAACGTGTGCTGGGTTGTCGAAGGCGACGGCTTGGTGCACTTAGAGACACCCGTAGACATGCGCGCGCCGGAGCCCGGATGGGTCGCGCTCGTGCGCTTTGGCGCCCCATGTGTCGACGAAGCATTTGTGTGGTAAACGGCCGGCACGCAGCGACCACCGCGGGTCAAGCCTTTCGACGACCGACCATCCACACGGGCCGTCGAAGGTCGGTCATCTTCAACAAGGACTTGGCCGCGCGGCCGTATTGGAGGACGTCTTGGGCGGACCGAACCCGAGAGGCCATGTCCGCGATATAAGAGGGCCGAAAATAAAACGCGCGCACCGCACGTCGGTGGATTTGGCGCATCTCCGAAGGGGTCATGTCGCCGGGCGCATATTCCGGGTAGCCAACCTCGCCACGCATGAACTGTACGAAAACATCCTCAGTCACCTTGTTTTCCCGAAGTGCACGCGAAAACAGTTCGGTTTTGGGAATGAGGACCATGATGTGAAACTCGACGTACCGCGCACGAATCTCCTTCACGAAGCGGACGCTTTCTTGCATCTCCGCACGGGTTTCGTCGGGATGGCCGAAAATGATGGTACACGCAGGGTCCACCCCATGACGGCGGCACGCGGCGAAGACTTCTGCTACCTTTTCGTTGCTGAAGTTTTTGCGCATTCGACGCCGGTGGTCATACACACCGCTTTCTAGTCCGAAGCCAAGCTTGACCAAGCCCGCGCGCGCCATGAGCGCGATGAGTTCTTCGTCAACGAGGTCGATGCGGGTCTTTGCGCCCCACCGCACCCGCACACCCGAGGCGATGAGCGCTTCACAAAACGCGACCACGTACTTCCGGTCGACAGTGAAGGTTTCATCGATCATTTCGAGGTGCGGAGGATTGGTTGCCCGCACCGTATCTACGACATCCGCGACGACGCGGTCGACCGACACCCAACGACTCGTGTTGAACATCGAGTTGGGAGATGCGCTGCTGCAATAACAAAACGTACACTTATACGGACAACCCCGTGATGCGAGCGCAAGCTCGATTCGTCCCGCGAACGGTAGCTTATACGCACCATCGCGAAGCAGCGAACGGTCGGGCATATGGTTGTCGAGGTCGGTGAGCAGGACCGGTGGCTGCGTAAAGACTTCCGTGCGGGACAAGTCTCCGGGATGTTCCGCCACGATGATGCCCGGGATGTCTTCGGGGCGGCCATCGCCGTGAATCAACGCCCGACAAAGCGCGGGAAAGGACTCTTCGCCTTCGCCCGAAATGCCGTACTGGAGGCCCATCTGTGCCACGATTTCCGGCGTGACGGATGGGTACGCGCCACCCAGCACCACATGGTATCCACGCCCTTTCATCGCCTGTACGAGCAAATACGTGCTGCGCAGGTTGGCGACCAACAACGAAATGCCCACGACTTTCGCGCCTTCGCACCAGCGCGCGGTGTCTTCGACCGACTGGGGAAAGGTGTTGCAGTCGAGGAGGGTGGTCGAAAAACCAGCGCGTCGCAGCGCGCCGCCGATACTCAACAGACCGACCGGTGGATACAGGAATTCTTCACCAGGAAGGTCCATAAATAGAGGATCATTGCGTAGTTCGTTTCGCGCCTCGGGCGAAAAAGGCGGAAACACATAGCTCGGATTGAGCAAAATGACTTCTGCGTGGTGATGTGCCATTTCGCCAACCTCCTGGACTTGTTGCCGGATCAAACTTGCATGCCACGAAACGAAGAAAATCAGTGGTACGTCGACGGATAGTGTGGTTCCGTTATCCTGACTTCATGACATCTCCCGCACAAATTGCCGCTCTCCCTGGGAATCGTCCCCCGAGGATTTTGTTTTGCCGCACACCACGGTACATGTGGCCAATTCTAAGCGAGGCGGACAACTTCCTCATCCCTCTGGGCTACCTCTGCCTTGCAGCCGCAATTCGCGAGTCCATGCCGGATGTAGAGCTCAAGCTCATCGACTGCCCCGTCGAGCGCATGGGCTGGGCGACCCTTGCGCGGTTCCTGGAGGAGTGGAAACCCGACATGGTTTGCGCGGGCGACGAGGCCATCTATGTCCACGAAACGGCGCGGCTCTTTCATACGGCCAAGCGCCTGTTTCCCGATTGTGTGACGGTCGGCGGCGGCTACACCCTCCCCCACGTTCCAGAATGGGCCATTGACCGCGCAAAAGCCGACGTATTGGTGTTTGGGGAAGGTGAGCTTACGTTTTGTGAACTGGTTCACACACTCCGATATGGCGGTGACGTATCGAAAGTGCGCGGGTTGCTGTATCGTGACACCCAGGGAAATCTGGTGCGGACAGGGTGGCGTCCGTTGATAAAAAACCTCGATGATTTGCCCATTCCCGCCTATGACTTGATGCCGCGAACGAGCACACGGCGCCATGCCAGTTTGTTTCAAAACAGCTTCAATATTGAAAAAGGGCGGGGCTGTATTGATACATGCAATTTTTGTGCCATATGGACCCAAGCGGGAGATTGGTCCACGGGCGAGCCAAAGGCGCGGTACCGCGTGAAGTCCCCGGAGCGCGTGGTCCGGGAGATGGAGATTTTGCATCGCCAATATGGTTACAACAACTTTATGTTTGTGGATGGCACATTCAATATCGACGCCAATTGGAATCACGAGTGGTCCCAGCAAGTGCTCGCGCGGCGCTGGAAAGACATCGCGTGGTACGGCTTCTTCCGCGCCGACACGTTCCACAAGGAACACGAACGGGGCGTCTTCAAAGAGCTCGTGAAGACAGGCTTGCATTGGTATTTGGTAGGAGTCGAGCGCGAAACGCAAGATGATTACGAGTTCCTCAGCAAGCACAACTATGACGGCACCATCATGCGCTCGATGTTCGACATTTTGCGTCGGGACTACCCCAGTGTCGTTCGCCATGCGACATTTCTGATTGGTCTTCCCGACGACACGCGGGAAAAGCTCGACCGTCTGTTCCATTACGCCATGAGTCTCGAACCCGACTTCATCGCGTTCCAGACGATTTCTCCCGAACCTGGCACAACGTTGTGGGAGCAAGCAATCCGCGAAGGTTGGTTAGAAGACAAGTCCTTCGACGACCTCAAAGACTTTTACTGGTGGCAACCCGTGATGCGCACCAAACATTTGTCGATGTCCGAAATGGTTGAAATTGCAAACCAGATGAACCGAGATGTGTTTCAGAGCTATATTCGTCCCGACACCATTCGAAGCTTGTTCTCTCGAAGCCGGGCCCGCCGCGGCTATTACCGCTTTATGGTGGGCGTCGGAATGAAGACGTTTTTGCAACACACCCGTGATGTCGTGACCGGACGCACCGACTTCTCGCATCTCAACGTCATCAAGGACATGAACAAACCCGAGTGGTACGACCTGTGAACGACCGAAGGCGCCAGCTCTTCCGCCGGACGATAATGATGGCAGCGGTGGGCCTGCCGGGCCTCGTGGCGATTGGCTCTGTGTTGGCGACTTTCTCGGACCATGCAGGGAGCGCCTACAGCTTCGCCCATGCCGAGTGGCTTTTCGCCGCAGTCGCCGCCTTCGGCATCGCGACAGGCTTGGCGGGATTGCGCTTTCGCTGCTTGGTTCCGGCGGCGGACACCCATTGGCTCCCCTCACGACATGTGCTGTTTCGCCTCTTTTTCGCGGCGAATGCGCTCAACATCGTGTTTCCTGGTCCAGCCGGTGACCTCGCGCTCGCAGCCTACCTGCAACGCAAATACCAGCTCCCCACCGCGACCGGCATCGCCACAGCATTGCATGCGCGGTTGGTTGGATTGTGGGCCACGGGTGGTTTGGCGATTGGGTTTGCTATCGGCCTCCCCCTTCCCGAAGAGCTCGCGTCCGGCGTTGCCGCAGGAATAGCCGTCGTGGGCGTATTGGGCCTCGGAGCCGCTACGGCCGCGGCGCATCCAACTTGGTTGCGCTGCTTGTCGGGTTCTTTGTCTCGCTTCCGGTATTGGCCCCACAAACGACTGCTCCCGCTCCTCACCGCACTTCACGCCGTTCATCTGGAGGGCTGGCGACCGCGGTGGATGGCATTGGCGTGGAGCCTCGTCATTCAGGGTTTTGTATTCCTATCGCTGGCTTGCGTTGTCGCGTCATCCAACCTAAGCATTTCTATCGTGTCCCTGCTCCTCACCCACGCGACCAGCGGTGTCGCAGCCGTTGGCGCGGTGCTATTGCCGGCAGGCGGGGCGGGTGCATTCGAGGCGAGTTTTGCGGCGACGCTCTCCTCGACATCCTCTCTGACATTGGCCCAGTCAGGTTTGCTGTTGACTTTGGTTCGCTTGGTCCATTTGTTGACGATTGGCCTCTCTAGCGTCGTACTGATGGTTTCTACCGCAGAGCTGACCCGCGAACCCACTCTTGAACGGGCGGTCCCCTGATGCGTGTGCTGTTGCTCAACCCCAGCATTCGTCCCGAACAGTTCGGGCGTTTCGCCGAGTTACTCGAGGCGATGCCCTGCGGCGGCCTCGCCTATATCGCGACGTTTCTTCACCGCAGTGGCCACGAAGTGCGTGTGTTTGACGATTTTGCGTTGCGTTGGGGAGAGGCGGCATTCGAGCAGGAAGTGCAGCGGTTCCGACCGGACATCATCGGCATCTCCGTGCTGACACCTGTGGCCACGCACGTGCAGGCTTTGGTGCGGCGCTTGCGCGACACTTACCCCGGTATTCGATACCTCTTTGGGAACATTCATGCTGATATGTTTCCCGAGGAATTTCTCGAAGAGGGCGACGCAGTTGTCCACCGGGAAGGCGAGCATACGTCGGTCGAACTATTGGAGGCCTGGGGACGTGGCGAACGAGGGGATGGAATTCCAGGTGTTACCATTCGTGTGGGCGACGACCTCATCCGGGGCCCCGAGCGCCCCCTTCGCGATGACCTCGATGCGTGGCCATTTCCCGACTGGAACTTGCTCCCGTATCACCGGTACTCGTTGCTTCCATTGGGGACAGTCTCTCGCCCCATCGTGAGCGTTGTCGCAGGGCGGGGCTGTCCCTTCAAGTGTAGCTATTGCTCATTGGAAAACCAAGGTAAGAGCTATCGACGGCGAAGCGTCGCGAACGTCGTCGACGAGATTGAACGGGACGTAAGGCAGTTTGGGGTGCGCCAAGTCGGCTTTATGGACCCTATTTTCCCTTTGGGAAACCGTCATGCTATCGAGTTCTCCAAAGAGATGGTACGCCGTGGATTGGAAAACAATGTAGCGTGGTTGAGTGAGCTCCGCACCGACGTCGTCAATCGCGAGTCCTTGGCGTGGATGAAGCGTGCCGGTTGCCGGAGGTTGGTATTTGGTATTGAAAGTGGCGACGATGCGCTCCTCAAATCGGTCCACAAGCAAAACACCGCCGAGCGTAGCCGGCAGACGATTCAATGGTGCCGAGAACTGGGAATTACGACCGTCGGGCTGTTCATGCTGGGTCTCCCCGGCGAGACGCCTGCACAGACGCGCGCGACCATCGACTATGCCTGTTCGCTCCAACTGGACTTTGCCAAGTTTGCTATCACGGTCCCCTTCCCTGGCTCGGAGCTGTACGCCGAGATGGTGCGCAACGGACGCCTCCGCCGACGCGATTGGGATGCGTTCACGACAATGAATCCCGATTCAGCGACAATTTGCGTTGCGAGCGACGTACAATCACCCGAGCAACTGTTGGCGGCGCTGCGAGAGGCTACATTCCGATTTTATTTGCGCCCACGCATGGTCGCCCGGCAACTCTTCAAAATCCGCAGCGTCGACGCCCGCCAAATGGCCGCGGGTCTGTGGAGCTTGACGCCCGCTTGGCCGTCGGTGTTGAGCATCGGGCGCTGACCCAACATGTTGTTTTGCGGCGGTCGTTGATGGGCGGATAGCTTCCCCCAAGCGGCGTCACAGTTGGCTTCGATGGAGAAACTGCATGGGTCGGCGCGTTCGACCCAATGAATGGCGATTCATTTTGTTGGCGTGGAACAAGCGGAGCCGAGCGACGACAGACGACGAGGGTCGATTTGCAGGTGGCCTGTATTGCGCCATGCCCTCGCCATCGTGGAAAGAATTGGTCCGCGTGTTCGCCGCGCGAAAATGCGTCGTGATTCAGTCCATCGACGGCAATGTATTCGGGTACCCACTCCCGGACGGCCCCTGGCTGTGCCTGTGCGGTGCCACCTCCTCCGCATACAGGTCAACCTAGATCCGCGTCGTGTTCCTGGTGGTTGGCTTCGCGGGGCTGCTCGTTGTCGTGTCCGCCACAATAGCCGGGCCGTAGCGGGCCTGGGTCCTCCCTCGCGTCTGCTTCCTGCGCCATCGCGTAGGGAATCGAACGCACCCCTCGCGAAGAATTTACGGCCCGATTCGCCTGAACAAACGCGGAGATTTCGCGCGCGATGCGCTTGGGCCCTTTCCAACGCCGGGAGGTCGTGGGTAGGCTTCTCCCCCTTTGACGGAGGCCCTGTGAACGCGAACTATGACACATTCACCATCGACCTCAATATCGTTCGCGGCGCGGTCGCTCTTCCCATAGAGGCACAGCTGTTCCCCGAAGAAATGGAGCGCGCGATTCAACTCGTTGAGGAATTTGCGCGGGCGGCACAGGAACGCCAGAACCAGTGGGACGAAGAACAGAAGTCCATGCCCTGGAAAGACCCAGAGCTGCTCCATGAGGCGCTGTTGGTGTCAGGCCCACGGGGAAGTGGGAAGACGACATTTTTGTTGTCCATTTTTCAGCACTTCCAGCAGGACACGTACACAGCGGACCCATCCAAAAGGAACGTCAAGATTGCAGTCCTTCCCCCGCTTGACCCAACGCTGGTTCCCAACGGCGATATGTTTATTGGCGCGGTAATTGCCAATATTTTGCGGCGCGTAGAAGGCCGCACATATTCTCCAACGTCTAACCGCGCCCTCAGCACCGCACTCCAAAAGTTGAGCGGTGGTCTGCTGGCCGCCCATCCTGACGTTTGGAAAAAGCGACTGGAAAGTGCATCCTCGGAATCCGCTTATGCAGAACATCTGTTGCGCTTCTCCCGTGACGGCCTGAGCCTGCGCACACATTTTGGCAATTTTGTTTCCGCAGCCGCGGCACAACTCGAAGTTGCATGTTTCGTCCAACCGATTGACGATGTGGATGTTGCCGGAAAGGATTCATGGAACGTTTTGGAGGCCACCCGCCGTTACTTGACCACACCTCGGATTTTGCCTATAATCACTGGTCACCTGCCTCAGTTTCGCGCGATGGTGCTGGAGGAAAAACTTGGCGAGGTTACCCGTCGGCGGGGCATTAACGAAAAAGATGGGTCGGACGCAAAAGATGCTTTAGAGGAAGCACGCGCATTGGCCAATCAGCACCTGCTGAAGTTGATTCGACCCGAGCGGAGGATTCTGCTTACATCGGCAAGAGACGCGATAAAGCTATGGAAGACGAAGAAGGAGGTCCGGATTGTCAAGAGAAGTGGTGGAAGCAGCTACACGATTGACGAGTTGCTACGACCAGTCACAAATTGGATTCTCACAAATGGGTCGGACGAAGCATCTCTCGACATTTTGCCCGAGAACGCCCGGCTAATGAGAGCATTTCTTGCATGGTTGGCAGAGACTGGAACAAATGAAGAAACTGGCAAGGACGGCACCAATAAAGGTAGTTATCGAGCTTTCAACCATTCGGCGACCTGGATAGGTTTGCTTGACATCGACGGTGAAGCACAAGAAAGCCAGGGTTGGAATATTGATGACCAAACAGCGTTGGCGAATGGGGACTACCGGTCCCTCCTGACGTTTCTACTTGACGCAAAGAACACTCGTCGGTCCAAGTTACAACGAGATACCCTTTTGGATGCCCCCTGGGCACCTCTACTCGTCGACATCGCGTTGATAGGAGGTCTACGCGCCCGATTCAGTGGGCCAAAAGCTGTTGTACGTGCATTGCGTTATTGGGTCCAGGTCGCCTATCCCATTGCGCTGTTTGGCACCGAACCAGCAAATCAGGCTAGTGATGAGCGGCGCAAACAGCTCAATCGTAGCATTTCTGGCGCAACGGTGTCGGAGTCCGCATTGCAACTCGCCGTGTTTCGATGGCCCACCAACAACAATCGACAGGTCGCAGCGGGCCTCGCGCACGTTTCCGAAAAGAAAACCGCGACGCCATCACGAAACCCAACATTAGATAAACTATGGATGCAACGTAAGAAACTTGCACAAAGTGGCCATGGGCCATGGATTAAATATCTGTTGGACAATGGCCACTTGGATGTCGATGCGAAAGCATCAACCAAGCGTTTGAGTACACTCAGGGACTGGGTTCGCCGGAAGGGGGGTGGTAAAGGCCCCATACCAAACGCCTCACCCTACGACCAACTCGTATTGCGTTATGACCAGGTCGAATACCTCATCAAAGGTCCACGCTCGCCACAAGAGGCCTCCGGAATTTCGCCTGAAGAAAAGATAGGCTACGCCCGCCAGTGGACCCTTTTGGAAACAATATTGGTCCTATTTCAAAGTAAAATGGGTTCCGGAAACGCAACCATGCGTATGGCCGATCCAATCGCGGGAATCGCCGCGATTTGCAGTTTGCTTGAGAGAACAGCTACAAGTCCGACCCCAAACCGGAGATCCGAAGCGTACATTGAACAACATCTGCGTACATTACAAAGTTTCAGCATAAACTCCCGTATCGGCATATCCGATGAAGTATTGGCAAGCCTGGAAAGTGAACCGATTGTGGAGGACGAAGACGACATTGACGGGGAGGAAGGAAACGATGTACTCAGCATGTTCGGACCTGAGGACGAAGAAACCAAGACTCCAACCTTCAACGAATCGAACAAGCAGCCGGGTTTTCGCACATCATTCCCTCCACAGTTTATTATCCAGATGCAAAACTGGATTAAAGCAGTCAATACGCCGGTGAACGCAACCAATGAACTGGGCGTTCACCCATCGGTACTGTCAGCAATCGCAGAGTCCGTCGTTGACGTTCACCGAGGTATTTCAGATGACAGCAACAAAACCACACCTTCTCTTGGCTCTTTTCTGCAAGCAACGATTCTCGCTACTCTAAACGCAATATTAACCGCCGAAAATAGAACAATTACGGATTTTGACTACAGGGGCGCCCGAACTCATATTCAGTACGGTCAAGATGAATTCATTCCTAGTGGGATATTCCAAAGAAACCTCACCATTTGGAAGGAAAAGGCGAAAGATAGCGAACAATCTGGCTCGACCACTCTACGTTCGCCGATGTTTACAATGCTTGCCACGTGCCCCTTGATTCATGCTATTCTCCTGCCTTGCTGGAGCCAGGAACTATGGGCAGCTATGCGTGCCGAACCGTGCTCCTTATCAAACATGAATAATGAGGTCGACCACTGGCGATCAGTCACCCTCACGACTGGCGCAGGCAAAGTCCACGGAGAGTATGTAGACCTTGCTGTTCTGCTCCATGCAATCCCCATTCATGTTGCAACGCAGAAAGCGATGTGGGATGAGGGGTATCCGTGGGCAGAGAAGTCGCGAAAACATCACGACGATTGGTGGCGAATTTTTGAAAATGCCCACTTAGCTGCGCGAGGCAGGGGAATCACCAACGAGAAGGCACCACGCAAAACGCCGGCGAAAAAAAATCCCTCAGATACCACCGAAAACAAAGATCCGGGAGACGGCGGACAGGCCGCAAAGACCGCGTAACCATTACATCCCTTCCCTTGGTTTTCCATGCACCCCAGCCACATCGCCCACCACCTGCTCCGCGCGCCCCGCCAGCTCACGGTGTACCGCGCCCGTGCCGCGAAGCATCTGCAAGCCGGGAAGAACATCGACGAGCGGCTGCTCGATGAAGTCACGAAAGACCCGGATTTTGACCGGGGGCTGGTGGCGTTGCACCAAATCGAAGGCGCGCGGGAGCTGTTCTTGCAGCGCCGGGAGCGGCATGGGCCCGAACGGCCGCTCGTAGTGGCGGCATTGTGTACCCTCGCGCGTTCATTGCTCGTGTTCTTTCGCGGCGAGCTTATGTTTCGGCCCGATGGGCACCTATTGTGGCGGGAGCAATGGTCTGGACGCACGTTGTTGGAGCCCATACGCGCCGCCGCCACCCACCTGCGTTGCTTAGAAGGCGACCTCCCCTTTGATTGGGGACCGCGCGCGCCACGCTCGCCTTGGCACACGGAGGCACCCGCGCCGTTGCTGCCGCCCGTGGCCGACCCCGACATTTTGCGGCTGCGTGCACAAGGGCTCACGGAGGTTCACCGCCACGCAAACCTAATGCGGCTCCCAACGCACATATGGCTTCATGCGCTCTATGCCGACGTCGCGGATTTGGAAGAAAGCCCCCGCATCGCCTACCCTACCCTTCGGGCATTGCGGCAGGGACGCGCCCTTACGCGTGCGCTCGATGCCCTGCTCCACGCCAACCCAACAGACCAAAGTGCATGCGAACAGGCCCGACAAGAGGCAAGGCAAGCACTCGAAAGCGACGGTACAGAGGTCCATTATAAGGCAACCGAGCCGCTTCCAGAGCCCCATGGTGCATCAGCAGTTTCCGACGAAGTGACGCGAAATGCGCACCGTTTGGCGGCCGACCGCGACCGAATGGAGCGCGCGCTGCGGCGCCTGATGGACCCCAACCTGTGCATCGCGCAGGATGGTGACACGGAGCTATTGGGCTATGTATTTCATGCGTGGCTGATTTGCCGCCATCACGTCGAGATGTCGGGCGTGCAGCACCCCGAAAATACACGCGGCCTCGACCGGTTCAAAAAAGATTACGTCGACCATCCGTGGTCCAAAACGTATCCACTCGGGGTCGCGTCATGGTGGAAACAGGCGTTTGAAGAAGGGGGCGTACACCATCTGGAGCTCAAGATTGGTCCCGGTTTTGCGAACCCCGCCAAGATAGAACCACTACTGGACGCAATTCGCAAGCACTCCACCAACACCCCGCCCGATGACGCGGCGGCGCACTTTGCTCGCGTCATGGGGGCCGTCCCATCCGCGGTGGCGGCGGATGCCATTCACGCCGATATTGCCGGGCAGCGCCCCGGCTTGCGAATCGTCATCCACTTTTTGCGTGTCGACGATTCATCGAAACGAGAAAAGTTTGCCCGTGCGCGCTTTGATAACGTTCGGCAACAAACCCTCGACAGCGCAGAACAGCTCCGTCTGGTGGCCGAAGAGCCTCGATTTGGCCCCATGTTCGTCGGCATCGACATTGCAAGCTTCGAGCTCGCCACACCCGCCGAAGTATTTGCGCCTGCATTTCGGCTGTTGCGCGCGCCCTGGGCCATACAACGGCAACGCCCAAACGCATTGGGCCAAGCGGTGCATCAGTTTGGCATCAGCGCACATGCAGGCGAGGAGTTCGAGCATATTGTCGGCGGAATGCGCCAAGTCGACGAACACATCCGGTTCTTGGGCATGGGTCGCGGAGACCGTATCGGCCACGGCTTGGCCCTCGGCCTCGACCCCCGTGCGTGGCGTCGGCAAACCGGCGGGGGCGTCTCCCAACGCCGGCAAAACCGTCTCGACGACCTCGTTTGGCTCCATCACAAGCTGAGCCTGTTTCCCCACCACGCCCACTTATGCCACCGGCTCCGCGACCAGATTGGCCCCTTGTGTCAGACAATATATAGCGTGGTCGCCGAGCCTATGTTTTTATATGAAGCGTGGACGATGCGGGACATCCTGCCCGGTTCTCCCGATGATTGCAGCCCCGAACCAGTTGGACCGGGTGCCACACCAATCTTCCCAAATGCATGGACCGGCGCACTTCACCATGAACGCCAAAAGCGACTCACAAACGCAAGCGAAGTCGCGAAAAAGCTATGGTGGAAATATACGTTCGATGCGACAACGTGGGAGAAGGGGCAAGAGCGCATCGCCACCAACGACACACGAGAGTGGGACGAGCCGCTTCGGGAGGTGCAAAACGAAATGCTCCGCGAAATGGCACTGCAAGACATTGCCATCGAGGCCAACCCCAGCTCGAACCTCGCGATTGCCAGCTTGACCCACATGAGCAACCACCCCGTGTTCCGCTGGCTGCCTGTTCGCGCCGCAGAGCGCTCCGCGCAGCCAATGCCGCGAATCTGCGTCGGCTCCGATGACCCGGCGATTTTCTGCACCGAGCTGGTCCACGAATACGCGCTATTGGCTGAAGCTGCCCGCCAACAAGGCCACACCCCCAACGATATCCGGTCGTGGTTGGACGAGCTCAAGCAAAACGGGGACGACCTCGCGTTCCCCGTCTCCGGCCGCTAACGCGGCGATTGGAAAAATGAATCACGGTTCATTTCTCTAAAACCAGCAGGACTACTTGACTTTACGGGCCGGCCAAAGGTCCACTGACGACCGCACGCCCTCCCAGCCCGCATAGACCGTTGCCCCCTGCACGAAGTTGTCGGCCAAGAGGTTGAGGAGGTCTGCCGCTTGATTCCACGGCAACGTGTGCTTCTGCATCGTAAAGGGAGTGCCTTCCAAGATGTCGTCAAGGGGACGAATCACCTTCACATTGCCATTGTCGCCACGTTTGTCCATTGTCTCAAAGCGATGAACCGAAAACACACCGCTCTGTTTGTGAAGGTTATCGTTGCGACCTCGCCCCACGCTAAAGACGGCGGCGCCGTATTCCCTATATGCGCTATCCTGGTCTAAACCTTCATTCTTGGCCCTATATTGCAGGACCCAAACAGCAAACCTATTGTTAGAGACGTCCTTGGACGTGTCGTTCTTTGCCTTCAGGTACTCTCGTGCCGCAGTATCCGCCGCGAACCACATCGCGACATTCGGTCGCCGCGACCAATCCATCAGGCGCGTAGGCAGCCGGTTGTGCTGCACCGTCGCAACAAACTCTTGGAGGCCCGGGTCGGAATGCAGCTGTCCTGTGAAATCGTCTGTTGAAGCAAACGCCTTCCGCAAACCAAACCCATCACCGGGCATATTGACGCCCGCTACATCTGCATACTGAAATGCGGTATGCAGAAGCTCTCGCTCGACCTTTGCTTGTTCGCAACCGCAACGCTCCACTACTTTGGGTGTTATGCTGTGCTCTTTCGCCATAGACTCCAACACAATGTTGGGGTTTCGCCAACTGGCGGGAACCAATGGATGCCAATCTTCCGAAAGGCCGCGGAACAAGAAGTCCCGCGCCTTCCCGTTAGGCGCGATCCCAAACGTTTCTTGAATCTTGTGCGGCTGCAGCGCCTCATACATATCCAGCGCATTGTCGTGCTGTGTTGGTTTCGGTTCCATCGCCTTTGCTCCACTCTCCACATCACACATCTCGCACCCCAACTCAAAACAACAACCCAAACTTCGAGCGACAAGCACCCATGCTCGGCGCATTTGGAGCCTGCCCATGTACGAGTCAATCCCGGTTGAGAGCCAATCGTACAACCATCCTCCAGATGTCCGACCGCAATAAAAGCGATCTTCGCAAATACACGGACGCGACAGGCCCAAACTCCCTAACGAAACCACCGCGATTCTAACAGGACTATTTCGCGAATTACCCTATCAATCTGTCGATACACGTCTGATACGGGGACATTGCGCGCAGCAAGCAGTCGAATAAATAGAACGAGAGGGTCGGCGACCGCCAAGCGCCGCGATCTCCTGAGACGAGTTGATGTCCGCAAATGTGGTGTGGATGATTGCTCTACTGTTCGTCGCCAACGTGTTCATGACGTTTGCGTGGTATGGACACCTCAAACAGGTCCACGCATGGCCCCTCTGGCTCGCCATCCTGCTGAGCTGGGGCCTCGCGTTCTTTGAATACCTTGTTCAAGTTCCGGCGAATCGCCTCGGCTACCAAACACTCAACCTCGCGCAACTCAAGGTGACCCAAGAGGTCATTACGCTGATTGTATTCGTGCCATTCAGCGTATATTTTCTCCATCAGCCCCTAAAACTCGATTACTTATGGGCTGCTATTTGCCTTATTGGTGCAGTATATTTCGTATTTCGAAGCTGATATGGCGAGTGCGATACGCAATAAACACCGCTCTCGGCGCGCACAAAATACAGACAGCAAACACGCGACACTGGCCAAGCGACCCACTACAATCTCCATGCGTTTCTCGCGGAGGTTTTCGTGTTTGCTTGGCTTTTCTCGATGGCAACGTCCGCGCTCGCGTGTCCTACGGTGGTCACCGGAACCACGCAGTCCTTGACCTATGACACCGCGCGCACGGCCATCGTGCACCAAGACGGTCGCACCACCTTTACGGTCAGCATCAACCCTTCGGGTACCTCACAAGATTTTGCGTTGGTGCTTCCTGTACCTGCGTTGTTGGCCGAGTCCGACATCGCGGTGCTCGACAGCGAGGTTTTCACGCGCTTGGAAGGGTACACCGGACTCCTGACGATGCCCGATGCCGGCTGCGCTCCCGCAGGAGGCTCTAGTGGCGGCGATGGCGGCGGAAGCGGAGGCGGAGAGTCCGAGAGCGACGGCTCGGTCACCGTCGAGGCACGCTATGTCGTGGGCGATTATGCAATCACGATTTTGTCGTCTACCGATTCTTCGGCCTTGTTTTCGTACCTCGACGCAGAAGGCTACCACCTCGCCGAAGCAACTGTACCCGTTCTTGAGGATTATATCGCCGAGGGGATGTACTTTATGACCGCAAAGGTAAGCGCCGAAGCAACCGTCGCAGACGGCTCGGCATTGCCTCCTCTCCAAGTCGCCTACAATAGCGACGTCTATTCGATTCCCATTCGGCTCGCGGCGCAGAACTCGCCGGGCAAGCAAGACATGCTCATCTACGCAATCAACGAAGCGCCTGCGGGCCGCGTCGGTATCTCGAACTACAGCGAGTTTGCTATCGAAGACAAGTGCATATGGGGCGACCCCGCTACCGATGCCTTCGGCACGTTTTACGAGGCGCTGTTCCAGCCTGCATGGGAAGATGCAGGCTTTGCCGCATGGACCGTCGAATGGGCCGGCGGACCCTATTCTTGCTCGCCTTGCAGCGGCGTGCAGCTCTCCGACGACGACCTCCTCGCTCTGGGCTTTCGGGGAACCTACGAAGACGCATATGTCACCCGCCTCCATTTGCGATACACGCCCACAACGGCCACACAAGACTTGATGCTCTATACATCAAGTATGAATCTGCCCAAGGCAACCAGTTTCGCAGACGACAACGCATCCAATCGCGAATGTATTCCTGTTTGCGGAGAAGAAGGCGGAGCGGACGGCGGTGGCACCGGGGGTGCCGACGGCGGCGCGGGCGGAGGCGGCGAATCCGGCGAGACCACCGACGCACCGGCAGCCACCCCACCAACAGGCTCCGATTCTGCGGACAAGTCCAGTGGCTGCGCCGTGACCTCCACACTTACCGGCGCTGGGTGCGCATTGGCAGCGTTGTTGCTCGCTGGCCGCCGCCGGCGTGATGGCAATTATAGCGCGGGTCGTCGCTCCGTGTAGTGCGTCACTGCGCGCTACCCAAGGTCGACGTCTAATTTTTGGTCGCAAGAACCTGAACCCCGTTTCGCGCAGCAATCGCCACTGAAGCGCAAAAACGGGGTGTGAAACCTCTACACGTATTACATTGCGTTTTATGCAATGTTGCGTGGCTCTACACTACGGCGGCCCACGGCGGCAAGTCCCATCAACAAAAGCGCCCAGCCCAAGCCCCGCCCTACGCCGTTCGGCATATAGCTGCATCCGGCGCTCGTACAGGTGTCATCCACGGGTACCGGCACCACGGTGTACCCGACCGCAGCTCCACGCATTTCTTGAATGTCGATGTTGACGCAATATGGCTCACCATCAGAAACGCAGCGCGCACACGAAACGCCAAAACCCAACACCAACGAACAAAGCTCATCTGGGTCGCCGGAGCCAACGAGGTCCCCGAAAAGCGGCGCGGTTTGCCGAAAATCAAACTGTCCCGAAATGCGAACATCCAATACGTGCGCACAATCCGTATCCACCCACCCGCTTACTTCCGACTCATACAAGATAATCTCATAGTCGGAGGAATATAGCGAGACCTCGCCTCCCAACGTCGAAAACACGGGGTTCGACCACTCGACGGCGAGGTCGTTGGTGGCAAAACAGGTGTCTTGTGCACCGCGATTGTCGCCACCAAGTCGCAACACAGCGCGTCCATCTGCGCTTTCTTCAAAGCCAAGGACCAATGGTTCGGGAATATAGGTCGCAAGCAAATCGCCCAATCCCAGCGGTTCAACCCACGACCCATCCGTCAACGAAAAGGACCACCCATGCTCTGTTATCGCGCAGTCTACGGGGTCGAGGACGGTGCCGTCCGAGCCACTCCCCGAGGACCCCGTACCGCCGGTTCCAGTGCCATCGGTTCCCGTTCCGCCGGTTCCCGAACTTCCGGAGCCCGAAGACCCACCCGTTTCGCCTCCGGAACTGCTTCCCGATTCACCGGCCGACGAGCCACCACCGGTACCGTCGTCTGTGGTGCCGGTGAGGATGTCGGTGGATTCATCGTCGAACTGTTTGTCGAACTGACATGCCGAAAGCACCAGAAGGACTGGCACGCAACCCACTGCCGGAAAAACACTTGCCGTTCGCATTATCCGCTCCCAGGGGCCTCTCCGAAGCCAAACCACACGCGCCCCAAGGTAGCGCCATCTGCAGCAACCTGCCGCCCCGATTGTCGCCTACTCCCAATCTTCTCGCGGGACGGCGCCTTCTTTCGGCATGCTTGGCACGAGCTGCGTGGCAATCGGAGCTACCGAGCCCAACCAGAGCGCAAGGGCCGCCCGTTCCCCAGCAGACAACTTTGCGACACCATACTCAATCATACGCCCCATCTCGCCGCCAACGAAGTCGCCATCGGCAGACATACCCGTCTCTAAAAACGTGAGACGGTCGTCGTGTGTCCAATTCGCGAGGCCGCCCGCACCTGGCGTAATGTTGGGCGCGGCTTCCGGCGGACCTGGATGGCCCGCAAGTGCACGCTGTTTATCGACCGCCCCAAAACGGTTGCGCGGACTGTGGCATTCGCCGCAGTGACCGATGCCCGCACCGAGTTGCGCCCCCATATTCCAGGCTTCGCTCTGCGACGCGTCGACCACAAACCCCGAAGCGTCGAAGTACAACGCCCGCCACATGCCGCGTGCGACCCGGCCCATTCCAGGGCGCAGGTCGTGGGGCTTGCTCGGCGTGTCGGCAGGTGGAACGGAGCGAAGATATGCCCAAATGTCCGCGAGTTGCTGGTCGGAGGCATATTGAAATGCGGGGTAGGGAAACGCAGGCCAATACGAATGGCCGTCGGGACTGCGCCCCTCGCGCATGGCCCGCACAAAATCGTCGTCCGACCACGCGCCAATACCTGCGCTCGGATGCGGCGTGATGTTGGGCCCCACAAATACCCCTTGGGGCGTATGGATTTCATACCCCCCGGCATTTCGCGCGCCCCCTTCTGCGGTATGGCAGGCCATACACGAGCCCAACTGCGCGAGGACTTCGCCCCGCACAGGGTCACCGGCTGGCAAGGCAAACGCCAAGCCAAGGAGCCAGGCGGGGTTCAGTGCTCTTCCTTGCGATAGCCATCATGGCAGGCCTTGCAGGTGCCCCCTACGTCCTTGAACGCTGCCTTGAAGCCGTCAACATCATTTGCCTTGGCTTTCTCGACCAACGTTGCCGACGCAGCCTCAAAGTCCGCGCGCTTCGCCTCAAAGCCCGCGGCATCTGTCCACACTTTTTGCAGAGCATCGGTCGCGACCTTGGAATCGGGACCCGTTCCCGGAGGAAACCAAGCCGCCATCGAGGTTGCGGCCAAGTGCAACGCCGTCGCGTGCTGGGTGAGATCGGCGGCGGGTACAGCGACCTCTCCCTTCACAATGAGGGAAGTTGCCTTCATGTGCTTGCCCAGAGCCTCAAAAGACTCGTGCCGGTATTTCGCGATTGCCATTGGTTCGCCCGTGACTGCGGGACCATCGCCTGCAACCGCGGCACCCGAAACAACGAGCAAAGACAATCCCAACGAAGCAACAATTCCACGCATCAAAACTCCAAGTCCATACAGTTGACCCAACCCGAATTCGAGTCTCGGCAGCACCCCATTTGGTACAAACCGCGCCTCCCAGGTCCTTACCCCAATTGCGCACAATGTACAGAGTCAGAGCAAGCACCACCCGTAAACACTCTGTCGACGCCCCCACAAGTGCCCTGCGGACCACTCACGGGACATGGCCATTGCGCGGAGGAGCTGGGCCTCCCATGCGCGCCACGGGGCGAGTGGTCGCACCTCGACGTTGCCGGGGGTCGCGCGGACCAAGGGCTGTCCGCGCTTCTTTCCGTACTTCGCCACAACGAATGGGCCCCAAGGGGAGCGACTGGTCTTCCAAGAAGCCCATCAATAGAGGTTGACGGTGTTGAGAGCCCAGTACAGCGTGAATTTCCTCGGATGCGCCCCCCAACGACCGCGATGAACGCGGCCCGGTTTCGTATCCACCCGAAGCGACGACGGCCCGGCCATTGGCTGGATTCAACACCAACATCCGCGTTCCCGGCGCAGGCCGATTCCGCCAATACATGTTGACATACCAAGTTTCGTCCAAGGCAGGGATGAGGTTGCCGGTAGCGCCTATCCCCCGACGGCCGTGCGCCGACTCAGCCCACGGTTCCGTTCGCTTGGTGCGCAGGCCACTCGCATTCTGTGAGTGCGCATAGTGGACAGCGAGCTTGTCCGTGCGATGCTGCGGGGCATTGTCCTCCCCATCTTCTATCGTGCGCAAATGGGCCTCCTTCGCTACGGGGCCAATGCTTGGGGTGTTCACGGAGGCAATGGCCGAAGCCGCACAATCGAGCCCGTGCCCACACGTTGGCCACCGCATGTCCACAGTTGTATCGACCAATGCACAGGGTCCATCGCTCGCGAGGGGAAAGAACCCGACCGCCAACTCCGGCCCCTGCCCCCCCGCTTGCCCAGCAATGGGCGGCGCGCGCACAATGACAAGCCTCCATTCACCAGCATTCACAAAGCGGTAGAGCGAACCTGCTGTTCCGACAACACACCCCGCCCCCGTAGATTCCACATCATCGGAAACCAAGTGTACGGAAACATTCGAAGGTGCGAAGCCTTCTCCGACGACCGTCGCAGCCAACACCCCGCGACTCGCGATGGGCAGCGACACGACCCACCCCTCGTCGTCTTCCGTCCCCGTGTCTATACAAGAATAGGCGGAGCGCTCCAATGGACGCGCGGGGGGTAGCGCCCAACGAGGTCCGGAACCGTCGCCCAACTGCAGGGGGCAATCCCAGGTTCCAAACTCTCCGCAGGACGCACGAGCGTGCTCCCGCGCGACCTCGCCCGAAGACGAGCTGTCTGCCGAATCGTTCTGATGATTTGTACAGCCAACCAAGACCGCCAAAAGCCACTCCCGCCACATACAAGCTCCCCAATTGCCAAAGCCCATGCGTTCCCAACCGCAAATACCGTCCACGCAACCCATTCGAACATCTGCGGACAGCGTCTCACGGAATGGTTTACGAATCAGTAATATACTACAATATTGCACAAATACAAAAATACGCGATGTGCGCCATAATAAATCATAAATAAATCATCATAAACAACAACCATCATAAATAAAGAGGAATAATAGAAGACCATCTGCTGCCGGTTGCACAAATCCATGTCCAACGGCGCGACTATCCTGAACACCTATATACCTGTCGCGAACACACTGTCCAGTTGTTCAATCAATATTTTCACGGACATTATTCGTCCGCTTCAACGGACAGCCCCCGCGCGCCCACATCCAGTGCAAACTATGTACAAAAAGTCCACTCACATTCGTAATCGGGCTGGAAATGACTTCAGTTTTCACCCAAACCATCAACAGATCACAGCCAGAATACTCTAATATTCGGCATTACAAAGAAAATCGAAACGATATGCAGATTCCGTATACAGTATCCGCATCTTCGATCCGAAACTCTCTCTACAAGGGGGGGGCAACCCCTCAAACCACTCCAACGCATACGGGATTCGGTCATGGAAGAAGACGTCGTACCCAGGTCTGTTCAGCTTGCTAACGACCCCGTTTCGTTCAAGGATGAAACGAAGGGCTCGACGGCGCTCTCGTTCCTGAACGCTGCGCGCGTGCGCTGTGGGCAGGTGCTGACCGTGCTCGACGGCTTCAAGGCCGAGTTGAGCCATCGCCAAGCGGATGAAGAAGGTTCTCTTGCCGACTTCATGGACGGAATGGACAGCATCACGACGCTCCGCCGCCAGCAACGAGAAGCGAACGAGCAAAGCAGAGGTCTCGTCGACGCCGCAAACAACATGCAGGACAACGTCGACGGCATCAACAACCTGCTGTCCGCCTGTGACGACAGCTTCCGCGCCGTGCAAGAGCGCACCGCTACGGTCAAGTGGAACGCAGACCAAGCGCAGACCCACGCACGAAGCCTCGGCGCGTCCCTTGCCCAACTCGAACAGCTTCGCGTGCAGGCCGACCGTTCGGGCATCACCGACCCCGCGGTACGTGCGCTACTCGTCGCGATGAACAGCACGCTCCGCGATGCACGAAGCGCCTTGCAAGGTCTCGACGCACGCATGGACGAAGTTGGCGCAGCGAGCACTGAAGTCGCGCGATGGTCTCGGCAGTCCACCGAACGGATCGCCCCGCTGTCCCAACGCCTCCAACGTCTGGACAAATCCGTCTCCCAAGTCGGACGGACGGCCTATGACCTCGCAGAGAGCGCGAGCGAGCAGACCTACCTCGTCCGGCACATCGCCGACGTGCACAGCAACCACGACGCGCGCCGCAACCGCGCAAGGAAGCAACTTCACGCGGGTTGGACCGCCTTCGAGGCCGTCGAGGACGAAGTACAAGCGCTACACACCGCGCTCGCGCTCGAAGCATCGCGCCTCGAAGCCGACGTTGACCCGTTCTAATCGTTCTCCCGCGCGCAAAGCCCACGTGGAAGGACCTGCGCACGATTCGCGGCCACTGGCCCACGCGCTGTGCCCGAAGGCCGCTCCCACAGGTCGCGCGGGCATAATCCTACCCGCCGAAGAGCAAGGGAGCGGGCCAGCTTCGGCCGGTTCACCCCAGGAGAACCTGCCAAACAAGGCTTTCCGAAGGCCGAGAACTCTGGTATTCACGGGCGAATACTCGCAGGCACTCCCCCCTGCGGTGGATGGAGCCGCGCGTGTTCCCAAAGCTCGAAGCGGAAATGCAGGTTGAAGGCTCGGTCATCCATTTGCGGACCCGGCCCGCCTATTTCCTAAGACGCGGGGTCACACTCGGGATTCTCGTCCCGTTTCTGCTTGGAATCATCGCGGTCTTGCTATTCGCCATCGACATGGTCGACGAAGCACGACCCGGCGCCGCAACCGCGACCGGAATCGTACTCTTCGTCCTCGTTTCCCTCCCGTGCATGGCCTGGGGGAGTATCCTCATCCTCACACGAAACGCCCGCAGCCGCGCAACAGCCGTGCAGCTCGACCTGTCCACGGGCATCGTCACTACAGCGAATCACACCACCGCCTCGCTGTCCCAACTTAGGCAAATTCGGCTCCACAAACCCAACCGATTGCTGGCATTTTTGGCTGTCGACGCGCTCTTTCTAGGAGAAAGGCCAACATCTGAAGCACCGTTTCGACCGCCCACTCCGTACATTGCGATTCGCCTGTGGCAAAATATTCCAGAGCGTCGCGGGGCGGAGATCCTCACGCTCGCACAAACCTTGGCAAGTCACCTTGGAACAACCGTAGAGGATTCACGGAGTGCTTTCGACAAAGGCCTTGACGCTGGAAATGCCGGCAGGACTTGGCATGCCTCTGCATACCTGCCGTTTCAAGGGATTTTTCTATTTGCGAGCGTCGCGATATTGCTGTTCCGCCGAAGCGACCATCTGGGACGCTTTCACGCCAAGCAATCGTTGATATTGCTCGCGTTTGAGACGTTCGCAATCCTTTTCGTCCTTGCCTTGGGCGTTCCGCTGCTGTTCATTTCTGGGAAGGACCCCCACCCACTCGGCGCCGTTGTACTGTCTGTGGGGCTGCTCTCGATAATGCTGACCCGGCTTTTGCTGCGGGGCTATGCGTCGCTCCAAGCGTGGTCCGGCCGGCCGTTTCTCCTCCCTATCCTGGGGAGCTATACCAAACGCTGGCTCCCCGACCCTCCGGCTTGAGCTCGATTCAACGGCGCGGGCTACAATTGTAACCCCGATATCGTCGGTCAGGGCAGCGTTTTCCACGTCCAGACAGCCCCATAGGGCAGGCCACTCTCGGGATACACCGAGAGTTCTACGGCATAGGTGGTCCCGGCCTGCAAACTTCTCTCCAAGTCAATTGAAACCAGCCACATCCGGTCGCCCTGGTATTCCCACGTAATCCCGGCAGGTATTTGCACCCAGTCGAGAATCGCATCGTCCGGGTTGCGGTCAATCGTGAGCCGGCCTTGGAGTGTTGCATTGCACGCATCCACTTCGGACTGCGTCAACATCCCCGAAATATACGCCTCCACGGGGCCAGGGTCCCGTGTCGAAACGGCGTCGCCCCGCGGTGTTGCAGCCGTCAACGTCCAATTTACAACGCACGTTTCAACGGGTCCAGGGTCGACTTCGGGTTCCGGTTCCGATTCTCCACTGTCCTCCACGAGAGTCCCCGACGACTCTTCGCCTGCCTTCGTCACGTCGCTTCGGCCATGGCATCCCGAAACGCCGAGCAGCAAGTACACCATCGCCCCAGTCCGCAACATTCACCCTCCTGAAAACCAACGACGACGCAAGCGTACCACATCTTTCGCCCAAGGGACGCAACTTGCGCATACGTTTGAAGACATCGAAGCGCACGAGCGCCAAATGGCCAAGGGTGACGTGCTCCGCCGAGGGAGGACGAGCCCGGCCAGCCCCGAAGCCCATCGTGCGAAACAGCGAGGGGATGGTCCACGCGCGCCGGCAACACAACGTCTCCGATAGACGCACCCTGCGTCTCTCTATGACGCAAGGAATACGACGAGCAGCGAGCACCTGCACGCGAAAACACGCATCAGTCAGACGTTTTCGACCAACCAACCGACGACCGTGAACCTGGCACCGTTATTGCATGGGTGTCGAAGGTCGGCCCATCCCCCCGCTGGCTCCTGGTCCCCTGGGAAGCCCGCAGGGGCGATTGGCCCTTCCTTTTGGCTGTGGGCAGCGCACACCACCCTTACCACCCAACGCGCTGTCCACCGCCATTTATCTGCCCGCGCGCCCCTTTGGCCCGATGTGCGTTCCCTCCCATCGGCAGCCGCCGCAAAGACGTGGTACCTACTGCTTCATTCCCCGGGAGCAGACATGCCACGCTTGCCGAACCACCCCACCCCTACAGGTCTTTTGGAGTACTCGGTCGTATTTACCGACCGTGCCGTCAACCACATGTCGCAGTCCTTTCAGCAGACCGTGCGTGCGCTGGCGGACGAGCTGACGGCCGTATACCGCGCTTCGTCGCTTGCGTTCGTTCCGGGGGGCGGAACCTACGCGATGGAAGCTGTCGCGCGCCAGTTCGGACAGGTCGGTCCGGTGTTGGTGGTGCGAAACGGCTGGTTCACCTACCGCTGGTCACAGATTTTCGCGGCAAGTGGTGGGCTTTCCCCCGCCGTCTTGTGCGCCGCTCCGACGACAGAAGGTCCGCGGGCTGCATTTGCGCCACCGCCACTCGATGAAGTAGTGTCGCATATTCTCCAGCATCGGCCAACGACCGTCATCACCGCGCATGTGGAAACCGCTTCTGGAATCCTGCTCCCAGACGACTACATCTACGAAATTGGTCGTGCCGCCCGTAACGTAGGTGCCCTTTTTGTGTTGGACTGCATTGCATCTGGAGCGCTGTGGGTAGACATGAACGACCTCCAGGTCGACATTTTGCTCACGGCGCCCCAAAAGGGTTGGAGCGCACCCGCGGGTGTCGGCGTTGTGCTTCTTGGCCCCCGCGCGCGCGCACGGCTCGAAACCACCGAGAGCTCGTCGTTTTCCCTCGACCTCAAGCGATGGCACGCAATCATGGAGGCATACCAAAACGGCGGCCATGCCTACCATACAACCATGCCCACCGACGTACTCGTCGCATTTCATGACGCTGTAATTGAAACGCGCCAGTTTGGATTTGAGAAGTGCCGCCAAGCGCAGTGGGACCTCGGAAATGCCGTTCGAGACGCTCTCGCGTCACGCGGCTGTCCAAGCGTTGCCGCCGCAGGGTTTGCCGCACCAGGGGTCGTGGTTGTCTACACCCCACAACCCGGCTTTGCTGCAGCGGCGGCGTTTGCCCGAGAGGGCATCCAGGTGGCCGCCGGAGTCCCCCTACAATGTGGCGAGGGTCCATCTTTCGAGACATTCCGCATTGGACTGTTTGGACTCGACAAACTGCGCGACGTACAAGGAACCGTCGACCGTTTCGTTGACGCAGCCACGCGCGCGATGGGTCCGTCCTCCCGCACCGCGAAAGTGCCCGAACGCTGACGCTGCGTGGCATCCGTCCAAGCACGCGGAGAACGGCGATGGATGACACCGTGGGAGCACAATTTTCGGACAAAGGAAGGCCCTTGCCCACAACTTCATTTGACCTCGGCTGCAGGGTGCGCATCCAGGAGCAACTGTCCCTGCAAGAGGTGGCGACATGACCTTTGACGAGCTTCGAATACAAATCGCGCAGAACCACCATTTCGCGCTGTACCTGACACATCCCGGGTGTGCCCCCTGCACCGCGGTGCGACCTTGGGCAGAGGCTCTGTTCCAAGCAGACCCCGATTGGGTGTGGACAGCCATCGAAACACCCGACAGCCCCGATATTGCGGGCCAGCTTTTGGTGTTCTCGCATCCCACCCTGTTGTTGTTCGTCGAAGGAAAGGAGTTCGCACGGTTTTCTCGTATTATTCGCCAATCGGAGGTCACTCGTGCGAAGGAGGCCGCACACCACTGACCGCGCCGCTCGCTATGCAGTCCTTCCTTCCCGACACCCAAAAACGCCGCACCCAGACGTCGGAATCGGGTTCGCTGCCCGCGCGGCCGCGCGATCGTGAAGCCCCACAAGCGCGCGAACACCGAACCGAGACAGAATGTCCGGGACCGAATCTCCGGCCAAGGTCTTCGAACGGGTGTGCCTTTTTTGTGCGGTTTTGCCGCCATCCTTGTGCGGTCGCCGTGACAGAAAAGTGCCGTCCTCCCCAACGGGGAGTGGACGCCTGTACTCCTTCAGCGTAAGATGCGCCGCACCCTTTGAAACGGAGACTAGAGACATGAGCACTCGTATTGGACTCGCATTCCTCGTCCTCGGCCTTGCCGCTACCGCTTGCGATGGCGGCAGCAAAGATTCCGGCACCACCGTCACCGGCGAAGGTGAGGGCGAAGGCGAAGGCGAAGGCGAAGGCGAAGGCGAAGGTGAGGGCGAAGGTGAAGGCGAAGGCGAAGGCGAAGGCGAAGGCGAAGGCGAAGGCGAAGGCGAAGGCGTCGCCGGTACCCCCTTCGCAGAAGTCGCTGGCTCCTCGGTCTCCGGCGACATGGCTCTCGGCTTGATCTTCGACGGCTCGCTCTACTGCTTGACCGAGTGGGACATCAGCGGCTTCCAGATTGAAGGTCGCTGCCCTGGTTGCGACTACGGCATGTACAACCGCAAGACCATGTCGGTCAACGATTGCGGTGTCGACACTGCTTTCGAAGACTTCGACCAGACCGTCGGCTTCCCGTACAACTACGGCGGCACCGACTACATGATGATTTTCGTCGACGACGGCGGCTACTACGGCTGGTACGGCTATACCGCCCTCAACCGCGTTTCCGGCGGCAACGTCTATATGTTCAGCCGCGGTGAAGACGTCCCCTACGCCGACACCTACTACTACACCTACTTCTTCTTTGACGAAAACTACAGCGGGTTCGTCGACGCCTCCGGCTTCGGCTACTACCCCAACTGATTCGTCCGGATACGACATGCCCCACAACACTTCGGTGTTGTGGGGTTTTTCTTTTTTGCGCGGCAAAACGAATCGGTCGAACGCGAAACGCAATGCCAAATCCTCCGTTGGCCCGATGTCCCCCACCGTGTTCGATAAGATTCACTCCGCCTTCTCCCCCAAGAACGGGTAGCCAGCCGCTATGTTGAACGCCCTCCTCGGTCTCCTCATCTGGGTTGGTCCGAGTGACGCCCAGGCTCCCAGCCGTGCCGTACCGGCCACGCGGGCGGGCCGTCTTCCATTTCCCGGAAGCGCCGACAACCTTTCGCTCCTTATCGGTCGCCAACAATATCGAAAGGCGCTCATCGAGGCCCGCCACCGCCTCGCTGACGACCCCGACAGCCCCGATATGAACGCTGTCGTCGCCGTCTGCTGCAACGAATACGGCAACTATGGGTGCGTCGCGCAGCACATTCAGGAGTCCCAAGGAAGCCAAGGCCTGCATGTGCTGCAAGGTATGGCCGAAGCCGACACCTTGCGACACTTTGGCCAACCGCGCGAAGCAGCCGAGCTTCGTCGTACCTATATCAACGGGGGCGAAAAGCCCAAGCGCACGCTCAACATGATGGTCCGCCTTATGGACGATTATGTCATCGCGGACGACGCAGAAGCACGCTTTGACCTCGCATGGGAGGCGATGGCCTTGGGGCCTGGCAGCCAGGAGAGCTACGCGCTGGTCGCACTTGCGTACGTCTATGAAGGCAATCTCGACGAAGCCGAAGCCTGGATATGGCTGGGGCGACAGCTTCCCCAAGACAGTCTCACCCTCCGTCGTGCTGAAGGCGCCCTGTGGCTCGCACGCGGCGAACCGCTTGCCGCCCTGGACGCCATCGACGGCGAAACCCCTCGATTCCTCAAAGACCGTCAGCTGGCGGCATTGCGGGCGAAGGCGCTGCTCGTTTCCGACAACGCCTCTACCGTCCTCGATATGTTGGACGTTCGGTCCTGGTACCTCGCCGACACCCTTTGGGACCCCGACCTCCTCGCGGGCCAAGCACGCGCACTGTCGGCGATGGGACACACAGACGTCGCACAGACCATTCTCGACGAGCTCCTCTCGACGTACCCTGACTACCCGCCTGTCCAGGAGGCGGTCGCCGACCTCCGGGGAAAATGACGCGCGCCTCCGCACGGGGGCAACGGTCGCCGATTTTTTGAATCGTGAACCAATCGCCCCTGTTTGTCGCCTTGAGGAAATCTGTGCAATCGGGTAGTCCGAGAAGTCCGCTCCATCACGGGATGCACCGGTGCCCGCCTTGCCACAAACAACGGCGCGCCGTCCTGCGCCCATGTTGACCCATGTGAAGGATGCCTGTGCCCGGAGCAACGCGGGCCACAGCAACGAGGTAACGCCATGAACGCCGCTTTTCGATTGTTCGCCCTAATGGTCCTGTGGATGGGCGTTACCCAGCTCTCCGCTTGCTCGAGTTGTTCCGAGGAGGCCAAACCCAAAGCCGGCGCAAGCAAAAAGGCCAAGCGCGCGCGGAAGACCAAAATCGCCCAAAAAGCCGGCGATAAGATGAGCAGCGGAAACCTCAGCAAGGGCCGAGAGGCACAAGAGCACCTCCGCGGAATCGAAATGCGGGTGCCCAAAGCCATCGAAGAAGCACGGGCAGTCACCCCTGAGATTCAAGCCGCTATCGACCTTCTCGCAAAGAACGAAGACGCAGCGACCGTCGAAGCACGGGCAGCCCTCACCGCTTATACCTCCGCACACCCCGAAAGCAGCGACGGCTGGTATTGGTTGGGACGAACCTATCAAAACGTAAGCGCGGTCGCCGAGGCCGTCACCCCCTTTCAAAAGGCCGTTGAAGCGGACCCCACCTTCCTCGGGGCCCATCGGTGGTTGGCGTGGGCCCTCCACAAAGAGCACCGCTGCGAAGAAGCGCGCACCGACCTCGACTTCGCGGTCACCACCACACCCGAAGACCCCAATGTCTACGTCGACCGCGGCGTGTGTAGCATCCAGGTTCGCAATTGGGACAGCCTCCTCGAAGACTTCAAGAAGGCCTGCGAGTTGGGGGACACCGAAATCTGTGGTGAAATCGAACGGCTCGAAATGCTCAAGGTTCGCCACGACGAGATGAAGAAGCTCAAGGAAGGCAAAGGTAAGGGCAAAGGAAGAGGAAAGCGTGGCAAGCTGGGCGGCAAGGCCGGCGGCGGCATGCAGGAGGCGCTGAAAGGCGTGAAGCTAAAGGGTGCACCGAGCGGCCTTCCTGGGAAGACACCCTCCCCCGTGGATGCGACAGACGCGCCTGAGCCCACAGAAGGCGGCGAAGAAGTAGACGCAGGCGAGGCGACCGACGAGGCGACCGAAGAATAGAGCGTCTTCGCTGCAGGGACCGGCCCCTATCCCCTCATTTGTAAATCAGACCGCCTCGTGTGGCTTCCCGCCGGCCCGCGCTGCCTCCCAGCGTGGTGTGGGCGTTTGTCGCCATGCCCAGCGTGCTTCGACCGCGCGCCCCTCCACGGCATCGGCAACCGCAGCGCCCAAAATGGGCGCAAACTTGAAGGCATGGCCAGAGCCACCACTCGCGACGACGACGCCTGGCCGGCCCGGGACCGCATCCACCCAAAAGTCACCGTCGATGCTGTCTGCATAAAGGCACAAGCGCCGAGAGACAATCGGCGAATCGGCAATCGGAGCGAGATGCTGCGCGAGAAAGGCGCGCAGGTCAGCGTCACGATGGCCGGGGACAACACGCGGCGCCTGGGGGCTGACGCGGTGCCCAAAGCCATGGTGCGCAATCTTGAGTACGCCCGTCGAAGCCAAAGGAAAGCCATACCACCCCGTCCGCGCGATATCGCCCGCCCACGGCAAAAACGCGGGCGCACCCCATACCGCTGGCGGGAGTGGTCCCAGGTGCCAGACCGGCTGCCCGACGGCATGAATATGGTCGGCAAGCTCGGGGAGGTCGCACGCCACGAAAGCCCCCGTTGCGACCACAACGCGGTCCGCCGCTACCTTTTGGCCCTGCACCCACACTGCGGGTTCATCCGCGTCGAGCGCCACCGCCCCAACCCCCGTATGGACCTGCACGCCTTCTTCTCGGGCCCAGGCAGCCAATGCGCGCAACACTTCCCCGCTCTCTGCGTAGCCGGCCGAGTGGCTGAAATAGCCATCTACGATTCCCGACCACTGGGGAAACGACGCACCATCTGCGCGGTCCCACCGTCGAACCGGGAGTCCGCAAGCCTCTATTGCGGCCAAGCTGTCCGCCTCAAATCCACCGGGTTCGAGGGGACGCGTGGTCCAAACAAGCATCCCTGTCTGGTGCCACAAGGGTCGCGGCAGTCGACGATTCCATGCTTCCCACCCCACAAAAGCCTGCCGCATTTTGTCGCGATAAAAATGGTCTGCCCCATAGTCCGCACGGATGAGCTTGGAAATGTCGGTGGTCGACGCATCGGGATGCGGCAGGTCCCCCCGTTCAAAAACCGTCGCCTGCCAGCCGCGCTGCTGCAGCTCCTGCGCGGCCGTCAAACCGAAGATGCCCCCGCCGACAACGACCACCGATTTTGCCATGAGACGCTCCTACACCACCCACCTAATCCCCAGCATCCCGCCATGGGAAGGCCATTCGAAACGCCGGCGCCAACACACGCGGCTGCGCACGGGGTATGCCATCTATTTCGTGTGTGTAACACCGGTGAATCATCTGAAACCAACAAGCGAAACATGGCCCCAGCCCGGTGCCCGAAAGATGCGCGCAAAGGTGCCCGAAAACGCGCTGATTCTGGCCTGATTCTTGCATGGCACCCACTACCCAAACGCACGGACAGCCCCATGATTTATCCCGCCGCCCTCGCGATTATCTCCATCTTTGTGGCCGTGTTGGAGCGACTGCGCCCATGGCGTCCCGCGCAGCAGCAGATTCGGCCCGCCCTCGGCGCGGATATATTACACCTGTTATTCAACGGGCATTTTTTGGGCATCATCCTGTATGGCATCGCCGTCAACCGGGTGCTGCCGCATATTGACGCGGCGCTATCCGACCACGGCTGGACCGGCTTGGTCTACCGCAACACGGCATCGTCCTGGTCGCTGGTCGCACAAACCATCGTCGCCCTATTCGTGGTCGACTTTGTGCAATGGTGTGTCCACAATGCGTTGCACCGCATCGGCCCGTTGTGGAACTGGCACAAGGTACACCACAGCGTCAAAAACGGCGAAATGGACTGGATTGTTTCGTTCCGATTCCAGTGGACCGAAGTCGTATTCTACAAAGCGATTCTTTATCTTCCCCTCGCCTGGTTTGGATTTGCCGAGGAAGCACTTCTCTTTCACGCGATTTTCGGCACCTTGGTGGGACACTTCAACCACGCCAACCTCGACATCGACTGGGGAATCGGTAAATACATTCTCAACTCCCCCCGTATGCATATCTGGCACCACGACTACGACGCCGAGCCGCCCGCTTATAACTTCGGTATCATCTTCTCGATTTGGGACTGGGTCTTCCGAACCGCGTACCTCCCCCCTCACCCGCCTGCACGTCTTGGCTATGAAGGCGTAGAGGACATGCCTGCCGACTTTTTCGGCCAGCAGGCGTGGCAGCTTGGCGACTGGGTTCCCGCATTGCGGCGCTCCCCCGCCCCGCTGAGTGTAGCTGGCGCCGGCATCTTGAGCTTGGGTTGGGTTTTGCATTCCGCGCCCCCCCAAGACACTTCCATGATGGGCGAGACGATGGCGGCGTCCCAACCGACCGCGAATGCCGGAGATTCCTTCACACCCGCGACGCCCGCAGAAGCCGCGCAGAACCTACAACACCTCGGCAAAGCAGCAGCGGCAAGCGGCTACAAACACCCCGAGTGGATGACCACCGCCGAGGAGCTGGGAGCCGCGCTCACGGCTGACAAGCTGGTAATTTTGGACATTCGCCCCAATGACCGCGTGGAGGCCGGTCGTATTCCATCGTCGCAAGCCATCGACCGCAAGGACTACTCCGTCTCTACGCCCGCACCCGGCGTGAGCGCCGACGTCGCAACGCTGCAAGCCTTGCTTCGAAGCAAAGGCGTCGATGATGGCGACACCGTCGTATTGTACGGCGATGGAGGCCCAGAGCCGTACCGCCTTTGGTGGACGCTTCGAACGGTCGCCGGATTCGACACCCGTATCTTGGATGGGGGGCTCGCTGCCTGGAAGGCACAAGGACTTCCCGTTGCAGGCGGCATGCCGCTTCAGGTCGAGGCTGGCAACATCACGCTTCATCCGCAACCAGTGCGCACCGCGTTGCTGTGGACCGACCTCGCGGCCCTTCAGGCCCAGCACCCCGGCCTACAGCTCATCGACACGCGCTCCCTCGCAGAGTTCACCGGCGACGAGCAGCACAAAAATGCCGCCCGCGCAGGTCGCATCCCCGAAGCGAAATGGCTCGAGTGGGACGCCATTTTGCGCGACCCCACCAACGACCCGCGCCTCTTGCCGGTCGATGCACTCACGGCGCTGCTGGCCCCCTTGTACGCAGAGGCCGGTATCGTCACCTACTGCCAATCGGGAACCCGCTCTGCTGGCGTCTATTTCGCGATGGCACAGCTCGGCTGGGACGAAGCGAAGATGTGGAACTATGACGGCTCGTGGGCCGAATACTCCCTGTTGACCGAACTTCCCATCGAAACCGGTCCCTTGGCGAAGGCCACGCCTTGAGCTTTCGAGCGGGAGTAGCGGGTCTAGCACTCGCGACCTTCACCGCATGCGCACAGCCGCCCGCAGCAGCGCCCGCTACGGCCCAGTGCGGCGTGGCTCTCGGCCTTTTCGCCAGCGATGAGGAATACGACTACGCCGTCCTGCTCGATGAAATCGTGGCCCACGGAGCAACCGACGTCTCCCTCAGCACGCCGTGGGTCCAACCGGATGTCCGCAGCAATCGCTTGCGCCCCGAACCGGGCATCTCCCCCTCGACACGCACCCTTACGCGCACGATTCAACAAGCCCATGCTCGCGGACTTCGCGTGACGCTGATGCCGGTTGTCCGCCTGCAAACGCTCGGGCCCGGCATTTGGCGCGGCGCGCTCGCCCCGTCCCTCCCGGACCAGTGGTTTGCCGAATATACAGCGCTCATGGTGCAACATGCACAGATTGCCGCCGACAATGGCGTCGCCCGACTCGTGGTCGGCAGCGAGCTTTCGAGCCTCGAACCGGAAGCAGCACGCTGGCACGCATTGCTCCGCGAAGTGCGCGTCCACTTTCCGGGAACGCTCACCTACTCGGCAAACTGGGACCGCTTCGAGGCGGTGCCGTTTTGGGACCAACTCGACGAAATCGGCGTGAGCGCGTGGTTCGAAGTTGGAGACAACCCCACTGTTGGCTGGAAGGGGCCGCGCGACCGCCTGCGTCGATTCGCCGACCACACCCAAAAGCCCGTATGGCTCACCGAAGTGGGATACCCTGCCCGCACAACGGCCGCCCAGAAGCCGTGGGACCACACCGGTACCGGTGTCGTCGATTTGCCGTTGCAAGCCAAGCTATACCGCGCATTTTTTGCGGCCTTTCAAACAGACCCAATTGTATCGGGCGTATTCGTGTGGAACTGGTTTGGCGTCGGCGGACATACGGACGCCGACTACACGCCCCGCGGTCGCCCCGCCGCATCCGTTATGAAGCACGCATTTTCCCTATGGTGTCCCGGTGGTGCCGCCGTCCGGCAACCGTCACGCTGACGCGCTCTGCGATGCCAACACAAGCCAACCGGCACCCTCTGCGCAGGACACCAACCCAAGGTCGCCACAATCGAGGGCCCACAAAAAGCTACCCGCCGAAAGCGCGACTCCGCCGGTAAACTGACACTTGACCGCGACAACCGTCCCGTCACGCCCTACCGAGAGGCCGGGTGCAGGCGCAATGCCCGTCGTGCCCGCGCATTCGGCGTCAATGACCACAACTTCCTCGTCTTCGACCGCGAGGCCAGGAATGGGCCAATCATCGCGCGGGTTATAGGTATACACTGCGGGACGCCGAAGACCGCGCAGGGTTCGAACGGGCTCCGCTGCCGCCAGCACCATCGGTTCGAGCCGAGGCCGCCACTCGCCAAGCTCTTTGTAGCCTCCCAGCAGCACCCGCCCGTTCACCACCATCGACCGCGCTCTTTCCAAGCGCGCCTCCGCATGGGGCGAATTCGCATTTGCCCAGCGCGCCGACCAAACCAAGCGGTCTCGTCTTGTTCCATCCCAAGAAACCGCGACCAACGCAGTACACGGACGCGCCGGACGCCCACCCGATGGAGGCCCCACCACGACGCCTTCGTCCCAAGCGCCCCACAATTGCCCCGTGTGCGGCAATGTTCGGACGACGAGAGTGCCATCGGGCGACCACAGCGCGAGGTTGTCCCCAAAGACAAGAGCGACGTACCCCTTCCAATACACGACCGACATTTCGTCGACGCCCTGCCAAACGAGGTTTGCACGCGGGTGCTGGATGCGCACGCCATCTTGGGTGCGCCAGACGACACCGCCGGGCACACACACCACCGCATACGCTGCTTGGTCCAGCCAAACGGCGTCACCCACCCAGCCAAGACGCCCAGCAATCGCCAGCTTCCCGTCCATCCACGCTACGCACGTTGATTCTGGATGCGTGGACACAAGCGCCGAGCCCTCCCACGTCGTCCTGCGAACACCCTCGGCATGCACCGTATAGAGCCTGCCTTCGTGCCACATCCCGACTGTCGCGAAGGTCCAGGGCAACGTCACGATGTCCGAACCTTCCAAGTCAACCCAATACAAATGGTCCGTCTTCCAACCTATCGGCCGTTCAAATCGACGCGCGGATGCCACCACGAGGTGCTGTCCCGAGACCAAGCACCCCATGCCGGGCCCGGTGACAGCACATGCGCGCACAAGCGCGGGTGTACAGGCTGTGTCTATGGGGAAAAACGCAATATGGGTCTCCGTCAGCACCCACCGTCCATCTCGTCCCGTCGCAACCGCCAACGGCTGGCCCGGCACTTCGCCAAACAGCGTAGGACCAACGGGACCATCTGGCGACACGTCCGTCAACGCGAGACAGGTACCTTCCACCACCGCCATCGCTGGGGAATCTTCGGGACGCAAGGGTCGAAGGAGCACAAGCCGCCCACCCGTAGGACGTGTCAACCGATGCCCTCGAGAAAACACGAGCTCGTCTTGCGTCAACGCAACCCAGTCTGCACCACCGAGCGACAAAACAGACACCAATGGTGACGAAAACGATGCCAGCGGTGTGGCTTCTCGTGGTGGACAAGGACGCGGCACCACCCCGTTCGCCCAAGCTGCCCGCTGAAGCGCCCGCCGCCAGTCCGCCGTTCGCAGCAGGTCGCTCGTCAACGCAACCGCGACCTGCGGCGACGCCACCGTGGCTTCCGCAATCGCGCGCCACAACCCCGGTGGAACCGGCCCGGGAGGCTGGTCAATCGCGAGCACATCCCGCCGCACAATCGCATCGACCCACGCTCCGCTCGCCGTCACTTGGACAATGGGCGCGCCTTCGGTGAGCGGTCCGGCCCAACGGAGCTGTTCGCCTTCTATCGAGAGCGGTCGGACCCGCGCGTGAAGCCCAATTTCTATCGACATCCGGCCCTCTGGCGAAAAGGAGGCAGTAGTATCCCACATTACACCGGTTCCCATACCCCCAAAACAGCGCAGACAGACGCGCCCGCCACAAAATCCACCTGACCCGCCGTCCTTCCCCTCGAATTCCCCGTGCCGAGACATGCAGTATCCGCTACACGCTGTCGGCACGCGTGCGGGGGCATCCGACACCCCGCGTACACGAAAGCAATCAATCACGCCCACGGGACGGATGGCATGAAAGGGTCATGGACGACACTTGCAGTTTTGGGTGTTTTGTGGTTCGCCGCCTGTGCAGAGCCCAAGGATTCCGCCGCACCTTCCGAAGCCGACACCGCGATCGACTCCTCACCTACGCCCAACACCACGGAACGGTGCGAGCCGGAAGTGAAGGTAGACGGCGTGCTTGTCGAAGAGATGCCTGCCCCGCGCGTCGGTGATTCTTGGTACCTCTTGATGTACTGCGACGGAACGCTCCAGTTGGGCACATTTACCCTTCAAATCGACCCCCCGGACCGCGCATCGGTGGACCCTGAGGAACCCGTGCTCACCTTTCTTTCCGAGGGAGAGGCATCTGTAACCTACCGAGTAGGCTCCGATGCTGCAACCATTCCGCTTTCGGTGGTTGCGCGATAGCGCCCACATCCGAGCCTGGGCCGGACCCCCATATGTAATCGCCATGATACCAGGGACGGTCCCCAAATCCAGCTATGACTGCAGGGTTCTCGGAGACAACGATGCTTCGCCAACGCGCAAATCCGGTCCAAGAGCAAGCACATCTTGCAAATCCCTCGATGGACACGGCGTCACAGGACCAAAGCACACAAACGAGCCCCCTCGGCGCCGGAAACAGCGCACTGCTCGAACGTATGCGCGCTGCGCAGGCAAGCAACTCCCCTGCATCCAGCGCGCCCCAATCGGACGAAAGCACCGAAGAAACCGGCGCTTTGAGCACCGGTTCCGCCACCACCGGGCCGAGCGAAGATACGCCGTCCGAAGACACCACCATTGCTCCCTCCGCGTTGGTAGAAGGCGAGTCCGCGCAAGATGAAGACGAAGAGGCGCTGACCGACACCGAACAAACCGAAGGCGAAGAGCAAGAGGACGAAGATGCCGATGGCTCCGCGCAACTGACCGTCGAAGGCGACACCGAAGCGGCCACTGAAGAAGAGGCCGTCGAAGAAGGCGGCGCCGAAGAAGAAGCCGCGGTGGAAGAAGAAGCCGCAGCCGAAGGGGAAGCGTCTGCGGAAGATGCCGCTGGCGGCGAGGCCGAAGCACAAGCCGAGGCCGCGCAAGCGGAGGTGGCGCCTGAAGCAGCGCCCGCAGCCGCAAGTGGTTCGGTGCAAACTCCCGTTTTGGCCTCCCCTGGCCTCCCCTCGGGAAGTACCGGCGGCCACGTTGCGCCAGCGAGCCATCCGTATGCGGTCCAAGCGTGGGAAGCCGCGACCGGCATGCGCCCAGAGGCCCAAGCCACCGCCAATGCCGGGTTGATGGACCAACTCCTGGGCCAAGGGCAGGCCTTCCAGGCAGCCATCTCCGCCGAGGCGGCCACCCTCACGGCGGGCATCGACGCGACCCTCCAGGCGCAGCTTGCCGCCCTCGACGCCGGTCTTTCCAGCGCATTGGCCCAAGTACAGACGAGCTTTGCGTCCGCGCGGGGCCAAGTCGCCACCGCCGCCGACAGCGCGACGGCCACCATTCATGGGTCCGCAGACACCCAACTCGCGTCGATTGAATCCGGCCTGCAAGGTGCATTGGCCCAAGCCACGAGCGGCATCGATGCCGAGCTTGCACGGCTCACCGCAGGCGCGGATGCCGCCATCGCGTCCATGCAAGCAGGCGTCGACGCGCAGGTTTCTGCCCTCCAAGGTCTCGCAGATGGCGCTGGCCAGCGCGCACAAGCCGCGGGAGACGGAATGGCTGCGGGCTGGCAAGGCGGCCAAGACATCGAAGCCAAGCGCAACGACGCACGGCGCCAAGCAGCGAGCCAAGTGACCAGCCAAACCGTGCCCGAGATTCGGCGTTTCGTGCAACAAGCGGCCGCTGACCTCGCGAGCACCCGCGGGGGCCTCCAATCGACCGTCACCGGCATGGTCGACCCCATCCGCGCAGGGCTTGAGCAGCAAAAAGGCTCCTTGTCCACCGCGTTGACGGACACTGCGGGCCAAGCCAAAGCCCAGGTCGAGAACCAACGCACCGCCGCCCTCGCGCGCATTGACGCCGAGCGCACCACCACGCTCGACTCGCTATCGACGCAAGAAGCCGGCGCGGTCGACACGCTCACCGCTGCCGCCGCAGGTACCCGCGAACAGCTCATCGCCGCTGCCGAAGCTGGCAAGGCCGAGCTGCTAACCGCAGAGGCCAGCCTCAACGCCTCTTTCGACCAAGAGCTGCTGCTCATCCAAGAGGAAATGGCGAACAGCGAGCTGGCGGACCCAAGCGACGTACAAGCCACCCTCGACTCCGCCCGCGCGATGCTCGAAGTGCGGCACCTCGAAAGTTTGGCCACGCTCCACGAAGCGCGGGCCCGCCTCGAATGCGGCCTCCAAGACATGGCGCTTCAGGGCATCGAGAGCCTGCAACAAGGGGCCGCCCAAGCCGGAGCCTCCGCCTCGGACCTCGCGCTCCAAGTCGGCCAAGGCTTTACAACCCTCGCGACCGAGGCCGGCGCCACCATGACCGACCTCACCGGCCAAACCAGCGAAGCGATGGCGGGAATGGCCACCCAAGGCGTGACAGAAGCGGCGGGCGCGGTGGCCGGCGGCCTGGAACAAGTGGCGTCGCAAGAACAAAGTCTCGCGGGCGAGCTTGAAACCGCCAAGGCTGGCGTCGAAACCAAGGTCGAAGAAGCCATCGCCGGGATGCAGAGCTCGATTTCCCAAGAAGCGGAGAAAGCTGCTGCCCAAATTCAGCCCCAACCGTGGTGGAAGAAAGTCCTGACGGTTGTGCTCATCGTCGTTGTAGTGGTGGCAGTCTTCGTCGCGGTCGCGGCGACCGGCGGCGCCGCCCTCGGCGCATTGGGCCTGATGTCGGGCGGCCTGCTCGCGACGATTTCGGCCGGCGGCGTGGCCGGCGTCATGACGGGCCTCGCGGTCGGCGCGGTCGCGGGTGCTGCCGCTGGCTGTGCCGGCTTGTTCGCCCAAGGATTGCTCACCGGCACGTCGTACGGCTTCTCGGACTACCTCAAGGCGGCTGGATTCGGCGCGCTTGCGGGCGGCTTGCTCCTCGGCGTAGGAGTCGGCGTATTTGGTGCAGGCATCGGCGGAATCGCCACTGCTGGCGGTTTCTCAACACTCGACCAGCTCATCGACGTGCTCGTCCACGGCGAAGCCTTCAACATCACCGAGTTCATGAGCATCACCGCGCTCAGCGCCGTGACCGCCGCGGGCGTTGGAAAGTACCTCAAGCCCGTCTTCAGCGGCTGGTTCTCGCGCATGGCGATGCCCCGCGCCACCCAAGCCTGGTGGAGCGTACAAGCAGGCGTCGGCAACCTGCTCCAACGCTTCGCGCCGAAGTTCTTGACGGGAAAAGTGCTGCCCGCGCTTTACAACAAGACCTTGGCCGAGGGCCTCACGATGCTGTCGGGCATCGGCGCGGGGCAGATTCTCGGGAAAATCGAGTGGTTCCTTATCGAAGCCACGACCGGCCGCGCGAAAGACCCCGACAAGCAGGCGAAAGAGCCACCTCCAACGCCGACAAGCAGCACACCTACCGAAAACACAACGGCTCCCTGAGACAACGCGCGCGCCTGTCGAATACCGTTTCGGCTCCGGCGCGGAGACCCCGGCTCCGCGCCCCCGCCGAGAGGCCAACGGCCGCTCGGCGGGCCCCCCAAGAGCACCCTCACTCGCCGCTACACCCTCCGACCCATTGAAGCTCGTTGGCGAAGAGCTCTTGGGCATCGGGCACGCCGTCCGCGTCATTGTCGACGCGGTCGAGAACATCGCCAAACCAGCCGTTGACCAGCAAGCGGCCGTCTCGAAGGCTCATTACAGCCGTCTCGCCGCCATCGGAGAAGACCGCGAGCGGTACGCCACCGTCCGCCGAGAGCGTGTGCCCGTCAATCGCCCACACCGAGCTACCATTGCGCAGTCCCTCGGGAATGTCCTCGCTGGCGGCAAACAGGTTGACCGGCGCACCTTCCGCCGCGGCCATCGGCCGGCTGTCCCACTGGTCTTCGGCTTCGACCCCCAGCACTGTATTCCACGGCGTATTGCGATGGAGGTCGGACAATCCAATAAGGGCCGCCCCGCCATTGTCCAAATACGCGGCCACAAGCGGCAAAACATCCTCGTCGTCCGGGCGTGACACCACCGAATCGATAACCAAGACAGCGGGCGTTTGCGTTTGGAGCGCGGCCACCAAGTCTGCGTCGCGGTCGGTTGCTACCACGTCAAACCCGAGCGCGCGCGCTGCCTGCACGGCATACGCGTCTTCTAACGTGCCCCCCTGCGTAACGTGAACCACCGCGCCAAGCCCGCTGCACGACAGACGCGAAAGGCCGGTGTCGCCGCTGTCAACGCCGACGAGGTCATCGCCGGAATCGGTTGCTTTGGCGGGAGCGTCCGCGACCTCACAACCGACGGACGCCATTCCGAAGACCAAGCCAAGCATATAACGTTTCATTGTCTGCTCCACAGCCGCCATCCGGTGGCGGAGAAGGGGTACAGACACAAGCAAGGGGGCCGGGAATGTCGGGTTACAAGGAATCCGAAGCATGGGTAGAAAAACCGTGCGCACGAATCTGAGAGAGCGGTCGTGGAACCTGTTCGCTTCGCAAACCGATGCATCTGGATTGGCAATATTGCCGGCCTCGTGGCGATTCCCACTGGAGCGGCAACGGTGTGGCTCGCCCAAACCGAGGCAGGAATTGACGCGTCGATGGTCACGGGCGGCGTCTGGCTCCTCACTGGAGGCATCTTTCTTGCGGTAGGCCGCGGCCTCCCGTTGCTGGCGCTCGGGCGGGGCCGAGAAGGTGGTTTTTTGGGGCTCGTGGCGACTGTGACGTCCACCCCCCTACCCATCCGAGAAGGACGCCTTGTACGGGCGCGTGGGGCCCTTTACGCCGCTTGTGGCATACTGGTGGCACTGTTCGGAAGCGCCGTTCTCCAACAAGGCATACGCTTGGTGTGGGGGGCCCCCCATTCGCCGCCCGACCAATCGGAACCCACGGAAGTCCCCGTACCCAAGGAACACCCATGAGTTCACGCATACTCGCGACCGTCTTTGCCCTTGCGTGCAGTGCTTCCGCGGACGAAACCCCCGCAGCGCCTCCGCTCGACTGGACGACCATCGAAGGGTCGAAGGGCGCAGGCCCTGCGATTCGAAGCGCGGCAGCGGGGACGACCAAAACGCCTGTGTTGTTTGTGGGCGCGACGTGGTGCGGCTCGTGCAAAGCATACAAAGCCAGTCTTGGCGACCCCACAATGGTCGCGGCGCACAAAGCAGTACACATCATCGAAGTCGATGCAGACAGGCATATGCGCGTGATTCAGGCCTTGCCTGTCGCGCCGGCGGGCGTGCCGCACTGGTCTATTTTGGACCACGACGGTCGCCCAACCGGTCGATTCATCGATGGAAGCGCAATGCCCATAAAGACCGCCGCGACGATGGCGCCCATTTTGGCCGGGTTTTTCGAGGGCGACCCGCAACACGGAACACAAACCAACGACCCTACATCCGCAGACCTACCGCGTGCCAACTGAGACGGGATGGGGCGGAACGCCAGCGCGCGAATCGGCAACATACTGCTCCAGCGCGGGAAGGTCGACGTGGAGCGCGTAATCGGCACGAAGGTTGTCGAGGCGCATTTCCGCTTCGTCCCACTCTTTCATATCGCACAACAACCGCACATGAACGGCGCGGAGGTCCATCGAGGTGTTGGAAGCGAAGCGTGGCGCGTTGAGGATATCGAGAGCTTCTGCGTGCTCGCCCATCTGTCGGAATACTTCAGCGCGCAAGGCCCACAAGCCGACATGGCTCGCGCGCTTTCGTGTGAGGCGACGCAACAGTGGAAGCAGCGCCTCAATATTGTCATCGGCCAACATTATCCGCGCTTCTGCCAGGGAGAGGTCGAGGCCCCCTTCGGAGTGGAGGTTTCCCAGGAACACATCGAAGGCCGCCGCATCGATATCGCCCTGCAATAGCTCCAGCTCCGCCTGAACAGCCCAAGTACGGTGCCCGTTGGGGTCGGCGGAGAGCAATACGGGAAGCAGCGCCTCGGCCTCCGCGAAATCGCGCGCTTCGAGGTGGTCGCGGATAGTCGACCGGATGCCACCCGCATCGCCCTGCAAGGTTCGGTTTTGCTGAAACACACTGACTTGGCGGACTTCAACGGCCTCCGCCACGCGCCCCAATGCACGCAAAGAATCGGCGTGAAAGCGCGATCCTGCGCGTAGATACCAATCCGCATGGTTACTGGCTTCAAATGCATCGGCGGCCGCGACGTGGTCGCCCAACGCGGACAAATACGCCCCCCGCAGGGCGTCCAACGACGCATCGTTGGGAGATGCAGAGAGCGCCTCCTGCAACTCTTTCATGCCAATCGAGAGTTGGTTCATGCCCAATCGACGCAGCAATGCCTTGGGAACTTCTGCGCGCGCGGGCGACAAAAGAAAAAAAGACGCGGCAAGACCGACCCACACGAAACGAACAGAAGACAACTTGGCCACCAGAGTTCACCACCTACGCCACCCCGCGCACGGGGCGAAGCCGGTAACACAGCAACGCGATGCTTCGTCGACTTTCCATGAGATCAAAAAAGTCTCCAATTCCCCACGAAAATATCAGAATATCCATGACTCCAACATTTACAAGCGCTCCTGCTCGGTTGATTCACGCCTGTGCAACGGCTGTGCAGAAGATTCGTACTTGCGGATGAGGCGGGGATCGGACTACGAATAGGGGCGCGTCCAAATGGACGGAGGAGAACGAAAAATGAACTTGATGAAACTCTCTCTTCTTACCCTGACCATCGGCCTCGGCGTCGCTTGCACCGACAAGGGCGACTCCGGCACCACCAGCACCACCGGCGAAGGTGAAGGCGAAGGTGAAGGCGAAGGCGAAGGCGAAGGCGAAGGCGAAGGCGAAGGCGAAGGCGAAGGCGAAGCTGCCGGCCAGATGTACCTCTACATCATCTCCGCTGGCTGCGACATCCTTTGGGACTTCAGCGGCTCCAGCGCTAGCTGCAGCGGCTGCGACCTCGCATTCGACATCAGCGGCTCGGTTTCGTCCGACACCTGCGGTGGCGCTGGCGGCCTCTCCGGCACCCTTGAGTTCAGCGGCGGCGCCGCTTACTTCAACGGTGGCTACCAGGGCGCAGCTTACGGCGGCGCTGGCTACGTGTACTGGAGCAACTACTACAACTTGCTCGACTACTACTACTCCACCGGCTACCTCTACACCGATTACATCTACCAGGGCATCGTGTACTACTACTAAGCCTTGGCAGACCCAGGAGAGCTTTCGGGCTCTCCTGGAATCGGCTGCGCTTCGCGCGCAGACAAACCTCGCCCACTCTATTCTTCGGAATACAGTGGGCGATTTGTTTTCGAAATCATGCCCTCGGTGCCTATGAACGCCGGGCCCCAAAGCGCCAAACGCACACACACATGTTGACGGGAGGGCCCAGCACGCCGTACTGTGCCCCAACGACAAAGCGAGGACACACGATGAATCTCCGATTGGCGCGCATGTTGACCCTTTTCGTGTGTGCCCCCGCCTGTCGGGCCGAACCGCTCAACAAAGAGACCGCCGAGCAAGGTCTCACCGAAGGAGTCGATGGCGACGGAGATGGTGCGTCTTCGGATGTCGACTGCAACGACACCGACCCTTCCGTTGGCCCCGACGCAACGGAAGTCTGCGACGGCATCGACAACAACTGCGACGGACAGGTCGACGAAGGCTCGGCAGCGGACACATCCGCCTTCTTCGCCGATGCCGACGGCGATGGCTATGGCGACAGTGCGCAGCAAGTCCTGGCCTGCACCGCCCCCGAAGGCTTCGTCGACAATGACCTCGACTGCGACGACACCAACGCGGCCACCTTCCCGAGCGCCGACGAGTGGTGCGACGGCATCGACAACGACTGCGACTCTGCAATCGACGAAGATGGCGCCCTCGACCCCACGACCTCGTACCCCGATGTTGATGGAGACGGATTTGGAGACTCCGCAAGCAGTGTAGTATCTTGCTCAATTCCCGAAGGTTTTGTCGACAACGCCGACGACTGCGACGATGAAGACAACGATGTCTTTCCCGGCGCAGAGGAGCGGTGTGACAATATTGACAATGACTGCGACAACATCATCGACGAGGACGACGCAATCGACAGTGCGACGTGGTTCGCCGACCTCGACGCCGACGGATTTGGGGACCCAAGCGCCGCCGTGCTCGCGTGCGAGGCCCCCCCGGCCTACGTCGACCGCGCGTTTGACTGCGACGACACCGACCCTGGGATTCACCCCGACGCCGCGGAGGTCTGCGATAGCGTCGACAACGACTGCGACGGCACCATCGACGAAGACGACGCCATCGATGCCGCGACCTTCTATGCCGACACCGACGCCGACGCGTTTGGCAATCCCGCCGTGAGCACCCGCGCGTGCGCCGCGCCCACCGGCTTTGTCGCAGACAACACCGACTGCGACGACACCCGCGCTCGCGTGTCCCCAGCGGGTACGGAGGTTTGTGACGCCATCGACAACGACTGCGACGGCACCATCGACGAAGACGACGCCGCTGACGCAGCCACCTGGTATGCCGACACAGATCTGGACACATTTGGCGACCGCACCACCGGCACCCGCGCCTGCATCGCGCCCGCCGGTTTTGTCGCCGACGCCACCGACTGCGACGACTCCGCCGCGGCCGTGTTTCCCGGCGCAACCGAGTGGTGCGACGCCATCGACAACGACTGCGACGGCACCACCGATGAAGATGACGCCGCCGACGCGCTCGCCCATTACGCCGACATCGACGGCGACGGCTTTGGCGACGCCGCTACCCGCAGCACAGCATGCGAAGTGCCAAGCACACGCATCGAAGACGCAACCGACTGCGATGACACCGCCGCGGCCGTATTTCCGGGCGCCGACGAGTGGTGCGATGGCATCGACAACGACTGCGACGGCACCACCGACGAAGACGACGCCCTCGACGCCGATGTTGTGTTCGCCGACCTCGACCTCGACGGCTATGGCGACCCCGCCGCCGCCTCTACCTCTTGCACCGTCAGCGCCGGCTTTTCCACCGACGACACCGACTGCGATGACAGCACGGCCGCGGTCAACCCCGGCGCAACGGAGCAATGCTCCGGCATCGACGAAGACTGCGACGGGAAGATCGATGACCTCGGCCCCACCGTGCTACGCGGCGGCTCCCTCGTCGCCGGTGCGTCCCGCCATTACCAATACGCCGACGTCACGCCCGGAAACGGCGCGCTCTACGCAAACTGGACCCTCGACCCGCGCGCCGACTCCTTTGAACTGGCGGTCGGCAGCACCCCCGGCGACGACGACATTGCCGGCTGGACCGACGTAGGAGCGGTGTCGAGCGCCACCCTCTCCGGCCTCAGCCTCGACGGCGCATGGGACGGCGCGGAATATTACGTCACGATTCGCGCGACGACCGCCGGACAAGCCTGCGCCGCCAGCGCAACCTCGGACACCATCCAAATCGCCGAAGCCGCCACCTGGACCGGCAACGTCGCGGACCTGCGCCCGCCCGACGCAATCGGCGGCTACACGACCGACTGGCCTGTCGCCGGGGTCGACGCCATCTACGGCGAGCATTGGTTTGAAGACATCGACATCGCCGCGGGCACCACCGTCTACGTGCAAGGATGGGGAGCGGAAGACTCCGTCACGGCCGGCATTTCGTCGTCCAACCCCGCCGTCACCGCACCCCAAGACGGCTGGGTGTCCTTGTTTGCCAACTCCATCACCATCGCCGGCACAGTCACCGCATCCGGACGCGGCTACGGCGGCGGCGGCGGCGGCGGCGCGGGCATTGCGGGCGGCTACCAAGGCAATGGCGGCACCATCGGCCTCGGCGGCGACGGCGGCGTCGCGTCCACCAGCTACGCGGGCGCTGGCGGCGGCGGCTCCCCCAGCGGTGCGGGCGGCGTCGGCGCGACGCGGGGTGGCGCGGGCGCAATGGGCGGCGGCGGCAGCGGGTCGACCGGCTGCGCAGGCCAAAACGGAAACGCCGGCGGCACGGGGTCGGTGGGCACCATCGGCGGCACGGGCGGCACCGCATCGTCCGGTAGACCCGGCACGGGCGGCGCCGGCGAGTTCTCGGCAGGCGGCGGAAACGGCGTCAGCGGCTGCGACAACTGGTCGGGCGGCGGCGGCGGCGGCTACGGGGGCGGCGGGGGCGGCGGCTCCCAATGGGCCGGGTCCACCGCCGAGGCATCCGGTGGCGGAGGCGGCGGTGCAGGTGGCAGCGGCGGCGCACGCTCCGTTCACGGTGCGGCGGCGGCAGGACCATTCGGAGGGTCCGGCGGCGTAAACGGCGGCGGATATACCGGCGTCGCAGGCGCCCGCGGCGGCTACCGCGCAAGCGGCGGCAATGGCGACACGACCACCGACCTCTCGTGGGTGCTCGGCAGCGGCGGCGGGGGCGGCAGCGGCGGCTACCAAGAGACCGGTGGCGGCGGCGGCGGTGCAGGCGGTGGGGCCATCGTGCTGTATGCCGTCGAAGACCTCATTTTGGAGAGCACCGCGGCAGTCCTGGCCAATGGCGCAGGCGGCGGCGGTGGCGCACGCGACGACGGAGGCAGCTCGACCAGCGCGGCCGGGGGCGGTGGCGCAGGAGGCACACTCGTCCTATCCGCCGACAACCTCACCATTCTCACGGGTGCGCCTTACCTCAGCGCCTTGGGCGGCAACGGCCAAACCGCAAACGGCGGCACCATCAAGCTGTTCTACGGTGCGCTGTCGGGCAACGCGCCCAGCTCCGGCGCCGCGGGGCGGGTCTACGATGCAGGAAGCGGCAGCCACGCAGAACCCTGACGCAAACGGTCCACCCCACCAAGGATTGTCATATGTGCCGCAATATTCAACGCCTCTACAACATCGCGCCGCCCGCGACCGAGGCCGAAGTCCGCGCCGCGGCCACCCAATATGTCCGCAAGGTCACGGGGATGGGCAAGCCGTCCGCCGCCAACGCCGAAGCGGTGCAGCAGGCCATCGACGACATCGCGGCCATCACCCTTCGCCTCCTGCAAGACGAGCTCTCGACCCTCGCGGCCCCCCGCGCGCGCGAAAAAGAGGCCGAAGCCGCCAAAAAGCGCGGGCAGAATCGCGAAGACCGCCTACGGCAGAAAATACTCGCGTCCTTTTCGGCGGAGTGACGCAGCAGGACACCCTCGGCAGGAAGTGAATCGTGATTCAGTCTACAAGCGATGCAGGCTGACAACAACGCCGCCACCGGACGAGGGCCGGCGAAAAATGAATGGCGATTCAGTGGCGCACGCGCGGGAACCCCACCGCGAAACACCAGCGCCGCGGCCGCTACAAGTCGCGGTTGGCGATAATCTCGCGGTAGCGCACGGCAACGGGCCGCGCTTCCCGCGCTTTGGTGGCATCGTCCAAGGCGTAGAGACCAAACCGCAGGTCAAAGCCGTGGTTCCACTCGTAGTTGTCTACCCAAGACCAATAGTGGTAGCTGCGAACCGGGTGTCCTTCTGTGAGCGCGTCGGCCAACGACGAGAGGTGGTCGTTCAACACGGACTCGCCCAAGTCTTCTACATAAGGTGTGCCGTTTTCGGTAATATCGATAGGCAGACCATAGACGCTGGCGCGCGCGATTACTTTGGCCAGCCCTTCCGGGTGGGGCTCCCAGCTAAACGCCGGCACAAAGTCAAAAATCGGAATGGCGGTGACCAGCGGCACCCCCGTGCCTGTCACCACCACTTCGTTGTAGTAGTTGATGCCGATAAAGTCCAAACGGCCCGCAAGCTCCGGGCGGGTGGTCTCGGCGACGCCGTCGAGGTCGGCGTCCCAGGCACCCGAAGTAAACGCGTCCAAATAAAGCTGGTGATAGAGGTAGTCCATATGTGACGCGCCCAGCACGTCTTTCTCCGCGGCGGGGTCGGCGGGCGTGATGTCGGTCATATTCATCACAATGCCAATAGCCGCGACCTCCCCGTCGCCATCCGCGTCCACCACATCGGCCCCACGGATGCCATCATAAAGCGCCGCGTGGCCGTCCATTTGGTTCAGCATGACCGCGACCGTTGCGTCCACCTCGAAGCTCACCCCCGGCGGCGCGCTGCGGTCTTCTCCCGGACTCAAGTAGCCCGAAAGTGTCGTCGCAAACGGTTCATTGAGCGTGACCCAGTGGTCGACCTCCCCGCCGAACTCGCGCCCGAGAAAGCCCGCATAAAGCTCGGCGTGATGGACCATTCGGTCGCGGTCGAGCCAACCTCGGTCGGCGCATCCTTCCAAGTCAGAATAGCACTCGGCGCCATTATGCAACCATAGCGGCAACGAATAATGATTGACGGTAACGAGGGGACGAATGCCCGCATCGGCCAACGCCGCAAAAATCTCGTGGTAACGCGCGACGGCGTCGGCATTTACCGACTCACCCAAAGCATCGACGCTGTCAACGGAATCGGGAACACGCGCCGGAAACAAGCGCGACCATTCAACACTGAGGCGGTAAGACGTGTGCCCATCCGCTTTCATTTGCGCGATGTCGTCTTCATAAAGCTCCCACATGCCCGGCCCCATCGAAACAGGGTCACCCGACAAATAAAGGCCGCTATCTGCCGCAAACACGGGGTCGGTTACGTATTGATACCAATCGCTCGCGGTGTCGTCGCAGGCAGCCGCCGACCAAGTGGGACAGCCCATGTCTACCTGAAAGCCCGCAGTCGCCGAACCAAACCGAAACGACGCGGGGAAGATGCCCTCGTCTCGACCGGTGTCCGCCGCTTTGTCCGACCCTGCGCAAGCCGCAAGGAGTCCGCATACCATCATCCATTGCGAACACCGCATCTTCAACCTCACCAAGCGCATTTTCACCGATAATAGCACACGAAGCAATCATCTGCAAGCACACGACACCGACCACCTCTCCCAACAGGAGGGCAAATCGCGCATCCTGCGCTTGACCAGAGTACCGCAGCAAAGACCGAGAACCAAACGTGTCTAACGGATGTTCGGCATCGGGAAAGGCAAAATCGCGCGCAGATTTGGCGCACCGCAGCCGACACAAAAGCGCCCCGGAGGAAACAGCGCGCGCGCGCACGTCGCGCACCCGAGCCCCGCTTCCGAAATCGCGGGAGCAGGCGGCGGCACGCGCCCTACGCTAGATGCCCACAGCATCGCGAGGTCGCGGAGGGGGGAATGCTCGTGGTCAGGCTCTTCTCGGTCCGCAAGGGCCTCCGCCCAGCGGGAATCCCCCGGCACCGGCCCTGTCTGCCCCTCTTGCCCACACGCCGCGCAAAAACGGCCATCACGGGCCAACAAGGCGTCACACGAAGCGCAAAAGCGGGCGCTCACGCGGACGGTTCGCCCGGCGAAGGGCGTCGGGGCCGCGCGAGGTCTTGTGCCGTGACGCGGGTACCAAAAACATAGTCCCAAAACGTAAGCGTCGACGCATAGTTGCCCGCATTGGGCCTCGCATGGTGCAGGTCATGATGGGCGGTGGTGCCCCAAAACGGGATATAATCGCCAATCCACGAGCGCGTGCCCGAGTGAATGTCCATCTCGTGAATCTGCCGAAAGCACACCCAGGCCAAAAACAACCAGGCGTTGATACCACCCTGGACCGCAATCACGCCGACCACAAACAAAATAGGGAACATCGCACCCGTCATCCACTCTACCGGATGCGCATAAATATACTCAATCGGAACCGGCGCATAAGAGCGATGATGGAGCCGATGGATTCGGTTATACCACTCTTTCCGCGTATGAAGGACGCGATGTAACCAGTAAAAGCCTATATCATCGAAAAGAACCAGTCCAAAAAAGACAAACAAACTCTCGACCAGAGACGGCTGGTAAAACGGAAACGCATCCGGGAAGAGCGCAAACGAAATCGCCGACCCCACCACCATCACGGAGAGGTTGGCCGCAATCAAGGGCGCCGCGCGCCGCAGCTGCCCGGCCTTTCGGGGCGCAGCTTGAATCGACCACCCAGCGGGGAGTCCAAAGCGCTCGATAGCGACGCTCACGAGCGCGGCCATGCCATTCAAGCCCACCAAAGATGCCGTACTAATCACCCAAAAGGGCCACGAGGGGTCGGTCCAGCTCATGAAGCCACCGGACGGGACGCATACAGGTTGACGAGCGCCGTTTCGACGAATGCTTCTTCTTTTTCGCGCACGATGTCGGTGAGGCCGTGGCGCTGCAGCAGCGCGGCGACGGTATCGGCGCGCCCGCCTACGTCGTGGACCTCGACCACCACCTTGCGGACGCGCGGCCAGTGGTCGTCCCGAATGCCCCGCAGCACATCCAACTCGAAACCTTCGCAGTCAATCTTGAGCAGGTCTACCTTCTCGACAGCGGCTTCGTCGATGACCGAGGACACCGTGCGGAGGGGGCACACGACATTTTCTGCGCCCCCGCGCAAGTAGGTCGACACCGGCCCCAACAAGAAGTTCGGCACCAAACGGGCCCACCACATATCGGGCGGCATCGCGTCCAATTGCCCGCGCACCGCCTTCTTCCAGGCCGTGGGGTCCGCTTCCCAATCTTCGGGCCGCGCGGTGGACAAAGCAGGCGCCCGGGGAAACCACGTAAACCGCGCCTCCCCCGCCTCTGCCGACAAGCCGACGTTGTAGCAGAAAAACCGCCCCTGCCCGTGCGTCTCGGCATTCTTCTTGCATGCAGCAAAAATCGACGGCACCGGCTCAAACGCGAACACCTTGACCGAAGGGTGCGCCAAGCAAGCCCGCACGCCCAAGAGGCCGATGTTTGCGCCTACATCGAACACAGTGTCGCCATCGGAAATCTCGATCCCGTGGGCCAAATAGCCTTGCACATGATGGTCGAGTACCCGCGCCTCAGCGCGCTGCAGGCAATGAACTTTGGTTCCATCCGACAGGGTAGCAACCACCAAACGAGACGCCACGAATCCTCCGACAACCGAGGGTCCATCAGAAATACCACACGCTCACCGTGCCGGGTGAAACAAGTTCTCCACACAACGCACGACCCACTGAAGGAACACCGGGGGCGACCCCTCGCGTTCCTTGCTTTGCCAACAAATAACAATCGTTCGACCGTTGGACGCACCAAAGCGCGGCGCTCCAACGGAGCAAGTACGCGCCCCCATCCAGGCCCCCCAAAATCACCCCACAAAAAAAACCCGGCGCCTGTAACAGACCCAAACGCCGCCCCTTGAACAAGGGTGTCCCCAAGCCAGCGGGCACCCAACCTTCACGGAGCATCCCATGAACAGCATCCTCGCCCTCCTCGTCGTCACGTCCGCCGCTTTCGCCGGTGACACCCGCAGCGCCAGCATCTCTTTGGCCACCGACTACGAAGTCGCCACCGACTGCGAGTGGACCGGAGACGCCGACGCCGCGCCCGCGCTCATCTGCTACGACGACAACGGCTACATCTCCGAGTCCTTCACCATTCTGTGCGGTGACGGCACGTCGGTCACCTACCTCGGCGGCGGACCCGGAAACGGCTGCAACTCTGCCGCCGCTATCAACGAGTGCCGCGCACATCGTGGCTGCGTTTCTGTACAGTAACACAGCACAACACAAACTACAAACCAACACAAGCTATCGGAGCATCCCATGAACAGCATCCTCGCCCTCCTCGTCGTCACGTCCGCCGCTTTCGCCGGTGACACCCGCAGCGCCAGCATCTCTTTGGCCACCGACTACGAAGTCGCCACCGACTGCGAGTGGACCGGAGACGCCGACGCCGCGCCCGCGCTCATCTGCTACGACGACAACGGCTACATCTCCGAGTCCTTCACCATTCTGTGCGGTGACGGCACGTCGGTCACCTACCTCGGCGGCGGACCCGGAAACGGCTGCAACTCTGCCGCCGCTATCAACGAATGCCGCGCACATCGGGGCTGTGTTTCTGTACAGTAACACAACACAACACAAACCACTAACCAACACAAGCTATCGGAGCATCCTATGAACAGCATCCTCGCCCTCCTCGTCGTCACGTCCGCCGCTTTCGCCGGTGATACCCGCAGCGCCAGCATCTCTTTGGCCACCGACTACGAAGTCGCCACCGACTGCGAGTGGACCGGAGACGCCGACGCCGCGCCCGCGCTCATCTGCTACGACGACAACGGCTACATCTCCGAGTCCTTCACCATTCTGTGCGGTGACGGCACGTCGGTCACCTACCTCGGCGGCGGACCCGGAAACGGCTGCAACTCTGCCGCCGCTATCAACGAGTGCCGCGCACATCGTGGCTGCGTTTCTGTACAGTAACACAGCACAACACAAACTACAAACCAACACAAGCTATCGGAGCATCCCATGAACAGCATCCTCGCCCTCCTCGTCGTCACGTCCGCCGCTTT
>CAZCUX010000031.1:67200-82106 GCA_964502005.1 uncultured Enterobacterales bacterium
ACGGCTGCAACTCTGCCGCCGCTATCAACGAATGCCGCGCACATCGGGGCTGTGTCAGCGTGCAGTGAACCGCAGACATCGCCGACACGAAAGAAACCAACGTCGCCCCCGCAGGCACGTTGGTTTTTTCTTCGTTAGGGGAATGGGGTGCAGCACGCACACCTCCGTCGATTCCCCGCCCGCGCTGGCGCACACCCCCGCGAGACGATTTTATGGCTGAACCCGTCAAAGGCCCCGCATCTTATTTCCCTTCCATTGAAAAGAAATATGGGCAGCCGATTGCATTTTGGCTCGACCTAGCCGAATCCAAGCTAAACGAGGGCCAAAAACATATGGAGGTCGTCGCTATGCTCAAAAGCGAGCATAGCATGGGACATGGACACGCGAATGCCATTGTTGCATACATAAAGGCGAAGCTCGGGGCATAAGTATACCCAACTGTATGCGCCGCACCGAGCGCGCGTCTCACCGTGGGGTCCGCATCTTCGACACCACGCCCGCAAACGTCTCGGGGCCGCCGCACCTTCGACGAATGGTCGCACAGAGGATGGTCGGAGCGATGCAACACAAGCGCGCCGACCAATCCAGCGGCGACGTTTCTCGAAGCCGCAATGCGCTACAACGACCGACCGAATGCTATCAGCGCATCCTCGATGTCGCCCAAGTACCCCTGGTTGTCCCAATCGGAGTTGGCCAGCAATACTACGCCCAACGAGCCATCGGGGCGCATGAACACATCGGTCGCGACGCCCGACTCTGCGCCACTATGGCCCACCCAAGGCGCCGCTTCCCCCATGTCCTCGTAGTACCAACCCAAGCCTTGGCGTTCGTCGATACGCGGGAACTGGGGTTGCATCATCTCCAACACAAGCTCGCGCGGCAACACTTCGGTGCCGTATAGGGTGCCCCCCCGCGCAAACGCGGCCAACCAGCAGCCCATATCATTCGCGCTGCTTCGCAATGCGCCATTGGGGTAGTCGGCGAAGGTCATATCGCCGTGTCCCACCCACGCACCGTGCGTGTAGCTTGTGGGCTCTGCCAGCACTTCCGCGGAAAAGTCCTCCACCCGCCACGAGGTATTGTTCATGCCGAGGGCCTGAAAAAAGGTCTCTTTGGACCACTCCGCAAAATCTTGGCCCGCCGTTTCTTCGACCAACGCGCCCAATAACGCATAGCCCATATTGCTATACCGAAACTGCTCCTCCGGGCCGCCGCGCGTAAAGTTGAGCCATGGGTCATAAAAGCCGCCGGAGGGGTCAAAGTACGCTTCGTTCAATTCCATCAAGGGGATGACGGGGTCGCGGCCGGCGCTATACCATCCCTCCATCACCATTCCATTGTCGTCGATGCCGCCCACATGCGCGAGGGTGCGGCGCGTGGTAATCGCCGCGCTCGACCGGGGGTGCGCGACGGAAAACGGCAACGCATCTTCAACGGGGGCATCCCACGAAAGCGCGCCACGGTCCACCAAAACGCCTACGGACGTCGCGGTGACGAGCTTCGAGACCGAGGCCAACAGGAAGGGGGTGTCCGCAGTGACGGGCCGACCTCCCGAAACCCGCGTGGAGCCATAGCCATTGCACCACACCACATCGCCATCTTTCACAATACACGCCGCGACACCGAGCAAGTGCCCGTCGGCCATCGCAGACAGGATTTCGGCATCCAAGGCGGGCGACGCCGGCCAAGTGCGCGTGGCCGCTTCACATGCAGACTGGCCCGGCTCTGCCACATCGGAAGGGTCGCCCGCCTGCGGATTGGCGAGCACCACGGGGCGCTTGCCGCCGCCGACACAACCTATCATCGCCGAAGCCAACAGTACAAAACGAACGTGCATGGTGTCTCCTCGTGTTGGCTCGCGTGACGCCCGTGTATTGTATGCATTCACAATAGGAAAGCAACTGAAATTCCACGCGCGCCATCACGGCGGCGACGAACCAAGCAACGCACCCAACACCCCCGCGCTACACGAAAACACGCAAAACGCGGCCATACCGGCGAGCATCAGCCGATGCAGCCACGCGCCCGCCGGCGCGAAGTTGTCGGCATCGAACATCAACATCCCGCGGAACATATACCGAAACAGCGAGATGTCGGGGTGGGGATACAAGAACACGAGGCAAACGCCCGACACCGCCGCGACCAGCCAACCGACCACCGCACAGAAGACCAACAAAAACAGCACCACCGTCACGCGCACCTCGGGTTTCCCGGAGTATCGCACACGCACCGCCCGCGTGCCCAGGAAGGCCCCCAGCGGGTCGCCCAAGCCCTCGGCCCAGCCCGACAGCTACACCCGGGGGGCCATCCGCACCCAGCGACCAGCGCAGGCCCTTTGGGTGCCGCGGAGACCCCGGCTCCGCGGCCGGCGGGCGACCACCGGGCGCACGCCGCTTGTACACCGAGAGATCTCCGTAACGAGAATGTGTCTCGTTTTGTGAACATAGTTTGCACACACAGAGAGATGCGGGTAAGACACGGGGACAATCGGAGGTCGACATGCACGCACACCGCCACCTGTCGCACTTTTTTCCCATCGCGCCCCTTTCTTTCGCACTCCTCGCCGCATGCGGCGCATCCGAGGATTCCGGAAAGAGCGAGCCGTCCGAAATCGACCTCGCGTGGACCGCCTACGACATCGCGCCCCCCGCTGACGATGTGCAGACCCTCCTCGGCGAGACGCCCTTCTTGTGGCCCGAGCAAGTGTGTACGCCTGTGGACATGCTTCCCCCCTTGCCCGAAGGCACCGAGACCGTCATCGGCGACGACGGGCAAGAGATGGTCTGCGTGTGGGATGCCTTCTCCGGCAACGTGCCCGAAGGCCTGCAGTTCACCGATATGTCCACCTGCGCCGCGCCGTTCACCCAAGGCCCGCCCTGGTTCACCAAGCCCGGCCGCGCCTACGAATCCGACGACGCGCTCCTCGAAGATGCCGATTGGGTCGCCGAGGCGGACTGGGCACGCGGGCAAATCGAAGCCAGCGGATGTAGCTGCTGCCACGCATCGGGCGTCGGCTCGGGCTTTACGTCCGGCTTCGACGCCAACGCGCCTGGCGTGTGGACCGACTCCATGACCAACGCGCGCTTGGCGATGGCCGCTGGAATGTTCGATGAGCACTCGCTGTTCGGCCACTTCGAGGCAGACGTCAACCACGGCTTCGACCGCACCCACACCCTCTTCGCGTCGACCGACCCCGACCGCCTCGCCGCGTTCTTCACCGCCGAATTCGAACGGCGCGACGGCAGCCAAGAAGACCTCGACATCGCCGCCGGGCAGTTCGAAGCGCTCTTTGGGCGCCTGTTCCGCGAGCCCGTCGCGTGCATCGACCCCTACGAAGGTGTCGTCGACGGCACGCTCGTGTGGAACGGCGCGGGCGTGCGGCAGGTCTATATCCTCGAAACCGACGCCAACACCCCCGGCTTCCCGCCCAACCTCGACCGGCCCGAGGGCACCGTTTGGGCCGTCTACGTCACGCCCGATGCACGTCCCCTCGAATCCGGCACCGTAACGCCCGGCGAGATTCCCGCCGGCACGCAGCAAATGGTGCCCGCGGACGGCTCGGCCCCCGTGCTCACCGCCGGTCGCACCTACCGCCTCTATGCCACGCCCGACGTGATGATTCCGTCGGAGCTGGACTGCCTCTTTACCTTCTAAGCCCCGTGAGAGCCTTCATGCGCAACCAGATTCTCCTTTTGACGGCCCTTCTCGTGGGCTGTTCTTCGGCCAAGTCCGAGTCCGGCACCAGCGGCACCACCGACACCGGCGCCGCGGAAACCGTGGACTACTCGTCGTTCCCGGAAAGCAGCGGCCCCGAAATCCCGGACGCCGCCATCTGCGACGAAGACCGCGCATTTTGCGGAACCCTCGTCGCGCCAGAGTCCTTCACCGGCACGCCCCGCTCGCTGGCCATCGCGCTGTACGCGTCGATTCCGCCGGCCGGCCCGCCCGACGCTATCCTCGCCGAAATCGAGGCGCCGTCGATTGGCGCGGGCGAGCGGTACCCCGTCCGTATTCAGCCAATGCTCGAAACCGGCGACTACTTCGTATGGGCCAACCTGTATATGGAAGGCGGCGGCGAATGGGTGCCGGTCAACGGCATCGACTACACGGGCGCTTCCGACGGCGCGCTCACGCTTGACGGCACCGTCGGCACTTTCGAGCCCATCGTGCTCTCGCTCGCTGAGGGCTGGTAGGCGCCAATCGCTGGTTTGGCCGTTGACACAATGCCACGGCCCCCCTAAACCCATCGCGCTGCACTTGCGGCCCGCGGTGGGTTTTCTGCTGTTGGGTCCAAGGGGCGCCGACACGTCGTCGGCGTCGAGAACGCAGCCGTCGTGAGGGGCTGTCCCAAGGGACAGCACCGGGAATCCGGAGCCGCTACCCGCGGCGAGCCGGAGCGGCCCCCGCCACTGTGACGAGGGATGCCCCCGCAAAAACCACTAGAACCCCGATGGGCTCTGGGAAGGTGCGGACGGCAGTTGAACTCGCAGCCAGGAGACCGACCTCACGACCTCCCCCAACGTGTTTCTCGGGATGGAGGATTCACGTGGACTTCGCCCAATTGCGCCTTTTGACGGTACTCGCCGTCGCTTGCGCCGAACCCCCAAAAGGGGACGGCACCCACTCCGGCACATCGGAGGGCACCACCGGTAGCACCGCAGCGCCCATCGAAGACACCGGCACGCCCGAAGATGACGGCCCAGACCCCTTCGCCGACGCCGTCGTTTCGTTTTCGCCCGGTCGCGCGGCGGGCTTCGGCGCCGACAAGCTGCCCGACATCGTGCTCGGCGCGCCCAAAGGCGCAGGCGGTGGCAGCGGCTCCCTCGATGTAGTGTCGCTCGGTGGCGGCGGGAGCATCGTGCTGGAGCTACAAGACATCACCATCGTCGATGAGCCCGGCCCCGACTTCCTCGTCTTCGAAAACCCCTTCCCTGGCTGGCTCGAAACCGGGCGGGTGTCGGTGAGCGAAGACGGCGAGACCTGGTACACCTTCCCGTGCGACGAAACCGACGTCGACAACAGCTTTCCGGGCTGTGCAGGCGTGCGACCGGTCTACGCCAACCCGGACGCCAACGCGCTCGACCCCACCAACCCCGCAGAGGCCGGCGGCGACGCCTTCGACATCGCCGAGCTTGGCCTCACCGCCGCGCGTTTCGTGCGCATCGAAGACACCGGCGTCAACCCCGAAGAAGGCAACACGGGCGGCTTCGACCTCGACGCCATCGCGGTTGTACACGGCACGTCGCGTTAGTGCGGCCATTCGCGCGCCCGCACCAAGCCGCAAGCCCGCTGCGCCCGTCGCGAACAGACGCAGACCGGGCGCGGCTGGCCACGCGGTTGGTGCCGCGCCGAAACTGTGGTACTTTCCCGAAACGGAGGTGCCCGGTGGTATCGTTTTCTTCTGCACGCCTCGCCCGAAATGGACGGCTGCTGGTATGTTTGGGCGGTGTCGCATGCAGCGAATACGACTTCCACGGTAAAGATGCGCCGACACAAGGCGAAAGCGACGAGGAAACGGCGCCTGCGTTGCGCGTGTCCCCGCCGGCTGTCGACTTGGGCGAAGTCGAACGCGGTTCGACCGCGAGCGCGGTTGTCACCCTCGAAAACGTCGGCACAGCGCCTCTCGACATCACCGACCTCGTGCTCGCGAGCGGCGTCGAATGGAGCATGACCCACGACGCCATCGGCACGCTCGAAGCCGGTGAGAGCACGGATGTAGCGCTCACATTCGGCCCGGCAGGCGCGGGTGGGTGGGCCGACACCCTCACCGTGCGCGCCACAGATCCCCGCGCGCCTACCACCGATGTGCCGCTGTGGGCGGAGGTCGGGGAAGCGGGGCCCGGCATCCTCTCGCTCACGCCGACCGAATGGGACTTTGGCGTATTGGGCGTAGGCGAGAGCGGCACCGCGCGGTTCGTCGCCGAAAACCTCGGCGCGTCGCCCCTGCTCATCGACGACATCGGCTTCTCGGCGAACAGCGCCGAGATGCAGCTCGACCCCGCCACAACGCCTGGCCTGCCGTTTACGCTCGGTCCCGCCGATTCATTCGAGCTTTGGGTCCATTATAACCCCGTCGATGGTAGCGCCGACGAAGGCGCGCTCCGCGTACACAGCACCGACGGACAAGAGCAGCAGTCCGACGTTTTCGGCAACGGCATCCCATTTGAAGGCTTTAGCACGGGCTGGTATGTGTGGGACCCCCGCGTGCCCGTTTCGACCACCACCAGCGCCGATTACGTCGTGGACCACCACGGCGACGAGGACGTCTACTATTACGAGCCTTCGGGCGCGCACGGCATGTCGGGGAGCAGCGACGTCAGCGGCGACTTTGCGCTGCTGCGCGATTATGTCATCGCCAATGCGGGCGCGCCAGTGCTGGCGACGGGGCCGTTTGACTGGGACGAAACCAGCACGGTGACGCAGTTCGCACAAGCCACCTTTACTTATTTTTTGTGCGACTTTTATCTACCCGCCGACGCCGACCCAAGCACGTATACCATCGAGACGGGCGCGGTCGATGACGGCATCCGCGTGCTCGTCAACGGGCAGATTCTCGGCCACCAAAAGCTCGGCGAAGGCAGCGGCCGGTGGACCCTCGGCGGCGCGACACCGGGTGCCGTCAATACGCTGGTCATCATCCTTGTCGACGATGCCGCGGTCAACAAGTACCTGCACGGCTTGGGCTTTTATCACGACGGCGTCTTTGTCGAAGGCTAATGTTTTGGGGGGCCGCACCGCCGCCGATGGCGTCGGTGCGACCGCCGGCGAGCCCAAGGTCTCGCCGGCAGCGCGGAGCCGAAGTCTCCGCGCAGGAAGCCCCCGAGGGGGGGCCGTGCGGCAGCGGCCCGGCGTACACAAGCACTCTGCGTCGCGGTAGACTCGCGGCAACCATGGAGCACTGGTGCGCCGCTGGAACTACCGATGGGCCCTCCTCGCCGCGCTGGCCGCACTCGCCGGACAGGCGCAGGCAGACACGCCCGCACCGGCCCCCCCGACCGCCCCCAGCGCCGACGAGATGGCGGCGCTCATCGGCGACCTGCGCGCGGAGCACCGCCACCGGGGCACCATTCGGTTCGCAGCGCCCACGGCCAACGCCCAAGAGACCCGCTTCGCGCTCCAAGACGACCAAGGGCGGGAGGCCGGGTGGCTCGCCGTCAGCCGCACCCCCCAAGACAACGCCAAACGCAGCACCCACTTTTCGTACCGCATCGAAGCGTGGACCGACGGCGAAGAGGTGCCGGCCATGCTCATCGAAGCCGCCGAGCGCATCCGCAAACGCGATGGCCCCATCGCGACCGACTGGCACGGAATCTCGCGGCCCTCCTTGCCAACGTATAGGTTGCTCGCAGGCGGCCTGTGGGCGGTCGTCTTGGCGGTGCTCGCCGCCACCCGACGCATCGAAGTCACGGGCGTATTCCAACGCAACCATCTGGTGCCCGCGCTGCTGCAAACGAGCATCTTCACCTATTGGCGCCTCTACGACCCACAAGTCAACACCTGGATACCCGTATTGCTGGGCCAGCTGGCATTTGCCTATTTGGTCGACCTTACCTTGCAGCTCGCCGTCTACCGCAAAGCGCGCCTCACCTTCCAACCGCTGCCTATTGTCTTTAGCGCAAACTTATTCGAGTGGTATCTCACACCGCGACTGATGGTGCTGTTGATTGTCGCCGCATTTGCGTCCAAACACCTCCTGCGACGCAATGGTCGACATATCTTCAATCCTTCCGCATTTGGTTTGAGCGTCGTCGGCATTGGATTTCTGATAGCGCCCTCCCTCTTCGTGTCGCAGCCCGTCGACCAAGGCATGACCCTCGCGCCGAACATCATCGAGGTCATCTTGCTCCTTGCGTTGGTCGCACAACGCAACTTTCCCATCGTGCTCGTCAGCCTCGGCGTGTTGGCCGGCGCAAAGATGGTCGCGTGGGACTTCTTCACGCGGCCGTGCCTCACGCAGCCGCTCACGGTGCTGGCGATTGCGTTGCTGATGACCGACCCCGCCACGATGCCCCGGCAGCCACTTAGCAAGCTGCTATACGGCATATGGATGGGCATTTGGATGGTCGTCCTATCGACGGCGCTCACCCGCACCGGGCACCCCGACGGCTATTCGAAGGTATTCCCTATCGCGATTGCCAACCTCAGCCTGCCCGCCATCGAGCAGCTGGGCGAACGGCTCACCCAACGCTTCGGCGACAACGCCCGCGTGGTGCGCTGGCTGGCCCCCCAATACAACCGACGCCACGTCGCCATTTGGTTTGCCTATATGGCCATCGTGCTAATGGCACACAAAGGCGACTCCTTTCGGCTCCCCGAGCATTGGCACCGCAGCACGCCTTGGGTCCACTTCGACGAAAAGGGCGTGCCACGGTGCGACAATAACCCCGCGTATTGTGGGGCGTTTGCGTTTTGGGCGGAGTGGGAGATGCGGGGGGCGGCACCTTCTCGTTCGCGACAATAGCGCGCTGCACACCGAAATTTGATGGCGCCTCGCCAACCACGCGCAAAGGCTCTTCACCAAAGGGATTCGGCCAAGGTGGGCATCCAAAGCGCCGCGCAACTGCGCGCCGCCCAGACCGTCCGCAACGCTGCGGCAGTCCAAGATACGGCGCGCAGCATCGCACAACCACGTCTCGAACGCTCCCGGCTCTACCCAACGTTCGGCGTCCTGGAAGCCATTACAAACACCCGGTTGCTGCAACGCGACCCACCTCCCACCTGTCGGCGCCTTCAAAGGCTACGACCCCAACGCAAGCTACCCTTGCCTCACTGCCGGAGGATTCGTGATGGACGTCACGAAGCACGAAAAAAGGGGCGATACGATTGGGATTACGGGCGCGCTCGACGCCGACCAGCAACTGCGACACCTCGCATAGCGTGCCCCTCCCCAAAAAAAACGCCAAACCCTCCCCTCACACCTCCTCCAACCGCGGCCCCCGAAACTCCGACACCCACTCCGGCAACACCGACGCGGGCAAGGTCTTCAACGCACGATTGGACGAAGGGCGGATATGGCCGGGCAAGCGTTGGACAAACGCGAAGGGGTCGATGGTTTCGGCGTCGATGTCGTACAGCATCGCGCGGGGAATGCGCAAAACATAAATATAATCATCGCCGAACTCACCCGTGCGATTGTTTTTGCGCTGGGTATAAGCCGCGATAAAGACCTCTTGGTGGGTGGGCGCGGAGAAGAAGACCTCCGACGCCAACTGGAGCGCGAGGCCACACACGAGGTCGGCGTAAAGGGCGTTGCGCTCTGCGACCGTACGATTGGATTCCTTGCGACGACCATCCTTGAGGATGCGGTGGCGGGTGTGGGGGATGATGTCTTCAAGCTCGGGGAGGTCGACGTGGAGATAGCCTTTGGTGATGTCTTCCATTGCATACTCGACCGCCGCCTCAAACGGAAAGTCGAGGTCTTCCAGAACGCTGGACACAACACTCTCAACCAGCGCTTCTTCCCCGGCAATCAAGCGGCGGTATACGTCCACCCGATACGCCTCAAAGCGCTGCCAGTTCGATTCGGCGTTGGACACGGCCGCGTTGTATTCTGCCAACTCATCAGCGTGGACCTGCACCAACGCCGGGCGCAGCTTGGACCAACGCTCCTGAAAGTCCTTCTCCGTTGCTTTGTCGGTGGACAGCAAGCGGTCGGCGCGCACACGATGGCTCCAAACCCACACCAACACAGGCGGCACAACCGGCGCGGCCAAAAGGAACGCAAACCCGCCCAAGAAGCCGCCGGGAATCGGGAAGGGCGCCCAAATGAGCGCACACACGCCAAACACAAGCCCCGCACACGACGCCAACAGCGCACGCGCGCGCCAAAAGACCTCCGCCGGCAACGGCACCAACGCAGCCTCCGCGCGCAAGCGCGCTTCCCGCCGCAGCACCTCTTCAGCGCCCGGTAGGTCCGGCGCTTCGGGCGGCTCCGCTGTGTTGGAAAACGGGCGCTCTACCAACAGCGGCCCCATGTCTTCGATGCGCATCACACGGGGCATATCCCGCCAGCTTTGCAAGCGTTGGTCTAGCTCTTCTTGCAGTTGGTCTAGCTCGGCCTGTGCTTGCGCGCGGTCCTCTTCGCGCTGCAGGCGCTCATACGCAGCGCGAATCTGCTGCGCCGACATCCGACGCCCCGAGCCTGCATGCACCAACGTAAGGCCGGGCGTCGAAGCCGCATCGCGCAGAGACGCCGTCGACGAGAATTGGTCGGCCTCGACCGCCCTGCCCCCGCGCCGCCCCGCGCTGCTGGTTAGGGACTCCGACCAAGACAAGCCCGTGCCCGGAATGCCCACCGTCATGCGGGCGCCGCGCGTGCCAACATTGACCGACGCGCCCCGCACGCCGAGCGACAACGACGCACCCCCCGTGCCCACGTTGAGGCGCACGCCCGGCAGCAACTTGAGCGATTTGCGAAACCGAAAACCCATCGGGTGCCTCCCGGAACGGTTCCTGTACCTAGCGGAAACGGAAAGACCGCGCTATCCCCCAGGTGGGTCAAACGCACACAAAAGCGGCACAAGCCCCCCAATACAACGCCGCGCCCTCACCACACATCGCGCGCGTGCAGCGCGGCACGCTCCGCGGGCGTATACGGAAAGCGCGCCAGCACGTCTTCGAGGGAGACAGACACAAACGAACGGGGGTCGCGCAGCAAGGCCGAATATTGGGCCACACCACGCGAAATATTGGGGTTGCGGCGCGGCGAAAGCAACGCGAAGCGCACCCACGCATACGGTTCGACGGGGTCCTGGGCCATCGACAGCGCGAGCAGATGGTCCTGCCAGAGCTGCGCAAACGGCGCACGCGACAGCGGCAATGACGCCTCGGGCACAAACACGGCCGCGCGGTCGCTGACCGCACACAAGCGCGCGGAAGCCAACGGCGAAAGAGGTGCCGGCTTCACCCAATGCTCGTGGTACTTTGTCTCTACGGCAAACACACCGCGCCCGCCCCCCGGCAGGTCCAACACAAACGCAACGTCAAACGCGGACTGGTTCTCCAAATAACGACCGCGCAAACGGCGCCCCGGCGACCACTCGAAGCGCACCTCCGACACACGGCCCGGCGTATCGGGCCAACACGAACGCAACGCAGCGGTCGCGCGGTCCACATCGGCCCACAGCGGACCAAACACGTTGAAGCAAAGCGGCATCGACGACAAGAGGTCGGCGTAGAGGCGCGCGACGGACAACGTCTGGAACGGCTGCCGCGCGGACTGCGCACAACGGGCCGCCGCCGCGTGTGCCGCAGCGGGCGACAAAAAGTTGGCCTCCGTAGAGAGGGCCTCGGCCCACACAAGGCGGCTGCCCAACGGGCGGCCGGGGTTCGACGGCGACGGCCGAATGGGGTGCGTGCCCAACGAGAGGCCCTGGCCTTCCCGCCAACACGCTTGGTGGTAGCGTGCGCGGCGCTTGAAGGCGGTGGTGTCCGGCTCGTTCGGCACGCGGTCCACGCGCTCCCAGCAAAAGGCGGCACGCAATGCAGACGGGGTGGGTTCGGAGCGCGGCATCGGGCCACGATACCGAACGACAGGCCCGCGCACAAGCGCGCGCACGCACCCGGCAACGCAGCGCACGCGAAACCCAAACGACCCCCGTGACCCCGCGCAGACGCGCACGACAACTGCCTATCGCGCCACCGCGCGCGGGACATAGGCGCACACACAACAGAAGCAAGCGGCGTAGGTGCCGCGCGCTGCGTTCGCACCCTATCCACGCACAGTTGCGCCCACTCCGGCAGACAATAGACCAAAACAAGCATCCGACCAACCAAAACGCGCGACCGCACCCACACCGACGCGCAACACGCAGGCGCACAACCCCCACGCGCGCACCACACAAGCCCCCAACGCAGCCGCGCGCCCCACAAACCGAAGCCCAAAAACACACCGCACACAACCTACACAAGAACAGCCTCCCCACGATGCCTTCGACCCACGCGCTCCCCCGCACGAATGTTTCGCGCACGAAAACTTCCGCACGCAGGCGCACTGATGGTACAAGTGCCAGCGGTCGCTCAGGCCGAGCGCACCAGCCACAAAACGCCGCGCCGCACGCCGTTCCCACAGAAGAGGCGTGCGCGCATACGGCATTGCAGCACACACAACGGGAGGCCCACAATGATGCTCGAACGCTTCATCAACATTCGGAAGCTCACGGTCGACGAGCGACTGGCCGCGCTCTTGGCCCTTGTGCCCCTGCTCAACGCGCGCGCCGACGTCGGCAGCCTCGCCGCCATCGCGCAAGCCGCCCTCGAGGCCGAGCAGGCCACGCGCGTGCTGCAGGGCCGCTGGGAGAACCAGAAGTCCCGCTCCAACTCGCGGCCGGCGCTGCAAGCCGCCGACGGGCGCATCGACGCGCTGCTCACGCTCCTCGAAAAGCGCATCCAGGTGGCCATCGACGACGCCAACACCTTCGGGCGCCCCACCGAAGCCCTCGACAACCTCGCGCGCGCCGCCTTCCCCACCGGCCTGTTCAGCCACATCCGGCTGCCGTGGATTCAGCAGTCCGGCGCCAACTACGAAGTCATCGCCGTGCTGCAACACGCCGAACACGCCGCCGCCGTCGCCACCGCTGGCGTCAGCGGCATCGCCAGCGAGCTCGCCGCCGAGCAGGCCCTCTTCGCCGACCTACTGCGCGAAGAGCGCGAGCGCGTCGAGTGGGGCACCCTCGAAGACGCACGCAACACCGCGCAGGCCACCTTCGTGCGCGTCGTCGCGGGCATCCTCGGGCAATACGCCGCCGATGAAGGCGCGCTGGAGGCCTTGTTGGCGCCGGTGGTGGTGGCGGATGAGACGGCGCGGGCGCGGCGGCGTCCAAGCCCGCGCAGCAAGGACAAAGCGGAAGCTGCGCCCGCAGCCGACAATCCCACGGAAGACACCGAAAGCTGACCGCCAAACAGTGCGCCAACACACACCCCGCGGCCGCCGCTGCGGGGTGTTTCGATTCTTGCCCAAAGCCGGCGCTCGCACAGGCGACGCACACCCGCCGATAGGCGCGACGTGTGCGCCGGCCTCTCGCGCCCGAACAACCAACTGGCGCTGGCCGATGACGAGGCTGCGCCGGCGATGTACCGCGCGCCTACTCTGCCTGTTTCGACTTCAAAGCCTTTGACAACTGCCGCCGAAACGCCTCTGCATCCTCGGGCCGTAAGTCAGCAATCGACCGGGCCGCCTCATGCAAATCATCTTCGGTAACACCCTGTGCTAGGTATCCGCAGACCAAGTCCAAGCTCGAGACCCATCCCACCTGTCCAACGAATCTCTTCAATCCTACAGCCTCGTACAAGGTAGCCGTGAACCGGACGTTTTCGTCAGAAGTACTCTTCCTGCAAGCGTCTGGATTCGCTTGGGGTGACTGGGTCGCAACAGGCAATGCCTGGGCGCTCGAGACCACCTCCGCCGGGCCCGGACCTTTGTCTTCATCGGTATTTGAAGCCGATGCACTCGTGCTGGAAGACGGAGAGGCGCCCCTCGCCTCCGCCTCGCTCGGACTGTTGCCTTCATCCCCCTTTGCAACCAATGCACCGGTGCCAGAAACCGCGGCGGACTGTACCTTCGCTGCGGTGGACTTCGCGAGCGCGCCGAAGCTCGAGGAAGCGAAGGTAGACGCAGTGCCGCCCGGCTTCCCGTCCACACTCGGGGTGCTCTGCCAAACCGCGCGCTGACAAATCGCGGGCGTAGACAAAGGCGGTTCATTGCAGCAGTAATAAAGACGCTGGTCAATGGGCGTCGACTTGTGCTTCCAGACGATACCAAACCAAATGTCCAACTCTGTTCCCGCGGAGACCCACGCACAGTTCGCGCCCGCCACAGGGGCCTGCACATCCACCGTTTGAACAACGTGCCTGGCGTGTTTGCACCCCGTGACAGCGAGAAACAAGCCCATCCCCAACAGCATTATGCGATGAAACTTCATTCGTTCGCTCCTTATGAGCGACAAGCAATATCGATGCTTCGGACAGATGGGTACCCAAAAACGCTATAGCACTGCACAGTCGCGCACACTTAGCCAAAGCAATCATAAGGGGTCATCAACCCACGGCTCCCCAAAGCACGCGGACGCTATCCTTCCGCGCCCCCCTCCCGAAGTCTTTGGCGGCACGGCGCTTCGCTCTACGAACGTCCCCGCAGTCGCGCCCACGCAGGGACAGGCGGCGACCGCAGGCTACGCAGCGCACTTCGACAACCACGCACGCTACCGCGCACGAACGACGCGGACGCACCGGCGCACAAACGCCAGCGGGCAAAGGGGCTCGCCCGACGCTATCGGAGCAACGTCGATGGCGACAAGGCAGACCAACAGGATGGGGACCCGCCCGCGACGGGCGAAGGCGAGCAGCGCCAACCGCGCACGCCGGCAGGCAGGCGGCCGCAGAACCAACGCCGCTTGGAGGCGTTTGACGCGCCCTGCAAAGGAGGCTGGGGGCGCGCACGCAAAGCCGCCCCCATACGCGACGAAACCGCGACCGACGCCATCCCCCCCACCGCTCCTGGCCTTGCGGCAACAAGCAGCGCAAAACGAGAGGACCAGGAGAGCAGGCAAAACCATTGTGACGGCGCGGCAACGCCACCGCACGAGGTTTGGCCACGAAAGAACGGCCCTCGTTTCCGATGTCCATTCTCGGCGGTCGAAGGCGCGTGTGCCGGCAAACCGGGCGAACGTGCTTTGACCTCTGCGGTTGAGCTCACCCAACAAGGTCGAACGTGCTTTGACCTCTGCGCATGAGCTCACCCAACAAGGTCGAACGACCTTTGACCTCTGCGCATGAGTTCATCCAACAAGGTCGAACGTGCTTTGACCTCTGCGCATGAGCTCATCCAAAAAGTCGAACGACCTTTGACCTCGGTGCATGAGCTCATCCAACAAGGTCGAACGTGCTTTGACCTCTGCGCATGAGCTCAT